>NZ_JAEHOK010000033.1 GCF_016236915.1 Salegentibacter maritimus
TTCCTTTAGACTTGCAAGAGTAAAATTTGTGTAAATTAAGGATTAAAAAAGAGTAGGCTAACTATAACAAGTTCCAGTTAAAAGAGCTATATGCTGATTCAGTACCTACTCTTTCCCTAAATAGTAACTCAAATAGAAATTCGGGATTAAAAGCCCATTATTAAGGAATTGAGTCCTATTTAATTTAATCCATTCATAACTAAAACCAAAATTATGAAAAATTCATTGACTTTTGTAGGTATTGATATCAGTAAAAACACATTGGATATTTGTTCTATAAAAGGTGAGAAGAAACTGGCCAAACGTATTGATAACAACAAAAAAGCTATAAAAGTTTTTTTTAGTGGCTCAAAGCCACAAAGTTTAAAAGTCTGTATTGAGAATACGGGGCGATATGGCCGTAAGATTATTGAAGTCTTAACCTCTTTAAATATCGTTTTTTACGAAGTAAATCCTTTGCATTTACACAAAAGTATTGGACTCACCAGAGGAAAAGATGATATTATAGATGCCTTCCGTATTGCTAAATTCCTGGAAAAAAACCACACAGAACTCGAACCACATCAAAAACCAGAACCGGGAATAGAAAAGCTGAAAGCACTTATATCCCATAGGAACCTGTTAATTAAGCAAAGAGCCCAACTCAAAGCAAAAAACAAAGAAAACCTACTGATTGCAGATCTTGACTTGCCGCAACTGGAAGAGCACGGAGCTGAACTTATTCAATTACTAACTGAAAAAATAAAACAAACCGACAAATCAATAATTGAGGTTATTGAGCACAATAGTGTATTGAAGCACCAATACCATTTAATACGTGCTATTCCTGGAGTAGGTCCTATTTTATCGTGGAATATGTTGATTAAAACAAATGCATTTAAATCGATCACAAATCCTCGTAAATTTGCCTGTTATGCTGGAGTGGCGCCATTTTCAAAAAGTTCAGGAACTTCTGTTTTTGGTAGGGCATCGGTTTCTATCTATGCAGATAAAGGCATTAAGAAAATACTGCATTTAGCAGCCATGAGGGCGATCCAATTGCCTTCTGATTTAAAACAATATTACCATCGAAAGGTAAATGAAGGCAAAAACAAAATGAGCGTCTTAAATGCTGTAAGAAATAAGATCATTCATAGAATTTTTGCCATCATAAAAAATCAAAAAATATATAATAATAACTTGCAAGTGTCATAGAAATCAGCTTGACGAGAATAGACTTTTCAGACAGCCTCTTTTTTATGTACAAATATTTATAATAATTATATGTATTTCATTAAACTAAATCCCATATATGGCTCACTAGCAAGAAACCGGCTTAGTTAAAAATACTTTCATTTCTGGCAATACCGCCCGCTTCGAATTTATCTTCTCGGAAAGCTTAGTTATTAGGCATAGTTTTAATCTATCTCCCTCTTATTTTTCTTATCACTTCTTTCCAATTATAATTTTCTTTATTGGCATTGTTCCATTCCTCAACATAAGAAAGCATATCATCAAGTTTATTTTCATCAATCCATTTGCCATTTATAAAGACACCAGAAATTTTGCGGGTATTATTAATGTTCTTCAACGGATTTTTATCTAATAGAATTAAATCTGCAAACTTTCCTTTTTCGATTGTTCCAATTTTATCGTCAATTTCAAGCCATTCAGCGCCTAATCGGGTTGCAGAGGCTAAAGCTTCTTCATTAGTTAAGCCTGCCTCTACCAATAATTTAAGTTCGTCGTGAAGTGAAAACCCCCATACAATCCCAGAAGTTCCTGCATCCGTTCCTGTAACCATTGGAACACCTTCCTTTTTAAAAGCCTTAACTACTTTAACATGAAAGTCTACGAGCTTATCGAAGTAAGCAATACGTTTGGCATTTGTACCCTGGTAATACTGATTGGATTCAATCCATTTACTCTGCATAAGCGGGTGGACAAACTTAAAACTTTTAAGGTTTAATACACTATCAAGCGAACGTGCTTGTTTTGCTATATAAACAAGATTGGATAAATTAGGAATTAACCAAGTACCATTTTTTTTAGCCAAACGTGCATACTCTTGTGCTTTTTCAAAGCTGAATTCTTCCGTTTGTTTTGATAATTCCTCTGCGTGTGCGATTAACCCAAAGTGAGGAACAAAAAAATCCTCGGCAGGTTTTCCTTCAAATGCGGCAGGAACGTGACCCACAACTTTGATTCCCTGTTTCTCTGCTTCATCAATAATAGCTTTATAGGTCTCAATATTCAATTGAGAATATACTTTTATAAACTCATAACCTTCACCTTTTGCAAGTCTAACGGTTTGTCTTCCGTCAGATGGTGTTGTAGCAGTCATATTTGCATTACTCCCGTCTATTAATGCCGCCAAAGCAATTCTTGGACCTACCACATCTCCTCTTAAAATTTCGTTTCGTTGCCCAATATGTTCTGCTCTTGCACTTAACTCGAATACAGTAGTAACTCCGTTTGCTACGTAGAGTGTCATAAAATTTTGTGTATCAAAGTGTATTGCAGGACCTTTTGTAGGATAAGACTTATACGGCCCATCCGCTAGATTATGAACGTGCATATCAATAAATCCGGGAATGAGCCATTTATCGGTTCCATCAATAATTATTGCGTTCGTTGGAATAGAATCATTAATGGATTGTATTCTTTTATTTTGGATTACAACTGTTGCATTTTCCATGACTTTATTATTATTAGTCATTGGAATCACATTCACATTCTTTATAACATAAGATGCTTTTTCCTGTTGATTGTTTTCTAAATTTAAATTGTTCTGAGCGTTCAAATTGAAGCTGATAACTGCAAACAGTGTTAGAAGTTTTAAGTATTTCATTTTTTATTTTGATTGATGATGTACTCTAAAAGACAGAAAGTCTCATTTTTTGTTACAGTTTCTAGTCTAAATCACACCAAACTAATTAAACTATAATGCAAGGCGTTGCCATTAGATCGCCAGGGTTTGAAAACTCATTTACTTTCTTAAATTTCTAGTGCATACTCGGCTTTCATAACAAAATAACTATTCAATTTCGTTTGCTAAAAACTCAACTTCTATGTTATTAAAAACCTGTCCAGATACCATCCAACATTAAAGTTTCTCCAGTAGAAATTTCCCTAAATGTCGCTAAAAAACTTGCTTCATTTTTTCTGAGAAAAACAGTATAATTAGAAGTTAGTTTACTTTTTTGGTTAAGGTAATAAGTGCTTTCTATATCATAAGAGAAAGGAAAAGACAACTCTTCTTGAGTTAAAGGCATTTTAATTTTACTATTTAGGTAACTATACTCTTCAGATAATAAGCTTAACTCTTTTGGGATAGAGACTTGAATTTCGGAAAACTCAATTTCCGTAAATATTAAAGAGTCATTAAATTTAAATTTTGAGCTGCCTTGTAAATTTTCTATTATAATGAAGGTCAACGCCAATCTATCCCAATTCTACCCGGTTTGTAGTAAAATATAGCTACAACCTGCTTGTAATTGAAAATAAACCAGACTGTTTTTTAATAGCTTACTTTACATACATTTTAAAATAAAACCTCATCAATTTTCTTTAAAACACTTTTAGAAGGAATGCTACGAATGGCATTTTCATAACCTTCTGGAAATTTATTCCCGTAAACGGAAGTTGGAATCTTCGGGAATTTCTCCAAATCAGGAAGTAAACTATTTTCGGGGGCTTGGTTAAAGGGGGCAAAACCGGCATAGGGATGTGTTACGCCCCAAAGGCTAATAACCGGAATTCCATACATAGCAGCCATATGGGCATTTCCGCTATCCATAGCAAGCATAGCATCAAGATTGGTAATAAGTGCCAATTCTTCGGCCAAAGTTAATTTGCCGGCAATACTAAGGGTATTTTTAAATTTTTTGGCCCAGCTTTCCAATTTTTCCTCTTCTGCAGCCCCACCACCAAATAATAAAACCTTGATTTTTGAATTTTCACTTAGTTCTCTTAAAACCTCTTCCATTAAATCGTTCGGATAGGCTTTTGATGCATGTTGTGCAAAAGGGGCTATTCCCAACCACTTTTTAGAATCGTTGCCCAGCAGCTTCCTTATTTTTTCTGAAAGCTTTTTCTTTTCCGGAAATTGATGTTGCTTTAGATCTAAAGGATAGCCCAAAGCTTCAAATACATCGGCATAGCGTTGTATGGTGGGTTTTAATTGTTTAAAAACCTTATTGTTTTCACGGGTAAGTGCTTTCTTTTCGCTTCGGCCTTTATCAATTTGCTTCACTGGGATTCCAAACAAATAGAACACAGATTTCAGCACATTGCTTCGTAAAACATTATGCAAATCGGCTACTTTATCAATTCCGGAATCCCTAAGTTCTTTTGCCAGCCGGGCCAATCCAATCACCCCACTATGCACTCCTTTAATATCGGCTTTATAAACCGAAACCCGGGGGATTCCCTCAAACATTGGTTTAAAAAAGCCCCGGGTTAAAACGCTAATTTTTAAATTGGGATACGTGGCTGTTAAAACTCGCAAAACGGGCACGGTCATGGCTACATCGCCCATAGCCGATAAACGAATCACCAGAATATGCGCTGCTTCGTTTGAAGAAACGGAAGAAAAGTCTTTAGGATTTTGGTGATTTTCTGCCATTATTATCGAATGATTAAGAAGCTGTCTGAAAAGGTTTTAAAACCGTCATCTTGAATTTATTTCAAAATCTAAAGTGTTGATAATTAAAAACATGTTAGAAGCTGAAACAAGTTCAGCTTGACAAGAATAGACTTTTCAAATAGCCTCCTTTGTTTTGGCCAATAAACTGGCTTATTTCCCTCTTAAAACAGGGTTTAACTCATCGTCGTTATACATTTTCATCTGTTTGTAGACTTTCATATATTTTCTCCCGGCGGCAATATCTTCCAGCAATTGGTTTATGGCCAAAGAAAGATCTACACGTTGCTCCAGTAGCACATCAAGCTTCGCTTTACACTTCATTTGGTGCTCTTGCGAGGCATCTTCCCGGTTAGCCTCTTCATCCATATGGTAAATTTTCAAAGCTAAAATAGAGAGCCTGTCTATGGCCCAGGCCGGACTTTCAGAGTTAATGGTAGCATTTTTTTCTGGCGTAACTTCTTTAAATTTTTCCAGAAAATAACTATCAATATATTCTACGGTGTCGGTACGGTCCTGGTTAGAAGCGTCTATTTGGCGCTTTAAGTCCAAAGCATCAACCGGATCTATATGTTTATCGCGAATAATATCTTCATAATGCCATTGTACAGTATCTATCCAACATTTTCTGTACAATAAATGTTCTATTAATTCATTTTCGCTATCGTAAGGATTATTAAATGGCTGATCCACGCTATCTTTTTCGTGGTATTTTGCTATTACTTCCTGAAAAATCTTATTTGCTTTATCTGAAAACATAAATTATTTTTTTTCTAAAATGTGTAGATATTCTTTAGTGTTATTGGCTTTATGATTCCGGTTTTCGATTTTATCGGCTTTAAAGCGCCTATAATTTCTAGTGGCCAAACCATAATCTCCAAAACGGCTCATTATTTCTTTTATTTCTTCTGAAGGCATTAATCCCTCATTATTATAACTGAAAAATTTATACCTAAACTTCGCTTGCGCTATCAAATTGTAAAATGATTCTTTTTACAATAATTAGAGCGATAATAAACCCAAAGTCTGGTTTTACCTCCAGGTGCAAAGGTATCATATTTTACAATGGTATATAAGATATGATAATAAGTACCATATTGTGTTTTGTAGGGTGGGTATAAATATAGGATATACCCTACCCCCTCAATCTCTCTTATCTATTGATTGGTATCTTCTTGAATAACCCCGTGCAAATATGCTGTTATTTCAAAATCTGTTGGCTGCAGCTTTAATCCTTTTTATGCTGATTCCTTTCCTACTTTAAAAAAAATTTATACATCCAGGCCGTATTAGCCAATTTATCCAGTGAATTATATTGTTTCCGGAGACATCTATATTCGCATTGACGGCCTTTCTTATTTTACTTCTAGGTACCGGTAGATTCATTTAAAAAAGTAAGGGAATACACAATGGCATTAAGATAAGTAATGCCAGCAAGACTTCCCTAAATACTTTATCGCTTTTTTGATCAAAATAAATAGAAACAATAATACTAAGCGGTACAAAAAGGAAAATAAGCTCACTTCCATCTTTGGTGGGTGCAAAAATGGCTACCCCAACAGCTGTTAGCAAGCTAAGTAATACCAGGTTTAAAGAAGCTTTTACAGAGACACTTGCTTTATTCACTACCGAAAAGAATTGAACCAGTGACCAAAGCGCCAGGGCTAAAATTATACTTATTGGAATAAGAATTTTAGGATCCTGATAATTTGAATAGTCAAAATAATTCCACTGAAACCACTCTCCAAGCGTATAAAATTGATCGTAGGCTATAATATGAAAACTTTGGGTCAATAAAGTGACCGTTAGGGCTGCAATAGGCGGAATTAGCCAATTTTTAGCTTTAGGCAAATAATAGATAATTCCTGCGTAGACTACCACCAAAAACAAAATAGCCCAGAAATAAAAAAGGGAGGCGATACATATCCAAAAGGTAGCATCAAAGATTTTTCGTTGTACCACTTTTTTAGTTTGTAAACTAATAACCCTTCTCAAGGCAAAAAGCACACATAAATTTGCGAAAATAACCTGATGGTTCTTTAAAAGACTAAAAAAAGAAGCCGAAAATATCGCGAAAAATAAAATTTTATACGCACTACGTTGAGTAAGTTCGTTCTTTTTAGCGATAAAATTTAGTATAAAAACACTCAGAATAAGGCATACTAAAACTACAAATTTCTCCAGAAAAATAAGTAGCTCAAAATCTAAAAACCACGATCTAAAATTTGCGATCGTAAAAAACAGGATCAAAAAAAGAGTGATCACTATACCATTTACAGGTTTTGATTTACCAAAAAAGCTTGTTAGCATTGTGGTTTTTTATATTTTTGTATCCTTAAAGGCAACAAAGTTAGTTATTGTAACGTCTACAGAGACATTTTAATATAACTTTGCAGTAAATTGAACTTAAATTCATTTAAAATGTTAACAGATATATTTGAAGGGATCGCCTACTTGTTTGAGGAGATATTATTTATTCCTTTTGACTTTTTTAGAGACCTGGAATTAGATTCCTGGTGGGCTGCTAATGCCCTAAACTTTATTTTCGTTATAATTTGCTTCGCGGCTATTGTTTATTGGATGAAACAGCTAAAACATTATAACGAAATTCAAGACGACGATTACGATCCAACTGCACATTCGTTTTTAGGATAAATCAAATCCAAGATCTTTTCTATAATACATCTTATCAAAATGTAGTTTAGCTGCATTTTGATAAGATTTTTTTAGTGCTTCTTTATAATCTTTCCCAAATGAAGTTACGGCAATAACCCGGCCACCACTAGTTACAACTTTACCTGATTCATTTTTGGTTCCAGCGTGAAATACAATAGAGCCCTCTACATTATCAAAACCGGTAATCTCTTTAGATTTTTCATAAGCTTCAGGATAGCCTCCAGATACTAACATAACTGTAGTTGCCGCACGTTCATCTACCTCTAAACTTGCTTCGTTTAGTTTTCCTTCAGAAAGCTTTTCAAAGATTTCAACGAGATCAGATTTTATTCTTGGTAATACCACTTCTGTTTCAGGATCTCCCATACGCACATTATATTCTATCACGTAAGGTTCATTGTTCACTTTTATAAGCCCTATAAAGATAAAGCCCTTATAATCTATATTTTCTTCCTGAAGTCCGTTTACAGTAGGTTTTACAATGCGCTCTTCAATCTTTTGCATCAAATCATCATCAACAAAAGGAACCGGCGAAATAGCACCCATTCCTCCGGTATTTAAACCGGTATCCCCTTCCCCAATTCTTTTATAATCCTTGGCCGTTGGCATAATTTTATAGTTTTTACCATCGGTAAGAACAAAAACGCTTAATTCAATACCATCTAAAAACTCTTCAATCACTACTTTCTCGCTTGCGGCTCCAAATTTATTATCGGCCAGCATATTTTGGAGTTCCTGTTTGGCTTCTTCAAGCTCGTTTAAAATTAAAACCCCTTTTCCGCCCGCAAGGCCATCAGCTTTTAAAACATAGGGTGGTTTTAAAGTTTCCAGAAACTTTTTTCCTGCTTCCAGGCTTTCTTTAGTAAAACTCTCATAGGAGGCGGTAGGTATTTTATGCATGGCCATAAACTCCTTGGCACGTTCCTTACTTCCTTCTAAAAGGGCACCACGCTTAGAGGGGCCAATCACTTTAACCTGTTTTAAAGCAGAGTCTTCTGCAAAAAAATCGGTAATACCTGCAACCAGTGGATCTTCAGGACCTACCACCAGCATTTCAATTTTTTCCTGAAGCACAAAGTCTTTAATTGCTTCAAAATCGGTTACTTTAAGATCTATATTCTTAGCTATCTCGGCGGTTCCTGCGTTCCCCGGAGCTACAAAAAGTTGAGAACAATTTGGGCTCTGTGCCAATTTATATGCAAAAGTGTGTTCGCGCCCGCCCGCGCCTAGAATTAATATTTTCATCCTGAAGTGATTTTAGTTATGGCTTCAAAAATAATTGTTTGTAAATTGAAGCACCAATTATTTTTGATAAAAAAGATTTTTTGCCCTTGGACTGGTTTAAACTTTCTCTACAATTGAATAAATTCCCCATAGACCGGGCACAAAAAACATTGGAAAAAATACAAGCTATCCCCGAAGAACACTACGAAACTTATCTTTTAGAAAAGCAACGGGAAATTGTTGATTATCACTTAAAAAACAATAGCTTTTATAAAGATTTTTTTGGAAGAGAGAGTTTTTCTACCTGGGAGAACGTACCGGTAATGACCAAAACCGATTTGCAACAAAAATTAGAAAACCGACTTACTAAAGGCTTTACAAAATATACAGCATATATTGGTAAAACCTCCGGTAGTAGTGGGACGCCCTTTATTTTTGCCAAAGATAAGTTTACCCATGCCTTGAGTTGGGCAGGGTTTCAAAACAGGTATCAGTGGCACGGTATAGACCTCAACAAATCCTTGCAGGCCAGATTTTACGGTATTCCCTTAGATTTATACGGAAACATTCAGGAGCGCATTAAAGACCGAATTAGTTTACGGCGCAGATTTCCCATATTTGATCTTAGTGAACAAAAAATGGAGAAATTTTTAAAGCGATTTCAAAAGTCAAATTTTAGCTATATTAATGGCTATACCAGTGCTGTATTGCTTTTTGCCAGGTTTATGGTAACGAAAAACCTGGTTTTAAAAGAGGTTTGTCCAAACCTAAAGCTCTGTATAGTAACCTCTGAACGCTTGTTTAAAAAAGACAGGGAATTAATGCAAGCCGCATTTGGGGTTCCGGTAGTAAACGAATATGGTGCCAGTGAAGTAGGCCTTATTGCTTTTGAAGACCAGAACAACGAATGGATTGTGAATTCTGAAGATCTATTTGTGGAAATACTTGATGAAGAAAATAAATCGGTGCCTTCAGGGACCGAAGGAAACATAGTAATTACCTCACTTTACAACAAAGCACATCCCATTATTCGCTATAAAATTGGAGATACAGGCATACTTTCGGTTAAAAGCACAGCAAAAAAGCCAATTTTAGAAAAATTAATTGGCCGAACCAACGATATCGCCAAACTCCCTAATGGCAAAGTGGTACCGGGACTCACCTTTTATTATGTAACAAAAAGCATTATTGAAGATACCGGAAACATCAAAGAATTTATCGTAAAACAAATTACCCCCGATTCTTTTAGCATTGAATATGTGAGCCAGGAAGTTTTTTCCAAAGATCAGCAGCAAAAAGTAATACAGGCTATTGAAACCTACGTAGGCAAAAACCTTCAGGTAAATTTTGAGCGAAAAAGTATCCTGAAGCGAAATAAAAGCGGGAAATTAAAACAGTTTATTTCAGAATTGTAATTTTTACCGCCACGAATTCAATTATTTTTCTAAAAAATGCCCTAAAATAATCCTGACAGCTTTCAGGACTGGAAGGTGTACATCATTTAAGCTTCTTTACTTGTTTAGTTTTTACAAAAAAATGCTCTTTTAAAAATACCAGCATACAAAAACTGCTTTTAAAAAAATTGTAACCTAATACTTTATGGTAGATATAAAAATTATATTTCAGCATTTGTGGTTTGTCCCCGGAAATAGATCCTTTTCTTACCCGGTATTTCGCTAAACACTGTTGAATTCCCATAGCCCGGCCAGATCGTTTAACCGCTTCCAGCCAAAGTGCCCAATCCTGTCTTTTTCTAATTTCGGGAGCATAAATTTTCCCTAACTTTTTAACATTGTAAATTCCGGTAAGATTGCCCAGGTAATTTGATTTTAGCAGTTTTTGATAACTCAAAACAGGAAGGGCCTCAATTATTTTATTTAATGAGTTTCCGCCTTCATCTATTTGCAAATAACTGGAGAAACAAACCAGTGCATCCTTCTGTTGCATTACTCTAAGCTGTATTTCCAGCTTTTTTGGTTTCCATTGGTCATCTGCATCCAAAAAGGCAATAAAATCTCCCTGCGCAGCTTTAATGCCTTTATTTCTACTTATTCCGGTACCTAAATTTTGTTGATTTCGAAATATTTTAATTCGGGGGTCTTGCTTTGCCAGCGTTTCAATTTTAGAAAAAGTGGTATCGGTAGAAGCATCGTCTACAATAAACAATTCCCAATTAGAATAGGTTTGAGAAATAACCGACGCTACGGCGGTTTCAATAAAATTTTCCGCATTAAAGGCAGGCATAATTATTGAAACCAGGGGATTTTTCATACTTGAATTTAACGTCTTATATGTCCTGAAAAATCTTTGTGTTCGCTTTTCTCGAGCTCTTCAGCACTAAGGCTTTTAAAATAATTATAGGTAATTTTCATTCCCTCGCTTCTGGCAACTTTTGGTTCCCAGCCTAAAATCTCTTTCGCTTTGCTAATATCGGGCTGTCTTTTTAGTGGGTCGTCTTCGGGCAATTCTTTGTATACAATTTGTTGGTTAGTACCGGTAAGCTTTAGAATTTCTTCTGCAAAATCTTTAATGGTAATTTCATCAGGGTTTCCAATATTCACCGGATCGGAATAATCGCTTAGCAGCAATCTATAAATTCCTTCAATTTGATCGTCTACATAGCAAAAAGAACGCGTTTGCAAGCCATCACCAAAAATAGTGAGATCTTCACCGCGAAGCGCCTGGCCAATAAACGCGGGAATTACCCGCCCATCGTTTAAACGCATCCTGGGGCCGTAGGTATTAAAAATCCTCGCAATTCTGGTTTCCAAACCGTGAAAACGATGATAAGCCATGGTAATAGATTCCTGGAAACGCTTTGCTTCATCATATACTCCACGTGGGCCAATGGTATTTACATTGCCATAATATGTTTCACTTTGGGGATGCACCTGGGGATCGCCATAAACTTCAGAAGTAGAGGCAATGAGAATACGGGCATTTTTTTCCTTAGCCAAACCAAGGCAATGCCAGGTTCCCACCGAACCTACTTTTAAGGTTTGAATTGGAATCTTTAGATAATCTATTGGGCTGGCAGGAGAAGCAAAATGCAGAATATAATCTAATTCGCCGGGCACATGAACAAATTTGGTAATATCGTGATGGAAAAACTCAAAATTATCCAGCTTAAAAAGATGTTCAATATTCTTAAGATCTCCGGTAATAAGGTTATCCATTCCAATTACATGGTAGCCCTCTTTTATAAATCTGTCGCATAAATGGGAGCCTAAAAAGCCTGCCGCGCCGGTTATAAGTATTCTTTTCGCCATTTGATAAGATTTAAGTTCAAATTAATGAAATTCTAGCAGATTTATATCTTAATTAGGTTTTTAAGACTCACTTTCCAGTCTAAAATAGGTATTGAAAACACTTGTTGCAATTTTGTTTTATCTAACACACTATAATTAGGCCTTGCGGCTATGGTTTTAAAATTATTGCTCTTGTTTAAAACTATTTCTTCTGAATTTCCTGTAAGTTCCAAAATTTCTTTTGCAAAATCGTACCAGGTAGCCTGTCCCAAATTGCTAAAGTGATATAACCCGAAATTCTTATTTTCTGAAGCGATTATCTCCAACACTAACCCGGCCAAATCATTTGCATTTGTTGGGGTTCCGGTTTGGGAAGTAGTGATATTAAGCTCGGCCTTTTCGTCTATTTTTCTCCCAATGGTTTTATAAAAATTATGCCCAAATTCTGAATACAACCAGGAAGTCCTAAAAATAAAATGCTCTTTTAAGATTTCTGCAATTAAAATCTCTCCCTTTAGTTTGGAGGCCCCGTAAACATTAATGGGATTGGTTTTATCTGTTTCCTTATAAGGCTTTTCAGCTTTACCATCGAACACATAATCGGTAGAAAAATGAACCAGTTTTGCCTGGTTAGCTACACAAAGCTCAGCCAGGTTCTTAGAAGCTTCAGCATTAATTTTAAAGGCTTTTTCTTCTTCGGCTTCGGCTTTTTCAACATTGGTGTAAGCGGCGCAGTTAATTACCCAATGGGGTTTAACTTCAGCAAATAGCTTAACTAATTTAGATTTATCGGTAATATCGGCTTCCGAAGAAGATTTAAATATAAAGTTACATTCAGTATAATCTCCCGAAATCTTTTTAAAACAAGCTCCTAATTGACCATTGGCACCGGTTATGAGAATATTCTTCATTAAAAAACCTCTTTTAAAAACGGCTGTTTTAAATCTTTATCTGAAATAATCATTTCTTCCTCCGGAAATTCCCAATCTATCGCCAAATCGGGATCTTTATAAATAATCCCGGCCTCAGAACCCGGCATATAATATTGATCGCATTTATAAGCAAAAACCGAAGTTTCTGAAAGGGTAACAAAACCGTGACCAAAGCCTTTGGGGATATAGAGTTGATATAAATTCTCGTGATCCAAAATAATTTTAAAGCTCTGTTTAAAAGTGGGGGATTCTGGCCTTAAATCTACTACCACATCCAAAACTTTCCCATAAATTACACGAACCAATTTGGTTTGGGCAAATTCCCCGGTTTGGTAATGTATTCCGCGTAAAACGCCTTTTTTAGAAATAGATTGATTATCCTGAACAAACTCCTTTTCTATCCCGGTTAATTCTATAAACTTTTTTTTGTGGTAACTTTCTAAAAAGAGTCCTCTTTTATCCCTAAAAATTTCGGGTTTTATGATAAAACAGTCTTTTAAAGGCGTTTCTTCAATTTTCATAAATTAGGATTTAAAGATTTGCTCAAGAATCTTTTCGGTGATTAAATAAGTGGGCTTTACACCTGTGGTTCCCAATCCTCCTGAAGCTAAGGTACTACCGGTTTCTAAAGGATTATCTGAAGCATAATAAGCATATCTCACCTTTACATCGTTACGAATACTACCCCGTAATTTCGAAGCCGCCTGAATGGCTTTTTGATAGTGAGCCCCCTCCATTTCCAATCCGCTTACGTTCCAGGTAGAATCGTGGAAAAATTTAAGGATATCCCTGTTTTGAAGAGAGGTACCCAAAACCGTAATCATTGCACCATCTACAACCGCAATATCGTTTTCTTGAAGATCGGTACGACTAAGTTCGTTTTTAAACGGGTAGTTATCTGCAGTACCTTCAAACAAATGGGCAGAAGGAATCATAATATCGCCTTTTCCACCTTCTAGAATCCCGGCTTTTCCCATAATTGAGATAGACTCTACATTCATTTTAATCTCGTTACCTTCAAAATTATAAGGTTTCAGCAACTCATCCATGGTTTCATAAGCCTGCTCTCCAAAGGCATAATCCATCACAATAATAACCGGTGCTTCTTCTTCAGTTTTGATATCCCACGAGCCGTATTTCCCATTTAATTTAGCGGTATCAAAGATTTGCACGTCAATATTGGTTCCGCTCTTGTCTTCCAAAAAGCTCATGCCAGTCTCTAAAGCAACCTTCATAACTTTACTTCGCAAATTACCATTGGCACTATCGCTAAGGGCTTCATAAATTTCCAGCGGCTTTTTCTTTTTAAGCTCTGTTTTTAAGGCCGAAGGAGTGTAAAGCGTGTTCATAACACTATGCATATTTGCACTAATAATGTGCAATGGGCGGTGCATTAAATTCTCTTTTATAAGATGCTGTTTAATATTATCGGCCCAAATCTCTCCGTGAATATGATGCCCTAAACGCTCTCGCAATACAGGGCTAAAAGTTATAATTCGCTTATTGTTATTAACGGTTTCGGCAATAGCGAGTTTTCCTAACCAGTAAATTATATTTAAAAAGCGTTCTGTATTTCCCGGAAGGGAGAATTTTGGATAGATTTCCTGGACTTCATAAAAAGTTCTACCTAAAATATTTGCGGTATGGGTTAACGCAATTTCCCGTTCTGTTTGGTCTAAAGGCTCTTCCTGTAGCACCGCCTTTTCCAGCTTTTGCCAGTCTCGGGTAACACTGCCTTCTTCATCTATAATTACGCGACGCATTATTTTATGAGATTCTATAAAAAGAAAAGTAAGGTGCGTAAGAATATCATAAATCTCAGAACGGCCGCGGGTTATTTCAATATTCATTTGCTCATCATCTATCCTGTAGCAGTTACGCCGGCGTTTAGGAGGAACAATGGGCTTAAAATGCGAATTACCATAACCTTCATCACTGGTAAGGTTTATAAACCTACACTCTTCAATTCCTTTTGGCAATCTATCTATTACATACAATAATCCGCTTAACTCAGCTTTATCATCGGCAATAGAACCGTAAATTTCGGGGCGAAGAATAAGTAAAGATTCCCTTAAAGTTTCACCGGAAACGCCCATAGGTTTATAAAAACCGCGATTAAAAAGATGACGCATGGTTATATACATACGTTCTATAGCGTGTGTACTTTCTTGAGCACGGGTACGGCCCAGTAATTTAAGATTTATCATTTTTTATGCTTTTATAATTTTTTCCAGGACTTCGGCGATTTTACGATCGTTGGCCAGGCGCGGCAATTTATTTTGTCCGCCAAGTTTGCCAATAGACTTCATATACTGCTGAAAACCATTCTGTGGAACTTTTGTTATTTTTAATGGCTGAAGAATCTTCCCTTCTATGAGATCAAAATAATAAGAATTTTGCTGTTGAAGGCTTTTATCCAGGATTTCTCTGAATTTCAACAAATCTTCAGGCTCTTTTTCAAACTCTATAAACCATTCGTGATAAGGCAATTCCTTAGCTTCGGGGGTAATTTGCGGGGCTACGGTAAACTCACTTATTTGGGCATTTGTAGCTAAAGTAGCTTCCTGAATCGCTTCTTCAACCTCTTTGGCAATCACGTGTTCCCCAAAAGCCGAAATAAAATGTTTTATTCTTCCCGAAACAATAACCCGGTAGGGTTTAGTGCTGGTAAATTGTACAGTATCTCCAATATTATAGGCCCAAAGACCAGCATTGGTAGAAACCAGCATCACGTAATTAACGCCTGTTTTCACTTCGCCTATACTAAGTCTTTTAGGGTTTTCGTCAAAAAATTCATCGGCTTTTATAAACTCGTAGAACATTCCCGAATTGAGCTGCAGCAACATTCCTTTTTCGCTTTGTTTATCCTGAAAAGCAAAAAATCCTTCTGAAGCGGGATATAGCTCTATGCTATCTACCTTTCTCCCAATAAGCTTTTCAAATTTAGAGCGATAAGGTTCATAATTTACCCCGCCATAAATAAACAGGTCAAAATTAGGAAACAACTCTCCTACTTTTTTTCCGGTTTTCTGCTGAAGTCTTTCAAAATACATTTGTACCCAGGATGGAATACCGCTAATTACGCTCATATTCTCGTTCCTGGTTTCTTCTACAATAGCATCAACTTTCTTTTCCCAATCATCTATACAGTTAGTTTCCCAACTTGGCATTCGGTTTTTCTGAAGGTAGGAAGGTACGTAATGCGCTACTATGCCTGACAAACGACCAAGTTTCACCCCATTTTTCTCTTGCATTTCGGGGCTTCCCTGAAGAAAGATCATTTTCCCGTCTACAAATTTAGCGTTTCCGGTTTCGGCGATATAACATAAAATTGCATTTCGGGCAGCATTAATATGCGAAGGCATAGAATCTTTGGTAAGCGGAATATATTTTGCACCGCTGGTTGTACCCGATGTTTTCGCATAATATAAAGGTTTGCCCGGCCATAAAATATCGGGTTCGCCCGCCACCATTTTATCTACATAAAAACGCAATTCTTCATAATCACGAACCGGCACTTTTTTGGCAAAATCGCTATAAGATTTAATATTCTTAAAATCGTGATCTTTACCAAATTTGGTGTCTTTGGCCTTCTCTATTAAATCCTGAAATATTTTTTCTTGGGTGGCCTCAGGTTTAGAAGCCCAATTATCTATTTGTTTGCGAATAGTTTTAGCGAAAATCTTGGCTCCAAACGATTTTAAAGACATAGGTTTTTTTAAAATTAAATGGCGTAATTCTACTTCTATAATAGACTTAGCATCACAAAGGTCGTGATTTATTAGTCAAAATCAATATAATCTGTAGGGTCTACAGGCACCGCTTCGTTCCAAAGTTCAAAATGCAAATGTGGGCCGGTAGTATATTCTCCGGTAGAACCGGCAGTGGCAATTACCTCTCCCCTTCTCACATTTTCGCCCTGTTCTTTAGACAAAGAAGCATTATGCTTGTATACAGACAGCAAACCGTATTCGTGTTTAATAATTATTACGTAACCGGTTTCTGTAGTCCATTCAGAAAAAATTACCCGGCCATCGGCTACAGACTTAACCGGTGTGTTTTTAGCCACCACAATATCTACGGCAAAATGCTTTTCTTTGGCATCATATTCTTCCGAAATTGTTCCTTTAACCGGTGGAAACAGTGAAAAATCTATATTATCTGTGGCCGATGGCAAAACATTGTATTTGTCTTCCTGTAAAACTTCTTCCCGCAAAAGGGAATCGGCCCGGGATGGCTCTATGGGTTCAATCTCCTGCCCCATTATAGGGTTTTCTATAAGAGAATCTCTACTAAGACTGGAAGTATCGGCTTTCCCCGTTAGCACATCCTTTATGGAATTTAAGTATTGATTATTAAGTTTTAAAACCTGTTGTAGGGAATCTGACTCATAAGCTAATTGAGAAGCCTGTTGTTTTAACTCTGCAGAAGAATAGCCCGGTATATACTCTTTAAGCGGTGTAAAAGCTATAATATAGGTTGTGGCAGCAATAAGAATTATAGCACTTAGCGTAATGCTTACAAAAACATTCAGCCGGGTTAATTTAAAAGAAAGTTTCTCCTCAAATGTATCTTCATTTATTATAATCATTCGATACTTATGAAGCAACTTCCTGGTTATTTTTTTTCTATTTTTTTTTTCGGTCATAATTCACGTACAAAGATAATTTAAGTGCACCAATCTTCTCTAAAAACTTATTTCAATCCTAAATATACTATTTACAGAAGCTTGTTTTTGACTTTAAGATGCTTAAAAATTAAGTTTTACCTTCAAGTATAACTTAAATTTAAGCTATAATAGCGTTGTAATTATTTAATTCTTGTTAAGTTTGTAATATCAAAATCATATATTATGAATGCATTTATTTTACCATTAGCCATTGGTGCCCCACAAATTATCTTAATTGTTGTGGTAATTTTGCTTCTTTTTGGAGGTCGAAAAATTCCTGAATTGATGAGAGGATTAGGTAGTGGAATTAAAGAATTTAAAGACGCTTCTAAAGATGAAGATGGCGAAAACAAAGTTCCTTCTGATGACAAAAATTTTTCTAACGAGAAAAAATAAACAAAGATCTACCTTATAAAAAAAGCCCGAACAATTTAGTTTGGGCTTTTTTATTGTTTTTTTATGCTCTATTCAATATCTGCAGATTGTAGAATAGCATCCAGCTCAAACATATTATCTCTTTTACCCCTTGAAGGTGAAAAAACAAATCCTTCTACCACTAAGAACCGATTGTTGGCTTCGTCTTTAATAGCATAATTTAAGAATGGGCCAGCCATAAATGCTCCTTTTACTTCCCAGGTTCCACGGGTTTCATAAGCAAATTTACCATCAATCTCGGTTTCGAATAGATAAGGTGCGTAGGCGGCCTCTGTTATCATATGGGTACCTTTGGTAGGCCCCGGAATATGGGCTTTTCCAATAGAATCCCGCATTTTTATAATATTTCCAATAGTATTGGTATCGGCTTCAATTTGATTAATTGGCACCTCGTAGATAAGGATTTCCATATTCCCTTTTGGAATTTCCTTTCGTATCCACACAAAATTATCTTCTTCAAGTGCATATCGATAAGCTGATGGGAAATTGAGTGATAAACCAAACTTTTCTTCGAGCTTTCCATCCTTTTTTAGAGACTTGCCTATTCGGCGTTGTTTCTCTTTCATTTCAGTCTCCTTAAAGGCCGAAACTAATTTTTTGGAGCTTTCATTAATTACATGAATAAGTTCTTCTTCGTTTTCACCCGAGATGATTACCCCGGTTTGTGGGCGGGCATACAAATCTTTAACTATTCTGGCCTCAGCCTTATCGCCTTCCTGAACAGAGATAAAAGACCTATTTCTGCGTACAAAACCACTAAAAGTCTCTGGCGGGATTTGGCTTATAGAAAACATGGGCTCTTCTTGTGGGAGACCCTCTACGGCGGCTGCATAATTATCTCTTATAGCTTCACCAACCTTACCTTCCCAAAGTTCATTCTCTATAATTAAGGTGATTTGATTTATATTTCCCGAGGAATCTGATAAGATTCGTTCTTCTTTTTTATCTCCATTTTCATTACAGGAGATTAGAAAAACTATACTGAATAGAAGAAATAATGTTTTTTTCATTGTTTTTAGTTTGGTTTGAAATGATTAGCCCTTAGAAAGTTTAAGTTTCATACCGGGTTTTAGGCTGTTAGTTCCCATATCATTCCAAGACCTCAAATTCTGTACCGTAACTCCCGGAAATTTTCTGGAAATGCTCCAAAGTGAATCTCCTTTTCTAACTGTATAGGTTTTGGCAGCTTTGTTTTGGCTATTTCCGGCAGAAGCATTTTGGCTGGTTACACCGGGCTTTCTGGGGTAAATAGTAAGATACTGCCCAATTCTAATATTATTGCCCCTAAGGTCGTTCCAACGCTTAATACTGCTTACCCCTACTCCATATCTTTCTGCAATTCTTCCTAAATAATCTCCACTTTTTACCCGGTACCTAATCTTATTTTCAGCTTTTACATATTCAGGAAGGGCTTTTTCTTTCTTTTCCAGCTCTTCTTTGGCAAAGTTATAGATGGCCGCCTCATTGCTTACAAAAGCACCGCTGGCAGTGGCAGGAAGTCTTATCATATAATCTTCACCTTCTATAAAAGGAATTACATCTAATTTATAGCTTGGGTTTAGAAACTGAAGCATCTCTTCTTCTACTCCGGTAACTTTAGAGATTTGTTCAAACGTAATTAATTGTTTTGCCTTAATTGTATCGGTTTCAAAAAAAGCGATTTCGGGGGCCGGGGGTTGAAAATTATGCTCGTTGGCATATTCAAAAAGATAAAGGGTAGCTAAAAAGGCAGGAACATAACCGGCAGTTTCCCTTGGTAAAAACCTTCTTAATTCCCAGTAATTATTAGATCCGCCGCTTCTACGAATTGCTTTTGAAACATTTCCGGGACCAGAATTATAAGAAGCCAATACCAAATCCCAATCTTCAAAAGTGCGGTATAGGTTTGCCAGATATTCTGCAGCGGCCTGGGTAGACTTCTGCGGATCCATACGCTCATCTACATAACTGCTAACATCCAAACCATGGGCTTTCCCGGTTCTATACATAAACTGCCAAAGCCCCGTAGCCCCTACCCAGGATTTTGCCCTTGGGTTTAAAGCAGACTCTACAATGGCCAGGTATTTAATTTCTAACGGAATATCATATCTATCCAATTGTTGCTCAAACATTGGAAAATAATATTCGCTTAACGCCATAAGGCGTTCCATAGCTTTCTTGTTCCGCTTTAAGTAAGAATTTATAACATTCTCCAAAACCGGATGGTATTGGACATTAAAAGGGGTACGCGCATTTAATTTGGCCAGCCTGGCCTTTAAAGTATCGGTGGGAAGTTCTTTATTTACGTGTTTTTCATACTCCTGTTCCCTAATGCTTTTATACATAGAGTTAAAAAGATCTGAATTGGTAAGCTGGGCCCGCCAAACAGAATCAATTTCGGCTGCACGAGGTAAATCTTGCAGCGATACCGCCGAAGAGTCCCTAATTACAGCCGAAATTGGTAATTTATCCCTGAATTCAGGGTCTGGATGAGCAAGAATAATTTCACTACTATCAACTTTTTGAAAGATCTGTACTCTAAAATTAGCTTTCTCTACCTGCTTTTTTTGGTTTTCTTCCTGCGCGTACAAGCTAATTCCAAAAAGTAATACAAGTGATAAAATTATATGCTTAACCATAATATTCAAGATTTTAAAAAGAACGTAAAATAGAACTATTTAGTACGTTTATTCTCCAATTGCCTGGATACCCGGCAGGGATTTTCCTTCTAACATTTCTAACATAGCTCCACCACCGGTAGAAACATAACTTACCTTTTCGTCGAAACCAAATTTCTTAACGGCTGCAACAGAATCTCCACCTCCAACTAAAGAAAAGGCTCCGTTTTTAGTTGCTTCAGCGATTGAATCTCCCAGGGCTATGGTTCCTTTTGAAAATTTATCCATTTCAAATACCCCTAATGGGCCATTCCAAAGAATAATTTTCGATTTCTGTACTACAGCATCAAAGTTCTTAATGCTCTCAGGGCCCGCATCCAGTCCCATCCAGCCATCTGGAATTTCGTTTATCTTACTCACATCGGTAGAGGCCTGTTCAGAAAAGCTATCGGCAATAATAGCATCTACCGGAAGGTGCACTTCTACATTTTTAGCTTTTGCCTGCTTAAGTATTTGCAAAGCTAATTCCTGTTTATCTTCTTCTACCAAAGAGTTTCCAATTTTACCGCCATTGGCAAGAATAAAAGTATAAGCCATTCCGCCTCCAATAATAAGATGATCTACTTTATCAAGAATATTCTCGATTACCGTAATTTTAGAAGAAACTTTAGCACCTCCTAATACCGCTGTGACCGGTTTTTCATCACTATGAAGCACCTTATCCAGGTTTTTTATCTCTTTTTCCAATAGGTAACCAAAGCATTTGTTGTCAAAATACTTTGCTACAATAGTAGTTGAAGCATGAGCACGGTGAGCAGTACCAAAAGCATCGTTTACATAAATATCGCCCAGTTTAGAAAGCTGCTCTGCAAAGTTTTCGTCTCCCGCTTTTTCTTCTTTATGGAATCTAAGGTTTTCTAATAAAAGTATTTCACCGGGTTTTAAATTATCGGCAGCGGCCTGAGCTTCTTCTCCAACACAATTATTCACAAATTTTGGCTCTACCCCAATAACTTCTGAAACTTTACTTACAATATTCTTTAAAGAATATTTTTCTTCCTGGCCTTCGGGCCTTCCTAAATGAGACATTAAAACTACGCTTCCACCATCTTCTAATACCTTAATAATAGTTGGTTTTGCAGCTTCAATCCTATTTGCATCGGTTACCTTTAAATCTTTATCTAACGGGACATTAAAATCTACTCTTATTAATGCTTGTTTATCTTTAAAATTAAAATCGTTTAAAGTCTTCATTTTCAAATTCTTTTTTTTACCAAATTATCTGGTTAGGTTGATTAACATTAAGTACAGTGTACTTTCAATAAGCCTGTACTATTTACAAATATAAATTTTTCCAAAGACATTAAAGTGTATATAAATTTTATATTTGCTTATGCTTTTTGAAGAAATAATAGGTTTACAGCATTTAAAGAAACATCTTACTACTACAGCCGATAATGGACGTGTGCCTCATGCGCAGTTATTTGTAGGAAAAACCGGTAGTGGCACTTTACCACTTGCCATTGCTTATGCACAATACATACTTTGTAAAAATAAGGAAGGTAGCAATAGTACCGGAAATAGTAATTGCAACGAACGCTTTAAAAAACTTGCACATCCAGATCTTCATTTTGCTTTTCCGGTTGCTGCCAATCAAAAAATAAAAAAACATCCGGTTTCTTCACATTTTTTAGAAGAATGGCGGGAATTTGTAAATACAAATCCTTACGGAAGCTTATTTGAATGGTACCAAAAACTGGGAATTGAAAATAAGCAGGGCCAAATTGGGGTAGATGAAGCCCAGGAAGTGGTTAAATCTCTTTCTTTAAAGGCCTATGAAGGCGGATTTAAAATAATGATTATTTGGATGGCCGAAAAGATGAATACAGCAGCGGCCAATAAATTGCTTAAATTAATTGAAGAACCGCCAAATAATACGCTTTTTCTGTTAATAACTGAAGACGAGGAACAAATTATACAAACCATTAGGTCCCGATGTCAAAAATTGCATTTTCCCCCTTTACCTGAAGATGAAATTGCCTCGTTTCTAGAAAAAAATGAAAACTGTAGTAAACCTGCGGCTTTAAAAATTGCACACCAGGCCAATGGGAGTTATACCCGTGCTTTACATTTATTACAAAAAGATAGTAGCGATCAGCAATTTGAAACCTGGTTTATAAATTGGGTGCGTAGTGCTTTTAAAGCAAAAGGAAATAGAGCTACGGTTTTAGAACTTATTGCCTGGAGCGAAGAAATTGCGGCAATGGGTCGTGAATCACAAAAAAGCTTTTTACTCTATTGTATAGACTTTTTTAGACAGGCCTTAATGCTAAATTACAAAGCCGAAAAACTGGTATATCTGGAGCCGGAGACGCCGGGCTTTAAACTGGAAAAATTCGCTCCTTTTGTGCACGGCAACAATATTAAAGATATTATTACCGCTTTGGAAGAAGCCATTTATCACATAGAAAGAAACGGAAATGCAAAAATAATACTTACCGATCTATCTATTAGATTAACCAGATATTTACATAAAAAAGCCGCTTAACAATATGGAAAACCTTTACGCAAATATTACCGAAATACTTATTCTATTATTTATTCTAATTACTTTTTTACAATCTGGGATAGATAAAGCCAGCGATTGGAAAGGAAATACCGGTTGGTTAAAAGAACATTTTTCAGGAACCTTTCTTGCGGGCCAGGTCCCTTTGATGGTAGGAATAATTATGATTATTGAAATAATTACCGGTTTTGCGGCCATTCTGGGAGCCATTTGGCTAATAGCCTATAACGACCCTACCATAGCGCTTTATTCGTGCATATTAGCCGCTATTACCCTTTTAATGCTATTATTTGGGCAAAGGGTTGCTAAAGATTATGCCGGTGCATTTACCATAACCGGATATTTTGTTGTGGTAATTTTTGGTGTTTTTTTAATGTCTTAAAATAGAAATAGGCCTGAGAAGTTTTCTAAACTCGTCATCCTGATTTCTATGACACTTGCAAGTTATTATTATATATTTTTTGATTTTTTATGATGGCAAAAATTCTATGAATGATCTTATTTCTTACAGCATTTAAGACGCTCATTTTGTTTTTGCCTTCATTTACCTTTCGATGGTAATATTGTTTTAAATCAGAAGGCAATTGGATCGCCCTCATGGCTGCTAAATGCAGTATTTTCTTAATGCCTTTATCTGCATAGATAGAAACCGATGCCCTACCAAAAACAGAAGTTCCTGAACTTTTTGAAAATGGCGCCACTCCAGCATAACAGGCAAATTTACGAGGATTTGTGATCGATTTAAATGCATTTGTTTTAATCAACATATTCCACGATAAAATAGGACCTACTCCAGGAATAGCACGTATTAAATGGTATTGGTGCTTCAATACACTATTGTGCTCAATAACCTCAATTATTGATTTGTCGGTTTGTTTTATTTTTTCAGTTAGTAATTGAATAAGTTCAGCTCCGTGCTCTTCCAGTTGCGGCAAGTCAAGATCTGCAATCAGTAGGTTTTCTTTGTTTTTTGCTTTGAGTTGGGCTCTTTGCTTAATTAACAGGTTCCTATGGGATATAAGTGCTTTCAGCTTTTCTATTCCCGGTTCTGGTTTTTGATGTGGTTCGAGTTCTGTGTGGTTTTTTTCCAGGAATTTAGCAATACGGAAGGCATCTATAATATCATCTTTTCCTCTGGTGAGTCCAATACTTTTGTGTAAATGCAAAGGATTTACTTCGTAAAAAACGATATTTAAAGAGGTTAAGACTTCAATAATCTTACGGCCATATCGCCCCGTATTCTCAATACAGACTTTTAAACTTTGTGGCTTTGAGCCACTAAAAAAAACTTTTATAGCTTTTTTGTTGTTATCAATACGTTTGGCCAGTTTCTTCTCACCTTTTATAGAACAAATATCCAATGTGTTTTTACTGATATCAATACCTACAAAAGTCAATGAATTTTTCATAATTTTGGTTTTAGTTATGAATGGATTAAATTAAATAGGACTCAATTCCTTAATAATGGGCTTTTAATCCCGAATTTCTATTTGAGTTACTATTTAGGGAAAGAGTAGGTACTGAATCAGCATATAGCTCTTTTAACTGGAACTTGTTATAGTTAGCCTACTCTTTTTTAATCCTTAATTTACACAAATTTTACTCTTGCAAGTCTAAAGGAA
>NZ_JAEHOK010000034.1 GCF_016236915.1 Salegentibacter maritimus
TAAAGTACCCCCATTTGTTAGGACAGCTTTGCTGCTAAATTAAGTTCTATTTTTCATTTATCAAGCAGCCTTTCTTTTTTGGTTTAAATATCGGTTATAAGGTATTTCATTTTCTATTCCCTGGTGCCTTCTTTGGTGGTTGTAAAATTTAAAATAGGTATTGAGTTGTTGGTACAGATCTACTCCAGATTCTGGAGGATTTAAATAAATACTTTCGTACTTCACACTTCTCCAAAGCCTTTCTATAAATACATTATCGATAGCTCTTCCTTTTCCATCCATACTGAGTTTAATATTTTTAGATAGTACCCTGTGGGTAAAGATCTCTGAAGTAAACTGGCTTCCCTGATCGGTATTAATGATCTCAGGAGTCCCATGGATTTCAATAGCTTCTTCTAAAGTTTCTTTACACCACTGGGCATCCATTGAATTGGACACAGACCAGTTAAGAACATAGCGACTATGCAGGTCTATGATGGCTACCAGATACATAAAACCTTTTCGCATAGGAATGTAAGTAATATCGATCGCCCAGACCTGATTGGGACGGTCTACTGTAAGATTCCGCAATAAATAAGGATACACCTTATGTTCTTTGTTTCGCCTGGAGGTATGTTTCCCGGGCATAATAGCTCTGAGTCCCATAATCCGGGAATAGAGACGTTCAATACGCTTTTTATTGACTTTATACCCTTTATCCAGGGTAAGCCAGGTATGCATTCTCCTGGCACCTTTAAAAGGATGATGGGTATAATGTTCATCCATCAGGCGCATCAGTTCTAAATTAAGTTTACTTTCTCCACGAGGTCTATAATAGATTCCACTGCGGTGGATGTGCAATAGCTTGCATTGCTGCTGGAGGCTGAGCTTGGAATGACCCTTGCATATCATTGTTCGACGCTCTTCTAAAGGTTTTATCGCAAGGCGTTTTTTAAAAAATCATTCTCCACTTTAAGCTCCCCAATCACCTTAAGAAGTTGGTCTTTCTTTTCCTCTTCTTCTGATTTTTTTGATTTTTCCCCTTTTGAAAAAACAGTATCGGCCTCATTTAGGAAATTGCGTTTCCAGGTATTGATCTGTTGTGGAGTAATCTCAAATTTTTGTGCTAGTTCCTTGACCGTTTGACGCTCTTTCAAGGCTTCAAGAACTACTTTCGTTTTAAACTTTGAGGTAAATTTTCTTCGTGTCATAATACAGTAAAATTAAGGTTATTTTTGAACTTAACTTACTGTCCTAATTTTTGGGGGATGATCAACTGCAGCAATGTGTATACACAAATACTCAAAAGAAAAAACATAGATATCAGTATGACAGAAGAAAATCATTACTATGAAAATGCTGTAGCTGAACGTGTAAATGGCATCTTAAAAGACGAGTTCTATCTCGACCACACCTTTGATAGCCACAACACGCAAAGCGGGCCACAAAAAATGCCATTAATTTATACAATGAAATAAGATTACATTTATCTTTAGACTATAAAACACCTAATATGGTATATAAATTAACAGCATAAATCAATTATAAACCTGTAGCCATATTTCAGGACTAGACAATTTAATAAATGATAGTAGAATTTGATATTTATCAATCCATTCTGAAACCACTAAGAATAGATTCCGAAGAATTAAAAAAAGAATTTTTAAGATCTCAAAGAGCTCTTACAAATTTAGGAAAATTAGATTTAAAGATCTTCGATACCAAATCATCAATCCTAGAGGTAAAGGAATATGTTAGAGTTCCTAAGTTGATTAAAGAGTTATGGAAACATCATAAAGTTTATATGCGTGATGAGGTCATTTATAGGTTTAGAATCAAAATAGAATATGATGAAAACTTTATGAGGATATTGAAAAAGATTTCAATATAAATTCGAATGATTTTTTTGAAAAAGAATTACTTCCAAACGAGGTTAAAAGGA
The DNA here is from genome assembly GCF_016236915.1 of Salegentibacter maritimus. Lineage (GTDB taxonomy): Bacteria > Bacteroidota > Bacteroidia > Flavobacteriales > Flavobacteriaceae > Salegentibacter > Salegentibacter maritimus. Next base: position 1,922 of record NZ_JAEHOK010000034.1, read on the forward strand.
GGTTTTATGATTTACAAATGATTTTAAATATTTGTCGAGTTGGCGGTTTTTCATATGGAATGGGATTTATCAAAACAAGTTATGGTTTTGATCGGTTAAGGAGTATGAAATTATACACAAGTGAATTATTTGAGTATTCAATGGAAAAGAAATGGCCAAATTTTGAAAATTTGGAAATTAGAAAAACCTGGAATTGGTATTTACGTGTACAAAATCCACTACTTATTGAAGAACTTAGTGGTTCTTCAATAAGTAGAGCTTTTAATGCATTTTCCTATTTATATGAAAATTCTGAAGGAATTAATAAGATTTTTTGGGCTATGGTTGGAATTGAAGCAATATATGTTAGAGGAAAAGAGGGTATAAGCCAACAAATCAAGGAAAAAGCTCAACTTTATTTAGGAGAAATTCAACATTTCAAAAAAAGACTTACAAAAATGTATGACTTTAGATCAAGTTTTATTCATGGGAATAAAAATTTTCCAAGTTATTTCCATACCGCTGATGCTATAGAAAGTTATGAAAAATTCAGTGAGGAATTATTTGATGTTATGCTCACCGCAGAATGTTTGTTAATTGCTACAATTCAAAAAATTGCTAAAGAAGAAAGAGATAATTTATCATTTATGTACGCAATTCAAAATTAAATATTGTCAACAAAACGGTTAATCGCCAATAAGCGCCAGCGTCGGAAAGAAAATAATTAACTTGACCAACAAACCAACACTAAGCCGATAAATCCGTGCCCCTTACTCCCCCAACTTGCGATAATCTCAAACCTTTATAAACAATTTTAAGACTTTAAATTTAACTTTTAAAACAATTGTTGTCTTTGGTAGAAATATGTAATGTAAAGACAAAATTGAGTTAACAACTGAAAATTCGAAAATGCTATTAGAAGATATAAAAAGAGAACCCACATTTAAAGAACTAAAATTTAAGAATTTAATTGTAAGAAAAGAGTATATCGAATTTTATAATGAAATAACTGCAGGAGATGAATTGTTTAAAATTAACAATAAAAAAGTTGGTAATGGAGAAAAGATCTTAATCCCTGGAAAGGTTCAAAAGAATGGAATTGTATGGCGGCACGACTATGGACATAATTTTTATACATATGAATTTGCCGTGAAGGAAGGCCGAATGTATTTAAATGGATTTATATACAAAAATGGGAAATGGGAAAAAACAATTTCATCGATAACTAATACTAAAAAGTTTAACAGTAAAGCGTCAGCACTACTAACCGTTAGTGCACTTTTAGTAGGAGTCATCGTTGCACCGGTAGTAAGGATTGTCGATTTATTAAAAACTCCTTTTAAATCGAAAAAAATTAAATAGCATAAACTTTTGTCTCTCCTTGCTATTTTTAGTCTATGTGTCTACTAAAGACAATAAGATGACGTATCGCTGTTCTTTTATAAAATTTTAAATCTAAGTTAATCAATCATATTTTTTGGTAAAATCACGGTAAAAATAAGTAATTAACTAAAAAAGCTAATAGAACTAAGTAAAGGCAATTTTAATAGCCATAATTATAAAAATGAATCCGCTAAATTTTGTGAGCCATAAACCTGCAATGGGTTTAGCTTTAACTTTTTGAGAAAATATACTGGCAAATAACGTAATTATAGAAAACCAGGCCACTCCCAAAATGGCATATGTAACTCCCAGTAAAATAAAAGGAAGTGGATCTTCAATTTGCGTCGGAGCTATAAATTGCGGAAAAAATGCTAAAAAGAATAATGCAACTTTTGGATTTAATGTATTTGTAAACAATCCAGAAAAAAAGTCATTTTTTTTGCTATTCCTGCCTTCAGGTTTTGCTGCATCTGCAAATAAATCCTGCTTCTTCTTCAACTGTAAAAATCCCAAGTAAATAAGATAAACAACTCCCGCATATTTCACGATTGCAAACATCAAAGCCGATTTGGCAATTAGAACAGTAAAGCCCAACGCAGCAAAAAAGGTATGAATAAGGATCCCGGTATTCACGCCTAAAGTGGCATAAATTCCAGATTTCTTTCCGTTGGCTATAGATTTATTTAAAACAAACATAGTGTCTATACCCGGTGTCATGATAAAAATCCCTGCGGTAACTATAAAGGCTGCAAAGTTATCTGGTACCATGTGTCTACTTCTTTTTAATATTTTAAAACAGGCCACAAAGCAACTGAATTAAAAATCACTAAAAAATACTTATTTTTGATTGAGTAATGCTAAAAACGCATTAATAATGACTTTACAACAAATACAATATTTTCTAGAATTAGCTAATGAATTACATTTTTGGCATACATCAGAAAAGCTTAATATCTCACAGTCTTCTTTAAGCAGGAATATTCAATCTTTAGAAGAAGAAATAGGAATTAAACTATTTGAAAGAAACAAGAGAAATGTGGCTTTAACAGATGCCGGTTTGTTCCTCGAGAAGCATTGGAGCCTAATAATAGATGACTTCAACCGAATTCACAGACAGGCGAAAAAAATTGACGAAGGTGTCTCCGGTGCCATTTCTATAGCATATCCAGGGTCTATTGCCTTTAAATTTCTACCCGATTTACTAAAAACAATAGACCATAATTTACCCGATTTAAAAATTGAACTTACAGAACCAACCGATCAAAATCACGAGAAATTACTATTAAGTTATCAAATAGACATCTCCTTTAGCAGAGATAAAATTTTAAATTATGGCATTTCCTCTTTAAAATTATACACAGAGCCTATTTATTTGGTTGTTCCAAATAATCATTGGACAACAAAATCCGAAACTATAAACTTTAAATCCCTGCAAGATGAAAAGTTCATCATATCAGGATTACATCATACTACTTTTTTTGCCTCTACCTTAAGAAATATTTTTCAGAAATATGATTTTGAGCCTAATCAAACGCTGGAATCTGATTTTGGTGGTATGATTTTAACTTTGGTATCCAGGGGTATGGGAATTTCTATCCTCCCCTACTCGTTTAAATTTGCTAAAAGCGAAAATGTAACTTTTATTGATATAAATGAAAATATTGATCTTTATATTAACTGGAGAAAAAATGATAAAAATACGGTAATTAAAAAAGTGGTCGATTATTCAACAAGGTTAGGAAACAACTTTTATTTAAATAAGGATTAGCAGTAATATAAGCTAGCTATAAAGATCGTCTTCATAAGTTTACCTCATTACATTATTATTTAAATTTTACTCAATCCGAGGTTTATTGCTCAAGACCTTTAAGTAAACTACCCCGAGGTATTACACCCTTTGGCAGTGCCAATAAAAAATCAATAAGCCATATATATTCTTCGAAAAAGTAGTTTTAAAACCTTTTCAAACAGGCTTGTTCTAAAAAGATCCTTAAATAGTTCAGTTTAAAATTTCATTTCCTAAGCCTTTTGCCATAAAAGTATTAAAACATCTGTCTTACTCATTTTCAATAAACCTAATAAATCTTTACTTTCGGGTTCTTTAAAATGAAAAGACGATGGAAGAAAATAAACTGATTGGATTTATTGAGAATGTATTAAAAAATATTCCTGGCGACTGGCTGAAACTTACCACCCACCGATTGGATATTTATAATGAAGACCTCGCAAAAACCGAATTTTTAAACGAATTTGAAGGGCTTTATAAAAATAATAATTCTGAAATTGAAGCACTTAGCAAACTACCCACTGCTTTCGATTATATTAGACTGGGACATCCATTATCCTCTGTTCTGGAATGGGCAGTAGCGCAATTAAATGGGTTAAAACCAGAAAGTGTAATCAGTTTTGCTTCTAGAACAATACCCGTTCTCGCAGTGCTAAGAAAAAACTTTATCGATAACAAAAACACGCAAATTAACTATTCAGGAGAGTTACCAGGCTTTTTTGATTTTGAAACAATACGTCGTGTCTACGGCTATGATTTTGAAGTAAAACAAGTTAAAAGCCCGGATCATATTTCCGATTTTAATGGCAGTACTATTTTTATTTCTCAAAAAGATGAGATAAATACATTTGAACTTCATCCAAAAATCGACTTTTTAATAAGTCTTCAACCTCCTCTGGGAAGCCTTCTATTGGCAAATAACGAGCAGCATGAAGATTACGTGTCAGAAATCCAACATGTACGGCGAAGAGAAACTATTGCCATGACACCCCAAAATTCTTTTTATGCCCTACAAAAACTTGTTGATTCCTCGTTTTCGCTTAAAAAAAATAGCCAGGTACAAAATGATAAAACCAGTGTTGTAAATTCAATTCATAAAATTACCGCTACCAATTCAAATGTGCAGCTTGGGTCTTGTGGGCTCTCTATTCAGTATGCGATTATGATGGGGCTTATTGATAATGCTCTGAAAAATTACCCGGGTAAGGATATTAAAATTATTGTCCCTCCAAATTGCTATGGTGGCACCAACGACCAGGCAAGACGGGTAGCTGCCTGTGTTAAAAATGTTGAAGTTTTAGACCTCCCGGTAGATGGTGGTAATAACATGGTTAAGAGCGTAGACCAGGTGTTAACAAAAGTTGCCCAGGAAGGAGGTATACCCTTTATTATTGCTGAAATTCCAACTAATCCAAGAGTTGAAGTTCCAGACCTGGAAGACCTAAGAACTGTTTTGAGCAAACCCCGAAAAACTGCATTGAATAAAATTGCGATTGAACCGGTTTTTATTCTGGATCAAACATTTTGCCCCAACGTTCAGTTTCTAAGTAAAGACGGCATACTCGCTAGCATTAAAACCATCTCTTACGTTAGTGGTTCTAAATTCCCAAGTGGAGGAAAATGCACGGCCGGCTATTGTGTTGCTAACGAAAAAGCTGAATTTCTAATGCCTTTAATAGCGAAGCACCTTCAGCTATGTGATAATGAAGCCACAGATCTTCAAATTAAAATATTAGCCGAACAATTGCCCTCTATGAACCAGCGGATAGCAGATGCCTACAAAAACACCCGTGAATTTGTCTCCTATATTGAAGAAAAGTTGCCTACGGCCAAAATCAACTTTGTTTCAGAAGCTTTGGCGAAGGAAGGTTTTACACCATCTGTATTTTCGTTAGACCTACCTACCAAGGGCAATACAGAAGCAGAAAAAGAAACTTACAAAAGAGCTTTAAACCAAAAGCTTATAAATATGATGATTACTCAAATTCCTGATGAAAGTAAATATTGTGTAAGTTATGGCCAGTTAAAAGGTTGTTACTGGACTATTCCGGCTACTTCTACTCAAGGCACTACTAAAGAAGCCGATAAAGATTATATTGCCCGGGTTTCAGTGTCTCCCAATTTAGACCTGGAACATCATAAAAAGGTTTTTTCAGAATTTATTGACCAATTATAAAAACCTTAAAAATTAGTCCTTCAAGACACTTCATATCTTTTTTGAAAAAATAACATTTCTTTTCCAAGCTAAACACCGGTTAAAATGACGTGCATTTTAACCGGTGTTTTTTATGAATTTAAGAATTGAAGTTAAATAAACGCTAAATCATATTTTTTAAAATGAATGAACGTTCATTTTTCATAGTTTTGCATAGAATCTAAAATGAAATGAATACACTTCCAAAAAGTCAGCAAAAAAGAGATGCGCTTGTAAAAGCTACCATAAGGCTTGTAAATAATAATGGCTTTCACGCAACTCCTATGTCTAAAATTGCGAAGATGGCAGAAGTTTCTCCGGGAACTATTTACCTATATTTTAAGAACAAACAAGATTTGGTTAATCAGGTTTATATTGAAGTAAAAGCTGCTTTTAGCGAATTTGCTTTTAGAGATTATAAAGAAGATTTAACGGTAAAAGAAGGGTTTAAGAATATCTGGAAGAATATTGCTGAATTTAAATTAAAAGAATTTGAAGAAGCTATGTTTTTATCTCAATGCGATAACACTCCCATTATAGATGAGCCAAGCAGGCAGGAGGGTTTAAAACACCTTCAGCCATTATTAGATCTTCTGGAAAGGGGGCAAAAAGAAGGAATTATCAAACCTGTTTCCCCTTACATGTTATATGCCTTCAGTATTTATCCTATTGCTTTTTTTATGAATATGCAGGAACGTGCCATCTTTAAACTGACTAGAGAAAACATAGAGGAGGCTTACGAAATGGCCTGGAATAGTATTAAAGTGTAATAAAAAAAAGAAAATTATGAGTACAACAAGAACAATAAACTTAAAAAACAGACCTACAGGGAAACCTGGTTTAAACGATTTTGAATTTACAAGCACAGAAATTCCGGAATTAAAGGAAGGCGAAGTATTATTAAAATCTGAATATGTATCAGTAGACCCATATTTAAGAGGAAGAATGAGCGACGCTCCATCATATATTGCCCCGTTTGAAGTAGATAAACCCATAGAATCCGGAATTGTTGCCGAAGTCCTGGAATCTAAAGCAGAAAACTTTCATAAAGGAGATCATGTATTAGGTGCATTAGCCTGGAAAGAGAAGCAAGTTGCTAAAGCCAAAGGACTTATGAAAGTAGATGAAAATATGGCTCCACTTTCAGCCTATTTGGGAATTCTTGGTATGACGGGTATGACCGCTTATCTAGGCTTAACAGAGATAGGAAAACCCAAAGCGGGAGAAACACTGCTGGTATCTGGCGCTGCCGGTGCAGTAGGCAGCGTTGTAGGACAAATTGGTAAGATTTTAGGTCTAAGAGTGGTAGGAATTGCCGGTACAGATGAAAAAATAGCATTACTAAAATCTAAATTTGGTTTCGATGAAGGAATCAATTACAACATGACCAAAAACATGAGCGAGGCCATTGGCCAGGCCTGCCCGGATGGTGTAGATGTGTATTTTGATAATGTAGGAGGTGAAATATCTGAAGCTGTTCTCTTTAATATTAATAAATTTTCCAGAACGGTTAATTGCGGTGCCATTTCTCAATATAATAATACCGAACTCCCAAAAAGCATTAGTGTTCAGCCATTTTTGGTTAAAAAAAGTTCGTCTATGCAGGGGTTTGTAGTCTTCGATTATGAAGAGAAGCACCCAGCTGCTATCAAACAACTAGCACAGTGGCTAAATGAAGGAAAATTAACTTACACCGAAACCATTAAAGAAGGATTTGAAAATATACCACAAGCCTTCCTGGATCTTTTTGACGGTAAGAATAAAGGAAAAATGGTAGTTAAACTATAAAGTTAAAGATATGAAGGTACTATTTGTATTAACCTCTCATGACAAACTGGGAGATACCGGAGAAAAAACAGGATTTTGGGTAGAAGAGTTTGCGGCCCCTTATTACAAATTACTGGACAAAGGAGCCGAGATAACGGTAGCTACCCCAAAAGGTGGTAAGGCACCTATTGAACCTAACAGTGAAACAGAAAATGCACAAACCGAAGACACCAGGCGTTTTTATAAAGATAATAAGGCTCAAAAAGTGATTGAGAATACACTTAGATTGGAAACTCTAAAAGCTGAAGATTTTGACGCAGTTTTCTATCCGGGAGGTCACGGTCCCCTATGGGATTTAGCAGAAGATAAAGTTTCTATAAATTTGATAGAAGCATTTCACAGGCAGGAAAAACCAATTGCATTTGTATGCCACGCACCGGCAGCGCTTAAAAATGTAAAAAATGTAGACGGCACCCCTCTAGTGAAAGGAAAAAAAGTAACAGGTTTTACAAATACTGAAGAAGAGGCTGTTCAGTTAACAAATGTAGTTCCATTTTTAGTAGAAGATATGCTAAAAGAAAAAGGAGGCATTTATTCTAAATCTGATGATTGGCAAGTAAACGTATTAAAAGACGAAAATATAATTACCGGTCAAAATCCTGCCTCTTCAGCTAAAGCAGCCGAAATCTTATACAAAGCTCTCCAATAAAATAGAAGAAAGCTAAATTTAAAGCCTGTGAATCTTTTGGTTCCAGGCTTTCTTTCGCAAGTATAATTTCTGAAAACTATAGAAATAAGCCCACATACAGTCAAATTATAATTTTTTAATAATTGTTTAATGTTCTTTAACGGCTAAACCTGTAGTTTTCTTGTTACTTTTATAAGAAATCCCCTCTATTTCTAAAAAAATTTTCAATTTTTTAAAACTTAGAAAAATGTTGTGGAAACCTTCGGAAGTAGATCATCTTGAAAATTATTACATAGCAAATTATACAGCAGCTATGTATTATAAACACGCTATTCTAACCACCACAAAACCTTATTTAAAGCGCCTTTTCAAATCTTTATACAATCATAAAAAGACGCTTAAACAGGATTTAGACAAACATATCTTAGAAGCGAAAGATCAGGAATACCTAGACCAGCTTTTAATAAAGTGCAAAAAGGAAGTACTTAAAATGCAGAAGAAATTAAATACTACTTCAAATTTAAACAAAGGTCGAATATGTACAGAAATAGAAAATTACTTCATTAAACATTTAAAAGATACTTTAAAGCTTTTAACCGATGGAAGTTTAAGAAATACGCTTTTATCCCATAAGCATTCTTCCAAAGCTTTAAAAAACCAATTGAATACAGTAAGTAAATATCTAATCTAAATAATTAAATATTCTACACCTGCATATCTAATTCATAGGCTTGTTTCGCGATTTCTAATTCCTCATTTGTTGGTATAACCAGTATTTCAACTGTAGCATCATCAGCCTGTATACTTCTCATATTTTTGCTACGCTCTTTATTTTTTCCTTCGTCAAGTTTAATTCCGAAGAAGTCCATTTCACTGCAAACCAAACTTCTAATTACATCACTATTTTCACCAATTCCGGCTGTAAATACCAGGGCATCTACCCCATTCATTGCAGCGGCGTAAGCACCAATATATTTTTTAATCCGGTAAGCATTCATATCCAGTGCTAATTGACACTTTTTATTTCCCTTTGCAGCCTGCTCTTCAATATCCCTTAAATCGCTATACCCGGTAATTCCATACATCCCACTTTTCTTATGCAAAATATCACTTACTTCATCTATGGAATATCCTAATTGATTAACCAGATAAAAAATTACAGATTGGTCTATATCCCCGCTCCTGGTGCCCATAATAAGCCCGTTAACTGGCGCAAAACCCAAAGAATGGTCCACACTTTTACCATCTTTAACAGCAGTAATACTACAGCCATTTCCTAAATGAATACTTATAATTTTTGAATGTTTATTTTTTAAGTAACCAATGGCCTTCTCGGTAACATATTTATGACTGGTACCATGAAAACCGTATAATTGAATATGATCTTTTTCAAAAAAATTATTAGGAATGGCATATTGCGCAGCCTTTCTGGGTATAGATCTATGAAAAGCGGTATCAAAAACAGCAACTTGCTTGGCATTAGGAAACAGTTCTTCTGCAACCTCAATTCCTTTTAAATTAGCCGGGTTATGTAATGGAGCTAAAGAGAAAAAATCTTTTATTTTAGTTTTTACTTCTTTATTTATAACGATGGTTTTAGAAAAGTTATCACCTCCATGCACCACCCGATGTCCAATAGCCGCAATGTCATCCACATTTTTAATAATTCCTTTTTCTGAATCCATTAAAAGATTGGTAATCGCTTTTAAAGCTACCGCATGATCTTTAACCGGAAGAGCCTCTGTAATTGTATCCTTCCCGGTTTTAAAATGAAGTTTCGCTTCTTGTAAACCTATACGTTCCACAAGTCCTGAAGCCAATACATTTTCTTCAGGCATCTGAATTAATTGAAACTTTAAAGACGAACTTCCTGAATTTATAATTAAAATATTTTTCATGCCTAATTATATTCCTTGAGCCTGTATGGCAGTTAAAATTACTGTATTATATATATCAGCCACGGTACATCCACGACTTAAATCGTTTACCGGTTTATTTAATCCCTGAAGCATAGGCCCAATTGCCAGCGCACCGGTTTCTCTTTGTACGGCTTTATAAGTATTATTTCCGGTATTTAAATCAGGAAATATCAAAACATTGGCCTGCCCGGCTACTTCAGATTCCGGCAATTTGCTTTTCCCCACACTTATATCTACTGCCGCATCATACTGAATAGGCCCTTCTATTTTAAGATCAGGTCTTCGTTTTCTAACAATTTCAGTAGCTTCTCTTACCCTATCAACATCGGCACCTTTTCCTGAAGATCCTGATGAGTAGGACAACATAGCTATCTTTGGATCAATCCCAAACGCAGAAGCACTTTCGGCAGAAGAGATACTAATCTCTGCCAGTTCTTCGGCAGAAGGGTTTGGATTAATTGCGCAGTCACCAAATACTGATACCCTATCTTCTAAGCACATAAAAAATACAGAAGAAACTACAGAAACATTTGGTTTGGTTTTAATAAACTGCAAGGCAGGTAATATGGTATGTTGGGTAGTATGTGCCGCCCCTGATACCATCCCATCAGCAGCGCCTTTATAAATCATCATAGTACCATAATAAGAAACATCACACATTCTATCTTTAGCCATATCCATATTCACCCCTTTATGTTTTCTCAATTCATAAAAAGTCTTTGCATAATCTTGCAAATTTGGAGAGTTAATAGGATCGATAATATTCACTTTTGAAAAATCGAGATCCAACCCAATTTTAGCAACGGTTTTGTGAATGATATCAACATCACCAAGAAGAGTGAGTTCTACCAGATTCATATCTATAAGACGCTTAGCAGCAGTAAGAATACGCTCATCTGTTCCTTCCGGTAACACAATATGCTTTTTACTTTCTCTGGCACGTTGCACCAAACCATACTGAAACATTCTTGGTGTTATTCCTTGCGGATTATAGTTCATTAATTTTTCAACTAAAGGATCAAAGGATACATAACGCTCAAAAATACTAATGGTGGTTTGAATTTTTTGGATACTATCGGCATAAATATTAGATTTTATAGCACCCACCATGTTTGTCACCGCAAAGGTTCCCTCTTTAACTGAAATAATAGGAACTATTTCCGATAGACCTTCAATAAGTTTTAAAATAGAATCTTCGGGAGTCAATCCTCCGGTTAAAATAATACCTGAAATCCTCGGATAATTACTGGAAATATTAGCCTGAAGTGCCCCCAGAATAATATCGGCCCTATCCCCAGGAGTAATTACCAAACTTTCATTTTTTAAGGTTGTAAGATAGTTACGTAATTGCATAGCTCCTACTCCAAAATTTCCTGTTTGGTTATCAAGAAAATCGTGACCAAATAAGACCTTTCCATTCAATACCTGGACAATCTCTTTTAAAGTAGGGTTGTTAAGAGTATCTACGAAAGGAATAGCAAAAACGCCTACTTCTTCCGGTAAAAATGCCCTCATATTCTTTTTAGCAGGCTCAAGATTTTCTTGCTTAATTTTATTACTTACCATTCCAATAACCTGAACTTCCTTATCCTTAAAAGCCCGGTAAGCCATTTGCTGATATCCTAAAAGTTCTTCCCAGTTTTTGAATTGACCACTAACTACTATTATAACAGGAATACCAAGGTTTTTAGCAATTACTACATTTACATCGAATTCAAAAACACTCCCCTCTCCTGAAAAATCACTACCTTCAACAAGTATAAAATCAAATTCTTTCTCAAGCTTCTTATATTTTGATATAATAGTATCTATAATCTCGCCCGATTTACCTTCGTTTCGCTTCTGAATTACTTCACTACGCGTGAAAGCAAAAGTATCCTCATATGGTATTTTTAAATCAAAATAACTTAATACAGTATCTATATGATTATCTCGTTTACCTTTCGGCACATCATTAATGACGGGCCTGAAATATCCAACTTTAACCATTTTTCCTAAAAGCGTTCTCATTAAACCTAATGAGATCATAGACTTTCCGCTATGGGATTCTAATGTAGCTATATAAATTCCTTTATTCATAGTATCTAAATTGTTAGGCAAAAATAAAGGTAATAAAAGAATTGAGCTTTTTAGAAATCGCCAAAAGAAAGTAAACCTGACATCTATCAGCTTTTGAAAAATTAAAAGAATAAAAAGGAAAGTTGTGTTTAGTGTAGAAAAGACATGAAGAAGAAATTTTTAATACCCCTTCGCCAAAAATTAGCTCAAAAAAAAAGACCTTTACATTGCTGTAAAGGTCTTTTAAAAAAAAGGCGGTGACATACTCTCCCACAAATAGCAGTACCATCTGCGCTAACGGGCTTAACTTCTCTGTTCGGAATGGAAAGAGGTGAGCCCCGTTGCCATAACCACCTTAAGTCTTTAGTATGCAGTTTACAGTCTATAAGTTCGCAGGTTTTCCTGCTTACTCTTTTACTTACAACTGCCTACTCTAATAAGTTGACATATTAAAAGAAACAAAAAATAAAATAAAACTGCGGCAAGCATTCAAGCTCCTGTTATCCCTTGCAGGATAACAGGAATCGCATCAAGCTTTACGGATTATTAGTACCACTCGGCTATGACATTGCTGCCTTTACACCTATGGCCTATCAACGTGGTCGTCTCCCACGGTCCTTTAAAGAAATCTCATCTTGTGGTGGGTTTCGCGCTTATATGCTTTCAGCGCTTATCCCTTCCCAACGTAGCTACCCAGCAGTGCTCCTGGCGGAACAACTGGTGCACCAGAGGTTGGTCCAACTCGGTCCTCTCGTACTAGAGTCAGGTCCACTCAAATTTCTAACGCCCACTACAGATAGAGACCGAACTGTCTCACGACGTTCTGAACCCAGCTCGCGTGCCACTTTAATGGGCGAACAGCCCAACCCTTGGGACCTTCTCCAGCCCCAGGATGTGACGAGCCGACATCGAGGTGCCAAACCCCCCCGTCGATGTGAGCTCTTGGGGGAGATCAGCCTGTTATCCCCGGCGTACCTTTTATCCTTTGAGCGATGACCCTTCCACGCGGTGTCACCGGATCACTATGCTCTACTTTCGTACCTGATCGACCTGTATGTCTCTCAGTCAAGCTCCCTTTTGCCATTGCACTCTACGCACGGTTACCAAGCGTGCTGAGGGAACCTTTAGAAGCCTCCGTTACTCTTTTGGAGGCGACCACCCCAGTCAAACTACCCACCAAGCACTGTCCCTCACAAAGTGAGGTTAGGCTCCGAACAAGTAAAGGGTGGTATTTCAACAATGACTCCACACCGCCTGGCGACGGCGCTTCAAAGTCTCCCACCTATCCTACACATCACTTGTCCAAAGTCAATACTAAGCTATAGTAAAGGTGCACGGGGTCTTTTCGTCCCGTAGCGGGTAATCGGCATCTTCACCGATACTACAATTTCACCGAGCTCATGGCTGAGACAGTGTCCAGATCGTTGCACCATTCGTGCAGGTCGGAACTTACCCGACAAGGAATTTCGCTACCTTAGGACCGTTATAGTTACGGCCGCCGTTTACTGGGGCTTCAATTCAATGCTTCGCCGAAGCTAACATCTCCTCTTAACCTTCCAGCACCGGGCAGGTGTCAGGCCCTATACATCATCTTTCGATTTAGCAGAGCCCTGTGTTTTTGATAAACAGTCGCCTGGACCTCTTCACTGCGGCCCCGCTAAAAGCGGGGCGACCCTTCTCCCGAAGTTACGGGCCTATTTTGCCTAGTTCCTTAGCCATGAATCTCTCGAGCACCTTAGAATTCTCATCCCAACTACCTGTGTCGGTTTACGGTACGGGTTGCATCCACTCGCTTTTCTTGGAAGTCGATCCGCTGGATTATCACGCCAGCCGAAGCTTTTGTGTACTATCGGGGTGTTACCACTCCCTTCAACGTGCTATTCCGTCAGCACGCACCAACTTTTCGCCTCCGTCCGCTTTAACGTGGGGCAAGTACAGAAATATTAATCTGTTGTCCATCGACTACCCCCTTCGGGTTCGCCTTAGGTCCCGACTAACCCCCAGCTGATTAGCATAGCTGGGGAAACCTTAGTCTTTCGGTGTGCAGGTTTCTCGCCTGCATTATCGTTACTTATGCCTACATTTTCTTTTGTAACCAATCCAGAAAGCCTCACGACTCACCTTCATCTCTGTTACAATGCTCCCCTACCACTCCATATCTAAATATGAAATCCATAGCTTCGGTAGTATGTTTATGCCCGATTATTATCCATGCCGGACCGCTCGACTAGTGAGCTGTTACGCACTCTTTAAATGAATGGCTGCTTCCAAGCCAACATCCTAGCTGTCTGGGCAGTCCAACCGCGTTTATTCAACTTAACATACATTTGGGGACCTTAGCTGATGGTCTGGGTTCTTTCCCTCTCGGACACGGACCTTAGCACCCATGCCCTCACTGATATAAAACATTTTATAGCATTCGGAGTTTGTCAGGAATTGGTAGGCGGTGAAGCCCCCGCATCCAATCAGTAGCTCTACCTCTATAAAACTATTATACCGCTGCACCTAAATGCATTTCGGGGAGTACGAGCTATTTCCGAGTTTGATTGGCCTTTCACCCCTACCCTCAGGTCATCCCAAGACTTTTCAACGTCAACGGGTTCGGTCCTCCACTATGTGTTACCACAGCTTCAACCTGCCCAAGGGTAGATCACACGGTTTCGCGTCTACCATTACCAACTTAAATCGCCCTATTAAGACTCGCTTTCGCTACGGCTCCACAGCTGAACTGCTTAACCTTGCTGGCAACGGTAACTCGTAGGCTCATTATGCAAAAGGCACGCCGTCACCCCAAAGGGCTCCGACCGCTTGTAAGCGTATGGTTTCAGGATCTATTTCACTCCCTTGTTCAGGGTTCTTTTCACCTTTCCCTCACGGTACTGGTTCACTATCGGTCTCTCAGGAGTATTTAGCCTTGGCGGATGGTCCCGCCGGATTCATACAGGGTTTCACGTGCCCCGCACTACTCAGGATACCACTATCATTACATCCATTACCTATACCGGGCTGTCACCGTCTATGGCCAAGCTTTCCAACTTGTTCTAATTCTGTTTGTAACAAATATTGTGGTCCTACAACCCCATAAGGTCCGTAAACCTTATGGTTTGGGCTAATGCACGTTCGCTCGCCGCTACTAGCGCAATCACTATTGTTTTCTCTTCCTCCGGGTACTTAGATGTTTCAGTTCTCCGGGTTTGCCTCCTTGCGGATACTATACCTTCAGTATAGTGGGTTGCCCCATTCGGATATCTGCGGATCAACTTGTATGTGCCAATCCCCGCAGCTTTTCGCAGCTTATCACGTCCTTCTTCGCCTCTGAGAGCCTAGGCATTCCCCATACGCCCTTATCTAGCTTGTATGCTTCTTGCTTATGCTCGAATTTCTCGTGACCTTAAATCACAATGTATTCTATTAATATAATTAATTTACCTCGTTATAAAATTTACATCCTATAACTGTAGTTTTCTCGTATTCTTTGTTTCTCAATATGTCAATGAACTTTTTTCCTCTCTAACAATCTAAAATTGATGGTAAGCAAACGAATATGCTTTACGCATTTCCTGATTGTTTAAATTACCTATCTCCCTTAGATCTTAAGGAATCGTGGAGAATATCGGAGTCGAACCGATGACCTCCTGCGTGCAAGGCAGGCGCTCTAGCCAGCTGAGCTAATCCCCCATTTGTTAGTCGGCAGTCTCAGTATTCAGTAGGCAGTCTTTATTACTGCTAACTGCTCCTGCTTACTGCAAACTGGGTTACCCAACTTCTAAAATTTCCTTTCAATTTGTAATGAACGTTGTTGTCCCAAATTCAAATTACTTTGAACTTTTAACCTTTAACTGCGCTTTAGCGCGCTGTAGTCTCAGGCAGACTCGAACTGCCGACCTCTACATTATCAGTGTAGCGCTCTAACCAGCTGAGCTATGAGACTGTCCCTTGTTAAATATATATTGCAAATCGTATTATGAATAAGGTTTTTTTCAATAAAACCTCTTCAACATACATTATACAGCATACACTATACAATTTTTTAAATTAAATCGACAGCTTAGAATCAAGACCAAAAAAGAGCTTTAAGAACTTCCCTTTAATTATTGCGCATTGCCTTAAAAGGCGTTGCTCTAGAAAGGAGGTGTTCCAGCCGCACCTTCCGGTACGGCTACCTTGTTACGACTTAGCCCCAGTTACCAGTTTTACCCTAGGCGGCTCCTTGCGGTGACCGACTTCAGGTACCCCCGGCTTCCATGGCTTGACGGGCGGTGTGTACAAGGCCCGGGAACGTATTCACCGCATCATGGCTGATATGCGATTACTAGCGATTCCAGCTTCACGCAGTCGAGTTGCAGACTGCGATCCGAACTGTGATAGGGTTTATAGATTCGCTCCTTCTCGCGAAGTGGCTGCTCTCTGTCCCTACCATTGTAGCACGTGTGTGGCCCAGGACGTAAGGGCCGTGATGATTTGACGTCATCCCCACCTTCCTCACGGTTTGCACCGGCAGTCTGGCTAGAGTTCCCGACATTACTCGCTGGCAACTAACCACAGGGGTTGCGCTCGTTATAGGACTTAACCTGACACCTCACGGCACGAGCTGACGACAACCATGCAGCACCTTGTAATCTGTCCGAAGAAAAAACTGTTTCCAGTCCTGTCAGACTACATTTAAGCCCTGGTAAGGTTCCTCGCGTATCATCGAATTAAACCACATGCTCCACCGCTTGTGCGGGCCCCCGTCAATTCCTTTGAGTTTCATTCTTGCGAACGTACTCCCCAGGTGGGTTACTTATCACTTTCGCTTAACCACTCAACCCTTAATCGGGCCGAACAGCTAGTAACCATCGTTTACGGCGTAGACTACCAGGGTATCTAATCCTGTTCGCTACCTACGCTTTCGTCCATCAGCGTCAGTGTATTATTAGTGATCTGCCTTCGCAATCGGTATTCTGAGTAATATCTATGCATTTCACCGCTACACTACTCATTCTAACCACTTCATAATAACTCAAGACAATCAGTATCAATGGCAGTTCTCCCGTTGAGCGGAAGACTTTCACCACTGACTTAATTGCCCGCCTACGGACCCTTTAAACCCAATGATTCCGGATAACGCTCGGATCCTCCGTATTACCGCGGCTGCTGGCACGGAGTTAGCCGATCCTTATTCGCAGAGTACCGTCAAACTCCCACACGTGGGAGTGGTTCTTCCTCTGTAAAAGCAGTTTACAACCCATAGGGCAGTCTTCCTGCACGCGGCATGGCTGGATCAGGCTCTCGCCCATTGTCCAATATTCCTCACTGCTGCCTCCCGTAGGAGTCTGGTCCGTGTCTCAGTACCAGTGTGGGGGATCTCCCTCTCAGGACCCCTACCTATCGCTGCCTTGGTAAGCCGTTACCTTACCAACTAACTAATAGGACGCATACCCATCTAATAGCCATAAATGTTTAATGATGATCTCAGGAGAGACCTCCATACTATGGGACATTAATCCAAGTTTCCCTGGGCTATTCCCCGCTAAAAGGTAGGTTGTATACGCGTTACTCACCCGTGCGCCGGTCGTCATCAGAAAAGCAAGCTTTTCTATGTTACCCCTCGACTTGCATGTGTTAGGCCTGCCGCTAGCGTTCATCCTGAGCCAGGATCAAACTCTTCATCGTTGTTTCTTAATTATAATTACAACAATCAAAATCTGTACTCAAAGACGACTTATCTAGTCTTAATTCTAAAATTATTTGTATCGTTTTTCTTGCGAAAAACGTACGCGCTGTCAATTCAATAAATCAATGAACTTCTTCTCAGTAAACAGTATTTAGTAGATAGTTAGCAGTTTAAAAACCAACCCTCCAGCACCATCACTGAAATTGTCTTGTAAAAACCAAAGGAGTCGAACCTTTCTTATATAACGCCCCGTCCGGCAGTTTCTTTTTCAATATTTTTGGGAACTTGTTTCCG
>NZ_JAEHOK010000035.1 GCF_016236915.1 Salegentibacter maritimus
TGTAGCCTTCCCCAATTTAAGACAGGGCTAAATTCAATAAATTTTCATTAATATCATTCGATTCGGGGAAGAATTCTTCCCCGAATCGAGGTTTGTACTCCCTTGGTGATTTATTGCCCAGGGATTGATGCGGATGGTTATTATTGTAATCTTCCATCCATTTATTGCTTAAAGAACGCAATTGATGTAAATCATTAAACCAGTAAGCATCTAATATATCTTCTCTATAAAATCTATTTAAACGTTCTATATACCCGTTTTGCATTGGCTTACCTGGCTGGGTATACCGTATTTCCACACGTTTTCTATTGCACCATTGACTGAATGTTTTAGAGATAAACTCAGGGCCATTATCACAACGGATAGTTTGTGGTAATCCAATTTCTTCTTCTAATTGTTCTAAAGTCTCCACTAGCTTTCTAGCAGGATAGTTCAACCCTGGATCTACAGCCAGTACTTCTCGGTTGCAATCATCAATTATATTTAAGACACGTACCTTTCTGCCATCAGAAAGGACATCTGACATAAAATCCATACTCCAAACCTGATTCAATTGTTCAGTGGTCTCTAAAGGATGTTTTACCCTACCTGTAATGCGCTTTTTATGTTTGCGCCTTAGCTTAAGCTTCATCTGCCGGTATACTCGTAATACCCGTTTCCGGTTCCACTTATGGCCTTCGCGACGTATTCGTTTATAGTATTCATCAAAACCTCTGGTGGGCAACTCAGTGGCCAATTCAGAAAGTTTATCGATTACCTCATAATCGTCTCGCTTAGTCTGATAATACCACATCGAACGGGTTAAACCTACTACATTACAGGCTCGTTTTATGGAGACCTGGTACTCCTTGATCAAATAAACCGCTCTATGCTTCTTGTCGGAAGGCCTTAGAACTTTTTTGACAGTATATCTTTCAGCATTTGGTTATCTAGACTGGCATCGGCATACATCTGCTTGAGCTTGCGATTTTCTTCTTCCAACTCCTTAAGCCGTTTTAGCTCACTAGTTTCCATTCCACCATATTTCTTACGCCAATAATAGATAGTGCTTTTATCAATACCCAGTTCTCGAGCGATATCACCAACAGCTCGGCCTTGTTCGTTTTCTTTCAAGATCTTGATGATCTGACTTTCTGTAAATCTACTTTTTTTCATCGGACAGTTTATCGTTTTTAAAATTAACAATTTCGAATTTTAAACTGTCTTATTTTTAGGGAAGGCTACAGACGCTCCGGAGGATATACACTTCGAGTTGGGGAAGTTTCCTTTTTTTATTCGAAAAATAAATTGAACTTTAGAGTGATGTTCAATTAAACTTTTTAAAAGTAGGATTTCCTTGATGGATTTTTCCGCTTTATATTAAATGGATTTTATTACAAAAACAATTACTATGGATAAAAATGTTCATTTTTGAGGACATCACATTGTAGCGTTATATAGACAGTTTGGATATGAAAATTAAAATTCTCTTTTAGTTCTCTGAAAATATTCAATTCAATATTTTTCTTTGTATTCCTCCTCTTTAGCAAAAGATCCCGTGGCGCTTATAGGTTCCACGTATTGATTTGTATGATTTAGCTTATAAAACTTTTGGAATTGGCTAGGGGTCATGCCGCGAATAAGCTTAAACTGTCTATTAAAGTTAGAAATATTAGTAAAACCGGAATCATAACAAACAGCTAAAATTTTGTGTTTATTTTCCATTAAAAGTTTACAAGCGTAACCAATTCTAATTTCGTTTAAATATCTAGTAAAAGTTTTTTTATGAATTTTTTTAAAGAATCTACTAAAAGCAGAGGGATTCATCCTTGCAATCTCAGCCACTTTGTTTAGTTGAATTGGTTCGTCAAAATTTTTGAAAATATATTCATAAACTTTTTTTAAATTATTCGTTTCTTTTTGGTTAAAAGAGTTTATGAAGCCTTCGCTAGAGAGATATTCATAGGCTGTTGTATTTGAAAGGATATTTAAAAGCATTAATAATTTGCTCAGTCTCTCAACTCCTTGACAATACAGTAATTCTTTCATTATATTTTTAATTTCTTTAGTAGGTTTGTTAAATAACATTCCTTGTCTAGCTCTTTTCAGTAAATCAGCCACTTTAAATAATTCCGGAGCGTGAAGAAATTCAGAACCCAGAAAATCAAGCTTAAAGTGTACTGCAATAGCCTCAGCCTCTCTCTTAGAATCTCTTGTATAATATTCGGGCGCATTTAACCACATATGTGGTAGATTTTCACCAAGTAACACAAGTTGTCCTGGGACAAATGTTTCAATGCTATCACCTACAAAACGGGTTCCAGTACTTTTTATTAGAAGTACTAATTCTATTTCTGGGTGATAATGCCAAACCTTTAAAAGTGAAGGGTATTTGTGGTGACTTACCGAAAATGAATAATTATTACAACTTCTTCTGTCGACTAGGTGAAGTTTCATTGAAAAAAAATAAAATTCATATTTATGTTGATAAATATAGAAGTAATTTGTCTAAAATATAAATATAATCGAAAATTGATGGAGGTGAAAATTTAAAATTTTTCCAATGAATTTTAAATTTGTTTCCTTGAAGTTTACAACTCAAAAATTGAAGTGGATTAGTTGAAGTAAATATACGAGTATAGAATTTAATCGTATTAGAAATCTCATATGATAATACCCCACTGCACTTATACCTGAGTATCAATTTCCTGTTTTTATTAATTTTCCTATTTTTTCTAAAGTAATTTTTAGTATATCCTCTTCTCTAAAATTGATTAGTGATAACACCCTATATAGTTAATCAGCAATAAGATTTTCGTTGGTAGCTTACCTAAGTCACTTTAATCACATTATTGTTGAAAATTAGCTTTTGCTAGGTGTGGACAATAACTCAGAGTATTTAAAAATCATAAAAATGAACTATTGTTTGATATATTTTTACAATTTTATATCTGAAAATAAAACTTTATTATTTTGTGAAGGAAGTTAGTGAAAACTGAATTTTTTAATTACGGAGTCTTTGAATTTACAAACTGTTCTGCACATCCCATTGAATTTTATAGAAACCTATCACAATAGTGATGTGAATTTTAATGTGTAATTCTCTATGCCGCTGCAGTGAAAACACATACCCGCTAAATCGGAATTCGATTATTGAATTTACTTCGCTTTCGGTTGTTTTTCAATTTCAGTATTTCAATTTACTTCCCGGCCATTGCTGTCCTTACCTTTTTTGTAATGCAAAATACCAATATTTAGAAGTTAGTCCAGGTTGCATAAGCCAGTCGTCCCTCCTTTTTATAAACCTTCCCTAATTCTAAATATTGAAAATGTATCAGCATCAAAAAGGGTAACAGCAAACGGCACTATAGGAAGTAAATCAATAAATAAGAATTATGAAATCATTTCAAAACAACATATTCGGAAGCGAAGTAAAAAAATCAAAAAAGGAAAACGCTCCGGATATAATAAGTAAATCAATGTTTAATCAGTCTGCAAAGAAAAGCAGGTATCTAAATCTTTTAATTATGAGTAATCTAAAAAATCAAGTACAGTTAATTGGAAATGTGGGGAATGTCCCTGAAACCAAAAGCTTCGAGAGTGGTAAAAAAGTAAGCAGTTTTTCACTGGCAACCAATGAATACTACCACAAAGAAGGGGAGAAAATTCAACAAACCGACTGGCACAATGTCGTAGCCTGGGGAAAACAGGCAGAACTTATCGAAAAATATGTAGATAAAGGAAAAGAAGTCGCTATCCGCGGTAAACTAACTTCCAGGTCCTATGAGACCCAAAGCGGAGAAAAACGATTTGTTACCGAAATTTTAGTTAATGAAATCCTGTTTTTGGGAGGTAAAGAAAATTCCAGTTCCTAAGCTCTCGTGAACTTAATAATTCTCGATAATCGAGAAAAATAAAGAGGGCGTCATTGTCGAAAGTTTCGCCCTCTTTTAATTATTAACCCTTTAAAAGCTAATAATGAAAACCAAAGTTAATGAAATAGCGATAAGCTACAGCGGAAGTTTAAAGACAAATTTACTGCCTAAAATAACCTGCTCTCAAAGTGCTGCTGAATTAGCCTTTGAGCAGTGGAATAAAAATGAAATAGCACTGCAAGAAACTTTTAAAATAATGCTACTTAATAATGCGAATAAAGTAAAAGGTATTTACGAAGTTTCTAAAGGTGGCATTACCGGAACTCTGGTCGATGTGCGAATCTTATTCGCAGTAGTATTAAAATCGCTAACCACGGCAATAATTTTATTACACAATCACCCCAGCGGAACCCTTAGACCAAGTGAACCAGATAAAAGCCTGACCCGGAAAATTAAGAATGCCGCATTATTTTTTGATGTTAAAGTACTGGATCATATTATTCTTATTCCTGATGGTAATTACTACAGTTTTGCGGATGAGAGAATTCTGTGATTTAATCGGTAAATTCCATTCTGAATTAAAACACTTCTATTGTTAGAGGTGTTTTTTTAGTTCAAACATTTTTCGATCTATCTTACAAGAAAAGCAATTCTAAAACAGCACTATAAAAATAACCCTGTTGGTAGCTTTTATCAATCACCGAACATTTTAAAACTTCATTAAATAAAAAGGAAAATCCGCTGTTACCTGGACTTTCCTTTCTATCATCAAATGAAAAATTTAAATGATTATAAATATAACAAAAAAAATTCCTCGTTGCATATTCTTTGTCCCGATTTTATAAAAAAATGTATCTTTATTTCGCTGATCTTCAGCATTCAAATTTAAGCAGGTGTATTCATTTTTGACTTTCGCCGATAACCTGCACATCAATAAAATAGTAATCCGGAAATTTTTCCCGGGAATTGGCAAGTGGCTTTTGACTGTCTATAAGGACAGGCAACAGACCAAATTGTACGGAATTTTTGTCCCGCGCTGCGGGACGAAAAGGAGTAGCAAGAGGGTAACACGCTGCGCGATGTTATAGATGTTTAACTCTTTGAAATTCAAGTGTTTGAATAATTGAGCTCTTTTATTTTTCACGGAATTTGCGACAAATGCTCTCGTAGCCCCTGTAAATAGGTTATTTTTTGCGACAAATTTCACGGAAAAACAGAATTTCAAACCCATTCACCACTTTTACTTACACTTCGCAAAAGCTCCATTTCAGCAAAAGATGTTCATTACTAATTGTCTTGGACACGAGCCAAAAAGCTTTGAAGTTGAATGGTTAAATAAGATGATCCTAAAGGCTTTTTGACTCAAGTCCGCTCGGGCAGTAACTAAAATTCACCGATCCGGATTTCAGAGTTTGTTTTACAAAACTTCTAACATCACCTTACCTTTTGTTGCTAAAAAAACAAGCCCTGAAATTAACCGGAGTGCATAAACCGCAGGAAAGCTATTTATAACTCCTCTATAATTTAAAAGCTTGAACATAATAGGCATCAAAAGGTAATGTGAGGGCGCTGAAAGAAGTAAATGAAAATAGCAGAATGACCTATTTATCCTTATCTACCTATTATTTTCTTTTCAACCAGAAAAGGAAAATGCTTAAGATGAAAAAAGTAAATGCTATTACCTTCTAATAAAATCGATTAGCTGATTTAATAATAAACCTAAACCTTGATAATTTAATTTAGAACTATTGGAACTTATGTAAACGACTGAAATTCCAAATAGTAATGGTCGACCAAATTTCCTGAAATTTCAGTGCCATTTCATGAGATAATCTTTACTTTTGATATTGGCTTTAGGGGTATTCTAATAAGAATTGAGACAGTCCCTTTGAACCTGATTCGGTTAGTACCGGCGTAGGAAAAAGTTTTACCACCTTGTCATTCCTCTAAAGGAATAGTCCTTCAGCCATTTATTATACCTAAAACTATAAATGATGAAAGAAAATCTCTGGAATAATATTAAGCAGCTTAAAAAAGAATCTCCCCTTGTTCATAGCATAACCAATTATGTAGTGATGAACAATACGGCGAATGCTTTATTAGCCGCAGGCGCCTCTCCTATTATGGCTCATGCGCATTCAGAAATGGAGGATATGATGAGTATTTGCCAGGCTTTAGTGGTGAATATCGGGACGCTGGATGAGTATTGGGTAACAGCCATGAAAAAAGCGGTACACCAGACCAGGCAACTTGAAAAGCCTTGGGTTTTAGATCCTGTGGGGGCCGGAGCCACTCCATATCGCGATGAAGTTTTAGCTGAATTACTTCTATTAAATCCTACTGTTATTCGAGGGAACGCTTCAGAAATAATGGCATTGGCAAAGCATAATTCCACCCACACGAAAGGAGTAGATAGTTCTGCTGAAAGTAATGAGGCTGTACTGGCTGCTAAGTTTTTAGTAGAGAAATACCACTGTACCGTATGTATTTCAGGAGCTACCGACATTATTTTAAACCATGAAAAAGAAATCCACCTTTATAACGGTCATGAACTAATGTCAAAAATTACGGGAATGGGTTGTACTGCCACTGCTCTGGTAGCTGCTTTTTCTGCAGTAATTAAGGATACGATGCAGGCAACAATTTCGGCTATGGCGCTTTTAGGAGTGGTTGGTGAACTTGCTGCAAAAGAAAGTAAAGGGCCTGGAAGTCTACAAATGAACATCCTGGATCACCTCCACACCATTTCTGAACAGGATTTTAATTCCACCTTAAGGTTAGAAAAAAAACATGGTTAAAAAAGAATTTCCATATCAATTGTACCTGGTTATTTCTGAAGAAGCCTGTGTACATCATTCATATTTGAAAGTGGTAGAACAAGCTGTAAAAGGAGGTGTAGATCTTGTTCAGTTAAGAGAAAAAAATGCTTCCACTAAAGAGTTTCTTCAAAAGGCTATTCTCCTCAAAAACTTATTAGATAAATATCACGTTCCACTAATTATAAACGATCATTTAGAAGTTGCCAAAAAAGTAGAAGCTTTTGGAATACACGTAGGAACGTCCGATGTTTCTCCCACGCAAATTAGAAAGGATTGGCAAAAAGTAAATTGTATAGGCTATTCTATTGAAGCCCTTCAACAACTAACCACGCAAGAGACACAGGTGGCAGATTATCTAGGAATAAGCCCCATCTTTAGTACACCTACTAAAACTGATACAATTATTGAATGGGGATTAAGCGGAATTGAAGACATACGCGCTATTACCAATAAACCTTTAGTCGCCATTGGACAAATGAATGCAGGAAATGCGCAGGAAATTATAAAAGCCGGGGCTAATTGTATTGCCGTCGTTTCTGCCATTTGTGCTGCTAAAAATCCCGCTAAAGCTGCCGAGCAATTAAGAAACGAAATAGAAAAAGCATGAGTCTTAAAAAATATAATTATCCATCGGTACTAGCTATTGCAGGTTTTGATGGCAGTGGTGGTGCAGGCATTCAGGCAGATATAAAAACTATTTCTGCCCTGGGATGCTATGCCACTTCTGTTCTTACCGCATTGCCCATTCAAAATACCACCGGCGTTAAATCTATTTTTAGCATTCCTGAACAAACCGTGGGAGATCAACTGGATACTATTTTAGAGGATATTTTTCCAGCTTCCATAAAAATTGGAATGGTTCATTCTTCTAAATTAGTAGAAATTATAGTAGATAAGTTGAAACCTTATCCTCAAACTCCTATTATTTTTGATCCGGTAATGGTAGCTACCAGCGGACATCAATTAATTGAAGATAATACGATACAATCCATTATCCAGCAGCTATTCCCTATTTCTGATGTAATCACTCCAAATTTAGATGAGGCAGCTATTTTGGCCGGAATGAAAATAGAGTCTATTGATGAGATGCGAATTGCCGGAAAAAAGATTATGAAACTCGGCTGTAAATCATTGCTTTTAAAGGGTGGACATTTA
This sequence comes from Salegentibacter maritimus, assembly GCF_016236915.1. GTDB lineage: Bacteria > Bacteroidota > Bacteroidia > Flavobacteriales > Flavobacteriaceae > Salegentibacter > Salegentibacter maritimus. The sequence continues at coordinate 7,829 of NZ_JAEHOK010000035.1, forward strand.
GAATCTGAAGAGCTTACTTCCCTCTATTTTTCTCCCAATGGAACTATTGAAAGTTTTGAGTTCCCAAAATTTAGAACCAACAACACCCATGGTTCGGGTTGTACACTTTCTTCGGCAATTGCTTCTTATCTCGCGCAGAAAAAAAACTTACCAGAAGCGGTAAGATTGGGGCAAGAATATATTCATAAAGCTATTTATCATGGAAAAGACGTGGTAATAGGAAAAGGCAACGGGCCGGTAAATCATTTTTTTAACCCTCAAAAACTTATTAAGCATGAAATGGACAGCTAAAGCCTGGAAAGAAATTGAACCCATTTATCAAAAGATAATTGAGATGCCCTTTATTGAAGAGCTTCAAAATGGAACACTTCCACTAGAAAAATTTCAATTTTATATGGGGCAAGATGCTTTTTATCTTGAAAATTTTGCCCGTAGTTTAGCTTTAATTGGAGCGCGAGCTCAAGACACTTCTAAAGCCCTAGCCTTTATAAGATTTGCTGAAGGAGCTATTGTGGTAGAAAAAGCTTTGCATGATTCCTATTTTGAGGAGTATGGTCTAACCCAACGCGGAAGTATTTCGCCTACCACACATCATTATATAAATTTTTTAAAAAGCACCTCTGCACTAGACCAGGTAGAGGTTGCGATGGCAGCGGTTTTACCTTGTTTTTGGATCTACAAAGAAGTAGGCGATTACATTTACAAAAATCAAATAAGCGCAAAAAATCCTTACCAAAAATGGATAGCGACCTATGCTGGAGAAGAGTTTGAAGAATTGGTCATTAGTGCCAAGCAAATTTGTGACGAGGTTGCTGAAAATTGTACTGAATCACAACAAGAACTCATGATTCAAGCCTTTATTTCAGCCAGTAGGTTAGAATTTATGTTTTGGGATAGCGCGTACCACTTGAAAAACTGGGAAATATAGTGAAGCTTCACCGATTTTAGTCAGGCAAGTAATAATTTTGAAATGCTTGTTGGGAAAATAGTGGGATTTTATTAATAATGATATAGAAGGTGTCGTTTTCGATTATCCTGGCAACGAAAACTTTAAAAGTTAAAGCTGAAAATTATTCAGGAAAATCTAAATCGAGATGATGAAAATTCCTTGAGTATTATGACCTGGGAAAATCAAAGCTATTATTGGTATCAACTTTTAGAGGAAGTTTTATTTTAGAGAAAATGCTTAAATGTTCTAAACTTTTCCCCATAAACATCTCTTTTTGTTTTGCGACCACCGGGAGTAATCAAGATTGTCCTCACAAGCACACATTTATTATTTTTTAAAAGGCACTTGTTTGAGTTAGAAGGAAAAGACTTTCTTAATGTATTAATATTTTTCCTATCTTTATAACACCAAAGACGATCAAATTATATAACTTTTATAGTTCTTTCTAGTTTAGTGAATGATTCGGTGAATATATACAGAATTAAAGATAAGAAGTCGCGGTTTTAAAGAGCTGAAGTAACTTGAAAAGCTTCCTGCCACATAGAGATCTTCATCGGAAAAATTGGAAGAACAACAGCAGTAGCTGTTCAGCAGGTAATTCTTGCGTTCCTCGCCTCGTGGAGCATAAGGGAGAATATCCAGTTCCTTGAACTCAGTTTTAATTTTAGAGGCAATGCCTTCCAAATTATCAGGGTCACGCTCCCAAAAGATGACATTAAGATGACCCCGGATAATCCGCGCGTTATCATCGCTATTAATTTTTTCCAGAATTTCCTGGATCTTTCCTAAAATGACTTTGTTTTGAGATCCAAAATTCGAACTCTTGCTGAGCTCTTCCACTTTTTTATCCAGTAGCTTGCGCCACTTGTGTTTATCATCCAGATATAATATCTGGTTGACTATATGATTCTCTCTTAAATGAAGCCCCAACCCATCAATAAATCCCTGGTGAAATACGAAATCATCAGATGTGAATTTCTCATTGGTTTTGCTGGACTGTACCCTTTCGCCAAAGCACAGCTCGCTATTGATAGCCAGGGCATCAAAATAATTGTCCCCCGTTTGAATATGTTGTTTTTCGAGTAGGATATCCGTATCGAAACCTTCATTAAAACCATTATAATATTCGGTAGTGAGATTGGTGATTTCTTCTGGTGGTAATGTTTTTATAGAAATCTTTCGGTTGTTAGCGATAAAGGAAACACAATCGTTTACAGAGCCGATAAAGCTTTTAAGGCTGGCCTCCAATTCCCTTATAACTTCTTTGGAGACTTTTCGAAAAGGGTTTACATATTTGGCGTTGTTTAAAGCTTTGTTCCTGGTCAGGGTAAAAAATATTAAAGAGCGGTGCGCTATATACTCCCGATCTTTAAAATAATCACTCGTAGCCTTTTCCAAAAAGGTTTTGTTTGGAAGTGCCGTTGCAGTGAATGCTTTCTTCTCATAAATATCCTGCTTGTGGACTACGGTACCCACCGGCAGGGATTTAAACGCCTGGAACCAGGTAGCATGCAAATCTTCAAAATCTTTTTCCGACTGGGAATAAACTTCAGGCAGGTCGAGCTGATAACATAACACCACATTGCCATTACTGGCAAAAATGATATTATCCCTGATATCCACAATTGGCCAATTAGATGAAAGACTAATCTTCTTCATAATTGATATTTGAATTTCTTTTGTTACTAATCATTTTGGGAAATGCGCCTGTCATTTGTAGAAACTCCAGGAGCCTGCTGATACGGTTTAACCCGATATATAGAAATGCATTAAAGAGCAGGGCACTGAAAATTACTCCCAGGCTGAAGGAAAATATAATGACCAGCAGGGATGCGATAACCGATAGCATCATCAGGGCAAATAAGGGAAGGGAAAGACCAAAGATGACAGCACCCTTGCGAATGTTTCTATAAGGTTCATACTTTTTCATAACTGTTCTATTATTTGTTTTAAATAGGGCTTAGCCATTTAAACTACAATGCTGATCAAATAAGTGAAGATGCCTACCACGGCACCCGCAATAAGTACAAAGACTAAGACACGGGTAATTCCTTTTTTGAGGTCGGAGTTCTCCCCAAAGAAGTGGCCGGCGTTAAAAAGAAATCCCACCAGAAAGATTATTCCCAGGATAATAGGAAATATAGCCCTGATGGTATCAGCTATATCATTAACCGAATTTTCAATTCCTCCTATTTGTGCAAAAAGACTATTTGAAAGGAATAAGAAAAAGAATGCCAAAAAGATCGATTTTTTCATAACGGAAAAGTTTAAAAAATTAGTCTCGTTTTCGTTATGTGAAAATTATGAATTTAGTGGCTTAAATAATTGAAAATCAATAAATTGTAAATAAAATATTATTTATAGTTAGTTGATTGTCAATGCTTTCATTTAGCATTAAATTTTATGCTATTTTAAAATTGGGTTGTTGATAACTTGAGATGTGGAAAGGGAAGCGGAGTGCAAAAACGTCAATTTTGTGATTTTTTTTCTAAAACTATACTTTAATGGAGGAATCTTACTTCCTTTTATCTCCAGCATTTTTATCAAAGGCTATTAAATTAAATAGCTCACGCATCCTGCTACGGACACGGTTACCGTAGCGCTCTTCAAGTTCCTCAGCATTCAAATTGGTAGTAGCGTGGGTTTTGATATTCTTTTTTGTGTTGATATATAACTCATGTCTGGATAATAACACTTCCCCCATCACATTAAGATCTTTTCCATAAAATCTGCCGGGAGGTTCCACACCTAAATCATCAAAACAAAAAAACTTAGAGTTTCCATAATCTTCTATAGTTTTATATCCCAAATGATTAAAACTAAAGCTTACATTACGACAAGGAATCATTTCGTAAGGGCGTTGTGCTGGAACCAGGTGCTTTAATAATTTCATTAGAGAGGTTTTACCGCAGCCCACAGGTCCTGAAAGTAAGATTCCCTTATTGATGTCAATATCAAATCTTTTACAAGTAGCCTCATCACGTATGAAGTACGATGTGAGTTTTAATAGAACAGCTTTATCTTTTTTATATATTTTAAAGTGTTTACCGAATAGTAATTTTCCTTTGGCATTGAGATAAATCAAAATTTTGGAGAAGTCGTAATGTACATAATTCCCATCCAATTTGCCTATTGAATATTCCACGCCACCTTCGGTAATTTTAGAGGGGTTGTCCATAATCTTTATTTTTAGTGGTTCTTAGGTTGTCCCTAAAATGGGATGCTTGTTTTTTATTTAATCTATTTTTCTCTTTTATAAGCGCCTTTTGATGTACCCAATATTTTGCTAAAGCTCGCCAGTCTCTCACCTTAGAACCATCGCTTGTCTGCCACTGCCTGTCTTCATAGTACTCGTAAAACTCTTTTCCATCATCAGGATTAAAATTTTTATCATTAAAAAAATCTAAAACTATCTGCAAGCTGTTTGGATGTTTATTATGTTTTATAGGTTTAGTATTGTTTATAGTAGATACCAATACTTGTCCACCTGAGGGACGCTGCGAGTACACAGCTTGTTCATTATTGGGAGGGTACTGGTTCGTTACTGGTTCTCGTATGGGATGGTAGCGTTCCGCAAGTTGTTCTAATTTGAGATCGTAGTGTCCTTCATCTGGTTCATCACTTGTCCCAATAATGGCCATCTTAATTTTACTCCCTTTGTATGGATTATTAGAAGGATAATACCTTAGGTACTCCCAGGAGTCGAGATCGGTAACGCAGCGATGGTAAGTAGATTTTGAACCGATCTTGGCTACTTACATTAAATCCCTTCGGTTTACAAAAAAATCCGGTGCAAACCTACTGCTATTCCATTCCTGAAATAAGGCCATATACAAACTAATATGGGTTGGATTTAATCGATTATCAAAATAGAACTTCTCAAAAGCTGCGTTTAAAAGCTTTATATAATTCATTGCTTAGTATTCTAAATGATGTATACGATTCTCTTCCATGACCTTCTGGATTTCTGCTGCATCGTAATAAATGATACCACCTATTTTGGTATAGGGAAGCGTGCCATTTACTCGTAAATTCTGAAGGGTTCCCGGACTTATTTGTAAGTAATACATGACTTCCGAGTTTTTTATTTTACCTGTTTTTTGTTGGTTCAGCAGTTGCTTAATGTCTTCGAGTAACTCCATTTTGAAATCCTGAAGATCGTCTGTGGTAATAATTGATGTTGGCATAATAGAACAAATTTTATGGCTTGGAACATTGTATTTGTTTGTTCCTGACCTGGTTTATAATTGTTCTATAAAATTGAAATTTACCCTTGAGAACTCTTGTATAGGAGTAACGTAACTACGTAATAATTTAACGTTTCATAGTTTTTGATATGATTTGACATAATTTGGTAAATTCAGTGTCTTCAAAAAAGAATTTAGGGTAGGAAATAATGGACAAATCCGAAAACACTTAACTACGTGATTCCTTACGTGTTTTTATAATAAAAAATAAAAGAAGATTGAACGTGTTTGCACTCTTTTGCAAGAATCGAAAAGTATTGGATAATGATATGGAGAAAGATAATTTACAAGCAGGGCAGGGGTATAGGGTTAATTGGCGCTTTTAATCATCATCCTTATTCATTTTGGCCTCAAGCAGCATTATTAATAGAATTAAGAATTTAGCGCGGTCACCTTTTCGAGCTTTAATATTGGAGTAGGTTTTATAGGGATTATCCAGCTTGATATTAAAAATATCTTCGAAAGCCTTACAAATGATGATAATGTCGGTCGTTCCGTGGTTTAAATAACCACTGGCAAATAAGGCATAAATAAGTTCAATTAAATCGGTTTTTCCGCCTGACCATACTAACTACTGCCGGGCTCTAGCCGTTCTAATTGTTCTCGGATATAATGAATATAACGATACACAGCCTGTACTTTGGCCCAGAGCATATCGTGACTGGTAGAAAACTCAGGATTTTCGTAATAATTAATGGAAGGGCTGAGGGAAAAGTCCACCTGACCCTGACGGCTAAAAAACTGATGATCCAAATAACTATGGTTATGTTCCATATAATGAACAAAACCGTTATTAGTAGAAAAGAACTTGTTAATTTTTTTGATTTCCTTTTTTAGAAATCTAATCTTATTGGAATTTCCTGCTTTTGGCAAAAGGAGTTCACAGGAACGAACCTCTGTGAAATAGATCAGGTAACTCATTGGGTAGGGTTTGATGTTTTTGAAAAAATTAATTTCCTGTTGACTATCCTCAAAATCTTCCCGGTCCAACAACTTTTGCAATCGGGATAAGATTTTGATACAAAGATTTATGCCGCATTCAGGCTTTTTCAAATCGGAATCCTCCGACTTGATTAGGTCTTCAACCTTTTGGCTAAATGTCGACATAGTCTTTTCGAACATGCTAGTAGTAAATGAAAATATATAAAATCGTCTTTTTTGGGCTCTTTTCAAGTTTGGTTTTGTTTAGATATATTATACCAGGGGACCCTAATTGGTAATAAATTAGCTCAAATTATATGCATTGAGATGTTAAAACCGGAAAAAATGCTAAATATTAATGAATTTCACAAGTTTACTTCCAGAATGTATAAGTATTAATTAATTTTTATCTTTTATGTTTGATATGTGTAAAACTGGTTCTTCCAGATACTCCCTTAAAAAAACCTACTTAACTCATATAAACAGCCCCTTATGTTTAAAGGTAAGTATGGTACATATTGGATTGATGATGGTATTCTTTTCGTAGATTATAAGCCAGATCTTATAGTCTCACTAAAAGTTGCCAAAAGAATTGCACGCGACCGGAAGGAATATCAGGAGAATAAGGAATATCCGGTTTTTTGTAATCTTGACGGTATTATTGGAGCACACTCAGATGCCCGGCACTACCTTGTTCAAGAAGGTACATTGCTAATAAATGCCCTGGCACTTCATTCCAAATCTCCAGTTGCTATCCGGCTTACCGAATTCTATCTCAAAATTCACGATCATAAAATACCGACTCAGATTTTTAAACATAAAAACCAAGCTATGGTGATCCGAACGGCGAACTTTCTGTTGGACAAAAATTTAAGGGTGATGGATTATAGCTATAAGAGTCCTGGTAATATTGAAGTTGCCGAAAATAATATTTTAGGCAAAGCATTTTCTGAACTACTTGTTAGAAAATTTCAGGATCCTTGGGAGAAAAAAATACTAAAGTTCATAGCAGGCAAAGAACAATCTTTTAATATCCGTCTGGAATATCATTTTGATGAACTACTAAAAATAAATTTGCATACTGTTGTCTCGAGGTTAACTGGTATACTGGAGGAAAAATATATAGTGACTTCTTATCTTATGGATGGTTCTAAAGATTTTTTCTCAGAATTACCAGAAAATTCCGGAATCAAAACGTTTTCAAAATGGGAACAAAAATTATTTCACGAAATCCATATCTATATTATTCACCATTTGGATGAGCCTCCTAAAACTTTAGATCAATTAGCAATGTTTTTTAATACTAATGAATATAAAATAAAGACTGGGTTCAAAGAGATTTTTGGATGTACCCCAACGCAATATTATAATAAGCAGCGCATCCGGGAGTATAAAATACTCATTGAAAATACGAGTCTCTTCCTAACGGAAATTTCAATTAAGATGGGCTTTAGTTCTTACCCCCATTTTTCGAAGAGTTTTAAAAAGGAAACTCATGTAACTCCCAGGTTTTACAAAAAAATTACCCGAAATTCATAAAATTTGGGTGAATTTATACTGATCTGACAAGTTTACCTCCACTTTGGCTAAATATTTTTACTGATATTTACATTGTTGATGATCAATATAATAAAAGCTTTTAGAACGGAATTATGGAAGAATGCAGTTGAGACATAAAAATCTATAAGCACTACTTCACTTTAAGTAACGATCCCAAAGATATTATTGCGCGATGATGCAGGTGGAAGCCGATTACCTGCTTTACAACGGCATTATTTATTAACCTATAAATTTTAATACAGTGAAAAATTTAAAATTAATTTTACCGATGATGGCAATCATATTTGCCATAGGATTGATGTTTGCAACTTCTAATATAGAAGCGGATCCAAATAATGATTATGTATTAACCTCCGAGGGGGTAGTTACAATCCAGGAAATAGATTGTGGTCTCGGCGATAATCAGTGCAGGGCGCAATTAGAAGAAGGAGGTCCTGTTTATGATGTCTTTGATGATCCTTCCCTTACCATGCCTAAAGAGGGTAGTGGAAGTATTACTCGTCTTTACTAGTGAAATAGGAGTTTAATAATTAAAGCAAACCGGGCAAAAGTCCCGGTTTGTTCTTGTTTTCTAACTAATTTTTGTTTCTATCATTCATTGCAAATTCAAAAAAGTGTTTTTCTTTTAAATATTTTTGAGCAGTTTCTCTAATATCTTCAGGAGTTATTTTTTCTATGAAATTCTCCTTTTCTTCATCTTCAATTAGAGGTGCCCCGAAACGATAATGAAGGTATAATTTTTCACTTATTGATTTGTTGCTTTTAGCCCTGCCTTTAGAATCATAAAGATATTTTTTACGCTTTAAACACTTGGCAAGAAATTCCTCCGTAATTAATTCTTTTTTTAACTCGGAAATAATAATCCTATAATCTTCCCTGATCAACGGCAGTTCCTCAGGAATACAATCAAAAATTGCGTTTATTGGTCTCAAAAAAGGGATTTAAACCCTGCAATTTTATTGCAGTACTTTAGTAGTGCGAAAAAATCTATATTTTGGTACTATGAGTTATCAAAGAAAAGGCTCTCATACGGTAAGTTATTTAACGTGCCATATTGTTTGGGTTACAAAATATCGGTACAAGGTACTTCGAGGAGATGTTCAAACTCGTTGTCGTGAACTTTTAATCCAAATATGTGAAGCTGAAGGTATAGAGATACTGAAAGGAGTAGTGAGTTCGGATCACGTTCATATGCACATTGAATATACTCCAAAATTGAATGTAAGTAGCATATTGAAAAAACTCAAAGGACGAACTTCAAGGAAACTTCAACAAGAGTTTCCAAAACTGAAAGAGCGTTATTGGGGGCAACATTTTTGGGCAAGCGGTTATGGAGTTTGGAGTACTGGGAATATTACGGATAAAATGGTCAATGAATATTTGGAACATCACCGTCGAGATTCGAGTGATAATTCCAATTTTATATTGGAATAGTAAAAGGGGACTTTCAGTCCCCAGTATTAATAAACCTCTGCACTTTTAGTGCAGAGTTGTTTAGTTTA
>NZ_JAEHOK010000036.1 GCF_016236915.1 Salegentibacter maritimus
CTGATTTCTATGACACTTGCAAGTTATTATTATATATTTTTTGATTTTTTATGATGGCAAAAATTCTATGAATGATCTTATTTCTTACAGCATTTAAGACGCTCATTTTGTTTTTGCCTTCATTTACCTTTCGATGGTAATATTGTTTTAAATCAGAAGGCAATTGGATCGCCCTCATGGCTGCTAAATGCAGTATTTTCTTAATGCCTTTATCTGCATAGATAGAAACCGATGCCCTACCAAAAACAGAAGTTCCTGAACTTTTTGAAAATGGCGCCACTCCAGCATAACAGGCAAATTTACGAGGATTTGTGATCGATTTAAATGCATTTGTTTTAATCAACATATTCCACGATAAAATAGGACCTACTCCAGGAATAGCACGTATTAAATGGTATTGGTGCTTCAATACACTATTGTGCTCAATAACCTCAATTATTGATTTGTCGGTTTGTTTTATTTTTTCAGTTAGTAATTGAATAAGTTCAGCTCCGTGCTCTTCCAGTTGCGGCAAGTCAAGATCTGCAATCAGTAGGTTTTCTTTGTTTTTTGCTTTGAGTTGGGCTCTTTGCTTAATTAACAGGTTCCTATGGGATATAAGTGCTTTCAGCTTTTCTATTCCCGGTTCTGGTTTTTGATGTGGTTCGAGTTCTGTGTGGTTTTTTTCCAGGAATTTAGCAATACGGAAGGCATCTATAATATCATCTTTTCCTCTGGTGAGTCCAATACTTTTGTGTAAATGCAAAGGATTTACTTCGTAAAAAACGATATTTAAAGAGGTTAAGACTTCAATAATCTTACGGCCATATCGCCCCGTATTCTCAATACAGACTTTTAAACTTTGTGGCTTTGAGCCACTAAAAAAAACTTTTATAGCTTTTTTGTTGTTATCAATACGTTTGGCCAGTTTCTTCTCACCTTTTATAGAACAAATATCCAATGTGTTTTTACTGATATCAATACCTACAAAAGTCAATGAATTTTTCATAATTTTGGTTTTAGTTATGAATGGATTAAATTAAATAGGACTCAATTCCTTAATAATGGGCTTTTAATCCCGAATTTCTATTTGAGTTACTATTTAGGGAAAGAGTAGGTACTGAATCAGCATATAGCTCTTTTAACTGGAACTTGTTATAGTTAGCCTACTCTTTTTTAATCCTTAATTTACACAAATTTTACTCTTGCAAGTCTAAAGGAACTTGTTTCAGGATCTAACATTATATTATTTTGCCGAGATTTTAATCGAAAATTCCTAAAAACTTAAGTCCAAAAACAAACGCAGCTTCCCGCTGGCCATCTTTATTCGAAATCACGTAGTCTAATCTTAAAAGCCTGTATTTTCCAAAACCAAGATTATCAATTCCAACCGAATATTCAGAGTAAGGTTTGCTGTCTTCAGTATAGAGTGCATCGGCACCAATTACAAGGTTGTAATTTAGCCGATTTATAAATGGGATTTTCCCTAAAACCCAGCCTTTAAAATCATGTTCGGCGTGAACTTCGGCGTAAGTTTTATTTGTGCTTAATGAATAATAAGGGAGAAGGTTAAACCTGGAAACATTAGTAAAGCCATTATAAACCCTGGTTTGATTTCCTATAAAATGCCTGTAATCTAAAAAGGCCATATCTTGAGCATTCAGGAATGCACCAGCCTTTAAATTATAAGCTAGTTCACCTTTATTCCCCAGGTTAAGTTGTTGAGTAACCGAAGCATTAAAATGGTCGAAATTATAGGTTGCCAGGCTTGCTCCAAAGGCTTTTTCGTAACCCAGATAAAGTGTTGGGTACTTCTCATTTGAAACATTGAATTTACCACTTGGGTAGCTCATATATTTTTGACCAAACCTAATTCTGGTACTAAGCTTAAGCTTAAATAAATCATGTTCTCTAAAGGCTGAAGTCCCAAAATTTTCAGGTTGTAAGGGATTGTTGGAAGTGTATTCAACCCCATCATTATCAATAATTACCTGGTCGGTTTTATTAAATAGTGGTTTTCTCTTTTCATAACCAATATCGCCAAAAAAGTAAATGCCGTTAATAACTTCCTGCTGATAGGCTATTTTAGTGAAAGAGCGTTCATAAAGTTTAAGGTAATTACGTTCAAAAAATATACTGGTAATATCGTTTAATCGTTCCGAAATTGGAGTTCTATCGTTAATTTGTGCGGTTTCAATTCCGCCTGAGATTTTTAAAACCGGCCTGTTGTAATTATTAAATTGTTTTTGAAAACCTCCTTTAATTCTAAAGCGTTCATCGCTAAACCCATAATTGAAACTGGTAAATAAACGCCAGAATTTACCGGAGTTTTCATTTTTAACGTCATTCTGTCTATAAGAAATTATGCTGGAGGTATTCCACCCCTGCACGGTATTAAAATGGGTGCCCATTAGAGGGGAGCTTATATTTAAATATCGTTCTTTAAAAGAATCTTGCCAGGAATAACCAAACACCGGAGCGCTTAAGTTAAATTTATTCCGCACTGCATCTATTGAATCTTTATAAGGCTTTGAATTTCGAAGGCTTTGAATACTATCTTTTTTTACATAATCGTTTATTTCTTCATCGGTTAGCGGTACCGGACGCAGTTTTTGCCAATAGGTTGAATCCTTTTTATTGGCTGCTTCTGCAAAAGACATGATTTCATTGCCAAAACTATTTTTATTGAAGTCAGGTTTAAAATTGTAGTTGCTGTAAACCGCGGTAAACCGGCCATCTCCCGAAATACCAAACATTGCAAATTTAAAATCTACAGTTTGGGAAATTTGAATATAAAAACCATTTTCTTGCGAAAACCGATAATTCTGTTTAAAATCCAGTGTTTCAATTGGCGGCATTTGTACGGCCTCACCGGTAGTTTGTAGTTCTATTCCAAAAATTTGCCATAGATCTTCTACAATATAGATATACCCTGAGAATACGCGATCTTTCTCTCGTTTCGGGCTTACTTTTATTTTATTGATAAGATTCCCGTTTTCATCATAAAAAGTTCCAACTAACTTATAATTATAGTAGTTAAAAGCATATTCTGCGATAGGTGAAACCATTTCACTGTTAATCTCAATCGTGTTTTCATAAAATGAAAAGTAAGACTCCTGGGCCGAGTTTAAACTGAAACCATTATCATCACCACTTACTTTAGAGGCAATAATTTTTTCATTAAAATCATCTGGACGTTTATAAGAAATTTTAGAAATAGTTTCGCTTAAATATACGATTCCGCTTCGGGTAGAATCCAGTCCCCCACCAAGATCGCCAACTTCCTGCCCGAGTATTTTTTCCGGGGCATTTTCAATTCGCCAAAGACCCCGGGAATAGAAACTAGCGGTATAGGCCTCCAGTTTTTTAGCATTTTGCTTCCTAAATTCTATTGCTTTTTTAATAAATGCATTTGCTAGATTTTTATCTGAAGAAATATTTATCTCATCCAAAGTGGTGGTTTCAGGCTTTAGACTTACATTTAGCTGATAGGGGAACTCTTCAATAGAAATAGTCTTTTTCTGTGTTTGATAACCTAAAAACTGAAAAACCAGGTTATAGTCTCCGGGACTCTCTATTTTCAATTCGTAAATCCCATTCTCATTGGATGTAGTTCCAAATTTTCCATTTTCGGTATAAATATTTACATAAGGAAGTACCTTATTTTCGGTATCGGTAACTTTTCCTGTAATTTGGGCAGTTAAATTTAATGATGAGAAAATAAGGAGAATAATTAGGATTTTATGATGCATGAGGATGAATTGATTTTAAAAATAGAAAACTAAGTAAAATAATTGCTTTTTTATTTACTTTTCTTCATAATTCTCCATAAGCCAAATGCAGGGCCCAGGCTAAGAAAGCTAAGGCTGTAAACAGGTGCAACTTGATGTAAATAGTTAATTAATTGCAGACTTACTATGGTAATGGCAAAGCCTATGGAATTAACAATGGTGAGAGCCGTGCCTTTATTTTCTGCCACTGCGTTATTGGCTACTAAAGTTGAAAATAAAGGTGAATCTGCAACCACAGTGATGCCCCAAAAGCATAAAAATATAAGGAGTATTGTTGCTGATGTCTCCAGAAAAATTAATGGAAAAAGTAAGCAACAGACACCTGATAATAGTAAAGCTATGGAGGCGGTTTTCTTTACTCCTAAATGTTTAGAAATATAGCCTCCTAAAACACATGAAACCCCGCCAATTCCTATAATAACAAAAGACCAGAGGGAAATGTTAAAATCGCTTGTTGGAAATGAAAGTTTGTAGGCAGTTAGGATAACAGGAACAAAAGCCCAAAAAGTATAGAGTTCCCACATGTGGCCAAAATAGCCAAAGGCTGCACTGCGCAAAGGCTTATTGTTAAAAGCCTTAAAAATAGCATTAAATTTAAATTTGCCTTTTGCTTTTCGAAAAGGTCCATTGGGAACAAAAAGCAAAATTAAAAGTCCACCCAGCAAGGCGAACAAGGAAGTTGCAATAATCACCAAACGCCAGGGTAGTTCTTCGGTGCCGGTAAAAGTCTTTAAAAAATGGGGAAAAGCAGTTCCCAAAACCAGTGCACCTACCAGATACCCTAGAGATTTCCCCAGGCCTTTATCATAGTAATCGGCAGCGATTTTCATTCCAACAGGATAAATTCCCGCAAGGGAAAATCCGGTGAAAAAACGCAATAAAAGCAAGCTGTTTAAATTATTGTTGTCCAGAATTATTCCCAGATTAAAGATTGCGCCAAAAACTGCAGAGATAAAAAACAGTTTTGAGGGAGAAAACCTGTCGGCCAGGCTTAGAAAAGCGAAAATGAGTGTGCCCGTAATAAAACCAAATTGTACCGCAGGGGTTAGGTGTCCAAGCGCTTCTTTGTTTAAATTAAAGTTGAGGTAAAGCTCAGGCATTACTGCATTCCCGGCAAACCAAAGTGAGGTACAGCAAAACTGGGAAAAAACAATGAGTGGTAAAATTTGTTTTGCCGGCCTCATCCGGGAGCTAGTTGTATTCTTTCTTAATTCTGTCTAGTTTACGTTTACTTTCTCTATCTTTTATAGTTTCCCGTTTGTCGTAAAGCTTTTTACCCTTTGCCAGCGCAATTTGCATTTTCGCAAGTCCACGGTCGTTAATAAAAACACGTAAAGGAATAATGGTAAGTCCCGAGTTTCTCACCTCTTTTTCCAGTTTCCTTAATTCGCGACGTTGTAATAATAGTTTACGTTCGCTTTTTGGGTTATGATTAAAATGAGTGGCGTGAGAGTATTCTTCAACATGCATATTTATCACATATAATTCGTGATCCTGAAATTCACAAAAACTCTCGGCAATAGAGGCTTTTCCCTGCCTTATAGCTTTTATTTCTGTACCTGCCAATTTAATCCCGGCCACGTATTTATCCAGAATTTCATATTCAAATCTTGCTTTTCGGTTTTTTATATTTATGGTATTGTTATTCTTCTTCATAATCAACAAAAATAGGAAGCATTATAGAAAATACCTCTATGTTTATCAAATTCGTAACAAAATATCTTATAAAGTTTAATCACAAGACTATGATGTTGGGTTAATTATAAAGAATATGCGGCTTTCTTTATGATCTTGCTTAGCATTTTCTGCCAATATATAGGTTTTAATTATCTTTGCTGGTTTCAAATATTTATAATAAAGAAATGAAAAAGTACATATTAGGATTTATCGTGATCTCATTGATTTATGCTTGTGAAACAGAACAGGAGAGTGCGCAGCAAATTATAGATAAAGCAATTGTAAAAGCCGGTGGGGAGCGTTATAAAAATGCTGAAATTAGTTTCGATTTTAGAAAGGGAAGCTACCGAAGTAAACGCGAGGGTGGAGACTATGAATTGGAACGAATAATGTCTGATTCTACCGGAGCCCAGTATAGAGATGTGGTAAATAACAATGGTTTTACAAGGTACTATAAAGATACCGTAGTAAAACTTCCCGACTCCATGAAAACTATCTATGCAAATTCGGTGAATTCGGTTCACTATTTTGTGCAACTACCTTTCGGTTTAAATGATGCTGCGGTGAACAAAGAGTTGATGGGAAAAGACAGTATAGATAATAAAGAGTATTACGAGATTAAAGTGACTTTTGATGAAGAGGGCGGAGGAGAAGACCATGAAGATGTGTACATGTATTGGGTAGACACCAAAAATTATCACGTAGATTACCTTGCCTATAGTTTTGAAGTCAATAAAGGTGGATTGCGTTTTAGAAAGGCCTATAACCCACGAACTATAGAAGGAATACGTTTTGTAGATTATGAAAACTATAAAATGGACAATCTAAGCACCCCTTTAGATACCTTAGATGATCTTTATGAGAGCAGGCAATTGGAGTTGCTATCTAAAATTGAAACTAGAAATATAGAGGTAGAACTTTTAGAATAATAGGGCAGTATAAGGTGTTAGATGTTAATTCTTATTAATTAACTTGCTGTTTTAAAATCTTTAACGGCACATTACATCTATTTAGTTTTTGCTCTTTCTAACTTTAATTTTTAAAAATTGAAGAGTTATGGAAGAGAAAGTATTGAAAACTGTGAATCCTGCTACCGGGCAGGAATTAGAAACTTACAATTATTTTACCGATCAGGAAGCAAAAGATGCCGTAGAGCAATGCCACCAGGCGTTTTTGAAATGGAAATTGAAATCTCCAAAACAAAGAGCTGAAATAATAAAAGCCATTGGAGAAAAGTTAGCCGAATACAAAAACCAATTGGTGAATTTAATGACCTCTGAAATGGGAAAGCTTCTAAAGCAAGGGGAGCAAGAGATAGATCTTTGTATAGGTATATGTGAATGGACGGCAGCAAATGGGCCGGATAATCTTAAAGATGAAGAACGCGAATTACCAGATGGGGGTCGTGGTACAGTTACTTATTCTCCATTAGGCGTTATTTATGGAATTCAGCCATGGAACTTCCCAACCTACCAGGTTATTCGTTATGCTATTGCCAATCTTATGGCCGGAAACGGAGTTCTGTTAAAACATGCAGAAAGTGTTACCGGTACTGGTTTATTAATTGAAAAAATACTTAATGAAGCTGGTTTGCCAAAAAACCTTTTTAAAACTATTTTGATAGACCATGAGCAGTCTGATGCTATTATTAAACATAAGCTTGTTCGTGGCGTTACTCTAACCGGAAGTCCTGATGCCGGAAAAATAATAGGTGAAAAAGCAGGTGCAGCCTTAAAGAAAAGCGTTCTTGAATTAGGGTCAAACGATGCATATATGGTTCTAGAAGATGCCAATTTAGATAAAGCGGTAGACTACTGCGTAAAAGGGCGTGTGTATAATAATGGAGAAACCTGTGTTGCTGCAAAACGTTTTATAGTAGTTGAAAAGCTATACGATGAATTCAAAGAAGCTTTTGTTGAAAAAATGAAAAGCCTTAAAGTGGGAGATCCAACTAATGAAGATAGTGATTTAGGGCCTATGGCTAGAGAAGATTTGCGGGAAGAACTTCATGAACAGGTAGAAGATAGTGTAAAAAAAGACGCTGCGGTTCTATGTGGTGGAAATATACCAGAAGGAGAGGGCTACTATTACCCTGTTACCGTATTGGCCAATGTTAAACCCGGACAGCCGGCTTATGACGATGAGCTTTTTGGCCCGGTGGCCTCTTTAATTAAAGCAAAAAATGATGAAGATGCCATGCGAATAGCAAACGATAGCCGATTTGGACTTGGAGGCGGAATCTTTTCTGAAGATGAAGAAAAGGCTGTAGAGCTGGCCAAAAAGCATTTTGATACCGGGATGGTGTTTATCAATTCTTTTGGGCTGGCACAGCCAAATATGCCTTTTGGAGGGGTGAAAGATTCCGGTTATGGTCGTGAACACGGTGGTTTCGGACTTAAAGAATTTGTAAATGCCAAGGCAATAAATATTTTAAAAGGATAATTGCAGCATAGGAATTATCAAATTGGCTAATTTATACAATCAAAGTAAAATATTTCAATTCATAAAAAAGACCGGAATTATTTTCCGGTCTTTTTTATGAATCTGGTGTTGCTAATAAATAAAATATAGAAGTCTTTTCTATTTTAATCAATATATAAAACTTGTACAGTGCGCTCACCGTTTGGATGAATAGGGACTATAAAAAGGCTGCCATAAACGCTTTCGTCCAATTGTTGGTATTTTTTCTTTCCTAAAATATAATTTACCCATTCCGGGTTAAGATTGCTGTGGCCTACCACTAATACCGTTTTGTTTTTTGTTTGTTCCTGAAAATCCCGGTCGTTTAACTTTTGCGTATCATAGAATTTGACGTCTATGTTTTTACTTTCTGCAATTGGTTTGGCCGTATTTAAAGTACGCTTATAATCTGAACTATAAATGAGGTCGAAATCTATATCTTTAAAAGTATTTACCCAATTTTTAGTACGTTTTATACCTGCTTCAGTTAGTTCGGGGTCTTTATTTGCAGCATTGGTAGTATCCTTTTCAGCATGCCTAATAAAATAATAGGTAGTGATCTTTTCTGAAGGATCAACGGTATTGTCCATAATTTCTGAAGTCTCTTCGTCTTCAAAATTACAGGAACTAAAAAATAGCAGGCTTAGTATTAAAAAGTAAGGTTTCATAACTTAATCGATTTCCAGTTCTAAAAGAATAAATTGAGTAATTTGCTTACTAAAACTACTAAAATTATCGTCTGAAACCAGGATTAAAGATTTTTTTCCGTTAGGCAATTCAGGCCCAAAGCTCATTCCTTCAATATTATCTATAATCTCCTGATTTAAAAAGTTTTTGATCGATTTAAAATCGAAAATCAATCTTTTTTCAGCTTCCTGATAGTCAGCTTTTTTTAGGTTTTCAATTTCCAGGGTATTGCTCGCTTTTGAGGCATCTACATCATAGATTCTAACGGTATTTCCATTTGAGCCGTAGCCGGCCGAATAAGCGCGTTCCAGAACCAGAAATTTATCTTCTGCATATTCAAGAATTTCAGTGACACCATTTACCGCAAACCAATTAATGGGAAGTTTTGAAATTCGGTCTAATTTATAGGCGAACTGGCTAACCGGCAACATAGATTGTTTGTTGAATTTCGTGATTCTAACAGGAGAATTGGTTGGGTAAATTTTCGGCTTTGGCCCATCTTTTTCCAATGGAAGTTCCATGGCAACCCAATATCCGGTTTTATCAGAGCTTCTGGCAATACCTTCAAAAACACCATTATTTCTTGGTTTTTGTTCTCCAAAAGCTTTAAAATACTCAGGGATTTCGTAGGTCGAAATAAAATTGCCTTCGGTAGAAATATTAAAAACAGAAGGATCTTTGGCATTTTGAATGGAACCTTCAGAAGAAAGTATAAGCGATTTACTTTCGGCGTCAAAACGAATGCCTTCTAAATCTGGAGTGTGCTCTTTATAAAATGCTTCCTCTTTATTTAAATAAATAGCTTCTGTGATAATAACAGTGTCTATAGACCTGTTTGTAAATGGGATTTTTGCCTTGTAGATTCTTGGATTAGAAGGCTGGTCACAGACCAGGTAATAGTCGCCCTGGTGGTAATCTATACCCGAAAGTCCGCCTACCAGGCTTCCATTAACCTCAAGGTTTTGGGGTAGTACAAAATCGTCTAAATAGCTGAGTTTTATAGAAGAATTGTCTAGTTTTTTTGTGGAGCCGCAGCTAAAAATACCAAGAGAAAGTATTAATAAAATGAATTTTTTCATCAAAAGATTTTTGGCTCCAAAAATAACAAATCCTTAAGAGAACTATGGGAGTTTCTTGAGAGTTTACCCAAACATCGTATTGTAACTTAGTTTTATAATTAACACCTAAAACCAATTATTATGAATGAGGATCAATTAGAAGGAAAGTGGAAACAAGTAAGAGGTCAATTTAAACAAAAATATGGCCAGGTGACCGATGATGATACCACTTATACCGAAGGAAAGTTTGATGAGATGTTAGGTCGTTTACAGGAAAAAACCGGTAAGACCAAAGAAGAATTGAAAGAAGAAATTGATAAGATGTAATTTGCATCTATGAAAAAGGAAAAGGCCGGGAAAATTTTCCCGGCCTTTTTTTGCTCAATAATTTAAGGTTTAGTGGCATCGCCAAAGGTCGTAATGCCTCAAGGCTTGCCTCGAAATTAAAAATTTGTTTCCAACAACTACCTCTTGGGCTTTCCCCGAGGTAGTTTACGTTGTCTCTACTGGATTGGTTTCATTTCTAAATACCAACTCATCGTTAAATTCATCTAAAAGAATAATACTATCGGTTTTAATAGTTCCGGCGAGAATTTCTTTAGATAATTTATTTAAAACTTCCCGCTGAACAACCCTTTTTACAGGTCTGGCACCAAACTGGGGATCAAAGCCCCGACTGGCCAGAAAACTAATGGCTTCTTCTGTAGCATCCAAAATAATATGCTGTTTTTCAAGCATTTTCTTAACACCTTTAAGCTGCAAGGAAACAATTTTCTTGATATCCTGTTGGGTTAACGGGCTAAACATAATAATATCGTCTATCCTATTAATAAACTCGGGTCTTACATTTTGTTTCAGCAAGCTCAATACTTCAGTTTTTGCAGCCTCCATAGCGGTATCCAGGTCTTTTATATTTTCGTATTTCTCCTGGATAATATGGCTTCCCATATTGGAAGTCATAATAATAATGGTGTTTTTAAAATCTGCCAGGCGTCCTTTGTTATCGGTTAACCTTCCTTCATCCAGTACCTGCAGTAAAATATTAAAGGTATCAGGATGGGCTTTTTCAATTTCATCTAAAAGCACTACAGAGTAGGGTTTTCTTCGAACAGCTTCGGTAAGCTGGCCTCCCTCATCATAACCAACATATCCCGGAGGCGCTCCCACCAACCTGCTCACAGAATGCCTTTCCTGATATTCGCTCATATCAATACGGGTCATTGCCGATTCGTCATCAAATAAATATTCGGCCAGGGCTTTTGCCAATTCGGTTTTTCCCACGCCTGTTGTTCCCAGGAATAGGAAAGAACCAATAGGCCTTTTTTGATCTTGTAAACCGGCCCGGCTTCTTCTAACCGCATCACTTACAGCGATTATAGCTTCGTTTTGTCCAACCACCCGCTTATGCAATTCGTCTTCCAGTTTTAGTAATTTTTCACGGTCGGTTTGTAACATTTTGGTTACCGGGATACCGGTCCATTTAGCTACCACTTCGGCAATATCTTCGTTGGTTACTTCTTCCTGGATTAGGGATTTTTCATTTTGATTTTCGGCTACGGTTTCCTGAAGTTTTTCCAGTTTTTCCTGGGCTTCTTTTATTTTACCGTAACGAATTTCAGCTACTTTTCCATAATCACCTTCACGCTCGGCACGTTCTGCTTCCAGTTTATAGTTTTCAATTTCAGATTTTAAATTCTGAATATTGTCTACCACACCTTTTTCGTTTTGCCAACGCGCGTTTAATTCGTTTCTATCTTCTTTTAAATTAGCTAATTCAGCCCGAAGTATTTTTAATTTAGCTTCATCTTTTTCACGTTTAATGGCCTCAATTTCAATTTCCAGTTGCATAATTCGCCTATCTAAAACGTCTAATTCTTCTGGTTTAGAATTGATTTCCATCCGTAATTTTGATGCAGCTTCGTCCATTAAATCTATGGCTTTATCGGGCAGAAATCGGTTGGTGATATAGCGTTTCGATAGCTCTACAGCAGCGATAATGGCCTCATCTTTAATTCTAACCTTATGATGTGTTTCATATTTTTCTTTAATACCTCGTAAAATAGAAATGGCACTTTCGGTATCGGGTTCGTCTACAGTAACCTTTTGAAACCTTCTTTCCAGAGCTTTATCTTTTTCAAAATACTTTTGATATTCATCTAAGGTAGTGGCACCAATGGCTCTTAATTCTCCTCTTGCCAAAGCAGGTTTTAAAATGTTGGCCGCATCCATGGCTCCCTGCCCACCGCCGGCGCCTACCAGGGTATGTATTTCGTCTATAAAAAGTACAATATTGCCATCGCTGGAGGTAACTTCCTTAATTACGGCTTTAAGTCGTTCTTCAAATTCACCTTTATATTTTGCACCGGCAATAAGCGCTCCCATATCCAGGTTGTAAATCACTTTGTCTTTTAAGTTATCGGGAACATCCCCGGCAATAATTCTATGTGCTAAACCTTCGGCAATGGCTGTTTTACCTGTTCCCGGTTCTCCAACTAACATTGGGTTGTTTTTGGTTCTTCGGGAAAGGATTTGCAAGATTCTTCTAATTTCTTCGTCCCGGCCAATAACGGGGTCAAGTTTTCCCTCTTCTGCCATTTGGTTTAGGTTATTGGCATATTTATCTAAAGAATTGTAGGTGTCTTCGGCGCTTTGTGAAGTCACCCTGTCGCCCTTACGCAATTCTTCAATGGCTGCTTTTAAAGATTTCTCAGTCGCTCCCTGGTCTTTTAAAATTTGCGCTACTTTGCTTGAAGATTTAAAAATGGCCAAAATAAGATGTTCTATAGAAACATATTCATCTTTCATTTTTTTTGCAATAGTAGATGCTTCATTCACGGCTTTTCCCGCTTCCCGAGAAAGCACTATATCGCCCCCACTAACTTTTGGAAAACTCTGTAAGGTTTTATCCAGAATATCGTTAAATAGGTTGACATTAATATTTAGCTTTTTCAATAAAAATGGAGCTACATTTTCGTCTACAATACTTATTGCTTTAAAAATATGCTCATTTTCAATTTGTTGATGCCCCATCTCTTGCGCAAGCTGCTGAGCCTGCTGGATGGCTTCCTGTGATTTTATGGTAAAATTATTGAAATTCATAGTCGTTGTTTTTTGAATGAGTAAAGCAATTGATATACCATTAAAATATTAAGACAAAATGACTGATTTTATTTTAAAATTAACGCCAAATTGACACTTAGGTTAAAATTCTGAAAATAATTTTGAAATGAAGAGCGGATTAAATTTATTAAGAATTAATTTTATACGAAAGAAAATTAACTATGGGATTATTAGATAAATTATTTAAAAGTGAAGGCGGGGAGACCGGTAAGGTGACGAGCTTTCCCTGGACCAAATTAACCGATAAAGATCAAATAACGATAGCCATGGAGGAATCTAAAGATAAGCTTGTGGGGATATTTAAACATTCTACACGCTGTGGTATTAGTAAAATGGTGCTTAGAACATTTGAAAGGGAGTATGAGGAAAATGAAGAGGTGAAATTATATTTTTTAGACCTAATTAAGGATCGTGAGATTTCTAACGCTGTTGCTAATGAATTAAGCGTACACCACGAGAGCCCGCAGTTTATTGTTTTGCGGAATGAGAAGGTTGTTCATCACGCTTCTCACCAGGATATTGATGCTTCAATATTAAAGGAGCTCGACTAAGAGTATAAAATCCTGTTAAAAGTTGTTTTCATTTAAGCTGGACGCACTTGCCTTTGTACCTTTTATTGTTGAATAATAAATAATGTGTTATGAAGGCAAAAAAAGAAGATATACGAAAGCTGGAAGAAAACTGGAAGTCCTTAAAACAGGAAGATAAAGATAGAGAGCAACGAGAGTTTCGTGATCTTAAACAAAAAGAAAAGGATTCAGGGAAGACTTTAAAGAAAGAAAAAGACAGGAGTTCTTCTAAAAATTCAGGGAAGGCCAATTCCCGTGAAGAACGGGAATTTATGGATGGGGCTCAAAAGGAAAAGACTGATAAGAGAAAGTAGGATATAAGTTTTGAGGCTTGTTGTAATAAGTGGCACTTCATTAAATATATAAAGCTGTTTGAAAAGTTTTATCGGCGTCAAGCTGAATTTATTTCAGCTTCTAACTTGTATTAATTCCCTCAAGTTATATCCTGAAACAAGTTCCTTTAGACTTGCAAGAGTAAAATTTGTGTAAATTAAGGATTAAAAAAGAGTAGGCTAACTATAACAAGTTCCAGTTAAAAGAGCTATATGCTGATTCAGTACCTACTCTTTCCCTAAATAGTAACTCAAATAGAAATTCGGGATTAAAAGCCCATTATTAAGGAATTGAGTCCTATTTAATTTAATCCATTCATAACTAAAACCAAAATTATGAAAAATTCATTGACTTTTGTAGGTATTGATATCAGTAAAAACACATTGGATATTTGTTCTATAAAAGGTGAGAAGAAACTGGCCAAACGTATTGATAACAACAAAAAAGCTATAAAAGTTTTTTTTAGTGGCTCAAAGCCACAAAGTTTAAAAGTCTGTATTGAGAATACGGGGCGATATGGCCGTAAGATTATTGAAGTCTTAACCTCTTTAAATATCGTTTTTTACGAAGTAAATCCTTTGCATTTACACAAAAGTATTGGACTCACCAGAGGAAAAGATGATATTATAGATGCCTTCCGTATTGCTAAATTCCTGGAAAAAAACCACACAGAACTCGAACCACATCAAAAACCAGAACCGGGAATAGAAAAGCTGAAAGCACTTATATCCCATAGGAACCTGTTAATTAAGCAAAGAGCCCAACTCAAAGCAAAAAACAAAGAAAACCTACTGATTGCAGATCTTGACTTGCCGCAACTGGAAGAGCACGGAGCTGAACTTATTCAATTACTAACTGAAAAAATAAAACAAACCGACAAATCAATAATTGAGGTTATTGAGCACAATAGTGTATTGAAGCACCAATACCATTTAATACGTGCTATTCCTGGAGTAGGTCCTATTTTATCGTGGAATATGTTGATTAAAACAAATGCATTTAAATCGATCACAAATCCTCGTAAATTTGCCTGTTATGCTGGAGTGGCGCCATTTTCAAAAAGTTCAGGAACTTCTGTTTTTGGTAGGGCATCGGTTTCTATCTATGCAGATAAAGGCATTAAGAAAATACTGCATTTAGCAGCCATGAGGGCGATCCAATTGCCTTCTGATTTAAAACAATATTACCATCGAAAGGTAAATGAAGGCAAAAACAAAATGAGCGTCTTAAATGCTGTAAGAAATAAGATCATTCATAGAATTTTTGCCATCATAAAAAATCAAAAAATATATAATAATAACTTGCAAGTGTCATAGAAATCAG
>NZ_JAEHOK010000037.1 GCF_016236915.1 Salegentibacter maritimus
TACTTTACAAACCGAAGCACCAATGCTTCAGCTGAATCTTTTAATGCAAAAATAAAAGCCTTTAGAGCACAATTAAGAGGAGTAAGAAATACCGAATTCTTCTTATTTCGACTCGAAAAATTATTTGCTTAAAAACTCAAAAACCCAGAAAATGGTCTTGATCCCAAAATGGTCTTGATCCGTCTTGATCCCTTAATCCCCCGTCCAGTTTCCTCCAAAACAAAAAACCGAACTCTTTTCAGAATTCGGTTAAATTTTGTTGGCCTACTAGGGCTCGAACCTAGACTCTTCTGGACCAAAACCAGACGTGTTGCCAGTTACACCATAGGCCATTACTGTAATGCGGATGCAAATTTAAAACAAAGTTTCTATTGCACAAACTTTTTCCACAAAAAAATTATAGTTTTTTCTTAAGGCCTGAATTCACTTTAAAAAAATGGTACAGAGAGCTTGCAAAACAGCTTTATTTCCAGTCTTTTCAGAAAATATTTTGTTTTAAAGTCCGTTACTAAACTACTTCAACAAATCTTAAGGCAGTAATGTTGTAAAATAAGCTGTAAGTTCACTTAACCTCAATTCAATTAATTCCCGATTATCGGGCATTCTTATTTTTATTATTAAATTCGCCACATAAGATTCAATTTTACTATAAAATGACAGATTTTAGCTTTAAGAAGTGGAACAAAATATTGGGATGGCTGGTATTTTTAATTGCACTCACCACATACACCCTCACCCTGGAACCAACAGCAAGTTTTTGGGATGCCGGTGAGTATATTGCTACTTCAGCAAACCTTGAAGTAGGGCATCCTCCGGGAGCACCATTATACCAAATGCTAGGTGCATTCTTTGCTACTTTCGCACCCGACAATTCTCAGGTTGCACTTATGGTAAATTTCATGTCTGGGGCTGCCAGTGCTTTTGCTGTGTTGTTTATGTTCTGGTCTATAAGTTTACTGGTTTTAAAAATAGCCGGACCCGCAGAAAAGCTTAAGCCCGCCAATAAAGTGGCGGTTTTAGGAAGTGCCCTTGTTGGATCTTTAGCCTTCACTTTTACAGATAGCTTTTGGTTTAGTGCCGTAGAAGCCGAAGTGTATGCTATGGCCGCCTGTATTATGGCGCTGCTTTTCTATTTAGGCCTGCTTTGGGAAAGGGATATGTTTAAACCAAGAGGAAATAAATGGCTTATTTTAATTTCACTGGTGGTAGGTTTATCTTTTGGAGTTCACTTTATGGGCCTACTTACCATTCCTGCAATTGGCTTCTTATACTTCTTTAAAAACTACAAAAAAGTTACTGTAAAGAACTTTATCATTGCAAATATTGTAGTGGTAGCTGTTTTGATGTTTATCTTTAAACTACTCCTACCCTACACCCTTACATTCTTTGCTGCTTCAGAATTGTTCTTTACCAACTCCCTGGGACTACCTTTTAATACAGGAACCATCATAGCGCTTTTAGCCATTGTAGCCCTATTTTACTTCGGAATTAATTATACCCGGAAGAAAAATTATTTTCAATTAAACACCCTATTTCTGTGCATTCTTTTTATCCTTATCGGGTTTTCCAGTTGGGTGATGCTTCCTATAAGGTCTAATGCCCCTACGGTTATTAATGAAAACAGCCCCGATAACGCCCGTGAACTATTGGCGTATTATAACAGGGAACAATACGGGGAAACTCATTTGTTTTATGGTCCGCAATTTTCTGAAATGTATGCTGGCCTGGATCCAAACAATCCGTATGCCGATGCAAAACCTAAATACGAGAAAGACGAAAAAGCCGGAAAATATATAATTGTAAACGATTATAAAAACGCAAGACAAAACCTGGACGATTCCCATAAGGCCATTTTGCCGAGAATGTGGAGCTCGCAACACGCGGCCAATTATATGGATTTTACCGGCCCCTTGGAATTTACTATAAAACCCGAATACCAGGGCGAAGAAAGACTGGTGAGCGCGGTAAACGAATTTCAAAACAGGTATGCACAGGGTGAGTTAGATAATAACGATTATCATAATTTCCTTCGCCAGTTTGGGGATTACCTCAACATAGAAAAACCATCTTTCGCCTCTAATATTGGGTATTTATTAGAATATCAAATTGGCTATATGTACTGGCGTTATTTTATGTGGAATTTTGTTGGGCGCCAGGACGATAACCAGGGAAAATATACCGATTTGCATGGAAACTGGCTTAGCGGTATAGATTTTATAGACGAGATGCACATAGGGCCTCAGGATAACCTTCCCAGCGATGTTAAAAACAATAAAGCAAGAAACACCTACTATTTCCTTCCTTTAATTTTGGGATTAATAGGACTTGTTTTTCAATTTAAACGTGATAAAAATAATTTTTGGGTATTACTGGTGTTTTTCCTCTTTACAGGAATAGCTTTAAAAATATACCTTAACGAAAGGCCTTTTGAGCCACGTGAGCGTGATTATGCCTTAGTAGGTTCATTTTATGTATTTGCTATCTGGATAGGTTTTGGCGCCTATGCACTATTTGATTGGGCCAAAAAATTCCTAAAACCAAAACTGGCAGCACCTATTGTAATTGCTGCATCTTTACTGGCAGTACCGGTACTTTTAGCTTCAGAAAACTGGGACGACCACGACCGTAGCGGTAGGGATACTACCCTTACTATGGCCAAAATGTACCTGGATTCTGTAGATGAAAATGGAATTATTTTCACCATTGGGGATAATGATACTTTTGCGCTTTGGTATGTGCAGCAAATTGAACGTTACCGTACCGATGTAAGAGTTGTAAATACCAGCCTGTTTGCTACCGATTGGTATATAGATCAAATGAAGCAAAAGGCTTTTGACAGCGACCCAATACCTTCGCAATTTGAAAATAAAGATTACAATGGGGTTAATGACGCCGTTTTTGCCAAAGAGGTTACAAACGATACTATCCCCATTAAAACCTGGCTGAATTATATTCAAAATGACGACCCAAGAACGCAAGCCGAATTGCAAAGCGGACAAATGATCAATACTTTCCCTACTAAAAATATTCGTATTCCGGTAGATAAAGAAACTGTATTAAAAAATGGCATCGTAGACGAACGCTTTGCTGACGAGATTGTAGATGAAATTGTGATCAATATCGATTCAGATGTTATTTATAAGAATACATTGTTGATGCTGGATATTCTTGGAAATAATAACTGGGAAAGACCTATTTATTTCTCCGGTGGAAGCTTTAATGACGAAGATTATCTGTGGATGAAAGAATATCTTCAATTAGAAGGGGTTGCTTATAAATTGGTGCCTATAAAAACCCCGGTAGACCCAAGAAATCCTTACGATATGGGACGTATCAATACAGATAAAATGTACGATATCGTAACAAACTGGGATTGGGGTAATATGGGATCAGACGATATTTATCACGATCCGGAAACACGTAGAAACTCTATTACCTACAGAAGCAACCTGGCCAGGCTGGTAGAAAATCTACTAAATGAGCAAGATACCACAAGAGCCAAAAAAGTGCTTGATCTTGCTATGGAAAATATGCCTGTAGAACATTACAATTATTATGCACTACTTGAGCCTTACGTAACCGGTTATTATGAAGTGGGGCAACCTGAAAAAGCCCGGGAAATTTGGAACAAAATCGCCACACATTATAAAGAGAACTTAAACTATTACGGCAGTTGGGATATAGATAGGCAATACCGTAGTTTTAATGAAATTATCTCTAATATTGAACGCTATAGAGCCCTTATAGATATACTTGTAATGCATCAGGATGAAGAGATTATTGAAGAAAAAGCCGATGAGTTTAACAAACATCTGGAAATGTTTAGGCATTTTTACGGTGAAGAAGAAGAAATAACTCCTGAGGCTCCTGAAGAGGTATTACGCGAAGGAGGAATAAATTCTGAATTAAATACAGGCAATTCTCTTAGGATAGATTCATCGGAGTAAACTACCTCGTGGCAAGCTCACAAGGTATTCGTTGGAAACAAATTTTTAATTTCGAGACAAGCCTTAGGGGTATTACACCCTTTGGCGGTGCCAATAAAAAAGTAAATCTGTGGAGCTTATAAAAACCTCCGCAGATTTTTTTATATGAACCCATTTCTTATAAAATATCCTTTCCTTTTAAGAAAGCTTTATCCCAATAGGCTTACAAGACTTGAAGCAGAAAAGACCATTTACCTAAGCTTTGATGATGGACCAATCCCCGAAATCACTCCCTGGGTTTTGCACACTTTAGAACAATATCATGCAAAAGCCACTTTCTTTTGCATAGGTGATAACATTAGAAAAAACCCGAAAATATTTCAGCAGATATTAAAAGGAGGACATCGTGTGGGAAATCACACTTTTAACCATCTAAACGGATGGAAAACGACAACCGATGCCTATGTTAACAACGTATTGAAAGCTGAAGAAAGCCTTCTTGAAAATAGAGGCGAGAAAAGAGACAATAGAGAAAAGAGAAAGGAAACAGGAAGCAAGAACAAAAAAGGAAAAACCAGAAACCGCGAAACCGGGGAACAAAACCCGCAACT
This sequence comes from Salegentibacter maritimus, assembly GCF_016236915.1. Classification (GTDB taxonomy): domain Bacteria; phylum Bacteroidota; class Bacteroidia; order Flavobacteriales; family Flavobacteriaceae; genus Salegentibacter; species Salegentibacter maritimus. Next base: position 4,538 of record NZ_JAEHOK010000037.1, read on the forward strand.
CGCAACCCAGAACTTTCAACCCCAAAGCTTAAACCTAAAACTATTCCGCCCACCTTACGGAAAGATTAAAAATTCACAAGCTGCAGAACTTGTAAAACAGCATTATAAGATCGTTATGTGGGATGTGATAAGCGGTGATTTCGATCACAGAATCTCTAAAGAAAAATGCTTAAGCAATGTTCTTAAAAATACTTCGGAAGGAAGTATTATTGTTTTTCACGACAGTATCAAGGCTTCAGAACACCTTAAGTATGTTCTACCAAAAGTACTAAAACATTATACCGAAAAAGGCTTTGCCTTTAAATCGCTCTAAAGATATTCCTTTAGAATTCCTACGAGGGTTGCTGCATCCTGTTCGCCGCTTTGGCGCCATTTCATCTCGCCAGACTTATAAATTATAAGTGTTGGCAATACTTTAACCCGAAGCGCTTCGGCAAGCTGTACATTTTTATCTACATCTATTTTTATCACTTTTACCTTATTGCCCATAGTGGCGGCAACTTCTCGCAAGACCGGGTTCATAAGTTTAGAATCCTCGTTCCATTCGGTATAGAAATCCAGCAACACCGGAATATTGAGGTCTATTAATTCACCAAATTTTGACATGCAGCTTTTGTTTTAATTAAATTCGCAGTCCCCTTTTCTACTTTAAAATAAGACTGGTAATACAATGGTTAAAATGATAATTCTTTGGAGAAAACACTAATTCAAATATAGTAAATTCTATAAATTATGCGGGTTTTGAACCTTTTTTGAGTTCAATTACACTAATTTCAGGCCAAATTCCCACTCTCCCCGGAAATGCCAAGTAGCCAAATCCGCGATTTACATTAATATAACGTCCAAATTCCTCATATATTCCTGCCCAATTTTGATATCTATACTGCACAGGACTCCATCTAAACCAACCGGGAATTTCAATTCCAAACTGCATTCCGTGAGTATGGCCGCTAAGTGTTAAGTGGTAATTCTTTTTGTCGTTTTTTATTTTTTCCTGCCAATAAGAAGGATCGTGACTCAATAAAATTTTAAAATCTTTCTCGCTTAGTCCCGCTCCTGCTTTATCTAAATCGCCAACTTTTTTAAATCCGCCGGCACCCCAGTTTTCCACACCAACCAGGGCAATTTTTTCTCCATTTTTTTCAATAAACTTATGCTCGTTTAGCAAAAGTTTCCAACCCATATTGGCGTGGGTTTCTTTTAAAGTATCTAAATTTTCCTTTTTCTCCCGGGCCGAATTCCATTGCTTATAATCGCCGTAATCGTGATTGCCCAAGACAGAGAAAACTCCGTCCTTTGCTTTTATTTGACCAAATAAGTCTTTCCAGGGCTCCATTTCTGAAGCTTCATTATTCACTAAATCCCCGGTAAAAACAGCGATATCTGCACCTTGTTCATTTAAAAGGTCTATCCCGTATTTAATCTTCTTTTCATTATCAAAACTGCCACTATGAACATCGCTAATTTGTGCAAGTCTATATCCATCAAAAGCCTCGGGAAGATCTTCAAAATATAACGTATAATTAAGCACCCTAAAATTATACCTTCCTTTATACATACCATATAAAACCGAAGCAAATGGAATGGCCGCTATTCCCAGGGCCAACTGACTTAAAAATTTTCTTCTGGACGGAAGGGAAAAATCTTCTTTAGAGGAAAAAAACTTCTCAAAAGTCCCAACACCCAATCTATAGATATCTTCCCCAAACATTATTAAGGTTAAAATAAGCTTAAATAGGAGCACCGAAAGCAAAAAACCAAAAGCATATCCCCTGGCACCGGTAAGCACACTCCCTTCTACCGGTGTTAACCATTGGTAAAGAAAATTAGCAAATACAGCAAGTGTCACCACAAAATAAAGCGACACCGCCCAGTAATTTCGGGTTATGGTTTTTAATGCCTGGCAGGCGTAAATCTCAATAAATAAGACGAAAATTATAAATAATATCCAACGCATCAGCAATCCCATTTTTTTGCGAATATACTTTTAATCATCATTTTTAAAATTTGGTTTAGCTTTAATTTAACGCCTGTTACAGGCCTTAAACCATATTTACACAAGCACTTAAATAGTGCCAGAAATGTTGTTTAGCTATAAAATTTGACTATACCAGCAATAAGAAGTATTTTTCAAGGCTTTTTAATTATAATAAAACAAGCGATGAAACGAAGAAATTTTATAAAAGCAGCCGGTATATCCGGTGCTGGTGTCACCCTTTTACCGGGCACCTATAATTTACACGCCTCCACTTTTAAAAAACAGGACAAACCTTCCCCTATCTGTATAGCCACCTGGAATTTTCACGAAGCCAGTAAAACTGCCGGCGAGTTACTTTACAAAGGAGCCTCGGCCCTGGATGCCGCAGAACAGGGCGTAAGGGTTGAAGAAGCAAATCTTAACAACACAACGGTTGGAAACGGCGGCGCGCCCGATAGAGATGGAAATGTTACCCTGGATGCCTGTATAATGTCTCCGGAAGGAGAATGTGGCAGCGTGGTTTATTTAAAAGAAATTGAACACCCCGTTTCTGTAGCCAGAAAAGTCATGGAAGAAACACCCCATGTAATGCTTGCCGGGGAGGGAGCTTTCCAATTTGCCATTCAACAAGGATTTAAACCAAAAAATTTACTAACGAAAGAGTCGGAAGAAAAATGGAGAAAATGGTTAGAAAAGAAAGAATACAAACCAATAATTAATATAGAAAACCACGATACCATTGGAATGCTTTGCCTTGATGAAAAAGGCGATATTGCCGGGGCTTGTACCACTTCTGGACTGGCCTACAAAATGAATGGACGGGTTGGAGATTCTCCTATTATAGGCTCAGGACTTTATATTGATAATGAAATTGGCGGCGCAGTAGCCACGGGAATGGGTGAAGCCATTATGAAAAGTGTAAGCAGTTTTCTTATTGTAGAGTTAATGCGCCAGGGCAAAAGCCCACAAGAAGCTTGTGAAATTGCCATACAGCGAATTGTTAAACAGAACAGCAATTACAAAGATTTTCAGGTAGCTTTATTAGCTTTGGGAAAAAATGGGGAAGTAGGTTCTTATTGCCTCCATAAAGGCTTTACCTTTGTAAAATATCAAGACAACAAAAACACCAATACACCCAGCCAATCTTATCTCTAAATGGAACAAAAAAGATCTTACCGTACCGCTTTTATATTTGTAACTATACTTTTTTTCCTTTGGGGGTTTATAACTGTTCTCGTAGATTCTCTTATACCAAGACTTCGGGAAGTATTTACCCTCTCCTATTTTCAGGCCGGAATGGTACAATTCGCCTTTTTTGGGGCTTATTTTTTACTATCTATCCCAGCAGGTTATATTTTATCTAAAATTGGATATAAAAGAGGAATTATTCTAGGGCTTGCAACTATGGCGATGGGCTGCTTATTATTTTATCCGGCGGCCTCCTATCGTGTCTTCGGAATTTTTATGCTGGGATATTTTACACTTGCAGCGGGTATCACCATACTTCAAGTCGCCGCAAACCCCTATGTAACTATTCTTGGACCAGAAAAAACGGCTTCCAGTAGGCTTAACCTTTCACAGGCATTTAATTCACTGGGAACAGCAATTGCACCGGCATTAGGAGCTCTTTTTATTCTTCAGGACAAGGTAAAAACCAGCGCTGAAATTGAAGCCCTGGACGCTACTGCGCAAAAAACCTATTTAGCCGCAGAAGCAGCAGCAGTACAAACGCCATTTTTAGGAATTGCTGCTTTTATAGGAGTGATTGCGCTTGTTTTCTTTTTTGTAAAACTTCCAAAAGTTGGCGACAAAGAAGCTTCTAACGATTACAGAAAAGTATTAAAAAACAAAAATCTTATTCTTGGCGCTATTGGATTGTTCTGTTATGTAGGTGCCGAAGTTGCCCTGGGAAGCTATATGGTAAACTATTTTCTAAGCCTTGATCTTGCTACCACAGTAAGGGAAACTTCTTTTATGCGTACTATTGCAGAATGGATCCTAAACACAGGTGTTTCAGCCTCTAGCGATATGGCTGTAGTAGGAGTCTTTGTTACTTTTTACTGGACAGGAGCTATGATTGGTAGATTTATTGGTTCCTATCTTACCTCTATATTCAATCCGGCAAAAATTCTAAGCATTTTTGCTATTGGAGCCATTGGAATGATCCTTATCTCTAATCTAACAGTAGGGCTTACTGCCATGTGGACCATTATAGGTGTGGGATTATTTAATTCAATTATGTTCCCTACCATTTTTAGTCTTGCGCTAGATGGCCTGGGAGACGATAAAGCCCAGGGTTCGGGAATTTTATGCACCATGATTGTGGGAGGTGCTATTATCCCTCCTGCCTATGGCTACCTTACAGATTCTTTTAACTTTAATGTAGCCCTAATTTTGGTAATGCTTTGCTACGCTTATATTTTTTATTACGCTTATAGGAATAAGAAAAGAAAAGTTGCAGTAGCCTAATTTTATCTGGTTTTAATCTATAAGTTTTTAGCAAGGCCTAAAGCCAGTATGATAATATCTTTGTAGTTTTGGGATATTCAGAAAAAATAATATTCCAAAAGATATGTCTGCTCAAAAACGCCTGTTTCTTGTTGATGCCTATGCCCTAATTTTTAGGGGCTATTACGCCTTTATTAAAAACCCAAGGATAAACTCTAAAGGTTTTGACACTTCGGCCATCATGGGGTTTATGAATTCCCTTTTTGATGTTATTAGACGTGAAAAGCCAGACCATTTGGCCGTTTGTTTTGATAAAGAAGGCAGTCAGGTAAGAACCGAAATGTTTGCCGAGTATAAAGCCAATCGCGATGCAACGCCAGAACCTATAAAAGATGCTATTCCTATTATACAGGATATCTTAAAAGCCATGCATATTCCTGTGGTAGAATTAGCCGGCTGCGAAGCCGATGATATAATAGGAACTCTCGCCAAACAAGCAGAAAAAGAGAACTACCAGGTTTTTATGGTAACCCCCGATAAGGATTTTGCCCAGTTGGTATCTGAAAATATTTTTATGTACCGCCCGGCAAGAATGGGAAATGGGATAGAAATTTGGGGAATTCCCGAGGTACAAAAGAAATTTGAAGTAGAGCGTCCCGAGCAGGTGATAGACTTCCTGGGAATGATGGGAGATGCAGTAGACAATATTCCCGGACTTCCTGGAGTGGGCGAAAAAACAGCTAAAAAATTCCTGAAGCAATTTGGAAGCATGGAAGAGCTGTTGGCCAATACCGACCAGTTAAAAGGAAAAATGAAAGAAAAGGTAGAAAGCCATGCCGAACAGGGTATTCTTTCTAAACAACTGGCCGCCATCCTAACCGATTGTGATGTAAAGTTTCACGCTGAAGATTATGAGCTTTCCCAACCTGACGCCAAAAAAGTTCAGGAGATATTTGATGAGCTTGAATTTAGAAGGCTTAAAGATCAATTTATAAAGTTATTTAGCGGCGAAGAAGATGCGCCTCAAACCCAGGTTAGCAACTCTCCTTCAGCTAAAAAAGTTTCAAAAAATGCCGGAGAAGGTCAATTTTCATTGTTTTCAGGAAATGATTCAGAAAAAATTGAAGCCACTTCCGGCGGAAGAAAATCTTTAAAAGATACTGCACACGTCTATCAAAGCCTAAACAGCAAAATGGCCAGGCAAATCTTCCTTCAAAATTTAGCAAAACAAAAAAGCGTTTGTATAGATACTGAAACAACCAGCTTGAATGCTTTGGAAGCAACACTGGTAGGTATTGCTTTTTCATGGGAAACCGGCAAAGGTTTTTACCTTCCTTTTCCCGAAGAAAAAGAAAAAGCACAGGAACTTATTGAGGAGCTAAGACCGTTTTTTGAAGATGAAAACATTGAAAAAATTGGCCAAAACTTAAAATATGATATCAAGGTTTTAGCTAAATATAATATTGAAATAAAAGGGAAGTTATTTGATACTATGATAGCGCATTACCTGATAAATCCGGATATGCGCCATAATATGGATGTTCTTGCCGAAACTTACCTTAACTACACCCCGCAGCCTATTTCAGAATTAATAGGAAAAAAAGGAAAGAACCAAAAATCTATGCGGGAAGTTCCTTTAGACCAGCAAACCGAGTATGGTGTAGAAGATGCCGATGTAACCCTTCAACTTAAAAAATTCTTTGAACAGGAATTAAAAGAAGCAAACACCCGAAAGCTGTTTGATAATATTGAAATCCCATTGGTTCGAGTACTGGCCGCTATGGAATTGGAAGGAATAAAATTAGACGAGAAATTCCTAAAATCACTTTCTGATGCCTTGGATAGCGACATTAAAGACCTGGAGAAAAGTATATATGAAGAAGCTGGCGAGGAATTTAAAATAAGCTCCCCAAAACAATTAGGACTTGTTCTTTTTGAAAAAATGAAATTGGTTAAAAAACCAAAAAAGACCAAAACCGGACAATATTCAACCAGTGAAGATGTACTATCTAATCTGGTTAAAGAACACAAAATCGTAGAAGATGTGTTAATGTATAGAGCTTTGGTTAAATTACAGAATACGTATGTAGATTCACTGCCAAATCAGGTACAGAAGGCTACCGGCAGGATCCATACCGATTATGTTCAAACTATTGCAGCCACCGGAAGACTAAGCTCCAACAACCCTAACCTTCAAAATATCCCTATTAGAACCGAACGTGGGCGCCAGGTTAGAAAAGCTTTTGTTCCCAGAGACGAAAACCATATTCTATTGGCAGCCGATTATTCTCAAATTGAATTACGAATTATTGCTGCGCTTAGCAAAGAAGAGAATATGATGAAAGCTTTTAAAGAAGGTAAAGATATTCATGCCGCTACAGCCGCGCAGGTATTTAATGTACCCATAGACGAAGTTAGCAGGGAGCAAAGAAGTAATGCCAAAACGGTGAACTTCGGGATAATCTATGGTGTTTCGGCTTTTGGATTAAGCAATCAAACCAATTTATCACGGGCCGAAGCCAAGGAACTTATTGACACTTACTATAAAACCTATCCTAAACTAACCGGTTATATTGCCGATCAAATAGATTTTGCACGTGAAAATGGCTATGTACAAACTATTTTAGGCAGAAGACGTTATTTAAAAGATATTAATTCGCAAAATGCCGTGGTAAGGGGCGCTGCCGAAAGAAATGCTGTAAACGCGCCCATACAGGGTAGCGCAGCAGACATTATTAAGTTGGCAATGATTAATATTTATAAGAAATTAAATGAAGGAAAGTTTAAAACAAAAATGCTACTTCAGGTGCATGATGAATTGGTTTTTGACGCCCACAAAGACGAAGTTGAAGAAGTAAAAAAGATGATCCAGTTTGAAATGGAAAACGCTTACAAACTGGATGTTCCTTTAGATGTAGAATTAGGGGAAGGCCAGAACTGGCTGGAAGCACATTAGAAAGCAGTGGGCAGTGGTCCGGTTGGCAGTAGAAATTAAGATCTTAATGCAAAAAAAGAGGCTGTCTGAAAAGTCTATTCTCGTCAAGCTGATTTCTATGACACTTGCAAGTTATTATTATATATTTTTTGATTTTTTATGATGGCAAAAATTCTATGAATGATCTTATTTCTTACAGCATTTAAGACGCTCATTTTGTTTTTGCCTTCATTTACCTTTCGATGGTAATATTGTTTTAAATCAGAAGGCAATTGGATCGCCCTCATGGCTGCTAAATGCAGTATTTTCTTAATGCCTTTATCTGCATAGATAGAAACCGATGCCCTACCAAAAACAGAAGTTCCTGAACTTTTTGAAAATGGCGCCACTCCAGCATAACAGGCAAATTTACGAGGATTTGTGATCGATTTAAATGCATTTGTTTTAATCAACATATTCCACGATAAAATAGGACCTACTCCAGGAATAGCACGTATTAAATGGTATTGGTGCTTCAATACACTATTGTGCTCAATAACCTCAATTATTGATTTGTCGGTTTGTTTTATTTTTTCAGTTAGTAATTGAATAAGTTCAGCTCCGTGCTCTTCCAGTTGCGGCAAGTCAAGATCTGCAATCAGTAGGTTTTCTTTGTTTTTTGCTTTGAGTTGGGCTCTTTGCTTAATTAACAGGTTCCTATGGGATATAAGTGCTTTCAGCTTTTCTATTCCCGGTTCTGGTTTTTGATGTGGTTCGAGTTCTGTGTGGTTTTTTTCCAGGAATTTAGCAATACGGAAGGCATCTATAATATCATCTTTTCCTCTGGTGAGTCCAATACTTTTGTGTAAATGCAAAGGATTTACTTCGTAAAAAACGATATTTAAAGAGGTTAAGACTTCAATAATCTTACGGCCATATCGCCCCGTATTCTCAATACAGACTTTTAAACTTTGTGGCTTTGAGCCACTAAAAAAAACTTTTATAGCTTTTTTGTTGTTATCAATACGTTTGGCCAGTTTCTTCTCACCTTTTATAGAACAAATATCCAATGTGTTTTTACTGATATCAATACCTACAAAAGTCAATGAATTTTTCATAATTTTGGTTTTAGTTATGAATGGATTAAATTAAATAGGACTCAATTCCTTAATAATGGGCTTTTAATCCCGAATTTCTATTTGAGTTACTATTTAGGGAAAGAGTAGGTACTGAATCAGCATATAGCTCTTTTAACTGGAACTTGTTATAGTTAGCCTACTCTTTTTTAATCCTTAATTTACACAAATTTTACTCTTGCAAGTCTAAAGGAA
>NZ_JAEHOK010000038.1 GCF_016236915.1 Salegentibacter maritimus
TCTAAGCAGTAGGCTTTAAGCTTAAGGCCTACTGCTTATGGCTTAATTACACTACCATTCCCGCGGCAACGGTTTCATTAGTATTCTCATCAATTAGAATAATACTACCCGTATTTCGATTATCACGGTAAGAATCTAACATTAGCCTACGGGTAGTTCTTATTTTAACCCTGGCAATATCATTCATCTCTAAATTTGAATCTTCATTATCCCGTTCAAAAGTATTAATATCCATTTTATAAACCACTTCCTTTATTATCGCCCGCTCTTCATTAGAGGTATGCTTAATGGTATATTTTGCCCGGGGTTTTGCAGGGTCGTTATTCAGCCAGCACAACATTACATCAAATTCTTGTTCCTGCTCGGGTTGGTTATTTTGTTTTACAATCATATTCCCGCGGCTTACATCAATATCGTCTTCCAGGGTTATGGAAATACTCATTGGCGCATAGGCTTCTTTTAACTCCTGCTCCCCGGCATTAATGGATCTAATCTTTGACTGAAAGCCCGATGGCAATACGGCCACTTCATCTCCTACCCGGTAAATACCACTGGCAATCCTACCGGCATACCCCCTATAGTCACGATGTTCGTCACTCTGCGGCCTAAGCACAGTCTGTACCGGGAAACGAGCATCTATTTTATTAATATCACTGCTAATATGTAAATTCTCCAAAGTACTGAGCAAGGTCCCGTTGGGGTACCAGGACATGTTTTCAGAGCGGTTTACCACATTATCCCCTTTTAGGGCGCTTATTGGGATAAACCGAACATCTTTCATAAGAAGCTTAGAGGAAAATTCTTCGAACTGTGCAATAATACTGTTATACACTTCTTCAGAATAATCTACTAAATCCATTTTATTAACGCAAACAATTAAATGCGGAATATTAAGCAAGGAAGCTATAAAAGAGTGACGCTTTGTTTGCTCTATTACCCCGTGACGGGCATCGATTAAAATCACCGCAGCATTAGCGGTAGATGCACCTGTCACCATATTACGGGTATATTCAATATGACCCGGAGTATCAGCGATAATAAATTTACGTTTGGGAGTGGTAAAATACCGGTAAGCAACATCGATGGTAATTCCCTGCTCCCTTTCATCTTTTAAGCCATCGGTAAACAAGGCAAGGTCTACACCATCATGCCCCTTTTTCTCACTGGTTTTACTCACCGAATCCAACTGATCTTCAAAAATTGACTTCGAGTCGAATAAAAGCCTGCCTATCAAAGTACTTTTTCCATCATCTACACTCCCGGCAGTGGTAAATCTTAGTAGTTGGTTATTGTCTATTTCCATTGTTTCTATGCTTTAGGCCTTAGGCTTTATGCTATAGGCCAAAAATGTATTTTAGTTGTCGATTAAAGTCTTTGATATATAAAATATCACTGTAATCTTTGATTTAATCTGTATAATTTTTTCTTTATTTCATTGACCTCATCAAAACAAACCTCAAATGTTCGCTCATCAATAAATTTTAAGTCTTTGCTCAGTATGAAAAAGTATTCTAATTCATGAGCTGAACCAAGTGAAATCTGCACAAACCTATTAAAGTCTTTGTCTGAACCTCTTCCACAACCTTCACTAAAATTAGAAGGTATTGAGTAAGCAGCTCGCTGCATTTGAGAAACTAATTGATATCTCTCTGAATGAGGAAAAGAAAAAGTTATTTTATAAACACGCAAAGTCAAATCATGACTTAATTTCCAAACATCATATTTCTTAAAATCTCTCATTATTGACAGTAGCTGCTATGGCTTATAGCTTATTGCATAAAGCCTATAGCCTCATATTAAAAATACCCCTGCTTCTTCCTATCTTCCATAGCGGTTTCACTACGCTTATCATCTGATCTATCTCCTCTTTCGGTTTTTCGCATAGCCGAAACTTCTAAAGCTATCTTATCAAGCGTATCGGCATCAGATTCTATACCACCGGTAATGGTAATATCGCCAAGGGTCCTAAACCTGATTTTCTTTTTTTCTACCTTTTCACCTTCTTCAAGTTTCAAATACTCCGAAACCGGGATCCAGGAATTACTACGAAAGACTACTTCTCGCTCATGCGCAAAATATAAGGAAGGTATACTAATGTTTTCCCTTTTGATATAATTCCAAACATCCATTTCAGTCCAGTTACTAATTGGGAACGCTCTAAAGTGTTCGCCTTCAAATTGCTTTCCATTTAAAAGGTTCCATAACTCCGGACGCTGGTTTTTAGGGTCCCATTGCCCAAAATCGTCACGATGGCTAAAGAACCTTTCTTTAGCACGGGCTTTCTCTTCATCCCTTCTTCCGCCTCCAATGGCGCAATCTACCTTATTCTCTTCTATAGCATCCAGCAGCGTGGTGATTTGCAAGGCATTTCGCGTGGCATTCTTCCCTTTTTCTTCCGCTACACGCCCTTGGTCTATAGATTCCTGCACAGAACCTACTATTAACTTAACGCCAAGCTTTTCAATCAGATGATCCCTAAATTGTATAGTTTCCGGAAAGTTATGTCCGGTATCTACGTGCATTAAAGGAAAAGGAATTTTACTGGGGTAAAAAGCTTTTTTCGCTAAATGCGTCACTAAAATAGAATCTTTTCCTCCCGAAAAGAGGATTACAGGATTCTCAAATTGCGCCCAAACTTCGCGTAAAATATAGATCGCTTCCGATTCTAATTCGTCTAAATAGTTTAAATAATATTTGCTCATTGTACTGAGATTTTCAGTTTATCTTCAAGGTGTAAAACTATTCTTTTTAATGCATCTTCCAAACTTTCTGTCTCCGTTTTTATTTCCAAATCAGGATTTTGAGGATTTTCAAAAGGTGCATCAATACCGGTAAAGTTTTTAATTTCTCCTGCCCTGGCTTTTTTATATAACCCTTTCACATCTCGCCTTTCACATTCCTCCAGTGAAGTATTTACGAAAACCTCCACAAAATTTTCAACTCCAATTATACTTTTTACAAGTTTCCTATCCTTTTCCAAAGGAGAAATAAAAGAAGCAATTATTACAGATCCTGATTCTACAAAGAGTTTTGCGACCTCCGCTATTCTTCGAAGGTTTTCATACCTATCTTCAGGACTAAAACCAAGGTTATTATTTAGTCCTTTTCGAACATTATCTCCATCTAACGAAAAGGTTTTGATTCCTTTTTTAAATAACTCATTTTCAACAAGATTCGCAATAGTAGACTTCCCAGAGCCCGATAAACCGGTAAACCAGACTACGAACGAATCATGTGCATTCAGTTTATTTCTATCGGTCTTCCCGATATGAAAATCATGTGGAATGATATTTTCCATATTAATAATTATTAGCAGTTTGTTCCTGTAACTCTCGTTTTCTTTCTCTACGCTTTTTCAAACCGTAATCTATTTTATACCATCCCCTTTCATGAAAATAATATAATATCATTTTTGTAATTACTTCAGCTCCACCTACTTTTAGTCCCACCAAAGGATTACCCGAGATAACCCACGCGAGAATCATAGTATCAATTGTACCAACTATTCTCCAGGTTACTGTTTTAGCAATATGGCGTTTTTTACTATCCCCATTTTTAGTGATCCCTGCTCTAATTTTAAACCATACTCTTTCGTGCAGGTAATATAAAACCATTTTAGTAACCACCTCTGCAAAACCAATTTGTAAACCGGTTAAGGGATCACCAGAAATTAGCCAGGCAAGCAAAATTGTATCTGCTGTCCCAATAACTCTCCAGGTAATACTTTTTGCGATATGTCTTTTGTACGACTTACCCAAGGTTGGAAACTAAAAAATAATTATTGAGTAAATTCTCCCTATTATATTTCATAGGTTTTGCGGTTTGCCTGTCTATTACCAAAAGTCCTGCTGCATTACAAATGGCTTGTCCCGCAGCAGTATCCCATTCCATTGTAGGAGCAAACCTGGGATAGACATCGGCTTTACCTTCAGCTACAAGACAAAACTTTAAAGAACTTCCTTTAGAAACTATTTCAACTTCTTTATTATATTTAGCTTTTAACTCTTCAATATAATCCAGTGTATCCTGGTTCATATGGGAACGACTTCCTACAACTTTTATTATATCTCCAATTACAGATGGATGAATTTGATCAAAATTCGATTCCTGAAAATCAAAATCCACTTCATCAACCGTTCCCTTGTAGCTTTTTTGATTTAAAACATCGCCAACGTAAAGCTCATTCTTAGCCGGAACATAGATCACTCCGAACACAGGCTTATTCTGATCTATTAAAGCAATATTAACAGTAAACTCTCCATTCCTTTTAATAAATTCCTTTGTTCCATCTAAAGGATCTACAATCCAGCATTTATTCCAATCTTTTCTTTCTGAAAACTCAAGCTGTTTATTTTCCTCACTTATAATAGGAATCCCGGTAGATCTTAAAAACTTATTGATAATATCGTTAGCACTTTTATCTGCAATAGTGAGCGGTGATTCATCTGATTTTGATTCCACCTGAAAATCTTCAGTTTTATAGATTTCCATAATTTTATGACCACTATCAATCGCTGCTTTAATTGCAGTTTTATAAATCTTTTCCATTCTTATTTTTTTAAACCGGCAAATTTAAAATCTTATTACTGTAGTCCTAGCCCTAAACAAACCTTAACATCTATTTAATTCTTAACTAGCTCCCAATTGCATAAAACTCAAACCCAATATCCTCTTTAGTTTTTCTTTCCAACAACCTTCTTCCATCAAACAAAAAGGCAGGTTTTAGCATTTCTTTATATATTTTTTGCCAGTCTAATTCTTTAAATTCATCCCACTCAGTTAACACCGCTACAGCGTGAGCATCTTTAGTCGCTTCATAAGCTCCGTCTACCACTGTTACCCTGGCTCTATTTTCTTCTGAAGAACGGGTATTCAAATAATCTAAATCGGCATAGATCTGTTCTGTTTTTACTTTCGGATCATACACTACGATCTCAGCCTGTTCGTTCAACAAATAGTCTGCCACATAAATAGCTGCCGATTCCCGGGTATCGTTGGTGTCTTTTTTAAAGGCCCAACCCAGTAACGCAATTTTCTTTCCGGAAACAGTGTTAAATAAGGTTTGCACAATTTTAGCGGCAAACCTTCTTTTCTGATGGTCGTTCATAATAATTACCTGCTCCAAGTAATCGGCTACTTCGTGTAAACCAAAAGATTTTGAGATATATACCAGGTTTAAAATATCCTTTTGAAAACAGGATCCTCCAAAACCAACCGAAGATTTGAGGAATTTTGCCCCAATCCTGGAATCCATTCCCACAGCTTTAGAAACCTCATTTACATCGGCCCCGGTTTTTTCACAGAGTTCACTCATTGCATTGATGCTGGAAACCCTTTGCGCCAGGAAAGCATTTGCCGTTAATTTAGATAACTCTGAAGACCAAACATTAGTGGTTAATAGTCGCTCTCTTGGCACCCAATGGGCGTAAACATCTACTAGAGCATCTACGGCTTCTTTTCCTTTAGCAGTATCAATATCGCCTCCTATAAGCACTCGATCTGGATTCATCAAATCATCTACCGCAGTTCCTTCGGCTAAAAATTCGGGGTTAGAGAGAATTTGATAGTTCACTCCGTTACCGGTATTATCTAAAATATTCTTTAAAGCCTCGGCGGTACGTACCGGTAAAGTAGATTTTTCAACTACAATTTTATCATCTTTAGCCACCCTTGCGATTTGGCGGGCACACAGTTCGATGAACTTAAGGTCTGCAGCCATCCCCTTACCTATTCCGTAAGTTTTAGTAGGTGTATTCACCGAGATAAAGATCATATCGGCCTTATCGATTGCTGCATCTACATCGGTAGAAAAAAACAGGTTTCTACCCCTGGCTTCTTTCACCACTTCCGGTAAACCGGGTTCATAGATTGGAATATTTTCTACATTTTCGTCGTTCCAGGCCTTAATGCGCTCCTCGTTGATATCTACAACCGTAACATTAATTTCCGGACATTTTTGAGCTATCACTGCCATAGTGGGACCTCCTACGTATCCTGCGCCTATGCAGCAGATGTTTTTTATGTTCATGCTAGTTAATTAGTTAACTGGTTAATTGGTTAAATAGTTAATTGGAATCCGCCTCCCAAACTATTTAAAATCAACCAATATCTATTCCTTACTCCTATTTCTTAAATATTTGATATAGCCATTTATTAGTCTGAGACAAGATTCTGCTTTATTCCGAAGCGTCTGCAAGACCTCTTCAGAGATGTAGTCACAGTCCTTTGCCTCAATCCCGTGATCTAATATTTCAGCAACTGAGCCTCTCGCATTTAAAAGAAATTTTATATTTTCTTTATAATGGTATCTTCCCCAACCCTCAGCAATGTTTGCCGTAGCCGACCTCGCTGACCTTAACAGTTGGGAATATAATTCAAAACGCTCTGTTTTCGGCAATTTGGTTAATATTTCCTTTTTCAAATAAAGCTTCAAATCATAACAAGCCTTCCAACAATCCAGATCCTCGAAATTTGATGCCATTTTTTAGTTAATTGGTTAAGCGGTTGATTGGTTTAATGGATATCCATAATAAATATTAAACTGTATTTGATATAAAAAAATTCTTATTCGGAAATATCTGATTTTTAAATCAATCATAAAATAATCGGATATTTTTTTCTAATTAATCAATTATAGTTAAATAAATTCACTAGTCCCGGATCCCTAATTAACCAATCTCCATTCCCAAATTAACTAATCCCCAATTAACTATTCTCAATTCCCGATTTTACAACTTCTTATCACACCTATCTCCCAGCACTCCCTTCACATCATACACAACGGTATTTCCGTTTTTCAATTGATCCAGATTCATTTCCAAAAATTCTTTATGCGCCACGGCTAAAACGACGGCATCATATTTTTCGTCTGGTATTTCTTTTACAGTTGTGAGCCCGTATTCGTGCTTAACCTCTTCCGGATTCGCAAGTGGGTCATAAATGGTCACATTAGTCCCGTACTCCTTGAGATTCTTTATAACATCTACCACTTTAGTATTTCTAACATCGGGGCAGTTCTCTTTAAAGGTAATACCCAGCACCAGGATATTAGCTCCTTTTACTTTTTGGTCATTCTGCAGCATAAGCTTAACAACTTCAGAAGCTACATATTGCCCCATAGAATCGTTCATTCTTCGTCCTGCAAGGATAATTTCCGGATGATACCCAATCTCCTGAGCTTTTTGAGCCAGGTAGTAAGGATCTACCCCAATACAGTGACCGCCAACCAATCCGGGTTTAAACGGAAGGAAATTCCATTTTGTGCCAGCTGCTTCCAAAACTGCCTGTGTATCGATATCCATCATATTAAATATCTTGGCCAATTCGTTTACAAAAGCAATATTGATATCCCGTTGAGAATTCTCAATAACTTTTGCAGCCTCAGCCACTTTTATAGTTGGAGCTAAATGTGTACCGGCGGTAATCACTTCAGCATAAAGCTCGTTTACCTTTTTCCCGATCTCAGGGGTAGAACCGGCGGTAACTTTTAAAATTTTATCTACGGTATGCTCTTTATCTCCCGGGTTAATTCTCTCGGGTGAATACCCAACAAAAAAGTCTTCGTTGAATTTAAGTCCGCTATGTTTTTCAAGCACCGGCACACATTCATCTTCTGTTACACCCGGGTATACCGTAGATTCATAGATTACCACGTCTCCCTTTTGCAGTACTTTCGCAACGGTTTCGCTACTTTTATACAGCGGAGTAAGGTCTGGTCTATTGTTTTTATCTACCGGGGTGGGCACCGTAATGATATAATAGTTGCAATCTGCTATATCCTCAAGATCCGCCGAGCAGTATAAACCATTTCCATTTTCTAAATCTTCTTTTTGAACCAAAGCCGATTGTAATACATCATCATCCACCTCTAAAGTTGAATCGCGCCCAGTCATTAATTCTTTAATTCTAGATTGATTTATATCAAATCCTATTACCGAATATTTGGTAGCAAAGAGTCTTGCCAGGGGTAACCCAACATAGCCAAGACCTATAACGGCTATTCTCCCGGAAGAGGCGACCGGGGGATTTGGAGACTCGGAGACTCGAGTACTATTCTGAGGTTTATTTTCTTCGTTGTCCATTTATATATTTTCCTTTAATCACTATATTATAAAGTCCATTTAGATGGGTTAATTCTCATATTAACCAGCATTCCCAAAATGGAATCATATTTATCAAAAACTACCTTATGTTTCTCATTATCAATATATCCGAAAGCAAGAGCGTAATCCAGCCAAACCTGAGTTTCACCTGCTTCGCCTTCACAATCCACTAGTTTAGACACGACGAAAGATTTCGGATAAATTCTTTTCCTCCAGGCTTCCGCTAAATTCCCGGAAACAGATCGCGAAGATCTTCGGATTTGGTCGGTTAAGGAATACCTTTCTTCTTTAGGAAATAATTTTGAAATTCTAAATATGTCCATCCCGGCTTCGAAAGACAGTTGATAAACCCTTAAGTCCTTATGAGTTCCTATTTTGGCCATAATTCATTTTTTCCAAAATTTATACTTATACTAAGCTCTACTCCGTAAGCCTCCTTCTCTCCCAATCTACTTTTCCACCTTGAGTTTCCTATCTCAAATTCTCCCAATACCAAGCTACGGCTTCTCTCAAACCATCATCAATTCGGTGGCTTGGTTTATAACCCAATAACTTTTTCGCTTTATCGACTGAAGCCAAAGAATGTGGAATATCACCCGCCCTATTTGGGCCATGCTTAACTTCAACATCGGCAATTTTAGGATCAAATTCAGAAAGATATTGTTTGAGCAGTTGTGTAAGTTCCACCAAATTAGTTCTATCGCCAACAGCAGTGTTATACACCTGGTTTACAGCCTCTTTATTCTCGGAAGTAATGGCGCGTAAATTCATTTGAATTACATTATCGATATAGGTAAAATCACGAGAATAAGTGCCATCGCCATTAATAATCGGGCTTTCATGCTTCATAAATTGCATCACGAACTTTGGAATTACGGCAGCATAAGCTCCATTTGGATCCTGCTTTCTTCCAAAAACATTGAAATATCTTAAACCGATAGTATCTAATTTATAGGCATCCTGAAAAATATCGGCATATAACTCGTTTACATATTTAGTGATTGCATATGGTGAAAGTGGTTTTCCTATTTTATCTTCCACTTTAGGAAGTTTTTCAGAATCTCCATAAGTAGAAGAACTTGCTGCGTACACAAACCTTTTTACCCCGGCATCTCGCGCTGCTACCAACATATTTAAAAAGCCAGATATATTAACCCCATTACTGGCAATAGGGTCGGCCAGAGAACGTGGCACAGAACCTAAAGCCGCCTGGTGCAATACATAATCTACATCCTTGCAAGCCTCATGGCAAGTTTCCAAATCGCGAATATCTCCTTCAATTAATTCAAAACTCTTATGATCTTTAAGCTTCTCTAAATTATGCTTATGGCCGGTAGCAAAGTTATCTAAACAAACTACTTTGGCATTTAAGTCAATTAAGATCTCACAAAGGTTAGAACCAATAAAGCCTGCTCCTCCGGTTATAAGAATTTTTTTACCTTCTAATTTCTCCTGAAATTCAATCATTTGAGAATTTTAGTTTAACTTTTAATCAGCGGCAAAGATAGAATTTCTTTATGAGCCTATTGCTAAATAAAACTTAAAGCTTTAAAAACGTTAAGAATTGTTTGAAAGACGGTTTTGACATAGACGGTAGGCAGTAGATTATAAACGGTATTTTGGAGCAGTAGAGAATAGGCCTTAAGCTCTAAGCAGTAGGCTTTAAGCTTAAGGCCTACTGCTTATGGCTTAATTACACTACCATTCCCGCGGCAACGGTTTCATTAGTATTCTCATCAATTAGAATAATACTACCCGTATTTCGATTATCACGGTAAGAATCTAACATTAGCCTACGGGTAGTTCTTATTTTAACCCTGGCAATATCATTCATCTCTAAATTTGAATCTTCATTATCCCGTTCAAAAGTATTAATATCCATTTTATAAACCACTTCCTTTATTATCGCCCGCTCTTCATTAGAGGTATGCTTAATGGTATATTTTGCCCGGGGTTTTGCAGGGTCGTTATTCAGCCAGCACAACATTACATCAAATTCTTGTTCCTGCTCGGGTTGGTTATTTTGTTTTACAATCATATTCCCGCGGCTTACATCAATATCGTCTTCCAGGGTTATGGAAATACTCATTGGCGCATAGGCTTCTTTTAACTCCTGCTCCCCGGCATTAATGGATCTAATCTTTGACTGAAAGCCCGATGGCAATACGGCCACTTCATCTCCTACCCGGTAAATACCACTGGCAATCCTACCGGCATACCCCCTATAGTCACGATGTTCGTCACTCTGCGGCCTAAGCACAGTCTGTACCGGGAAACGAGCATCTATTTTATTAATATCACTGCTAATATGTAAATTCTCCAAAGTACTGAGCAAGGTCCCGTTGGGGTACCAGGACATGTTTTCAGAGCGGTTTACCACATTATCCCCTTTTAGGGCGCTTATTGGGATAAACCGAACATCTTTCATAAGAAGCTTAGAGGAAAATTCTTCGAACTGTGCAATAATACTGTTATACACTTCTTCAGAATAATCTACTAAATCCATTTTATTAACGCAAACAATTAAATGCGGAATATTAAGCAAGGAAGCTATAAAAGAGTGACGCTTTGTTTGCTCTATTACCCCGTGACGGGCATCGATTAAAATCACCGCAGCATTAGCGGTAGATGCACCTGTCACCATATTACGGGTATATTCAATATGACCCGGAGTATCAGCGATAATAAATTTACGTTTGGGAGTGGTAAAATACCGGTAAGCAACATCGATGGTAATTCCCTGCTCCCTTTCATCTTTTAAGCCATCGGTAAACAAGGCAAGGTCTACACCATCATGCCCCTTTTTCTCACTGGTTTTACTCACCGAATCCAACTGATCTTCAAAAATTGACTTCGAGTCGAATAAAAGCCTGCCTATCAAAGTACTTTTTCCATCATCTACACTCCCGGCAGTGGTAAATCTTAGTAGTTGGTTATTGTCTATTTCCATTGTTTCTATGCTTTAGGCCTTAGGCTTTATGCTATAGGCCAAAAATGTATTTTAGTTGTCGATTAAAGTCTTTGATATATAAAATATCACTGTAATCTTTGATTTAATCTGTATAATTTTTTCTTTATTTCATTGACCTCATCAAAACAAACCTCAAATGTTCGCTCATCAATAAATTTTAAGTCTTTGCTCAGTATGAAAAAGTATTCTAATTCATGAGCTGAACCAAGTGAAATCTGCACAAACCTATTAAAGTCTTTGTCTGAACCTCTTCCACAACCTTCACTAAAATTAGAAGGTATTGAGTAAGCAGCTCGCTGCATTTGAGAAACTAATTGATATCTCTCTGAATGAGGAAAAGAAAAAGTTATTTTATAAACACGCAAAGTCAAATCATGACTTAATTTCCAAACATCATATTTCTTAAAATCTCTCATTATTGACAGTAGCTGCTATGGCTTATAGCTTATTGCATAAAGCCTATAGCCTCATATTAAAAATACCCCTGCTTCTTCCTATCTTCCATAGCGGTTTCACTACGCTTATCATCTGATCTATCTCCTCTTTCGGTTTTTCGCATAGCCGAAACTTCTAAAGCTATCTTATCAAGCGTATCGGCATCAGATTCTATACCACCGGTAATGGTAATATCGCCAAGGGTCCTAAACCTGATTTTCTTTTTTTCTACCTTTTCACCTTCTTCAAGTTTCAAATACTCCGAAACCGGGATCCAGGAATTACTACGAAAGACTACTTCTCGCTCATGCGCAAAATATAAGGAAGGTATACTAATGTTTTCCCTTTTGATATAATTCCAAACATCCATTTCAGTCCAGTTACTAATTGGGAACGCTCTAAAGTGTTCGCCTTCAAATTGCTTTCCATTTAAAAGGTTCCATAACTCCGGACGCTGGTTTTTAGGGTCCCATTGCCCAAAATCGTCACGATGGCTAAAGAACCTTTCTTTAGCACGGGCTTTCTCTTCATCCCTTCTTCCGCCTCCAATGGCGCAATCTACCTTATTCTCTTCTATAGCATCCAGCAGCGTGGTGATTTGCAAGGCATTTCGCGTGGCATTCTTCCCTTTTTCTTCCGCTACACGCCCTTGGTCTATAGATTCCTGCACAGAACCTACTATTAACTTAACGCCAAGCTTTTCAATCAGATGATCCCTAAATTGTATAGTTTCCGGAAAGTTATGTCCGGTATCTACGTGCATTAAAGGAAAAGGAATTTTACTGGGGTAAAAAGCTTTTTTCGCTAAATGCGTCACTAAAATAGAATCTTTTCCTCCCGAAAAGAGGATTACAGGATTCTCAAATTGCGCCCAAACTTCGCGTAAAATATAGATCGCTTCCGATTCTAATTCGTCTAAATAGTTTAAATAATATTTGCTCAT
>NZ_JAEHOK010000039.1 GCF_016236915.1 Salegentibacter maritimus
TAAAGTACCCCCATTTGTTAGGACAGCTTTGCTGCTAAATTAAGTTCTATTTTTCATTTATCAAGCAGCCTTTCTTTTTTGGTTTAAATATCGGTTATAAGGTATTTCATTTTCTATTCCCTGGTGCCTTCTTTGGTGGTTGTAAAATTTAAAATAGGTATTGAGTTGTTGGTACAGATCTACTCCAGATTCTGGAGGATTTAAATAAATACTTTCGTACTTCACACTTCTCCAAAGCCTTTCTATAAATACATTATCGATAGCTCTTCCTTTTCCATCCATACTGAGTTTAATATTTTTAGATAGTACCCTGTGGGTAAAGATCTCTGAAGTAAACTGGCTTCCCTGATCGGTATTAATGATCTCAGGAGTCCCATGGATTTCAATAGCTTCTTCTAAAGTTTCTTTACACCACTGGGCATCCATTGAATTGGACACAGACCAGTTAAGAACATAGCGACTATGCAGGTCTATGATGGCTACCAGATACATAAAACCTTTTCGCATAGGAATGTAAGTAATATCGATCGCCCAGACCTGATTGGGACGGTCTACTGTAAGATTCCGCAATAAATAAGGATACACCTTATGTTCTTTGTTTCGCCTGGAGGTATGTTTCCCGGGCATAATAGCTCTGAGTCCCATAATCCGGGAATAGAGACGTTCAATACGCTTTTTATTGACTTTATACCCTTTATCCAGGGTAAGCCAGGTATGCATTCTCCTGGCACCTTTAAAAGGATGATGGGTATAATGTTCATCCATCAGGCGCATCAGTTCTAAATTAAGTTTACTTTCTCCACGAGGTCTATAATAGATTCCACTGCGGTGGATGTGCAATAGCTTGCATTGCTGCTGGAGGCTGAGCTTGGAATGACCCTTGCATATCATTGTTCGACGCTCTTCTAAAGGTTTTATCGCAAGGCGTTTTTTAAAAAATCATTCTCCACTTTAAGCTCCCCAATCACCTTAAGAAGTTGGTCTTTCTTTTCCTCTTCTTCTGATTTTTTTGATTTTTCCCCTTTTGAAAAAACAGTATCGGCCTCATTTAGGAAATTGCGTTTCCAGGTATTGATCTGTTGTGGAGTAATCTCAAATTTTTGTGCTAGTTCCTTGACCGTTTGACGCTCTTTCAAGGCTTCAAGAACTACTTTCGTTTTAAACTTTGAGGTAAATTTTCTTCGTGTCATAATACAGTAAAATTAAGGTTATTTTTGAACTTAACTTACTGTCCTAATTTTTGGGGGATGATCACTACTCCGGTTCGCTCAATATAAAAGGGGTGAATTCTTTGTTCGAGCACCATGGTAAGAAGTTAATGTAGAAAATCATTTTCGCAAGTGTATCGCCTTATGCCGTTGCCAGGAATAAACGCCATTTCAACACAAGCGTGCAGGACAATTCATTATTTTGAGGTTCTATTTTCAAAGACACCTACAGGGTCCAAAAACAACTAACGAGTAAACTTAAATCATTATGTGATTGTATGTTTGATAGTTCATGCTGCCACTATATAGTTCATTAGATAAAACTTAATAATTGCACAGGCTTAGTGTAACCAAAAATAAGGAAACCGTTGTGGTTTAATAGAATTAATCAGAAATAGGAACCTGAGCAGTTAATTTTAGGTTCAGTTTTTACTGAGGCAATCCTAAATCAAAATTAGATAACCAGGGTATAATAGAACCTAAAATGCAATTTTAAAAATACAAGATTATGGCTATTACCAGAATACGGTGTTCACAATTAATCTTATCCTATTTTTGAAGTAAAATTATTAAGCTTAAAGAAAATCGTTAAATCACTGATCTTTTATATTCTTCTTTCTAGCTATAACCTTCCTTTTTAAGTTTTAGCTCAAGGATTTCTCTTTGTAGGCCCTCAATGCATTTAAGTTCATTTGAAGTGAAACCGTTGTTTGTTAAAATTTTTCTTGAAGCTATATTTTTAGGATCAATAATAGCGAATATTTGCTTTATTGATTTTTGTCTCCTCACAGTATTAATTAATGTTTTTGCAACAAAATCTGCAATTCCTTTTCCCTAATATTGAGGCGAAAGCATATATCCAATCTCCACTCCCTGACTATTTCCCTCATAAACTTCCAGCTTAGCTATTCCTAAAAAATCATTC
This sequence comes from Salegentibacter maritimus, assembly GCF_016236915.1. Classification (GTDB taxonomy): domain Bacteria; phylum Bacteroidota; class Bacteroidia; order Flavobacteriales; family Flavobacteriaceae; genus Salegentibacter; species Salegentibacter maritimus. The sequence goes on from NZ_JAEHOK010000039.1 coordinate 2,134, forward strand.
GTCTCATTATTCACTACTTTAAATTTCTCAAAGTTTTTGTTCAAGCTATTCTCTTTAATCAATTTTTCAAAATCGGTTTTAGCTTTTTCTAATTCGATAGATTTTCCGGTAATCATCTCATTACTTTATCATCATTTACCATCTTAAAATACCCGGAAAAATCATACTGAGTCATTTTTACTATTCCAATATTCATATTTATTAAATTATCTGAATTTAGGTTTTCAGCTTGCTAATAAAAGTAACCTGCCTGAAATTCAAAATATTGTATAACCCAATTTTTATTTTCCAAATGAAGCATTACGGGCTTTAAGGCTTAAGCTAAAGGATGATAGTATAATTCTCCTTACAGAAATATATTAAAAGTGAAAATTAAATACAATTACAGTTAAGCCCCGATAAGATTTTGTTTTTATTTTTTTATTAAATTCCAAAAACTAATTTTCCTCCTGGTTAAGAACCCTAACTTTTCATAAAGTTTAATTGCTCCAGTATTTGATTCTGCAACGTGTAAATACGGTATTTTGTTTTCTTTAAATATTTTATTGGCAGTGTGTTTTATTAATTGTTTAGCATAAGCATTTCCTGTATGCTCGGGATGCGTTACCACAGCGCTTATCTCAGTATATTTGTCCATTTTCATTCGCTCTCCCGTTACAGCTACCAGCTTATCGTTTTTATATATGCCATAGTAGTTCCCTAAATTTGAGGTCTTGCTTTTAAAGTATCCGGGCTGAACTAAGTTTACAAGACCGAACAAATCATTTTTTTGCCTGGTCGTTTTAAGTTCTATTATGAGTTCAGAGATTCCAAAGTCAATTTCTTGGTTGAGCAACATTTGGTTACAAACCAATTCTTTTTTGAGTTGTACTTTGTCTGTTAAAATAGGCTTATCTCCAACTACATAAAAATTATCCGTCAATAAAAAGTATTTATTAATTCCCTCTTTAGGTGTTTTGTGGTCTATAAATCCACCAAAAGGACAATATTCTGATTGATAAAATTTTATCCCATGATATTCTAATGAAAGCTTATAGTGTTCTTCGCTTAAAGAATACCAAACAGGGTTATCTAATTTTTCTTCTTCTATTTTCATATCTTGTTCAAAGTAAATACAAAGACTTTAGCTTTGTGACTTACGTGATTAAAATTTCATTTCCATTGCGATAAAATCTTTCAGCTATTTTTATGCTTAATAACCAATATACCAAAAACGGTGAATTCTGATTTAGGAATTCAGCAACAATTAATTATAAACGGTATTTACTCAAGAATCGAGATTTAATGCCTTATTAATTTGCTCGGGATAATTTACTTAAACATCTCTCTAATTTTTTGCTCAAATTTTTCATCAGTCAGTCTAAGAACCTCTTCCAGCAAATCGGTTGACGTGGGTTTTGAATTTGGGTATTTATGTTTGTTTAGAAAAGATCGCAATGCTAAATTTAACTGCTCTTCCCCAATCAATTCACTTAATTCTACAAAAACTATGGCACCCTTGGAATAGGCAACAAAAGCATTGTCTTTAGTGGCTTTCAACAAAGAAAGGTCTTCGTTAAAACCCTTTTCAGCTTCATAGATTTGTTGGTGTATGGCAACACGCTCCAACATGTTGTCTTTGCCGTGCATTTTTTTGTAAATCATCATTTCGGTATACATTGCCAAACTTTCAGTCAACATCGCATAACCCTCTCTAAAATCAGGATCAATTTGGTTTGTGCCCCACCAAAAATGAGCCACTTCATGTCCTGCCAATTCATTGATAACATCCTGATTGTGATCGGCTTCTATATTAGCATTAAATGTCATGTGTTCTGTCATAAAAATTACGCCTGGATAAGCCGTTCCCGCAAAGCCTTGTGTAAACGAGGAAACTTCAGCAAATCGTACAGAGGAAAAAGGATAAGATCCAAAGTATTTGGTGCAATAGTCCAATGAAAGTTTTGTGTTTTCTATAAGATGGTTCACATTGTTTTCGTGCAAAGGATGGTATAAAACCTCAATAGAAATGCCTTTGTGTTGCACTTTTTTAACGTTATAGCTGGCAGAAGAAACCGCAAAACGAAACGGAACGGCATCTGCCCGGTACTGGTAATAATTCCTATTGGCGTCTTGCCATTGCTTCTTTAATTCACCCGTACCAACGGCAATTTGATTCTTATCGGTAGAGATTTGCATGTCTAAACGAATAAAATCATCTACAGTGGTTTTTGGAGCGTCCAATGGCTTCATTTGCGTCTCTTCCCCTAGTGCATGTTGCTTTCGAATGTTTTTATTTGAAATTTCATTGTCGGCATCGTAACCAAATTGTGGAAAATACCGACTAATTCGCATAAATGACCCATTCTCTACAATCGCATTAAAGGGATTATGGCCATTAACAGCCTGCCATTTATAAGCCAACTCGAATTCCAGCTTTGCCGAATCCCGTGCTTGTAAAGCGTGTTTTAATTTCAATTCTGAAATGGAACCATCTAACATTATCGTGTCATTTTTATAGCTAAATAAAAGCGATTTTATCTCAAAGTCTTTAGGAACACTTACAAGCATAGAATCTATAACTTGGTTGTGTGGGTTTACCAACCAATAATTGCCTTTTATTCGGTAAGCCTGTTCTTTAGGAAACAAGTCTATTTTAGTGCTTACCTTTTTAATTGTGGGTTGTGGAAGGTTTTGGTATTTTCGGTAGTCTTTTTCATAAGTGACTTTTTCCAAAATAGCAGCCTCCTTATCTTTAGGCTCATAGCCTTTTAAGAAATTAAATCCACTAAAAAGTGCCATGAATCCACAAACAATAAGGGCAACCAATTTGTTTTTTCTTTTAGCTGTTGTTTTGATTAAATGAGAAACGAAAAACAGCAGCCCAACCAGAGAAAATCCAAAAATTAATCGCCACAAAAAGATTTTTAAGTAAGGTCCGTAAGCTATAAAATCGCTATAAGCACCTTTGTACCCAGATAATATTCTAAACAACGGATTGGAAATGATATTTTTTGAAATAGGTGTAACAAACAATAAGAAAAACAAGATGGAAACCCCTAAAGCAATCGACTTGTTTTTGCTCTTACTATTCAAAAAAAGCAGTATTAAGGAAAGAAGTATAAGTGGCAACGTATTAAAAACAAAAACACCAAAATACGCTTGCCAATCAATGTAGGCATATTGAAAAATAAGCTGAAAAATAATCGCTTCCAACAGCATTAAACCCGTAAGAAAGACAATCAATAACACCATGCTTATGCTGTGTGCAAGTAATCGTTCTCTTGCATAGTAGGTGGTGTTTTGAATAATAGAAAACCCACTGGCGTTTGCGCGCCAAAACACATCATTTGTAAAGTAAACCACCACCAAAGCACCTATAAAATAAGATGTTTCATTAATAGTTTGAGCCAACAAGCCAGAGCTGGCGTATTGTTGTGGCAGTCTAATCCCCATATCAATATCGCCATACATTTCTACACCTACGTAAAATAAGAGCAATACAGAAGCCGAAATAAGCGAGATGCTTTTAAACAAATAAATAAGATCGATTTTCACAAAGGAAAACAGTGCTTTCTGTCTTGTTTTTGGGCTGAATAAAGTGCTTACTTTGGCAAATGAAGCGTCTAAACGTTTGGTCTTTTTAGATGTTAATGCCGTGTTTTTCTTTTTTGACTTTTGCTTAAAAACCGGTAAAAACGAGAATGCACGAATACCCAATTTCACCATGATTAATGAAAGAAAAACAACAAGCAAGCGATTGATCAGTAGCACATTGGTAAACGAAACGGTGCTATAATTTCTTTGAGAAACATCGAAATCTTTGGCATCATAAAAGTAAGCCGACAGCCCAAATATGTCTGTTAAGGCAGACACTTTTTGAGCAAACAGCGATTGCGGTAGCGATTGTGCCATAAACGGTGCGTTTGAAAACATCAACACAATCATATAGGTTATATAAAGCATTAAACCTGCAATAGCCACCAATAATTTATTCTGAAATTTTTTAGCACAAAAAAACAGGATGCTGCATACCAACAAGCTATTTACTACCCCAAAAATCAAAAAAGGATACACATAATACCACAGCTGAAACCCTGCGAGCATTTCGGCATCTATTTGCACATGCAAACCGATAACATAACCAAGCATTAAAGTAAAAAAGCTGAATACAGTAAGTAAAAAGAAGGATAAAAATCGGGCTAAAGCAAAGTCACGCTTCTTTATGGGCGTTGTAAAAACTATCAAACCAAAATTAGTATCACTTTCCTTAAATAATCCTGAAAAAGCCAACAGTGTTGCCATTAAAATAATAATCAGACTTAACAAACCTGTCATAAACCCAACCGAATAGGGCGCATTGGCAGCAATTCCATCGCCAACATTAATATTGAACTTATAACCTGCAAAAAAGCCTAAAACCAAATAAGCCAGGAAAGCAAAACGAGTGGCTGTCTGTTTTAACGAGGCGCGTATATCATTACTTAAAACCGTTTTCATTTTGCACTATTTAAATGAGTGAAGTAAGCGTGCTCTAAATTTGGCGCTACCGCTTGAAATCCGGTTGGACAGGCTTCTGCATAAACGGTTACGTGCATCACCTTTTCAATAAATTGTTTGCTGATGACTTTAAAGTTCGGTTCCAGTTTGGGGAGCTCTTCTTTGTTTATGGCTTTTTGCCATAGTTTTCCGTGCAACGCATTAATAAATTGATTTGGATTTCCTTCGGCCACAATGCTTCCTTGTTTTATGATGGCCATTTGCGAACAAAGATTGCGTACATCTTCCACCAAATGGGTGGATAATAAAATGATGATATCCTCACCGATTTCACTCAACAAAGCATTGAACCTATTACGCTCTTCCGGATCTAAACCTGCTGTTGGTTCGTCTACAATAACAATTTTCGGGTCTCCCAATAAAGCTTGGGCCACACCAAAACGTTGTTTCATTCCACCTGAAAACGTATGTACCTCTTTATTTTTAGCATCTGTTAAATTCACTTTATCCAGAAGAGTCATAATTTGGTTATGACGCCCTTTCTTACCGTGAATGCCCTTTAACTTGGCTAAATGTTCCAACAAATCGTAAGCCGAAACTTTAGGGTAAACACCAAAATATTGGGGCAAAAAACCCAGCTGTTTTTGTATTTCCAATGGTTTTTTTACAATGTCTGTGCCGTTGAAAAACAGTTCTCCTTCCGATGGTTTTTGTAAGCCTACAATGGTTTTCATAAGCGAAGATTTCCCTGCACCGTTAGGCCCTAGTAATCCAAAAATACCGTTTGTTATGTTTAAATTTATGGCATGAAGCGCCTGGTATCCATTGTTGTACACAAGGGATACATTGTTGACTTTCAATGTATTCATAAGGTAATATTTAAAGAAGCGTTAGTCTACATAGTCTATGATGTCTCCCGGTTTACAATCCAGGGCTTTGCATATTTTCTCTAAAGTTTCAAAGCGAACACCTTTGGCTTTTCCATTTTTAAGTATTGATAAATTTGCTGGGGTAATACCAATTTCTTTTACCAACTCTTTGCTCTTCATTTTACGTTTGGCGAGCATAACGTCTATATTTATAATAATAGGCATAGCTTAGATAAATAAATCTTGTTCGTTTTGTAAGGTCAATCCTTGGCTAAATATTTCTGACATAAAAAAAATAAAAACCCCAAGAAGAAGATGAAGAATAACTATTAAGAACAGTTCACTATCAATAGGCATAAAAAACGATGTGAATATGGTGAGTACAGTAGGCAGAAAGATATTGAGATGATAAAACCGCCTTAGATGCACAATATTTTCTGTTGTAAATAACTTGTCTTGGTAGAATACTTTAAAAACATTGCACAACAACCAAAAAAACAAACCATACGCAAAAATTGGAATCAAAAAACAAAAAACCAAATATGTGTTACTGCTATCTAAGATTAAGAACGCCTTTTCTGTAAAAGGATAGGTTATAATTGTTTGGGCATTTTTGATTTGTAAATGGGTGTTCGTTAACCAACTTAATGCTCCGTATATTCCAGTAACTATATACAAGCCTGCCAAAATGCTTGTAATGAAATATAAGATTTTGGAGATAATCATCGTTTTTTGCATATCATAAAATTTAATTTATTTCTTCAAATGTATATAAATTTATTGTAAAACAATATTTTTATATGAATTTAAAATAATTGCAAATATAGCTCCATACAATGAGTAAAACTTTTAAAGAATCTTTATATCGACTTAAAAAGAATAAAATTAGGCTGGTAATTAATCTAGCATTTTCTACTTAATTTTTTATTTCGGGTCGTTTCATTCTTGAAATCAGGTGTGACTTTTTGTAAGTTGTAGGCAGGCCTTATGAGTAAGGACGTGGGTGCATTAGTTTGTAATATTGGTTTTTGCGAGTTTAATTATCTCATGACGCGCCCACGAGGCATTCGTTAGAAACAATTTTTACTCAGGCTATTATGCCCCTTGGCAGCGCCAATAAATCTACCGTAATTATAGTTTAAAGGCATACCGAAGTTTTAAACCAAAAACAAAAGTTCTTATTTCATCTATAAAAGACCCCGAGTTACTATTCTCTCGTGAATTCAATAAACTACTGGCAGAAAAAGCTATTGGATCATGGCTATTATATCTTATAAGTTTCTCTTCAGAAGAAGCACCAGACCGGATGTTGTTAAGCCCATAATCCAGAAAGCCACCTATGTATAAAGATTTTTTATTTTCAAGTATAAGTTTTACACCGCTCTCCAGGTTCAATATAAAACTGGTATTTATATCGAATTCAGATCGGGAATCGTCTATTTCATCAAATTTCCCGAATCCCACAAATCCCGGGCCTTTAAGTTCCACATCATATTGCGGATAATAACCACTGGTGACCAAAGAGGAAAGTCTTGATTTGTATTCAGACTTTAAACTTAGTCCGGCTTTAATACCAGCACCGGCATAAAAGCGAGTTATCCCTTTTGTTTCATATTGAATTTTTAGAGGTATATTTAAAAAGTAAGCATATTGATTCTCATAAAAGTCTTTAGCCTGATATCTAAATTCAAAATTCTCCCCTTCCTGATCCCGGGTTCGATAGGCACCTTCAATAATAGGCAGGTAAACAGATCCTTCTATATATTGTAGCTCTGCACCAGTACCAATACTCCAGTTTTCAGATAAATAAAAGGCATACCCAGCTCCAAAACCAAAGCCGTTTTTCAATTCACTTTTCTGATTCAAGACTTTATAATCCAGTTTTGAAAATGAGCCCTGCAAAAAGAATGAGACTTCATTGTTCGTTTGTCCTAACGCACTACCGGTTACACTTATCAAAACAACCAGTATCATGAGTTTCAATAAAAATCTTTCTTTATAAACTATTATATCTTTATTATTCATCGATATATTAAACTTTAGTGAGTTTTTTAATATGTGAATCTTTCTTATTTCACAATAAACTTTAAGGTCTTATTGATATTCTGGGTTTTTATACGGAGTAAATACACACCTGTTTGAAGGTTATACGGTATAGATATGCGAGTAGTCTTACTATTGGCTTTCAGGTTTTTCAAGAATACACCGTTAAGATTGTGTATAGAAAGTTCCATTGTTTTTAGTTCCTCTTTGGGGAAATCTACGAACAGCTCCATAGTCCCCCCCGATCTTACCGGATTAGGTGTTAAGGTTATATTGTAGGAACTCCTTAACTGAACCCTTGCAATACAGGTCTTTAAAATTTCTCCGTCTTCGGTTTCCATTTCCACATAGTAATCGCTATCAGGATCTAATTGGTCTACCAGATCATTTCCTGCAGAATAATACTGATTGTGGCCAATTACCGAACCGTTTTTATACCACCTGTATTTAACAAACTTATAACCTCCATTAGTTTCCGGATTATTATTCACAAGCAAGACATTATTGAATTTTTGAACAATAATATCATCAAAACTGAACCTCTTTTCAATAATTATAGTATAGGTTTTTGTAATATTCCCATCTTCAGAAGTAACTCTTACCGTCTCCCTGTAAATACCAGGAATTGGAGTTGCCATTATAAATTCATTTCCCTTATCAGTAAAGGCACCAAGGCTAGGTTCCAGTTCAATATGCACTTCATTCTTATCATTTCCACAAACCATAAGATGATAAACCTCTGCATCGGGATTAGGGTACATGATATTGTTGATAGCCACATTATTCAAACGGGCTTCACCACCAATTATCCTAAGTACTCTTACTATTGGGTTTGCTGGTTTATAGTTTTCATTTCCTTCCTGCCTGGCAGTGATAGTTATTTCTCCCCTGTTTAATATTTGTACAAAGCCCCGGGGGCCTACGGTGGCAGGTGGATTTTCGGTATTATAAGTATAGGAGTAAATTATAGGTAACCCCGAACTTGAAGTGGCCTCCAACTGGAAATTATCGTCGGTATATTGATTTCTATCGGAAATTTCATCAAAATTAATTTCCTGAGGCGCCTTTTCTATTGTAAGCTTAGCTGTCAAGGTTTGATCTTGACAACTGGTATTAGCAGAAGTTATAAAAGCTGTAACCTCATAGACTCCAGCATCTACCTGCTCGTTATTCGTATAAGACACTGTAGTACCCTCGGGCAGATTAACTACTTCTAATCCTTTTACAGCACCATCATAAACAAAAGTTTGATCTTCAAAAATAACCTGTGTTAAAGGGGAGTCATTAATAATCACATTTTGCGTCTGGGTTGAAGTATTCCCATTTTCATCTTCATAGGTCCAGGTAATCACTGTTGTTCCTGGTGAAGTGATCGGGAAAGTGGCATCATGGGTTACCATTACCGTGCCTCCACAATTATCGGTCGCGTCTGGTGTAGGCACATCACTTGCTAATACTTCACATTCCGAAGTGATATCAGCTAAAATCGTTTGATCGGCTACCGGGGCGGTTACATCTTTAATAATTACATTTTGTGTTTGCGTTGAAATGTTTCCGTTTTCATCTTCGAAAGTCCACATGATTACCGTAGTTCCTTGCGTGCTGATTGGGAAGGTAGCATCGTTGGTAACCCTTACTGTTCCTCCACAATTATCGGTAGCAGATGGCTCGGTTACATCGGTAGCTAATACTTCACACTCTGCTGTGATATCTGCCAAAATTGTCTGATCGGCTACCGGCGCGGTTATATCTTTAATAATTAGATTTTGTGTTTGCGTTGAAATGTTTCCATTTTCATCTTCGTAAGTCCACGTGATTACCGTAGTTCCTTGCGTGCTTATTGGGAAAGTAGCGTCGTTGGTAACCCTTACTGTTCCACCGCAATTGTCGGTAGCGCCTGGTGTAGGCACATCACCGGCCAGCACCTCACATTCAGCAGAAATATCTGCTAAAATCGTTTGATCGGCTACCGGGGCGGTTACATCTTCAATAATCACATTTTGTGTCTGGGTTGAAGTATTCCCGTTTTCATCTTCATAGGTCCAGGTAATTACTGTTGTTCCTGATGAAGTAATCGGGAAAGTGGCATCATGGGTTACCATTACCGTGCCTCCACAATTATCGGTCGCGTCTGGTGTAGGCACATCACTTGCTAATACTTCACATTC
>NZ_JAEHOK010000004.1 GCF_016236915.1 Salegentibacter maritimus
AATAGCAATCCTGAAATCATCACTAGAACCTATAGCGTAACAGATGATGCCGGGAACTCTATCAATGTAACACAGGAAATTACTGTTAACGATACCACAGATCCAACAATCCCCACTTTGCCCGATTTAGTTAGTGAATGCCCCCTAACGGTAACGCCTCCTACTACATCCGACAATTGCGACGGAACAATCACTGGAACAACAGGTCTTACCAATCTTACTTTTGATGCCTCAGAGACAATTTACTGGTATTTTAAAGATGCTGCAGGTAATGAAATTGGTCCAATCGAACAAAATGTTATAATTAATAATACTATAGCTCCTGTTCCCGATTCAGGCTCCCTACCTAAAAAAATTATAAGTGGATGCCAGATCACCAGCATCGATGAATTAGACATACCAACCGCTACAGATGCCTGTGAAGGTACTATCTCCGGAAACTTAAGTGAAAATTTTGAATTTCCTTACTCCTTTACTGGAACTAACACCATTGAGTGGGAGTTTATTGATAGCAAAGGGAATAAATCAATACAAATTCAGGAAATTGAGCTTAAACCTTTAGATGTAGATGGAGGAACATTAAAAGGCACTTTTGAATCTTCTGTTTTTCAGGAACAAATTGATATTTCGGCATGTGGCGAAGCTATTTCTGTTGAATTAGACTTAACAGGCGAAAAAGGCAACATTATACATTGGGAGAAATTTTCGGTTAATAAGGGTATTTGGGAAATTATAAATAATACTGGCAACTCACATACAGCAAACTTTGCAGAAGGTGAACTGGTCTCAACTTATTACAGGGTACTTATTCAAACAGGAACCTGCGCCGAATATTCCAATAGTTTTTACATAAGAACTTTACCCGTAGGAGATGCCCCTACAGTTGAAAATTTAGAACCGGAAACTAATAACAAATATTGCCTGGGAGACGAAGTAAATCTTCTTGCTAAAAGTAATTATACCGCTACACAACCTGCATTACCCAATGAAGCACCTGGAGATTTTAATCAGGGACAGCTAAATACTCAGGATCCTAATTCATGGCTCACAGACGGAAGCCCCGGAGGTTTTACCGCCGGTGGTAACTCAAAAAAACCTAGAAACTGGTCGGGTACCAATGATCATGAATTTGGTGATATCACCTACGATGGAGGCGATGGTAAATTTGCGATAGCCCAGGGAGACTTTAGTGACAGCCAATACAAAGGAAATAACCCCACAACCTTAGAAAGCCCTATTTTAGATCTATCTAATGCGGTATCGGCAAGCTTGGATTTTGATCAGGCCTTTTATTTTGCCAATGGAGACAACGCAGTAATTGAAATTTCAACTGATGGGGGAAGTACTTATTCCACGCTTCAGATAATGCACTCACCGGGCACGGGGATTAAAAAATGGTTTACAGCAGGGACTGCCGAATCCTATGCCGGATCTAATGCTAGCAACTACAATTTTAGTACAGACAACACCTCTATTTCTCTTGAAGACTACATTGGAGAGAACAATGTAAGAATTAGATGGAAATTTACCGGAACAAGCGATAAGAGTGTTTGGGCCATGGATAATATAATTGTTAACGAAGAGGTTTTTGTGGACACTGAGTTGGAATGGACCGATGGTATTGGAGACCCCAACGAAGATCCTATTGTAGTAGGCCGTACTGAAGTACCTATTGCTTTCACTCCTGCCGTGCCGGGGCAACACGAATATGGAGGAACCGCTTTAATTAACGGTTGTAGAACTTATAATGAAGAGGGAACAGATTTAATAAATATTCTTGTTTCTTATTCCTATGCTGGAGAAGATATTATATTATCCAATGATGAATGCGGCCAAAATACAGTGCAACTCAATGCTTATGACAATACACTTACAGCAACTGAAAATAATGAAAAAGGAGCATATCCTTCAAAACCCACCAACTGTATAAACTGTGATGACCCAGGTACTGGCGAAATAGGCACCTGGACCTGGACAAGACTAAGTGGCACTAACAATTGTGTTTCGGAATCCTTTTCTGATATTAACGACCCCAATGCCACTTTTACCGGAAACGAAGGAACCTATAATTTAACCTGGACGGTAGATGGCTGCTCAGATTCTATTACAGTAGAAATCAAAGAATGTAATCAAATTAACTTTGATGGAATTAATGATTATATAGATTTTAGCAAAGACAATTATCACTTATCCAACAGTACCAACAAAAAAGCATTCAGCATAGAAGTTTGGGTTAAACCAGAATCTACCAGCGGAATTCAAACAATCTTTTCAAAAAGAGATGCAAACTACGCTGATAATAAAGGTTATGATCTTTCAATTCACGATGGAGAAGTATCTTTTAACTGGAATAACAGCGGAACTATAAACTCTTCACCTCATAAAGTTCAAGCTAATAGGTGGTATCATATCTCTGTTACCCACTCCTCTTCGGGAGAATATAAGCTTTACATTGATGGGGTTCTTATAAAATCTACCGCCGGTGGATCTCCCGATGCAAACCTCAGCAAAGCCTTGCTAGGTGCTGTAGATCAGTCTGAATTTAACGTACCCACAAATCACTTTCATGGATGGATGGAAGAATTTAGAATTTGGAATGTTGCTTTAACACCAAATCAATTACGGGAAATGATGAATCAGCATATCGAAAATAACGGAGCAGCCGTGGCCGGTGAGGTGCTTCCATTTAATATAAAAAATCTTAATTGGGTAGATTTAATTGGGTATTATAGAATGGACAAAGTAAACTGTGGAAACCTCTACCCCTACAATGATGGGTCTGACATAGGTTTTCCGGGAGAATTAAAAAACATTACCACTTCCCAACAAACCTCTGCCCCTCTTCCTTATGAATCTGAAGCATCAGGAAACTGGCATACCCGAAATTCCTGGGATCCAAACGCTACCAAACATTGGACTTTCCCTAACGATATCGGAATTGATAACGAAACAGAAATAAACTGGAATATTGCAGTTCAAAACAATGATTTAAATTCCAACAATAAAGACATTAAGCTATTAGGATTGTTCTCTGAGCCTGCCACTCAGTTAAAAATGCAAGGAGAAAATAACGCTTCAGGGAACGAATTACGTATCACCCATTATCTGGAACTAAATGGGCATATAGACCTTAACGGAGAATCCCAGCTAGTACAAACCGAAGGCAGTATCCTTACCGGTTCGGGGTATCTTACCCGTGACCAGCAAGGAACCGCGAGCAGCTATAATTATAATTATTGGAGCTCACCTGTTGTTTCCAATACAGGAAACCAGTCTTATACCATCGCCTCTGTTATGCACGACGGCACCGATAAGGCATCTCCAAAAAATCTTGATATAGGACCTCCCGGACATGTTACTTATGCCGATGGAAATTATAGCGTTCCAAGAAAAATTAGTGGTCGTTGGCTGTATAAATTTAGAGGCGATGCCAATCAATATAGTGAATGGAAATATATAGGAAAGGATGGTACTTTATTGCCGGGAGAAGGCTATACCATGAAGGGAACCTCGGGTAATGCCAACATACAGGACCTTCAGAATTACACTTTTAAAGGTTTTCCAAATAACGGACCTCTAACGAATGCGTTGAACATTGCCAATGATCAAAATTATCTTTTAGGAAATCCTTATCCGTCGGCGATCGAGGTTAAAAAATTCATACTGGATAATTTATCCAAGAACGATGTAAATGGCGCTACAAACACCAGAAATATTTTTAACGGGGCGCTATATTTTTGGGATCATTTTGGCGGTAAAACACATATTTTAAGGGAATATGTAGGAGGATATGCTACTATAAATCTATCGGGTGCAGTACAATCGGCAACTTCTATAGATGAGCGTATTAATAACGATGGCTCTAAAGGAACTAAAAAACCGGGGCCATTTATTCCGGTAGCTCAGGGGTTTTTCGTGAATACAGTTTTAGACCCGGGTCTGGCGCCTGGTTTAAGCATCAGCGGAGGAGATATTAACTTCAATAACGGTCAAAGAGCTTTTGCTTCTGAAGTTAACCCAAACGATTCCCAATTCTTAAAACCGAACGAGCTTACCAAGGGGCAAAAAACCGAAATAACTAAAGATTCACGATATAAAATAAGGTTGAACTTTTCTTCCCCACTTGGTTATCAAAGAGAGATTTTGGTTACTGCCGATAATTATACTACAAACGGGTTTGATTTAGGCTACGATGCACTATTAAATGACAACATTCCTGAAGACATGTACTGGCTTATAAAAGATAGCAAATTTGTTATTCAGGGCGTTCCCAATTTTAACCTGGATCAAAAACTACCTATTGGGATTACTCTTGCTGAAGAAAAGGAGTTTAGTATAGAACTTGGGGACTTGGAAAATATGCCCGATATCATTGATATTTATCTACGCGATAATAGTGATAGTTCTTATCACGATTTACGTAAGGCAGAATATAAAGCGAGTTTACCCGCAGGAGAATATAATAGCAGGTATGAAATCGTTTTTCAAGATCCAAATTCAATGCTGGAAGATAAAGAGCCGGGCCAGGGCCCTATCGATTACTATTACTCTTTAGCCAATAGAGAATTTGTAATTAGCAATCCCGAACTTCATAAAATTGAACACATCAATATTTATAATATTGGAGGTCAATTAGTAGACCAACACTTTGGTATACCAGACATTAAGAAAATTCATATTCCACAGAAAAAATCCTTAAGCTCGGGCGTTTACATTGTAAAAGTTTATACCAATACAGGAGATTATGCTAAAAAAGTAATAATTAGAAAAGATTAATTTGATAGTTCTCGGTTGCAGGATGTGAGTTAGCGGTTGTGGGATTTCAGTTGTGAGTTTTGGTTTAAATTTTTTTCAACAAAAACAACAAATAAACAAGCAGCGATAAACAAAAACCGAGTTGGTAGTCCCAATTTCAGTAGGTAACACAACAGAGCCAACAACAGATCGCAAGTCCTTCGTCCTCGCGATGACAAATCAAGAATTGAAAACAATAAATGTCAGAATCTAGATCGCCACGTGTTTCGGCCTACCATTCACATTTTTTTTAAATTACTTCTTTATTGATTATTAGAATCCAAAAAAACTGCCACGAATTCACTAATCACAAGTAAACTACCTCGAGGTATTACATCCTTTGGAAATGCCTATAAAATATGTGTATTCATGGCACCAGGAAGTCTAAATTAAACTCAGAATTACCAGGAACTGAAAACCGAGAGCTGAGAGCTAATTCAAGGCTTATACTTCAAAGGTAAATACACCACTTTTTTTGTATTAAAGAATTCCTCTTCAAAATAATCTCGTAATTCGTGTATTTCAGCTTTCGGATAATCATGAAGTTCTACTGTAAGGTCGCCACCTTTAAGATAAAGAATACCGTTTTTAAGTTCGTGATTACTTTTCTTAGCTATTTTCCCTTTGGTCCAATGCACAAAAGTAGGCATGGCAGCTACCGCCCTGCTAACAATAAAATCGAAGGTACCGGGAATCTCTTCTACTCTGGAGTTAGTAGTTTTTACATTGGTAAGTTGTAAACCTTCTACCACTTCGTTAACTACTTTTATCTTTTTCCCTATAGAATCCACAAGGTGAAAATTAGTTTCAGGAAATAGAATAGCCAGTGGAATTCCCGGAAAGCCACCACCGGTTCCAACATCTAAAATTTCTGCCCCCGGCTTAAACTTTAAAATTTTTGCTATGCCCAGCGAGTGTAACACATGCCTTAAATAAATTTCGTCAATATCTTTACGCGAAACCACGTTAATTTTAAGATTCCAGTCTTTATACAAGGCCTCTAAATGCGCAAATTTAGCATACTGGTCATCGGTTAAATTGGGAAAGTATTTCTTTATTAATTCCAAAGTTTTCAAATTTTGGACAAAAATACATAATTTGCCGCTTTAAAAATACCGTATATTAATACGTACTGAATTATAGATTAACTACGTAAAAATTTTACCTTTACCGCTTACAAAAATTACATGGAAAAAATTCAAAATCACATAAAGTTCTCCCGAAAAGATTCTACAAAATTCTTTAGGTTACTTAATAAACGCGTTAATGACTACTTCAAAGAAAATAATCTTAAAAAAACTGGAAACTGGAAACTACACCTGAAAGCTGTAGTGATGTTCTCTCTATTTCTAACTCCATATTTTCTAATTCTCACCCTGGATATTTCTCAATGGTGGATGCTATTGCTTACAATGGTTATGGGTGCCGGAATGGCAGGAGTAGGAATGAATATTATGCATGATGGGAATCACGGTTCTTACTCTTCAAAAAAATGGATCAATAAATTTATGGGAGGAACCATATATGTTCTTGCCGGAAATGTTTACAACTGGCAGGTACAGCATAATGTTTTGCACCATACCTACACAAATATACATGGACATGACGAAGATTTAGATGCCGGTAGAATAATACGTTTTTCTGAACACGCTAAATGGTATAGCTTTCACCGCTTTCAACATTACTATTCAGTGTTTTTATATGGTTTATTAACTTTTAATTGGGCCTTAACCACAGATTTTAAACAGACCCATAATTATTTAAAGCGCAAATTATCCTATGGTAAAATGCCTAATCCTGTTACACAATGGAGTATTATAGCCATCACTAAATTGATCTATTTAGCTATATGGATTATTATTCCTATGCTTATCCTGTCTATTGCATGGTGGAAGATTTTGATAGGATTTTTCGTAATGCATTATACAGCCGGATTAATATTAAGTATCGTATTTCAATTGGCCCACGTGGTAAAAGAAACAGAAATGCCATTACCAGATGAAACCGGCTCTATGAAAAACACATGGGCTATTCACCAATTGTTTACCACGGTTAATTTTGCAACAAAAAATAGAATAGTAAACTGGTTTACCGGCGGATTAAACCACCAGGTAGAACACCATATTTTCCCGAATATTAGTCATATTCATTATTCTAAAATAGCTAGCATAGTTAAGGAGACAGCATTTGAATGCAATCTCCCCTATCACGAATATAAAACCACACGCGCAGCAATAATTGCCCATTTTCAACATTTAAAAGAAATGGGTGCCAAACCTGCAATTTCGTAGATTTTTTTAAAAAGAATTCTACGAGATAGAGATTGAAAAGAATCATTTTATTTTTCTTCAATCTCATTTAGTAAGTAATTAATTTGTAACCATTAAAAAAATGCAAGAACACTTATCCAACCGAATTAACAATTTAGCCACTTCCCAAACGCTGGCTATGGCGGCAAAAGCGCGTGAACTTAGAGCCGAAGGGAAGGACATTATAGGTTTAAGCCTTGGAGAACCAGATTTTAACACTCCAGACTTTATTAAAGATGCTGCTATTAAAGCAATTAACGACAATTACAATTCTTATACGCCTGTAGATGGTTATGTAGAATTGAAAGATGCGATAATCAATAAATTTAAGCGGGATAATAATCTTACTTATGACCATTCTCAAATTGTGGTTTCTACAGGAGCTAAACAATCTTTGGCAAATGTAGCTATGGTTTTATTAAACCCAGGAGATGAAGTTATTTTACCCTGCCCTTACTGGGTAAGTTATGCTGAAATAGTAAAATTGGCCGAAGGTGTTCCGGTTGAAGTTCCAACTTCAGTAGAAACCGATTTTAAGATGACTCCGGAGCAACTAGAAGCAGCAATCACCCCAAAAACCAAAATGATCTGGTATAGCTCACCTTGCAACCCCAGTGGTATGGTTTACAGCAAAGAAGAGCTTAGGGCCCTTGCCGATGTATTAAAAAAGCATCCAGACATTATTGTGGTAAGTGACGAGATTTATGAGCACATTAATTTTGTAGGCGGGCACGCTTCTATGGCTCAATTTGAAGACATGTACGATCGCGTAGTTACCGTGAACGGTGTTTCAAAAGCTTTCGCCATGACCGGCTGGAGAATTGGATATATAGGTGCTCCAACCTGGATTGCACGTGCCTGTAACAAGATGCAGGGACAAATTACCAGTGGTGCCAATTGTATAGCTCAGCGAGCAGTGATTACAGCCCTGGAGGCCCCGGTTAGCGAAATTAGCTATATGGTAGACACTTTTAAGAAAAGAAGAAAGCTTATTATAGATCTACTAAATGATATTGAAGGTTTTGTAACCACTGAACCCGAAGGTGCTTTTTATGTATTCCCGAATGTTTCCCATTTCTTCGGAAAAACAATTAAAGGCCATAAGATTGAAAACGCCACAGATTTTTCTATGTTTTTATTAGAAGAAGCCCTGGTAGCTACCGTTACCGGCGATGCATTTGGAAACCCAGATTGTATAAGAATTTCTTATGCGGCAAGTGAATCTCAAATTGAAGAAGCGCTGAAAAGAATTAAATCGGCACTCTCTGAAGCATAGATTTTAAGTGCTAAATAGTATTTTTAAGAATCCTGATGCGGTTAAAACCCATCGGGATTTTTTTATTTCACTAAAACCATTAATAGTTCTAATTTTTATTCAATATTTTAATCTCGAATTTGTTTCAAAGCCAACTCCCTAATTTATTCGGAGATGCAGGTTGTTGGAGAATAAAAAACGGGTTAGAATACCGAAGCAAATTCTTGATAAAAAGTCTGAAACGAATTCAACTTGACAGAAAATTATTCTTTTAGACAAGTTTTCTATTTTATTAAATAGAATATTAATATCACCTATTTCTCCAGAAAAATGGCGTAAGAAGTATAAGCACCGTAAAAAGTTCTAACCTTCCAATAAGCATTAGAAAAGAACACCACCATTTCCCTAAAGGCGGTAGAATATCGTAATTATTTACCGGCCCCAAAGCCCCAAAAGCAGGACCAACATTCCCCAGGGAAGAGGCTGCTCCACCAATTGCTGTTTCAAAATCAAGACCCAGCCCACCTAAAACAACAGATCCAATAATAAAAGACAACATATAAAGGATAAAAAAGCCCAAAATATTAAAGGTTACTCCTTTTCCGATAGATTTTCGGTTAAATCGTACAGGAAGAATAGCGTTTGGGTGTAATGCCCGTTTAAATTCTATCCCTCCATTTCTTATCATAATGATATGTCGCATCACCTTAACCCCACCCGCAGTTGACCCTGCCGAGCCACCCAGAAAAAACATTCCAAAGAAGAAAATTGTAAGGAAGGGAGTCCACATGGTATAATCGGCGCTTACAAAACCCGTGGTGGTAATAACCGCTAAAACCTGAAAAAGTGCATGCCTAAATGCACTTTCGGCCTCTCCCCAAACCATGGGATGATCTATTTGCGAAAGCGCAACATCGGCTTCAAAATAAATAAATAATGAAGCTACGAGGGTAAAAATACCTATAAAGTAAAAGTACCATTTAAACTCATCGTCATGCAAAACCTTTTGAATTCGGCCTTTAAAGCTATAATAGCTTAAAACAAAATTAGCACCCGCCAAAAACATAAAAAGCATAATGATATACTGAATAATAGGCCTATCGTTCCAGTAAGCAACGCTAATGTTCTTAGTGGAGAACCCACCGGTAGAAAGCGTACTAAGGGAATGATTTATCGCATCAAAAAAACTCATTCCGGCTACCTTTAACAAGATAGTTTCAGCCGCAGTATAACTTACATAAATTAGCCATAGTCTTTTAGCAGTATCGGTAATCCTTGGTTTAAGTTTATCGGCACTTGGGCCAGGTGCTTCCGCAGCAAAAAGCTGCATCCCTCCTATTCCTAACAAAGGCAAGATTGCTATAGCAAGAACAATTATTCCCATACCACCAATCCAATGGGTAAGGCTTCTCCAAAACAACACACCTTTAGGAATAGATTCTATATCATTTAAAATAGAAGCGCCCGTGGTGGTATAACCAGACATGGTTTCAAAAAAGGCATCGGTAAAGGCAGGAATAGATTCGCTTAAAACATAAGGCAATGTTCCGCTTAAAGCCATAAAGATCCACCCAAAAGTTACAATAATGTAACCTTCCCGCTTTTTTACTTCCTTGCGGTGACCTCGTGTGGTAAACATAAAAAGCACCCCCAAAAACAAGGTAATGAAGGCTGCAGCCAAAATATCTATAGTTACACCATCTTCATAAAACCAACTCACTAAAACCGCTGTAAGCATAAAGCCACCATTACAAAGTAACAGCAGCCCCATAACGTGCAGAATAATTTGATAATTGAGTCTAGGCATTACAGAAAGAGTTTTTCAACCTTTTTTATAGATCTTGGCAGGCAACATACCACTATACGATCTCCACGGGTAATAGTAAACTCGCCTAAGGCAATAATACCCTTCCCATCTCTTATAATTCCACCAATTATAGCCGATCTCGGGAAATCGAGGTTTTTAATCCTTTTGTTGCAAACTTGCGAATTTGGCTTTACTATAAACTCCAAAAGCTCAGCGTTCATATTATTAATCTTGGTCATTGCAACTACCTCGCCCTTTCGCACATATCTAAAAATGTTATTTGCAGCAAGTAATTTTTTATTGATTAGAGTATCAATTCCTATAGAATGACTCAATTGATAATAATCCATATTCTCCACCAAAGAGATAGTTTTCTTTACACTTTTGGATTTGGCCACAAGGCAGGACATAATATTTGTTTCTGAATTGCCTGTAACGGCAATAAAAGCATCCATATCATGTACATTTTCTTCTTCCAGCAGTTCTACATTTCTACCGTCTCCGTGAATAATTAGTGCATTGGGCAACTCATCGGCGAGATCGTAAGCTTTTCCTTTGTCACTCTCCACCAATTTCACATTAAAATTATTTCTGCAGAGATCTTTGGCTGTTTTTTTCCCAATTTTACTTCCGCCCAGAATCATAATATTTTTAATAGACTGCTTGGTTTTTCCGGTAAGCTTATAAAGATTTTCCACACCGCTTTTCAGGGTAATGAAATTTACCTGATCCCCTTCCTTAAACTGTGTATCGCCTCGTGGAATTAATGTATACTGCGTTCCATAACGCTGTATGGCTATAGGAACAAAATTAAGATCTGGAAAAATATTAGCTGCTTCCTTAACTGTTTTACCCACAAATAATGCATTACGAGAAAGACTAAGGCCTATCATAGTTAGTGCACCATTTTCAAATTCATAACTATCGTTAAAAGCAGATTGATTTAAAAGTAGGGCAATTTCCCTGGCGGCCAATGCTTCAGGAGAGATCAACTCGTCTATACCAAAGCGTGTAAAACCAATTTCCTCCTTATTTTCAAGAAATTCTGTATTAGAAATACGGGCTATTGTTCTTTTTGCACCCAATTGTTTGGCCAAAACACAGGCTGTAATATTAGTCGCTTCGCTAGAGGTTACACTAATAAGCATATCTACATGCTTTACCTGTGCATCCTTTAAAATAGCAATAGAAGTGGCGTCTCCTTTAATGGTTCTTATATCCAAATGTGTATCGGCATAACTAAGATTGTCCCGGTTGGTATCAATCAATGTAATATCCTGGGACTCGAAAGAAAGCAATTTTGCCAAATGAAAGCCCACTTCACCCGCTCCGGCAATAATTATCTTCATATAACAGCTTGAAATTGAAAAGAAGAACAAATGTAAGGTATTTTAGACAAACCAAAAACCAAAGTCTGTTACAACAAATCCTAAAAGTTTCAGGTACAATTATTTCTTATCGTGTATCTTTGACGCAAAAATAGTACTATGGGCAAAAAATTGACTCCATATCAAGACTCAGGTCTCAATAAAAAGAAGCAGGTTGAGCAGATGTTTGACAAAATATCTGGGAAATATGATGGCTTAAACCGGGTTATTTCCCTGGGCACCGATATTAAATGGAGAAAAAAAGTTATTGCTTTGGTAAAAGCGCACCAACCAACTGCTGTGTTGGATATTGCTACCGGCACCGGAGATCTAGCTATACAAATGGCAAATATTAATGCCAGGAAAATTGTTGGCCTCGATCTTTCTGAAGGTATGTTGAAGGTGGGACGTAAAAAAATTGCAGCTAAAAACCTAAGCGATAAAATTGAGATGATTCAGGGAGATTCTGAAGCACTGCCCTTTGAAGACAATGCTTTTGATGCCATAACCGTAGCTTTTGGTGTACGCAATTTTGAGGATTTAGAAAAAGGGCTATCAGAAATAAGAAGAGTGCTAAAACCCGGTGGAATTTTTGTAGTTTTGGAAACTTCGGTACCTACTAAATTCCCGTTTAAACAAGGTTATAAGCTCTATTCAGGCCACATACTACCTTTAATTGGGCGAATATTTTCTAAAGACCGTGAAGCTTACTCTTATTTAAGTAAAAGTGCAGCCGAATTTCCTCATGGGGAAGCTTTCAACAATATTTTAAAGAAAACTGGGTTTATAGATATAGAAAACAAGCCACAAACTCTTGGAGTTGCAACCATTTACACTGCTTCAAAATAAAATTATGAAGAAACTTTTTGTTATTACCTTTCTTTTTTGTGTTCAATTTGGAAATGCACAAATTTTTGGAGGAGATAAAATTATAAATAACGAGAATTTTGACAAACAACGTTGGTCCTGGGGATATTACCTGGGTTTTAACACCTACGATTTTAAATTTAAATATAATGATGAAGTAGCTCCCAACGGGAATGACCTCATTATTGAAAAAACCCTTGGTTTTAACGTAGGCCTGGTTGGGAATTTAAGACTAAACAACAATCTGGACCTTCGGTTAGAGCCGGGTGTTACTTTTAATACACGTAATTTTAGACCTCCTTACACCAAAGATATTGAAGAGATAAATGCTACTTATGTGCACATTCCTTTATTGTTGAAGTTTTCAGCAGACCGAAAAAATAATTTTAAACCATTTGTTGTTGGAGGTTTATCTACATCAATAAATCTTTCCAGCAATGAGAACAACCCAGATGTAGACACGCGTTTAAGAACCAATAATTTCCACTATGAAGTTGGGCTGGGAATAGACCTTTATCTTTATTATTTTAAGTTCTCACCTTCAATAAGAGGTGTGTTTACCATAAACAATGAAATGGCAGAAACGAAATTCCAGGCTGTAGATGCCATGCGATCACAAGCTGTTTTTCTCAACTTCACATTCCAATAAAACGGTTCTGAAGGCTATTTAAGAAGCATATCTTAACTTCCCGGCAAACCAACACGGATTTTCGGGTTTGATTTGTTGATATTTTGAAGCAGATATCTGCAGGAAAATAGCAAACCAGAGGCTTTAAGTAAAACTTTTGCGTCTAAATTCACTTAAGAGAATTGCTGTTGCCGTGGCCACATTAAGACTTTCGGTTTCTTTTAATTCTCCAAAACGCGGAATGCTTATTTTCTTTTCTACCAATGCTTCAATTTCTGTTGAAACTCCATTGGCTTCATTCCCCATTACCAAAATTGCCTTTTCCTTAGTTTCAGCATTGTAAACATTCTCCCCATCCATAAAAGCTCCATATACGGGCAATCCTGATTCTTCAATATAATTCTTTAAATCACGGTATACAATATTCACGCGGGCCAAAGACCCCATAGTTGCCTGTACTACTTTGGGGTTAAAACAATCTACCGAGTCTTTAGAGCAAACCAGGCTCTTTATTCCAAACCAATCACAAAGTCTAATAATAGTACCCAAATTTCCAGGGTCTCTAATTCCGTCTAAAGCCAGAATTAGGTTTTCATCTTTAATCTCAAACTCCTGTGGAATTTTAAATAAAGCCAATGCAACCTGTGGGGTTTTAAGAAAGCTTATTTTCTTAAGTTCCTTTTCGTCTACTTTTTGAATTTTACCGGCAGGAACTCCAAAATCCCGTTCGGTAGTAAAAAGTCGCTCTAAAGAAAATTTCGAGTTTATAAGCTCGTTTATTGTTTTAATACCCTCAGCTACAAAAAGTGTATGTTTAGAACGATATTTTTTTTGTGCAAGACTGGTTATTAACTTAATTTGGCTTTTACTAACCATACAAAAAATGTAATTTTGATCTCTTAAAAATGTGTGTTTGAATCGGCATTTCGCAAAAATATCATTATTTTTTTTAAGCTTGCTTTTTTTAATTTCCTGTAATGCCGTAAAACGCGTAGAGGGTGATAACAAACTGCTCACTAGCAATGAGATTTTCGTAAATAACGAAAAGATTAAAGAAAGCCGTATTTATAATCAGCTCTACCAGGAACCAAACACCAGCTTTTTGGGCATACCGCTACGACTTCATTTTTATAATCTTGCCCGCCCCGATATAGATTCGATTTTAAGCGAAAAATACTTAAAGAATGAAAGTAAGAAAAATACGCTTACAAATATTCTATCATACAAGCAGTTTGAAAAATTATTACATTCAAAAAAATCTTTAAATGAATGGATAAAAAGTACGGGGGAAGCTCCGGTAATTGTAAGCAAAGAAGAAACTCAAAAATCTGTTAATCGATTAAATTCGTGGTATTGGAACAATGGATGGTTTAATGTAGAAACCAATTATGAGATAACCCCTTCAAATAAAAAAAAGAAACGCGCCCATGTAACTTATAATGTAACGACTGGAGAAGCATATCAGTTAGACTCTATCACTACCAGCATCTCTTCTAAGGTTTTAGACTCTTTATATGAGTTGCATAGAGATAAATCTATCATAAAAGAGGGCATGCAGTATAAGACACTAGACATTAATGAAGAAAGAGACCGGCTTACTTCTCTTTTTAGAAATAGCGGTGTTTATAATTTTGACCAGGAATACATAAGCTTTAATGCAGATACCATAAACACCGGAAAAAAGGTAAACACGGCCCTTATTATAAAAAATCGTTTCGCATCTGAAACCGACACCAGTTCAAGGGTTCCATTTAAAATCCATGAAATAAGCAAGGTTAACATTTTTACAGATTATAAATACGCTAACCGAAACCAAATACTTACAGATAGTATTACCACCGAAGATGGCTACACGCTTTACAGTTTTGAAAAGCAGCGCTATAAACCGCAAGCCATTACCGATGCCGTTTTTATAAAACCCGGAAATACCTACAGTGACATTTCACGTTCCAGGACCTATAATCGCTTAAACTCTTTACGAATTTTTAAATATCCCAATGTACAATTCACCCCAGATCCTGCAGATTCTACCCGTAGTGACCTTATCGCTAATATTTTTTTAACGCCACAACCAAAATATTCCCTGGGATTTGATTTTGATGTTTCACAAAGTAATATCCAAAAATTCGGGATTGGTTTTGGGGGGTCACTTTTAATAAGAAACGTATTTAAAGGAGCTGAAAATTTTGAAATTTCAGGCCGTGGAAGCATAGGTTCTTCTACAGACGCCGCTATAAGTGGCAATGACGATCGCTTTTTTGATATTTCAGAAATTGGAGCCGACCTAAAACTTACTTTCCCACGAATATTTCTACCTATTAATACAGATCGTTTTATTCCAAAATACATGCAACCCTTTACATCACTTAGCCTTGGGGTTAGCACTCAAAACAATATTGGGCTCGACAAACGTAACCTTACGGGCATTCTTAATTATAGATGGAATCCTTCTTCAAAGCTTTCAAATCGCCTGGATTTTTTAAATATTCAATATGTAAGAAACCTGAATATAGATAATTACTTTAATGTATATAGGAATTCTTATAACGATCTAAACCAAATTATCCAGTCGGGAAATATAGTGACCAATCCTTCGTATTTAAATTCAGAAGGCTTGTTAAGTATTCCTACGGGTGCTGAAAATTTCATTAGGGACATTTCTAACAATACCGGAGGAACCACTGGCTTAAACCAAGACCAAAAACGACTGGTAAATAACATAGGAGAGCGCAAAAAGCGTCTTACCGAGAACAACCTTATATTCGCTACCAATTACACCTATTTATGGAATACCAAGAAGAATCTATACGACCAGGAGTTTACCCGATTTAGATTTAAAATAGAAACTGCCGGAAATGTACTATCTGCCATTTCTTCCCTGGCCGATTTCACCAAAAATGAGAATGGAACTTATAGTGTATTAGGGGTTAATTATTCCCAATATGTTAAAACCGAACTCGATTTTATTAAGCATTGGGATTTAGGCAGGGACAATATCTTCGCATTCCGTGCTTTTGGAGGGGTAGCCATCCCTTATGGAAATGCAAACAGCATCCCTTTTGTAAGAAGCTTTTTTGCCGGAGGCCCTAACGACAACAGAGCCTGGCGAGCCTACGACCTTGGCCCCGGAAGCAGTGGCGGCCGAAATGAATTTAACGAGGCTAATATGAAACTGGCCCTTAATGCCGAATATCGTTATAATTTATTTGGCTCTTTAAATTCGGCCGTTTTTATTGATGTTGGAAATATTTGGAATGTACTGGATATTGTTGAAGACGAAAAAGCGACTTTCGAGTCTTTTGCAGACCTTAAAAACATCGCCATAGGTTCCGGTTTTGGACTAAGGTACGATTTTAACTTTTTTGTTTTAAGATTTGATATTGGCTTTAAAACCTACGACCCTGCCCTGCCTGAAGGCAATCGCTGGTTAAGAGATTACAACTTTAATCACGCCGTCTACAATGTAGGTATCAATTATCCTTTCTAAGCTAACATATTTTCTTATTTTTGTATTTCTAATTCAACTAAAATTATGAGTCATAACATTAAACCTGGCGTAGCTACAGGAAAAGAAGTACAAGAAATTTTTAATTACGCCAAGAAAAAGGGCTTTGCCCTTCCCGCAGTAAACGTAATAAGCTCCAGCAGTATGAATGCTGTAATGGAAACCGCTGCCGAATTAAATTCTCCGGTAATCATTCAGTTTTCCAATGGGGGTGGCCAGTTTAACGCTGGAAAAGGTTTGTCTAACGAAAATGAAAAAGCTGCTATTTTAGGAGCTGTAGCAGGCGCTAAACATGTACACGAACTTGCTGAAGCTTATGGTGTCGTGGTAATTTTACATACAGACCATTGCGCGAAAAAATTACTTCCCTGGGTAGACGGTTTACTTGATGCCAGTGAAAAACATTTCGAGCAATTTGGAAAGCCGTTATACAGCTCGCATATGATAGATCTTTCAGAAGAGTCGCTTGAGGAGAACATTGAAACCTGCAAGAAATATCTGGAAAGAATGAGCAAAATGGGAATGACACTTGAAATTGAGCTTGGAGTTACCGGAGGTGAAGAAGATGGTGTAGATAATACCGATATCGATTCTTCAAAATTATACACCCAACCAGAGGAGGTAGCTTATGCCTATGAAGAATTAAGCAAAGTAAGTGACCAATTCACTATTGCTGCTGCTTTTGGAAACGTACACGGGGTTTACAAACCAGGAAACGTAAAACTTACACCAAAAATTCTTAAAAATTCGCAAGAGTATATTTCAGAAAAATATGGTGTGGAAGAAAACAATATTGATTTTGTATTCCACGGAGGTAGCGGTTCTACAGTTGAAGAAATTCGCGAAGCAATTGGCTATGGCGTAATTAAAATGAATATAGATACAGACCTTCAATATGCTTACCTTGAAGGAATTCGCGATTATATGGGAGAAAAGAAAGATTATCTTGCTGCCCAAATTGGTAATCCTGAAGGAGACGATGTACCTAACAAAAAGCATTACGATCCAAGAAAATGGTTACGTGAAGGAGAACTTACTTTTAAAGCCCGACTAAAAAAGGCTTTCGAAGACCTTAATAACGTAAACACTCTATAAATTTAATTTTTTAAAACAGCTGGAATTTTAAAATTCCGGCTGTTTTTATTTTAAGTAAAACTTTTGGTTTATTTCCCATACAATAAACCAAAACCTGAAACCTGAAAAATATATGGCTTGGTTTAAAAGAACACAAAAAGGAATTCAAACACCCACAGAACACAAAAAAGATGTTCCAAAGGGTCTTTGGTATAAATCACCTACCGGTAAGATTGTAGATGCAGAGCAATTAGAAAGTAATTTTTATGTAAGTCCGGAAGACGGATATCACGTAAGAATTGGTAGTAAAGAATATTTTAAAATCCTTTTTGATGATAATAAATTCAAAGAATTGGATAAGGGTATGACTTCTAAAGACCCTTTAAACTTCAAGGACACTAAAAAATATACCGAGCGCTTAAAAACAGCTCAGGAAAAGACCGAGCTTAACGATGCCGTGCGTACCGCTGTTGGAAAGTCTAAAGGAAAAGACCTTGTAATTGCCTGTATGGACTTTAGGTTTATTGGTGGCTCGATGGGTTCTGTTGTAGGTGAGAAGATTGCCCGGGCAGCAGATTATTCACTAAAAAATCAAATTCCCTTCATGATTATCTCTAAATCTGGTGGGGCGAGAATGCAGGAAGCCGCTTTATCTCTAATGCAATTAGCAAAAACTTCGGTTAGGCTGGCACAATTAGCAGAAGCTCGTATTCCGTATATTTCACTAGCCACAGATCCAACTACCGGAGGTACTACCGCCTCTTTCGCGATGTTAGGAGATATCAATATTTCAGAACCTGGTGCTTTAATTGGTTTTGCGGGCCCACGGGTAGTAAAAGATACTACCGGGAAAGACCTTCCAAAAGATTTTCAAACTTCAGAGTTTTTAAAAGAACACGGCTTTTTAGATTTCATAACAAAAAGGTCTGAGCTTAAGGATAAAGTAAATCTTTATTTAGATCTTATTCAAAATCAACCAGTAAGGGCTTAAAATAAATTTTTCTTTGAGTAGGTAATTATATTTAAAGTAGTATCTTTGCCGCCTGACGGAAAAACTGTCAATACATAAAAATCATTAAAATTAATATTGGAATGTATTTAGCCAAAGAAAAAAAAGAAGAAATTTTTGAGAAACACGGAAAAGGCAAAACCGATACTGGTTCTGCAGAAGGACAAATTGCATTGTTCACTTACCGAATCTCTCATCTTTCAGACCACTTAAAAAAGAATCGTAAAGACTTTAACTCAGAACGCTCTTTGGTAAGATTGGTTGGTAAAAGAAGAAGCTTACTTGACTACTTAAAAAAGAAAGATATCATGAGATATCGTGCTATTATTAAAGAGTTAGGATTAAGAAAATAAATTTCAGAGGGGGCTTTACGCCCCCTTTTTTTATAATAATAATTTATAAATTACTTTGTTTTAGGTGCGTTTATTAAACTAAAAGTAATTACCCTACCCGAAGTAATTTAAATCTCGATTATCAAATAAAGTATCTCTAAGAGACCTTATACAAGAGGATTATCGAGAAAATTGTCGCTCAAAGAGAGTAGTTTTTCATTGGTCTACACAACACACAACAACACAACACCCGGCCGTCCGGTATAGGCGGAGACCATTGTTTAACAAAAAGATCTGGTGAAGTTATTCAGATCAAACGAAGAATTCAAAATTATGATTCCACAAACATTTAAAGAGGTTATCGATTTAGGAGATGGAAGAGAAATCTCTATCGAAACCGGAAAATTAGCAAAACAGGCCCACGGGTCGGTTGTTGTTCAAATGGGCAACGCTATGTTGCTTTGTACCGTAGTATCTTCTTATAAAGAAAGTACTATGGATTTCTTTCCACTAACTGTAGATTACAGAGAAAAATTTGCTGCCGCAGGACGCTACCCGGGTGGTTTCTTTAAAAGAGAAGCAAGACCAAGTGACGGCGAAGTTTTAACCATGAGAATTGTAGACCGTGTTTTGCGCCCGCTTTTCCCATCAGATTATAAAACAGAGACCCAGGTAATGATTCAGCTGATGTCTCATGACGAAGAAGTAATGCCAGATGCTTTGGCAGGACTTGCTGCTTCGGCTGCTATTCAACTTTCTGATATTCCTTTTGAAACTCCTATTTCTGAAGCCCGTGTAGCAAGAATAGATGGAGAGTTTATAATAAATCCAAGCCGCAGCCAGTTACAAGATTCAGATATTGATATGATTATTGGTGCTTCTGCAGATTCTGTGATGATGGTAGAAGGTGAGATGAAAGAAATTTCTGAAGAAGAAATGGCTGAAGCCATCCAATTTGCCCACGAACATATTAAAAAACAAATAGACGCTCAAGTACGCCTTGCAGAAGCTTTTGGCAAAAAACCGGTTAGGGAATATGCTACCGCTGAAGAGAAAGAAGATATTGAGCAAAAAGTTCGGGAAGCTGCCTACGATAAAATCTACGAGATTGCCAAAGGTGGCCACAGCAAAAAAGAACGTAGTGAAGCTTTTGCTGCCGTAAAAGAAGAAGTACTGGCTTTATTTTCTGAAGAAGAATTAGAAGAAAACGAAAAGCTAATCAAACAATATTATAGCAAAACCGAAAAAGAGGCAGTAAGAGAACTTACTCTTGCCGAAGGTATTCGTCTTGATGGTAGAAAAACCGACGAGATTAGACCTATTTGGTGTGAAACCGATTATTTACCATCGGTACACGGTTCGGCTATTTTTACTCGTGGGGAAACTCAAGCATTGGCAACGGTAACTTTAGGTACTTCCAGAGAAGCCAATACCATAGACATGCCAACACACCAGGGTGAAGAAACTTTTTACCTACATTATAATTTCCCTCCATTTTGTACAGGAGAAGCTTACCCAATTAGAGGTACTTCAAGACGTGAAATTGGACACGGAAACCTTGCCCAGCGTGCATTAAAAGGAATGATTCCTGAGAACAACCCTTACACGGTAAGAGTAGTTTCAGAAGTATTAGAATCTAACGGATCGTCTTCTATGGCAACGGTTTGCGCCGGAACTATGGCCATGATGGATGCCGGGGTAAAAATGACAAAACCTGTATCTGGTATTGCTATGGGATTAATTTCTGATGGCGAACGTCACGCGGTACTTTCAGATATCCTTGGAGATGAAGATCACCTTGGAGATATGGACTTTAAAGTAACCGGAACAGCCGACGGAATTACTGCTTGCCAAATGGATATAAAAGTAAAAGGACTTCCTTACGAAATTTTAGTAAAAGCCTTGAAACAAGCACGTGCAGGAAGACTACATATCCTTGAAAAACTTACTGATACTATTGCTCAACCAAATGAGCAGGTAAAAGCACACGCTCCAAAAATTATCACCAGAAGAATTCCTAATGAGTTTATTGGTGCACTTATTGGGCCTGGCGGAAAGGTAATCCAGGAACTGCAAAAAACTACCGGAACTGAGATTGTGATCAATGAAGATCCAGAAACCGAGGAAGGTATTGTTGAAATTCTAGGAACAGATCAGGCGGGAATTGACAAAGTTCTGGCTAAAATAGACTCAGTTACCTTTAAACCTGAAAAAGGAAGTGTTTACGAGGTGAAAGTAATTAAGGTATTGGACTTTGGTGCAGTAGTAGAGTATGTAGACGCTCCCGGAAACGAGGTGCTATTACATATTTCTGAGCTTGCCTGGGAAAGAACCGACAATGTTACTGATATTGTAAACCTTGGTGATATAATAGATGTAAAGTACTTTGGTATAGACCCTAAAACCCGAAAGGAAAAAGTTTCAAGAAAGGCTTTATTGGAAAAACCAGAAGGTTATCAGTCTCGTCCGCCTAGAGATAGTAATCGCGATAACCGCGGCTCTAGAGACAATCGTAGTCGTGATGATCGTCGAGGTAGAGATCAAAAAGATCGTAGAAATAAAGACTAATTAGTCTTTATCTTTACAAATTAAATCCCCGGGAATTTTTTTCGGGGATTTTTTTATGCCTTTTCTTATATGTTAGAAATGTTTTAGTAAAACTTCGGCGATTGCAAACTACATATCTACCTGAGTTGCTAGTGGGTAGAGGCTAGTAAGATTATGCATTCCTTACATCGTGATTCGTTAGTTTGCTACACTGAAATATATACTGTTACCCCAACTGCAAACCTAAGACTGAGACTGCAAACTTTTTTATGCGTTAGGGATTGCAGTGGAAAGCCCACAGTGAGTGCAACGAACGCGGACTTGCAGCGAAAAGCCCGACCCGTAGGGGAACGTCTACGAAGTACTTAAAACCTAAAACAATATACTATTTAATGAATAAGTTACCTGGCTACCTATCAACAAAGCATTAAATTATAAGTGTAGTATGCAATCTACGTTACAGGTGATATAAGCTTTTTAGCGAAAATAATTTTTAAAAGCATCCAATTCTTCAAAAATATCTTAGACGCCAAAAAGCGTGTATCATCCTATACACCAGCCAAAAGGCTATAAAAAACTCTACACGGTTTTTTAAAATAAAAAAATAATTACGGTTTTCTGTAACATTTAGACGAGTCTTTACGTATAAACTAATACAAGAGCTATTCACAATTAAAATCCAAGGAGACGATAGATGAGACAACTTAAGATTACGAAGCAGGTAACGAACCGTGAAACTGCTTCGCTAGATAAGTATTTGCAAGAAATTGGTAAGGTTGATCTAATTACTGCCGATGAAGAGGTAGAATTAGCACAACGCATTAAAGCGGGTGATGACCGCGCTTTGGAAAAATTAACCAAAGCGAATTTACGTTTTGTGGTGTCGGTGGCAAAACAATATCAAAATCAGGGGTTAACCCTACCCGACCTTATTAATGAAGGAAATTTAGGATTGATTAAGGCTGCGAAACGTTTTGATGAGACTCGTGGTTTTAAATTTATCTCCTATGCTGTATGGTGGATTCGCCAGTCTATTCTTCAGGCACTGGCAGAGCAATCACGTATTGTTCGTTTACCACTAAATAAAATTGGATCTATAAACAAGATCAACAAAACCTTTGCTTTTCTTGAGCAATCTCACGAGCGGCCACCAAGCGCAGAAGAAATAGCGAAAGAGCTGGATATGACTATTAATGATGTTAAGGAATCTATGAAGAATTCCGGACGTCATGTTTCTATGGATGCTCCACTGGTAGAAGGTGAAGATTCTAACCTTTATGACGTTTTACGTTCTGGAGAATCTCCAAATCCCGATAAAGAACTTTTACACGAGTCTTTAAGAACCGAGATAGAGCGTGCTTTAGAAACTTTAACTCCGCGTGAAGCTGATGTAATTCGTTTATACTTTGGGCTTGGAGACCAGCACCCTATGACGCTTGAAGAAATTGGGGAAACTTTTGATCTTACCAGAGAAAGAGTTAGACAAATTAAAGAAAAAGCAATAAGAAGATTAAAGCATACTTCAAGAAGTAAGATTTTAAAAACCTATTTAGGTTAAGATATTTAAGGTGACAACAGTTAACTCCGGCGACGGCCGGCTAACATAACTGTTCGTTTTTTGATTGATGAATGACCCCGGCGTGATGAACCGGGGTTTTTTTATATGCCTTTATTAATTACATTTAACAAATTAGAATCTAAAAGCGTTCCTCCTCTCTAAGAACATAATTACCATATTTTTTAAACCGTCCAATATTTAAGTTTATGATGAAGTTATATGAAATAAAAACTGCCTCTTAAATAATTTTACAGAAAGCATCAAATACGTATAATCTTGTTATTTTTGCGTGTACATACATACAGCACAAAAACTATGACAACAAAACTTATTGCTCCATCTATACTTGCTGCCGATTTTGCCAATCTTCAGCGTGATATTGAAATGGTGAACAAAAGTGAAGCCGACTGGTTTCATATAGATATTATGGATGGTGTTTTTGTACCCAACATCTCCTTTGGAATGCCCGTACTTCAGGCTATTTCCAAGCATGCAGAAAAGACCATTGATGTTCATTTAATGATTGTAGATCCTGATCGGTACATTAAAGAATTTGCAAAATTGGGAGCCGATAATCTAACGGTACATTACGAAGCCTGCCCCCATTTACACCGTACGCTGCAAGCAATAAAGGCCGAAGGAATGAAAGCCGGTGTAGCCATAAATCCCCATACGAATGTAGATTTATTGAAAGATGTGATTAATGATATCGACCTAGTATGCATCATGAGTGTAAATCCAGGTTTTGGCGGGCAAAGCTTTATTGAAAACACTTACCAAAAAGTGCAACGTTTAAAGGAGCTTATCGTTACGCATAATGCCGCTACTTTAATTGAAATTGATGGTGGAGTAACCAATGAAAATGCTTCTCAACTGGTAAAGGCCGGTGCAGATATTTTGGTGGCCGGCAGTTATGTCTTTAAAGCTGAAGATCAGGTAGAAACCATAAAAGACTTAAAAAATCTTGCAAACTCCTAAAAACATTTACGATTTAATTATAATAGGTGGCGGCCCTATTGGTATTGCCTGCGCCCTCGAAGCAGAGAAAAAAAATCTGTCGTACCTCATCCTGGAAAAAGGTTGTTTGGTAAATTCGTTATACCATTACCCGAACAACATGACCTTCTTTTCTACATCAGAAAAACTAGAGTTGAATGGCATCCCTTTTATCAGCAACAACCCGAAACCCAGAAAAGCCGAGGCGCTAGAATATTACCGGCGAATAGCCACTTCAAATAAAATTAACATCAATTTATTTGAAAAAGTTACCAAAGTAAAATCGCAAGGAGAAATTCACAAAATAACCAGTTCTAAAGGAGAATACGAAGCAAAGAATATAGTGGTTGCCACCGGTTTTTACGATATCCCAAATTATTTGAATATCCCCGGAGAAGATTTGCCTAAAGTGGCCCATTATTACGGAGATCCGCATTATTATGCCACCTTAAAAACCGTTGTGGTTGGTGCTAGCAATTCGGCTGTAGATGCAGCCCTTGAAATATACCGAAAAGGTGGTGATGTTAGCATGATAGTTAGAAAGGAAGATATTGGCCCCAGGGTAAAATATTGGGTTCGCCCTGATATTATTAACCGAATTGAAGAAGGTAGCATTAAGGCATTCTTTAATGCCAACTTAAAGGAAATTAGGCCAAATCAGGTAGTTATTGATACTCCGGAAGGCTTAACAACCCTGGAAAACGACTTTGTACTCCTACTTACCGGATACCGTCCTAATTTTGATTTTCTGAAAAGTATGGGTATTAATCTATCTGATGATGGAAAAAAAATCCCGCAATATAATAAGGAAACAATGGAAACGAATGTAAAGGGAATTTACCTTGCAGGAGTTATTTGTGGCGGCGTAGAAACTCATAAATGGTTTATAGAAAACTCTCGGATACATGCTAAAATGATTATGGAAGATCTGGCTAAATAAGTTACGGCTTACTTTAAAGATCTTCCAAAAATTCTTTTAAAACTAAGGCGTGATTATGCTTTTTATCCTTAGATCCGTATAAAAGTTGAAGCGTTTTTCTTTTATCCAGTTCTTCTAAATCTTTTAAAATGTTTTCTTTATTCTTCTTTAATTCTATCCTATAACTTTTTCTAAACTCATCCCAGGAAACTTTATTTGAATGAAATTTCTTTCGTAAATCATCTCCTGGCGCCCATTCTTTATGCCAATAACCTAAAGATGCATCTTCTTTAGAGATGCCCCGGGGCCAGAGCCTGTCGACTAAAATCCTTATATTTTTCGAATCCTTTTTATCTTCGTATATTCTTGCTATTTCTATATTCATATTCTAAAAATAAAAAGCAGATATATAAAAACCGCCTACATAACTTTATTCGTTTTACTAAAAAAAAAGAACAACGAATAAAATTACTTAGGCGGCTAATTACTGGTGATTAAATCCTTATCTATTCATCAAAACAATTTCAGAGGAATTAAAGTTATCATTCCTATTTAGAAGTTTCCCATAAAATTCTAAATCTCGTTTTTGATCTTTAAATGATTTATCCAACCATTTTACCGCTTTCTTTACCGGAAATTTATAAATTTTAATGTCCGGATACGTGTCTGGAGCTTCAGAAGCCTCAATCCCTATTTCAATTTGCTGTTTCTCTTTGTTATAGTAAACATATTTAGCACAAAAATTATGTTTAATCAGGCTAACAAATTCATCAGAGAGTTGTTTACAAGATTCGCACTCTTCAACATATTGTTTCACCAGTTGCTGAAGGCTCAATCTTATTTCGTTGGTATTCAAGTAAGATGCCATAGGTGTTAATTTTATTGGTTTGTTTTAGGCTAAATTATAGGTATACTTAACGGGCAGAAACTTTTTATGCGAAATTTAACTCCTAGTTGTTAATATATCTAAATTAATTCAATTTTTCGTAACAAAAAAGTACTTAAAAGACTTTTTTGTTACCGAATTACAGACAAAAACACAATTACACTTTTAACTTTTTATTAGTAGAACACCTGAAAATAGTTGGAAAATAAAGGGTTTATGTGGATTTTCTGTAAGGATTTCTCACCTATTTCGGCTATGTACAGATATAAAATACACCTAAAATGGATATAAAATTAAGGGATATCCCCTATTCGATTCTTGAATTGGCCACCGTAGCTAGAGACTCTAATGTTAAAGAAACTTTTGACAGAAGTTTAGACCTTGCACAAAAAGCCGAAGTACTGGGATACAACAGGTTTTGGCTTGCCGAGCATCATAACATGCTAAGTATTGCCAGTGTTGCCACTTCAGTATTAATAGGATATATTGCAGGTGGTACTTCCAAGATTAAAGTAGGCTCAGGTGGGATTATGCTTCCTAATCACTCCCCTTTAATTGTTGCCGAACAATTTGGCACCCTGGGCACACTATATCCCAATAGAATAGATTTAGGACTGGGAAGAGCTCCTGGCACCGATCAAGTTACCGCACAGGAAATCCGCTCAGATAGAATGAAGTCGGTTTTTAAGTTTCCCGAGGAAGTAAAAAAAATCCAAAACTATTTTTCTGCAGAGAATACAAAGGCACAGGTACGGGCCACCGTGGCAGAGGGTGTAAATGTTCCTGTTTATATTTTGGGTTCCAGTACAGATAGTGCCCAACTCGCGGCTGAACAAGGCCTGCCATACGTTTTTGCCAGTCATTTTGCACCTGCCCAACTACACCAGGCGCTTAGTATTTATCACAATAATTTCAAACCATCAAAATTTCTACAAGAACCCTATACTATGGCCGGGGTAAATATAATCGCTGCCGACACAACGGCTAAAGCTGAAAAAATATCGACATCGCTTATTAAAATGATGCTTGGCGTGATGAGCGGAAATATAGATTATATGCAGCCTCCGGAAGAGTTTACCAGTGAGCATAAAGAAATTCTTGCTCACCCAGGTTTTCAACGAATGCTTAAATATGCATTTATTGGGGATGCTAAAACAGTAAAAGAAAAAACCAATGCTTTTATTCAAGAAACAGGCGTAAATGAGATTATTGCAGTTTCCCACATCTATGACCACAATGATAGATTACGATCTTTTGAAATATTTTCAGAGATTATGAAGGGAGAGATTTAGAAGAAAAATGGTTGGTTCGGGATTCGTTAGTTCGTTAAGTTGGATATCGAAAGCTTCATGTCTAGTGCGCTGGATAAAAATCTATAAAAAATGCGTGCTGAAACCGCATACTGCATACTAAATTACTGCTTACCGAAACTGCACACTGCTTACTGAACAAGAAACCCTTCCGGGACCTCTGCGATGCACCACCTTCCCTTAAAAAGAGAAGGAGCTTTTTAAATTTTAGCTACAGAATTTATAAAATTGAATAATGCATATTGAGACTGCATACTAAATTACTGCGTGCTGAAACTGGTAAGAATAAAATTTAGAACTCTTTTCGCAAGTTTATACCCAGGCCGTATAAAGGTTCTGCAAGGTTGCTTACTTCCAGCCCTAGTTGCAGATTTAACTCCACAAAAGATTGCAACAAACGTATATCAAACAAACCAGAATAGACATCTTTATTAGGCACGAAAAAAGCGCCATGCCTTCCTTCATTATGAGAAAAGCTTAACAACAACTTCCAGGGATAACTTACAAAATAATTAGAAAAACTCCCTGAAAGTCCCAGGTGGTGAGCACTAAACTTATTGTTCACAACCCGATCCAAGGCTTTATCATAAGTAAAAAACGGTGCTCCAAGAATTCTATTTTCATACGTAAAACCAGAATGATAGGTTAGAAAATTGTTCAAATAATTATCATTGTTATGGGGAGCACCCGAATTAATACTCTGGTTTCTCGTATAGTAAAATTCATATAATATACCATTAAGCAAGCGACGCTTATCATCAAAATCAAGGAAAAGTCCGTAGCGTCCATCGGGGAAGTTTGAAAATCGGCTTCCGGTTCCATCTTCAAACATATGGTTATAAATAAATTGCAATTGCATTTCAGAAGAAAGCCTTTTTCTTATTTCCAGCTCATAAGAACCTAAATGATTACCCAAAACATTAATTTGATCACCATTAACAGCATTCTCCCCACCTTCTCTTCCCATAACCACTTTAAGATAATCTGAAAATCCATCTGGTTGTTTTCCTGATTCAGGGGAATCGCCGGCCCACTGTGCAAAATGACGAATTCCGGCTTTTATCTCAAAGTCGGGACTTGGGCGATATACCAGTTTAAAGCCTTTGTGGTGTAAAAGAGTATTCCTTACAAACCGATCTTTTCCCATCAAATAATCACTCCAATGCGCTTCAAAGCCAAAAGCCGATTGAGGGCTAAAAAAGATTGTGCGGTTGGTGGCCAAAGATATCCCGGGCATTGGTCTTGCATTTAAAGACCAAAGTATACTTTCGTTGGTGGCACTAAGGCCTTTATAAAGCTCTTTTCTCTGTTTCCTTCCTATTACAGCTTCCAGCCAGGAGTTATTATAAGCTGCATAAACCTCATCTAAAAAGATTTTATCCCTTATTCCATCCTGATATAATATCCCTGCTCCAATCTCCAGAGAATTTCCATTATTGAACTCCCTAAATGTCCTGGTTGAAATCCAGCCCGAAATATTAGTTTCTTCAGAAACCCGGGCACGCTGATTATGGTACATCCAAAATGGAAGACGTTGTAATTCGCCATCATGAAGGTAAGCATTAAGATTTACTGAACCTGAAAAATCCCATTGTGCATAACTGCCCAGGGACATTAAGCTGAGAAAGCCTGCCAAGGCTATTTTTTTTATCATTGATAGATATTAATTGAGTTGTTAATAGCATTCGAGTTAAAGAAGAAAAGATTGTCGCGTCATCAATTTCCCTCTAATCAATCTATTTCTCGTAAAGACGTGATTTCAATTCGAGTGTCCCGATAGAATCGGGATGTATCGAGAAGTGGTTGTCAGTTGGAGGTTGGCGGTTTCAATTCTCGGTTGTGGGTTGATTAGTTGTAGTCGTCTTTTGTTTTCTCCTTCACTCTTCTCCTTCTTTACTATTTTCTCTACAACAAGAGATTGCCGCATTGGTTCTCGCCTTTTCGCAATGACGTTAGGCTAAACAAAACCGTCATTGCGATCCCGGTTTTCATTGGGAGAAACAATCTGTTTTTAAAATTGAAAAGCAATTCAAAAGATTGCCGCTTTATCTTTTAGTCTACGGAAAAAAGATTTTTTCTCTTCACCATAGGCATATCCGTACTTATTTCCGTAACCAAAATTAGCGAGCTCTACATCATTCAGTACAAAACTAACATCGTGCAGCTTGCCTTCATTTTTAGAATCTTCGGCAAATCCTAGCAATTTCTTTTCGGTATAACCCGCTCTTACAACATATAAGGTTAAATCGGCATACTTATTTATCAAAAAAGTATCGGCTACCAACATAGCCGGTGCTGTATCAACAATAATATAATCATATATTTCCTCCAATTCTTTTAATAAATGCCCCATTCGGTCACTTCTAAGCAATTCTGATGGGTTTGGTGGAATATTGCCAGAAGCTATAAGATCTAATTTTTCATTCGCTTTAGATTGTGCTATAATATCCTGAAGCTTCACTTTATCGTTATATAAATAATCACTAACACCTGAATATTGACGGGCATT
Organism: Salegentibacter maritimus; assembly: GCF_016236915.1. Lineage (GTDB taxonomy): Bacteria > Bacteroidota > Bacteroidia > Flavobacteriales > Flavobacteriaceae > Salegentibacter > Salegentibacter maritimus. Next base: position 29,673 of record NZ_JAEHOK010000004.1, read on the forward strand.
AGACTCATAACGCTGTAATTGCGGGTTTCTTAGATCGGCCCCAACAATAATTACCTTTTTGCCCATATTTGCAAAAGTAATGGCAAGATTAAAGGCTGTAAAGGTTTTACCTTCACCTTTCACTGTAGAAGTCACAAATAATTTCACCCCCTTATCTTTATAGCCTGCATTTACCAGTAAATACTGGAGATTGGTAACCATAATCCTAAAAGCCTCTGAAAGCACCGACCTATCGTTTACAGCTATTAAATCATTTTCCTTTCTCGAAATCCTGGGAATTTCTCCAACAATTGGTATTGTTTTCGTCGCACTTTCTATATCGGTTCTATCGGTAACTTTATTATTTAATAAATTCTTCAAGTAAATAATGAGAAAGGGGATTAGCAAGCCTAAAATAAGAGCAGCTAATAATATAATCTTTGATTTTGGAGATACCGGTTTATTTCCACTATAGGCATTGTCCACAATTTTTGCTTTAGGAGCCGTAACCGCAAGTGAAAGCGAATTCTCTTCTCGTTTTTCCAGCAAGAATAGATACAATGCTTCTTTAATATTTTGTTGTCTTTCTATACCCCTATACTGTCTCTCCTTTGCAGGAACAGAAGATATTTGCGAACCAATAACCGCCATTTGGCGGTCCAAATCTTCCTGGGCAATCCTAAAGTTGTTGCGCATTCGTTCCAAACTTTGTAAAACATTGGCGCGCATTTGGTTTATTTGCGAATTTAGCCTTAAGACTACTGGATTCTCTTCGGTTGAGCCACTTAAAACCCTATTGCGTTCAAGAACTAAGGTATTATATTCTTTAATGATATCATTTACTCCATCTTCCTGAATCCCCAAGTTTGCCGGCAGAAGATCTGAATTAGTACCCGTTTCCAGATAAGTTATCATGGCATTGGCAAGTTCCAATTGAGTTCCAACCTCCTGTTGTTGCTTTTTATAATCGCTGGCATTTTCAATAAACTGCTCCGATTCGACCTCTATATTTGTAAGCTGATTCGACTCTTTAAATTCCTCTTTACCTACTTCTACTGAATCCAGCTCCTGGTTTATTATAGCTAGCCTTTCATCTATAAACTTAGCGGTATTACTCGCCACCAAATTTTTATCTTCAATTGCCTGCTGATTATACTCTAAAATTAACTGATCTAAAATATCCTGTGCCTTTTCCTTTACCGGATCTACCAAATTCAATTGTAGTAAACTTGAATTCTTATCGGTTAAATTAACCTGAACTGCCCCTCGATACTTTGCAATTACAGACTCCATCGGACTAAAACGAACAGCAATTTTCCCTGCATCCTGTTCCTGGTTTATTCCGGTTTTTTCCACTATAATTGTGGCAAAATCTATTTCTAACGTTACTCCAAACTTCCCTTCTATTTCTTCATCCGTCTCTACATTAATCAAATGAAAATATTCGTCAGATTTCGGGATAATATAATATGTATTCCCTAAACCTTCATTAATAGCATGTACCAGGTCTTTCTCATTCAGCTGGAGCGCTACAACTTTAAAAGGTGTTTTAGTATAAAGTTCTTTAGTCTTTAGACTCTCTTCTTCAAAATAATTAATATTAAGATTCAATGCCTTAATGGTTTGGGTCATTAAAGTCTTAGACTTTAAAATACCAATTTCATTTTCAATACTACTGGCTCCCATGCCACTTAAAAGGCCTAGATCGGTAAAAGCGGCCATTTCAGAAGTTGGACCTTTACCTTTCTCGTCTTTAATAATAATACTGGCAGTAGTACTATATTGAGAAGTAGTAAGTTTAAGGTATGAGACCCCAATTAGCAAACATAGGATTACGCCCATCACAAACCAGGGCCAATAATATAAATATTTTTCAATTTCTTCCCTCAGGTTAATCTGATCTTCCTGAGGTCGATTTTGTAAAGATTGTTGAGACATAATTCTTATCTTGTTAAAAGTACGGCTACTGAAACTAAAACTGAAGCTATAGAAATATACACACCCGCATTCCGGTTATAACTAGCGCTTTGACGTTGTGGGCCGTTGGGCTCTACATACACCACATCGTTTTGCTGTAAATAATAATAAGGTGAATTAATAACATTAGCATCACCTAGATCTAGATAGGCATGGGTAGTGACTCCATTTATTTCCCGCATTACTAAAACATTATCCCTTTTTCCGTAAATGCTTAAGTCGCCTGCCATCCCCAGGGCTTGTGGTAAAGTGAAATAAGCATCCTGAATATCAAAGGTTCCTGGGCGATTGACTTCACCCAACACACTAATTTGAAAATTAACCAGCCTTACATTTACAATAGGGTCCTGAACATATCTTCTAATTTTTTCTTTAAGTTTTGCAGCCAATTCCTGTTGGCTATGGCCTTCGGCAACTATATTACCTAATACAGGAAAATCTATCTTGCCATTATCTTCTACCAGGTAGGTTTGCAATTGTTGCCTTCCAGTAACGCTCATACCCATATCTGAACCTCCTTGAGACACCCCAATTACCGGAAGGTTAAAGGGTAGAGCTGCAGTTTGTTCGGCTGCCGAAACACTTATAGTAAGTAAATCGTTGGGCTTAATCTTTAGGCTATTTTCTTTTTGTTTATCCATTACTGCTTCAGCCTTCTCCAGTCCTTGAAAGTAAACTATTTCCTCTCGCGAAACACAGGAGCTGGTAAGGCTTAGTATGAATAAAACTATAGCAGGAAACTTAAAAAATTTGGGGAATCTTATCATTATTTAAAATTATATTGAAAGTTACTTTTGTTTAAAAACTTAATAAGGTCTTGATTTCTAACTGTGCCTAAGTAAAAAGGCATAATCTCTTTTCTTTATTTTCTACTCTTCCTTTGGTACTTCCGGTTCGGCCTTTTTAATAATTCTTTGTTGCGCCTTCTTTTTTAGACCCGCAAAAACGATAGCAACAATCAAAAAGACACCAAGCATTGCCAGGCTCATTCCAGTACTTTTTAATCCCCGACTTAACTCTAAATAAAAAATAATAACCGAAAGGTTTAGCCCTCCAAGTACAAAACTGGCTTTCTTGTGGCTTAGTCCATTATCCAATAATACGTGATGCATATGGTTACGATCGGCCTCAAAGGGGGTTTTTCCATTTTTTAAACGAATAATAATTACGCGCAGGGTATCAAAAATGGGCAAAAACAAAACAGCACAGGCAAACAGCAGTCTATTCTCTGGAAGAAGACCTCCATCTACTACAGCCTCATAAGGTTGCATTGTTAAGATTTTAAGGCTTAAGAAAGCAATCATAAAGCCTATAATAAGACTACCACCATCTCCCATAAAGATTTTCTTTACGCCAGGCGAAAAATTAAATCTTAGAAAAGCGCCTAAAATACCGGCTATACATAGACTTATCAACACAAAATAGGGATGGCCAGTTGCATAAAAAACCCAGGAGTATGTAAGGGATATTACAATTCCGGCTATCCCGGCCAATCCATCTATACCATCAATAAGGTTATAAGCATTAATTAAAGCAACTACTATTAACAGCTTTAGAGCGTACCCTAGTATTTCCGGAATCTCAAATATTCCTAAAAATCCATGTAAATTTGTTAGCTGTAATTCTGGTGAGAAAATAATGAACCCGGCGGCAAATAGCTGACTAATAAACTTGAGTTTTGCAGAAGAAATTACGAGATCATCTTTTAAACCAGCCATAAAAAGAAAGGTAAGACCAACAAGAAGATGATTCCCTGTAGGCGAAGTTCTTAAGGCCTGCAGTATACTTATAATTAGCACGAGGACAAGGAAGAAGGAAACTCCACCAAAGGGAGGAATAGCCTGGGTGTGGGAACTCCGCTCATTAATTTCCTTCATTAATACTTTTTCGCGACTTACCCATAGTACTTTTGGTATAAAGTACCAGGTTAATACAAAGGCTAATAAAAAGACGCCGATAGCAAAAAATAGATAATACCTCTGAAATAGCTCCAGAAGCACATTTTGTTCTAAAATATTCATAATAAGTAGGTTGGGTTTGATAACTTTGATCTAGTAAGAGACCTGAAATTGTATTATGTCGCAACAATGCTTGGGGTAATTATTAGACGAATACAATTTTACTTGAGAATCTTACATATTTTAAATCTTAATACTGCTGGGATTCATACTCAACAATATTGTTTTTTATAAGGTTTAAGTAAATATTAAAAATCAATTTTCAGGAAGAATACTTGACTCTTCTTTCCTAAAGTATTTAAAATTGAAGTTTTTTTAAATCAAAAAATTAGTAAAGCCGTTCTTTAAAAAATAAGATTGGAAAGTTTAATTATAGCTTATATTATAAAGTAAAAAACAAGTTATCTAAAATATTAAAGTAAATTATTTTTAGAATTCTATCTATTTGCTTTAAAAGCATAATTTTCTTTATCTAACATACCATCATAGATATTAAGGAGATGTTTCCAAATCATTTTGGAATCAAAACTATTATATACCCATTCCTTTCCTTGTGTACCTAATCTATTTCTTAAATTTGGGTTCAGAATCAATTCTTCTAACTTTTTTGCGAATACTTGCGCATTTATTTCTGAGACCAATATTCCAGAAACCTCATTTTTAATACTTTCCCTACAGCCAATAACATCAAAACCAATGACGGGCAACCCCATTGCTGAAGCTTCTATGGCTACATTGCCAAATCCTTCTCTATGACTTGGAAAGGCAAAAATATTTGAGGCTGCATAATAGCCTTCTATATCTTTTTTCCAACCGGCTTCTATTATTCTAGGGTTTTCTTCAATAATCTTTATGACTTCCGGGCTTAGTGGGTCAAAATAATCATACTTTCCTTGAATTAGTAGGTATACATTTGGATGATTTTGGCACAATTCATTAAAAGCATCTACTAACTCATTAATGCCCTTATCTTTTCGTATTCTTCCAGAATATAGAATAAGTAAATCATCTTTCCCTATATTGTATTTTGCCCTAATTTGATTTCCTTTTTCTAAAGTATTTTTATCCCTGGAGAATTTACATAAGTCTACCCCATTACTGGATCCAGATCCTATAGTGAAAATTTTGTCTTCTTCACAAATACCCTTTTTAATAATATCTTTTCTCAATTCGTGTGAGATACAGAATACTTTTTTAGCATTATTGCAAACAAATTTTTCAATAAACTCATAAAACTTCTTTTTAAAACCTGTAGCGCCCTCATAGGCTCTACCTCTTAAAGTATAAATAATATTATTTTGTAAGGAGATTTTAGCTGCTAACGTACCAACTAAAGACGCTTTTGGAGTAGAAACACTTATAATATCAAATCTATTAAAAATAAAAAAATAACTTAGTTGAAGTACACTAAATAGATCATTAAAAATAGAGGGGGGTCGTTTTAAGTGAATCACTTTAGTTTTAACACCATCCTTTTGCAACCAGTTATGTTCTTCTCCGGAAGGAGCTACACCTGTAACTTCATAACCATTTTTCATTAAATATTTAAATTGATCTTTGTAAAGACTATTTAAATTCATAGCAGAACCTATTACTATGCATATTTTATTTTTCCTCATATTCCTAAAACTTAAGCTAGCTTAATTATTTGATTGATTTTTCGAATTCCGCCCTGGAGGAGAACGATGGTTTTGTATCTACATTATCCTTAATGATCCTCGCAGGAACACCGCCTAGTATTTTAAAATCGGGCGTACTTTTGGTAACCGATGCATTCGCAGCAATTAAATTGCCCTTACCAACTTCAACACCACATTTAACTGAAACATGAGAAGCCAACCAGGACCCCTTTCCAATTAAAACAGGGTTTGCTATACTCCCACCAAAACGCACCGAATTATTATCAAAAACATGTTGTGTAGTACTAATAACAACGTAAGGAGCGAAAATAACCTCATCTTCAATTGTTAATCCAGCCATTGCATTTAACCAACAGCCCTTAGCTATATAAACATGATCACCAATTACTAAACCTTGTGGATTATTTATTATAACACCTTTAGCAATTGTAAAGTTCTTACCACATTTCTTCATAAAAAAACTTGCCAAAAAACCTCTAAATCTAATAGTAAGCCTATTATCTGGGAACCAACTTGTTATTAAAAAAACAAACCACAAAGGAAGCACATACCTCAATTGATTTTTTAACTCTCTCATAAAGTATTTCTTAATGATTTTAGTAATTTATTACGCCTGGCTTGAAGTATAGAATTTTCAAAACCTTTTGCAGTATTAATATTTCTTAGACTTATTTTTTCCAGCTTCTCGGCCGAAGAGCCACTTATGATCCCGTTTAATTTATCCGCTATTTGCTTATATGCTCCAACAGAAAACAGATATTCGCTCTCTAATAATTCCGAAATCCCACCTCTATCTGAACCTAAACAAACTAACCCCCTTGCCATAGCTTCTATAAGTGCCCTGGGCATTCCCTCATTAAAAGAAGGGAGAACAAAAAAATGAGCCTTATCCAATAAGTTCACTATATTATTAAAACCGGTAACCTGCCCATGGAAAGACACTTTTGAAGAAAGCTGTAGGTCTTGAACTAACTGTTCACAAGAAGCTCTTGTTGGGCCATCCCCTATAAAATCCAGTTTAGCCTGCGGGTATTGTTCTAAAAGAATCTTAAAAGATTGGATTAAGTCCTTCTGATTTTTTAAGGGTATAAAAGAACCGATATGAATGATTTTAATTGATTTTTCAAAATCAAATATTTTTCGATCCTGTAAAATATATTGGTCATCTAATCGAATGCTTGAAATAGATTCTGTGCTTTTACCCTGCTGTATTGGATATTTTTTCTGTAAATGAGCTATACTTACATAGCTTCCAGATTCTGCACCATATACAATCTCTCTCTTTCTGTTTTTTAGGATGTGTCCAAAAACCTTACTGGGTATTCTTTTTACCACAGAATCTTCAGAAGAAACCATAGCGTCTTCAGGATCACCAATAGATTCAAATATAAAAGGTAATCGCTTTAATCTATTTAAACGAAATATTTCCCAGGCTGCCATTGATGGTAATCTAAAGCAGAAGCAATCTGTATTAAAAATAGATAATGACTTTTTCTTGATATAGCGCTGAACATTTAAAAACCATTTAATACCATGCTCATTTGGTAAAGCAATAAAATTAATTTTAGGGCCACTAGATTTAACTAGTTTACAATCTAGATCATTTATCTCTTGCACTCTACACACCACTTCAACTTCATCGAAAACATCTAAATAGTTCTTAAAAAAATTATAGTCAAAAACATAATCATCATATATCTGGTTTTGATGATTAAAAAACCGATGATCTGTAACAATTGTAATTTTCATAATTTCAAATAAAATTTATCAAACCATTTTTTTGCAGAAAAATGACTGATTGCCCAATCTGCTAATATTAATTTGTTAGGTTTATCTTCCTTAATTTCCAATAATCTATCTACGGCCAGGTCAATATCTAAAGGTGACACAAGACAATGGTGTAACTCTTTTGGCACTGTTTCTTTTATAGGATCGATATCGGAAGCTAAAAAGGGAAGCCCAGCCACCATCGCTTCTATTAAAGCATTAGGTTGACCTTCATTAATTGAGGGGAAATAAAAGCAATCTAAAGTATTTAACACCTTTACCACATCCTTTCTATATCCCAGCAACTTTATTTGCCCCTCTAAACCTTCGGCCTCTACTTTAGCTTTTAATTCCGTATCTACTCCATTACCACAAAGCAGAAATAAAATATTGGAATGTTTCTTACAAAGTGCTATGGCTACCTCAATAATGGTTCTATGATTTTTAGCTTCATTGTAACGCCCCACGTGACCAACAACAAAAGCTTCTTTGTCAATTTTCAGCTCGTTACGTAAGTTTTCATCACTGTCTAAAAACCGGGAGGCATTTATCCCATTGTAGATCACTTCAAATTTAGGGTCGTCTTTCCATATACCATTATGGAAAAAGTTCATAGCGGCTTTAGAATTTGCCAACACAGAAGTAGCTACGATAGGTAACTGCTTATTAATGGCCTTGTTGTAGACCATTTTAATAGGAGTTTCTTTAAATCTATTGTTAGACCCCCTATGGAAAGCAAGCCTATTTTTTATCCCAGCTAATTTTGCTAAATAAAGTGGAATTGCAGCAAAATTACCGGTAAAGTCACATACCGAATCAAATTCGCCCTTCTTTAAGATTTGATATAACTCATAAAATTTTGCAGCATTAAAATAACCGATTTCTATCGGAATAATATTCACACCGAGATTTTCAAAATCCTTTTTCAATATACCTATGTAACCTCCCTTACAGACTACAGTAGCATCAATCTTATTTTCATAAAATGTAAGGAAGCGAAGTAAGTAGTTTTCTAAACCACCTGAATTGAGCCCTGTTACCAGGAAAGCAACTTTTTTCATCGGTACTGCTTTTTTAAGAATAAAATCATATAAAACACTATGATTATAGCAAAACTTGCGGGTTGTAAAACAAATAATAAGACTGCAATCACTATGGACAGTAGTTTGAAAATTGCATTTCTACTTTTTGATTCAAAATGTAAAATGATTATAATAATGAGTGGAGCTATAAGAAAGCCAAAGCTTCCTAAATTAGATATTGCTTCCGCAATTATGTTAGTTGTAAAACCCCAACCATACAAGTGATAGGACCCAAAATCGCCAAAAACAGCATTAGTAAAATAAACAGCATAAGGATATGGTTTTTCTTCCCAATAACTTCTAGGCACAAATTGTAAAACATTAAAAATGTAAGAATCAAATTGGTTGGGCAATATGTTTCTCTCAATAATTAGGTCATTATATATTGAAAACTTAACACTATAATCCCTACTATAATCCATTCGTAATCGCTTGTATGTCTCGCTAAAATCATTGGAGATATTTTTACCATAAAAGGAGTTAAAGCCTATAAAAAAGAAAACAAACAGAACTAAACGTTTTAAAATTCTTTTTCCATTATATAGCTTAGTAATGAAAAACATGATAAATAGTGCAGCGAAGAAAATAGCCACAATACTTCTTTTCCCATGGATCCATATAGCACTAAATGTAAAGAAGTACAAAAGTACACGTAAAGGTAAATTGGAACCTGTAAGCTTTTCTTTCTCCTTTAAGCCCAAAACCGAAATCACTAATGCTGAAAAAAGTACACCTAAAAAACAAAATTTAGTAACCAAAATATGGAGTGGTGGCGCTTCCATATCCGACTTAAAAATAGAGTAGGTTAAATAATAAGAAGGATTACCTGAGATGAAAACCGCTAAAAGCGGGCTAACAATTATCAGCCATATTATTAGTTTATATTTATTGTAAATCCTTATCAAGGAAAATCCAGATAAGAAATAATTGTCTTCTCCAAAACTACGTTTATACCTTGCTAAAAAGGTAAAAACCAAAACAAAAGCCCCTATATAGAAATTGTAAATTACTTGGGTTGAACTATCCTGCAAAGCTTGTTTGATATACCAGTAACTATCAAATTGTAAATTAAATAACCAATCGGTAAACAATGGAATAACATAAAATAAATATATTATTGGTAGTACTATTAAATATCCAGAAAGATGATTTTTTCTTATAAGCTGGAATACTGAAAGTACACTATAGAAAAAAGAAATTCCCAGGAATAATTTGGATAGACTAATTACTAAATCCATATAAATAAAAGGAGCCTAACTAAAGCTATACCAGAAGTTAGAGGTTAAATTTTCTTTTATAGTACTTAGCATTATACTCAATTACACCATTAGAGTAGTTCTTTAAACTTGCTTTAAATGGTTTAACGCTATAATTCGATTTTACTTTATTAGTCTTTATAAATTGAGCGAGACTGGCAATCCAAATAAGTTTTTCTTCGTAGGTATGACTTCCCTTTATAGGTTTTTTGAAACACAACTTCACTAATTTGGAAAGCAACTTCATATCAAATATTCCCAGTTGAGAAATCTCATTTGAAAGAATTTGATCTTTCAAAGATGGTAAAAGTTCTTTTCTAAATAATTCTCCGTAGTTATGATGACTTTTAGAAAGGCCATCTGGTTCTCCTTCCTTATCGGGATAAACTAATCCAGTTCTAGCCCAGGGAATCTTCAATAATTTAGGCTCATATTTCTCTAAAATCCTCTTATAAATTAAGTCATCTCTTAAATGAGGGTTTAAAGACCAGATAAAACCGAAAACCTTGGGAGCCGTAAACATTTGGTATAAAGGAATTTCTCTATCTATTAAAGACATACAAGAATTTAACATGCGTCGCATATAGTGTAGCTGATAATCTTGCTCTGTTTGTTGATACGGCCTATCTTGAGGAAACAGGCTATGATAGTTTTGAATATCTGCTATATTGTTTTCTTTTACAAAGTTTTTAAAATCACTTCTAAGCAAACCAAAAAAGTTCTTAGTGTCTTCAGTATATTTTCCCAAAGCATTAACCTTCACTCCTGAATACTCTCCTCTTCCAATACTATCACCAAAACTACCTGCTAAAATACAATCGAAATATTTAAAATTGGGCACTTTCTCCATAGCATGTAAGTGAAGTGGAGAGAACTCACACCCCATACTTGCCGTTATAGCGATGTTATTATTCAATTGTACAGTATCTACCGTCAAATGTTCCCATTTCCAGCCAAACATCTGTGTTATCTCAGAAGCATACACAACATCTCTACTGCCCGGCATCCCCCAGGTAATACCAGTAACTTCAACATCTTTATCTATAATATTACTATCTATAAGACTCTTAAGCACACAAGCCACAATCCTACTGTCCATCCCTCCGGTTAGCAGAATTCCTATATTTTTCCCATCGTGCAAATAGTTTTCCATTTCCTCTTTGAGTAGACCAAAAAAGGTGTCCACAATTTCTTCCCTAGAGAACTCTTTTTCAAAATGATTTGGAACACTATAATAAGACCAGGATTTAAAATCTTCCTTTGGCCTTGCCATCCAGGGAGACTTTCTAACTCCCTCAATTATAGTTCGGTCACCCAAAATATAACCGTTACTTAGAACCTGAGCTATAGCTGTAAAATCTATATACTTCTCTTCCCCTATATTATTAATTACCTTATCAAAATCTTCAAATAACTTAATATTCTGGTCTTCCCATATGTAGTAAGGGTTATGAAAACCAAGATGATTATAATATTTAAAATTAATCATGTTCATAGATTTTTTTCATTTTAAAATACTTAAACCACATACCACCTCCCATAATCAATCTCGAAAAGCTTAAGTTTATAGCTGCTCCAATAATTCCAAAGAAGCTAATTAGCGGAAATACCAAAACAAGTCCAATTAAGGATGCTCTAATCGTATTCTTCATTACCAATTTATCGTTACGCTTTACTATAAAATAATTCAACCCAAAAATATCATAAAGAGAAAAGCCTATGATTCCTACAACTAGAATGATAAGTATCAAAAGTGCATCAGGATAGTCTATATTTAAATACCAAAATAAATAAGGGTGAATCAATAATATTCCTATACTTAATATAGAAGTGAATATTAATATTAGTTTCCTATAGTTTCCAAAAACATTTTTTTTCCTATTGATAAGAGGAAAAAAGACTCTCGATAATATATTTATTACTTTAACAGCTAAATCTATTATCCTTTTTATCGCGTCGTAAATACCTACCAGGTTAGTAGTAGTTAAAATCCCCAATAAAAAAGTTGTAGTATTGTTGTAAAGCGTAGGTACAAACTGATTCACAAATACTGGAATATTCTCCTGTATGGTATTCCTAATTTGTCTTTTTTTTAAAAAGACAAACTTTAATTTATATTTTCTCAATAAAATTATTTGTCCTACCAAACCAGCACCAACAAAACCGGCACTTTGTAAAAATGGATATATCCAATAATCTTCCTTTTGCTTTAGAAAGATAAAAACACATACCGTAAAGAAGACTTTTATACCAATGTTTAGGAATGTGATATACTTCATTTTTTCAATACCCTGAAAAAACCATTCAGGAAATAATGCATATCCCAAAAGAAGAGGCATCGATAAAAAGAAAACAAGCATCTCTTCCCTGAAGGGAGGATAAACCAACACAATAACCGTAATAAGAAGATAAGATAGAAGTAAGAATATTGCTTTTATGGTTATTACCTTACTATAAATTAGGTTTAATTTTTTTTGATTGTGTTTAAATATAGCTACATCTCTAGTCGCAGTTATTTTAAAACTAAAATCTGTTACAGATTGGAAATAAGCAATTAAAGATGCGGCTAAAACAATAATTCCATAATTAGAAAAGCCAACTACTCTTAAAACATAAGGAAGCGTTATTAAGGGCAAAATTAGACCAACAACTTGTAAAGCAGAAAGAGAAAAGAAATTTTCAATCAACGTCCTATTATCTTTATTCTTCAATAAAGATTTTAACTTATTCTTCAATTAAACGATCTTATAAATTACAAATTCTCCCAATACCAGTCCACAGCTTCTTTAATTCCTGCTTCAATTTTAAACTGCGGGTCGTAGCCCAATTTTTCTTTTGCTTTTTCGATAGAGGCCAAAGAATGCGGGATATCGCCGGCGCGGTTAGGACCGTGTTTAATTTCTATATCAGCTATTTTTTCATCATATTTTGCCAGGTGCGTTTTAAGCATTTCAGTAAGCTCCAGTAAATTAGTACGATCCCCTACCGCCGTGTTATACACCTGATTTACCGCCTCTCTATTTTCAGTAGTCAATGCTAAAATATTCATTTGCAAAACATTATCGATATACGTAAAATCGCGTGAATAGGTGCCATCGCCATTAATCACAGGGCTTTCGTGTTTCATTAATTGAATAACGAATTTTGGGATTACCGCCGCATAGGCACCGTTGGGATCCTGCTTGCGACCAAAGACATTAAAATAGCGTAAGCCAATAGTGTTTAAGCCATAGGCATCATTAAAAATATCGGCATAAAGTTCATTTACATATTTAGTAATAGCATAGGGAGATAAAGGCTTTCCTATAATATGTTCTACCTTGGGCAAATTTTCAGAATCGCCATAAGTTGAAGAACTTGCAGCATATACAAAACGCTTTACTTCTGCATCGCGAGCGGCCACAAGCATATTTAAAAAACCATTAATATTTACCTCGTTACTGGTAATTGGATCGTTAATAGAACGCGGCACCGAACCCAAAGCAGCCTCATGTAAAACATAGTCCTGATCCTTGCACGCTTTGTTACAGGTTTCCAAATCACGAATATCTCCTTCAATTAATGTAAAATCTTCGTGAGCCATAATTGCATCAAGATTATACTTATGCCCTGTTGCAAAGTTGTCGAGACAGGTTACCTTAGCTTTTCTATTTAAGAGCTCTTCACATAAATTGGAGCCAATGAACCCGGCTCCACCTGTGACCAGTATTTTTTTGTTTGTTAAATTAGTGTAATTCATATATAATTTTGTGTTCTCGGTATTGTTCTCGACACAAAGCATAATGTATCAGCATTTTATACTTTTATTCGAACTGATACCAATCGTTTTTTGTTATCGCTTAAAATCATGAATGCTACCTTCCAGTGCTTTCTGGCTGCGTAATCCTGAAAATAATACTCAAAACTTAATTATTTTAAGTTTCACTGAAACTGACGAAATTTGCCTTACCAAATTCGTCAGTTCCAGCGTCCCAAATTTTCATCAGGGTTACACCCAGATTAAAGCTTCCCGTCTACTTCTTTTAAAACGCCCTTTACATCATAAACAATAGCAGCGTTATTTTTTAAAGGATCTAGGTCTAAACTTAAAAACTCCTGGTGAGCTACTGTCAAGACCACCGCATCATATTTAGCATTGGGTAACTCACGGGTGGTTTCCAAATTATACTCATGTTTTACTTCCTCGGGATTTGCAAGGGGGTCGTAAATAGTAAGTTTGGTGCCATAAGATTGCAGTTCTTCAACCACATCTACCACTCTGGTATTCCGCACATCGGGACAATTCTCTTTAAAAGTGATTCCCAATACCAGGATGTTGGCACCTTTTATCTTAAGCTCATTTTTCAACATTAACTTCACTACTTCTGAAGCCACATGTTTCCCCATAGAATCGTTCATTCTTCTTCCCGCAAGAATAATCTCTGGATGATAACCTATTTCCTGTGCTTTTTGCGCTAGGTAATAAGGGTCTACCCCTATACAATGCCCTCCAACCAAACCGGGTTTAAAAGGAAGAAAGTTCCATTTGGTAGCAGCAGCTTCCAACACATGATTGGTATCTATATCCATCATATTGAAAATTTTCGCCAACTCATTTACAAAAGCAATATTAATATCTCTCTGGGAGTTCTCTATAACCTTAGCGGCTTCGGCCACTTTTATTGTTGGCGCCAAATGGGTACCGGCAGTAATCACTTCTTTATAAAGTGCATCTACCTGCTCTCCTGTTTTAGGGGTTGAGCCTGCGGTAACCTTTAAAATCTTTTCTACAGTATGCTCTTTATCTCCGGGGTTTATTCTTTCGGGAGAATATCCCACAAAAAAATCTTCATTGAATTTAAGTCCGCTGTGCTTTTCCAGTACCGGCACACATTCATCCTCTGTTACACCAGGATAAACCGTAGATTCATATATTACTATATCTCCCTTCTTTAAAACCTTAGCTACAGTTTCACTAGATTTATATAAAGGCGTAAGATCTGGTCGGTTATTTTTATCTATTGGGGTTGGTACAGTAATAACGTAATGATTGCAATCGGCAATTTCTTCCAGGCCGTAGGTAACATATAAGCCTTTAGCAGCTTGAATGGTATTAGATTCCAAATCCTGCTCAGGATAAGAATTACCCGAACTCGATGCCGTTTCCGAGACTTTTCCGTTTAATTGTTCAACAACAATAGGATTTGATTTAAGTAGAACGTTTTGCAGAATTTCATCTTCTACTTCCAGGGTACTATCATGCCCCTGGCGCAATTCTTCTATCCGGGCTTTATTGATATCAAACCCGATTACCGGAAATTTTGTAGCAAACAATCTTGCCAATGGAAGGCCTACATAGCCCAGGCCAATTACAGCAATTTTAGTGTCTTTTTTCATTTTTTGAGAGTTGGTTTATCATTTTTTTTATTTTTAGACAAAAGCATAGCTGTAAACACTTTTTTAAGTGTTTAGTTTTAATAAATAATATTTAAGGATTTTTCTCCGCTGAAACGCGGTTGCGAATTATACCATAAACATTTTTAGTGCTCTTGCAATTGTAGGATTTTGCAAAAGTTGTAATTAATTAATCCCGCTTAAGAACGGGCCGTAGGTTAATTTGTTTGTCCGTAGTCTTTAGACTGTAGACGGTAGATTTGATTTCAAACGGTTTACAGTTATTAGGTGCTCGGTTTTAGTATGGATATACATAGCCGATAACTGCAAGCTGAACATGGCTTCGCCACAGTGAGTCACATTTTGACTCTCACTATTTCTGAATTCAACTTTAAATCTGTTTGTAATATCTTAGAACGACAACAATCAGAAATAATTATAAAAACAGCAATAAATATTTGCTTTCCGTTTAGATTGCCAAAGATAAAGAAGTAAAAAAACCTCAAACAAGCTTTACTTGTTAATTTTTGTAGGAATTTATAGAGCATTCATTATCAAACGACAACAGTTTCATAACACTAAAATATATAGTAAGAGATCTTATTTTTAGTAATAAGTCAAACTCGATCAATAATGTAAAAAATCAGCAATTTTTTATCAAATTAATAATATTCATAATCAAAAAATTTCATATGCCTAAAATACCCCCAATTATATATTTTTTATAAAATCAACATTGCTAAAAACCTTAACATACTCAAGAAGGCTATTAACTATTTTTATACTCCATTTCAAACTAATATTACTGCTTTTCGCAACAAAGCTTCAGGTGGGTTAAAGTTTACCTAAAGCACTTTCATCAATCTCTATTAAAAGGTAGTTTTAACCTATGATTGAGAAAAAAATTTTTAACGATACCGCTACAGCATTTAAATTAAAATCTGATTTAGAACTTAACAGAGCCTTGTTACTATTTAATGTAATGGGAGTTCCTTCCCTCATTAAACCGGGAATTTTTCTAACCAAATTCTCCCTAAAAGCAAAGCTCCCTATACAGCCCCTTATAAAAAATACTATTTTCGATCAGTTTTGTGCAGGTACCAGTAAAGAAGACTGCAAACCGGTTATTAAAGAAATGCATCAGGTAAACCTCTCCAGTATTCTTGATTATTCTGTAGAAGGAAAGAAAACTGAAAAAGAATTTGATTCAGCATTTCGCATAAAAAAAGACCTTATACAATTTGCGAGGGAAGAAACTGAAATTCCTTTTGCAATTTTTAAACCCACCGCACTGGGTAGTTTTGAAATATGGCACAAGCTGAGTTCGCATATTAATCTTAACGATAGCGAAAAGGAAGAATGGAAAAAAACAAAAGCCCGCGTAGAAAATCTATGTAAAGAAGCCCATAAACACGGTGTTAGATTATATGCCGATGCCGAAGAAAGTTGGATGCAGGATGCAGCCGATGACCTTATGGAAGAAATGATGGAGAAATACAATACTGAAAAGGCTTTAATTTTTAATACTTTTCAATGTTATCGTTGGGATCGTTTAGACTATTTAAAAGAGCTGCATTCCAGAGCGAAAGAAAAAGGCTTTAAAATAGGTGCTAAAATAGTTCGCGGCGCTTATATGGAAAAAGAGAATAAACGAGCCAAAAAATACGGCAAGAAATCCCCTATTTGCGAAAATAAAAAAGCAACCGATCTTCATTTTAACAATGTGTTGGCCTATTGTCTTGATAATATTGAGGATATCGCAGTTTTTATAGGGACCCATAATGAAGTGAGTAATTATTTAGCCCTACAAATTATGGAAGACCAGGGTATTACTAAAGACGATCCCAGGGTTTGGTTTAGTCAGTTATACGGAATGAGCGATCAAATTAGTTATAATCTTGCCAACAAAAATTATAATACTGCCAAATTAGTTCCCTTTGGGCCGGTTAAAGATGTAGTTCCTTATCTTTTAAGGCGGGCTGAAGAAAATTCTTCTGTTGAAGGACAAACCAACAGAGAGCTTAATCTACTTCGCAGGGAAAAGAAAAGAAGGAAAATGGCCTCGGAAGCAAGTAAAAACGACGTTAGGAGACAGGCTTAGGCTGAACTTGGCTGTTTTTAAGTAGTCTTTTAGCGTTAGGCTTTTGTAGGTTTGGAATTGAGTGATTAGTTAATTGGTTAAATAGTTAATATGTTAACTCTAGATTCGTTGGTTCGTTATTCGAATAAGGAAAGATTTGCCTAATGGTCTATGCATTAAATAGAAACTTGCAGAAATCACGGACGGCATACTAAGTTACCGCATACAAACACTGCCAACTGCCTACTAAACTACTGCTCATTGAGACTCCCTACTGCACACTGAATTACTGCGTACTGAACAAGAAACCCTTCCACCACCTCTACGATGTGCCACCTTCCCTTAGAAAAGGAAGGTGCTGCTGAATTTTGGTAACCAAAATCCATAAAACTGCAAACTGTTTACTGAATACTGCCTACTAAATTACTGCCTACTAGAATAGTCTATCCCCAATTCGTTGTCACGAACTTTCCTTAATTTAGAATTAAGCGCCTCCTTCATTTTTAAAACAACATCGGAATACAAAGGATTATAAGCTAAATTATTAAACTGTTGCGGATCAATTTCCATATCGTATAACTCCATGCCCGATCCGGCATCTTCATCATATTGAATATAGGCCCATTTTTTATTCCTAATTAAAAATGACTTCCCACCCTGGGTTACCGAGAATATCATATCCCGAACTTCAAAATCTGGATCATCTAAAGTTTTTCCAATATCCATTCCCTGCAGGTCTTTAGAGGCCTTAAGTCCTACCAGGTTGGCCACAGTTGGATATAAGTCCAGTAGCTCTACAAACGAATGACTCACTGCCGGTTTTTTCCCGGGAACTTTTATTATTAAGGGTACCCGAACCGATTCTTCGTGTAAGCTTACCTTCATCCAAAAGCGATGCTCATTTAAATGAAACCCATGATCTGAAGTAAAAATAACAATGGTGTTATCTTCCAAACCTTCATCTTCCAAAGTTTGTAGTACCTTACCCACCTGAGCATCCATAAAAGAAACAGAGGCATAATAGCCTGCTATAGCTTTTTTCTCCTGTGCTTCCGTCATTTTTGCATTTACGCTGGTTACATAATTAATTCCGCGTTGCGGAATATCATCCCAATCGTTTTCCACCTGGGGAGGCAATATCATTTCCTGGTAGGGATAAGGCTCAAAATATTTTTCAGGAGCTACAAACGGTACATGCGGACGAACAAAACCAACTGCCAAAAAGAAAGGTTCATCTTTATGCTTTTTAATTAAGTTGATTGCTGTTTTTGCCGTTTTCCCATCAGATTGAATAGTATCATGCCCTTCTGCTTTTACTATAGTCATAACATTACCACCCTGGCGTGGCTTATGTCCATAAGGATTATTCTGTGCCAGTTCTGCCTCTCCTTCCGATTTCCATTCGGCTGCCTGACTGTTAAAACGTTCTGTCCAGGAAGCAGCATCATCTTCGCCATGAGCACCTGTTTCTATATCTATAGGAACACCCATATGATAAATCTTACTCACCCTGGCCGAATAATAACCATTATCTTTAAATAGTTGAGGCCAGGATTTTCTGTGGGGACCCATATTTTCTCTTCCACTCACATATCCATAAGTGGTACTTGCAGTTGGATAATACCCAAACATCATAGATGCCCTGGATGGTCCACAAACCGGATATTGCGAATAAGCACGAGTATACTTCACCCCTTCAGAAGCAAGCTTATCTATATTAGGAGTTTCCGGTACCGGATTCCCATAAGCTGAAACCGCAGTGGTGGTAAGATCATCTGCAATAATGAAAAGAACATTATATTTCTTTGATTCTTGCGCCTGAATTGTGGTTAAACCTATAAAAAAAGAAAAAAGTATTATTCTAATCATTGTTGATGTCTTTATATTGAATCATTTCCTATTAATGGGTTTTCGTCGTGATTTTCTGCTATTAACATAAATAAAATCTCTATTATAATATTTCCTCTAAAATAGAATAACGAACATTAAACAGATACTGATATTATAATTTTTGCCTTAAAAAAATTAAAATCTAAGACTAATCTTTAGCTTAAAAGATATAAATATCTTCGGCTTTTGAACAATAAAAAAGCCTACATTCCCATGTAGGCTTTTTACTTTTGTGACCCCGGCAGGATTCAAACCTAACTTGCGCATCTTAGAACTAGAAAGGATTACGTTGAATTATAGCTTCAAGGTCACCTTTTAGGTATCTTTAATTTTAAACTAATTTGTGGTAATTTGACTTCAATTTTCTAAAAATACAAAATTATTGGCTTTGGCGATAAAAAATGAAATTATAATTAAAGGCTGCAACACCCTACCTTCAAAAAGTGAAATGCATTAGTTATCTCCATTAGCATAACGTTCTAGAAGCTCTCATCCAAACTTTTATTTGAAGTCAAAAAAATAGTGCTACCAGGATAATTTAAGCAGCACTACCTATAATTAATCCAAAAACTAAGACCTAAGAATTATCGTCTATTCCTGCATCGGGTGCATTCTTTTTCACTGAAGTAATTCCATTTTCCATAGCATTTAGGGTAGTGTAAACTTCGCTTGTGCCGATAACCTGACCGTTAGTTGACTTCAGATTGAATCTATGACCAGAAGCCGTTTCTTTACGTTCAAAAAGTTCATCCAACTGAGAATTTTTCCGAACAGACTCTATCCCATTCATACAAGAGGGCTTTGCTTTGTAGCCTTCGCTGCTTAAAATCACTTGACCATTTCTGGCCTTTAGGTTAAAACGGAATTCTCCTGCTTTATCTTTTTTAATCTCAAATTTACCCATAGTAATAATTGGTTTTTAATGTACTTTTTAAAGATAAGAAAATTGAGTCAAATAAAAATCTTTAACAATGCCTTCTCTATCAGCCTAAATTTCACATAGCAATTAATACATACTGTTAGAATTGGTAATTACAAATACGCAGAACAGAGAATTAATATTATATAATCATTCAGCACATTAGCCTTCCGTACCTCCAGGCTAAAGAGCTTCATTCACTGGCACCGGACACAAGCGAAAAATCTTCACCTTCCATTTCGCTTATTCCGCAAAAACGGCGGAATGCTTCATTCTCGGTTCTGGTTTCCACTTAAGTCCTCAAATTGGATTCCATAATTAATTTAATTCCGCTTCCTGCTCCTTCCCTACTCTTCCATTTACCTATTTGAAGTATTCCCGGCCTTCACTGCCACTACCTTTTTTTGTAATGCAAAATACCAAGTTTTAGAAGTTAGTCCAGACTGCATAAAGCCGGTTTCTGCGCTCCCTTTTTATAAGTCCTCCCTAATTCTAAATCTTGAAAATGTATCAGCATCAAAAAAAGGTAACAGTGAAGGCGCTACGGAAAGTAAATCTAAAAACGGAAAAATGAAATCATACAAATCCACAAAAAGGAAGCGGAATTAAAAAATCAAAAAAGGAAAACGCTCAGGATACAATAAGTAAATCAGTTAAAAATCAATTATAAACCTTTAAATCTTTTAGTTATGAAAACGCTTAGAAACACAGTACAGTTAATTGGAAACGTAGGGGAAGATCCAAAATCTCACAGGTTTGAAAACGGTATGTTGGTTTGCCGATTCTCTCTGGCCACCAATGAACAATTTTTTAAAGACGGAGAGAAAACTCAGGAAACACAATGGCACCAGCTTGTAGCCTGGAGTAAGCAGGCAGAACTAGCTAGTAAGTATATCGCTAAGGGAAAGGAAATTGCTATTAAAGGCAAATTAACTTATCGCACGTATAACAATGAAGCTGGAGAGAAACAGTACATCACCGAAATTCTAGTAGATGAGATCCTTTTATTGGGTAACTCCGCAAAGGATAGTTAAATCAAAAAACAAAGAGGGCGTCATCGTCGAAAAGTGCGCCCTCTTTCATTATCTAACTTTAAACAAATCAATAATGGAAACCAAAGTTAATGAAATTGCAATAAGTTACAGCGGAAGTATTAAAACAAAATTGCTTCCCAAAATATCTTCTTCCCGTGATGCCGCCAACCTTCTTTTTGAGCATTGGGATAAACAAAACATTGAACTCTTTGAAAGTTTTAAAATGTTACTACTTAATAATTCAAACAAGGTAAAAGGTATTTATACACTTTCTACAGGTGGTATCACCGGAACTTTAGTGGATATAAGAATTGTATTCGCGGTAGTCCTTAAGTCTGTAACTACCTCTATAATTTTAGCCCATAACCATCCATCGGGAACCCTTCAGCCCAGTCAACCCGATAAACTGCTGACTGAAAAGATTAAAAAAGCCGGGGAACTTTTTGATATAAAAGTTTTGGATCACATCATTCTAACACCCGAAGGAGATTATTTCAGTTTTGCCGATGATGGGATATTATAACCATAAATAATTAGATTTTAAAAACGGATTATGAAGTTCATGATCCGTTTTTGATTTTACGAAATTCTCAAACATTTGCTCATTTTTCTATAGTTAACTCCAAAGATTTTCTCTTCAAATCATAAAAAGCAGGATTCAGTTTTTAAACATTTAAAAGGCTATTAAATTCATTTTAATAGTCAAAATTTTTGTCCCTGCGGGACGAAAAGGTAGAGCAAGAGGGTAACGGGCAAAGCCACGTTAAGAAATACCTTTTAAAACACAAGTAGCTGTTTAACAGTTATTTAAATAATTTTATTCAAGGATAAAATTTAAAAAGAAGTTGTTTTATTACTAAAAACCTTTGAAACCCATTGAAAAATGGTAGAAATTTTACTAAAAAATGGATGAAGAATATAAAAAAGAGAAGTTCGAGACTCTTAAGATCAAGACTTCAGTAGCCAAAAAATTTAGAAGGTTCAGCCGGGCTTTATCTAAATCCCAATCAATGACACTATTATCGATGGTCGATTTTTTTGAAATAAATAGTATTTCCCCAAATGAAATGATGGGTCCAAAAATGCAGACTCTGGAAAACCTAGTCAAAAAAAGAATAAATGCAGTAATCGCAATTTTGAAAGATATAGAGAAAAATAAAGTAAACCCCACTTTAGGCATTTTGGAATCTCTAATGGAAGCTGCAGATCCCAAAAATAACTACGAAAATCGGATAAGGGACTATGAGGAAGACGATACTCATCCCGATTTTTATAAATAAACCTATTATGTATATCACTATCACACCTCAGAAACTGGGCGCAAATTATTCTCAAAGTGCCGCAGATTATGTCGATTACCTGGAAAAAGAGAATCAGCTTCCTGGTATAGAAGAAAAGGATCAGGAGCTTTTTTTCAATCAGAAGGAGGATGAAATTTCTCCGGAAATAGTTGTAAAGGAAATAGATGCCAATACGGCTAAACTGGAAAAGATGGAACCAAAATTTTATTCTATTACCGTAAACCCATCACAATATGAGTTGAAAAAACTACAAAACAGTTCTGAAGCTTTAAAACAATATACCAGGGCAATTATGAAAGATTATGCCTCCAGCTTTAATCGAGAGATTAATGGTAGACCAATTAATGTAAACGATATTAAATATTTCGCAAAGATCGAACACCACAGAACATTTAAAGGCACCGATTACCAGGTAAGGGAAAATCAGCCTTATGCCACAAAAATACTGGAACTCAAAAATGAAATTCGGAAAATAGAACGTGGTGAAATGCAAGGCAGCATAAGATCCAGGGAACAGCAGATTATTAATTTGGAAAGGGAAGCTCCCCACCAGCAAAACGGTCAACGTATTGCCCAGGGAATGCTTAAGGATGGAAAACAGAGCCATATTCATATTATTGTAAGCCGAAAGGATGTTTCCAATTCCCATAGCCTATCGCCTGGTAGTAAATACAAAGCTTCTGAGGTTGAACTGAATGGTAAACTGGTGAAAAGAGGATTTAACAGGGATGATTTTTTCAAAAAAGCAGAAAAGACATTTGATAAACAATTTCAATATCAACGTAATTTTGTAGAAACTTACCAGGCCAGGAAAGTTTTTATAAAGAGTCCGAAAGCATATTTTTCTGCTATTATGGGATTGCCCGCATCTGAAAAAGCCCTGGCAATAAAAATGCTTAGAGAAACCGGTATCCCCTTGCCGCCTGTAATTCCTCTTTCTAAGGCCCAGCTAAGCGTGAAACTGATAAAAACAATTCAGAAAGGCATCCTAACAGCTTCAAGATCTGCATCAATAGGAATTTAAATCAACCAGCTATGGAAGTCAATTTTCTAAATATTATCTTATGCATTGCAATCGGGAGCGGGATTTTCTTCCGAATGTATAAAATCACCTCTTTTGCATTTCTTAAGAATCTATTTGTAGGTGGTTTGTTCCTTTGGGCACTTTTACCGAATGATCCTTCATTAAAGGAAATAGCTAACATAGCCCTTTACTTGGGATGTCCTCTTATTTTAAGCAATACGGTTCTTTATGTTTTTATCTCCACGAATGAAAAATCAAATATCGAAACTAAATACCAGGTTCAATTTAAGACTGAGAGTGGATCCTTTAAAATTAATAATATTAAACGCGGAGTTTCTGTAATTGGTGCTGCAGGTAGTGGTAAAACAGAAAGTGTTGTATATAACCTTTTGCAACATTTCAACCGAAATTCTTTCTGCGGACTTATACACGACTACAAAGATTTTGAGATTACCGAAATGGCCTTTCCCCTATTTAAAAATCGAAATCTGGAGTTCTATATACTTTCCTTTGATAAAATAATTCATAGGGTAAATCCTATTGCACCAAGGTATATGGAGAATGAGGAAGATATTAATGAGGTTTCTCGTGTTTTGATTGAGAACCTATTGGAACAAAAAGAATCGGGTGCGGTAGGCGTAGGAAAATTTTTTAATGATGCTGCGCAAGGACTAATCTCCGGATTAATATGGAAACTAAAGGTTTCATTTCCGAAATTTTGTACCCTCCCTCACCTCATTGCGATTTATCAATATTTGGACACCGATGAGCTTATTGGTTTTTTAAAATCAAACCAAACTTCACGGGCATTTGCAGATGCTTTTATAAGCGGTAAAGATTCCGAAAAACAAACTGCGGGGGTAAAGAGTACCCTTTCAACAGCTTTGATGAAAATTAGCAGTAAACGGATTTTTATGGCTTTGGCTGCAGATGATATTCCGCTAAATATTAATAATAAAGATAACCCGGCGGTAATCTCGCTAGTAAATAATCCCAAATACGATTCCTCCTATTCCCCGGTGATCGCTACGGTAATGCATACTATTGTAAAACAAATGAGCGTGAGGCACTCCAAATCATCTTTCATACTTATTGAAGAAGCGCCAACCATACGGTTGTTAAATATGCATCGTATTCCTGCCACTCTTAGAAGCTATGATATAGCAACCGTATATGTGATGCAGGATAAGATTCAGAATGATATGATGTATGGAGACAAAGCCAGTAAGGCAATTTTAAGTAATCTTTCCTATCAGTTTTTCGGAAAAGTTAATGACCCAGATACAGCGCGGTTTTATGAACGATTTTTCGAAATTATAAAAGATGAAACAAAAACAGTAATGCGGGGTACCGGTTTAGATTTCGATACTAAAATATCAACGGGCGAAAAAGAAATTTACAAAGTAAGAGCGAATGTGTTTTTTGGTTTAAAACAAGGAGAGTTTATCACATACGCCGATGGGAAGGATAAAAAAGTACATTTTAAGCAGCAGCTAATTGAAAGGGAACTGCCTGAAGGAGGGCAATTCTTTTCAGATGAGGAAATCAATGAAAATTATATAAAAATATATAGAGAGGTGCGTAATATCTGTAAGTCTTTTAAGGAAAAGAAAAAAAGTACGAAACCTGATGAAGCGGCTTCAAAAAATTAAAATAACTTGCCCTGTTCCCCTGCTCCATCATCCACAGGTTCTAAAAATTCTGGGGTATTGGTATTAATCTCACGTTTATAAATATTGGCTACCGAATGAGATTTAAATTCTTCCTTAATAAAACCGTGTTTTACCAGGTCTAAAATGCCTTTATCTGATAAATCTTCCCGTAACCATTCTCCTTCAAAAGCAGGGTCTAATACTAAAGGCATCCGTTTTTTCTTATTATGAATTTTTTCAAAAAAATCGTTAGCTTCAGTAGTCACCAGGCTAACATTCCAATATTCATCATCAAATTCATTATAAATACCGGCAAAACAAAAAAGCTTTCTGTTTTCCAAATAACAATATTTGGGAACCGGCTTAGCTTTAAAATTATCATTTGGGTAATGGGGTTCAAAAAAGCCATCCGCCAGGATTAAACAGCGCCGTTTTCTTGCTGGTTCTTTAAAAAGTTTAGAGTGAAGCAAACTTTCTCCTCTCGCATTAAGGGTATTATAATCTTTTCGGAAATCGATAATATCTATCCCTGGTTGATTGGGAAATAAGCCCCACTCCATAGGATATATATGTGAAGGATCTTCAATTGGTAAGCAAAAAAGGTTTGGATGAGTATAGCCTGAAAGATGATAATATGGTTCGTAGGTTCCATAATATAAAAGTTCAGCACCGGTATGTTTTTCAATAGCTGCTAATTTTTTAGTAAGACTGGTTTCGTAACACATTTTAAAAAATTTGGATTATATCCTATTATTTGGAAATTTACCTACTTTTGTTTCTTAATTCGTAATTAATGAAAATTTACAAAAAATATTCGCTTCATAATTTAATAATGCCACTTTCTTCTTGTGGGATTTCTGCCGGTTTTCCGTCCCCGGCAGAAGATCATTTAGAAGATATTATTGACCTCAACCAACAACTCATTAGAAATAAAGAAGCTACATTCTTTGGTAGAGCTGAAGGCGATAGTATGATCGGTGCCGGAATTGGTAATGGTGATCTTCTGGTAATCGATAAAAGTTTAAGACCCAAAAATGATAACATCGCGGTATGTTTCTTAGATGGGGAATTTACCGTTAAGCGAATTAAGATCGAAAAGGATATCATCTGGCTTGTAGCTGAAAATGAAAAATATCAACCCATTAAAGTCACTTCAGAAAATGATTTTGTGATATGGGGCATTGTGACGCACTGCATAAAAGACCTGTAATATGTTTGCTTTGGTAGATTGTAATAATTTTTACGCAAGTTGTGAGCGGGTTTTTGATCCTTCTTTACGTAATAAGCCAGTGGTTGTATTATCCAATAACGATGGCTGTGTTATTGCGCGCAGTAATGAAGCCAAAGCATTGGGTATTCCAATGGGCGCACCGGCCTTTCAATTTGAAAAAGATTTTGAAGCTAAAGGAATTTCCGTTTTCTCCAGTAATTATTCGCTTTACGGAGATATGAGCGGACGAGTAATGAATATCCTCTCTCAATTTACACCTGAAATAGAAATATACTCCATAGACGAATCTTTTCTGAAGTTTAATGGCTTTGAATTATATGACCTGGAACGAATTGGAAAAGAAATGGTTGAACGTGTTCTAAGTCATACGGGAATTCCAATTAGTGTTGGTTTAGCGCCTACAAAAGCCCTGGCCAAAATTGCTAATAAGATAGCCAAGAAATTCGCTGATCGTACCGGTAGTGTTTACGCGATAGATTCTGAAGAAAAGAAAGAAAAAGCATTGCGTTGGACAAAGATTGGTGATGTATGGGGAATTGGGCGACAGCATGAAAAACGATTATTAAATATCAATGTGAAAAATGCCTGGGAATTTATTCAGCTTCCCAATGAATATGCTCAGAAAGAAATGAGCGTTGTGGGTTTGCGGCTGAAAAGGGATCTATCTGGCGAATCTACACTGGATTTTGAAGAAGTAAAGAATAAAAAGAATATTGCGGTTACCAGAAGCTTTGAAAGAATGTATAGCGATTTTGATGATCTGAGGGAGCGGGTAGCTACTTATGCAGCCAAAGCTGCGGCAAAACTTCGCAAACAGGATTCAAACTGCACTTTAGTATATGTGTTCTTAATTACCAACCCCTTTAGAACCGACCTCAAGCAATACAGAACTAATATGGTGGTTAAACTTTCCCATCCTACACATTCTACATTGGTTTTGACTAAAGCTGCTTTATACGGACTTAAAAAAATATATAAACCCGGCTACCAGTACAAAAAAGCAGGGATAATCATAATGGGAATTTCTCCTGCTTCTGAAAGCCAGCTTTCCTTATTTTCTGAAGAAGATCCCAGGCACCAATTGCTGATGAAAACTATAGACCGGCTAAACAAAGTAGAAAACGGAAAAGTGAAATTTGCTGGAATGGATCTTGGCCGCACCTGGAAGATGAAACAGGAAAGATTGTCAAATCGGTATACCAGCAGGATTGGTGAGATTATTAAGATTAAGTGTAAATAGATAAAAAAGAAGTTTTCATTCTAAATTTTTATGAGAGCTTTTTTTTAACTATAACATTATAAAGAGTTTAATATCATATCTTTAATAGAATGAAAACTCTTTGCTTAATATTTTTATTTATACCCTTTAACTTTTTTGGGCAAGAGGTTTATTACTCTTTTCTTACTGAAACTTATCCCAACATCTACAGATCAGAGTTTAAATTGATTGACCGTAGAATTTTTTTTGAACCCAATGATGTTACTATTGTAACAGAAACTCCACAAGGAAAGGATATAGAGATTTTAAATATCAAGGAAACCAGAGTTGTAGATGACAGACCTCATTCTTGAATTTTGAGGAAAACTTAATCAAATCACATTATTAACAGCGCTTATTTCAGAATCGTAAGATTCAGCATACTGCTCCTTATTCCGATGGTTTTCTTCACTAATAGTATAATTGCAATAACCATAATTATCACAGCTATAAAAATTCCCATATGGTCCGGTTTTCAAATCCAGCCTTCCCGTGGCGCACCAACCACAAATGGGCCTATCATCCTCCTGCTCAACCATATCGATTTCCTCAACAAATTTTGATGGGTTTATTAAGTCCTTCAGTAAATGAACATGCTTTCTGGCCCGGGTTAATGCAACATAAAACAACCTGCGTTCCTCTCCATTAGGATATTGATCGGCAGAAGAAAGTAAAATGCTCAATAAAGGATCATCGGCAACTTCTGAAGGAAAACCATAAGTACCTCCTTTTCCATTAATAATAATCACATGATCAGCTTCCAAACCTTTAGCGGAATGTACCGTCATGAATTCAATTTTCACTTGTGGTTGGTCTCTAAGGTTTAATCTGTATCTGTTCAAATTAGTATCAAACCGTCCAATTATCAATTGGGAATTTTTGAATATTTCTCTATCATGATTATACCTGCCCAACATCAATATTGAAGTATTTAAGCCTTCTGTCTTATTTAGTATATCCTTTAAAATTTTATCAACTGCAGAAACAGCTTCCATATTCTCATAATAGGAGGTAATGCTTAAAACTTCCTCTTGATTATCATTCCCGCTAATAAGATTTTTCCTTAACTGATTCGGATTCTTTAATATAAATTCACTGGATAGATCAATCAGTTCCTGATTAAATCTATAGGTCTTTTCTATAAATCCTTTTTCGGTTTTTCTGTTATATCCCTTTATTTTAGTGCTCTCAAATCTACTTTCAAATTCAGTGAAAAAACCGATATCACTACCTGTAAACCGGTAAATAGATTGCCAGTCATCGCCAACACAAAATAATTTAGTCTCCGGTCTGATATCAAGTAATGACTTTACTAATTCATAACGGGACTGGGAAATATCCTGAAATTCATCAATAATGATGTATTTATAAGGAGACTCAAATCCCCCATTTTTAATAGCTTTAATCGCCAGATTTATCATATCGCTAAAATCGATTTCCCTTCTGCTCTTTAAGAAATTCTCATATAGATTATAAACCGGTTCGAAAATTTCTAAAAATTGAACAGCTCTGTGATCCTTATTCTTTGTTAAGTTGCTCTTTAAAGTTTGTAAATCCTGGTTATTCGACTTCAACAATACAAGAAAAGTGTATATCAATTGAGTTAGATCACTAATTTCCCGGGGATGATTGGATTTAAGGAATTCCCAGAATTCTTCATCCGGCATGGGGTTTAACTTTACCCCTTTCTGAAGAAGTTTTTTCTTCAACTCTTCCAGTAAAACACCATTTCTTTGTTGATAAGAATAAGTTTCAACCAGTTTTGTTCCATTCATCCTGTGCTCATTCCTTTTCCATTTGATGCCTTCTGTATATATCTCTTGAGCAGATCTTTCCTGACTTCCTCTAAACCATGAAGGCACATTACCCTCCTCGTCCATAGCAAAATGTTCGATATAGATGTTGTAATCCGTTAAATGAAAATCAGGTTTATATTGTCCGAATTTCTTGCTCGCCGTTTTATATTGATAGGGCTCTTCATATTTATATGCAATCTGATTCCTAAATAAAAAATTTGCAATCAAAACTTCTTCCTGACTCTTGTATTTTTCTCTGAATCTCCCCTCTCCATTTGCAAAACTTATTTCTTTATATCCATATAATTTTTGCTCTTTAAGATAATCGTAATACTCACTTTCACTTTTAAAGCTTTCCGGCTCCCTGTAGGGTTTTAAGTAGATACTGAGAAACTCATTTAGCTTATGGAAATACTCGCTATCTTTTTTTGCCGCGGAAAGCAATTCTTCAATAAGTTCAAGGTTTCGTTTCTGGCTGAAACCAAGAATAGAAGGTTTCTCATTCCTGGATTCCGCGATAATTTCTAAGCCTAACTTATGAAATGTTTTTACCGGAATATTTAATCCCATCTTATTTCGAATTCTTTCATGCATTTCAGCAGCCGATTTACTGGTAAAGCTGATAAGCAATATTTCATCTTCCTTGTAATTACACTTTTCTATGAGGTATTTTACTTTCCCGGCTATAGTGGTAGTTTTCCCGCTTCCGGCTCCTGCAACCACAATATTGTTGTCCTCATTTTTAATTATTGCGCTACGTTGTTGGTGATCTAAAGATTTTCCTTCAATATCACTAAAGTAATGCTGAGTTTCTTTCAATTCTTTTTCTACGAAGACTGAATTATGAGCTTTTACATTTTCAGATAGCCCGGAAAAAGATTTGAGAAAATCATCAAAGATTTGAGTTTCGTTTTGAAAATCAGGCAGGATTCGATATTCAGTATTATTAAGGGTATGGGCCAGAGAGCTTACTTGCTCTTTGTGTTGAAACAACTGATAATTTGACAAGTATTCATCCCTTTGCAAAAATTCTTTGGTAGATTTTACAAACTGAACGGCTGTCGGTATGAACTTAGATAACCTTTCTTTTTCAGATTCCTGGAAAGCCCTTAATTCGGCCCGTTTTCTTTTATTTTTCTTTATGGTCTTAAAAATGAAATAAAATATCACCAGGGAAAATAAACCAATAATATAGTACATGGGGGGCGTAGGTATTAGATGGAGTTACAGACAAAAGTATTAATTACTATTATACTTATATAAAAATATTCAAAGCTCTTTAGAAAATGAATTCTTCGATGGCCCTCATTTTTTCACATTCCTTTAACTTTTGACCAATTTTTCCTAACTTGTACCATTGTTACCCTCCCTACCGGGTTAACCCTTTAAATTCTACTGAACTTTTATCAAGCTTTCATATGGGAAAAGTCTCTGACCAAATTAATGAGTTTACTCAAACCTATTCCGCTATCGTAGTTGGAATGCACAGTGATATGAATCAATATCGCCGTGAAGTAAAATCTCTTCAGGATAAAAATATTGCATTCGAGGAAAATATGTACCGAATTCTCAGTGGTGCGAAAAAGATGGAACAATCCAATCTCCAGATTTCTAATAAAATTGAAGACAGAAAATCTGAAATAGAGAATTTTTACAGAGAAATTGCTGGCTCCGCACGACGAATTAAGGTTATATCTGAAGATGTTGAAAAAGCGACCAACGTAGTTGAACAGTTAAATTTAAAGGTATCCCAATCCCATACTGACTTCAGCCAGCTCAAAACGAGATTAATTGAAGAACAAGGAAAGACCATTCAATTAAGATCTGAGCTCTCAAAGCTTAATTCTGATCTTTCAACCGCTTCAACCAAAATTGGTAATCAACATGAGGAACTAAGAGAACTAAAAAAAATTATTAAAGATCAACATGATCAGTTATCTACCCATAAACTTCTAATAATAGGCTGTTTTGGCCTTATTGCTTTTATTCTGGTTTTAACTATAGTGCTTTAATATGAATCCAAAGATAACCTACCTTAAAGCCACATACGACTCTCATTGGAATGCTAATCCAAAAGACCTTTACAATCATTACATTAAAAAGAAAGAAAAGGCATTGCTCGATTCCATAGCCGCAGCAACCGCCATTAATGCAATTTTCTTTTCCGATTATATCGATTACAATAAGATCACCCCAGAAATGGCTGATGCCTTTCAAACTAGCTTTCCAAACCTGGAATTGAACGACCTCATTGCTATGTCAGGTGACCAGCTAGATGGGATCATCAGTAACTGGAAAGGAAAATTATTCGAATTTAATGTGCGTGATAAATTAAATTCAGGTGAACTGGTCGGAGATATTCAGCTGGAAGAAGGCCAGTATGCGGTAGTATCTGATTCTCTTACTCAACCCGGGTGGGATTTACAAATACTTAATGCCGATGGCAGCATTGCTCAAGAACTCCAGGCCAAAGCTACCGATTCCCTGAGCTATATCAATGAAGCTTTTGAAAAGTATCCCGACATTGATATTATTTCAACAAGTGAAGTCGCCGATTTAAATGGTAGCCTTCTGAACAGCGATATATCTAATGAGGACATCACCAGCTCCCTAATCGATCCTGTGAAATCACTATTTGATTCACCCATTGAAAATTTCCTCGAAACTATTTTTCCGGCATTACCTGTGCTCATTATTACAGGGACCGAAGGCCGAAAATACCTTATGGGTAGACAATCTGCAGCGGAGGGCCTACAAAGCGGGATAAAACGAGGTACCCGCTCAGCTGCTGCAATGAGTGTAGGAGCTTTATTGGCCTGGATGGACTTTGGGATATTCTCAATCGGCGGCACATTCGCCCTTAACTACTTTTGGGGGCGGAATGATGATGAGAAAGAAGCTATAAAGATCCTAGCAAAACAGGAAAAAGATTTAAGGTTAATCGCTGCAAAATATTAATTTATAAAGAATACAACCAATGAATAATCCCCCCTTCTTCTATAAAGTTTCCTTCCACCTTCTTGTCCAGGACAAAGACAAAGAACTTTCACATCAAAACTGGCAAAAAGAATTTCACAATGCTGATCCTTTTACGGCAAGGCAAGAAGCCTTTGATGCTTTTTCAGATTATCTTGAAAATCTTGAAACTAATGATAAAATTCAAAAGGAGGAATATGGCAATTTTAAAATTGTGAGTCCATCGAACATTCCAAAAATACCGAACTTCGAAGAAAATATTAGTTTGGAGGAAATGGCTCTGTCTTATACGGAGTATCGCGAATTTAGTGAAGACCTTGATGTTTTACTGGTCATAACCGATGATAAACTAGTCGACGAGATTGGGTACGGAGATAGTACCTTAGCCATTCATTCAGTGTCATCCCAACCAGTTAATATGCAATCTCTTATTGATAATCTTACTGCAGAGATGAGGTTATATCGGCGATGTGATATAGACACTAGTAGTTTAGCAAGGGAAGTTCAACATTACGGTGAGGATTTTGAAGAATCTGAGGAGGAAGAAGGAGCAGAAAACTATACTATACTCCCTACCCCTATGCAATGGAGCACCCGTGAAATTTATGACAGGAAATTAAATGAAGAAATTGAAGGGAAACACACCAACTCCAAAAGTCTTTGGGAAAATATAATCGAAGGGGGTGAATCCAATACCCTGGAATTTAAACCAAGCTTAATTTATAATTTCCTGCCCGACACTCCCAACCATATTCCTCGATTTAATAATGCTAAAACCATTTGTGGTTTTTTAAATGCAAGGGGTGGAGTCCTACTCATAGGAATTTCCGATGAGGGAAATCCTCAGGGTATAGATGCCGACCTTAAATTTTTAGGTTCCAAAGACAAGATCAAGTTAAACATTGACCAATTAATTCATTCATATGTCGGGGATGCAGTCATTCCTCTAATTGATTCCTCTTTCGAAAAATTAGAAAATAAGGAATTCATAGCCATAAAGGTCCAACCTTCAAGCCGCCCTGTATTCCTAAAAAACCATAACCCTAACACAGGCAAAACCACCAAGCATTTTTTTGCAAGAAGAAGTGCTTCAACAACAGAGATTAAGGATACTGAGGAGATTATAGACTATATTTTCAACCATTGGAGCCCTAACATAAAATAGAGTAATGAATCTGCATTTCTCTGCTACAGCCTATAATAATGCTCTTATTCCAACAATAAATTTTCCAGTTTTTCTTCCGAACCATTATAGACGTTGTAATCTATAGTACCTTTAAAGGAAGGATGTTTGAACTTATCAGTTTTCTGCCAAAATTGATACTTGCAGCGGGGCTTTCTCCAGAAATCAGCTATCCATAAAATATAATCATCACCTAATTCCGATTTCAGATATTTATCGAAATAGTCACATTCACAATAAATTATAGGTTTAACGCCTACCTCTTTCTCAACAAATTGGATAAAAGCTAATAATTCCCTTTGCACACTTTTCTTATTGGGCATTCCCGAAGTAAATTCAACATCTAATACAGGTGGTAGATCTCCTTTTTTCAGCCCTGCAAATTTCAAAAAATTCCTGGCCTGATCTTTTCCACTCGATGTATAACTAAAGAAATGATAAGCTCCTACAATAGCCCCTTGTTCCTCTGCTTTCTTTTTGTATTCTTTATACCTGCTATCCCGGTGGGTTGAACCTTCAGTAGCTTTCAAAAACACAAAATCGGGCTGTAGAGCCTTGAATTTTTTCCAGTCTATTTGCTGTTGATGATGGGAAATATCAATACCCCACACCTGCTCTTCCCCGGGTTGAAAATTAGAATATTCGGTCTTTCTTAACAGGTCCCTGAATTCTATCAATTCAGCCTTGATTTGCTGGGGGTATACAAAGCTTAACGCTATAGCTGCCAGGAATATGGCTATCAATACAAAAGCAAAATTTTTCAACATAATAATTTCTATTTAAAACCTTGATCCTTATTTTCTTAATTCCTTTATCTCTTCAACTTCTAAGAAGGCATTACACCATCCAAAATCAGTAAGCCTTCCCTCTACCAACTGAAAATTTATTGCGAACTGTCGCTCATAATGGACATTAAAACCCTCTTCCATTTCTTCCGAATAGCTTACCAAATAACCTTTCACACTTTTCCCAAACACGCAAGCTATACATTTCGTTTCAAAACTTCCAACCTGTTTGATCTTCACCGGCCGTTTTTGATGCTTCCAGAATTCCAGTTTTTCAATGGCATCCGCCAAAAATTCCGGGCTGTCTTCCAAACCCGCGAGATTAAATTTTTCTACAACCCACCTTAATACTTGAGCATCCATCAAGCGACAGGCAAGATCTATCTGGTTTATAAATTTTATGGTCTCTTCTCTAGAAAGAATTGGAGTAGTAACATTAAATGACATAGATTATATGTTTAATTAGTAATTCATATTAAATGGTCATCAGGCATAATGAGTCTGTACATACATCAGAAAATCCTTAAAAAACGGGTATATCACTATCATATACAGTATTATACCAGCCCCAAGACTGAGGCTTAGATATTTCAGCTGATTTCGGTTGAATCTATAAATTGTAAAGGGTAAGTACATCACAAGGGGTATAAGCACACAGATATATACCGACATTGTTACATAATCTGATTTGAAAATTTCAGCTGTCCAGTTAAGAAAATTAACAGAAATATTAAATAAATCATTAGAAAGAGATTCAAAGCCGGGGATCAGAAAAAACAGCAGGGAAACCGGCAAGATCAAAATTCCTTTCCAGTCTTTGAAAAACAGAAAAAAGGATAATGGGAATAATACAAAATAGAGATAGATGTTGGCAGCCTTATAAGATATGCCAAACAACCAGGCAAAGCCGTAAAGTCCGCTCATTACTATCATAAAGATCTGGTGCAAAAAGGAATCAGAATTAATTATCCAGTATTCCATTGTTGTATGGTCCATAGATGATTATTTAGTTATTTTAGTTAGGGATGCTGATGGATGGATTATATTGATTATTCTTCTGTTAAGTTCAAGAGTGAGATACATGCAGAATTACTTTTTTCATATATTTCAGTTTTGATTGTTTCCGATTTTATAAAATAAATTCCAAGGCTTATTCCTTTGTCCGGCTACACTTTTTAAGAATATAGTATTGAAAAATGCTGCGTATCAGCATACAAATGGAAATAAAACAGGCGATACACAAAAAGAACAAATAGAAAAGCTGCCGGTCTTCAGGTGCCAAAATCTGTTTAAATATTTCCTGCATTTTCCTAGCTGTTAATGATGGTTTCTCATTAATAGAAAAAGAAGAAAAAGGTAACCAGCTTATTTGAATTTATTTGAGTGACAGGCAGTATGATCTTTATTATCAGGTAATAAAGCAGCTACATTTTATTGAGAAGTGACTATAGAAATTTATAATAAATTATTCCAATAAAATAAAACCTGCCCAGTAAAACGGAGGATATTTTTGCGCCATTTGAGTTTGCGCCTTATTTAATGAAGAATGCACTGTATTACCAAGAGAAAATTGTCTATAGAAGATTTCAAACAACTCGGCAGTTTGTTTATCGGGAACCTGCCATAAACTCACAATCTGATCCTTCACCCCTGCAAGTTTCAGGGCACGCTGTAAGCCAAAAACGCCTTCGCTTCCAGAGATGTCCCCCCTTGCAGTTTCACAAGCTGAGAGAATCATAAGATCTACTGCTGAGAGATCCATGCGTGAGATTTCAACGGCTGTAAGAATACCGTCGTTATTTCTGGGGTTATTTAAATCTTCTGAACCGGATAACAATAATCCGCTTCTGTACATAGGATTATCTGCTGCATAGTTTTCCTCTATCAAATCCAATCCCCGGGTTAATACGGCAGCATTTGATTTAAAGTAAAAACCGTGGGTGGCCAGGTGGACGATATTATACCCGTTATCTAAATTCCTGAAGGATTTTTCAGAAGCATCATCCCCGGTCAATTTTAATAAACTACCTGCTACAGGCCTGAAGATCTTTTCAATGGTATCTATTTCCTGCCGGGTATATTCCAGAGCAGGAAAAAGCCCAGCTTCGAGGCCTTGTTTAACCTGATTTTCCACGGTTCTAAAACTCCGGGTTTCCCCTGAATTTTCTGAGGAATTGAAATTTGCATCGCCGAACAATGCGAGGTGTTTCTTTTTTACCGGCTGTGAAGCCTTTACTTTAGAAATATCCCTTGTAGAACCAAGAAGATGCAATTCCCCCGGCTGGTCGAGTAACAGGGCCGGAAAGGAAATGTTTTGAAGAATTCCGTTAACCGACAAGTAAACTGCATCAGCCTCATGTACCTTGCTTAACAGAGGTTTCCAAAGCATTTCAAGTAATTCATCCCTTCCACTTTCATAAATGGCATTGATGCTTTCGCTGGTACTCCCACTCTTATTTAACAGCTTTTCTAATTCCTTTTCCCGGAAAAGAGGCAGCAGGACAGGGTGGTCTGAATCCCTTTTCAGAACAAGTGCAAAATACCGGTTATCTTCTTTCTGAGCCTGATCATCCCAAACCGGAAGTCCAAACATTTCTATAGCGACTTCTTTTTGTCCTAAAGAATTTCTAATTCCCTCCCATTCTACCTCTCTCGGGGCAAAAGGCGCAAAGGTCATTTGTTTTGCTATCTGAAGATTCAGGTTTCTTTCTTTATCAGCTAAATCACGACTTAATACTCTATGTTTCTCCTGGTTGGTGATGTTTTGGAGTTTTTCCTTTTCTTTAAGGATTTCAGTATATGCGCGATTCAGATCTATTGGAGCCTGATTAATAAATTGTCTAATATGTTTACTGGAGTTTAAGGCAAGCTGTTTAGTAGCAAGAATATTATTGTATATCAGTTTATTTGCCCTGGGGGAATCATCATTGATGTAAATACTATTAACCAAAGCTAGTTGCTTTTCGGTTTTGGCTATATAGTTTTCTTTCTCCTCTTCAGTTAAAAAAAGAAAATTTGCGCTAATGCGTCTGAAAATCTGATCTTCTACTTTAGCTATGAGGGAAAAATCTATTTCTTTGTTGGTCCTCAGACCGGATAAAACAATATCATTGTAAATATCGGGATTCTCATCTTTAACCGGATCCAGTATTAATTGAGCTTTCTTAAATGATTCTTCTGCCTTTTTAAACTTTCCCGTTTTATAATAAAAATCCCCCAACTGCCTCAAACTACTAACATACAGATAACTCTCCCGCCCTGATTTATCAGCACTTTCTACAACAGCTCTGGAATACAAAGCTTCGGCTTCCTTTAACAATTGCTCCCGTAAGGATTCTTCAGCCTTAAATATGTCGCCGAGTCTTTCAAACCAGGAGCGTTCTATTAGCTGGCTTGCATCTAAATCATTAATTGCTGCCTCATATATAAAATTAGCCTTGGTTATTAAATAGTTTGGATAAAGGAGATTATCTTCATTCTCTTCAGCTATGGATGCTGCCTTTAATATCAGTTCTTTTGCCTGATGGTAATTTTGAAATTGAGTTTCTGTTAGACTTGCCATTAACAATAAGCCCAAATAAAATGGGGAATCTTCATCTTCTGAATTCTCCTCATATAGCTGAACATTTTTAAGATAGATATTTGCCGCTTTTTTCAAGTCACCAGTTCTAACGGCCCGATCGGCAAAAAATAAACGCCCTTGTATTCGGTATTCAATTTCCTGGGAGCCTATTCCCGCATGAAATGCCTCAAGTTGTTCAAAATATTCCTCAGCTTTTAAATAATCACCTCGCTGGAGATTTATTTCAGCCAGCGCCATCAACGGAAAAGAAAGAAAAGATGCTTTTTCTTCCTGCAGAAGTTCAGAATCAGAAATTCTTAGGGCTCTCTCAAAAAGGCCTTCTGCCCCCTCCAGGCTTCCGGAAGATTCTTTTTGACAGAGGCCATAGGCAATAATGGCAGCGTATCGGGATGTTAATTGCTTAGACCTATCAAAATCTGTAGAGGAATACCAATTAGTCAGAAAAAAGAAAGAGGCTATTTTTCCTTTATTCAACTCTTTTTCATAGGCTTTCTCAGCATATTCGCAAGCCTTTAAGGTCTCTCCCCGATAAAGATATCTCTCGGTTGTTTTCAAATGGCTGTATTTATCGGCCATAGTTCCGGTAATGTATAAGAAAGGAGCATTCGAAAACATATAATTTATGAATGGGATGATCATCAATAAAGTCAGCAGGCCTATTCCTTTCAGAAATTCTTTTTTGTTGAAACCATTTCTGAAGGAAGCAATCAGCGAAGAAAAAACATAAATAATCAGGAAAAGGGCAATAATAGTGAACATTATTACAAAACCCCCAATCCTCAATAGTTCCAGAAAAAAGGTGAAGCTCCAGAAGCCTTCAGGATCAGCTATATACCAGATAAGATGAAAAAGGTTGACCAACACGCACAGGGCAATAATAAACCCGCATATGAACAAAAAAGTTTCAATCTTATCTTTCATACTTAAGGGTAAAGGTTTAAAACCATTTCATATTTTTCAATATATCAGAGGCTTCGCGGGAATAATCTCCCTGAGTTTCTTCCAAATTGCGCAATAATGGTTTAGCCTTGCTATTATCATCCTGCTTTATGTAGGCCAGTGCAAGATGGAATTTCACATCATCTTCGAGAGCCGGTATTGAAAGCCGATTAAGATTTTCAAGGGTTTCTGTTGCGCTATCGAAATCCCCAGTATTCATTTGAGCAATAGCCAGGAAAAACAGCATTTCATTATTTTTCTCTTCCAGATCAAGTTCTTCAAGGATATTCTTTGCCTGGAGGAATTTCTCCTGCCGGATGTAACTTATAGCTTCAAAAGCCTTTTCAGTTTCATAACCGGTTAAAC
The DNA here is from genome assembly GCF_016236915.1 of Salegentibacter maritimus. Classification (GTDB taxonomy): domain Bacteria; phylum Bacteroidota; class Bacteroidia; order Flavobacteriales; family Flavobacteriaceae; genus Salegentibacter; species Salegentibacter maritimus. The sequence goes on from NZ_JAEHOK010000004.1 coordinate 68,722, forward strand.
CAGTAAGCTGAATTTCCCCTCCCCTGGTGGCCACAGCATTATCCACACTTTCAAAAGCATAAATATTGACCCTGGAAATCACTTCCCTATTCCCCGCATAGGTATTAAACAATTCATCATTGGACATTTGGGTAGGCTGCCAAATAAAGAATCCGATGAGTAAGATAGCGGCTACGGCATATAGCCATTTATAAGAACTTCGGATGGATTTTGTTTCTGTATTTGATTCTGACTCTTCCTGATAAGAAAATTCTGCCTTTTCCTTATTTCTTTTGAACCTATGGCTCATATTATAATTCATACTGGATTCCATAATCTCATCCAGCTTCATTTCTTCTTCCAGAGCTTTGAATTTAGCCTTCAGATCTTCTCTACCCTCCTTCTTAATTGCAGCCTGAATAGTTTCGTCTGGAATCTCTCCTGTAAGCGCTGCATAAGCAGCAGGAATTTCCCTGATCATCCTGGAGCGCTCAAGGCTTGTAGCAGCATTCTTCAATTCCCTAAAAAAACTTACCTGATCTATGAAAAGCTTATCTCTATTCCGGCGGAGAATTTCAGCAGCTTCAGATTTATTACCAAGGACATACTGTTCAGCCAGTTCCCCAATATAATTGCGGTAAATTTGCGGTAATTCTTCAAAGACCTTCTCCGGATCATTAAGTTCTAAGCGATATAATTCTGCAATTACAGGTTTAGAATCTTTTGGGTATTCCAGAAAAAGAGTTGAAAAGTTATTCCAAAAGAGATCATTGGGTACTTCCTTTAAATTAGAATCTTCCTTCAATATCGGCAGCAGTAAGTCTTTTACTATGACATTAGCCTTTTCCATGTTAATCTCTCTTTACTTCTTCGTGAGCAATCTTTTGCAGCTTTTTCTGACAGCGGGATTTCTGGTTTTTTGCACTATCGGCTGTAGTATATCCCAGGAGTTCGGCTATTTCCTCATGTTTTTTACCATGGTACCAATATAATGTCAAAATTTCATAACAATTACCACCGGCTTTTCGCATTTTTTCTAAGGCAATTTGGATGGCATTATACTGTACCTCATTCTGCACCCTGATCTCCTGAAGTTCATCCTCAATTCCGGGATCGGTTTCCAACTGCCTTAATCCCGGCCCATCCTCTTCATCAAGAGATATTGGGAATTTCTTTTTAAACTCGTCTAATAACTTAAACCTGCATACTGAAGTAAGGTAAGTTTGAATACTGGCATTATTTGTAAGCTCAAAATCTTCATAAATGATTTTCTCATAAAGAATGATCACTGCCTCCTGGTAGATTTCAAGAAGATCCTCTTCTTTTACTTTACTACCTGTATTCATCTTATACATAAATCGAAGGCAGTATTCCCTGGTTTTTTTATAAACGACACTGATGTAATCGGGATCACTTTTTATTAAAGCTATCAGTTCCCGGTCAGGGAGCTGCTGAAGATATATGGGATCGGGCATACCGGGGGAAATTTTTCTCTGGGCATACAAATTAAGAAATAATTAATAATCTTCAGCATAAATTTCCCTTACCACCTAATAACTTGGCAGCTTGAACATGAGTTCCCCTTTAGTATTGATTATCTTAAATCCTAAAAAATTATTCGTCCTCCGTACCTTTGCAATCTGCTTCCTTGCATAAGCTAAGGCTTCGGTGGTGCTGTACATTAGCAATTCTTTTTCAGGAAAATCTGATTCATAGTGTTGAGGATTACTGTATGATCTTAACTTTACTTTCATATTCTCGTGATTTTTTATAAAACTGGTTCTATTCATTAATAGTTATTCAACCGATAGGTAACCATGGTATTGAAGAAATATTCAGGGATGCACAAAACAGAGCTCCTCTCTCATTAAGAAAAAAGAACAATAGGAAAGACTCCTTCCTATTGTTCTTATAATAACTTTAAAATTCATTCGAGTAGAAATTCTCACTGGTATCCTTTTTCGATCTTATATTCTCACTGTAAATAAACCTAGAGGCAATTTCGTTTTCGAACATCTCTTTCATTTTAGCTTCATCCGAGGTGAATTCCACCACGTTCTTTATTGACAGGCGTCTGGCGGCTCGATGGACATCATGATCTGTTCCCGTGTAAGTAAAAGTCCACCTCTTATCTTTAAGCTCTTCTATTTTTTCTTTTATTGCCATTCCGCTAAACTCTTTAGAAGCGTTTTCTTCTCCATCTGTGAAGACTGTTACCAGAACATTATAATTAATGCTGTCATGAAGAACCTTTTCTAGTTTAGAAAAACTAAATCCCATTGCATCATATAAAGGAGTAGTTGCACATGGTTTGTAACTATTCTCATCTATAATTTGCAGATTCCTAACCGGCACGTTGAAAAGATGCTCCGTAATGCCCAGCCCGTTGAAGGTTACAAACGAGATAAAGTGTTCCTGATCCGTATACTTCTGTTCAACAGCCTTTACGGTCTGCACTATTTCATTAAATCCTCTGATTACTTGATGCTTGATAGCGTTCATAGAGCCGCTCTCATCAAGGATTATTAAGTTGTGTACCTGGTGTTTTGCTTTCATTTTTAAAAGTTTTAATTAGTTATTAGGAGATTTATTTTAACGACCGCTATTGATCATAAACATTTAAATTGAGTGTGCCCTCCACATAGCCCTTGTATACGAGTAAATCAAGATCTTCAGGAACAACGACCACTTCAAAATAGATCCCCTGTGGTTTATATATCTTATGGATCCTTACTCTGGCAGTTCCTTTAACCTCATCATAGGTATTACTATATTTCCACAGAAAGGAAATTCTATCATTGGCAAAGGTTTCATCGGTTTCTTTGAACTCTTCTATTTCAGCATCGTATACAATACCATGACTTATGGTTTCAGCCACGGGCCAAACGTTGGCAAAATAGACTGCATCCTCTCCTTCTAATTCATATAAGGATAGAAATGCTTCATTTTCAATTAGCTGTGGCGTGATATCCACTCCGTTCTCGGTTGCATCCAGAATAATGAATTTTTCCAGGACATTGATATCCTGATCCTGAGCGGAAACTGAGATCATAGTCAGCAGAACACAGGCTATAGTTATTTGAATAGTTTTCATATATAGATATTTATTGTTTTTAATGGTCTCCCGAAAGCTCGGAAGTAATTCGCATATCTTCAGTAGTGTTCGTATCGCGTTTCCGTTATGCTCATTTAATAACTTGGTTTTTTAAAAGAAGCCACCCCCATCCCCTACAAAAGGAGGCGGCCTCAAAACAAACAACACAATTAGAGAACAGCTAATAATTTAGAGGCCATCTGAGTACCGGAGTTGTTAAGAATAAAGTGGTATTTACTCGCACCGGATTCCCGCAACCATTTTTCCCAGATGTAAATGATCTTTTTATTTTGAAGGATATCCTGTTCATCTTTGCTGGAGATACCGGAAACAATCCATTCGATATCTGCCTTTAATTCGATAGGAATCAATCCGTAGTCGTTAGCTTCGGCTTTTTCCTTCCAATCGTGATCGGTTAATTCTGTCATGAACTGAGTACTGGTATACCTGTTGCCTGTTCTCATCACGTGAGACCGGCTTTCAAAATCAAAATATCCATCTGTGGCTATAAGTACTAAATTTTTATACCCAGGTTTACTGAAGCTATCAGCATTGTCATTCATATAAGCCCAGATATCAACTCCAAAAAAGTCGTTGGTTTCTTTTCCAATGAGAGACTGTTTCTCAAGACGGTCCAGCACCTTTTCAAAAGAAGCGACAAAGTCTTCCATTCTTTTGTTCTTATTCTGAACCGGGATTTCATCAAGATTAATCTGAAGCTGATCTTCAAAAGAGCCAATGTCCAGCGGACTTCCTTTCTGAGGTATGATCCTTACCGCAAAGCGGTCTTTGGAGGTCAATATGAGCCCACGCCGGGCTTTTGTTTCAAACTCCCGAAATAACTTACGGATGAGTTTAAAATCCTTCTGCAGTTGATCATTATTCAGGACCCTATCACTAAGATCCAGGACCACTGTATAATTAACAGGTTTACGTTTGGAGTTGCTCTCGGCATAAGCTTTTGAAATACTAAGATTAAAAATCAGCGCAGCTAAAGAGCATAAGAATATTATATTTTTCATGATGTATAGTTTAATAGTTAGGTAAATAGTAAAGAATTAATTGAGGGATGGTAGCTTCTTAAAATGCGTTTCCATGAATTCGTTATATACTTTCTCACACTCCTCCTTTTTGGAGTCAAAATCGGGGGAACCGTTTAGGAATTGTCTCCATCCCATATAGAAACTGGTAAGGTTCTGAGACAACAGATCGGGATTGAGCATGGCCTTATCCAGTTCTTTTTTAAGCTCCTCCATTTTCTCCTCTAGCATATTTACCCTGGATTCCAAGTCAAGAACAGTGGCTTTTAAGTCGGCAATGAGATCTTTCTGTTTTCTGATCTTGGTTTTGAGGTCTTTAATTACCAGTGCGGCAGAGATCTCTGCATTTTTTTTGTTCTTCTCCTTGAGCATCAGATCAAACATATAACCCCAAACCAGGTAAGCTACGAAACCGAAGGCCAGGACGAGATAAAAGTTAATGCTGGTGAGGAAATTCCAGTCGTCACCCGCAATTCCGGCCATTACTTTCAGGTCATGAATACCGGAATCGATTTTATAGGCAAGGAGAGAGTCTACAATGAAAGCTCCAAGAATAGCAAAGCCCACTTTTATCTTTTTATACTTTCCGTCTATTGTGTGTGGCATGAGGCCTATAGCAAAAAACAGGAAGGCGGCTAGATAAACAATAATCAAAGCCGGGGCAGGTGTAAATATTCCCTGCACATCGAAGATATTATCCAGATATAGTACAATATCATCGCCGGCTGTATTAATAATTGACGCAGCATTTCTAAAAAATGATGCGTACACCGCCGAAGCATAAAACAAGATCAGGTATACCGATAATAGTATTGTAAGGGAAACGTAGGTGAAGAATTTTATACTGCTGTAACCAGTATTAATCTTGTTTTGTTCAAGATCTAATTTGGTTTGTTGAATTTCCTCTTCATAATCATTTATCTTCTGTTGTTCATCTTTGAGACGGACATCCTGAATGGTCTTTTTTTCACATTCCAGTTTTTCCCTGTCATCTTTCTTTTCCGAAATAAGGACCTGAATCTTCCTCTTGTGAGACTCATGCTCTTTTTCGTTATATGCCTCATCAACGATATAGCCGTCCTTAATCCATTTCAGGAATGTTTTCATTGAAGTGGCATCGCCGTTGTTTAGCCCAGCTTTTTGAAGGGCATAATTCGCGAAGCTTCTAATTTTTTCGATTCTCTTTGTAGAAGAAGTTTCTTCCTGAGAAGCAGGGGGTACGATAGAAAGGTTGTTCGATTGTGTTTCCATAATGCTAATAATTATTTGGTTAATGTGTTTGTTTAACCATTAATAGCATTCAGAAGAAAAGGTAACCGTTCTTAGCTGAAAAATTTTTGAAAATAGATAAGAGGGTAAAGAAATTGTACAATAGAAATGGGAGCACGATAAGCCGTTCCTTATTAAAATAAAACTGCAGCTACCCTGTCCTTTCTTGTGATTTTTTAGTGTAAGAGTGATTTTATACTCTCCATGCAGACCAAACAAAAACACCTAGAAGAACTGAGCCTAAGAAGCTTTCTAAAATCATAATTGGGAATAAAACCAATAGGAGGGAAAGGAGAATCTTTAGAGTTAACCAAGTCTGTGGATGAAAAGTACGAGTCGCGATTCTGTTTTGGTCATAACTGAACCCCACTTGATCGTTATATTCTTTGTAGAGTTTTTTTAAATATCTGGTTTTAATGGGATTCTCTTTTAAATTAATTGTTATGCGAGTATTTAATTCAAAAAGAGAGGAGGGCACCGTCTTAAGCTTATTGAACGAAAGGTTCAAGGTCTGGATTTTTAATTTTTTCGAACTATAATACTTAATGTTTTGTTCAGATATTGTTTCAATTTTATTATGTGAAAGGTCCAGGAATTGAAGGTTTGGTAGCCTGAGTACCTCGTAAGGAAATTCAATTAAACCTATATGTAATGACAAGGTATTTACACTTCTACAAAATTGTAATATTTCTTCAACCTTTAAATTATTAATCCGTAAGGTTAAAAAATGCAATTGGTGAAGATTGGAAAATTGCCTAATCACCGTATAAAAATTATCGTTAGAATTAATGGTAAGATGATTCAACGTTGGTTTAATATTATTTTTAAACCAAAAGGGTCCAGTTAAACTGAGATATCTTATTTCGGGGTTTTTATTCACGAAATCGGAAATTTCAAAGGGATGAGTCGTGCTAAGCACCAGGGATTTCAAATCAGAAATATTCTTTATTTCATTCGGTAAATTCACCCCTTCAATACGACCGACTAATTCTTTATTTTTGTATTTAAACTGCTGAGGCTTAAAAGATTTTTTATTTTTTTTAGGTGTTAAACCATTAAATTTATCCGCTGTTCTATCTGGCTTATTTTCTTTTCTTTCAGTAGAAAAATAACTAATCAAGGCAATCAAGCCGACTGGAATAGAAATTATAGATAGTAAAACCCCCAAGGAACCATCAATAGCCATAAGGACTACTATAACCAGGATCAGTGTTATTACGTGAATCCAACAACCATTTTTTCTTTTAGCCATTCTCAGAGCTTTTAAATTTTTTAATTTAATTAAAAAATTCCTTTTCAAATTCTTCTAAGATACCAATCATCTCATCCGTCAATTTTATAATTGCAGTGTCAATTAATTCGGGAGCTATAAACTTATAATAGGCCTGGGCGATTCCTCCCGCAATACAGGCTATGGTATCACTATCACCTCCTATTGATATAGATAACCTTATGCAGGATTCATAATCTTCACTCTCCAGGAAACAGATGATAGCTCCCGGCACAGATCCCTGGCAACTGATATCAAACTTATATCCTGGTCTAATTTCTTCAACAGTCCGACTGAGATCATAATTAAATTCATCCTCTATATAGGCTTTTATTTCAGCCTTACTGCTACCGGTTCGGGCCAAAAAAATAGCTGCGGCTACAGCCTGAGCTCCTTTTATTCCTTCAGGGTGATCATGAGTGACTTCAGCCGTTTTTTTGGCTTCTTCCAATACCTTTTCTAAACTGTTAAATGCGAAACCAACCGGACTTACTCTCATTGCAGAGCCGTTCCCCCAAGAATTATATGGCTGCGGATCTTCAGCATACAACCAATTATCAAATTTATTACCGTAACCTTTCCCGGGATAATTCTGCCCCCATCTTCGTAATGCGATTTCATAAGGTATCTCATTAAGAATGGCATCTGCTATTGCCACAGTTAATACTGTATCATCTGTAAATCTGGCACCAAAGTTAAACAACTTAAAATCTGTAATCTTTATGTTCCGGTGTTCGAAAACTGAGCCTACAATATCACCAATTATTGATCCTATCATTTTTTAAAAATTAAGATTTGAAAGTATAGAATAGAATTCTTTTATTATCCTGCTTAGAAATGAAATTATCCAGGTATGTTAAAGCACTATTGGACATTGTAAAACATCCCTGACTTTGAACAATTTTAAATGGATAAATTGAAAAATCGGGTATTCCTGACCAGGAGTGGATTACCACCACTCTTTTACGCATATTATTATTGGTTTTATCAAGCCCTTCCAACCAGTATTTTATATTAATCCCCCAGTTGCTATAATCCCTGTTACCTATAACCGCCATGCCCTCGCTGGAGCATAGGCTATTAGGAATATTACTGAAGGTTTCCGGGGTACCGTTCTCCTGCCCGCATCCTTCTCCATGAGCTACCATAAATGATCTTTCGATCTTTTGCGTTTTCAAGTTATAGAGGAACATTCTTTTTTTTCCACTATGGAGAGAGAAGTCGACTAAAAAACAATATTCATTATTATAATTAGCGTTTTTTAAAGTGGATTTGATTTCCTCAATCTCTTCATTATATCGGTGAACATTCTCATTTACTGAATGGATATAATACAACCACAGCAATAAAAAAGCTATAAATAGTAGTACTAAGCCGGATGAAATTTTCATTATTTTTTTATCATGGGTTAACTATAATTTTTCGAAGAGAATTAATCCTGAAACTGATCTTTAAAAAACAGCTTTTGTTTCCAATTTAAAATGAAACGGGCAATTTCAAATTCATCCTGTCTACCTGCCAAGTCTAATATTCTATCTATTTGATCATACAATTCCATATACTCCGGAAAATACCCGTAGATGTCTCTATACTCCCGCATTAGTTCATAAAGTCCTTTATGCATGTTATATTCCCGGGAAGTCTCCTCCCATTCTCTTCTCGCAAAAGCTAATTGATGATGTTTTTGATAATCGGAGTATACATGATCTATCAAAACGTTCCTTTGTTTCCAGCCCAATTGCCGGGTCCTGGAGGCCAGTTCTTCAGTTACTGTCTTTAACTCCTGAAAGCCCCTCACAATCCGTTTCTGAATTTCCAGATAGGTAAAGTGGGAAAGTGGATCAGGACCAGACATACGTTTCGTTAAATTTTATAAGTGCCATAATTTATTATTTCCTTCTTTTTACTATTAATAGCACCCGTTGAAATAGGTAACCCAAATTTGGCTCCTTATTTAAATGCTTTTTTTCTGTTTATGATTCGGGGGCTTCAATTACTCTCATCTCACCCTTCTTTTTCAGGAGATCGTTGATCGGTATTACGTAGATCTTGCTATAATCTAAACTCAGCATTTCCAGTTTATCCAGGTCATAATTGATGATCCTGATCTTCTTTAGGTTGTGAGCCGGGTAACATTTTTTCAAATATGCCTTAAGAATTGACCTCAATTGATCCTGACCAAGTTCTCCGAGCCGAATCAACTTTTTGTTTTTCAGCACTACACAGTACGCCAGTGAAAAAGACGTATTATCTGCAATAGAGCTCGTATCGATTTCACGAATTTTCAGCTGTGCCTTTATAGCCCTAATAACAGCAGCCCTGCTCATTCCCCAATAACGAATCTCAATTTGCTTATTAAGCTCGGCGACAAGCTGAACATCTGTAAGTTTGTTGTACAATCCGTAATAACGTTCATAAATCAGTTGGGCATTGCTAGCTCCTGGTTCCATAGAAGCAAGCTCTTTGTCTTCTCTGTAACCTACATCTTTATTTATCATAAGTACAGGTACTCCATGAATTTTATCGATCCGGATGGGATTAGCCTGATTTTTTAAGAGATATTCATTCTTTATATAAAATTCCCGATACCTGAATTCTTCAAGTATTGCATTCTGTGTCGTCCTCGCCTCGTAAGCATTGATATTTATGAAGTTGTTATAATAAACACAAAGTCCGAAATCTGACAGCAATAGAATATCCTCCTCCGCCGGCAGCTCTGGATACTTTTTACTTCGTTTTTGATACGGGTTTCTAATATTTCTAAACAATTCGAGAACTCTTTCCAGCGGTAGAGGAAGATTTTTTAGATCAGGGTACAGAGCTTCTATACATTTATCCAGCAGGCGAAATAGATTTAGGTAATCCTCTGCTCGCTCAGATCTAAGAAAACTAATCCAATCACTTCCCCTGTTTTCATGACCAAAGACCACGAAATCTTTGTATGCCGCAGAAATTGCCTGTTGATAAGCTTCAGGAAGAGAAAAACCTCTGTACTTGTTTCCTATCAATTCAAAATAGAACCAAATTTCATTTACGTAAAACCCGGGTATCTTGATTTTGGGTGCGCTTAATGGTTCTTTATGATATTTCTTCAATTTTTCCCAATTCCACGCAAGCCCTTCCAAAGAGATCTTCTGAATTTCAATCCTTTTTCCATTCCTGATCTCATAGATAATAATTCCTGTTTGTAGGCCGGATAACAGAGACTTATTTAGAACGGCAATCTTTTTTCCTTCAAAGGTTTCTTCAGGAAAGTCGCGGGGAAATATTCCAAACTGAGTTCCAATGTATAGTGGAAACCGATTTTCTTCAGTCTCGTAGAAACCAGATAGATCTACCTCTTCCACCAGGTCCTCCGGAAAATCGAAGCCTGGATAGCCACTGGCAAGCATTTTGAATTTTATCTGATTCATCTTTTGAAGTTTTGTTTTTTACTTATAACAGCATATGAAATAAAGATTCTCCTTTATTATTAATAGATCCACTCGAAAAAAGTAACCTTACCAGAACTTTATTTATACATCTCTATAATCCCAACTATACGGGCCCTTTCTTCTCATGGGCTTCCTGGTTAGCTTCGTGCCTCCTGCTCTTTTTATCCTCAACTTTACCCCTCTAAGCCTTAGAAAAAGCAATGTTTGGGGAGCAAGCTTGTTCAAATTAATTGTCTTCTTAGAATGCTTATCTACATAGGCAAGTATTTTATGATAGATAAGAACTGCCTCTCTTCTTTCCGGAGAATCAGCGTAGGTGGAATTAATTATTAAATGATATTCCTCCACCAGATTATTAAGAGGTCTACAGGGAAAATCTTTTTGCTGCATTTAGTAATGATTTTAAATTAATAATAACATCACTACGCCACGAGCTCTTAAAAAGTAAATAATGGAATTAACATTTTATTTCCTTGATCAAGGCTCATTATTTTAGCACCGTTGCTTGTTATCGCTGGTTGCTATCTCATTTAAGAGATTCGTAATGATGTTGCGAATATAAGCTTTTATCCTCAATTCCCCAATTAATTCCTGTACCTCTTTCTGTAGATTAATATAAAATCTATCTTGCTGTAGAATTATTCATTAGAAAACTTATGAAGCATAAAACCATCGAAACCTTTAGGGCGGTAGCCACCTTTGGAGCCAAAAAAGGATATTCAGAAGAGATGATACCAATCAGTGATTTTAAAAAGGCGGTTACCTCAGCACAAAAAGAGATTAATGAAAAATTGGATATTAAACTAAGTGCTAAAATATCACCTTGCTCCATAATTTTTAGCGGTCAGGATGAACCCTCATACGATCTTAGCTTCATCCAGTACCCTAAATTTCCCTATCCGGTAACAGATCTGAAAAATGCTATTCTTCAACTCTGTGAAAATCTAATGGAAAAATTGCATCAAAACCGGGTAGTGATAGTTTATGATGATGAAACCATTATGCTGGAACAAAATGAGGATCAGCTTGATCCGGGGATAAATTTTCCCTCCTGAATCTTATGAATGCTCGATCCCGGGAAGTCTTAAATAATCCTTAATTTTGAAGCACTTACTTCTAAAAACAGAATTCAATTTAAATGACCATAATAATTCCGAATAACGAATTTCTTAAAGAACTATTCCCGGATATAGCTCACGACCGGGAATCTATTGAAAATGCACTTATAGATTATTATACTGTTGGTGCTCAAAAACCCAAAGTAAAATTTACCGATGATTTCATTACAGTCTCACTTGATATTAAAAAGATTGATGTCGAACAAACTAAGTATAAGAAATTAATTTCCCTATGTGAAGCCTCTCGTTTTGAAGAAGCAAAACCTTTGGCTGAGGAACTTACCGCTACGGCACCTGAAATCTCAGAATACCATCGAATACTTGGGCAAATTTATTCAGAGCTTGGTCATCAGGAGGACGCCATAAACACCTTGATCGATGCCCTGCGCTGGGATCCGGAAAATGAGCATGCCCTGGTTATGATGGGTAATATCTTCAGCCGTTCTAAGAATGACGTTAATACAGCTTTGACTTACTACAACCAGGTTTTGAAAACCAATCCAAAAGATCATATTAGCTTGAATAATATTGGGGCTAATTTGATGAACCTGGGAAAAGCAGCTTCCGCTTTAACCTACTTTGAAAAAGCTCTAAAAGCTAATCCTGAATACCCCAATACTCATCTTGCCTTAGGTTTGCTGGCAGAGAAAAACGGAGAATATCTTGAGGCTTTTAATTATGCATTAGCGGCATTAAAATATAACCCTAAGAAAGATGACCTCTTTAAGAACTCTTTTAACTTTCTGGTTAATACGGCAAAACATTATCAAAAAACCTTTGAAGCCGGGGAAATAGTAGATCGTTTTTCTAAAAATCTGGAGGAACAAACGAATATTCCTATCCAAATTGAAGAGGATGCTACAATCCCTACAGCAGCTAAAATTGAATATGCCCAGAGCTATGACCGGAATTATCATCTGGTAAGATATAAATCCCAATATCCGGCAGTAGAACACCTCATCCTGCACGAACTGATGCATCTTCAACTGGCAACCGAAGCCCGGGAAGAGAAGGTAAATAAACTTTTCACTTCAAATAGCAATTCAAAAAACAGGTTCCTGAATGCCTATAAGAAATATGCGGTTACTCTTGCCAAAAAAGGTGTAGACCAGGCATCGATCAATAATTATTTCACAGCCTTGTTTGATGGCATTAATAGTCAGGTCTTCAATACCCCAATCGATCTTTTTATTGAAGATCGCATTTATAAGGATTTCGAAGCTTTACGTCCCTTCCAGTTTTTATCGCTTTATAATTTAATCCAGGAAGGTATCCAGGCTACCACCAACCCCGAGATAGTAAAAAATGCTCCATCACAGATAATAAGTAAATCAAAAATTTACAATCTCACTAATGCCTTACTATTCAAAGATCTTTATCAGTTAGATCTGACTAATGATCACAAACCAACCAAAGCGGAAATAAAACAGGCCCGGGAATTCTTTAAAGAATTCGAGGAATATCGCCGGGATAAAGAACCGGGTGAAGAATACGAATTGATTCAGCATTGGGGGGAAGATTTGCAACTCGATTCATATTTTGAATTAGTTCCCGAGGATGATTTCCGGCGCAAAACAGTCGATGAGGTAATGTCCGATATCGATAGGGATCCGTTAAATCTTGAATCCTCTGATCCAGCTCAGGAGAAGAAAATGAAAGATTTTCTAAAGAATCACTCCTCTGAAGATACCAACCAGGCTGTAGTGATGTATATGGTCGATGCCCTGCAATTTTTCGAAAAACACGCTTCTGAAGAAATAAAAAAAATAGCTTTTGAATTTGCTACTCTTGGGATGGCGGGGATAGATCCTAAAAAACAGAGTGGCTATGATGTACCTTCAATTCCCGGAAGTAATTTCAGCGGTTATAAAACCTTAGCCTATTACTATGTGAGCTGGGCTTTGGCCATTCCGGAAATGTTATCCCAATTGCAAATGCCATTTGACAAGGAATATGACCTGGCCAAACAACTAACCAATCTTTAAAATATGAACGAATTAGATAAAACAATAGAGAAACTGGTCGAGTTCCGCGATAAAAGAGACTGGAAGCAATTCCATAATTCAAAAGATTTAGCGCTCGCTATTTCGATTGAAGCCAACGAATTATTGGAAGTTTTCCTCTGGAAGGATAATGAAGATTTCAATATGGATGCTCTTAAAGAAGAACTGGCAGATGTACTATCGTTTTGTCTCCTCCTGGCTCAGAAACACGACCTGGATATAAATCAGATAATATCAGACAAGATTAAATTAAACGACAATAAGTATCCTGTTTCTAAGGCTAAAGGCACTTCAGCAAAGTATACTGACCTATGATAGTATACAGGAAAACCAAGGAAGACTTTAGTAATGATATCCTTACCAATGACATTGGGAATATCATTTCTTCTCATATTATGCAGAAGACCGGGAAAAAGGTAGCTAAGAATGAAGTTCGTTCATTTGAGAATTCCCTGGGTTTTATGGAGAGAGTCTTAAGTGATCCTGATATTCCTGATGATAGCGGTGTTTCTCTTGAGTATCATCTGCCCCATACCTCGAAAAGAGTAGATTTTATTATCACAGGCAGAGATGGAGACCAGGAAAATGTCATTATAATTGAATTAAAACAATGGGAGCAAGCCAGTATAACTACTAAAGATGGTATCGTGAAAACCCGCTTTCAGTTTGGTGAAACTGAGACCAGCCATCCTTCCTACCAAGCTTGGTCCTATGCGGCTCTTCTAACCTCTTTTAATGCTACTGTAGATGAAGAGTCAATTGCGCTCTACCCCTGCGCATACCTTCATAATTATGCTCCTGATGATAATATCACTCATGATTTTTATTCATATTACTTAGAGAAAGCTCCCGTCTTCCTAAAACCTGATGCTCGAAAGCTTAGGGAATTCATTAAAAAATTTATCAAGAAGGGAGATAATTCCAATATCATGTTTCGCATAGACAATGGTAAAATTAAACCTACCAAAAGCCTGGCCGATAGTCTTAAAAGCATGATCAAGGGGAATAAGGAGTTTGTGATGATAGATGATCAAAAACTCGTCTATGAGACTGCCCTCCAGTTAGGGCTCCAGTCTCATGAACAAAATAAAAATGTATTGATAGTGGAGGGCGGTCCCGGGACCGGAAAATCCGTTGTTGCAATAAACCTTTTAGTTGAATTAAATAAACGGGGGAAAATGGCGCAATACGTCACTAAAACTTCTGCCCCTAGAGATGTGTATTTTGAAAAATTAAAGGGCGAAAAACGAATGACAGAGCTTAGAGCATTGTTTGTAGGTTCAGGTACCTTTATCAGTGCTCCAAAGAACGTAATCAACACCCTTATAGTTGACGAAGCTCACCGTCTAACGGAGCGCACTGGCTTTCTAAAACGTGGGGATAATCAAATAAAGGAAATTTTAAATTCTTCGGTCTCAAGTATATTTTTCATTGATGAAGACCAACGGGTATCCGTAGACGATTACGGGGAGATCTTCGTCATTGAAGAAATAGCAAGCGAACTGGGTATTACCATTCACAAGCAAAAATTGGAATCCCAGTTCAGGTGTAATGGCTCAGATGGATATCTCGCCTGGGTAGATAATACGCTTCAGATTAGAGAGACAGCAAATTCTGATCTAGATAGTCTGGATTATGAATACGATTTTAGAGTTTTTGATGATCCCAAAAGTCTTCGGGAAGCAATTTTTGAGAAAAATAAGATTAACAATAAAGCCCGGTTACTCGCTGGTTATTGCTGGCCCTGGGATAGTAAGAAAGATCCTAAAAAATATGATTTCACTGAAGATGAATTCGGTTTCAATGCCCGCTGGAATATGACCGATTATGGCGGGAAATTTATTATCGATCCAAACTCGGTTACAGAGATCGGCTGTATACATACCGCCCAAGGCTTGGAGGTAGACTACGTAGGTGTGATTATAGGGGATGACTTAATTATTCGTGATGGGAATGTCCTGGTAAATCCAAAAGCTCGGGATAAAGGCGACAGGACAGTTTTTGGGTGGAAAAGTGGTGTTAAAAACAACCCTGAATACTGGAAACCTTTAATCAAAGACATCATTAGAAACACTTATCGTACCCTAATGACCAGGGGTATGAAAGGCTGTTATATTTATTGTACCGATCTGGAAACCGCACAGTATTTTAAAAATGCTGTTCAAAAAACATTTTAAAATCCAGAAATATTTATTCCAAAAAGAGTTCAATATTTAGGTAATTGGAAAAAGGAAATCTATCTTAAATTCCCCGTTTTACTACAATTCTCCCAAAACTAATAAGGGAATACTTAAAATCATGGTAAAAAAATTAGCTGGTTATTAATAAAAAAATCCACAATCCAAACTCAGAAATTACGGTTCGTAAATCCCAAAATTTCAACTAAAATTTTTTCTGATTTTGAAATTAGATTGCAAGACTAAAAAAACTAAATAAATGTTAAAAACCACACTTTAGCAGGTACAGAATCTCATCCAAAATCTCCAAATTTGAAGCTATGGATTCTTTAGAGGAGAAAAAGCTTCAAGATTTAGGTAATCGCCTGAAATATTTTCGAAAACTTAAAGGATATACAAATTATGAGCATTTGGCTTATGATGTTGGAATATCCAGGTCACAGTATGGGAAATATGAAAACGGTGGTAATATAAAATTTTCTACTCTTTGTAGGATTTTGGAGCATCTAAATGTTTCTCTAAAAGAATTTTTTGAAGAAGGATTTTAATATTGAAGATTTTAAAAATTTATAGTTTTCTCTAACCTACTATGGTTCCTTTATGAATTCACCCTACAGAATTCAAGGAGGAAAAATTATCATTGGAAAAATGCAGAAATGTGTACAATTTAAATGCTAAATGTCCAGGAAAACAAATTGATACTAGGAAGATAATACAATTTTCGCTTTTCAACATGATCAAATTAGAACAAAACTAAAGTTTAAATCTAAGCCGAAATTTTACCAAAATTGAGTATTACAATTTAAATGGATTTATCAAAAATAAAAGAGCTTAATCTTGAGACTGGAAAATCCAAGTTTTACAAGGATGATGTTTTTAATCTATACTACCGAACATTATGCAACTCTAACTCCTGGGATGTAGGACTAGGTTATTTTAGTTTAAGTTCTTTAAAATTACTAGCATATCCTCTTTCTAAATTTATTATAACCAACAATGGGAAAGTTCGTATTTACTGTAATGAGCGCATTTCCGAAAATGATTATAAAATTTTAACAGACTCAGCTTATAGCTTTGAAAATTTAAATGTATTTAAAGATTTAATCAAATTAAAGAGAGCATTAGAGGGGAAAGATTCTGAACTATTTACTGAATGTGTATCATATTTAGTTCATAACAATTTATTAGAATTAAAAGTATTAATTAATTCTAATAATAGTAGGGGCATTTCACATCACAAAAACAGCATATTTAAGGACGCAAAGGACAATGTCGTGGTGTTATCAGGTTCTGCAAATGCATCTGAACAAGCTTTTTTATTTAATAGAGAGGATACTAATGCATTTTGTTCATTTTGGAATGAGAAATCTGCTACCAAGAATATCAAAGCAACTATTGAGGAATTTGAAAATACATTTAATCACGGGGATGAAGACTGGAAAGTTTTAGAAATTAAATCTAATGAATTAAAAGAGACCTTAAATAAAATCGGCTTTAGAAAAATTGATAGAGACTCATTTAAAAATAAAATGGATGATTACATAAGAAATAATTATCGAAAATTTTCAAAGGAAATCCAAAAGGAAATAATTACCGAATTAGCTGATCATAATAGTGAGCCACAATTTCCCTCTTTCGATGGTAAAAGTTCTGAACCAAGACCATATCAAGTTGAAGCAAATACCGAATGGATAAAAAATGGATATAAAGGAATTTTTGCAATGGCAACAGGGACAGGGAAAACTATCACTTCATTAAACTGTGCTGTTGAAGAATTTAAGAAAAATAATGGTTATTCAATTGTAATAACCGTACCTACTGTTACTTTAGTAAATCAATGGATCGAGGAAGCAAAGAAATTTAATTTTAAAAATATTATTTCTACAACCAAGAGTAAAAATTGGGATTCGGACTTAAGAAGAGTTCTATTGAATAAAAAACACGGAATTGGTGAAAATCACAATTATGTATTTATAACTACATATGCTAGTTTTAATAAATTAAAATGCCAAAAGCTTATCAAAAAAATTGCTGATAAAAACACTATTTTAATTGCCGATGAAGCACATAATTTAGGTGCCCCCGGTTCTTTAAAAAATTTACCGCATAACATATCTAAACGAATTGGTCTTTCAGCAACACCAGAAAGAATATATGACGAATCTGGCTCCTCCAAGTTATATGAGTTTTTTAAATCCACTCCTCCCAATTATACTTACAAATTTTCAATGCGTGAGGCTATTGACCAAGGCTTTTTAACTCCATATTTTTACTATCCGTATTTTGTAAATCTGGAACATGATGAGTTAGAAAATTATCTCGAAATTACAAGGGAATTAGTGAAACACTATGATTTCACTAACGATAAATGGAAAGATTCTGCTACCCAAAAATTGATTCAGAGAAAGAGGATAATTCACAAAGCTCAGAACAAAAAAGAATGTTTGAAACAAATATTTGAGGATGTCAAGCTTAAAAATGAAACTCTCAAATATACGTTTGTCTATGTTCCGGAGGGATACGAACCAGATAATGGCACCACAGATAATTCAGAAATTGAAGAAGAAGACGTTCGAATAATAAATACATATTCAGAGATTATAAACGGTTTTGGTTATAAAACTTACCAATTTCTTGGTGAAACTAAGAATAGAAATAAAATATTAAATCAATTTAAAAAAGGGGAACTCGAGATTCTTACCGCAATGAAGGCTCTGGATGAAGGCGTAGACATTCCAATAACTAAAAATGCTATTTTCTGCGCGAGCACAGGTAATCCTAGACAATTTATTCAGAGAAGAGGTCGAGTATTGAGACTTCATAAAGGTAAAGATTATGCAAATATCTATGATATGATAGTAACACCCTCAATGAACATATTAAATTATGAAGATCCGGCACTTAGAGAAATGGAAGTACGAATTTTTAAAAATGAACTAGCAAGAGTTGCAAATTTTTTGTACTCCAGTGAAAACATGATGGACGTAATAAATGATAAAATTCGGGAAGTTGCAGATGAATTCAATCTTGATATATTCAATCTTATAAATGAAAATATTGAGAACGATAAAATTGAAAACGATAAAATTGAGAAAATATGAAAACCACCAATGATAGGCTATTAGAAAGCATAATTAATGAGACTAATAATTTTAGTGATACAAATTTGGATAGAACTATTCTGTTGGAAATTTCAAAAAAATTAGTTGATTATGTAGTTGAAGTAGATAGTTCCCATTCACAAGAAGGAAGTGTTGCTAAGAGTTTAGAAAATGATTTGTATAACAAAATCAAATAATAGAAATGTTTATAAAATCAATTAAATTAAAAAACTTCCAGTCTTATTACGGAGATAAGAATGAAATTGAATTTACTGAAGGCCTCAACATTATTGCTGGTTCCATTGCTTCTGGGAAATCAAAGCTTTTTGATGCATTCTATTGGGTATTAAATGATAAAATATTTGTAACAGGAAAAGACTGGGTTTCAACCAAAAATCTGGGAATTTCTTTTGTGAATGATAAAGCCAAGTATGAGTCAAATGATATAGATGACCTAATTGAAACATCAGTTAAAATAGTAGTTAAAAACAATAACGAAAAAAGGTCCTCAAGAAATATTGATTATACCATTAAAAGACAATTTCTTATCAGGCGGAAGGAACTTAGTGATTGTTTCAGCACTGGAAACTGGAATATATCACCTTCTACCCTTACAGTAGAATATGTTGACCCCAAAACTTCTAATACTGAAATTGCCCACAACCAAGAAGCTAGGGAGCTTATTGAGACCTTATTTCCTTCTAAAATCAGCCCTTATATTTGGTTCCAGGGAGAAGCTTTGGATAAATTAATTGATTTCGATAATAAAGGGACCATTAGGAGGGCCATTGATTATATTTCATATGTACCTCTCTATAAGGTTATGAATAATATAATTTCCGAAGTCGACAAAAAAATCTCAAATAGGGCGCGAAAGGAAGTAGGAAAACTTTCAACCGATATAAAACGATATGAGGAATTGTCCAGAGAGATTGAAGTAAAAAATAGTGCCATATCTAATAACAAAAAACTAATTGAAGAGAAATCTAAAACTTTAGGCGAAAGAGAAGAACAACTTGAAGAAGTTGAAACAGCCTTAGCTGCTCTGGTTGAATTTCCTGCACTGAATGAAGAGAAAAGGGAGGTGGAAAATGATATTGAAACTATTAATCAAAATATCGAAAATTTAGATATTAAAGAGCGTAAGAAGTTTTCTAGCTTATGGATGTTGTATGGCAGTAAACACCTTTTTCAAAAGGCAGGTGACAAACTAATTGAATTTGAAGACTATAGGCAATCTTTAATAAATAAGGAATATAAACTTCCAGAAGATGTTCCCGGAGATGTTTATTTAAATAAAATGCTTGAAAAAGAAATTTGCCTAATATGTGATAGACCAGCAGAAGAGAATTCTGAAGCGTGGAATAACATTAAAGCTAAATTGAACAGAAAGCATAAACCAGAATATCTTTCAGAAGAAAATGAAAAAATTAATAAAGAAGTTTTAACTTTTAAAGCAAAACTTGCTGGTCTTAGTAGAAATTACGGAACTATTCAAAAAGAAATTCTGGATCATAGAGAAAAATTGGATGAAGCCTATGAAGAAAGAAATATTTATAAGGAAAAACTTCAAACAGTTAATGACGAGATCGACAGGTTATATACCAAGAGGGGAATTGACATTTCTGAAGGTGCACAAACTCATAGAAAAAAACATGGTGAGTACAAAACCCTTAATGAAGTCATTAGAAATTTGAATAGAAAAATTGAAGGAATGAAAGCATCTATAAAAGATGCAGAAATGGATATTGGTAAATTAGAAGGCGAACTCAACAAGATCCAAAGGACAAATGAAGATGTAAAAGTGGTTGAAGAGGAAATAGCAAAATACACTAAATATTTATCTAATCACATTTCAGAAATTGAAAAGAAGGAGTATGATAAACTTATCGATCAAATTGAATCAGAGGCTAATTTGAGTTTTACAGATATAACTAGTGTTAACAATACTATAGATGGCTTTATTAAAATAGATAGAGATACTTTTAGAGTTTTAAATGTTGACCATGATGGGCGTGAATTAGAGAATTACAATACCGGTCACCACACATTGATGAAAATGTGTATAATCAACGCTATTATATCTTTAACTAATGATTATAAAGACGCATCTTATCCATTTATTACTGACGCCCCAACTTCAAACCTTGACGATAAGGCAACCTTTGCTTATTTAGAGTCAATATCTAATACTTTCAACCAAAGTATTGTAATTACAAAGGATATAGCCGAAGATGAAATAGATGATATTAAAAACAAAGAATATGTTACCGGTTTATTTCATTTAAAGATTAAGAATGACACAGGCAATGAGATTATGGACAGAAAAGACGCTTATACTCAAATATCATCAATAAAAAATTAGAAAAATGTCATTAGTAGCAGAGTTATCAGATAAGAGGTTAAGATACAGGGTTGCACACCGCAAAAATATCATGGATCGATTCTCAGATGTTCAGGGGTCTCAAAGAACAATTGACAGAAAATATTTTTCTCAATTATGGGAGAGCTATACCTGGGCAGCAATTATTGGTTTTATAAATAACAAACGGGTACCATTAGGGACTGGAGGCATTGATAATGCTTTCAAATTTAGTGTAATATATAATAATGGGGGAGAACTAGCAGATGCTCTAATCTTATTGGCATTAGCTGAATCAGATAAAGGTTACAAATCTTTAATTGATCCTGATGAAATTATTAGAGTTATCGAGGAATATGCCAATGGTGGGTTTGAAATTATCCAAAGTAAATTAAGAGAAGACGATAGTTATTTTAATAATCCTGATGCCTTTATTGAGGAATTATTAGAAAGAGAGGAGATTGAAATTTAGGGTTTAACTTCCCGCTAATTCTTAAAATTGAATTCAATGGAAATTTGTAAAGTCTGGTGAATCTAATTTTCCACAGCTTTTTTTAATAATGAAGATCACGCCCTTAAATTCAATTTTTTCCAATGTCCAAAACAGTTATAAGTTCTATTGGTGGCTATCTATTCTTGAAATTAACCTGAAACAGGACAAATTAATAATTTCATTTGATGAAATAGTCCTAAAAACAATAAGCAAACTATGGTATCCAGTAAATTACTATAAACTCAATTTTGGTAAGCTAGATCAATGTTCGAAATATATTAAACAAATTAAATCCTTTTATGGTCTGGAGGATAATTTAGATGAGCGCAATTTATATGATTTTCTACTCACAATTAAGAATGACGAATTAATAAATAATATAACTAGTGAATTAACACGGTATGTGCCGTATCGTTTTTTGAGGCCATGGTATGCCGTCCAAACACGGCTATTAAAAGATCAATATGTTAATAAAACAATTTTAGAATTTCAGAATCATACAGCTCCATATTTAATTGACCCTGGTAAAAAACAAATTTCAGTTAATTATGAGTGGTCAAATTGGATCCATCTAAACTTTGAATTAATAAAAGGGTTTACTTACTTAAAATTGTTAAAGTATTTAGAAAAAAATAACCCCCTTGTACCGAATCTCAGTATTAAAATTAAAAAACCAGTCGTAAGAAAATTAAGAAAAGCAACAATTTTATGGGATGAATTTATTATTTCCCATCCTAGGGAGAAGGATGTTTTCCAACAAAAATGTGTGAAGGAGATAAAAGAAAAAAGTCTTGACCATTTTCTTCCGTGGAGTGTGCTAAGCCACGATTTAATATGGAATCTACATCCAGTTGAAAAGGAAATAAATAGTTCTAAAAATAATCAACTTCCCGACTTTAAATATTTTCACTCATTTTCATATTTGCAATATCAATTTCTTAATTTTCTTATATCATCAAATAAAGATAAACCCTTAGAGGATTATAATATTTTAATGGGTGCGTCAAAAGATGAATTAAAAGCATTGAGCTTAAATGAATTTGAAGCAGAATTAGCTAAACATTATAAGCCAATTTATGAAATCGCTGAGAATATGGGCTTCATACCGAATTGGTCTTATGAAAATTAAGATTTCCCCAAATGAATTTTCTCTACAAAAAATTCAAATCCATCCAGATCTTTTGATTTTATTTCTGTATTTAATAATTGTAAACCACTATCAATATGCATTTTAACAAGCTTTGCGATATCAGAATTGGAGGTGTGAAAATTATAGTGAGTTGCAATTAAACCAATGTAATATTCCGAGTAATCACCGAATAAAACGGATTTCGAATAACTTTTTCCTCCGGAATCTTTCATTTCTGTAGGATCCAATTTTACTCCTTGAGATAAGGAATAGGTCAAAGCAATACGGGCGATGATATTTTCAGTTCCTAAATTCAGTTTATTTGTGAGTTTAGTCACTAATTCTTTATTTTCCCTGGAAGTTCTAATGTGCGAGAACATGCTGCTGATTAAATTTATTAAACAAATCGGTTATTTTACATTCTTCTATTGAAGAACCTAATTCGTTATTATTGATTAAATAGACACCAGTTAAATTAGGTTTGAGTTGTTCATATTCAGTTTTAGACAATTCTTTTTCTAAAAGGGGGAATAAAACTACTTGATCAGAAATAGTAGGGTAAAATTGCTCTATCACATTCCTGGAATGTTCCTTATCAAATTTTTGAAGGGGACTATCTATAAAAATTGGAAAGTTTATCTTGGATTCATCTACTAAAGCTTTTAATAAAGCGGTTGCATATAACTGTTGTTCCCCTTTAGAAAGACCATCTTTATCAATTACTTTTCCGGATTTATTAATCAGGTCGATATCCATAACATCATTATCAATCCTTACCTTAATATCTTTAATGAAATCATCCTTATGCATCAATTTTTTTAAACCTAGCAGGATAGATTTCTGAAGAGAATATTTTTTTTCTTCTTTTATTTTTAATGTAAGGTTTTCTAATTTTTCCAATAGCTCAGTGGTGACCTCATATTTCTTTTTATCAGTACTTAATATGCTGGTCTTTTTTAATAATTCCGACAGCACTTTATTATTAGAAGCCTCTTGATGTTTTAATGCACCATTTTCCTCATTAAGTTCCAGTTTTTTGGAATCCAGTTCCGCTATTTTTTTCTTCCAATCTTCTTTTTCCGCTCTAAGTTTTTGCGCCAAAGGATTACCTTTCCTTACTTCTCCTTGCTTGATTTTTTTGATTGTTCGATTTAATTCCTGTCTTACCTCTTTTTCTTTCTTAACTAGATTATCAAATTGTATCCTAAAAGAATTAGTCAAAAAATCATAAGTAGCTAAAATCCTCCTATATGTTTCCTCATCATAATCCAAAATAATTTTACCATTGGTATTCGCATCATTGATTCTAGAAACACGAGAAGAGGATAGCTTTTTAAAATATACTTTTAGTTCTTCAGCTAAACTTGAGTCTTGAGTTATTTGTGATATACCAGAATTAAACTCCTTTTCCAAATGAAATAATTCTTCTTCTAATACATTTTTATCTATTGAAGCATTTTTAATGTCTAACTCTAATTTTACCTGTTTTATAAGCTTTTCAAATTGATTTTTAGCAAGAGCGAATGGAATTAAATCAATCAAAGTTTTTAATTCACCTTTTATATCTAAATGAGCCTTCTTAAGATTATCCCGTTTAGTTTTTAATTCTTTTAATTTATCAAGAGTCATTTCATTACCTTCTCTGATAAGCTGTTCCTGATTTTGGTCTATTTTGGTTCTATAATTACTTATTTCGGCAATTAAATTTGAAATTTGAGTTTCATTGTGCTGAATTAAACCGGAAATTTCATCCTTTCGGGCTTCTAACTCGGCAATTTTTGATTCATCTTTCTCAGAAACTCCTGCTCTTTTAATCTTATTAAGAAGCGTCCTAAGATTCAATTTTAAATCTTCATATTTCTTTATTCCAAGAACCTCAGAATAAGCTTTACTTAGCGACCTTAGTTCACTCTTGCTTTTCGCTTCTGCCAAAGTCACTATTTTTTCAGCATCGAAGAAAAAGAATTTCGCTATTTCTCTTGGCAGGATAAAATCATTTATGAATACGTCATAACCAACCTCTTTGGTCAATTCATTTTCTTGTCCATCAATAAAGATTTTAAGTTCCTCTTTGTTTTTTTTGTAATCAAAGCTTCTTCTAATCACTAATTTTTTACAGGGAATGGATGGAATTAACACGTCAACCAAATGAAGCTCAACAAAAACCAGGGCAGCATCAATTTCTTGCGAATCGAGTTTATTTAAAATATTGTGATTAAGAAGATCGTTTCTATATAATTCATAGCCCCCGGCACTTCGGATGTCTCTCTTATATTTATTTTCAACCTGAGCCATTAAACTGCCATAAAGACCCCATATCATTGAAGTTAAAAATGATGTCTTTCCAAAACCATTTTTCCCAGCAATTAAGGTAACATTTTGGCCTTCAGAATGATTAAAATTAATTTCTGTTAAGCCTGAATATATTCGAAAATTATTTAAAAGTATCTTCTCTATCCGCATTTTACTTTTCTGTTACGAATCTTTCAATTTGCTTTTCCACATCATTGTGCAATCCATACTTGGAAATCAAAAGGGTTTTTGATTCTTGTATTTCTAAAAGATTATCGATTAAATGATAATATTCCGGCTTATCTTCACATACCTCCTGCATAATTCTTCGTTCAGTTTGACCTAAGGATTTCATACTATTACTCATAAAGTCCTTATTATATATTTCACGATAAATCTGGCCCACATGTCTATCAAAATATCCATCCCTATTCCAAATAACTTGGATGGCAATTAATTCTTGATTAGTGATTAAGACCACTTCAGGATGATCTTGCTGAACTTCTTTCTGAATCAATAATAATTTCTCTAATAGTTGAGCCCTGTAAAATTCTGCATAAGTTCCCCTATTATTACCTTCTTCATCAATTGCAGAAGCCCCATTTCTACGAGTAGCTTTCCTAAATTTGGGATCATTCCGTTGTTCCACCAACATATTCCTGTATTTTACTAACGGAGCCATCCAACCTTGTCCTTTATCAACAAGTGCAGACATTGATTTATCTTCTTTTACAACTGTACACGTCCAACAACCAAACCTACTTTGCCCACAAGATTTATGCTCCTTATTCGTTACGACAGTTGGACATTCATAATCATCAGCACTAGCATCAGAATATATCTGGAATAAAATATTATTATCGAATCCCCATGGAGAATCCACAACATTAATTATGTACCAGACTTCTTCTAACACCAATTCTTTAATAGGAGCGTATACAAAGGTATTTGCATCTGTATTATGCTTTGAGAGTCTTTGTCCCTTCCTTTCATGTTTTTTCATAGACCGCTCTCGGGTACTACTTTCATCATATCGGGTGCCTAGTAAAACAATCGCTTCACCTTTTTCATCAATCTGTTCATGAAGAAACGAGGAAGTAGGTCGAATTTTTAATTTATCTGTACACCAGCGAAAAGTATTATTAGGCACAGGATATCCTTTGCCCAAGACATTTACCCAATAAGATTCATCCAGTTTCGGAGTAGTTTTTTTCACAAAAATGGGTAAATCCTGATTTCTAGCTTCAATTTCAATTTTGGCTAATACCTTTTCTACGTAGGCTGATATTATTGGATTTTCAACTAAAGTATCATTGCAAACTACATAAATAGGCCTCCTAAGTTGAAATGGGTTTGGAAGTGATCTAATTCGTTGAAGAGCAATCCAAACCAAAGTTAATAATACTGTAGAGTCCTTACCGCCACTAAATCCTATAATCCACGGGCGCTGAGTTGTATCGGCGTAGGCATATTGATCAATAATTTCATCGATAATACCTTCTACCTTTTTGCTTTTTATTTTTTTCATACGGAAGGAAATATTGGTAATAAAATTAAAAAGATATATGATTATAGAGGCTCAAATTTCAAATAATAATAATTTATTTTTCAACATTAAATACAATAAAATATTATGCAATAATAATCAATTCCTAAAACTCAAATTGTAGATTATCTATTCATTTTAAAATTAATTTATGGAAACCCCCCTTGAACTCATATTAGAAAAATTGATCCGAGAAATGAGTAAATGATTCGATTTTTTTAAGTTTTCTTTAACGGGCTAAAGAAATTTCCTAATTTTAAAGCGAATTCCTTTTCCCTACCATTGAATTCATTAATAGTCGTAAAAATGGATTCTCTTTTTTAACTGTGGATGCTCTAATTAATTAAAGCATCAAACTTTCTAAATGAAACCTGAGCAGAATAAAAGGTTAAGGTCTGATCGCTTCAGGGCCTATATAGCTTATCAAAAAAGGGGAGCTCCCTGGGATGATAAATATGTAGGGGCGATCAGGGCCACCTACGGCTACTTTATTACCTACTACAAAGCACAGGGTTCCTCTGAGATCAAATTGTTTTTAAGTAATAATTTTCCTGATTGTTATAAGAATCTACAGATGGAGTTCAAGCCTGTGCTTCTAAAAAGTATTAATTATCAAAGAAATCTAGTAAATAAAAGTGAATTTATTCACAATTTCAATTTAGAAAACTATAATAGATGAATAAGTTTAAAGCTATCAAATGAACCAAGCAAATATTTCAAATTATACAGGTTGCCTCCTGGGAGGTGCAGTAGGAGATGCTCTTGGAGCTCCTACTGAATTCATGTCTTTATATTCCATTTTGGAGCAATATGGTCCTGAAGGAGTAACGAATTATATTGAGTTTGCCGACGGTCATGGAGAAATCACTGATGACACCCAAATGTTACTCTTTACAGCTGAGGGTCTCCTAAGATCATTTCAAAGGGCAAACATTAGGGGAATTGGAGGCGCATATCAATTGATCTGTCACCATTCCTATCTAAGATGGTTATACACGCAACAGGATTGGCACTCAGATAATGCTTTGAAGGAGATTTCCCTTGATGGCTGGATGATAAAGCAGGAGGGA
Source organism: Salegentibacter maritimus (assembly GCF_016236915.1). Lineage (GTDB taxonomy): Bacteria > Bacteroidota > Bacteroidia > Flavobacteriales > Flavobacteriaceae > Salegentibacter > Salegentibacter maritimus. The sequence goes on from NZ_JAEHOK010000004.1 coordinate 96,099, forward strand.
CTGCATCAAAGGAGGGCACCCGGAAATACGTGTTTGAGTGCACTGAAATCCGGAAAATCCGGAACAATGGAAGAACCGATAAACAATAGCAAAGGCTGCGGAGGTATTATGAGAATTGCGCCGGTTGGCCTATTATTTAACGAGGCCCGTGATGCTTTTAAAATTGGGTGTGAACTTGCAGCCATGACTCATGGGCATCCAACAGGGCATCTTTCTTCCGGAGTCTTCGCGGCGATCATTTCTTATTTGAATGCGGGATTTGATCTTCCAAATGCTATTTCAAATGCTGTCACAATATTAAAAGATTATCCCGGACATGAAGAAACACTCAGGGCTATTCACAAAGCACTAAAACTTGCAGAAATCTCAGACCCTTCTTTTCAGAAAATAAAAAATCTAGGGGAGGGCTGGATAGCAGAAGAAGCCCTATCCATCTCCTTGTATTGTGCTCTCTCCTATCCTGGCAACTTCAAAAAAGCTGTTATTTTAGCTATTAACCACAGCGGGGATACAGATAGTACCGGGGCTTTAACCGGTAATCTTCTCGGACTGACTCTGGGAGAAGAAAAAATACCTTCTAAATGGATCGAAAACCTTGAACTTTCAGGATTAATTAAAACTACAGGGGTAGATCTTTATAAAGAAGCAACAAGTAAATCTAGAGGTTTGTATAGCCCTGAATGGCAGAAAAAATATCCATCATAATAAAAACAACCAAATATGACCGCCCAGGCAAGAGAGATCATCTATATCAACGGCAATAAAGAACAAATGGCAACTGAACCTCTGAAGCCATTTCTTAAGAAGCATCCGCACCTCAGATTTGAACCTCCAAATACCGCCTGCTGGCGAGGGTATTTCGGCACCTGGGAATTAGAGAATGATAAGTTATACCTTATTGACTTCGAGGGTGACCTGGAAGATTTGGACGGAAACATCGCAACTAGAAATCTAAAGGACCTCTTCCCCGGTCAAAAAAAGGTCTTTGCTGACTGGTTTACCGGTCTTATCAAAATTGAAATGGGAAAACTGTTGGAATACGTACACATGGGCTATGCCAGTAAATATGAGCAGGACCTCTTTCTCGTATTTGAAGACGGAGTAAAGGTGGATGAATATTTGATCAACAACAAATGAGCACCTCCAGCATCCACCCTCACCGAAAGCTCTACCTCCGGGAAATCGAAGAAGCTTTTGAGAATCTTAAAACTCTGGAAAAGGATGGCTTCTACAATGTCCCTAAGATCACCTGGTGGGTACTAAAGTATGAAGAGCTTTATGAGTATGCCCAGGCCCACCGACATGTAGGCTCCTGTATAGACGGCATGGGCTGTAGTTGTTGTGAAAAGGTGCCTGAAAGCAGATTCAGTGGCCTTTATCCAAAACTCCAGGAAATTACCGAGCTACATCAACATGAAAAGTATTTCAGGGAAGAACTGGCAGACCTTGAAAATCTTCGCCACGATCATCCGGCCCTCATGCAATGGCTAAAGAAAAATGAAAAATTAGGCACAGAGGATTTCCTAATGTTCTGGATTGAAGAATGGTATGACGAAGAAAATCAAAGTGTCACCCCCTACCTCTTCCGGCAGGACCAGATTTTCAAATTCAGAGCTTCAGAATGGCAACATACCATCAGATTTTTAGAAGAATTCAATGAATTGTATTGGACCTCCGATGCCTGTCCAAAATATTAAACCACTGCAATTTAAATATGCCGGATAATCTCCTGAAATCAAGTCCCGAATATCGCTATTTAACCTATAATCCACACTGGCAGGAAGAAGGCTGGAAATTCGATGAAATCTTACAGGTTAAAACACAATTGGAGGAAGAGGATATTTTTCAAAGCATAGGTACAAGAGACATTCAGGCCGCCATAGGAAAGCAAGACCCCCTGGATACCCACAAACCCGATTTTAGTCAGTTAACCTTCCTTTTTGAAATTAAAATCCCTTATAACCTGGTAATTACCTGATTCTAAAAAGGCGCCTTCTCCCCCATTCCAATTTCTGTTACTTTCCAGCTTCCATTTTCCTTTATCAACTTAAAAGTTTCCGGATTTTCCTCGTAATTTGTCTTGAACTGAACCCAGGCAATGTCTTCGTTTTCGGTTTCCTGTAGAACATTGAAATTAGAATTTTCATCCTCAGCCGCCGGGAACATGTCCTGGATATTCATAAATGCCTGATAGCTTTCTTCTGTGGTATATTCTTTCAAGGTAGGAAGATCCTTTTCGTAGAAACTTTCCACCACTATTTTAGCGGTTTCGGTGTGAGATTTTTCTGCTTCGGCACAGGCAATAAAGATGACTAAAACTGCCATTAACAAGATTTTTTTCATATTTATATCAATTAGGGTTATTTATAAATCGCTTTTTTATTTTCAGTTTAAAATCGCGTTCGCCTTGCTGCTCTTTTAGGTCTATTACCACAATCTTATCTTCCGCAATAGAGAATTTGGGCAGTACATATACAAATCGACTGGTTTTTCCCTGCGGAATGATTTCCGGTACCAGATGTTTATATACTGGATAAACAGGCAGTTTCTGAATTGATTTCTTCCTTCCCTGTTTCCTTGTTTCCACAGATATATTCAAAAAGGCCGGTTCGTAATCTATGGGAGAATTATTATTAATTTCCAGCACAAAATATAATTCCGAATTATGGAACACTAAATTTTGAACTTTTAACTCCACTCCATCTTTCCGCTTTCTTAGCTTGCCAATTGTTTGTTTGCTTCTTAATAAATGTGAACTAAAATCCTGGTAATAGGTATTTTTATCTGCTAATTCTTTTTCAGTTTTAGCGTCTGAAAACAATGCCTGATCCTCAATGAGTTTCTCAGAAAGATCTGGAATCTCATTCCCGATTTTACCGGCTTCTGCTATAAAATAATTAAGCGTTTCCAGCTCTTCGGAGTACTTTACAATATACGAAAAAATTGAACCGTTTGTACTGATAACCAGCAAATTACTTGCTTCTCCCGGAATAGCCTGTAGCAATCCCAGGTGTTGTTCTTTTTCCCTATTGTAAGTGAATACAAAATCCTCTGAACCTGTGATCCCCTGCCGAATTGGTTCCGGGAAAATCAGGGCTACATTCATTCTTTCGTTGGCATAAATGGTATCTAAATCTATGGTGTTTTCCTGAGCCCCTGCCTTTACGAAAGCGGCCATTACGGTTACGAGAATCAAGATCTGCTTTTTCATAATTTCTATTGCTTTTAGTTTCTTTTTAAAATGAGTTTATAATTATTGGTGACCTGAACCTTAATATTTCTATTGTTTCGCTGAAAAAGTTGCTTAAGTCCTCCCACCTGTGGTACTCCTGCAACATTTATGTCCTGGATAATATCACCTATCACTTCCTTGCCTGCATCTGCTCGAATATTATTTTCAACATATATTCCTTCACTGCCATCCTGAAAATCATAGGCTTTCAATTTTACGGGATAATGCGCTATGTGTTCAATTTCGATCAAAGCCCTGTTCGGTTGAAAACTGATAAATCCATAAACAGGGGTGTTTGGAGGAAACTGGATATTACTGATCATAGCGCTATCTATCAATCTCATCTTTAACCGGAAACCTTCTTGGACAACCTGGTCTCCATCTACTTCTACCAAAATATCAGCAGCGGAATTATTTGCAATTGGTTTCGCCATTTCTACATCAGGAGCAGTGGCATAAAACAATTGATGCGCTAGCCCCATTTCCTGTGGTTTTGGAGAAGTTTGCGACGCATCTGGAACCTCCTGAATATCCGCTTCAAATTGTGGTTCCCATTCTTCTTCATTAAATTCATTTTCAAAGCCATAATCTTCATAGTTAATAGGGTTGTGTTCATAAATACTATCCAATATTTCTTCTTTTTCCCGTTGTGGCAAATTGGAATCATAGTATCCCATGGAGTCCAAATATCTTTCATCATAGATACTCGGAGTGGTTGTTTCTCTAACCTCTTTTAAAGCATTAACAGCATCTAATTTAGATTTAAAGTCTTCCTGCTCTTGCTGTAATTCTGGTACCAGGGTATTTTTCAATTTTGAGGACTCTTCAGTATTCTCTCCAAAGATTAGAACACTATAAGCCACTATAAATGTTATAATGACGGCCAGGACAGATCCAAATACAATCTTCTTTTTATCAATTTTCATCTTCTAGTTTTTTTAAGGTATTTTCAAAATAATTAGTGATCAATAGACCGTGGGTGTTTTTTGGGAAGTTCCTATCTACATTTATTAGATTTCCTGAGGAAACCAACTCATATCGATCTATGGTTTTCCCCCGGTTAATTTCAAAGACTGTTTTGGTTCTAAAAGCATAGGGTTCTAACTCAATATTCACTTCAGATTCTATATTAATGACCTTTTGTACCAGTGAATATTGTAACAGCCTATTATACACTCCGTCGGCTTTTTTTTGCCTATAAACATTATCCACCGAACTGTTACCGAGCCAAAGGGCTTTTTCCAGGTTTCGCTCGTAATTTGTAGCATTAATATTGTAGAAGTAGGTATGGAATAATTCTAAATGAGCTTTTGCTTCTATTTCCAAATTTTCTTTTTGGGTAATCCACTTTAAGGGAATAACACTACCATCGGTATTAATCGCAAAAGCATTATTCAAAGCATTGCGATGAATATCAAAAACCATCCAACCAAAATAAAGGCTGGTAATTACTGCTCCGCAAACTGCAGTAAGTACTATAAATCGGTTAATTTTTAAAACCGAATAAATACTCTTATAAGGTGTTTTCATTTTGAATTTTATTTTTTAAAGTTTTAATAGATTTTTGATTGTAGGTTTTATATTAATATTACCCCGTAAAAAGTCTTAGGGTAAATGAGGTTGCGCGGGAATAGAGTTTGAATTTGAGAAAAACAATAAAAGCTATAGAACCTGCTTCTACGATCATCGCTATAATATTGTTATTCGAAGTAGTACCCAGTAAATTAGACCAGAAGTTCGCATTGATCTCTGCATATAAATTATTTACAAAAACATTGACCAGGAAAAATGCCGGCACTAACATATATACGGCGGCATACAACCTAAAAAAATTATAGGCCATACCCCTAAATTTTTCAAAAACAGCAAGACTAATTACCAAAGGAAAGAACGCCTGCATAATCCCTAATAGAAAAAAACGTTCTGCCAGAAAAAGCGGATATATAAATAAGTCTATTACCCATAAAAACAAGCCTACCACAAAGGAGATAACTTTTACAGGATAGAGAGGAGTAACTAAAGCTTCATATAACAAAGCCATTGCTTTTTTGGCTACTTCTAACGCACCTACCTCCTGTTCAATCTCAATATCTTGTAATTGAAGTGGAATAAGTGCCGGCGCGGTATCTTTATATTCCGTTTCAATACTTACCAGAATTCCATCGAAAACATTTAAGATTTGGGTGGAGAAAATAACAAGAAGTACAATAGCAAAATTCTTTGCCAGCTCTCCAGGGCTCAAGCCCCAGGTATATCCACCGTTATCCGCAATTCCTTCATTGTATTTTTTCAGAATATTTACAAGGAAGAACATCACAGCCAGTGACTTCATTCCCGCGATTGTATATTGGGAAAAGTCACTGCTTTTAATTGTTTGGAAAACCGTGTCTATATATTCAAGACCAATTCCTAAAAAGATGCCTGCTTCCATAATCAATATTCTTTAGTCCTATTATTGATTTTATCCTGCATTTCCCTGAAGGAAATAATATCTTTATAGCGTCTGGTCTTTAAAGTAATTTCTGCAAGCATTTCTTTAGACCTCAATTCACTTTCTCTGAGCATTTGGGTTCTTTCAGCATCACTCATTTTAAAATAATCGCTGGTCAAAACCTTATCGATAAAATCTAAATCATCTAAGGAGTTTTCGAGAATTGCATTAAATGAATCGGAGATACGGGTTATTTCTTCTTGTTTAATATAGGGTGAGTGTAGAATTTGCTTTACATCGCTCTTTACAGTCTTAAGTAAAATTTGGTAATTTTTGGAAAGTTCTTTTACTGCTTTAATTTGCTTTAAAACATTATTCACTTTCTCAATATTCTCTTTTTGTGTTTTGAGAAATTCTACTGTTTTAAGTAGTTGCGTGGTCTGCTTTGCCGATTCAATCAAAGATTTAGCGAGGCTAATAAAATTAGTGTTGTCGTACACCGGCATCCCCTGGCTCATAGCTGGAGTGTGCACAGTTAAAACTAAAAAGCCCATCAACATTAGTGTTGTAATCTGCTTTTTCATGATTTTATATTTTAGAGGTGAATTCCTGAATTGCTTTTTCCATATTTCCATGCTTTTCATAGAGCTGCATAATAAGATCGTTCTCTGCACCGTCAGTGAGATATGCCGCGTAAACTTCTTTGGGGACTTCCAGCCGAAAGACATTGCTCTCTTTCCCGATCTTGATAAAAATCTCGGTGTACTTTCTTTCCCCTATAAAGTTGTTTTTAATTGATTTTAGCTGATTTAAATCGTGACTGGAGAGGTTTAATCTCTTTTGAAGCTCCTCGTATCCTTTTTCATTGCGAAGGCTGTAGATTACCTGTGTGTTCTCCAAAATGCTTGAAGAAGTCGAGTTGTTGGGAAGCTGATTTATAGATTGAAGAATTATCCCGATCGCACCATTCTGTTTTCTAATGGCCTGGTAATAAAACTCTACACTCTCCAATACGTTTTCAAACTTTAGCTGTTTGGCAAATTCATCGAAAAGAATAATTCCCTTTTCTGCCCGGTTTCTCCAAATGGTTCTTTGTATGGCAGATTTGATCAATTTCAGCATTACCGAAAGGATTTCTTTGTTATCCTTTACTTCATCCAGCTCAAAAACAATTAGTCTTTTATCCTCTATTTTATAAGTCTGGTCCTGCCCTATTTCGAATAAAAAACTATAGATCCCGTCCTCCACATATTCCGACATTATGTGTAGAAAATTATTAATGTTGAAATAGTCTGGATGGATCTTAAGGTCTTCTAATAGATCTGTTTTATGTCTTTCGATATACTGGTAAAAACTTTGAAGGGAATAATTACCACTAAAATTGGTATAATAATCCAGTAAAATCTTTTTTATAGAAACCGATTGAGCTTTTGTAACCTTAAAATCTGAAGCAAATAGTTCAAATATAAACTCAGACAAATCCTCTAACCTATCAGCCGTAAGATCATCGGGGCTGCTTATGTAGAAAGGATTAATACCTAAGCTTTTTCCGTTTTCATAGCGCAAAATGGTATAATCAATAGGATAAAGCTTTGCAAATTTGGTATAGGATCCGCCCAGATCAATGATTACCAGGCGAACCCCACTTTCAAAATACTGGCGAAGTATATTGTTGGCCAGAAAAGATTTACCCTCTCCTGTAGGGGCGAAAATGGCAAAATTTCTGGCCTTGATTCTTAACTTTCTTTCATCCCAAACATCCTTTAACACAGGGATATTATACTCCCTGTCATTAAAAATAATTCCTTTGGAATCTGATTTATAATTGGTGTTATTGATAAAAAGACATAGCGCATGTTTTAGATCTGTGACATAGAGGTCTTCATTGGAGAAATTGGAAGAAAAACAGAAGTAGCTATTCAGAAAATAATTCTTGCGCTCCTCCCCTTTTGGGTAATATGGAACTATGTCAATAAGTTTAAATTCTGTTTTTATCCTGCCATTTATAGAAGATAAATGTATCCGGTCTTTATGCCAGTAAATAACATTTAAGTGGCCCCGAATTATCCTGGAAGTATCATCGTTATTGATCTGTTCCAGAATATTTTGAATTTTATTGAGTACCACCTTATTCTGAGAACCAAAATTGGAGCTCTTGTTCAGCTCTTCCACCCTGGCATCGAGTAGTTTTCTCCATTTCTGCCGATCGTCCAGGTAGATGACCTGATTTACAATATGGTTTTCCTTTAAATTGAGTCCGAGACCGTCTATAAAACCCTGGTGAAATATAAAATCGTCTGAGGTAAACCTATCGTTGGTTTTACTACTCTGAACACTTTCCCCGAAACACAATTCACTGTTTACCGCCAGTACGTCAAAATTGTTATCTCCAACTCTAATACTATTCTTATCCAGTAGAATATTGGTATCGAAGCCTTCCTGAAAACCGTTAAAAAATTCCGTTGAAAAACTTTTAATTTTAGTTTCTGTTAGTGGAATGAATTCCAACTTCCTACTGTTGTTTAAATAGGAGACAGCATCATTTACTGAATTTTGGAACTTCTTTAAATTATCATCAAGTTCCGTGGTAACATTTCGGTTTACTTTTTTAAAAGGATTTACATATTTGGCCCGATTAAAGGCTTTGTTTCCTGTATGGATAAAAAAGAAATAACTCCGGTGCTCTAAATATTCCCTGCCTTTGAAATAAGAATGAGTAGCCTTTCCCAAATATGTGTTCTTAGGTAATTGCTCTGCAGCATAATTTCTTTTTAAATAAATATCCTGCTTATGAATCACGATTCCGGTAGGTAACGACTTGAGAGCCTGGAACCAGGCACTATGAATTTCTTCAAAATCATTTTCAGATAAACTGTAGATCTCAGGAAGAATAACCTGAAAGGCCATAATAACATTCCCGTTGGCTGCAAAAACCATATTTTCACGTACTGCGGCAATGGGTGGTGATATAGATAAATTAATCTTGTTCATAATTAATATCACTTAAGCGTTTTGAAGAAATAGTTCGAGGAAAGACTTTTAAAACCTGAAATAAATAGGGATTACGGCTTAGCTTGGTGAGAAGTATATACAGGAGAATGTTAGAAATAAAAGCAAGAATTATCATCCCAAGGTTAAACGAAAAGATAATTACCAATAGCGACCCTATTATCGATAGCATCATTAGAGCAAAAAGCGAAACCGGCAATCCCCAGATCATCGCTCTTTTTCTAATATTACGGTATACTTCGAAATTTTTCATTACACGACAATTCCAATTAGGTAAGTAAAAATTCCTACAACAGCGCCGGCAATAAGTGTAAAGACCAAAACCCGGGTAATTCCTTTTTTTAAATCGGCATTCTCGCCAAAAAAGTGACCGGCGTTAAAAAGAAATCCGACTAGAAAAATAACCCCGAGAATAATGGGAAAGATAGCCCGCACCGTGTCGGCTATATCATTTACCGAATTTTCAATTCCTCCTATTTGGGCAAATAGAGGATAGGAAACCAGTGTTAAAAGGACTGATGAGTAAATTGTTTTCTTCATAATGTTCGTTTGTTAATCTGCTTAAACAGAATTGATTGATTAAGTGTTTTTGATGATTAATTTGAAATTATTATGAAAAGGAAAGCCCGAAACAGATGCCTTAAACTTTAACATAAGTTGAGACAGAATGCGGTAAGATTCGCATAAAAAAGAATGCTTTATTGAATTCTATTTAAACTACGAAGATTTTTCAAAGCCGATAACTCGGTTGAGTTTACAATTAGGAATTTAGGTACAATAGATACTTTTCTCTCTGTTATTTAATATTGGCTCGGTAGGACTAAAACAGGCCATTAATCCTCTGCAAGGGTGATTCCATTAAAATTTCTTGGAATTACGGTTTTCCGTAATCCTATGTTGCTCGAATAATATATATTTAGCAAAAAGTGCGTTTATCCCCCTAAATTTCTACTATAGTTATATTTTGCGGGAAATAACGAGTTGTGCAAACATTTTATGAGATATGGCAAATTCAAAACTTATTAAATGGCTTTATTTCTTTATCAAAAACAATATTTCTAACAATTTAACCAAGTAGTCCCAATCAATTAAAACAAACCTAAAAATGAAAAACAAAATCTTATTATTAGCTTCAGTAATTTTAGCTTCATGTTCAACAGAAAGTACAAGCGAAGATGAAAACATCAATCCTGTAAATGAAGATAAATTGGTCAATAGAGAATATGTCAGTGACAACTTTTGTAAGCTTCCCCAAAAACCGAACTATTTCAATGTCTAGAAACCAATTATACTTCTACATCTGCCCAAACAATTGGATGTTCACTGGCTGCATTAGATTTTTGATCTATACCGGGATAAATACTCCACGTAGGTCGTTTTTCTGGCCAGACACCTTTCCGGTTTAAACCGCTGCGTTTAGTTTTTTTAAAAAGTTCCGGGGATAGTAACAGGTAATCTTTTTGCTTGATATTTACCCCCATTCGGTACGCTCCCAGGCTGTAATAACCGGCATCTTCACCTTTATCAAAATCTACATTGAAGTCGGAATGTTTGCTAATATCCAATACATTCGTTTTAAGCAATAAAGGCGAAAGTGAGTTGCAGAATGATGGAGCATTAAGGGTACCAACTATTGCAACATTTATTTTACCTTCCGCTTTCATTTGTTTATAAACTTCAGCAATCCTCTTAGCTTGTTGTGTTCTTATCTTATTAGATAGATTTTTATCTCCTGCCTGGTTCTTCAAATGGGTAGCTAGAATCCAAATTGTCTTCCCATTTGCGGTTTGGATTTCGTACTGCAATAAATCTTTTTCAAACACAATTTTTTCCTGGAAATTCAAATCATAAATATGGCTTCTTACCGACTTAATTTGAAATCCCTTACGGATAAGAATGCCAATTTCACGGCCTAGATTGTCATTTCCCTGTACTACAAAAGTTTGTTGAAAAGGTTCGCAACCTAACCTTGGAAGGAAATCCTCATTAAACTCTGCCAGGGATGCGCGGTCTTCTATCTCCTGAAGAATCAAGATATCGGGATTTACCTCTGCAATCACACGCGCTTTATTTTTCACAGCTATTGGATCTAATGGATAGTTTTGAAGGGCAATCCAGCCGTTCCAATCGGTCAATTCACTGGCTTTTAGTTCTTTTGAATAGTTCTTACCCTTTAAAAAGAGGTAACCTCCTTTCCGCCTTAAAACTGCATATGTATAACGATTGATATTATCAATATCTGCCAAGCAAACCAATTCCCTTAAACGCTCCTGATCCTGAATTGACTTTATAGGTTTATCCATCAATTCATCCATCGCTATCTCCCAGTCTTTTTTAGTTTTATCGAACTGGGTTTCATTAAAACTTATATCCCGGTGAAATAAATTCTGAATATTAAACGTGGCTAGTTTCATGCGTAAAATTTTTATAATCAGAAAACTACAACTTATCTGAATTAATTCCAGTACACCACTTCATTTTGTGAATAAAAAATATTTTGTGCGTTTTTGACATATTTTAATCTCAAATGAGATCAAAATTTATGAAACTCTTAGACTGACCTGTTAATAACTTATCCCATTGATGAACAGTTAATTACTAAAAACAACAATTTTAAAGTTTTAAACTTAAAAATGTTCTAAAAATCATCTACTTTGAACTTCGATAGCAAGCTTTTACGCCGGAGTAAGTTGAACCACCCTGGCCGGAGCAAAGTAAATCACTTTTACAACCTAAAACATCTACGTAAGTTCTTCATCATCATTTTCTTTTGTCAATTGAATTTTTGTCGAAGGAAACCAGGTTAAAAAGATTCCGCATTCTGCTTCGAACCCTGGCCCCATATCGCTCTTCCAATTCAGTAGCATCTAAATTGGTGGTGCAGTGGGTTCTTACTTTGTGATTTAGAAATAATTCATACCGACTAAGAAGAATTTCCCCCATTACATTGCAATCTTTACCATAAAATCTTCCTGCCGGTTCAACACCCAAATCATCAAAGCATAAATAACTGCTATTCCCATAATCTTCAATAGTTTTAAATCCCAAATGATGAAAGGCAAAAGCGATATTCCTACAGGGAATTACCTGATATTTCTTCTGGTGTGGCACAAGGTACCGTAAAAGTTTCAAAAAACTGGTTTTTCCACAACCCACCGGGCCGGTCAATAGAATCCCTTTTGCAGGGTCGATATTGAATTTTTGGCATTTTTCTTTATCAGCAATTATATAATTACACAGCTTATAAAGCAATTTTTCATCTTTTTTATGCAATTTAAATTCATTTCCAAAGAGCAGTTTTCCCTTTGTTTGGAGGTATTCGAGCATTAGAGAAAAATCGTAAATAACTTCTTTCCCTTTAAATTTCCCAATTTTATAAACTACCCCGCCTTCAGTAATTTCACAAGGGTTCTTCATAATTTTTTTCTTTTTTAATTTTTAAATAATCAGGGTTTTGCATTTTTAAATTTTGCTGAATTTCCTCAGATTTTTTCATCCACCGCTTAGCTAAAGCCTGCCAGTTCACAACTGGGGTATCACGATTAATTTTCCAACCTACGGCTTTATAATGCAGATAAAACATAGAAGCTTCGTTTTCTGGCCAGGCTTTTTCTTTAAAATATTTTAAAACTTCAAATTCACTTTTTGGCCAATAAGTTTTATTATGTTTAATATGTTTAATATTGTTTGTTTTAGATACCAGAGCTATTTCGCTACTTTTACAGTGCTCTTCTGCTACTTGTTCTAAAAAAGTCTCAAACTTATCCAGGTCATTTACACTACAAGTTGATTGCTTGTCTTCTACTTGTTCATCACTAGTCCAAAAAATGGACATCTTAACCTGGCTTCCTTTTAAGGGGTTTTTAGAAGGCAGGTATAAAATATAGTTCCAGTTGCTAAGTTCCCTAATACATTTATGATACGTTGAAAGCGAACCAACCTTGGAAGCTTCCATAATCTCCTGGCGTTGTATATAAAATGTTTTGCAGAACCTAAATTGATTCCAATAATGAAATAAGGCATAGTAAATACTCACGTGAGAGGGATTTAGCCGGTTATCTTCATTGAACCGGGTAAATATCTCTGAAAGGTGTCTTATGTAATTCATACCTAAAAACTATTATCTATTCTATATTTTTTCATTATTCGCTGAATATCATTCCAATCGTAAAAGATCGTGCCTCCTATTTTTGTATAAGGAAGATTTCCATTAATCCTTATATTATGTAGGGTCCCGGCACTGATGCCGAGAAGTTCTTTAACTTCAGCAGATTTTAAATATCTTTTGTTCTTTCGGTAAGAATGTTCTTCCATAAGCCTTTTAAGCTCATCGAATAACTCTAGCTTAAAAATCATTAGATCATCGGTAGTAATTATTTCTTTTGCCATTCTTTGAAGGTTTTAATTTAAAATCCCACCGATGGTTATACTTTTTTACACGATGGGATTTTGTTGATTTGACTTCAAGACAAAATTGAGAAGCATCAGGAAAATAATTTCACTATTTGAACAGGACTACGGAAGAATTTAACATCATACACAAATAGTTATAAATCAATATAAATTTCAATACTTCAATGTAATACAGTACGAAAAATGATTAGAAAAACGTATACGGGTGAAATTCGGAGTTACGGCTACCTACCGAAAATTATAGGGCATTATCTCGATTTAGTTTTTGTTCGAAATTCCAGGTAATTTCATCCAAAAATTTCGTGATTCTCCCTTTTCTACCTTTAATTTCTGAAACTTTCTTATAGCAATTACCAAGTTTCTCATCGAAGATTTTTTCAAAAAGGCTAACAATATCGATTATATTGGCAGATCCATTGTTAATAGCTCCCGAGAAGTGTAGTGCATAGATAAGTTCTATAAGGTCTACCTTGGATGCCGTCCAATTTAAATCGTGATCAATAATGTTTTTGTTCTCAGGATAATTACACCTATAAAGTTCCTTTTGCAAAAAGGGCAATAATCTTTGGTAGGCTTTTAATTGGGCCAACAAAAGATCATGTGAAGTACTAAAATCTGGGTCCCAATACAGTATATCATTGCGAGATTCACCTTTATCTTGGAACTCCCGGGTATAGTAAATTTTATCCATATAACTATTACCAAGGTCTACATATAGCTGAAAATCGCGATGCTTCTGAAAAAATTTATTGAGTTTTTTTATTTCCTTATGTAAGAGTTTTCTTCTATATTTTAAAGAATAGTTTAATTCTAAACTTCTCAAATTGATGTAATAAATAAGTTGTACGAGTGGAATTTGCTTTTCTATTTTGAAGAATTGGATCTCCTGAAAAGTTGATTTAAAAGCAACCTCTTTAATTTTCAACCTATAATCATTCAGAATACCCCGGCAGTATTTTATAATACCGGTATACGCAACAAGACTTGTAGAAGAGGATTCCTCTATTTTTGAAATTTCTTCCAAAACCTGCCTGGATGTTAAAATGAAGTCCACCTTTTTTCCTATGATTCATTCCTTAAATTTCAATAAAAAGAGGTTAGAATGAAAAAGGAAAGAAAATAGGTTTATAAACCAAAATACTGCATTTATAAACAAATTTGAATAAGACCCGGAAATTCATCCTTTTGAAGGCTAAAAACATTAATCTCCAAACAATAATAAACTTCAATCTTTAAGCTCATTTATAAACCACAGAAAATTCCGATCTCATATTGAGAAGTTAAAAGTTAAGGAGGAGGAAACTTAATTTCGATTTTGTTTTCCTGACATATTGTTTTTAGCAAAAGAAAAGATTTTGCTATACAGTTTCACTATATCATCATAACCAAGTTTATCGTGAGAATTTTGATAATCTATATCTAGTAAAACTGGAACTTTACCTTTAATTATGCTTTGAAGTTTAGCAATATATTTACCACTATCCCATAAAGGAATACGATCATCCTGGGAAGCAGAAATTATAAGTGTAGCCGGATATTCTTTACCGATTTTTAAGTTGTAATATGGGTCCATTTTTACCAAACCTATATATTCCAGGCTGTCTTTAACAGAACCATATTCTAAGTAACTGGTACTGCTAACAGTTTGTGAGGATTCCACCCCGTGAGGGTTAAGTCTGGGAACTTCTGCTATAAAAGATGAGAATAAATCTGGTCTTTCATTAACCGCCATACCTGCAGTTATACCTCCGGCACTGGATGTGTATAAAGAAATTAATCCTTTTTGGGTAAATCCTTTTTGAATTAGGCCTTCTGTGCAAGCAATAAGATCTTTCCAGGAATTGAATTTAAATAATTTTTGACCTTTTTCGTGCCATTTTTTACCTTTTTCTCCACCACCCCTAACATGCGGAAATGCCAGGATTCCTCCCCGTGCTGCCCAATTTAAAAATATTGGATAAAAAAATGGACTTAAACTCTCTCCATAAGCACCATAAACATAGATAAAAACCTCATTTAAAGAACCTTTTAGGGTTTGAGGATCGTAAACTAGAGATAATGGAACTTCTACGCCATCGTGACTTTTAATCATTATTTGCTCAGAAATAAGATTTTTAAATTCAGGATAGAAGGTTTCGACTTGAAGACCTTCTTTAAATAAATTATCATCTTCAGAAATAAGAAATCTAGTGTAATTGGAAGTCCAACCATCTAACTCCACGCCGATTAAATTTGAAGCAATTGTACCACCAAAAAATGTTGCGTATCCCGGTACAAATGGAGGTTGCAATTGACATATCCCCCCTTTATCATTTATTTTCCACAAACTAACCTCTACTCCAAATTTAGATTTTGAGAAGTAAACATTATCTTTATTTAGAGCTAATTGATTTATAGGATTTTCTATGGTTCCCTCTGCTAACAAATCTGGTTTATTAAAATTAGGAGAAATAAGCTTTACGCTGCTTATTTGATTTCCTACATTATTTCCCTGGCGAAAAATAAATTCATTATCTCTCACAACACCTTCAGTTGTGAATACCTTATGCTTTATTTTAAAAAAAGGTTCCCAGGTTATTTTTCCTGAAAGCAAATCGGAAACTTTGGCTATATACGCATCATAGTAATCATTCGAGCTAGCAGAATAACCTATAATATATTCGTCTGCACTAGAGTTAATTTTTACTTTAGGATAAAAATCAATAGGAATATTTACAATATTATTTCTGCCAAAAACTTCCTTACGCAAATCAGAGTCCTCACCTAATTTATGAATTACTGAATAGGAGTTTTTTTTATAACCTGAACTAGACTGATCTATCACAGGAAAGTAGAGATATATAAAACCGGAGCTGTCTGGCAACCATTCAATTCCCCCAAATGAAGGGTTAATATTGGTAATCTGGTCTTGATAAAATTCTCCTGTTTTTATATTTAAAAATCTAATGATGGATGAAAACTTTTTATCTGAAGGAAAACCAATAGCAATTTTTAATCCATCGAAGGAAGGTTTTAGGTAGGTAATTTCTCCATGACTTTTAGGGTCAAAAATTTCTAAGGCTTTTGAATTTACATCTTCTTGAAAATATAATTTCTCTCTTCTATCTTCTTCATCATATTTAATAAAAAAATAATTCCCCTTTTCATTAATTTGAATTAAACGAATAGCTGTCTTCTCACGATTTTGATATTCCTCAAATTTCACAAGAAAATTATTGAACAACCTATTTTCAGAAAAATATGCCTCAGCAAGGGAATCCTGAGCTTTAAACCAATCTAACACCTTTGGATCTTCCAGCTTATTCAAGTTAACATAATCATCATAGATTTTGACACCAAATTTATTTATAGGCTTGATTTTCTTTTCTAATGAAGGAAATGAATTTGTATTATGAAGTTCCTGACCAAAAAGAAGGCAAGTATTCATAAATAAAGAAAATAGCAATAGTATGTAGTTTGATGATTTCATTATACTAAAATTAATAAAGCCCGGGTAAGCCCCGAGCTTTAATTCTACTGGTGATTAATTATTTTTTCCCAGGTTTTGGCCGTCTTACTTTATCGCGGTCAATAACTGAACTTCCGCCCCCTTTAATTTTATCCAAATTTTTTAAGGCTTTTCCCTGATAATCTTTTAATGATTTCTTCATAATTAAAAATTTAAAATGTTAATAAATATTTGTTGAACACTAAATAACTACAACACGCATCAAATCGCAATACTTTCGTAAACGTCATTTATAAATGACCACCTTCTTTGATAGAATTCAGCTCTTTAATAAATTTTGATGGGTAGACACCTGTATTTTTGTAAAAAGCCTTTGAAAAGGATTCACTGGTTTTAAATCCAAAAACTTCTGCCAGCCCCTGATTACTATATTTTAAAAGTCCGCGATCTGCATTTAACATTTGAATAGCTTTGGCCACTCTAAGATCTTTTAAGTAATTCGGAAATGATTTATTTTTATAGGTGTTTATAATTACCGATAAATAGGTTGTGTTTGTTTCAAGTTCCTGAGCAAGAGAGGACATATCTAAATCTTTATCCAAAAATCTTGCAGAGTCTTCAAATTTTTCCAGTCTACTTAAAATATCCTTTCTAATATCTTCGGGTACGGAACTTGGATGATTACTAACCGGCTTTTTATACCCTTTTCTTTTATTAAATCTTCCTTCTTCCATTAAAATTTTTAATTTTCTTTGAGTACGAACTGATCTGATAAAAAAGAAAATTCCCGTTAGACTACCTATTCCTGCCAATAATCCAATTCCCTTTATAAGATCCCTTTTATTTTCAAGCTGGGCTTCGGCCTGTTTTTTCTGATGTTTTAGATAAGGGATATCATAAGAAACCATTGCTGCATTTATAACTTTTTCTTGTTTTGCTGAGTGCAGGCTATCATAGGCTATAAGCTTCTCGATGTAATCAATTTGACTTTGATTATCATTTTTCGCTATTGCATACAAGATAAGTTGATGATAAACATCTTTTACCTCTAAAAATGGATCCTTCGTAGCAGTAACTATTGAGTCAACTTCTTTAAAATACTTCATAGAAAGATCTATATTATCCAACTTTTCAGCAATCTTTCCTAAATAGTATAATTTTATAGCTTTAGAAGTACCATCTAATGCTTTACTATATTTTACAAGAGTATCTCTGGCCCTTAAGTAATCACCTGCGTAAAAATTTATTTGAGCATCCAAAAGAATAAAATCTTTAAAATTAGTCGTGTCTCTCATTTGTAAGGTCAAATCTATCCCCTTATTAGTATAATATCTAGCAGAGTCCAACGACTGTAACCTTAAATGAGTTAGTGATAAATTATACAGTAACAAGGTGTGATCATCGTATAAGAGTTTTTCACTATCGGTTTCACTTTGAAGTAGTTTTAAATTTTTATTATAAAGTTCAACTGCAGCATAATGCTGACCATATAAATTTCGTATAGCTGCTATGGCTTGGCCATATTCTTTTTGTTGCTCTATATTGTTCTTTTTAAGTGCTGAATTATATGCCTGAAGATAATTGTTTAAGGCTTCTTGAAAATTGCCGGATTCATAGTTTATATGTCCCTTCAAAGCAAATCCAATCGCAGGATAGTTTGGATGCTTACTATCCCTAGTAAGTTTAATTATAGAATCGGAATAAGACAAAGCCGAAGTCTCATTTTCTAAACCAGTTTTATAGTAATAGGCCCTGGCTTTTTCAATTTTATTATTTTCTAAGGTTGCTTTTTTTAAATGTATATTGATCAACAACCCTAAAGTTACAGTATCGTGATTCTCAAATGCCTCGTACTGTAAATTCCCTATATCTTCATAGGTTAATTTAGAATTCAATAACTCCAAATTAAACTCTTTATCTTTTTGCGAATAGCCATAAGAAATAACCACACCACTTAATCCGAAAATTAAATAGATAAGAATTAACCTTAACATTGTGGCTTTCATAGTCATATCATTTTGCTAAATTGACCAGAGATGACGAAACTGATAGAAAATTCGTTCTAGCAAACTAGATTCTTTAAGTACAATTTCAGCTGTACCTATTAATTCCTGGCTTATATTTAATTCTTTGCCATATGTGGTTTTTAAACTATCCACTTCCAGGTAAACAATAAATACTGGCTCATTTTCTTTACTTGGGACCTCTGAAATTGAATTAACAATGGCTCTTACCATACCCCACTCTCTAAATGGAAAATTTTCTAATTTGAGATAAACTTTTTGGCCTTTTTTAACCTGACCAGAATTATGAATGGGAACCATACATTTTCCCAATAATTTTTCTCTATTAAATGGAATAATAGAGAAAACTATATCTCCTTCTGATACGTTCTGGTGTTCTATCCAAACTTGATTATAAGAAACCGTACCTGCTATTGGGCTTTTTAATACATTATTATCTTCCCATTGTAAAATTTGATTAAGTAAATCCTGCCTTGCAAAAATTAATTCAGCATTTTGAAGACTAATATTCCTTAAGGCACTCTTTCTTAAAATTTCCAGATCACTGTAAGCTCTATTGAGGTGAGCCTGATTTTGTATCAATTTCTGCTCAAGCAAAACATATTGTTGATTCTTCTCTGAAAATTCCAATTCAATTTTTTCTAAATTTGATTTTGAGATTACACCTTTATCAAATAATTTTTGGTGACGATTTAAATTTTGAGTAGATATAATTAAATTGTTTTTAAAGAGTTGAAGCTCTTTCTTTTTTGAGTTTAAAATTGCTGCCTGGTTATCAATTTCTTTAATTAGCCCTTGCTCAATAGCTTTATTTTCACCTAATTTATTTTCTAAAATAAGCTTATGATATTCCTCCATATACTTATTATAAACTTCCTGAAGTGAAGCCCCTAAACCTAAATTTACAGGATACACTTTTATTAAAGTACCCAATGATGATATGTTTAAAGAATCATTTATTAATCTATTTTTCAAATAAGTAACATCCTTATAGCTGGCCGGATGATCAAGGATGGCAACCATTTCACCAACTTTCACCGAATCTTTAGGTCTTTTAAAAATTGCTGCAAGTTTTCCATCTCTTTTGACTTTAATTTGTACTGGAGGATTTAGAGAAGTAAGAATAAGATCACCTTTTACCACCTGATCAAATGAAATAGTACCAGATACCAATAGCATAAATACGAAGAATATAAATATGTAGCCTGTACCCCGGCGAATTAAATATCCGGGTTTAAAATATGGAGGATTAACCTTGCTTCTATCAAATCCACGCTTTTCCAAGGCTTTAAATTTTTAATTGATGTTTAATTAAATTATGATAAACTCCTTTTTTAGCAATTAGTTCATCGTGATTACCACGCTCCACAATACTACCTTTTTCCATTACTAAAATTTGATCGGCATCCATTACTGTAGAAAGTCTATGAGCTATAACTACTACAGTTCTTTTTTTATAAAACATCTTCAAATGGTCTGAAATAATTTTTTCATTTTGGGTATCTAAGGAACTGGTTGCTTCATCAAGAAATAAGTAATCCGGGTTTTTGTAAATCGCTCTGGCCAGCAAAAGTCTTTGCCGCTCCCCCCCACTGAGTAATTGACCATTTTCGCCTATATGAGTCTTAAAACCAAGTGGTAATTGCTCTATAAGTTCATTTAGATTTACCATTTCCACTGCTTTTCGCAATAAAATTTTATCGATTGGCACATCGGGCTGAGATTCGGTAATGTTTCTTTCCAAAGTATCATTAAAGAAACAACCATCCTGCATTACTACTCCACATTTACTTCTCCAAATGGCGGAATCTATAAATTTCAAATCGTTATTTCCAACCCTAATACTACCTTCCCAGGGACTATAAAACTTAAGAAGTATTTTAAGTAATGTTGTCTTACCTGAGCCACTTGAGCCGACTATAGCCGTTGTTTTTCCGCAAGGAATGATAACACTTAAATTTTTAAAGAGTGGAGGTAAGCTTGGATCTCCGTAACCAAAACTTATATTATTAAAAGATACACTACCCTCCGGTTCTATATAATCGCCTCTGCTGCTAGTTTCTTCAGGAGTTTTTTTATGGATTTCAGACAACCTGTTAAATGAAAGCTTTGCACTTTGATAATCAGTGAAAAAATTAATAATATTTGAGACCGGTAAAGACAAACTTCCAATTACAAATTGAATTGCCAACATAGCTCCTAATGAAATCTGTCCTGATATTACAGCTCTAGCAGACAAGTATATTATTAAAATATTTGTAAGCTCATTTAGGAAAAACCCACCTTTGATTTGAGCCTGTTCTACTCTTAAAATTTTTGACTTTATTGCAAAAAGGTTATTTTGATTTATTTTCCATTCGGTTTTTCTTCGTGTCTCTGAGTTATTTAATTTTATCTCGGAAACAGCTAAAATCATTTGCAGAAATAATGACTGGTCTTTTCTATTATGATCAAATATCTGGTTATCTAAAATTTCTCTCCTTTTGATAAACAAAAATGACCACCCAAGGAACAATAGAGTTCCTGTAAAAAATACTAAGGCTATTTCGGGATGAAAATAGAATAATATAATTCCAAAAATCATAATTGAGAAGATATCAAATGGTATATTCAAACCTCGACCAGTTATGAACTCCTCAATTCTTTGATGATCATAAATTCTTTGCAAAAAATCACCTGTATTCTTTGATTCAAAATATGCAATAGGTAAAGTAAGAAGCTTACCCAGAAAATCGGAAATCATTTGGATATTTACACTAATACTTAAATATAAAAGAAGCCAATCTCTGATAATTTCTGTTAGAGATCTGATAAGGAACAAAGAGAATTGGCAAATTAAAATAAGATTTATAAAGCTAAAATCTTCATAATTTATTCCATAATCCACAAGACTTTGGGTAAGGAAAGGAAGCATTAATTGGATAACAATAGCTATTATTAAACCCAGTATTAATTGTCTAATATAGGCTTTGAACGGCTTTAAATACTCAATCAAGTATTTACCGTTATCCTCCACTTTATCCTGAGGTTCATTTTCTGGAAATTCAAAGTGTTGGTTAGGCTCCAATAGAAGAAGTACTCCCTGATTCTTATTAGGGTCCGCCCATTTAGATAAAAAATCTTTGTGACTATATTTCAATTTACCATAAGCTGGATCAGAAATAAAGATGTGTTTTCTGGAAACTTTATAAATAACCACAAAGTGGTTACCTTCCCAATGAGCGATTGTTGGTAATGGTACCTCTGTAATTAATTCTAAGAAATTAATCCTAACACCAACAGTTTCTATTTCCAACTTTTTTAATGCATTGGAAAGACCTGCAAAGGACGAACCGTCTTTCTGTAAATAACATATTTTCCTTAAATATTCTATGTCATAATTTCCGCCAAAAAAATCAGTGACCATCTTGATACAAGAAGGACCGCAATCCATTTGATCTAATTGACGAAAAACAGGAAAATCTACAGCCCTAAACATAACAAATGAAACTAAATTGATTTAAATTTAATCTGGAATTGATTATGTGACTTCTCAAAAGGTCGTTGATTTATAAATCACGTGCCTTTCGAATAGAAAATAGGGAGTATCTATTCTAAAGTTTTACAGCCTGTAGTATAATTCTTACTGAGAAAACTCACTTTCGACTTCCAATAAATTGGGCATCAGAAATTTACAAAATAATATTATAGGTTTAAAAATTATTTTTAATTAAGAAGAACATCTGGAAGAATAGAAATTTCTTCCTTTTTATCCTTATTTAATTAATTTTTAAGATGCTAGATTCGGATTTTCCGAAGTACTGTCTTTCTGTTTCCTTTTTAGAATTCCGCGTAAAGCATTCATATCCTGACTTACTTTGTTTTCTAAAACTCTTGCATAAATTTGAGTCGTGGAAATTTTGGTATGGCCTAAGAGTTTAGATACAGTTTCTATGGGCACACCATTGCTTAAAGTTACTGTAGTCGCAAATGTATGTCTGGCCATATGAAAGGTTAAATTCTTCTTTATTCCACAAAGAATAGCAACTTCTTTTAAATAGACATTTAATTTTTCATTAGTAATTTTAGGTAACAAGGTGCCAGTTACAATAGTCATTGGGTGATTCTCATACTTTTTGATTAGTTCTAAGGCAGGCTCCAGTAGTGGAACTTTAATAGGTGTTTTAGTCTTTTGTCTCTTTGTAATAATCCAGTTATTCCCATCAATTCCTATGGAAATATTATCTGGGGTTAATTTCATTATATCCACATAACTTATACCTGTATAACAACTGAAGACAAATAAATCGCGAACACGGTCAAGCCTTTCTACTAGAAACTCATAAGTTTCCAAATTAGACAACTCACCAACTGTTAAAAATTCCCGATCTTTTTTCTCAAAAGTATTTTTCCAACGGCGAAAAGGATCTTTATCTAACCATTCCATATTATAAGCTAGTGTAACCATTTTTCGTAAGCGCTGAATATGCTTCATAATGGTATTATGTCCCATAGCTTTTGGATGCCCCTTTGGATAGTAACTACCAAGAAAATCTTCAAAATCGCAGAGGAACTTATAGTCGAGTTCCTTTAGATAAATATCAGAGGTTTTCCGTTCCTTATTCAAAAATTTAAAGAAGTAATTCTCAGAAACTCTATAATTTCGAATTGAACCTGCAGCGTGCGTGTTCTTGATTTTTCTTGAATGGTATTCAATAAGATCTCGAAGTGATTTAGAGTTTTCAACTTCTCCCAGGTAGGTGGCTTTAATTAGCTGAGCGGTTACTTTCTTTCCTTTTGAACTCAATTCTTGGTAACATTGGAAAATTCGGGATTTTGCAGAATCCAAATAATGATTTATTTGTTTAGCCTCTGAGGAAGTTCCCTTTACTTTCTTTTTGGAAGAATCCCATAAATCAAATGAAATTTTACGTTTTAAACTGACAAGTACCCTTCGTTGGTTAACCGTTATCCTGGCATAGATAATTCCCTGATTAACCTTTTCATTTGTGGGTTTCACCCAAAAATGTACTGAAAATGTGTTTTTAGTTCGCATTGCTGTCATCTTTAAATTAAACATTTAATATTCAGATGAAGTCAAATCAACAATACAAGTTCAAATATAAGCTTTTACCTTATATGTAACCTCAGGTTACATTTGAAAATTAAGGTAACCTTTTAGTTCTCATTACAATTTGAATACTATCAAATAAAATAAAAACCCAAAACCTAAAAAACCGCGCTAATCATAAGATTTGCGCGGTTTTGATAAGATTTATTAATCTTAAAAGTGACCCCGGCAGGATTCAAACCTGCAACCCTCAGAGCCGAAATCTGATGCGCTATTCAGTTGCGCCACGGGGCCGTTTTTCAGTTTGCAGTTTGCAGTTTGCAGTTTGCAGTTTGCAGTTTGCAGTTTGCAGTTTGCGAAACTAAAAAATATTTCTTTTCAAATTTATTTTGAAAATTACTTACTCAATTTCTTCTTAACAATGGTAGAAATAGTCTTGCCATCGGCTCTACCCGCCAATTCAGCACTTGCCATTCCCATCACTTTTCCCATATCCTGCATTCCGCTGGCTCCGGTTTTAGCAATTACTTCATCTACTTTTGCTTCAATTTCAGCTTCACTTAACTGTTCAGGTAAAAAAGACGCAATTACCGCAGCTTGCTTTTCTTCAGGTTCAGCCAGGTCTGGCCTGTTTTGTTCCCTGTAAATCGCAGCACTATCTTTACGTTGTTTTACCAGTTTTTGTAAAAGCTTTAATTCTTCATCTTCAGTTAAACCATCTTTTGCAGAACTTTCGGTATTTGCCAGTAGAATAGCACCTTTTACCGAACGTAAAGCCTCTAGCTTTTCGCTGTCTTTAGCCTTCATAGCGGCCTTCATCTCTGCCATTACTTTATCCTGTAAACTCATAGTTTAAAAGTCTTATTTCTGCAGCGAAGATAAAATATTAAAATTAAAATACACACTTATTGTCCTTTGAAAATTAAGTATCTTCAAACTATTAAACATAGCTTTTATTATGAAAAACCTATTTATTAGCGCCCTGCTTCTTCTAAGCTTTTCTGTTTCAGCACAGGAGCGATTTATAAACGATTCTTTTGAATTAAAAACCAAAGAAACCAGAACTTATGCTATTAAAAACAGTGAGGAATTAAAACTAGATATCTACCAACCAGAAAAGGATACCATGCAGCAAAGGCCTGTGATTATTTTTATGCACGGTGGTGGATTCTCAGGCGGCAGCCGAACCAATTCCGCCGAAGTAAAATTTGCTGAAAATGCAGCTAAAAAAGGCTATGTTGCTGTACAAATTTCCTACAGGCTTACCCGAAAAGGACAATCTTTTGGCTGCGATTATAAAGCTTCCGGAAAGATTGAAACATTTAAACTGGCTGCTGAAGACTTTATGGATGCAGTAGATTTTATGATAAAAAACAAGCAGGAATTCAACATAGATACTTCAAAGGTAATTGTTGGAGGAAGTAGCGCCGGGGCCGAAGCGGTATTGAATGCAGTCTATAACGATCGTTTAATGTTTAAAGATGCTACAAAACATAGGAAAATAAATTTTGCCGGGGTTTTCTCCCTGGCCGGTGCCGTTGTAGATGCACGATATATTACTAGGCAAAATGCTGTGCCCGGAGTATTCTTTCACGGCACCAAAGACAACCTTGTGCCCTATGCTTCCGCCCCACACCATTGGTGTGACCCGGCCCAACCGGGCTATATTATGCTAGACGGCTCTAAAACAATTACCGAAAAACTGGCAAAATTAGACACTGCTTATATGCTGTATAGCTTTAATGGCGGAAAACACGAACACGCAGGAATGCCATTTGATTATCTACCTGAGGTTTTCAACTTTTTTAAATCGGTGTTTTTAAATGGGGAAAGCAAACAAGTTGAAGTCTATAAGTAAATAAACTCGTAGCAGGCCCGGGAGTATTAAATCTCGATTATCGAGTAAGATGAGTTTTGCATTGAAAAACAACGCAGTATATTAGTAAACTACCTCGGGGCAAGCCCACGAGGCATTCGTTGAAAACAAATTTTTAATTTCGAGGCAAGCCTCGGGGTATTACACCCTTTGGCGGTGCCAATTAAAAATCCCGCCGAAGCGGGATTTGAAATCCGGGAGCAGTAGGGCACCTCCCGGAAACTTGCATTAATAAACTACCTTGAGGTATTACAGCCTTTGGCAGTACCAATAAAAAACAAAAACTTTATTCCCCTACAGTAAAAGTTCCGGTGAATTCGTGGTCTGAACTTCCGGCTACGAAAAATTCGAATTCGCCGGGTTCTACTACAAATTCCAGGTTTGCGTTATAGAACTTAAGGTCTTCCGCAGTAATTTTAAAACTTACTTCTTGAGATTGGCCTTTCTTTAGGCGTATCTTCTTAAATGCTTTTAATTCTTTTTTAGGTGGCGTGATGCTTCTCACTTTATCGTGAATATACAGCTGCACCACTTCTTCCCCATCAAAATTACCGGTATTTGTCACCGTAGTGGTAACTGTAATACTTTCGTTTGCACTTATTTTATCTGAACTTAGCTTAGATTCACCATATTCAAAATCTGTATAGGAAAGTCCGTGACCAAAGGCTAACTCGGGCGTATTTTCCACATCTAAATAATTAGATTTGAACTTCTGAAATTCAGATGGTGATGCCGCAGGTCTTCCCGTAGTTTTCATTCGATAGTAAATAGGAATTTGACCTACATTTCTCGGCCAGGTAGCGGTTAATTTCCCCGAAGGATTATAATCTCCAAAAAGCACATCACCTATGGCATTTCCGGCTTCCACACCCGGATGCCATACCTGAAGAATATTTACCGGCAATTTCATTTCCTCTGAAATCACTAATGGCCTGCCACTCATTAAAACCAACACAACAGGTTTACCGGTTTTTACAAGTTCTCTTATCAACTCTTTCTGACTATCGGGAATATTTAAGTTAGTACGGCTGGCAGCCTCCCCACTCATTTCACTGGCTTCCCCAACAACAGCTACAATTACATCGGCATCTTTAGAAACCTCTAAAGCCTCTTCCAGCATAGCCTCTGGAGATTCCTCTGAAATTTCAATACGTGGGCCAAAGACATTCACTTTTTTAGCAAAAGCCTTATCATTGCTAACGTTCGCTCCTTTGGCATAAGTAATTTCGGCATTTGGCGCCACATTCTTTAGGCCCTCCAGAATTGGAACTGAAAGTTGCGGGTTACCGGTTGGTGCCCAGGTTCCAAGCATATTATTTTTGTTATTGGCCAATGGCCCAACCAATGCAATTTTCGCATCTTTGGCTAAAGGCAAAATGTTTTCGTGCTTTTTCAATAATACAAAAGAACGTCTTGCTGCTTTTCTGGCTACCGCTCTGTTTTCTTCAGAAAGAATATCTTTTTCAGGCCTGCTTTCATCTGAATATAAATAAGGATCGTTTAAAAGACCCAATTTATGTTTTGCTTCCAGGATTCTGCGAGCGGCTTTAGTAATTTGTTCTTCGGAAACTTTTCCTTCCTCCACAGATTTTTTGAGGGTGGTTAAAAAACCTTCACCTACCATGTCCATATCCAACCCGGCGTTTATAGCTAAAACTGAAACATCTTGTAGGTCGCCCATTCCGTGGGCAATCATTTCATTTACAGAAGTATAATCTGAAACTATAAAACCTTCAAATCCCCAACGTTTACGAAACAAATCTGTAAGCAACCATTTATTCCCCGAAGCAGGAACCCCGTGAATATCATTAAAGGAAGTCATTGCACTGGCAACACCGGCATCTACCGCCGCTTTGTATGGCGGCAAATATTCATTAAACATTTTGATCTTGCTCATATCTACCGAGTTATAATCACGGCCGGCTTCAGAAGCTCCGTAAAGTGCCAAATGTTTTACCGTAGAAAGCATGGTATGTGGTGCAGTAAAATCGTCTCCCTGGTAACCTTCTACCATGGCTTTAGCTACCTGAGATCCTAAATAAGGATCTTCACCTGCGCCTTCTGCGATACGCCCCCATCTTGGATCCCGGGCTATATCTACCATTGGAGAAAAATTCCAGTTAATTCCATCGGCGGTAGCTTCTTTTGCCGCAATTTGTGCCGTCTCTTTAATAAGTTCCATATCCCAACTGGAGGAAAGCCCTAGTGGAATTGGGAAAGTAGTTTTATACCCATGAATAACATCAGATCCTATTAGCAAAGGAATACCCAAACGCGAGTTTTCCACGGCCAATTGCTGTGCCTGCCTTACTTTTTCGGGGCTGGAAACACCAAAAACACCTCCAACATTTCCCTCTTTAATTTTAGTTTCTACATCTTCACTCACCACCGATCCGGTAGCTACACCACCTCCGGGAGTAACCAGGTTTAACTGACCTATTTTCTCCTCCAGTGTCATTTTTGTTAATAGTTCCTCAACCTCAGGTATTCTTTCCTGGGCATTTAGAAACGAGAGCCCCATAAGCATTACAAGACTCATTGATAGATAAACTCTCCTCATTTTTTCCTTTTCTTTTAAATTATTTTTTTTTGATTATTTCACTTTTACTACTTCAGAGCTTTTAGAAATCCCATTTTCATTAAAGGCTTCAATACTGAAATAATATTCTGTATCCCGATCCAGGCTACGCATAAAATGTTCGCTCTTCTCGTACACTAACCAGGAATGGTATAATTTGTTTGGTGCAATTCCCCAGCGAATATTGTAGCCCTGAGCTCCCTTTACCTCATCCCATTTCAAAGAGATATCCCTCCTGTCTTCCTGGCGGATGATTTCGAAGTTTTTCACCTTCGGCGGCTTTTTACCAAAACCTTTTCCAAAGACCCTAATTTCAGATAAAGCCAGGTTATTCCCGGGAACTTCAATATTTTTATAGCGCACATATTTCGCTTTCACAGCCTTATTAAGTGGAATATAGGCATTGGGTGTATCTTTAAAGCTTTCGCTTCTATCTACAATAGTTTTCCAGTTTTTACCATCTTCTGAAACTTCCAGGGTAAACCTATGCCGTAAACCCTCGGTTCGGGTATAAATTCCGGATTCCTGATCGTGAAAATTTAATTGAAAAGCATAAATTTTTCCCGGAGAGAGCATTTCTATCTCTACCCATTGCTGATCGTTATTTGCTTCGGCGACCCAGAAAGATTTAGGGCTTTCATCGGTTAATACTTTCGAGATTATCTTTCCCTTACTATTCTTTTCCAATGGCATTTCTTTAATATCAAAATCGCCATCGGTAGCGGTACTTTTACTTATCTGCATTTGCGAAGAAGATACCGTGGCTTTTCCTTTATAAGAAAGTAGCATCCAACCATTATGCTGCCCGGCTTTGGTAGGATGTTTGGGCCCATAAAGTGGGTAATCCCCATAAGCGGTAATGGTGTACATTAAACCTTCCTTATCAAAATAAGTTGGGAACATAGCAAGTCTTCTTTCCCAGTGAGAATTAGAAGCCAGTGCCATAGTTGCAAAATGCCAATATTGACCGTTTTTTTGCTTCATAGTAATCCCGTGGCCGGCCCCATTAGTGAACCCGCCGGGTTTAAAGCTCATGGGATTGTTCTTCATATAAGTGAATGGCCCAAGTGGCGAATCGCTAACATAGGCAGCATCGGCATATACGTTAAACTGTGTACCTGGTGCGGCATACTGCAAATAGTATTTACCATTGTGTTTGGTCATGGAAGCTCCTTCCATATAGCCTTCTTTTAAAGTAGGGTGATAATTGTTCTCACCAAACCGCTCCCAGCCGTGCTCTTCTTCTACAAGATTAATAAGTTCTTTTTCAACACCAGTTTCAATAAACCGATTGTCTTTATCCAGCATCTTTACTTTTAAAGGATGCACATTGGAGGAGCCCCAATATAAATAGGCCTTCCCGTCATCATCAATAAACAATTCGGAATCCTGGATATTTGTTGAAATAGATGCAGTAGGTGTCCATTCTCCTTTTTTAGGGTCATCGGTATACAGAATGCTTCCATAACCGGCCGGATCTCCTGCAAAATAAACCAATGAATCTTTATAATTAAAAGCAGTTGGCGCATTAGAGCCTTCAAAGAACCATTGTTTCGGCCTTATAAATTCCCAATTTATTAAATCTTTAGAATGCCAATAACCGAATGACCGGGTAACGAACATATAATACTCCCCCCTGTATTCAATAACTGCAGGGTCTGCCCCAGAACGATAAGAAATATCCCTATGGGAATTGTAAACCATATAGGTATAGTCTATATCTAAAGGATTGATATAGGTTTCCGGGATTACTTCTTCTGTTTTTTGTGCAGAAGCAACACCCGTAAACAACAAAATCACTGCAGTAAATAAGTAATTAAGTTTTTTCATTTTCTCCCTCATTATTATTGGTTCGACTTATCGAATGAAAACAACCAGGGCAATAAATTAGGCTCTGCAAATGCTGAGTCCCAACTATTGTGATTATCATTTGGGTATAGCGAAAGTTTGGCATTACCACCGTAATGATTAATAGATCGAGCCATGGCTTCAGAATATTCCGGAAGCACTACATTATCTTTTTTTCCGTGGAAAAGCCAAATATTAAATCCTTCGGGATATTCCTTAGCAATTTCAGGATTGGCACCACCACAAATAGCAAAAGCAGCGGCAAACATTTCAGGTTTTTTATAAATTATTTCAAAAGTTCCCATTCCTCCCATGGAAAGTCCGCCAACGTAAATTCGGTTTTTATCCACATAATTTTCAGCAGTTATTTTATCCATCAGTTCCATAACTAACTGTAATGATGTTGTAGCTGGCTTTTTATTCATATAACCAAATTGAAAAGGAATGGTATCACGGTTCACTTCTACCTTTGCCCAGTAATCTTCTTTTGGTGACTGCGGAAAAATAACTATTGCAGGAAATTCTTCCTGATTGTTTAGAAACAACTCACTACCGTGCATTAATTGTGAGTGATTATCACTACCTCTCTCCCCTGCCCCATGAAGAAACAAAACCACAGGATATTCTTTTTCTTCAGAAAAATTCTTCGGAAAAAGAATACGGTATTTCAGGGTATCAGAATCTTTAATAAAGTGCTCCTTTTTAAAAGCTTCTTTTTCCTGTGCTCCTACTGAAGACGGTACAATTAGTAAAGCAACCAGAAAAACTACTAAAACATGTACAAACCTATTTTTCATATTTATTATTATTTATATTAATCTTACAAAATTTAAGTTTTTGTAAGATTTAGTGTTAGTAAGAGAACCCAAGTTTATCCAGTCCTTCCTGTATTTCGGGGGCTCCCATAAACAAGTTCCAAATAAGTCCTGATCTATAATTCTCTATCATTACCACCATAGGACCCTGGTCTATAGCCAGGTATCTTTGGGCTACCCAGTTTTCATCTTCTAAACTATAGGCATCATAAAATCCGGCCGGTCCCCAAAGCAAGTCGTTTTGATCTTCAAAAAAGTAACGCATGGCTTTTAGGGAAAGCTCTGGAGTATAAGCAATAGAGCTAATGGCGGCAGTTGGAGAAACCACTCCACGATCATTATCGGGTGAATGGGCCGTGTAACCTATTCCATTATCTTCGTTTCTGGTATAACTGGCAGTTAAGCCCCAGGAGTTTTCGTTATAAGTTTCAAAACCCTTAGGGTTCTCCTGAGCGTATTCATAATTAATTTTGGTATGGTTTACATTTAAATCCCAATAATTAGCATATTTATCTTTCAGGCCTTTGGGATTTAAGCCCAAATAAGAATAATGTGCCCAAAAGAGCGGTCCTGCTTTATCTCCACTAGTATTATGTTTTAAAACCAGGGGAATTCCGTATGCTTCTTTATCGCTAACTATGTTTCCGCTACGCGCCCAGCCTTCGTGATAAGCTTTAGCATCAATGGCGTGATCTGGAGACGAAGCAGCCATCACATAAGTAATTAAACATTCGTTATAACCTTCTATCATAAAATCCATTTCCCACTGATATTCTGGAGACCAGTGCCAGTATAGTCCATTTTTATTATTGGTATACCATTCCCACTCTATACTCTTCCAGAGCGCATCATATTTTTCGGCAACTGCTTTTTCCTTTTCATTTCCATTTTTCAGGTATTCACGAACAACAATAAAGCCCTGGGCTAAAAATGAAGTTTCAACAAGATCTCCCCCATTATCTTTCTCACTAAAAGCCTGGGTTTCGCCTGTTTTTCCGTTTAACCAATGTGCCCAAACCCCATGAAATCTTGGTGCATTGTCTAAAAAATCGGCAATTTTATCGAGGCGGGCTACAGCAGAGTCTCGCGGAATCCATTCCCGTTCCATCCCCGAAACTATAGCCATAAGTCCGAAGCCGGAACCTCCTGTAGTTACTACGTGGGCATCGTTTTTTGGATATTCCCCATCGGGGTGATAACGTTCCCGGGCCATACCGGAATTTGGCTCGGCATAGTCCCAAAAATATTTCAAGGTTTGCTTTTGAACCGTATCCAATAATTCTTCTTTTGAAATGGATAGGGTTTTATTTTTGTTTAAGTCCTTTTCTTCTTTTTTTGATTCATTTTTACAGCTTAATAGCAAAAAACCAATAAGAAAAATACTTAAAACTGATTTATAGTTAGTCATTTTGTATAATTTTTAATTTTCGGAATTAATAATTAAACCCCAGTTTGTTTAAACCGGTTTGTATTTGTTTATCCTGCATAAAAAGATTCCAGAGTAATCCTGTTCGGTAATTTTCTATCATCGTAATTATTGGTCCCTGATCTATGGCCAAATATCCATTGGCCACCCAATTTTCTTCTTCAGAAAATGCATCATAAAAGCCGTAAGGCCCCCATAACTTATCTCCCATATCTTCATAGAAATATCTAAGGGCTTTCATAGATTCTTCGGGAGTATATGGGAAAGAAGACAGGGCCGCAGTAGGCGTGATCACTCCCAAATCGTTTGCCGGACTATGTGCAGAGTAACCTTCATAATTATCGCTAGCGGTAAAACCCCAGCTGTTTTCTCCGTACCCTTCATAATTCCTGGGGTTATCTATAGCATAATTATAGTGAATAAGACTATGTGCTGTATTTTGAGCCCAGTAATTTGCGTATTGATCACTCAGATTTCGAGGATCAAGACCTATAAAAGAATAATGAGCGAAAAACAATGGCCCTCCATAGCCAGGTCCTAACGGAAGTTGAATATCGTAATATTCTCTATTATTAACCATATTACCATTAGCAGCCCAACCTTGATGGTACACTTCTGGCTCAATTGAGAACGTAGGCGACGCTGCGGCCAGTACATAAACTATAAGTGATTCATTCCACCCCTGTATTTTCAGGTCTTTCTTAAAATTATAAGTTGGTGACCAATGCCAGTAAAGTACGTTTTCGCCCTGGGTGTACCAGTCCCACTCTACCGCCTCCCAAAGTTTGGTAATTCGCTTTACAATTTGCGTTTCTTCAGAAAAATACTGGCGATTTATTAACAAGCCCTGCATCAGTAAAGCCGTTTCGACAAGGTCTCCTCCATCGTCCATATCATCAAAGGGCCGTGTTTGGACTTCGTTATCTAAATACCAGTGGGAAAAAGCGCCGTGATAAGTAGGAGCTTTTTCTAAAAACCCTAATATTTTTATTAATCGCTCTATAGCTTCAGTTTTACTTATCCAACCACGTTCTACGGCAACAGGAAAAGCAGCAAGTCCAAAACCAGAACCTCCTATGGTAACAATATTATCACCCTCACCACCATAAGCATCGGCTTGAGAACGTTCTTTAGCCAAACCTGAATTGCTTCCGGCAAAATCCCAAAAATATTTAAAGGTTTGTTGTTGAACTTTTTCCAGCAATTCTTCCTTAGAAAGTTTCTCTTCCTCTTCTTTTTCTGCGTCAGGATCATAGGGTTCCTGATATCCCGGCCCCTTATCTTTGGAGCAGGAAGAAAAAATAAGCAGTAAGCCCAACATATATAAATACCTATACATATAAAAGTTTTAAAATAATCGAGGAAAAAATTCTCTGTTATAAGTCAATTAGGATAAGACCCGCTTAAAATTTAAACAAGTTTAAAAGAAAGTTATCTGAAAAGTTTTTTTGTCACATTACATTTATAACTCATATTAGCCTAAATTCTGAAAGACTTTCAGACTGACATTTTTTATATTTTCAGATAACTCTCATTATTTTTAGGTCTACTCTGCCATTGCTGCCTGTATCTCTTCCTGAGACAAAGCTTTATTATAAAAACGCAAGTTGTCCATATAACTAAGATCTGCGAGGTGATCCCATCCTGTAAACCTTGGAGCACCAGACATAACGGAAACTATATCTGTTCCCGTCCAGTCTACTCCGCCAGTTACTGTACCAGTATTTACCAATTCACCATCCAGATATATTTTACTTTCTGAATCTGTGATCACAAAGCCTACGTGTACCCAGTCACCAGCATTTACATCTATTACTCCACCATCATTCCAGCTATCGGAAGAACCATTACCAACATTTGCTTTAATACGTTGTTCCTGTGTATTACCTTCTCTAAAAAGTCTAAATCCGCTGGTTCTGTTATTTTGGGCATCAGGATTTTCTTCATCCTTAGGACCAATTACAATTATTCCTGCCCGCTCAGGCTCAGCATTCACTTTATACCAAAAACTTGCACTAAATTCCTGGCTTAAAAGCCCTTGCGAAGAGAATTGTAAATAAGAACCTTCAGACCCAGCATAAGCATTATTTCCCTCTATACTTTCCCCGGCAAAACCAGGCGAACCTACTTCTGAAACTTCGCGATTTGAAACCAAATCTCGAAAATCTCCGTTAAAAGGCATATCCAATGTAATGGAGGAAGCATTAATTAACCCCTGAATATCTTCCTGAGTCAAGCTGGTGTTAAAAAGTCTAAGTTCATCAATTTTACTATTAATATCAGATTTGTGATCCCAATAACTAAAAGTATCCCCACCGGCACCAATAGTAAGTTGCTCTACCCCGGCCCAATCTATAGAGGAAGTCATCACGCCTGTATTCACAGGCATTCCATTAACATAAAGAACTGTTTCTGTACCAGTTACACTAAAGGCGATATGAACCCATTCATTATTGGTTACATCTATTACTCCACCGTCATTCCAGCTTTCACCAGTTCCCGTACCTACATTTAGTTTTATTTGCTGTTCTTCGGCTGAACCTTCTCTAAATAAGCGAAAACCTTGCTGGCGTTCTTCATTGGCACCTGCTACTAGGATTCCTGCACGAGCAGCATCATCGGCATTAACTTTGTACCAAAAAGCAGCACTAAATTCGCTACCAAGATCTTCCTGATTAAGCGGTACATCTATATAAGAATCTAATATTCCCTTGTAAGCTCCTGTACCGAAATAAGCTTCAGTAGAAATAGTTGGGTCTCCTGTTGCATTACCCATTTTAATATTTACCAATTCGGTGAAGTCTCCGTCAAAAGGCATATAGAAGAATTCACCAGCATATTTAGGGGTATAAGGTGGCTCTTTGCTAAAGTTTACAATTTTGCTTGTGGTATTTCCAGCTATGTCGGTGGCATTAATAGTTAAGGTGTGTTCACCATTTGTAACATTATCAAAGGTTAGTTCCTTATTTACAATTCTATAATCTAGAAATTCTTCGAATGTAGCCACTTGATTTCCGTTTACCAGCACTTCAATCATATCTACCTCGATATCATCTATCACTTCAAATTTAATATTTATAGAAGCTACAGCCTCGGGTACCTTAATTGTGGCACCCTCATTAGGATAGTTTATGTTTACTTCAGGGCTACCGGCATCTGCTCCAGGGTCTACCTGTGTTAGCGGATCTATATTATCATAATCGCATGAGGCAAACAGCACTAACAAAAATAGAGTCAGAAAATATTTATTTATTCTTTTCATTGTCTTCTTAATTTAATTGTCGCAAAATCTCGTTCAATGGGGTATCTCTATTTACTGCCGTAGCTTCAATAGGTAATGCGTCTAGTTGTGCCTGTGGGTATGGTAGATATTCGTCTGCGGCCGAAAAGCTTCTTCCGTCATAGCTTAATTCATCGTACTTATCGTGACGAATCATATCATAATATCTAATTCCCCATTCCATTGCCAATTCTGCAAATTTTTCATCTAAAACCTGTTCGTGGGTTACTCCACTTAAATTTGGCATTCCGGCACGTGCTCTTACCATATTTACTGCTTCATCTGCAGGGATGGCATTTGGGCTGGCGCCAAGGGTTACAGCCTCAGCATACATTAGAAGAACTTCAGCATACCGGATTATGATCATATTTTTACCGGCACTATAGTTATTTCTTCCATCGGTTAATTGCACTGAAGGGAGATAATGTTTCCCACTAGAAAATTTAGCGCGCGCATAATCGTTTATAATATCTCCAGAGGGTGTTGTGTTCGAAATAAAATCGGGTACTTCTACACCATTAGCTTCCAATTCGGCAATACCTCTATCGGTAAAGAGTACACTTGTTTGCAACCTGGTTTCTTCGTCACGATTAATCATAAATTCAATCCACTTGTCACTAGGCTCATAAAAACCCCAACCAGCTTCTGCATTTTCCCTGGCAGGTGTCCAGTTTTGAGGACCAAAAGGAGCATATAAATGATATAATTCACCCCCTGCCTCAGTACCATAATCTGAAAACTGGATTTCAAGCAAACTTTCATTGCTTAATTCTCCGGGCTTTTTAAACAACTGGTAAAAATCGTCGTAAAGAGAAAATTTCCCTGAACTTATAATTGCACCGGCAGCATCGGCCACTTCCTGGTAGTTTTCCAGCTCCTGATGGGCAAGGGCTTTAATAGCATAAGCAGTATATTGTGTTACACCACCTTTAATATCGGTACGCTCGTTAGGACGTGCATCTGGTAAATTTGGAATGGCTGCATCCATCTCGTCTGAAATAAATTGCATTATCTCGGCTTTAGAAGCAACGCCCTGCTCCAGCTCTTCTTCGGGCTGATTAGAAGTAATAATAAATACATCTTCCCATACCCGTGCCAGATTAAAATGCAGGTAAGCCCTTAAGACCTTAATTTCAGCAATATATTGATCGGCTCTTTGTGTATCCTCAGCATTGGTAAATTCTTTAAAATTTTCAAGTTGAAGAATTGCTGTATTCATATTTATAATATCGTTGTAATGCACATTCCATAAAGAGTTGTACATCCAATAATCCTTATTATAAGTAAACATATCAGTATCGGTGAACGGCTGCTGATCTCCCAGCCCTCCGGCATTTACATCGTCTCCTCTTACACCAAGTAAAAGTGGTTCTTCCCAACCTCGAGTTGCAAATTCATAATATGCACCAATTAAAGGTTGGTCCATAATACTGGCATCAGTATAATCAAGATCACCGGTATTTAATTGTCCTTCCCGTACATCTAATTTATCACTACATGAACTTACCCCTATCCCAAAGACCAAGCATAGTAGTAAAACTTTTATTGAACTATATTTTTTCATAACGATTATTTTAGAATTTTAAATTAACACCTAAAGTGTAAATTGCCGGTACTGGATAAGTTTGCCTGTCTATACCATCTGATACTTCTGGATTGAACCCATTATAGTTAAAAAACGAAAATGGTTTTTCTGCAGTGAAGTAAATTCTTGCATCTGGAAGTCCTTCTGCCTCCACATTATAAGCCACGCGAATATTTTGAATTCGAAAAAAATCTCCATCTTCTACCCAGAAATCACTTAATTTTTGATTCCAGGATTTACGTAAACCTGCCGAAGAAGGGTAAGTATTACTGGTTCCTTCGCCATGCCATCTATTA
Organism: Salegentibacter maritimus; assembly: GCF_016236915.1. Classification (GTDB taxonomy): domain Bacteria; phylum Bacteroidota; class Bacteroidia; order Flavobacteriales; family Flavobacteriaceae; genus Salegentibacter; species Salegentibacter maritimus. Next base: position 133,410 of record NZ_JAEHOK010000004.1, read on the forward strand.
ATTGCTAAATCTGCATCTATATTTGTGTCTTGAGTAAAGATAATTTCCCCTCTTTTTCTATTTAAGATTTTATTTCCGGTTTGACCGTAAAAGTCAACCGAGAAATCAAAAGCCTTATAGGTAATGCCAATATTACCTCCAAAAGTGTATTTTGGAAGAAAGGAACCAAGAATTATCCTATCGTTATCATCAATTACGCCATCACCATTTTGATCACGGTAGATTAAATCTCCAGGTACAAGATCGTTTTCTACCGCTACAGGATCTGCCTCGATTTGTTCCTGGTTTTGGTAAACTCCAATTCTCTCATAGCCATAAAAACCTAATAATGGCCCACCTTCTATGGTGCGCTGTCTAAATTCAGCTGAACCTGAGTCTATATAACCTCTTTCATCTTCAATTTCAAGGGCTTCATTATGGAGTGTGGTAAAATTGGCTCCAATTCTAAAGCTAAAATCTTCATTAATCTGTTGGTTCCAATTAGCTACAAGCTCCAATCCTTCATTTCTAATAATTCCTGAGTTTCTGTTTACACTCCTGTTAACAATTGGAATATATACCGGTAAAATGGCATCTTGTGTATCTCTAATATAATAATCTGCATCTACCGAAAGTTTTCTGTCAAAAGCCTCAAGGTTTAAACCAAAGTTATATTCTTCAATAATTTCCCAGGTATTATTAGAAAAGACACTGGTAGAAGTTATCCCTGTAAATGGCTGATCTCCGATTGGAGTAGTAACTACCTCAATAGTATTTGAACCTGCACTTGCCGCTACATTATCATTACCTAATTTACCCCAGCTGGCTCTTAACTTAAAGAAGTCTATTGTTTCGTTGTCTATTAGGAATTCTTCTTCAGAAACCACCCAACCTAAACCAACAGATGGGAAATAACCCCAGGGGTCTAAAGAAAATTTAGAAGACCCATCGGCTCTAAAAGTTCCATATAACAAGTATTTATCTTTAAAGCTATAAGACAGCCTTCCAAAATAAGACAAGCCATAATACCTTTTCCCTATTTCTTCTACATTATTGGCAAATGAATCGGGATCGGCAAAATCAAGATACCAGCTGGTTTCAAGGCCAATACCCGTAATATCATAACCAGTGGCAGAAAAAACGTTGCTAGCTTCATCTCTAAATGAAGTACCGGCCATAATTTTTAGGTCGTGATCCCCAAAAGAATCATCATAAGTTAGAACGTTATCCCAATACTGATTAGAGTAGTTACTGTTTGCTCTACGAATACTTGATCTACGCTCTACATTATTTCCAAGAGTATAAGGAAGATTTACATTACGCTCTTCTAGAGAAGAGTAATCGTGGCTATATGTGGTCTTGATATCCAATTTATCTTCTATCAACTCATATTGTAAAAAAGCCGAAGTAAGTTGTTTTCTAATTTTCATTCTATTCTCATTATAAGCCATGTCCTGAAATGGGTTTTGCGTCCCTCTATATCCCAATAATTGCGCATTTGAATATCTAGTTGGCCCCGATCCTGTATTCATCTCATCTATAACAGGCATTGTTGGTACTGCAAAATAAGCTCTGAACCAGGCTCCATTTTCGGGGGCATATTTTGTGGCGTTGCTAAAAATAGAACTCACCCCTATTTTAAAACGATCGGTTAGATCAGCCTCAATTTTAGATCGAAGATTAAATCGCTCGTAATTGTTTTTCATGTCCAAAATACCTTCCTGCCCGGTATAGTTGGCTCCAACCGCATAAATAACATTTTCACCACCACCTGAAGCAGAAATACTATGGTTTTGAATTAAACCTTCTCTAAGAATTTCTTTATACCAGTCTGTATTCACCGCGGGAACATTTGGGTTTATCCTGCTCCGACCGTATCGCTGAATAGCATTTTCGATAAACTGAGCTTCAGGAGCAGATCCTGATTCTCTTGCCATAGTAGCGAATTGTTCAGTATTAGCTAACTTCACAATGTTTTGAGCGCGCTGGAACCCTGTATAACCATCGTATTCAAATTGTGGCTTTTGATTTTTTCTACCCGATTTTGTTTCGATAATAACTACACCATTGGCAGCTCTAACTCCATAAATAGCCGAGGAAGAAGCATCTTTAAGAACATTTACTGATTTAATATCTTTTGTATTCAAAAAATCAATATTATTATATAAAGTACCGTCCACAACATATAAGACATTGGTAGCATCCCCATAGGTTCCAAGCCCCCTAATTCTTACAGTTGGAGAGTCTCCAGGTGATCCTGAATTAACAATTTGCACCCCTGAAACTTTACCCTGCAAAGATTGCATAACATTAGCCGTAGGTGTTTTTTCAATTTCCTCTGCATCTATACTTGCAATAGAACCAGTAAGGTCTCTTTTTTCTTGTGTACCATACCCTACAACTACTACCTCATCCAGTTGCCCGGCATCTTCTACCATAGAAACATTATATTGATTTTGGGAAGAAATGGTGATTTCCTGAGCTTTAAATCCCAAAAAAGTAACCCTAAATACATCCCCCTCTTCAACATTTTCCAGAGTAAAATTTCCGTCAAAGTCGGTTACATCATAAATTTCTTTATCAATTACCTTTACTTCGGCTCCCGGTAAAGGTATTTCATTTTGGTCCGTTATAACACCTGAAACTGTTTTGCCCTCCTGAGCGAAGCCAAAACCAGATAAAAGGACCATACAAATGGTGAATAATTTTAATTTCATACGGTTCAAATTTTACTGAATTTTAGAAGAAAGATACAACCAAGACCGGTTTTTACGCAAACGATATAGTACACTACTGCTACATCAAAAATATTGAGATAACAAACAACTAATAATCAATAATATACACATGTTTAGAAGTAGTTTTTTAACAGCACTAAAAACCTTTGACGTAGTCTTGATGTAGTATATTTTTGTTAAAATATGGGTTCTAAATAACGAAACTAGTAATTTTTAATGAGGAAATTTGTCAAATTTTCGTTCTTATTCAGTCCCATTTTTTTTCGTAATCTATAACGATGTACTTCCACACCACGAACAGAAATTCCCATTAGAGGAGCAATTTCTTTAGAGGTAAGATTCATTTTTAAATAAGAACAAAGTTTTAAATCCTTACTCGTTAGTTTGGGGTAGGTTTTTAAAATATCCTTAAAAAAATCTTCGTGCAATTCATTAAAATTCGTTTCAAAGACTTTCCATTCATCCTTGTTTTTAATAGCACGATTAATTTTATTTAAAATATGTTTCATTTTAAACTGGTTAGAAAAATTGGTCTTATCCTTACTCAATTCATTTTGAATCTCCATAAGCATCTCATTTTTCTTAGCCGCAACCATTGTAGTATTGGCAAGCTCTTTACGTTTCAGGTTAATCTCATTTACAAGGCGCTCTTTTTCTAATTTGTTAATACGCTCCTGATGCTCCTTTTCAAATTTTTCTTCAAGCAAGGATTGATGTTTCCTTAATTTAAGCCGGTTAAACCAATACATAGACGCCAGAATTACCAAAAAACAGAAAATATAGGCTATTTTCATGGCATTTGAGAGATACCAGGGTGGTTGAATACTAAAACTAAAGCTATTCCTTTTCGCAATATGAGCCTGAGGGCCCATAGCCAAAAGCTCTAATTCATAATCGCCATGACTTAAATTTTGGAGGTTTATAACTCCGTTAACCACCTTACCACTAAGCGTATCTTCACCTTTTAATTTATAATTTAAACCCATGGCCCCAGAGGTCGGAAAAGAAGTTTGTACATTTAAATCTCTTGAGTTTTTATAAGCCATTACCGGCTTTTCCCCCAGTTCTAAACGCCCATTTGCATTGAAAAAACCTTTTACTTTGGGGGTGCTCACGGGTGTTTGCCCCAAACCTTTTATAAACTTCCTTAAATCTATTCGGGCAAAACCATCATTTAAGACCACATAATATATTGAATCTCCATTCTTTATAATCTTCTCATAATTTTTCACCAATCTATTCCCTAAGCTTTCTGGAGCAATTATTATAGTGTTCTCAAAGTCTGTAAACTTTAAGCTATTATTTTCGGTATCGCTAAACCAATAAGAACCTGCATCTTTAAAAAGCATTTTATGTTTTCTAAACGCTTTTAATTCTTCAAAAATATCCAGAGAGTCTTTAAATGGATTATACTTAAACCAACGATCTCCGTTAAATATGGCCAATTGATTATTAATCTTGGAAATGTTGGTATTAATACTATTCCCACCATCGGGCATAGCTATTTTTTTTACAAAATTGGTTTGCGCAAAATCATTCTCAAAACCAGCCCTATAAAGACCTTCGTACGGATGCACGGCCCATAGGGTATTTTCATTCTCAAAAACAACATTCCTTACAGGAAAATCCAGGCTATCTAATTGATAAATACTGTCTTTTAAAGGGTTTAGTTTCCTAAGCCCCGTATAACTACTAATTAAGTAATTGCTCGCAGAATAGGAGATTTCATCTATCTTATAACTCCCGGTCGCAGTTTCAACCGGATACAAACTATTTTCTTTAATAAAATATGTCCCGGAGTTATGATTTACAAATAAAGTATTATTAAGAATTTTTAGATTCCAGGTGTGCCCTTCAGAGCCGTCAATAATCTGAAGTTTGTTATTATTAAAACTATAAACTCCGGTATTACTTGCCAGGTACATTTTATTTTCGTGAAATTCAAGGTCGTACACCGCACCCAATTCTCCCGTATCATCGGTATAGAAGTTAATCGGTGAATCTATTTCAATGCGATCTATTCCGTTATCGAGGCCTAACCAAATATTGCCGTATTTCTCTACAAAACTTAAAACAGTATTATTTTGAAGTCCATTATTCCTATTTAAAATATTGTAACTTTCATTCTTTAAATCGTAATTTATAAGGCCATTTTTAACCGTACCCAATAGCAATCTCTCATTATCTAAAGCAAGAATATGGTTTAGTTCAGAACGTTTTAACTCATCTTTTAAATTACTATCTCCAAAAGTCGAAAAAGCGTCACCGTTGTACCTATATAAATTATCCTTTGTTCCAATAATTAGATTCTGCCCGCTCACAGCCATATCAACAACTATTTCCCCTTGTAAAAGTTCCTGGTTAGGTATATTCTTCAAATCATTATCGGCACTCAAGATGTGGAGCCCGCTTCTCCCTAATGCCACCACAAGCTGATTTTTATAAACAATCATTTTATTGCTAATCACATTTTGAACCGGTTCAACGGTATCCTGGCTATATCTATAAATTGCGCCAAAAGACCTAAAATAAATGTCGCCTTTAAATTCAAGAATTTCCCAAAACTCTTCGCTTTGCATTTTATAATCGCCAAGGTTTGGTATTAAAGAGGTATAGTACATTTTACCGGTACTATCTCTTTTCCAATATCCAAATTCTTTATAAGACCCGGTAAAGATTCGGTCTTCATGCACGAAAACAGATCTAATAATACTACCATTGGGCAAAGGAAAAAGTTCCCATGATTGTCCATCATAGCTAAGCAACCCCTGATTATTGGCAGCATAAATTACGCCTTCTTCATCTACATCAATATCCCAGTTTTGACTAGCTGCATTATAATTAGTAGCCAAATAATTATGTATAGGCGGAGTAAGTTGTTGTCCTATAAGGCTGGAGTACTGCAAAACAAAGAAGAAAGCAGTAATTATATTCAGGATAGAGCGCTTCATAAATTCTATTTGTGCAGTTTTTGTATAGTTATAATTTAAGGCAAAAATACATACTTTTTGTACTTTGGAACTTTCTCAATTTAAAAACATGTTGATATGAAATTAAAAAAGGTGTTTCCCTTAATTTTGGGTTTTATATGTGTAGGTATTTCTATTATTTCCTGTAAGAATAATTCAGAAGAAAAGAAATTAGATAAAGACGAAACAAACAAGCGTCCAAACATTGTGTTTATCATGACCGATGATCATGCTGCTCAAGCTATTAGTGCCTATGGCCATCCCATAAGCAAATTAGCGCCTACGCCAAACATAGATCGTATTGCCAAAAACGGGGTAACCTTTAAAAATAATTTTTGTACAAACTCTATTTGTGGCCCCAGTCGTGCCGTAATACTTACCGGTAAACACAGTCACTTAAATGGATTTAGAATGAATGGTGAAACCTTTGATGGTTCTCAACCCACACTTCCAAAGTACCTTAAGAAGGCAGGCTACCAAACAGCATTGTTCGGAAAATGGCACTTACACGGTTCACCGCAGGGTTTTGACGATTGGAACATTCTTGTAGACCAGGGAAATTATTACAATCCCGATTTCATAAAAAATAAAGATACCACCAGGATTGAAGGATACGCCACAGATATTATCACCGAAATGGGCTTAGATTGGCTAAAGAACAACCGGGATAAAGAAAAGCCTTTTATGCTTATGGTACAGCATAAAGCACCTCACAGAAATTGGATGCCAGCCTTGAGGCATATCAATAAATACGACTCTATTGAATTTCCACTACCAAAAAGCTATTTTTCAGATCACCAGGGACAGCCGGCTGCACAAGAACAATTGCAAACAATCTATAAAGATATGTATGAAGGTCATGATCTTAAAATGACTCTAGCAAAAGGCAGCGATTCGCTAAGACATAACCCCTGGAAAACCGATTTTGAAAGAATGACCAAAGAACAAAGGGAAGTCTGGGACAAGTCCTACCAACCTAAAAATGATGCTTTTCACGATGCTAATTTATCGGGAAAAGAACTTGCTAAATGGAAAGGCCAGCGCTATTTAAGAGATTATCTAGCCACCGTAGCCTCGGTAGATGAAGGGGTAGGGAAAATTTTAGACTACCTGGAAACAGCTGGTTTGGCTGAAAACACCTTAATTGTTTACACTACAGATCAGGGATTCTATCTAGGGGAAAAAGGCTTTTTTGATAAACGTTTTATGTATGAAGAATCTCTTGCCATGCCTATGTTAATGCAACTACCCGGTGAGATAGAAGCAGGAAGCGAAATTGATGCTTTAACACAAAATCTAGACTTCGCTCCTACTTTCCTTGACTTCGCCAATGCAGAAATTCCAAAAGAAATGCAGGGCAGGTCTTTTCGTCCTTTACTGAACAATGCCGTTTCAAATAAAGATTTTAGGGATGCAATTTATTACCATTACTACGATTTTCCTGCCTTTCACATGGTTAAGAGACATTATGGAATTAGAACCCATCGGTTTAAACTTATACATTTTTATGATGATATAGATGTATGGGAAATGTACGATTTACAAGAAGACCCTAATGAGGTAAACAATATCTATAAGCATCCGGATTATGCTAAGGTTAGAAAAGATTTACACTCCAGGCTGGATTCTCTTCAGCAGAATTATGGGGTAACCGAGGAAGAATTCGCTACAACGCCCAAAGAGAAGGTAAATCAGGCGTATAGAAATTTTGCGCGAATGGCAGGAGAAAAGCCAGAAAATTATTCCGGATATAAAAAAGAGCAATAAAAAATAACAGTGAATAAGTAATTATTCCTACTTATTGGATTTTTTCCTACATTTGAATCAAATTTCAATAATTATGAGGTTTGATAGAATTGAGGAAAAATTAGAAATTCTGGCCGATGCTGCCAAATATGATGTCTCCTGCTCCAGTAGTGGCAGCAAACGCAGCAATAAAAATAAGGGGCTTGGAAACTCAGATGGAATGGGCATTTGCCATTCCTATACGCCAGATGGGCGCTGCGTTTCCTTGCTTAAAATTTTGCTTACCAATCATTGTATTTTTGATTGCGCCTATTGCGTTACCCGCCGTAGCAACGATATAAAAAGAGCTGCTTTTAAAGTTCAGGAAGTAGTAGACTTAACTATTAATTTCTACCGAAGAAATTATATTGAAGGCCTGTTTTTAAGTTCGGGGATTTTTAAAAATGCCGACTTTACAATGGAGCGTCTTATACAAGTGGCTAAAAAACTGCGCCTGGAAGAAAACTTTAATGGTTATATACACTTAAAATCTATTCCCGGTGCAAGTGACGAACTAATGAGGGAGGCCGGCCTATATGCCGATAGGCTAAGTGTTAATATTGAAATACCAACGGTTTCCGGACTAAAAAAACTGGCCCCGGAAAAAGATCATTCAGATTTCATTAAACCCATGAAGAAGGTGAAAAATGAAATAATTCAATACAATTCAGAAAAGAAACTCATTAAAAGCACTCCCAAATATGCCCCCGCCGGCCAAAGTACCCAAATGATAGTTGGTGCATCAGGCGAAAGTGATCGCGAAATAATGCTTTCGGCAAATTATTATTATAAAAACTATAATATGAAAAGGGTATATTATTCGGGTTATGTACCCATAAGTAACGATCCCAGACTGCCTTCCCTGGGTTCCCAGGTTCCTATGCTAAGGGAAAACCGTCTTTATCAAACCGATTGGTTAATGCGCTTTTATGGTTTTGATGTAAATGAGTTATTGAACCAACAATTTCCTAATTTAGATGTAGAAGTAGACCCAAAACTAAGTTGGGCACTAAGAAATCAACATCAATTTCCGGTAGATGTGAATAGCGCCGAAAAAGAAATGCTACTAAGAATACCGGGGGTTGGATTAAAATCTGTACATAAAATACTTCAAGCCAGAAAATTTAGAAAGCTCAATTATGATCATTTAAAAGCCATAGGGGTAGCCTTAAACCGGGCACGATATTTTATAATTTGTGATGGTCGTGGATGGGAGAAACAAGATCTGAGCGCGAGCAGAATAAAATCTTTAATCTTACGAAATTCGGCCGGAAAGTTTAGAAAGGAGTACAGCAGCCAATTAAGTTTATTTTAAAATGAATTCACCCAAATGCCTATTGTACGATGGAACCTTTAAAGGTTTACTTACCTGCATTTTCGTAGCTTTTGATGAGAAATTGGAAGTGAATAATATTCTAGCTCCCGGCATTCACAAAACAGATATTTTTGCTGAAAATATTGAAGTAATTACAGACGAAACCAAAGCAAAACGCGTATGGCACGGATTCCAAAAGTTTGCCAACCATCGCAGTCAAAACGCAGTATATTACGCCTACTTGAGTGAGTTACCTAAAATTGAACTTGACATATTAAGGTATTTTCAACATACCTTTAAATCTAAGGCTAACATTCACGGCGATTTTACAAATAAACACGTCCTAAAAATTGCACAAACCGCTAAAAAGGTAGGAAGAGAGAAACATAGAATGGAAGCTTTTGTTCGTTTTCAGCTAACAAAGGATAAAATTTATTTTGCCAATATTGAACCAGATTTTAACGTACTACCTTTAATTGAAAAGCATTTTACTTCCCGTTATAGCGATCAGCAATGGATTATTTACGATCTAAAACGAAAGTTTGGCCTCTATTACGATCTCCAAAAAGCGCAAATAATTCAAATTAATTTCTCAAAAAATCTGTCTTTATCAGAAGAAAAAACACGAATATTTGATACATCAGAGATAGAATTTCAGAAATTATGGAAGAAATATTTTGAAGCAACTACCATTGAATCCCGCATAAACACAAGGCTTCACATACAACACGTACCAAAAAGATATTGGAGATATTTGAGTGAAAAGAATCCCTTGCATAAATAAAAAATAGTTTACATTTGTTTCTTCAACTAATTAAACAAATTCTAACATGAAAAAATTATTTTTACTGTTTGCAGTTGCAACAATGTCTCTTTCTATCTATTCTTGTAGAGAAACTACTGAAGAAAAAACTGAAGACGCTATGGAGTCTGCAGGTGAAGATTTAGAAAATGCAGCTGAAGAGGCCGGAAACGAAATTGAAGAGGCCGGAAATGAAATCGAAGCAGAGGCTGAAGAAGCTGAAGCTGAAATGGAAGAAGAAATGAACGAAGACGATAACATGTAATTGTCTTACTTCTTAAAAATGCTAAAGGCTGCTTTCCTTAAAGAAAGCAGCTTTTTTTTATTAAACCTAAAAGTAAAATAATGAAAAAGTTACTATTAATTATGGTGGCCGTTTTGGCTATAAGCCTATCTTCCTGTCGGGAAACTACCCAGAAAAAAACGGAAGATGCTGTAGAAGCAATTGGCAAAGACATTGAAGATAATGTAAAGAAAGCCGGTGATAAAGTTAAAGAAGGTACTGAAAAAATTAAGGAAGGTGCTAAGAAAGTAGAAGAAGGCGCTAAGAAACTTGAAAAAGAAATCGATGAAGAAATCGATAATTCCAGAGAACAATAATTAAAAGGGATTCTAAGTAAGGCTGTTTAAAGTTTTGCCCATAAGTCTAAGAAACAGCCTTATTTTTTACGTTCAATTACATAATTCACCATAAGTTCTAAAGATTCGCGGTAAGGAGAAGCCGGATATTTTTCCAGGATCACCAAAGCATCCTGTTGAAACTCTTTCATACGCTTTACGGCATATTCCAGACCTCCCTTATCCTTTACAAACTGAATAACTTCATTTACCCGTTTTTTATTTTTATTATGATTCTTAACCGAATTAATTACCCAGGCTTTTTCCTTTTTGGTAGAATTATTCAGGGCATAGATTAATGGCAACGTCATTTTCTGTTCCTTAATATCTATTCCAGTGGGCTTTCCTATTTTCTCATCACCATAATCAAAAAGATCGTCTTTTATCTGAAAAGCCATTCCTATTAATTCCCCAAATTTTCTCATTTCGGCAACCGCATTAGAATCGGGTTTTACCGAGGCAGCACCTAAACTACAGCAAGCAGCGATAAGAGTAGCCGTTTTTTGCCTAATAATATCGTAATAAACCTCCTCTGTAATATCGAGTCTTCTAGCTTTTTCAATTTGCAACAACTCACCCTCACTCATTTCCCTTACAGCAACTGAGATAATCTTCAATAAATCAAAATCGTTGTTATCTATAGAAAGCAACAAACCTTTAGAAAGTAAATAATCGCCCACCAAAACGGCAATTTTATTCTTCCACAAAGCATTTATACTAAAGAACCCCCGGCGACGGTTAGAATCATCTACCACATCGTCATGAACCAAGGTGGCCGTATGTATAAGCTCTATTACCGAAGCTCCCCTATAAGTACGTTCGTTTACCTCGCCTTCTGAAACCATTTTGGCTACCAGAAAAACAAACATAGGTCGCATTTGTTTTCCTTTACGGTTTACAATATAATGAGTTATTCTATTAAGAAGTGCCACTTTAGAAGACATGGCTTCGAGGAACTTTTTTTCAAAAAGCTCCATCTCTTTCTCTACCGGAAGTTTTATTTGGGAAATTACTTTCATTAAGCCAGCAAAGATAATTATTTATACAGAATATTCAGTGATGCTTTTCTGCCAAAATCAAGATTATGAGCTAAGTTTGAGAGCTTATAAAAAAATAAAGCCTTAAGGAAGCTATGCCGACTTATTTGCTAACTGACCACAAGCAGCGTCTATATCTTTTCCACGAGATCTTCTAACGGTTACCGTAATTCCATTACGCTCTAAAATTTCCTGGTACATATCTGTAGCCTTAGACGAAGCCTGTTGAAAACTACCATCGTCTATTGGGTTATACTCAATCAAATTCACCTTGCACGGCACATAACTGCAGAACCGAACCAGGGCTTCGGCATCCTTTCTTGTGTCATTAATATCCTTCCAAACAATATACTCGTAAGTAATTCGGCTTTTGGTTTTAGAGTACCAATACTCTAAAGACTCCCTTAAATCGTTTAAAGGAAAGGTTTCATTAAAAGGCATTATTTTGGTTCGAATCTCATCGGTTGCAGCGTGAAGGGAAACAGCAAGTTTTATCTTGGCTTCGTCATCTGCCAGTTTTTTAATTATTTTAGGCACGCCCGATGTAGAAATCGTAATTCGCTTTGGGGACATGCCCAAACCTTCGGGAGAGGTAATTTTTTCGACCGCTTTCATCACATTCTTGTAGTTCATAAGCGGTTCTCCCATCCCCATAAACACAATGTTGCTCAAGGGCCTGTCAAAATACAACCGGCTTTCATTGTCTATAGCAACTACCTGGTCATAAATCTCGTCAGGATTTAGGTTACGCATTCTTTTTAAGCGAGCAGTTGCACAAAATTGGCAATCTAAGCTACAACCAACCTGAGAAGAAACACAAGCTGTAGTTCTGGTGGCGGTAGGAATTAATACCGATTCTACGGTGAGCTGATCGTGCAGCTTTACCGCATTTTTAATAGTACCGTCGCTACTGCGCTGCATACGGTCTACCCGAATATGGTTTATCACAAAATTTTGATCTAACATCTTTCGGGTAGCTTTGGAAATATTGGTCATTGCCTCAAAACTATGGGCCCCTTTGCTCCAAAGCCATTCATAAACCTGACTTCCACGAAAAGATTTATCGCCATTGGCAACAAAAAATTCCTGAAGCTGGGCCTTGGTAAGTGCTCGTATATCTTTCTTCTTGTTTTTCACGCTGCAAAAGTACTAAGAATTAAAGGATTTTTTAGTTAAGCCAAAGCTAAGTGTTTTAGATTGTGGCAATAACAAAGCTTAAAGTTAGAAGCCTGTGGATTAACAAGGCTTTTGAAAGTTACGTAATACGTAAGATTTATCGTTATAAAATAAAGAGCCACGAATTCATCAAATAACTTAATGAATTCGTGGCTTAAGATTATATTAAACAAAAACTAGATAATCAACATCGCGTCTCCGTAAGTATAGAAACGATACTTTTCCCTTACTGCTTCTTCATATGCACGCTTCATAAAATCGTGACCTGCAAAAGCAGAGATCATCATAAGAAGTGTAGATTTTGGTGTATGGAAATTAGTAATCATACAGTTTGCTATGCTAAAATCGTAAGGAGGAAAGATAAATTTATTGGTCCAGCCACTAAACTCATTTAATGTATGGTTTGAAGACACCGAGCTCTCCAACACACGCATTACTGTTGTACCCACGGCACAAACCCGTCTGTTTTCAAGTTTCGCTTTATTGATAGTTTCAGTAGCTTTCTTTTCTATAAATGCTTCTTCAGAATCCATTTTATGCTTACTAAGGTCCTCTACCTCAACCGGGCTAAAAGTTCCTAAACCAACGTGTAAAGTAACTTCAGCAAAATCTACTCCTTTAATTTCCAAACGCTTTAAAAGATGTTTAGAAAAGTGTAGTCCTGCGGTTGGCGCTGCTACAGCTCCCTCTTTTTTAGCATAAATAGTCTGGTAACGCTCCTGATCTTCAGGTTGAACATCTCGTTTTATATATTTTGGAAGTGGCGTTTCCCCCAGTTCTTTTAGTTTTTTCCTGAAATCTTCGTAAGAACCATCGTAAAGAAAACGAAGGGTCCTTCCACGAGAAGTAGTATTATCTATAACTTCTGCTACCAGGCTTTCGTCGTCCCCAAAATACAATTTGTTTCCAATTCTAATTTTTCTAGCCGGGTCTACCAGTACATCCCAAAGCTTGGTTTCCGGATTTAATTCTCTTAATAGGAAAACTTCAATTCGCGCCCCGGTTTTCTCTTTATTCCCATATAAACGTGCAGGAAACACCTTGGTATTATTAAGTACCATGACATCTTCTGGCTCGAAATAATCTAGAATATCTTTAAATTGTTTATGCTCAATTGTTTGTTCTTTTCGGTTTAGAACCATAAGCCTTGCTTCATCTCTGTTCTCTGAAGGATACTCGGCCAAAAGTTCATTCGGAAGTTCAAAATTGAAGTGTGAAAGTTTCATTCCCATAATTGAATTTTTAGAAGGCGCAAATATACAATCTCAAGATAGGGGTTGTCAAGTATTTAAGCGTTTATTTAAAAAATGCCTTTCATTTAGCACTTTCTCAGCTTAAAATTGAGTTTTTCAAAATCTTCCCAAAACCCGGGATAAGATTTTGACACCACTTCGGCATCTTCAATCTTAAAAGGAACTTTAAGTCCTAAAGGCGCAAAAGCCATGGCCATTCGATGATCGTTATAAGTGGCAACCGACACGTTTTCTTCAAAATCTTTTTTCGGAAATAATTCAAGGCTATCCTGGGTAATCTCTACCTGGCTACCAAATTTCTCAATCTCTGCTTTTAAAGCCTCCAACCTATCGGTTTCCTTAATTTTCAGGGTATGTAAACCGGTTAAATAACAAGGCACCTCCAGCGCTAAACAGGTTACCGCAATGGTTTGCGCAATATCAGGTGAATTTTGAAGATTTTCCTTTATATGCTTTGGTTTCGTACCGGGCTTTTTGGATAAAATAATATGATTATCTTCAAATTTAGTACTTACCCCAAATTGCTTATAGATATTAGAAAGGCAAGAATCTCCCTGTAAACTGGTTTCTCTATAGGTGCTTAATTTAAGTTCGGCTGATTCGCTTATGGCAGCAAGACTATAGTAGTAGGAAGCAGAACTCCAGTCTGATTCTACTGCCAAGCTTTGATCTTTTAATTGTTTTGCAGGTTCAATTTTAATAGTGTTCCCTTCAAAAACTCCTCTTACTCCGGCTCTTTGCAAAAGCTCTAAAGTCATTTTAATATAAGGGGTAGACGTAATTTCACCTTGTAAATTAATTTCAAGTCCGTTAGGCAAAGAAGGTGCAACCAGCATTAAAGCCGAAATATATTGACTGCTAATATTGGCTTCCAGACTTACTGTTTTTGCCGTAATCTTTTTACCCTTAATTCTAATTGGCGGATAACCTTCATTCTTTTCATATGAGATATCGGCACCCATTGTTTTAAGGGCATCTACCAATAGTTTAACCGGGCGTTCTTTCATTCGTTTACTACCTGTTAAAACTACTTCCCTACCTTCTAAAGTGGCAAAATAGGCCGTTAAAAAACGCATAGCAGTACCGGCATGATGAATATCAATTAACTCACCTTCACTCTTAAGTGCCTTTTGCAAATAATGGGTATCGTCACTATTTGAAAGGTTGCTTATTTTTAAGTTTGGAAATAAAGCCTGAAGGATTAACAAGCGGTTAGACTCACTCTTAGATCCGGTTATATTAATATTAGCCGACAGATTTTCCTGGCTATTTGATATCTCTAAATTCATGAATTGACTGTATTAGCTTTTTGAATCTTTTTTGTTTTTTCCTCTAAACTGCCCAAATGAGATAATAAACCCATAAGCAAAAGCGGCAAAAAACTGCCCGAGGATAAACCTGAACAACTTTCCATTTTCGGTTCGCTCGGTAAAATAGGCTTTAAAATGAAAGCCTCCGTATTCAAACAGCATACTTACAATATCATAGACAATAAGAAAGCCCAGACCAAGAAACAAAACCGATTTCCAGAAGGCTTTTTTAGAGATCATCTCTTTGAATTTCATTATTTTAACTTTTGATTATTATGATGCCTGTCGTGATCCCTTTTTGTTTTTAGATCTAATTTTTTATCAAAAGCTTCCTGTAGATCAACTCCGGTTTGATTGGCAAGACAGAGTACCACAAACATAACATCTGCAAGTTCTTCTCCTAAGTCCTTTTCTTTATCTGATTCCTTTTCACTTTGCTCCCCATAACGTCTCGCAATAATTCGGGCTACCTCCCCTACTTCCTCGGTAAGTTGCGCCATATTGGTAAGCTCGTTAAAATACCGAACCCCATGTTCTTTTATCCAATCGTCTACTGCTTTTTGAGCGTGTTCTATGTTCATATTATTTCTAAGATTTTGACAAAACTATGGCTTCTGAATGTTTATTCACCATTTCAGCATAGAAATTTTTAAGCGCTTTATAGTCCTGTGCAATATAAACCATATCATTCATATCTAAAGAAGATTCTACCCTTAAAAATTTCCCATTTAAGGTTGCCACAAACTTAAAAACACCCGCTCCTTCTTTTAAATTAACGATAGCACTTTCGGGCAGGGATTCTACTTTATAACCATCGGGAATTAAAATATTTATAATCTTATCATTACTGGTTGGAAAGTCAAAAAATATGGGGTAGTTACGATCTTCCCCTTTAAACGGATTTTCGTGTAGCCCGGCAAAAACCATAGGTTTTAAATATATCTTCCCATTTATCTCCTCCATTTCATCCCTTAATTCAAAGTTGTAAGTTTGCCTAATGTTTTCCCCAATGGCTTCTTCTTTCGAAATATCCAGCCCCGAAACCACTATGTTCCCTTTATCTTCCTCCAGGATTTTTAGGTAATCCTTCTCAGCCAATCCAACATAACGATCCCTAAATTCTTTCGCATGCAGACCGCTTAAATCTCTTACCGATTTTCCTTTTAAAACCATGTTATCGTCAAATTGCATATTTAACATGGTTGTGTTCTGTGATTTTGCGTTAGGCATTAAACTCACCCAACCTGAAGTTCCATCTTCCCTTATAATTCTTCCCTGCCAGTTCATAGCCCTTGCCGGAAGCTCTCCTATTGCCGCATTCTTGTCTGTAGCGTCCAATAACAAAATATTATCCTCATTTTCTACAGCAGCTATCACATAATTAAAACCGTTTCGTGTAGGAAAAATTGGGATACCATGAGATTTGGTGCTTACTAAGACAGGGTTAGCATTAAAGCCAGCATATCTTAACATGCTCACTAATAATAAATTTATATCTCCCGTGTTTCCTTTTTCATCCTTATAAGCCGTTCTTGTTCCACTCTCTGCTTGAAAGCCTACGAAATCATTCCAAGCAATTTTACTCTTTACATACATAAAGATTTTAGCTAGTTTTTCAGCATTATCTTTATATCCGGCAAGTAGTTCATCTAAGTCCTCATCAAAGAAGCCGGTTCTATTTACCTCTTGTTTTAAACCGGCATCATTATAAATGCTTTTAGCAACATCTTCCCAGGTACTGGCAAAACTTTCTATTGGTGAATTAGGAAATTTAGTGTATTGTAATTCCCATCTTAAATATGCTGCATAGTTTTGTAAATAATCTACATAAACTTCTTTCTTCAAAGGAGGAATATCATCTTTCTGAAACTTATAAAAATCCAGCAAATAGTCTAAACTACGCTGTTTATAATCTGTTTGAACAGTTCTTCCGGTGGTTCTGGTTTTTTGGGAGTAATTATAAGTAAAGCTCTCTTTAGTTTTATCGATAGGAAAAACTATGGGCGATTTAGGATTGTAATGCATTCTAAAACCAAAAAATTCAGGTATTTTAATCTCGGCTTCCAATCTATTCACCGGAATTTCAAACTGAAGCGGCACATCGTCAATAGATGTCACAAATGGGGATCTTATAGTATACGTATATTCTATAACACTACCTTCGCTTACCGCAGGCATAGTGAATTTTGTCTTTAGTTTATATTTATTAGTTTCTTCTTTAAAAACACCATTTCTTTTTAGCTTTTCTTCAACAAGCTTCCCATCTACAATATTATAGGTATACCCTTTAATAGCACTGACCTCTTCACTTTCTGATCCGTTTTGATATCCGGTTATTGTTTTATTTGCCCAGTCAAGACCCTCTTTATTATATATTTTAATACGTTCGTGTACCACGGTAACGAGCGTCAAACCGGTATTTTTTCTAATATCATAATAGACCAGGTGCTTTCTAAACAATACAGCCGCATTGGCCTCTTTATACTTTGGATGTTCTTTTTCAAGCACCTCTTCTTTGGATACCTTTCCGAATTTGTAATCCTGTGCCTGAAGTAAACACACCGAAAATAAACTAACAATAAGAATGTAAAAATGTTTCATAATATGATTAATTACTAACTAAAACTGCTTTTTGATTGGTATAAGATTTAATTTGGTTCATAAACTCCCTATACGAATTATACGCTGAACTTTTCCAGTTCCCCTCTTCCAAAATCAGTATTCTTTTTACATCTAGTTTGGTCTCATCTTCCTCTACAATACTGGTTTCCATAATTAGTTTACCGTATTCATTTTCGATGGTTATGGGCTCCGGAATTGACTCTACTTTAAACCCTGCCGGTAAGGTAAATTGAAAGTGATCTTTATAAGTCTTCCCCCTTTCAATTACCAATGGATGTTTACGAGATTCATTTCTGGGTAAATTAAAAGTTTTTGCTTTTAAAAAATTAACAGGCACCAGTAATCGGTTACCAGCTTGCATAGCCAGTTTAGCCCCTTTAATCTTTAGCTTTTCGGTAAACACAATTGAATCCCTATCATTCTCAAAAGCAATTTTATCAAATTGTAATTCTCGTAGATGCCCCCAATTTTCCCGGTAGTATATTTTTTGATGATCATTTTTTAGACTTTCAATACTATAGATATCACCATACGGGATTCCGTGGTTTTTACGCGTAATTTCAGCTAAAAAACCACCAGATTCATCCAATTGAATTTCCACAAAACTTTCCCTAAGGTTGGCAGCAGTAGCATAATTTGGAGTACTTATTATCTCCCCACCATCTTCGGTTATTTTTAAAACCTTTCTATCATCGGTAAAATCGCCCAAATAGTTAAACGGATTAGTTTGACTGGTACACTCCAACCATATATCTTCTTCTGCCAAAGGCAAATTCAGGATTACATGATTGCCCTGCATGGAGGCAAATTCAGGGTCTATATTATTTTTATCGCCGCCATAAACCACTGTATAGTACGAAGGTATTCCCTGCGATTCTAAAAGAGCCTTGGTGTAATTAGTTAAGGCTTTACAGTCGCCGTAGCCCAATTCATCCACCTCTTTGGCAAGCATTGGCTCCCAGCCGCCAATTCCCAATTGTACACTTATATACCGTGTATTTTCCTGAACATAATTATAGATAATCTCTGCTTTTTCCCTGTTAGAAACTGCATTTGAAGTCAACTCATTAAGTTTTAAAATAGTTTCCCGCGGAAGTTCCATTTTCTCCTTCAATAAATACTCATACTGCCATTTACCTAATTCTTTCCAATTAGAAGCTTTTCCTTCTACCCCAACCAGTGCAAATTCATTTAAAGCAACTAACACCCTGGGGGCATAAGTTGAAAGATTAGGACTAAAAACTTCACTTTTTACTGCAGAAATATTCCTCACCTCATAATTTAAACCTGCACCAGTATTTTGTTTTTTAAGCTCTAAGCCTTCCAGGTTTCTTTCTTCAAACCTAAAGGGAATAGCATTTGGGTTAATTAATTTATAAGAAGATTTTTCTACGCTTAAATTATAGTTCTCCAGGGGATTCCATGACTGAATAAATATTGTGGAGTTTGTTTCTATCTCACTTTCGTAAGCAATTGTTATTGGATAATCTTTAATAGTATAGCTTAAGTAACTTAATCTATTATCGCTATAAAGCGTATTAGAACCTATAAGGCTACGATCCTGAAAATCTCTTTTCTTTATTTTCTCTATCTCTTTCCCCTTACTATTGTAAACAATAGCCTCCTGAGATTTTATCTTACTGTGGTCATCGTAAAAATCATAGGCACCTATGTGTTGCTCACCATATTCGTTGAACACGGTTACCACACGTTTTGTTTTAACCCTCATCTTATCTTTAGAAAGAACTGAGATTTCTATAGATTGATTTCGTACTACAGAATTGGCATTGGATAGTAAATTTGGCTCAATGGAAGATATGGCATAGTCCTGACCAAAAATCAAGGAAGGAACTATTTGAATAACTACAAATAGAAACAATAAAATTTTGCGCATTTATCGAATGTGATGAATAATAAATCCGCAAGATATAAATTTTTAACTAATTTTAACTTTTATTTTTAGAATCCACTATTATCGTAACCGGGCCGTCGTTAATTAACTCTACCTTCATATCGGCACCAAACTCTCCACTCCCAACCGGTTTCCCTAAACTTTCTTCCAGTTTTTTAATGAATTTCTCATATAGCGGTACAGCAATATCGGGTTTTGCAGCTTTTATAAAACTGGGCCTATTACCCTTTTTAGTAGAAGCGTGCAGGGTAAACTGGCTTACCACAATAGCATCACCATCTACATCTAATAAAGACAGGTTCATAGCTTCATTTTCGTCATTAAAAATGCGCATTTTTACTATTTTATTACAAAGCCAATCTATATCTTCCTGAGTGTCTTCAGCCTCAATTCCCAGTAAAATTAGAAGTCCCTTCTGCATTACTGCATTAATCTCATGGTTAATTTGCACCGAAGCTTTTGAAACTCTTTGTAATACTACTCTCATTTTTTTGGATAAATATCTGTTCTATAATTGTCTTCCTCGTCTTCCATAATCTGCAAATAACTTTTATAGCGGCTCCAGGCAATCTCTCCATCTTCAAGAGCATCCTTTACCGCACATTTTGGCTCTTCCAGATGTAGACAATTATGAAATTTACAATCTTGTTTAAGTTTAAAAAATTCAGGGAAATAATCTCCCAGTTCTTCTCGTTCAATTTCCACCACTCCAAAGCCTTTAATTCCCGGTGTATCAATAATTCTGGCATCAAAACCAAGATCAAACATTTCAGCAAAAGTAGTGGTATGCTGTCCTTGTTTATGTTGTTCTGAAATCTCTGAGGTTTTTAAATTTAAACCGGGCTCTATAGCATTCACCAAAGTAGATTTACCAGTACCACTGTGGCCTGCAAACATACTGGTCTTACCGGTCATCATCTCTTTTACCTTGTCTACATTTTTACCTGTTTTAGCTGAAACACCTATACAATCGTAACCGGCACTTCTGTAAATTGCCGCAAGATATTTCACTTCTACAAGTTCATCTTCATTATAAGTATCTACCTTATTAAAAAGCAATACGGCTTTTACCTGATAGGCTTCGGCAGTCACCAAAAACCGATCTATAAACGTGGTAAGGGTAGGCGGGTTATTTAAGGTAATTAATAAAAAAACCTGATCTATATTGGCTGCAATTATATGAGTTTGCTTAGAAAGGTTAACAGATTTTCGAATAATATAATTTTGCCGTTCCTCAATCTCTTTAATCACGCCCTGTGCCTTGCTTTCTTTATCTTCAACATCAAACTGCACACGGTCTCCCACAGCAACCGGGTTGGTACTTTTAATACCTTTAATTCTAAATTTTCCTTTAATACGGCAATCGTAAAACTTTCCAGCTTCACTTTTCACCTGGTACCAGCTTCCGGTAGATTTATAAACGGTTCCTATCATTCACATTATGGTTTTTTAAGTGGCTGTTTGAAAATTCTAATTTTCGTCAGGCTGAACTTGCTTCAGCTTCTAATATCTTAACAATTTAGATCCTGAAACAACTTCAGGATGACGTCCATAAGTCAACCTTCAAACAGCCACTTTGCTAAAATAGCAAAAGCAGTTTTTACTATTTGCTTTTAAACCAAAAATCATGGAAAACAAGATTCTAAGATTTCATGATTTTCTCCTGGTGATTAATAGATTCCTGGTGAACAGCTTTAAATAACCTTAAGATAAATTCTTCGCTCAAACCGTGCTGCTCTCCTTCAAGCACCATTTTTCCAAGAATTTCATTCCATCTTTTGGTTTGTAATACAGAAACGTTTTGGGCTTTTTTAACCTGGCCAATTTCATCAGAAATTTTCATTCTTTTTGAAAGCAGTTCAATTAACTGGTTATCGGCCACATCAATTTTAGCTCTTAAAGTGCCTAGTTTATTTTGAAACTCTTCACTTTCAGAAATTTCTTTTCTAATCTGCAAGTCTTTCATAATTTGAATAAGTGTTGCAGGGGTAATTTGTTGTGCAGCATCACTCCAGGCATCGTCTGGCGTATGGTGGGTTTCAACCATAATTCCGTCGTAATTAAGATCAAGTGCCGTTTGGCAAAGATCAAAAATAATATCTCTACGTCCTGCAATATGCGAAGGGTCTAAAATTAACGGTAGATCTGGAAATTTATTCTGAAGTTCAATTGCTATTTGCCATTCCGGGTTATTTCTATATTTGGTTTTTTCGTAAGCTGAAAAACCACGGTGAATAACTCCTAAATTCTTAATGTCCTGGGTATACAATCTTTCAACTGCTCCCAACCAAAGAGAAAGGTCTGGGTTTACAGGGTTTTTCACCAATACGGTTTTATCGGTGCCTTTTAGGGCTTCAGCAATTTCCTGTACAATAAAAGGAGAAACCGTGGTTCTTGCGCCTATCCAAAGAATATCTACATCATTTTCTAAAGCAAGATCTACATGATGCGGGTTTGCTACCTCAGTTGAAGTTAACATGCCGGTTTCTTCCTTTGCTTTTTTCAACCATTTTAAGCCTAAAGCTCCCACACCTTCAAAGTTTCCCGGTCTGGTTCTGGGCTTCCATATTCCGGCACGTAATACGGTAGCATCAGTATCTTTTAATTGGTGTGCGATGTTTAAAACCTGCTCTTCGGTCTCTGCACTACAGGGTCCTGCAATTACTAACGGATGTTCTAATCCGAAAGCGTCTAGCCAGCCTCTTAATTCTTTCTTGTTTTCCATAATTTAAAATTTAGTTATGATTTATTAGTTTATTCCGTTTAAAATTGATTTAATATGATTGGTGCGTTGCATCTCGTTATACACCTCCTGAAAATCATCATTTTCAAGCAAATCCTTAAAATGTGTAAGATTATTGATATACTCGGTTAAAGTCTCCAGAACATTGCTTTTATTTTCCCTGAATATGGGCGACCACATTGCGGGGGAACTTTTTGCCAGTCTTACCGTAGAGGCAAATCCGCTACCCGCCAAATCAAATATATCCCGCTCATTACGTTCTTTTTCCAATACTGTTTTACCCAACATAAATGAACTTATGTGCGATAAATGTGAAACATAAGCTATATGCCTATCGTGAGACACAGGATCCATGTACCTAATGCGCATTCCCAATTTCTGAAAAATATCGAGTGCCCGTTCCTGAAGCTTAAAAGCTGTTTTCTCTACCTCGCATATAATATTGGTCTTTTTTCTGTAAAGATTAGCAATTGCTGCCTCCGGGCCAGAAAATTCTGTACCCGCAATAGGGTGAGCTGCCAAAAAATTCCTCCTATTCTTATGATTGGCAATTTCCTTACAAAGCCCTGCTTTAGTAGAACCTGCATCAAAAACCAGGGTATTATCACCCACTAAATCCAAAACCCGGCTTACTACTTTAGTAGCAGCATCTACCGGCACTGCTACCAAAACTACATCGGCTTGCGGCGTATCTTCTATTTTTGCAATATGATCTATAATCCCAAGGGTTTTCGCCTTTTTAAGGTTTTTGGCATCGGCGTCACTACCATAAATTTCGGCTTCTGGAAAAGCCGATTTAATATCTATGGCAAACGAACCGCCTATAAGGCCTATTCCTATAATTTGAACCTTCATTGTTTTATCCTTTTTATAGCGCGTTCTATATTTTCTTCGGAAGCACAAAGGGAAAACCTAATATAGGCTTCGCCATTACTACCAAAAATAAAACCCGGTGCAGTAAAAATGTGGTATTTATTTAGCAGAAAATCTACAAAAGATTCGGCGTTTGTTCCCTTCGGAACCTTTGCCCAAACAAACATTCCTGTTTGATCTTTTTCGGGTTCACACTCTAAAGCTTCCGCCAGCTCCAAAACTTTTTCTTTCCGACTTTGATAAATTTTATTCTGTTCAGAAAACCAATCTTTATTTAAGCGTAAAGCTGCTGCTGCACCGGCCTGAAGCGGATAAAACATACCGCTATCCATATTGGTTTTAACTTTTAAAACTGTATTCAAATTTCTTTCGCTGCCACAAAGCATTCCTATTCGCCAGCCAGCCATGTTAAAAGTCTTGCTCAACGAATTAAGCTCTAAAACCACTTCCCTGGCCCCTTCAGCTTCTAAAATACTTTTTGGGTGCTCGTTTAAGATAAAACTATAAGGATTGTCGTTTACAATTAAAATATTATGGGTTTTAGCAAAAGTTACAAGTTCTTCAAATAAACTTTCGTTTGCAGAAGCACCGGTAGGCATATGCGGATAGTTAACCCACATTAATTTTACTTTGCTCAAATCTTTTTTGGCCAGTTCTTCCAAATTTGGCAACCAGTTTCCTTCAGCATTCAAATTGTAGTAAACCGCTTTGGCGCCTACCAGTTCGGTAACCGAGGAATAGGTTGGATACCCAGGGTTTGGAATAAGTACTTCATCGCCCTCGTTTAAAAAGGCCAGGGAGATATGGGTAATTCCCTCTTTACTTCCCATAAGCGGAAGGATCTCAGTTTCGGCATCAAGTGAAACCTGGTAATAATTTTGATAAAATTCAGCTATGGCATTTCTAAAATCGGCGGTACCTTTATAAGGCTGATATTGATGTGCACCGGTATTTACCAGTGCCTCATTTAAAGCCGAAATCACCTGTTGGGGTGGTGCCAAATCTGGACTGCCAATACCCAGGTTAATAATATCTTTCCCGGCAGCCGCCATAGCACGCACCTCTCTTAACTTTGAAGAAAAGTAGTACTCCTTTACACTATCTAATCTCTTGGCCTGCTCTATCATTACAAACTATTTTTGTAGGTTCCTAAAATTGTTAATCGCTCGGTCATCACTTCCAAAATATCCATAGCTTTTTTAAATTCTATATAATCTTCAAAGATTACATCTATAAAAAATGAATATTTCCAGGGAAATTCTATAATAGGCATACTCTGGATCTTGGTCATATCCAGATTAAAATCCCTTAAAATATTTAGTACCGAAACCAGGCTGCCTCGTTTACTTTCCAATTCAAATTTTAAAGATGCTTTATCTATTTTATCGCCATTAGGCTCTTTCTTTTTTGTGCTTAAAATCAAAAAACGCGTTGCATTGCTTTTTTTGGTATGAATACTTTCAGCCAAAATATCCAACCCAAACAACCGGGCTGCTGCCTTACTGGCTACCGCAGCGACTTTTGTGCTTCCCTTTTCTGAGATTCTTCGTGCCACTTCAGCAGTATCTGCATCTTCAATAAGTTTAATATGCGGATACTTTTTAAAAAATTCCTTACACTGTAAAAGTGCCATGGGATGTGAATAGACTTTTTTAATATTCTCTATTTTTTGTCCCGGCATTGCCATAAAATTCATGTCTATGGGAATATAATGCTCGCCAACTACTTTTAAGTTATTTTCATCTATAAGTGCATAATTTGGTAAAATTGAACCCGCAATAGAATTTTCTATGGCCATTACTCCCTCTTTAGCTACACCGGTCACCAGGCTTTTAGTAAGTTCTGCAAAAGACATACATTCTAAAACATCAACCTCTTTATGGTAATATTCCTGGGCTACCAAATGGTGGAATGAGCCCTGCACTCCCTGTATTGCGATAATTTTATCCATTAATCTTTAATTAAATCTCAAAATTGTGTAAAAAAAAAGCCCCGATATTTATCGGGACTTTTTTATATAATTTCTTACTTAACTACATAGCATTCCCGTTCCTATCTCTGAAATAGAAATAAAAAAAATAAAATGCGTTCCAGTTAAATGCGTGATTCATTGTTTCTTTGTTATGCGGCTAAAGTAGAATATAATTCTTTAACGAAAAATCTTTTCTCAGGTTTTTTTTAAGTTTACAAAGCTTTTTATAGACTTAATTTTTTTTCCACAAATAAATCGAAAGATTTGCAATAAGACTTTGATAAGATTACCTGCAATTCCGAAATCTACAAAGCCCTTTATAGGTTATCACAAGCGGCAGACTAATTTTGACTGTTTTAGGTGATTTAAAAATCCTTACTTTTGGAAAAAAGCTTGTTATGTCTATTCATGTTCAGGAAATCTCAAAGTATTATAACGAACAAAAAGCGCTGGATGCTGTTTCTTTTAAGCTGAATAAAGGAGAAATTGTTGGTTTTTTGGGCCCCAACGGCGCCGGAAAATCTACTTTAATGAAAATCTTAACCGGTTATTTAAGCCCATCGGCAGGCACGGCTAAAATAAATGGAATTTCCCTTGAAGACGATTTACATAAAATTCAGCAGCAAATAGGCTACCTCCCCGAACATAATCCTTTATATACAGAAATGTATGTGCGGGAATACTTAGAATTTAATGCCAGAATCTACAAGATAAATAAATCCCGAATTGAAAAAGTGATTGAACTTACCGGGCTAAAACCGGAAGCCAATAAAAAGATAGCACAGCTCTCTAAAGGATACAGACAACGGGTTGGCCTGGCAACAGCTTTGCTACACGATCCCCAGGTTTTAATCCTGGACGAACCAACTACAGGTCTAGACCCTAACCAATTAGTAGAAATTAGAACACTTATTAAACAAATTGGAAAAGAAAAAACAGGCAAAACCATATTTCTATCTACTCACATTATGCAGGAAGTAGAAGCTGTTTGCGACCGTGTAATTATTATTAACAAAGGTGAAGTGGTAGCCGATAAAAACTTAAAAGACTTACGGGAAGAAAATGAACAGGTTATTTTCGTAGAGTTTGATTACCGGATAGAAAACATTGCATTACAAAGACTACCCCATCTAAAGTCTGCAAAAAACGTAGGCGGATTTGCCCACGAACTTACATTTGATACTAAAAAAGACATGCGCCCGGCTGTATTTGATTTTGCATACAATAATGGGTTAAAAACATTGCAGTTAAATCAAAAGACAAAAAACTTAGAAAGCTTATTTGCTGAACTTACTCAAAAATAAGTCTTCCGGTATAGTGCTGTTCAACATCTACTATGGGCGGACGATTTTTTGATATAATATCACCAAATCCAAAAATAACTCCCTTTAAAGATTGCTGCGGATTCACAATTAACTTGTTGGTACCGCGGTGCAACACATCATAATGCTGCACTATTAAATCGTCGGCTTCCAATCTACCGTCCCCATTGGCAAAAAACAGGTTAACATTGGTAGCTTTTCCGCTAAGGAAATAATTAGAAATATTATCGTTGGTAATTCTTAGGTTCTCAACCTCCAAATCTAAAATAAAATCGCCATTTGTATGAATATTGGGATCTTCCTCCTGGTTAAAAGAACGCAACCAAAGTTCAGGGAATTTTAAAGTTCCCATGCTTTCTATACTGCTTCCACTACTATTCTGTAACCAATTTAAAGTAGGTGTAGTTACATAAATTTTAGTGATTTCATAATCCCGAAAAAGATTACAGGAGTTTTCGTTTCTAAGCTGAAGCCTATTGTTTTCTACTTCAGCATATACTTTTTCCCTTAAATTTTCACCGGTTTCAATCTTCACCTTATATTCATCACCTTGTTCAAGGAAGAGCTTTACCCGTTCATAAACTATAATTTCCTCGAAAGCATCTACAACAAACTCTTCAGCAATAATCTTACCTGAAGTTTTTATACAGGTAGGCGCATCTTCAGCATTACATCCTAAAAAGATAAAAAGTAAGATCGATATTCCTAAAACCTGTTTTTTCATAAGCGATATCCTATAGAAAGTTCTACAGCTTCCGCGTTGGCATAATGCGATCTAACTGTTAGTGAAGCCCATAAATCTTCGGTAAGTTTTCTTTGTAAACCAATGCGGTTATATAACTGATCTACAAAATGCTCGTAGGGGTAATAGGCATAATAGCCCAAATGCGTAATTACCGATAGTTTATCAAAATTTAACTGGTGACCTACAAAAACACCAACCCGTTTAGAATCTTCATCTCCAGTAGTACTGCCTAAAGGAAAAGCTATCGACTGGTATTTTATACGCTCTGCCATTGCTTTTGAAAAGAAAACTTCGGTTCCGGCCTGAAGGGTACTTTTATGGTTAAGCACCTTATCTACATAGGCCGAAAAGGTTAAAAACGGATACTGTTTAGAACCTATAATTCCCATAGTATTTACACCGCTTCGCAAAGCAAAATTAAAATGAATGGGTTCTGTATATTTTTCTTTTGCCCCCCTGGGAATATAATCGGGTAAATTTTGGTGATTTAGCACATAGTTTATCCCCAGGTTAAATGTAATAGTGTTTGTACTGGCATTAGGCGATTTAAAATCGGCATTGGAATAATGAATTAAAGAAAGCCCGCCTTGAAAACCCAGGCCTTCAAATATATTCTCCTTTCTATAGTTTGCCATAAGATAGGTAGAACTTAGCAAACGTGAACCATAGGCATTATTCCTGTAATTTTTATCGGGATGGTATGGGTTAGAGGCATAGGCAAGGCCCTGGCCTATTCTAAACATCAAATTTCTTTTAAAGAGGTAAAAATTCATATGGGCATACAAGCCATAATTTTCACCCAAATTAGGATTTTTCATATCCTGATAGGTAAGGGAAACCCCAACATCAGGATAATTATAAGGTTTTTCCCAATCTTTAAAACCGAAACTTTTTTTATTAAAACCAAGAATAAGCCCGGTAGGATGCCCGGTGATTAAATGGGAGATATCAGGATTATGTTCAGCTATGGTTCCGTAAAAATAGCTGGCATCAAAAGAATAATGTTTCTGCCCGAATTCCTGGGCAGAAGCATTATATAAATTTATAAGAAAAAATAGGGCTGTAATTTTCTTCATGCCCCACAAATGTAGCCTAATATTTTAAAAAACAGCTTCTGCTATTTTTTGAATATTACTGCTTTTTCCCATAGAGTAATAATGTAAAACCGGCACTCCCGCCGCTTTTAGTTCGCGAGATTGCGCTATGGCCCATTCAATACCAACTTCTCTCACCTCTTTATTATCCTTACAAGCTTCAACACCCGCTATCAACTCCTCGGGTAAATCTATGCTAAAAACCTGCGGTAATAATTGTAAATGTTTTTTAACGGCAATAGGCTTTATCCCAGGAATTATTGGCACATTTATCCCGGCTTCCCTGGCTTTCTCTACAAAATCGAAATAGGCCTGATTATTAAAAAACATTTGGGTAACCACATAATCGGCACCGGCGTCTACTTTTGCTTTCAGCCACTTTAAATCGGTAGTTAATGAAGGCGACTCCAAATGTTTTTCCGGATAGCCGGCCACACCTACACAAAAATCGGCATTGTTATCTGATTCTATTACTTCGTTAAGATACTTCCCCACGCCCAGGTTTTTAATTTGGGTAACCAGATCGCTGGCGTAACAGTTTCCTCCGTTGGTTGGCTCAAAATAACGTTGGTGTTTCATAGCATCACCACGTAAGGCCATTACGTTATCTATCCCCAAATAATGGCAATCTACCAACAAATACTCGGTCTCCTCTCGTGTAAAACCACCGCAAAGAACATGCGGAATGGTATCTACCTGATATCTTTGCTTTAATGCGGCACATATACCTACCGTACCGGGACGCATACGCGTTATTTTTCGCTCCAATAAACCATTCTTTTTCTTAATATACAGGTATTCTTCCCTGGAGGTAGTGACATCTATAAACGGAGGATTAAACTCCATTAACGGATCTATATTATCGTATAAATCCTGAATATTTTTTCCTTTTTGTGGAGGAACAATTTCAAAAGAAAACAAAGTTTCCCCTTTGGCATTTTCTATATGTTCGGTAATCTTCATGGTATCGCTATTATTTTTAATCTGCAATATTTGGGTTTAGCCATTTTGCGGCTTCTTTCAATGGGATTCCTTTTCTTTCGGCAAAGTCTTTCACCTGGTCGTCCTTAATTTTTCCCAGACCAAAATATCGAGCTTCCGGATTGGCAAAATAATAACCGCTTACGCTCGCGGCCGGCCACATGGCCAAACTTTCGGTTAGTTTAACCCCAATTCGCTCTTTAACCTTCAAAATTTCCCAAATACTCAATTTTTCTAAATGATCTGGACAGGCAGGATAACCTGGCGCAGGCCGAATCCCCTTATAAGTTTCTTTTATTAATTCTTCGTTGCTTAAGTTCTCTTCGGGCGCATAACCCCAGTCTTCACGCCTTATTTTTTTATGTAAATATTCTGCAAAAGCTTCAGCCAGCCTATCGGCCAGGGCTTTGATCATAATAGAATTATAATCGTCAAGATCTTCCTCAAATTTTTTAGCTAGCTCTGCCGTTCCAAAACCGGTAGTCACACAAAAACAGCCTATATAATCCTGGATTCCTGTTTCTTTTGGCGCTATAAAATCTGCCAGGGCAAAATTTGGTTTCCCCCCGTGCTTTTTTAACTGTTGTCGTAGGCTTCTAAAAAGAATCGTTTTTTCTTCGGAATTTTCCTCATAACGAACTTCAATATCATCGCTATTTATGGTATTTGCCGGGAACAACCCATACACAGCTTTCGCTTTCAGCAATTTTTCATCCAGAATTCTTTTCAGCAACACCTGAGCATCTTTAAACAAAGAAGTAGCTTGCTCACCTACTACTTTATCCTCTAAAATATCTGGATAGCGACCGTGTAAATCCCAGCTTCTAAAAAATGGGCTCCAATCTATAAAAGCTTCAAGTTCTTTTAAGTCGAAATGATCTATTTGGTGAATTCCAGGGTTATTGGGTTTGGTAATTTGCGTATTCTCCCAATCTATACTGTACCTGTTTTCCCTGGCTTCCTCTATAGATAAAAAAGATTTTACTTTACTTCGTTTCTTAAAGCTCTGCCTGAATTTATCATATTCAGCCTTAAGATCGCTCATATATTTTATTCGTGTTTCCTCTTTTAAAAGATCTCCCACCACTGTTACTGCCCGCGATGCATCGTTTACGTGGGCAACGGCATTTTTATACTGCGGATCTATCTTTACTGCGGTATGAGCTTTAGAGGTAGTAGCACCCCCAATAAGCAAGGGCACATCAAAATTTTGCCGCTGCATTTCTTTAGCTAAAAAAACCATCTCATCTAAGGAAGGCGTAATTAATCCACTTAAACCAATGGCATCTACATTTTCTGCTTTTGCAGTATCAATAATCTTCTCGGGAGGTACCATCACCCCCAGGTCTATAATTTCGTAATTGTTACAGCCCAATACTACGCTAACAATATTTTTTCCAATATCGTGTACATCTCCTTTAACCGTAGCCATAAGGACTTTCCCGGCCGAAGAGCGCTTATTAGACTTATCGGCTTCAATATATGGAAGAAGGTAGGCTACTGCTTTTTTCATCACCCTGGCAGATTTCACTACCTGTGGCAGAAACATTTTTCCACTTCCAAAGAGATCACCTACCACATTCATTCCAATCATTAAATGGCCTTCTATCACCTCAATTGGTTTGCTTGCTTCCTGGCGGGCTTGCTCTATATCTTCCAGGATATAGGTATCTATACCTTTTACCAAAGCATGGGTAATTCTATCCTGAAGCGGATTTTCCCTCCAGGATAGATCTACTTTACTCTCTTTTTTTGAACCCACTACAGTTTCGGCAAACTCCAGCAAACGTTCGGTGGCATCTTCCCTTCTATCTAAAATTACATCTTCTACATGTTCCAGAAGGTCTTTGGGAATATTATCGTAAACTTCCAGAAGAGCCGGGTTTACAATCCCAATATTCATTCCGGCCTTAATGGCATAATACAAAAACACTGAGTGCATGGCTTCCCGCACCGGATTATTTCCGCGGAAAGAAAACGAAACATTACTTACTCCTCCACTAACACTGCAATGCGGAAGGTTTTCTTTTACCCACCGGGTTCCCTCAATGAAATCTATCGCATTTTTTTTATGCTCGTCCATCCCGGTTCCCACGGGAAATATATTCAGGTCAAAAATGATATCTTCCGGAGGAAATTTCACCTGATTCACCAAAATATCATAAGAACGTTTGGCAATTTCAATTCTACGCTCATAATTATCGGCCTGCCCAACTTCATCAAATGCCATAACAATTACCGCCGCCCCGTAACGTTTAATCTTTTTGGCGTGCTCAATAAATTCTGCTTCTCCTTCTTTAAGGCTAATAGAGTTTACCACACATTTTCCCTGTACTACCTGTAAACCGGCTTCTATAATGTCCCACTTAGAACTATCTATCATAATAGGTACACGGGCAATATCGGGCTCGGCTACAATTAGGTTTAGGAATTTCACCATAGCTTCTTTTCCATCAATAAGACCATCGTCCATATTGATATCTATAATCTGCGCACCACCGTCTACCTGATCCCTGGCAACTTCCAGGGCTTCCTCAAACTTCTCTTCTTTTATTAATCGTAGAAATCTTTTAGAACCCGCAACGTTGGTACGCTCCCCCACGTTTACAAAATTACTGTCGGGCGTTATTACCAAAGGTTCCAGCCCAGATAGTTTTAAGGGCCTAATCTCCATATCCTTTTCTTTATTCTCAGTTGCTATCATAATACAGTAGAAAACTTAGGGGTCACTATTTTACGTGGCTTATAATCTTTGGTGATATCGGCAATAGCTTTTATATGTTTTGGTGTGGTACCGCAGCAGCCACCTAAAATATTCACCAATCCTTTTTCCAGATATTCTTTGATCTCAGCCGCCATTTCTTCGGCGTCCTGGTCATATTCTCCAAAAGCATTTGGTAAACCGGCATTTGGATAGGCTGAAACCCCTGAACTTGCAAAACGATTTAAAACTTCCAGGTGTGGCGTTAATTGTTTAGCACCTAATGCACAGTTAAAGCCAATACTTACCAATGGAATATGGGAAACCGAAATAAGAAAAGCTTCTGCGGTTTGTCCAGATAAGGTACGGCCCGAAGCATCGGTTATTGTGCCACTAACCATTACAGGAATATCTAAAGCCAACTCTTCTTTAAGTTCATCTATGGCAAAAAGGGCAGCTTTAGCGTTTAAAGTATCAAAAACGGTTTCTAACAAAAGAATATCTACGCCTCCTTTTATTAAAGCTTTGGCTTGTTGCCTGTAGGCTAGTCGTAATTCCTCAAAAGAAATTGCCCTAAACCCGGGATCGTTTACATCGGGGCTCATACTGGCTGTTTTATTGGTAGGACCCATAGCTCCCGCTACAAAACGAGGCTTTTCGGGGTTTTTCTTTGTTAATTCTACCGCCACCTCTTTGGCAAGTCTAGCCGACTCATAATTGAGTTCATCTACCAGTTCTTCCATCTCATAATCGGCCATTGCTATGGTAGTAGCAGAAAACGTATTTGTTTCTACTATATCTGCACCGGCTTCAAAATATTTGCGATGAATGGTAGCAATTGCCTTTGGCTGCGTAATAGATAGCAAGTCGTTATTACCCTGTAAAGGCGCAGGCCAATCTTTAAAACGTTCTCCACGAAAGTCTTCTTCAGAAAATTTATATTCCTGAAGCATAGTCCCCATGGCACCGTCTAAAACAAGTATTTTTTTTTGAAGTTGTTCTTCTAATCCTGACATATAATTTTATCTAAAATCACTATCAAAAAAAGAAGCGGGAAAGAATTCTTTTCTGTTATCTATCTGCGCAATAAGCGAAGTAGAATTTAGCACCTTCTCCCATTACAGGAGGGTTGCCAAGGTGTCGCAGGGTCTAATCCCTCAACCTTTCTTGATAACGATATTTCAAACAATGAACTTGAACCCACAAATATACGATACAAGCCATTAAACACAAGCCTTCAAAGCTATTTTTATTAAAAGAAACTTAAATTAACATTTCAAAAGAATTTTCTAAATATTGAAATTAAAAAAAACTCAAAAGCTTTTAAATAGCAAAATTATAATGCTTCTTTAAAAACCTTTGAGTTTATATTTAAGAGAGGGGTTATTAATTAATCAACTCCCCGTTTAAGATAATGGCGTATTTAATTTCTGCTGCTTTCTCCAACATTTTAGAGACCGAACAATATTTATCCATAGAAAGGTCTACTGCCCGTTTGGCCTTAGCCGCAGGCACATCTCCTTTTAATAAAAAGTTAACCTGAATCTTCTTAAAAACATTGGGGATAGCTCCATCTTCCCTAAAGCCCTCTACCTCCACCTGAAGGTCATCTAACTCTATTTGTTGTTTTTTTAAGATCATTACAATATCGATACTGCTACATCCGGCAATGGCACGAAGCAGCAAATCCATAGGGCTGGCACCCTTTGGCTCAGCATTGGTTTTATTATCTAAATGAACAATATCCCCACGTTCGTTTACGGTTTCAAAATGGTAATCTTTATTAAGTCTTTTAAGGCTGATTTTCATAATATTTTATTTTAAACAAATTTAATCAAAGCATACTAAAAAACCTCATAGTTCCAGAGCTTATCCCATATTATGGTTTTCCGTAAATGCCAGTAACAAATTTTTAATAGATTTACTGGGGAGTTATACCTAAAATTGATCTTATTCCGGTTATCTATAATGATATAATTAGGAATAGTAGGGTATAAGGGGTTCGCAACAAGCTAGAAATTTTGTTAATATGTTCTAATCAATAATTCCGTTATCAAGTATTCACTTTTGTAATTTTGAGATTCCATTTAAAGTTAAATAACACAAAAAAGTAAACCCACAGGTTGATTTAATGCAAATAATCAATACATTTGTACCATATTTGTATTCATTCAAATACAAAGAAGACTTTCCTGATGAATTGGAAAGAGTATTTGACGAATGGGCTAACCCATTATTTTTGAATGAATTTTTTGAAGAAAATGAAACTGATATAAAGATTAGTATTGAGGATGCGATTGAAAAAGTAAAAAAAGAAGCAGATTTTTTAAGGAATAAACTTATAGAGTTTGCTGAGTCTGAACCAAACAGACTAAATGAACTTTTTAAGAACCTGAATAACAATGTATATACATCAGAAGATCTTACTCACCAGAAAGCCAGAAATAGATGGCTAAGATTATACGCCATTAAAATAGATAACGAACACTATGTAATAACTGGAGGAGCCATCAAATTGGATAATCAACATTTAATGCAAGATAGACCCCACACCAACGACGAACTTATTAAGATAAACAAAGCAAGAGATTATTTGAAAGATCAAGGGGTTTACGACGCTGATAGTTTTCAAGAAATATTTTTTTAAAATATGACAAATCAAACAGAGAAGTTTAAAGCACTTATTTCAGATAAAAAATCTGGCTGGCTAGATAAAGCAAAATATCGTCAAGAAAACCAGGATTGGCTAGATATTTCATTTGCTATAGCAGTTAAGATTCTTTCTTCTTTAAGAGAAAACAAAAAGAAAGATATTGCTCCAAAAAATCAAAAAGAATTATCTGAAGTTCTAGATTGCAGTCCTCAGTATGTAAGTAAGTTATTAAAGGGAACTGAAAAGCTGAATATTGAAACTATATCAAAAATTCAAAAAGCTTTAGATATTAAAATTATTGATAATAGTATAATCAAAGGTCAAGAAGAAGTTGTTGTTAAAAATGAGGCAAAGTATAAGAAGCAAAAAGTAACTCAAAACAATTACACAAAATCTGATAATGTAATTACATTTAATTTTGCTTCAAAAGAGTTTTATTCAAATTCAACTGATTATAGAGAGGTAATTAATGAATAAAATAGGATTTCAATTAAAAAAAATAAATACGCATCAATTTGCATTTATTGATGATGCATATGATGATGAAAATGAGGAATTCAACCTAGAAACCAATATTAGTTTTGGAATAGATCCGTCAAATTCAGCAATAAAGTCATCTGTGAAAATTCAATTTGAGCAAAATGACAAAGCCTTTTTAATTATTGAGGTTTCCTGTGAATTTAATATTGATCCAAAAATCTGGAAAGACTTTACTAATGAAAAAACAGTAAAAATCCCCAAAGGATTTATGGCTCACTTAGCAGTTATAACTGTGGGAACTACTAGAGGGGTTTTACATTCAAAAACTGAAAATACTCGTTATAACGAATTCATACTACCTACATTAAATGTAGCAGATATGGTACAAGAAGATGTAGAATTTAAAAAATAAAGAATTATAACATTTATAGATTTAAGGCAAATTGATTTTTAGATTAATTTGCTTTTTTATTGGAGCCAAGCCAGTTGCCAACAAAGACGGTTCCTATGAAAAGCAATAATCTTGTCTCTCAAAAATAATATTTTAAACTCTATTATTTCATAATCATTTAATTTTTAAGGCGTTGAATTTTTAATGAAGCTTTGCTTCAATAAGAATTCAATGCAAAAATAACCTGCTCAGCATCCTATTTGTGGTCACTTCCAGAGTGCCACCAGCATCACTATGATTGGTTAAATAAATCTGTCCACTTGCTAAAAAATGTGATCCTAATTGGCCACCTACGTTGTTTTGTGGTACAGACTTTTACTATTTTGAGCTTATCTATTGAATAATACTATGATATAAGCCCAATTTCATAAGAAGTTTCTGTTTTAATTACCGCTAAAGTGCGACTCTATAATTTATGCTCTACTTTGAGTGCAATTATTAACATGTAATAACATAAAATTAGAACTATCACCACGTTCAGGGAAAATTGACTTTTCACCGAATTGTGCAACATGACCATAGGTGGGCCAAACAAAGATTTAGACCGCTTAAAGTACCATACAAAAAGGGGCTATCAATTACTTTTTTCAGAACCTATGATATTATTAGAATACCCTTAATTACCATATTAAATTTTTAATTTAACAAACAAAATAAAATCTTTGACCTATCAAATTATATGCATACATTTGCACATATAAGTGAAAAATGGCAAATCCAGAGCATAACATAGAAGAATCTATCAATTTGAAATTTTTTCTCACCATGTTTGAGCCTGTTCGCTTTGAACTTGTAAAGCACCTGGCTGATGGAAAGGAACGTAGCATCAAAGAAATTGCAGAAAATTTCACGCAGGATAGATCAGTAATTTCAAGACATCTAGAACAACTGCAAACACAAGGTATCGTTATAAAAGAGAAACGCTCAAGACATACTTTCTACACACTTGATTGTGAATTAATTACTCAACATATTGAGAAAACTGCTAAATCATTGAGAGATTTAATGAATGTACATACTAAGAACTAAAAAAATTTAATTCAAAATATGCATATGTGTGCATACAACCAAATAAAAAATGAAAGAACATAAAAAAAGACATTTTCTTGTTGTAGCGGCAGCATCTCGTGGTGCACGCTTCTTTGTAAAAAAGGCATTAAGACAAGGTCACGATGTCACAGCACTTTGCCGTGCAGTAGATGATAAAGCGGCACTAAGACGAATGAATGATGTATTGGAAAATACAAATCTAACTCCTGACGGAATAGCGACTAATAACAAAACAGGTAAATTAAAAGCAAAGAATAGCAACATTTTAAAGCCGGAAACTTATGCTCAACTTCTCAAAGAAGACAAGTCTATAGATGCAATTTGTTGTTTTGTTGGGGTGACAAAGACCAAAGACATGATAAATTCTAAAAACACACTTTACACCGATACGATTCAAGCAATAGTCGATGGCCAGCGAAATAGCCGTTGGGTAGAAACATTATATCATGGTTCGGTAGGCACCGAAGGCGTTCCGGGGAAAAGCCTAACCGCATGGCCTGCGAATTACAATATGTTATCAAATCTTGTTCAAGTGATTTTTCCAATTTTTAAAAATGTAACCAAGAGCGAGACAATCCTTGCTAAGGCTCAACCGGAAGGTTTAGATTTTATCATATTCAGACCTGCTGCATTAAAAGATACACCTGCCAAAAGACGGTACGCATATGTTTTTAACACGACAGGATTAAATAGTGAAAAGCTCCCATTAAAATATGCCAAAAGAACAATTGGTAGAGAAGATACTGCCGAAGAGATATTAAGAGTTGCCACATTATCCAATGATGAAAAAAAACAATGGTATGGTCAAGGTGTATATCTAGTAGATATGAAAGATAATTATTTCAAAATATTCAAGAAATAATATAAAAACAACATTCTATAAAGCGAGTTAGATGATTGAATCGTACCCTTGTGATATCAAGTAAGCGACCAAAAAAGGCTTTAACCACCAGGCCTATAGCCACCCCTCCTTTAAAAGGAGGGGAACTAATAACCATAAAAGGCATTTCTTTTACTCCCTTTAAGTAACCTGTTTCAAATTTACTTCGAGAGCTAAAAAGCCTACACGCCAATACTCTGTACCACTTCTTTTTTGGCTTCTTTTTTACTACCGTCAAATCCGGTTACGCCACCAACGGTGGTATATTTAAGTACATATTTTTTATCGGGAAAAATACGGTTGTAAGCACTTTGACACATAATAGCCGCTTCGTGAAACCCGGAAAGAATTAATTTCAATTTTCCTTTATAAGTGTTTACATCACCAATAGCATACACCCCTGGGATATTGGTTTGATAATCATAGGAATTATCAACTTTTATAGCGTTTTTTTCAATTTCGAGTCCCCAATTTCCAATGGGCCCCAGTTTTGGCGACAAGCCAAATAATGGGATAAAATCGTCTACCTCTTTAAATTCTTCTCCGCGGGCTTCATCTTTATGCCTAATTACCACTTGCTCAAGCCTGTCTTCTCCTCTTAGGCCAACTACCTCAGCATTGGTAATCATTTCTATCTTACCTAGTTTTGCCAATTCTGAAACTCTTTCTACAGAATCCAGGGCACCACGAAATTCTGCCCTTCTATGTACCAGCGCAACTTCAGCAGCAACATCAGCCAGGTAAATAGCCCAATCTAAAGCCGAGTCTCCTCCCCCGGCAATCACTACTTTTTTATCGCGGTAAACTTCAGGATCTTTAATAAAATAAGAAACACCTTTATCTTCAAAATCGGCAATATTTGAAATTGGAGGTTTTCTGGGTTCAAAAGAACCTAAGCCGCCGGCAATAGCTACCACCGGAGCGTGGTGTTTTGTTCCCTTATTGGTAGTTACTATAAAGGTACCATCATCCAGCTTTTCTAAAGTTTCGGCGCGTTCTCCTAAAGTGAATCCCGGCTGAAAAGGTTTAATTTGCTCCATTAAATTATTTACCAGATCTCCAGCTAAAATTTCGGGAAATGCCGGAATATCGTAAATGGGTTTTTTAGGGTATATCTCAGAACACTGCCCGCCGGGTTGCGGTAGGGCATCTATTAAATGGGTTTTTAGCTTTAACAATCCCGCTTCAAAAACGGTAAATAAACCGGTTGGCCCGGCTCCTATAATGAGGATATCTGTTTTAATCATCACTCTTATTTTTAACTTTTAATGATTCGGTTATAGTATTCATTTGTTCCACTTTGGCTTCAAAGTCGCCTTTAATAGTGCTACGGTATTCATTAAGATTTTCTACCATTTGGTTTATATTTTCGGGAATAACTTCCTCGAAAAACTGGCGCAAACGCTTGGCAGCTGTAGGCGATTTTCCATTGGTAGAAATCGCAATTTTTACGTGCCCCTTATTTACAATTCCACCCATATAAAAATCACAGAGTTCAGGCGTATCAGCAATATTCGCTAGCAAATAGCGTTTTTTTGCATGGCGGTGTACACGTTTGTTGAGTTTCGCATCGTTAGTAGCTGCAATTACAAAGTGCCGGTTTTTCAAGTATTTTTTCTTATACCGGCCTTTGGTTAATTTGGCGCCATGTTTCTTTGCAAGCTCTTCTGTTTCCGGCAAAAACCATGTTGCAACCACTTCTACATTAGCCCTGGGACTGGATTTAAATAGAAAGTGAAGTTTCTCATGCCCTACACTTCCACCACCAACCACTAAAATATTTAGCTTATTGACTTTTAAGAATACCGGGTATAATTCGTTTCTCTCTTCCATAAGCCCCTAGGCCCCAAATGGGGAATTTATAATTACTGGTTCCTGAATTGCGTTTTTCATTACCGACTCTAATTTCCCGCTTTCTTTAACAACTTCGCCAATCACGATAATGGCAGGTGCGGTTAATCGCTTTTCTGCAACTACTTTTTCTATACTTTTTATGGTTCCAAAACCCGACTTTTCATTGGCTGTGGTTCCATTCTGAATAATCCCTACCGGAATATTCTCTTTTCCGTAATAACTAAAAATCTCAACAATTTCCCGGAGTTTTGCCATTCCCATCAAAATCACCACCGTTGCGGTAGATTGCGCTGCCAAACGAACATCTTCTGAAATTTTCTTTTGGGTTGTGGTCCCTGTTATTACCCAAAAACTCTCGGAGGTGCCACGTTGGGTAAGTGGAATCCCCACATTGGCCGGAACGGCAATAGAGGAAGTAATCCCCGAAACTACCGCGGTTTCCAGGCCATATTGTTTTGCATAGTTAATCTCTTCTGAGCCTCTTCCAAAAATAAATGGATCGCCTCCTTTTAGCCTAACTACGTGACCTCTCTCCAGCGCATACTTTACAATAAGTTCGTTAATCTCATCTTGAGAATAGCGATGTTTATCCTTTCTTTTTCCTACAAAAATATGTTCGGCTTGTGGGGCGTATTCCAATAAATCGCGATTAATAAGCGCATCAAAAAGCACCACTTTGGCATCTTTTAAAGCGTTTAAAGCCTTAAGTGTTATCAATTCCGGATCTCCGGGCCCGGCGCCTACCACGCTTAATTTTGGTGAATTATACATCTTGTACCTCCTTTGTTCTAAATGCATCTACTCTTTTTAAGAACAAATGCGCATCTTCTAAATATTTATTGGCAAAAGCTTCAGTGGGATCGTGCTCATTCATTTGGTAGGCAAACTCTTTAAAAGAATTTGCCAACTCAATTTTGCCGGTGTCTATAAATAACTCATCAAACTGAGAGATAATCCCGGCCTGGGTATTGGTTTTCACGTCTTCTGCAAGCAATAATGCTTTAGCTGAATTTACAATAGACGTATAGGAATGATAAATACTATCGGCCCAGGCTTTTCGCTCCAATGCACTTTTAGCATTATCTATCTTTTCTTCACTTTCAAATAACAAAGTTGCGATAAGATCTATAACCACGCCGGCACACTCGCCTACTCCAACCGCTTTTATATAAGGCTTTTCGTGCCCCCAATCCACATATTCATTTTCGGTAATAGTTGAAGTATCGGCAAGTTCTTTTAATAAATCATAGAAATAGGTTTTCCCCTGTCTATCATAGTATTCTGCAAATTTTTCTTCAGAATTGGCATTCGCCTCGAAATCGTTAAGTAGCAATCGCAATGCTTGTGACCCTCGCTTACTGGGCACTTTTACAACTTTATCGGCAAAACGACCTTTTCCGTTTCCAAGTGTTCCACCACCCAGTAAAACCTGAAGTGCTGGTGCCACGGTTTTTCCAACTTTTACAGACATTCCCTGAAAACCTATCTCGGCCATATTATGCTGGCCACAGGCATTCATACATCCACTAATTTTTATGGTGATGTCTTTTCCGTTTATAAACTGCGGATATTCCTCTTTTAAAACATCTTCCAAAACATCTGCAATTCCCGTACTGCTGGCAATACCAAGGTTACAGGTATCGGTACCCGGGCAGGCGGTAATATCTACGGTTTTGTCGTAACCGGTTTCAGCGTAACCAAGTTTTTTTAATTCTGAATAGAAAAAAGGCAGAAACGCTTCTCTAACATGACGAATTAGGATATCCTGTCTTAAACTAAGTCTGATTTCATTTCCCGCATATTTTTTAACCAAATCGGCAAGTTTCCTGGCACCTCCGGTATAAAAATCACCTAGCGGCACACGAATTCCCACGGCAAATAAGCCTTCCTGTTTCTGCGGAATTACGTTGGTGTTTTTCCAGGTTTCAAAGTGCTTTTTATCTTCAATTTCAACCTGAGGAACCTCAACTTTCTGAAGTAGTGGTTCTACCTCAAATTTTTCAATTTCAAAATCTGGATGATTTTTAGAAAGTGCCGTATTTTGCTCAGACACCAATTTCATAAAAGCTTCTTTACCTATATCTTTTATAAGAAACTTCATTCTGGCTTTCAGTCTCTTTTTGCGTTCACCATATCTATCAAAAACCCGTAAGACCCCTTCAATTAAAGGAAGAAGTTCTTCGGCCGGTAAAAATTCATAAAGTTCATCGGCGTGTCTTGGCTGAGAACCGAGTCCGCCGCCCAACATTACTTTAAATCCGCGTTTCCCGTCTTTCAACTTTGCAATAAAGCCCAGATCATGAATATAGCTAAGTG
The DNA here is from genome assembly GCF_016236915.1 of Salegentibacter maritimus. Taxonomy (GTDB): domain Bacteria; phylum Bacteroidota; class Bacteroidia; order Flavobacteriales; family Flavobacteriaceae; genus Salegentibacter; species Salegentibacter maritimus. The sequence goes on from NZ_JAEHOK010000004.1 coordinate 175,041, forward strand.
CCGTATCTTCTTCTGAAGAAGAAAAAGACATCTTAAATTTCCTTCCCATTTCCTGGCAAATAGGATTCCGCAGGAAAAACTGGAAAGTTCCATGGGCGTAAGGAGAGACATCAAAAGGCTCATTTTTATCTATCCCTGCAGTTGGGGAGGCCGTTACGTTTCTCACCGTATTTCCACAAGCTTCCCGCAAGGTAATGTCATCTTTTTCAAGTTGCGCCCAAAGTTCTGGCGTTCTATCCAGACTAACATGATGAATTTGAATATCCTGGCGCGTGGTAATATGCAATCGGCCTTTGGAATATTCATCAGAAACATCGGCTATTCTATGTAATTGTTCTGAAGTGACTCTTCCAAATGGCAGTTTTATACGAACCATTTGCACCCCAGCCTGTCTTTGTCCATATACACCACGCGCCAAACGCAGGCTTCGGAATTTTTCTTCATCGGCTTTTCCTTCACGAAACAGCCTGATTTTTTTCTCTAAATCAAGGATATCTTGCTCAACTACCGGGTTTTCTATTTCGGTTCTAAAACTTTGCATTACTAATAATTTTTAAAATGATGCCTAAAACAGGCGTTTAACAAAAAAGGTTCTTTTGTGTTTTCAACTAAAAGAACCTTTTATAAATTTTACAAAAAGATACCTTTAAGTGCTGGGAATACACATAAAGCGGCACATGATAATCTGTGATTTTTCTCTATTCATTTTTTTATATTAAGCATGAAGCCCACACTCCCTATTTTCCAGAACTTTGGTGGGATCAAAATACTTGAACTCATTTGGCAGGTCATTTTCCTCTAAATAAGCATCTAATTTTTCGTCACTCCAGTGATAAAAAGGGCTCACTTTTAACAATCCGTCTTTACTGTAACTCAAAATATCTATGCTATTCCTAAAATTCGTTTGACCCTTTCTCAGGTTGGTAAACCAAACATCAGGATTTTGCTGATTCATGGCACGTGCAAAAGGCTCCAGTTTTACCTGCCTGGTAAACTCTTCGTGTTGAGGATTATTAATATCGGGAATTCCTCCAAAAAGTGCATCCCTATATGCTGCGGTTTGTTTTGGTATATAGAGCTTTACATTTAACTGTAATTGATCTATCACTTGTTTTGCGTGCTTGTAAGTTTGAGGGGTATTATAACCGGTATCGCACCATATGACCTTTATCACAGGATCTATTTCTGAAACTGCATGTAAAATTGCAGCTTCATAAGGCCTAAAGTTGGTGGTAACTACAGGTCTTTCTGCATTAGAAGTCACCCATTGTACAATCTCGGCCGGGGTTATTCCCTTGAATTGTTGGTTGAGAATTTTTAATTCTTTTTCACTGTACCGTTTCATCTTTCAAAATTTTCTGGTTCTTCTAGAACCTAACTTAACTTTATATATTTTTCTAAAATTCAATTTCAATCTTTCCCAAAACTAATCATGTTCCAAAGTCGCTCGTGGCCAAAATACAAAACCATTTTAGTGACCAATTCTACCGATCCTATGGCGAGTGCAGTGTCAATTTCCCCTGTAAGAACCCAGGAAATAGCTATGGTATCTAAGGTTCCTACAATCCTCCAACTCACCGTTTTTAGAATACTTCGTAGAGGCTTCTCTGAAGTCCTGTCTTTTTTATATGTGGTTTTAGTTTTTGCCTGATCCAATATCATACTCCTCAAAATTTTTAATTCTATTAACCTATAGAATTAGTAGGTTATAGAGCAAAAGTAATTTTATTTTTTTTTAGACCAATAAATAATGGCCTAATTTTCAGTTTTTAACATTAAAAAAATTATTTCCTTGCTGAAATATCGGCTAAAGTATTATCGCCTAAAACCTTAAGTGTACTATCCCTAACCTGTATCATTAGGCTATGCACCGAACAGGTTTCTTCACTAGGGCAGTCGTCACACTTTTCGTAATAATTAAGGCTCACACAAGGAACCATGGCAATAGGACCTTCCAAAACGCGTATAACCGCTGTCATTTGAATATCTTTAGGCTCTTTTATTAAATAATAGCCCCCACCCTTGCCTTTTTTGGATCCTAAAAATCCCGATTTTCGTAATTCCAACAGAATGCTTTCGAGGAATTTTTGGGAAATATTTTCGCTTTTGGAGATTTCTGAAGTTTGCACTGGTTTCTTATCGGCTTTTTTCGCGATAAACGCCAGGGCTTTAATACCGTATTTAGTCTTTTTTGAAAGCATACTGCGAATATACTCAAATATTGACTTTTTTACATTTATTATAGATCTCTCTACGAAAATATCAAAACGAAAGCATTCTGCTGAAATGAGCATATTAAATTGAATTTAATGCCTGCTTTAGGTCTTCTATTATATCTTCTACATGTTCCAGGCCTACCGAAACCCTAACTAAACCGGGGGTTATCCCAGCTTCCAATCTATCTTCTTCACTTAATTTACTATGGGTGGTAGAGGCAGGATGCGTCACAATACTTCTTGTATCTCCCAAATTGGCAGATCTTGAACAGAGTTTTACGGCATCAATAAACTTTCTACCTGCTTCAATCCCCCCTTTAATCTCAAAGGAAACAATGTTTCCTCCTTTTTTCATTTGTTTTATTGCAATCTCATATTGTGGATGCGATTTCAAAAATGGATATTTTACATTTTCAGCGTTGGCCTGGGATTCTAAAAACCGTGCTACTTTTTCGGCGTTTTCGCAATGTTTATCCAAACGCACCGACAGAGTTTCAAGGCTTTTTGAAAGCACCCAGGCATTAAATGGCGACAAAGCCGGGCCGGTATTTCTTGAGAACAAATAAATTTCCCGAATCAAATCGGCTCTTCCTACAGTTACCCCTCCTAGCACACGCCCCTGACCATCTATTAGTTTTGTTGCAGAATGAATTACTAAATCTGCTCCATATTTAATAGGGTTTTGCAACCAGGGTGTGGCAAAACAATTATCAATTACCAGAATAATATTATGCTTTTTCGCAATCCTCCCCAACAACTCCAAATCCAAAATATCCAAACCGGGATTGGTAGGCGTTTCGGCAAAAATCATTTTGGTTTCCGGCTTTATTAATTCTTCAATCTTATCAACTTCGTTTACATTAAAATAAGAGTGCGAAATATTCCACTTTGGAAAAAATTTGGTAAACAAACTGTGGGTAGAGCCAAAAACAGCTCTGGCCGAAATTATATGATCGCCACTATTTAACAAGGCCGCAAGACTGGAAAAAACAGCACTCATTCCTGTGGCAAAAGAAAAACCGGCCTCTGCCCCTTCCATTTTTACCATTTTTTCAGTAAACTCTGAATTGTTCGGATTTGTAAAGCGGCTATAGATATTGCGTTCTTTTTCCTCAGAAAAAGAAGCCCTCATGTCTTCGGCATCATCAAAAACAAAACTAGACGTAAGATACAAGGGCGTGGAATGCTCCTGGTATTGCGTTCGTTCGTTTTGGGTTCTAATGGCTTCGGATTCAAAATGCATAATTGTTGGTTTTGTTGTTTTTTAATTTAGCCTTTGCGATAATTTAAGTACATCGCCAGCAATTCCACGGGCAGTTACGGCAGCTCCTGCACCTGCTCCCTGAATAACCAGGGGTTGATCTCCATAAGATTCGGTGTAGATCTCAAAGATGTTATCGGCTCCCTTAATTTGTCCCAGGGCTGTATTTTTTGGTTCAGAAATAAGCTTTGCCTCCAGGCTGGCACTGGCTACTTCAATCTCACCAATATATCGCAATACATTACCTTGTTCCTGCTCGTTCTTGTGTTTGCTAAAAATCTCGTCTAACTCCCCAAGTCTTTGTTGAAATTCCTCTGCGGTAGTTTTTCCGTTTAATTTCTCGGGAATTAAAGACTGAATTTTAACTTCTTGAAACTCCTTATCTAACTCAAGCTCACGGGCAAGAATTAACAATTTCCTACCAACATCGTTACCTGAAAGATCTTCGCGGGCGTCAGGCTCGGTATAACCAAGCGTTCCCGCTTTCTTTAATACATCAGAAAATTCTTCCTGATTTTCGGAAAAAGTATTAAAAATAAAGCTTAACGAACCGGAGAAAACTCCACGAATTTTGGTGACTTTCTCACCAGATTGGTATAGGTCCTGAACGGTTTGTACTATGGGCAACCCTGCACCTACATTGGTTTCGTAATAAAAATATTTGCCGTGATAATCCAGTTCTTTACGTATTTCTTTGTAAAAATCTGAAGATAAGGTATTGGCTACCTTATTGGCCGCTACCAGGTTAAAGCCATTTTGAATTAACCTTATATAAATTGATGCAAACTCCTTACTTGCCGTAGCATCTATCCCAATTAAGTTTTCAAGATCGTTGGTTCTGGTAAAATCCAGGATATCTTCAAGTTTATAATTTTTAGCTTTGCTTTTGAATTCTTCTTGCCAGTTTTCAGAAATTCCTTCGGTAGTAAAAAGTGCTTTTGTAGAGTTGGCAATTACCGGAATGCTTATTGAAACTCCCGAATTCTTTTCCCATTGCTCTTTTGCGTTAAGTAATTGATTGATAAGGGTACTTCCTACGTTACCGATCCCAAACAAGATGATGTTCACTTTTTTCATTTTCTTTAATGTTGGTTTTAAATACAGGTTTTAAAAATCTAGACAGTTGTGCGGCTTCAATTAAAAACGCATCATGCCCGTGTATTGATTTTATTTCGTGAATACTCACATTATTTTTTTCGAGCGAAAGGTTTACATAAGTGTCCCAGTTCTCGTCGGCCAGGAAAAACCAGTCTGAATTTACCGTTACTATATGAATATCGCCCTTAATTTTTTTTGCGGCCTCCAGGTATTTACCGCTACCTTTACTAATATCTATGGTGGTTAGTAAATGGTTCATTAATTTATATGACGCCAGTTGAAAACGTTCTTCCAATTTTTTACCGTGGTATTGCAACCAGCCTTCAACCTTATAACAAGGCTCCAGTTCTTCTTTGCTTCTGTTAAATTTTTTACTTAGGGATTGTGGCGTACGGTAAAAAGTCATGGCATGCATTCTAGCGTCTTTTACCGGGGTATTAGAGTTATTTAATATTTGTCCCTGCACTTTACAATTTGCCAACACCCAATCTGTAGCTTTATAATCGGTTGCAATAGGAATAATATGTTCGGCCAAATCGGGTTTTAAAGCAGCCAATTCCCAAGCAAGGGCCCCTCCTATAGAGCCGCCAATTATAGCAAAGAGTTTTTCTATTTCCAGACGTTCCAGGGCCAGGGCTTGAATTCTGGCAATATCGGCCAGGGTAAACTCCTTGTAATTTTCAATTAGGTGTTCTTTTTTCCCATTGAATCCATTACCCGGAATATTAAAAGCCAGGATACTAAATTTATTGGTATCTACACTTTTGTTTTCACCTACAATTTTGGTCCACCACCCCAATTTCCCGGTAATTTGAGAGTTTCCTGTAAGCGCGTGGTTTATTAAAACAACCGGCGCAGTTTTATGGCTTTGCCCAAATTGTTGAAAGCTCAAATGGATATCCTGTACCGTTCCCGCCGAATTCCTAAAATCTTTTAAACAGAGTTCCTGAAGCATTTTTCTCTTTTTTTGATTTAGAAAGAGCAAAAGGAAAAAGACTTAACCTGGCTGCTTTCTCCTTTGCCTTTCCACCAACAATAAATTAAACCAGTGCTTTTTCTTTAATCTTGGCAAATGCCTCCACTAAATCTGCTTTTAAATCTTCTATATTTTCAAGTCCTACAGAAAGTCGAATAAGGTCTTTTGTAACTCCGGTTGTTGCCTGTTGCTTCTCGTCCAGTTGCTGATGCGTGGTACTTGCAGGATGAATAATTAAAGATTTGGTATCTCCAATATTGGCAACAAGAGAAAATAGTTTGGTCTCGTCGGCAATAACTTTAGCCGATTCAAAGCCACCTTCTACTCCAAAAGTAACCACACCACTTTGGCCTTTTGGAAGGTATTCTTTAGCCAGTTTATTGTACTTACTACTTTCAAGCCCCGGATAATTCACCCACTTCACTTCTTTTTGCTGTTCCAACCATTGGGCGAGCGCAAGGGCATTTTCACTATGTTGTTTTATCCTAATTTCCAGGGTTTCCAGCCCCTGTAAAATCTGAAAAGCATTATATGGGCTTAATGCTGCCCCGTGATCGCGAAGACCTTCAATTCTAACTTTAGCAATAAAAGCTGCTTCTTTCAATGCCTCGTGATAAACAAGTCCGTGGTAACCCGGTGATGGCTCTGTAAATTCAGGGAACTTTCCATTTGCCCAGTCAAAATTACCTGCATCAATAATAGCACCTCCCAGCGAAGTTCCATTACCGCTAATGTATTTGGTAAGCGATTCAATAACAATATCTGCTCCGTGCTCAATGGGTTTTAACAATGAAGGGGTAGCAACAGTATTATCAACTATAAACGGAACTTTAAGTGCACTGGCTTCTGCAGCAATGGCTTTTAGATCTAGCACATCGAGTTTTGGATTCCCTAGAGATTCCACAAAAATTGCACGGGTATTTTCTTTGGCCGCCTTTTTAAAGTTTTCGGGATATTCAGGATCTACAAAGGTGGTGGTAATTCCCAATCTAGGTAAGGTTACGCTCAGTAAATTGTAAGTTCCTCCATACAAACTACTGGAAGCTACAATATGATCTCCGGCTTTCAAAAGCGTTAAAAGCGTAGTGTTTATAGCAGCTGTTCCAGATGCAGTAACTACTGCCGCAATACCTCCTTCCAATGCAGCAAGCCTTTGCTCCAGAACATCGTTCGTTGGGTTGTTTAAGCGGGTGTAGATGTATCCGGGTTCAGCCAATGAAAAAAGATTTGCAGCGTGATCTGAATTATTAAATACATAAGAAGTGGTTTGATAAATAGGCACAGCCCTTGTTCCTCCATTGTTTTTAGTATCGTGACCGGCGTGTAATGCGTTTGTTGAAAATTTTTGCGTACTCATAATTTCTAATTTTTTATATTCTTACTTCGTATTTTGAAGTTTGATTTATTTTTTATTGAATTCCCTACTTTGCGGGTATATAATTGTTTTGTAAAAAAAAGTCCCCTTAAGTAGCTATTACCAAGGGGACCTTTTAAATTGAACTCTAAACAAACTAAGTTAAATTCGGTTTTGGCAATAGCGATTCATGTGTCGCATCATCATAGACATCATCATATCACGCATCATCATATTGTTCATTGCCTTTTTCATCTCGTTTATTTCTATAGCTCCGGAAAACCGGAATTCTTCGTTTTATTTTTTATTGTAATTCTAAGCTTACAACATTAAATTATGACATAAAAAAACCGCTGCGTTTGGCAGCGGCTTTTTCAATTTTATCTTTTCAGATTTATTCAATTGAATGCGCTGCGGAGGCTTTCCACATCATCATACGCATCATATTGAAAATTGTCTGGTACATTTCTTTGTTTTGTTCCCGGCAAATATAAGGGGAGAAATTTCTAATTTCCAAATCGAAACAGCATTTTTACGAAAAAAATTTTAAAAGGCGTAAAAAATAAAAAGTCGATATTTATTTTGATTTAAAAATAACAATTCTTCATTTTCAAATCAAAAACAAAGACAATAAACTGTAAGTCAAATAATTACAAAATAGATGCTTTTATCTACGTTGCTAACATCCTTAAACCGAATAAAAAAGAAAGTTAAAGCAAGTTCGAGTTGAGGTTATTTTTATACATTTGTACCCGAATTAATTAAAGGGAAGGATTTGACTGATTGCAACCCTCAAATACACGAATTGTGTATTAAAAATGCTAAAGCAGTAATACACTCCTCTTAGCTTTATCTGTCAAATGCTGCCCATATTTTTTAAAAACATTTTTAAATATGGCATATTTATTTACTTCAGAAAGTGTATCTGAAGGACACCCCGATAAAATCGCAGATCAAATTAGCGATACACTGCTGGATAATTTTCTTGCATTTGATGAAAACTCCAAAGTTGCCTGCGAAACCCTGGTAACTACAGGACAGGTTGTACTTGCCGGTGAGGTTAGAAGTGATACCTATTTAGATGTACAAAACATTGCCAGGGAAGTAATAAACGATATTGGTTATACCAAAGGGGCTTATAAATTTAGCGGGGATTCCTGTGGTGTAATCTCATTAATTCACGAACAATCCCAGGAGATTTATCAAGGTGTAGATCGTGGAAACAAGGAAGAACAAGGTGCCGGAGACCAGGGTATGATGTTTGGTTACGCTACCAACGAAACCGAAAACTATATGCCGCTGGCACTGGACATTTCACATAAAATTCTTATTGAACTGGCAAAATTAAGGCGGGAAGGAAAAGATATTCCTTACCTGAGGCCAGATTCTAAAAGCCAGGTTACCATAGAATATAGCGATGATAATGTTCCGCAAAAGATTGTTGCCATTGTGGTTTCTACCCAGCACGACGATTTTAATGGTAACGATGAGGAAATGCTGAAAAAGATTAAGAAAGATATTATTGAAATTCTTATTCCCCGGGTAAAGGCACAATTACCTGAATATGTACAAAAACTATTTAACGACGACATCACTTATCATATAAACCCTACAGGAAAATTTGTTATTGGCGGTCCTCACGGTGATGCCGGTCTAACCGGAAGAAAAATTATTGTAGACACCTACGGTGGTAAAGGTGCCCACGGAGGTGGTGCTTTTTCAGGTAAGGATCCCAGCAAGGTAGATAGATCTGCTGCTTATGCTTCCAGGCACGTAGCCAAAAATTTAGTGGCCGCCGGGCTTGCCGATGAAGTGTTAGTACAGGTTTCTTACGCCATTGGGGTGGTAGAGCCTACTTCAATCTCTGTAGAAACTTACGGTACAGCCAAAGTAGATATGAAAGATGGAGAAATCGCTAAAAAAGTAGCTGAAATTTTTGACATGCGCCCCTGGGCCATTGAAGACAGGTTAAAACTTAGAAACCCTATTTATCGCGAAACCGCTGCCTACGGGCATATGGGAAAAACCCCAAGAACCATTACAAAAATCTTTAAAAGTCCTTATTCCGGAGAAATAAAGAAAGAAGTTGAATTATTTACCTGGGAAAAACTGGATTATGTAGATAAAGTAAAGGAAGCTTTTAAGCTTTAAATTACAAATGCCATAATTATTTAAAATACCGCTGCAATCAGCGGTATTTTTTTTGACTTTTTCTTCGGAAAGCTTTAACAACGGGGCGCAGTTTTAATTCCTATTTTTAGAATTACACTAACCAAGCGTCTTATGTCTGTTTTTAAAAAAGTAAAAAACACTATCAACCTATTAAAGTCGGTTGATATGGATCAATTAGCGAAAATCAATAAACAAATAGATCTTTCTGAAGCGGTAAAAAGTTTAGGCCAGCTCGATGAACGTCAGCTGCAGGGTTTAATGAAAATGTTAAAAGCCAAGCGTAAAAAAGGCCAAAGCGATCTCCCTCCCATAGATGGTGATTTTTACAACTTAGACCTTAAGTTAACAGAAGAGCAACGCAAGCTCCAGATGCAGGTGCGAAATTTTATGGAAGATGAAGTGAGACCTTTGGTGAACGACCATTGGAACCGGGCTAAATTTCCACACGAAATCATTGAAAAATTCAAGAAATTAAATATTACGGGCGTTCCTTACAAAGATTATGGCTGCCCCAACCTTCCTTTCTTAATGGAAGGTATCATTGCGCAGGAAATCGCCAGGGTAGATGTGTCTATCTCAACTTTTTTTGGCGTACATAGCGGGCTTGCAATGGGCTCTATTTATCTATGTGGTAGCGAAGAACAAAAACAAGAGTGGCTTCCAAAAATGCAAAAACTGGAGGCGATTGGCGCTTTTGGCCTTACAGAACCAAATGTAGGTTCTGGTGTTGCCGGTGGCCTGGAAACCACCTGTAAGTTTGATGGCGAAAATTGGATCTTAAACGGACAGAAAAAATGGATAGGTAACGCCACCTTCGCCGATGTAATTATTATTTGGGCAAGAGATGAAGATAGTAACCAGGTAAAAGGTTTCCTGGTTAGAAAAGAAAATCCCGGTTTTAAGGCTGAAAAGATGCAGGATAAAATGGCGCTGCGAATTGTACAAAATGCCCTCATTACCTTAACCGATTGTAAGATACCCGAAAGTGATAGGTTGCAAAACGCCAATTCATTTAAAGATACCGCAAAAGTACTTCGCATGACCAGGGCAGGGGTGGCCTGGCAGGCGGTTGGCTGCGCCCGTGGAGCTTACGAAAGTGCTCTAAAATACACCCGAAAAAGGGAACAGTTTGGAAGACCCATTGCCTCTTACCAACTAATTCAGAATCACCTGGTAGAAATGGTATCCAATCTTACTGCAATGCAAACCCTGGTTTTTAGGCTTTCTGAAATGCAGGATGCCGATTTGCTTACAGACGAACACGCATCTCTGGCCAAAGTATTTTGCAGTATGCGCACCAGGGATGTAGTAAGCCGTGCCCGCGAAGTAATGGGCGGAAATGGTATTTTACTTGAACACGATGTAGCGCGTTTTGTGGCCGATGCAGAAGCCATTTATAGTTATGAAGGAACAAAAGAAATAAATTCACTTATTGTAGGCCGTGCAATTACGGGTTATAGTGCATTTGTGAGTTAATACTAATCAAAAAAAATAGAAAAAGAATGTCATTATTAGTTATTAGTCCGGGGAAAGACCCGGAAGCCTGGGTTAAAGCATTAAAAGAACAACATCCGGGCCTAAACATTTATGTTTATCCGGAAGACCATGATAAAGAAGAAGTAGAGTTTGCCCTTACCTGGAAGCATCCACGCGGAATTTTCAAAAATTACCCTAATTTAAAAGTGATTGCTTCTATGGGTGCCGGGGTAGACCATATTACCAGTGATGAAGAGCTTCCCGAAAATATTAAAATCACTAAAGTAGTAGATGATAGATTAGAAGAAGATATGGGGACTTTTGTACTGAGCCTTATTCTGGCTCACCAAAGAAACCTTCTGCATTACAGGGAAAGTCAACTTAACGAAAAGTGGGAACCTGTTCCCTACACCCGAAACAATCAAATTAAAGTAGGGATTTTAGGAATTGGAAACCTGGGACAACGGGTAGCACATAAATTACTTCAAAACGATTTTCAGGTAATTGGATTTTCAAGAAATAAAAAAGAAATTGAAAATGTAGAAAGCTTTGCCGGCGAAGATGAACTAGACGAATTCCTGGAACAATCCAATATCCTGGTAAATATGCTCCCTTTAACTCCGAATACCGAAAAAATACTCGACAAAGAATTATTCGAAAAATTACCAAAGGGGGCCTATCTAATAAATGTTGCGCGTGGAGAACATTTGGTAGAGCAGGACTTATTGGCCAAAGTAGATGATGGTCATCTTTCGGGGGCTGCCTTAGATGTATTTTGGGAAGAACCCATTAGAGATGAACATCCGTTTTGGAAACACCCAAAAATTAGAGTAACTCCCCACATTGCCAGTGTTACCCATCCAAAATCTGTGGTACCGCAAATTATTGAAAACTACGAAAGATTGCAGGACAGGGAACCACTTAAAAATGAAGTAAAAAGAGACATAGGTTATTAGTAAACTACCTCGTGTCAAGCTCACGAGGCATTCGTTGGAAACAAATTTTTAATGTCGAGGCAAGCCTTGGAGGTATTACACCCTTTTGCGGCGCCAATAAAAAAGTTACTTATGAAAAATTTCAAAAACATTCTTGTAGCCATAGATTTTAACGATGCCGTTGGGGAACTAATGGCTTATGCTGAAAGTATTGCAATGAAATTTAAGGCAAAGATCTGGGTGGTTCACGTGGCCGCCCCAGATCCCGATTTTGTGGGTTATAGCACCGGCCCTCAATACATAAGGGACATGCGTGCCGACGAACTTAAAACCGAACATAAAGAATTACAGGAAATTTGCAAGATGTTTATTAGTGAAAAAATACCATCTGAAGCCCTTTTAATTCAAGGCTCTACTGTAGAAACGGTTCTGGAAGAAGCCAAAAAATTGAAAGCCGATATGCTTATTGTAGGTACGCACAAACACAGCTTTTTTTACAATCTTTTTGCCGAAAGTGTATCGGTAGAACTTTTTAAAAACGCTGAAATACCGGTTTTTGCTGTACCCATTGAAGAAAAAAAATAAGCGTTTATTTCATTGCTATTAAAATCGCAACATTTATTGGCATTAATTTTATTCGTAGAAGTCTTGTATGATGATAAGCAAAGAGGAATTCACAAACTTACACTCCAATATTGCACCCTATATTAAGCGCACGCCCATTATGCGATCGCGATTATTGAACGGTCTCGCAGGGACCGAAGTATATTTTAAATGCGAGAATTTTCAAAGAATGGGTGCTTTTAAAATGCGTGGTGCTACGGCCGCAATTTTGGCGTTAGGTGCAGAAGAGCGTAAAAAAGGCGTGGTTACCCATTCTTCGGGCAACTTTGCACAAGCAGTTTCACTTTCAGCAAAAAGTCTGGGAATTCCGGCTTACATTGTAATGCCCTCCTCTGCTCCACAAGTAAAGAAAGAGGCCGTAAAAACTTATGGCGGGCAAATTACCGAATGTGAACCCAATATAAAAGCCCGGGAATCAGCAGCCAAAAAAATACAGGAAGACACGGGAGCTATTTTTCTGCATCCTTCTAATGATCTTGATGTAATTTATGGACAGGGCACCGCAGCTAAGGAATTTCTGGAAGATTTTCCCGAATTAGACGTAATTATAACTCCCGTTGGTGGCGGCGGACTTTTAGCGGGCACAGCACTTGCGGTAGACTTTTATGCTGAAAAATGCAAAACTATAGGTGCAGAACCCTTTGAAGTTGACGATGCCTACAGGTCTCTTAAAAGCGGAAAAATTGAGTTTAACAAAAGTACCAATACCATTGCCGATGGTTTAAAAACCCACCTGGGCGATAAAAACTTCCCTATTATTCAAGAAAGAGTCTCTGAAATTATTCGGGTAGAGGAAGAAGAAATTATTTCCGCTATGAAGCTTATTTGGGAACGGCTTAAAATTGTAGTTGAACCATCGGCAGCGGTAGCTTTTGCAGCCCTTTTACGTGAAAAAGAAAAATTTCAGGGAAAAAAAGTAGGGATTATTATCTCGGGAGGCAATGTAGATGTAAGCAATTTACCTTTTTAAATTTCCCGGTTTTCCTTTAAAAAACTCACCGTTACCAAAACTTGCCCAACGTGCCGTTGGCTATGTTCTGCTGCGTGAAACAACAAACCAATTACGCTAGATGGCAATGCTTTTCTACCCACCGGTCTATTTTCTGTCAAAATATCTTCAGGGGTATTTTTAAGAAAAACGACTGCCTCCTCTACCTTCTTTCGGAAATTTTGTACCAGGATTTTTATGGAAATATCTTCATTTGAATTTCCCTCATTTTTCAAATAAGCAAATTGAGCTTCCGATAGCTTTTCAGTTTTTGCATAGCTTAACATTCTATCTACTACTCCGGTTAAATGTTGCAAATGAAAACCCACAGAAGCTCTTCCTGAGGGTATTTTCCAAAGTAACTCTTCCGGAAATCCCTGCGTGTATTTTTCTATTTCTTCCATGGATTGCAAAAGTGCATGAGCCACAGGCTGCAACAAATTAGGCACCCCCGCTACTTTTCCCCGTAACCAAACTTCAGGTTTATTATCTCCCATTTTTTTAAGAATTTCAGTAAAATATTATTTACATCAAACTTAATAGAAAAAGTAATAATCATAAAAAACATGCGTCATAAGATTTCAGGTTTTAAATCTACATATCTGCTTTAGCTTTTAAGCATTTCATAGTATATTTAGCCTCTTAAAATAAGAGCTTATTAAACACTAAGGGCATATCAATTCGAATAGTTTTTATGAATAATAACAATGAAAATTAATTGAGAACAGACTCAAGTGTTTAGCCTTCTCAATACATTTTTTCACTTCAAAAAACGCTCGAATTGAGACTTTTATAATTGGCATCATAACAAAAATCATTAAAAATTACACTATGCTTAGAAATTTCCTTCCGGCTATCTTGTTACTTTTAGCCGCTTCACCACTTTTCTCTCAGGAAGACGAAGAGAAAAAGAAATGGGATGTAAACAATCCTTATTCCGACGATTGGAATATTAAAGAAGTTCAGCTTCAAACCAATGAGGGCACCTGGATGAACCTTGATGTTTCCTCAGATGGCAAAACCATTGTTTTTGACCTTTTGGGCGATATCTACAAAATGCCAATTACCGGTGGTAAAGCAGAACTTTTAAGAAGTGGTATGGCCTATGAAGTTCAGCCGCGATTTAGCCCCGATGGTTCTAAAATATCTTTTACCAGCGATGCCGGAGGCGGTGACAATATTTGGATTATGGATGCCGAAGGAGAAAATGCCAGGCAACTTACCAAAGAAAATTTCAGGCTATTAAACAATGCGGTTTGGACTCCAGATGGCAATGCCATAGTAGCCAGAAAACATTTTACCTCGGGACGTTCTCTTGGTGCCGGCGAGATGTGGCTGTACCATATTGGCGGTGAAGGAGGCCTACAACTTACAGAACGTAAAAACGACCAGCAAGACGTAAATGAGCCCAGTATTTCTCCAGATGGCCGCTACCTTTACTACAGTGAAGATATGTATCCCGGCGGAATGTTTCAATACAACAAAGACCCGAATAAGCAGATTTACGTAATAAAACGCTACGATTTTGAAACCGGTAAAAATAAAACTATCACCGGTGGTCCCGGGGGCGCAGCTAGACCTCAGGTTTCACCCGATGGCAAAAAACTTGCTTTTATTAAACGAGTTAGAACCAAATCGGTTTTATACATTCACGATCTGGAAACAGGCGAAGAATGGCCGGTTTACGATAAATTGAGTAAAGACCAACAGGAAGCCTGGGCTATTTTTGGGGTATATCCCGGATTTAGTTGGATGCCTTCAGGAAAAGAGCTTGTTTTTTGGAGTGAAGGAAAAATCAATAAAGTAAATATTGAAAATTACGAAACCGAAGTAATTCCTTTTGAAGTTGAAAACACCATAGAAATCGCTGAAACCCATCGTAGCGAACACCAGGTGTTTTCAGAAGAATTCAACCCAAAAGTAATTCGCCATGCGGTGACTTCACCAAACGGAAAAACCCTGGTTTTTAATGCCGTTGGTTATTTGTGGAAAAAATCTTTACCTAACGGAAAACCTCAGCGAATTACAAAGAGTGAAGATTTTGAATTTGAACCTGCTTTTTCTCCAAACGGGAAAGAAATTGTTTACGTAACCTGGAACGACTCAGAAATGGGAGCTTTAATGAAAGTTAGCCTAAATGGAAGAAATCCGCAGAAGCTAACTTCAGAAAAAGGTATTTACAGAAACCCGGCTTTTTCAAATAATGGAGAACAAATTGTTTTTGTGAAAGAAAGGGGCAATAGTGACCAGGGGCAAACATTTAGCAAAGAACCGGGAATTTACACGATAAGTGCTTCAGGAGAAAACAAAAAGAAAATCCACCACACAGGAGATTTCCCGATGTACAACAAAGACGATTCCCGTATTTTCTTTCAAACCGGGGGTGCACTTATGGGTAGCTTGCAAAAAAGCCTAAAAAGTATTGATTTAAACGGAAATGACGAGCGCACGCATATAAATTCAAAACGTGCCAACCGTTTAGTACCTAGCCCAGACAATGAATGGGTAGCTTTTAGCCACCTGCACCAGGCCTATTTAGCACCACTTACCTTAACAGGAAGACCTTTAGATTTAGATAACAATACCAAAAGTATTCCGGTAACCCAAATCACCAAAGATGCCGGGATGAACTTGCATTGGTCTAACAACAGTGAAAAAGTACACTGGACTTTAGGTGACGAGTATTTTACCAATAAAGTTTCAGAGCGTTTTACGTTCCTGGAAAGCTCTCCAGATTCTATTCCAGCCATTACCGAAAAAGGAACAAAAATAGGATTGGAATTAAAAACCGATGTACCTAAAGGGCAAATAGCTTTCACAAATGCCAGGATCATTACCATGAATGGTGACGAGATAATTGAAAACGGAAGTATTTTAATTAAGGAAAATAAAATTGTTTCAGTAGGCGAAGCTTCCGAAGTGACTATTCCCAATAATGCCAAAGTTTATGACCTGGAAGGAAAAACCATCATGCCGGGTATTGTAGATGCACACGCTCATATTGGTGCTTTTAGATATGGTTTAACCCCCAAAAAGCATTGGCCTTTATACGCAAATATGGCCTTTGGGGTAACTACCGTGCACGATCCTTCGGCTTTAAGTGAAAGCATTTTTAGTATGGCAGAACTGGTAAAAGCCGGTGAAATGGTAGGGCCTAGAATTTACTCAACGGGAATTATTTTATACGGTGCTGAAGGAGATTTTAAAGCAGTTATAAATAGTTTGGAAGATGCTAAATCGGCTTTAAGAAGAACAAAAGCCTTTGGGGCAACCTCGGTAAAAAGTTATAATCAACCACGCCGCGAACAGCGCCAGCAAATAATGCAGGCAGCGAAAGAGTTAGAGATGAACGTAGTGCCCGAAGGTGGAAGTACGTTTTTGCATAATATGAATATGATTGTAGATGGGCACACCGGGATAGAGCATAATATTCCTATAGCTCCTGTTTATAAAGATATAGAAACACTTTGGGGAAACAGCAAAACCGGTTACACCCCTACATTAATAGTTAATTATGGAGGCGTAAACGGTGAATATTATTTTTATCAAAAAGATAATGTTTGGGAGAATGAGCGTTTACTGAATTTTACTCCGCGTCAAATTGTAGATTCAAGATCAAGGCACCGTACCAAACTTCCTGATGAAGAATATGAAAACGGACCTATTTTAGTTTCAAACACCGCTAAAGAACTATCTGACCTTGGTGTAAAAGTAAATCTTGGCGCACACGGGCAGTTACAGGGTCTTGGTGCCCACTGGGAACTTTGGTTATTGCAAATGGGAGGCATGACGAATTTGGAAGCCCTCCAAGCCGCCACCATTAACGGTGCCGAATATATTGGCATGGGTAGTGAAATCGGGTCTTTAGAAGAAGGTAAACTAGCCGATTTAATTGTTTTAGAGAAAAATCCATTGGAGGATATTCGTAACTCTGAATCGGTTATTTATACCATGGTAAATGGCAGGCTTTATGAAGCCGAGACTATGAATGAAATTGGAAACAACCCAAAAGAACGCAATGAATTTTACTGGGAAAACAACAAATATAATGCGGCTTTCCCATGGCACGAAAGCACCCAGAGCTTTACTGCTCCCGGTTGTACCTGCCATAGATTAACAAATTAAAAACTCATAAATTGGATAGTTAATTTTAGCTTTTGTTTAAACAAACCTAATTTGGTAACTTTTAAAGCAAATTAACTATCCAGTTTCTATGCTGAAATATGAAATTTTATGAGAAGGGTAAAATTTGGTAAGCTTTTCACTCACAGAAAAATAGATGAAAGCATTATTCGTGAACATCTTGCGCTAGAAAGAACTAAGCTCGCCAATGAGCGTACATTGTTATCTTACACGCAAGCATCTATGTATTTTTTACTGGGGGGATTGGCTTTAATTCAGCTAAAGGAATATCAAGAGATGCATTACATTGGCTATTTGGCCCTGGTAATTTCTGTTTTGTTTCTTACTATTGGAATTTGGCGATTTATCGTACTCAAAAATAAAATGAAAGATCTTTTAAAGGGCAAGATAGAATCTTCTGCTGAAGAGAAAGAGGAGCCTTAATAAGTTAAATACAGGCTTCAATTTTCTTTAAAAACTTCAATTTTTAAGAGCTTCATTTGCAAACATTCACACATTATTTTCTTCATTTTATAGCCATTGGTGCTATTGCCTGGTTCTATGATAAAAAGAACTGGAAAAAAAACTGGCTTATTCTACTGGCTACCATGACTGTAGATATAGACCATATTTTTGCCACTCCCCTATTTCACCCTATGCGCTGCGGAATTGGCTATCATCCCCTACATTCACATTTTGCCATCGCGGGTTATGTATTAGGTGTACTTTTTATTAAGAACAAGCTATGGAAATTGATATTTATAGGTTTACTTTTCCATATGCTAACCGATTTTATAGACTGCCTTTGGATGTTTTCTAAATGCGGTGAGTGTTATACTTCTTCTGAAATTTACAAATGGGTTCATTAAATTCCACAGAAATATCGTGCAGCATAATTTTAAAGTAAACTACCTCGGGGTGTTACACCCTTTGGCAGTGCCAATAAATTAGTTTCAAATTCGAACATCTTAGGGATTTTAAAAGACAAAAAAATTAAATCTAGATATCAAAAAAAAACCTGAAAAACGGCATATTTGGGGTATATGCAGTTTTCAGGCATTGCCTAAGCAATATTTTAAGGGTTTAAATTTTTATTTTCTTCCTCATTAAGCATTCGTGACTTTATAAGAAAACGGTAGCCGGTAGGGATATCTAAAGAGAAACTACCTCCCCTCCCCTTAACGATATCTACCGTTAAATGGGTATGCTTCCAATATTCGAATTGGTCCCGGCTCATATAAAAATTCACTCCACCAACTTCGCCAAGCAATATATCGTTATCATCAATATAAAAATCTTCTTTTGGCAATAACATAGGGGTAGAGCCGTCGCAACAGCCACCACTTTGGTGAAAAATCACCTCGCCGTGCTGTTGCTTCAGTTCTTGTAGCAATTTATTTGCTTCAGGAGTTATTTCTACTCTTTTATAATCCATTTTTTAAAAGAAACCCAGTTTATTCTTATCGTAGGAGATTAACATATTTTTGCTTTGGCGATAATGGTTTAACATCATTAAATGATTTTCCCTTCCAAAACCAGATTTTTTGTAACCTCCAAATGGCGCGTGGGCCGGATAATCATGATAGCAATTTACCCAAACCCGACCGGCTTTTATTGCCCGTGGAATTTGATATAATTGATGTGCATCACGGGTCCAAACCCCGGCACCAAGACCATACATCGTATCGTTTGCAATTTCAATAGCCTCGGCTTCATCTTTAAAAGTACAAACGGCTACCACCGGGCCAAAAATTTCTTCCTGAAACACCCTCATTTTATTATGACCTTTCAGAATAGTGGGCTGAATATAAAATCCGTTTCCTAAATCTCCATCCAGTTTTGCTGCTCCTCCTCCGGCTAAAACCTCGGCACCCTCATCTTTTCCTATCTTGATATATTCCAGGATTTTTTGATGCTGATCACTGGAAGCCTGGGCACCCATCATGGTAGATTCTTCAAACGGATTACCCATTTTTATAGCTTTGGTACGCTCAATTACCCGCTTAATAAATTCGTCGTAAATATCTTCCTGGATTAAAATTCTGGAAGGTGCAGTACAAACCTCTCCCTGGTTAAAGGCGAAAAGTACGGCGCCTTCAATACATTTATCGAGAAAAGCATCGTCATGGTCCATTATGCTATTAAAAAATACATTAGGCGATTTTCCACCCAATTCCATAGTTACCGGGTGTAGGTTTTTTGAAGCATATTGCATAATTAATTGCCCGGTAGTGGTTTCTCCCGTGAAGGCAACTTTGTCTACATTTGGGCTTGACGCTAATGGTTTTCCTGCTTCGGGCCCAAAACCGTGAATCACGTTAAATACACCCGGGGGCAATAAATCAGCTATTTTTTCGGCTAAAAATGTTGCTGAAGCAGGGGTTTGTTCAGCAGGTTTTAAAACAATGCAGTTACCAGATGCTAAAGCAGGCGCTACCTTCCAGGCAAGCATTAATAATGGAAAGTTCCACGGAATAATTTGGGCAACCACTCCCAAAGGTTCATTTATAATTAAAGAGAGGGTATTTTCATTAAGTTCGGTAGCCGAACCTTCTTCGGCCCTAATTGCGGCCGCAAAATACCTAAAATGATCTATGGCCAGGGGTACATCGGCATTCATTGTTTCCCGAATAGCCTTCCCATTATCGGCGGTTTCCATTTGTGCAAATGTTTCCAGGTTTTCCTGGATTACATCGGCAATTTTATGCAAAATAGCAGCCCGTTCTGAAGCCGAGGTTTTCCCCCACTCGTGTTTAGCATTGTTAGCCGCTTCAATGGCATTATTCACATCCTTTTCATTAGACCTGGGATATTTCGCCAATACCTTATTATCTACCGGAGAATGGTTTTCAAAATAGGCCCCATCTATAGGATCCTGAAATTTCCCATTAATAAAATTACCGTATTTTTCTTTAAATTTTGGTGCTGAGTAGCTCATAGAAATAATTTTAATATTTTAGCAATACAATTTATTTAAATTTAACACCAATTAATTGAACATTCCTATTAATAAATACCACATTACTATCAAGTAATTAAATTAAAAAGGTTTTGAATGATAATTTACTAAAATATAATCACGATTTAAAGCTAAAAACTTCTATTGAAAACAGAACGATCTACAGTTCAGATTACGCTGAGTTAAATGTTTTTGAAACCAGGCAGGTAGCCGAGAAGATAAACCTTAAGTTTGGATTCCCAATTATTGCGAGTATGCTTACCGGAAAAAAGGTGATGCATCTTGACGGAATAAAGGCCTTTGATTTTTTCCCAGGGGAATCGGTTGTTTTGCCTTCAGATAAAAAGATGCTTATAGACTTTCCGTTAGCAAGTGCAAAAAATCCAACCCGGTGCCTTGCCTTGGGAATTGATCCTGAAAAGATTAAAGAAACGGTTGAAATCTTTAATGAAAACACCCGAATTGAATTTGAAAATGACACTCATAGTTTCGACACTACTGCGGTTCATTTAGACAATAATCAACAGGTACAATTTGTACTAGATCGAATTTTCAATACTTTCCTGGAGGCCGGGACAGCTAGAGACGCATTGCTAGATTTAATGCTAAAAGAACTTATTATTAGGTTGCTTCAAACCAAAGCAAAGGTTATGCTTTTAGACAACGAAACACTTTTTGACAATAATAGGATGGCTTTTATTGTAAAATACATGCGGGAGCACCTTACCGAAAATATTCAAGTAGATAAATTGGCCAATAAAGCCTGTATGAGCACTTCAAACTTTTATAGAAGCTTTAAAAACACCTTTGGCGAAAGCCCAATAGATTACCTAAACGCAGAGCGAATTAAGTTTGCAAAAAAACTTATTCAGCAAACAAATAAAAAGTTTGCCGATATCGCTTATAAAAGTGGCTTTAACAATACCAGCTATTTTAACCGTCAGTTTAAGCGCTTTGAGAAAATTACTCCTAATCAATATAGAAAATTGGTTAAAAACAATATCGCTTAATATTTTGCGACATTTCCACTTAGTTCCTCCAATGCATTTTTCATAGCACTCAACTGTGGAAGGTTTTTGGTAAGTTTAAACCTTTGTGCCAGAAACACAGGGTCGTTGTAGGATATTTTCACCACACCGGCTTCATCACGCCAAACCAAAAATTTAATCGGTAATTCCAGGGCAATTTTGCTATTCTCCTTCATAATTGGCGTACCAATTTTTGGACTCCCAAATATGATGAGTTTAGTAGGGCGCAATCCAATATTTATTTCCTCAGCATTTTTAAAATGATCTAACTCCATAAAAATCTGCAAATCAGGATTCTCTTTAATCGCCGTTACAAGACGATTGTAAGTGGCATTAAAGTTAAACTCACTAATTTCTGAGATAATACCCTGGTGTTTTTTCAGCTTGAGCTTTCCGGAGCTTTTAACCCTATTGCCCGCAGTTTTAGAAACTATGCTTTTAAGCGTTTTACTAAGATTCCCCAGATCCTTGTTTTTTCTAAGATCGTAGCGCTGTTTCAGGTAATTGGTACTACTATATGTTATTATAGTTTGATTGTCTTGTTTATATACCAATATTTTAAGCGGGAGTTCCAGACCCGCCAATTGATCTTTTTGCATTAAAAGGGAACCTTGTTTAGGATCACCAAAAATAAAAAGGAGATTTTCTGAGAGCTCTAAACCGGCTTTTTTAGCCTCTTTTGAATGTTCAATTTTTGAAAAAAAAGTGAACGTATTATGTTGTTCTAAAGTTTTTGCCAAACGCGAGGCCGTTTCTTTAAAACTATAATCACTGCGGGCAAGCATTAAATAGTCCTTCTCTTTCTCCTGAGCCGTTCCTAATTGAATTCCGCAATAAAAAATAAGGAAGAAATATTTTAACAGGAATTTCATAGCTTTAAGTTAATGAATTTTAAGAAGATATAGAATGAAAAACTTTAGCTTTTCAAGATTTATGAGTATTTTGACAAAGTGGAAAATTCAAAGAATACTAATTCTTGTATCTTTGCAGGCCGCTTTTTAAAGCGGCTCTAACAACTATCTAATTATAACAACTTTATGCATGTAGCGATTGCAGGGAACATTGGCGCGGGAAAAACCACCCTTACTAAATTATTGGCAAAACATTATAATTGGGAGGCACAGTATGAAGATGTCTTAGAAAATCCCTACCTCGAAGATTTCTATAATAAAATGGAACGTTGGTCTTTTAACCTCCAAATTTACTTTTTAAATAGTAGATTTCGGCAAACACTTCAAATACGAGAGAGCGGAAAAAAAATCATCCAGGATAGAACAATCTATGAAGATGCCCATATTTTTGCCCCTAACCTTCACGCAATGGGATTAATGACCAACAGGGACTTTGAAAACTACAGTTCTCTTTTTGATCTTATGGAAGGCGTGGTGCAGGGCCCCGATCTTCTTATTTATTTAAGAAGCAGCATCCCAAACCTTGTCTCTCAAATACACAAAAGAGGCCGGGATTACGAAAACTCTATTTCTATAGATTATTTGAGCAGGTTAAATGAACGCTACGAAGCATGGGTTCATAACTACAACAAAGGCAATCTATTGATAATAGATGTAGATAATATTAACTTTGTAGATAACCCTGAAGATCTAGGAGATATTATAAACCGAATTGACGCTGAGCTTCACGGATTATTTTAAAAACAAGTAAGATGGAATCAACAAAACTTAAACGACCAAAACATAAGGGCTCTCCAAAACTATTTGATAACCCTATTTTAGAAAAGCTAACGCATACACATATTTCCCTGCCCCTAATTATTTTTGGGCTTATTGCTGCTGCTTTAATCTACTACGGAGTTATTGAAAAAGGTTTTGAAGCACCTATGATGATAGGCCTTTTCGCGGCCGGTCTTTTCTTTTTTACTTTTGTGGAATATATTATGCACAGGTATTTGTACCATATCCCTGCTACCAGCGAAAGAAAGAAAAAAATATCTTACACCATGCATGGGGTACACCATGACTATCCAAAAGATAAATCAAGGCTAGCCATGCCACCGGTGTTGAGTTTAATAATTGCTACCATACTTTTTATTATATACCGGGCGGTATTGGGAGATTATGTTTTTGGTTTCCTTGCCGGATTTTTAATTGGGTATGCAGGCTACCTTGCCGTACACTACTCGGTGCACGCTTTTAAGGTACCAAACAATTTCTTAAAAGTTTTATGGCAGCACCATAGCATTCATCACTACCGTGAGCCAGACAGGGCATTTGGGGTATCTTCCCCACTTTGGGATCATATTTTTAGAACGATGCCTAGAAAAACGGCGGCCAGCAGAAAAACTGCAGTAGGAAAAAGCATTGACGACTAGTATTAGATAAACCCCTGTCCTTTTGCGTGGGCTACGGCTTCTTGCGAAGATTCTACCATTAGCACAGGAGTGGTATTGAAGTTATCGATTATACTTCGCACCCGGTTCATCTGCTTTTTATGTTTTACACTACGCAAATAAATTGCCAGAATCCTATCGGGATATTGGGCAGCAATCTCGGTATAGATAGAAGCGTCGTGTTCACCACTATCACCTATAAGAATAAAATTCATACCTGTATAGGTCTGTAAAATATTGGTGATTTCTTTTTGCTTATGTGGTTTTTCCGGTTTCAAACTCCCATCGAACGGCGTGCTAAATTTCCGGAGTAAAATTGGTCCTTTGGGAAAAGCATTATGGTCTAAAAATAATTTTAAATACTCATATAAATTCCACGGGCTGTTACTTAAATAAAAAATGGGGTTATTTGGTGTGTTGTTACGTCCTTTGTGCAGTTTTTGGTAAAATTCTGCCGCTCCCTTTAGCGGAATTCTATCATAGGCATTGGTCAGCAATGAATTTTTGAGCAATCTAAGTTTTAAAAAAGACGTAACACCGGTATGTAAAATGGTATCGTCTATATCGCTAATTACACCATATTCTGCTTCGGGATCCGGAATTAAAAAACTACCGGTAAACGGATTTTCCAATAACTGGGTTTTCTTCCCCATTGGCCCCTTATAGTATAGCTTATAATCTAACCAGCCCTCTGCATCTGCATACTGTGCCAGGTTTTGCTTAATATCATTGTCAAATAAAAAATAGCCTTCCGCATTGGTTTTTGTAGTTGCCGGCACTTTCCCAGGCAGTAGTAAATCTACCTGAGCATCAGGAATCTCAAAAGTATCAAACTGCTTATAAGTGGTTTTTATGGTTCTAAAAATATTGGCATCCTTAATAATTTTTAGCGGCTCATTATCCAATACACGGCCTTTTATATATAAATGAGAATGTGTAGCATAGCTTCTATAAGGTGTAATTAATACCTGATCTATTAGCTTATACCTGCCAGCCAGCTTACGTATTCTTTTTTTCATGAAATTTGCGCT
Organism: Salegentibacter maritimus; assembly: GCF_016236915.1. Lineage (GTDB taxonomy): Bacteria > Bacteroidota > Bacteroidia > Flavobacteriales > Flavobacteriaceae > Salegentibacter > Salegentibacter maritimus. The sequence goes on from NZ_JAEHOK010000004.1 coordinate 199,628, forward strand.
TTCGGACAAGTTAAAAATTATAGGATAGCGCGACCTTACTTTTAAATAAACTTTAGGAAGATGCGAAGTGCTAACTGATCTGTTTTACATACATCAACCTTACATACCTTCAAAACCTCTCTTCTACTTTCGTTTTTATCTTTATTTTATGCCTCTCTACAAAATATGGTAACTCCTGTACCTATTTAGCGTATCAAGATTAAGCTTCTTTTTTAATAAATCTAAACATGAAAAACCCCTAGAACAGCTACCTATTACTCATTCTAGTGGTTTCTAAGGGCCTTTATCAATTCATCTTTACTCATATCGCTCCGGCCTTCAATCCCGATCTCCTGGGCTTTCTCATAGAGTTCCTCTTTGGTACGCTCTTCATATTTATCGGCTTTTCCACCTTTTTCACCAGAATTGGGGTCGTTTGCAATTCGTGCTGCTTTAGATTTACTCATTCCTTTATCCCTTAATTCCTCGTATTGCTCATCATTTTTAATAGATGGTCCATGATCTTTAGCCATAATATTATTTTTTAGGTTTCTTCTATTCTTAAATTTAAAAGAATTAACACGGAAGCTTAGTTGTAGCTTTGTTAAAATTGGAAAGGGCTTCGGCTTTAAAATGAATTATAAAATTTATGAAAATCTCAACTTTGGGGCATCAAAACCTTGTGAAAAAGAATTAATAAGCAAACTACTTCGAAGCAAGATCGGAGAATATAATTCCATTTTGAGCCAAGCCTAAGAGGCCGGATAACTATCGGGATAAATCTATCGATTATCGAGTAAGAAAGGGACATTAGCCCCTTTTTATTTCCAGAAAGAAGCTGTTTGAAAAACCTATTTTTCATCAAGCTGATTTCTATGACACTTGCAAGTTATTATTATATATTTTTTGATTTTTTATGATGGCAAAAATTCTATGAATGATCTTATTTCTTACAGCATTTAAGACGCTCATTTTGTTTTTGCCTTCATTTACCTTTCGATGGTAATATTGTTTTAAATCAGAAGGCAATTGGATCGCCCTCATGGCTGCTAAATGCAGTATTTTCTTAATGCCTTTATCTGCATAGATAGAAACCGATGCCCTACCAAAAACAGAAGTTCCTGAACTTTTTGAAAATGGCGCCACTCCAGCATAACAGGCAAATTTACGAGGATTTGTGATCGATTTAAATGCATTTGTTTTAATCAACATATTCCACGATAAAATAGGACCTACTCCAGGAATAGCACGTATTAAATGGTATTGGTGCTTCAATACACTATTGTGCTCAATAACCTCAATTATTGATTTGTCGGTTTGTTTTATTTTTTCAGTTAGTAATTGAATAAGTTCAGCTCCGTGCTCTTCCAGTTGCGGCAAGTCAAGATCTGCAATCAGTAGGTTTTCTTTGTTTTTTGCTTTGAGTTGGGCTCTTTGCTTAATTAACAGGTTCCTATGGGATATAAGTGCTTTCAGCTTTTCTATTCCCGGTTCTGGTTTTTGATGTGGTTCGAGTTCTGTGTGGTTTTTTTCCAGGAATTTAGCAATACGGAAGGCATCTATAATATCATCTTTTCCTCTGGTGAGTCCAATACTTTTGTGTAAATGCAAAGGATTTACTTCGTAAAAAACGATATTTAAAGAGGTTAAGACTTCAATAATCTTACGGCCATATCGCCCCGTATTCTCAATACAGACTTTTAAACTTTGTGGCTTTGAGCCACTAAAAAAAACTTTTATAGCTTTTTTGTTGTTATCAATACGTTTGGCCAGTTTCTTCTCACCTTTTATAGAACAAATATCCAATGTGTTTTTACTGATATCAATACCTACAAAAGTCAATGAATTTTTCATAATTTTGGTTTTAGTTATGAATGGATTAAATTAAATAGGACTCAATTCCTTAATAATGGGCTTTTAATCCCGAATTTCTATTTGAGTTACTATTTAGGGAAAGAGTAGGTACTGAATCAGCATATAGCTCTTTTAACTGGAACTTGTTATAGTTAGCCTACTCTTTTTTAATCCTTAATTTACACAAATTTTACTCTTGCAAGTCTAAAGGAA
>NZ_JAEHOK010000040.1:0-2637 GCF_016236915.1 Salegentibacter maritimus
TAAAGTACCCCCATTTGTTAGGACAGCTTTGCTGCTAAATTAAGTTCTATTTTTCATTTATCAAGCAGCCTTTCTTTTTTGGTTTAAATATCGGTTATAAGGTATTTCATTTTCTATTCCCTGGTGCCTTCTTTGGTGGTTGTAAAATTTAAAATAGGTATTGAGTTGTTGGTACAGATCTACTCCAGATTCTGGAGGATTTAAATAAATACTTTCGTACTTCACACTTCTCCAAAGCCTTTCTATAAATACATTATCGATAGCTCTTCCTTTTCCATCCATACTGAGTTTAATATTTTTAGATAGTACCCTGTGGGTAAAGATCTCTGAAGTAAACTGGCTTCCCTGATCGGTATTAATGATCTCAGGAGTCCCATGGATTTCAATAGCTTCTTCTAAAGTTTCTTTACACCACTGGGCATCCATTGAATTGGACACAGACCAGTTAAGAACATAGCGACTATGCAGGTCTATGATGGCTACCAGATACATAAAACCTTTTCGCATAGGAATGTAAGTAATATCGATCGCCCAGACCTGATTGGGACGGTCTACTGTAAGATTCCGCAATAAATAAGGATACACCTTATGTTCTTTGTTTCGCCTGGAGGTATGTTTCCCGGGCATAATAGCTCTGAGTCCCATAATCCGGGAATAGAGACGTTCAATACGCTTTTTATTGACTTTATACCCTTTATCCAGGGTAAGCCAGGTATGCATTCTCCTGGCACCTTTAAAAGGATGATGGGTATAATGTTCATCCATCAGGCGCATCAGTTCTAAATTAAGTTTACTTTCTCCACGAGGTCTATAATAGATTCCACTGCGGTGGATGTGCAATAGCTTGCATTGCTGCTGGAGGCTGAGCTTGGAATGACCCTTGCATATCATTGTTCGACGCTCTTCTAAAGGTTTTATCGCAAGGCGTTTTTTAAAAAATCATTCTCCACTTTAAGCTCCCCAATCACCTTAAGAAGTTGGTCTTTCTTTTCCTCTTCTTCTGATTTTTTTGATTTTTCCCCTTTTGAAAAAACAGTATCGGCCTCATTTAGGAAATTGCGTTTCCAGGTATTGATCTGTTGTGGAGTAATCTCAAATTTTTGTGCTAGTTCCTTGACCGTTTGACGCTCTTTCAAGGCTTCAAGAACTACTTTCGTTTTAAACTTTGAGGTAAATTTTCTTCGTGTCATAATACAGTAAAATTAAGGTTATTTTTGAACTTAACTTACTGTCCTAATTTTTGGGGGATGATCACAGGGAGAAGAGTGGCATACGTAAACCTTTAGATTTTCAAGTATTGGGGTTTGGTTTTGTACCAACCTACAAGAAAGGGGAGAAAGGAAAATATCAACTAATAGCTGGATCATCAAAGTGGAAAGAGTTTAAGGCAAAGCTTAAATACCTGACCAAGAAGACGATACCCGCGAGTTTTGAAGAACGTATCCAACGCATCAACTTGCTACTTCGAGGCTGGATAAATTACTTCAGACCAGTATCCATTCAAGGAAAGCTTAAAAAGCTTGAAGAATGGCTAAGAAACCGTTTACGGTATTGCATATGGCATCACTGGAAGAAACCCGAGCGAAAACGGAAAAACCTGATTCGATTGGGGGTCGATTATGATCACGCTTATGCTTGGAGCCGTACCAGAATGGGCGGTTGGGCAGTTGCCCAGAGTCCTATTTTGCGTACCACCATTACCGTAAAACGCTTAAAAATGAAAGGTTATATGAGTTTAATCGAATACTATAATCGATAAGTATCATTATCGAACCGCCGTATACGAGACCCGTACGTACGGTGGTGCGAGAGGCGTAGTGACGGCCATTAGGTCGTCACCCGTCTACTCGATTGGCAACCGTATTTTCTTGTTGGATTTTGATTAGATATTACTTAAATCTTGTTTTCCAATTATTGTCATAATTTCGACAATATTGTTTTCTACCCGATAATAAATGCTATCGGATCCACATACACATCTTCTATACCCAAGTTTTATAAAATCAACCGCTTCGAACGTGAAAGGTTGCTCGGCAATGAGATCGAAATATTCAAAAAACGTTTCGAAATATTTATCTGCTTGAGTTTCTCCAAATCTTTTTACTCCAAATTGATGAATCCGAATTAAATCTTCTTTAGCGATGTTACTTAACCTATATTTACTCATTAAGTAAAGACTTTGATTTTGCTAGAATTTGTTCTTTACTGTCATTTGTAAATCCGCTTTTTTCAGCTTTTTCTAATTTACTTTTAATATAATTAATTTGAATTTGCTGATTTCTAGCTTGTCTTATTAGGTCATTAACCAATTCACTTTTACTTGAATATTCTTTACTCTCAATTTGAGATTTCAGCCACTCGTCATTTGGTTCTGTAAATGAAATACTTTGTCTAGCCATAATTGTTATATTTGATGTAAAATTGCACCAAAATTGAATCAATAGCAAATTTTTTTTGTGAAAATATTGTTGCCAACGGTTACGGTTATTGACAATTTGCGGAGTAGGGAGTGCGTATTTGTCAGCGTAAACAGTTTTGTTGATGACTAAAATAATCAAATTCAGTTAATTTGCCCGCAATTTGCCATAACCGATGTTGCAAACTGTACTAATCCGATTTATTCTATCATGCTTTTTT
>NZ_JAEHOK010000040.1:2687-10639 GCF_016236915.1 Salegentibacter maritimus
TGTAAGCTTCCCCTAATTAGAACTGCTTGATTGTCCAAAAATATTATTTTTCATTCTCCTGGCGGTACCGCCAGGAGAATGAATTTTAGCGAATGCTACCGGTGCCATTTTTCCCAGTGCATTATGAGGTCTTACGTTATTGTAATCTTCCATCTAGGTCTCAGTTTGTTCCCTTACTTGATTGAGATCTTCAAAAAGGTATTTATTGAGAACGCCTCTTCGATAAGTTCCATTGAATCGTTCAATAAAAGCATTCTGTGTAGGTTTCCCTGGTTGGATGTACTGGAAGTCGATTTCATGCATCTGGCTCCACTCTGAAGCTATTTTAGCAATAAATTCAGGACCATTATCCATTCTTATCTTTTTGGGTTTCCCTCTGCGATTAATCAAATGGTTTAGTACCCATACGACACGTTTGCTGGGCAGTGAAAAATCAATTTCTATATGCAATGCTTCCCGGTTGTAATCATCGATTACCGTTAAGCCACGGAAGCGCCTTTTGTTTTCTAAAACATCGGTCACAAAATCAATACTCCAACTACGATTAGGTGCCGTAGGAGCCTCCAGGGGGTCTTTAACCCTGGTAGGCAAACGCTTTTTCACCTTTCTTCTCAAACTTAAGCCAAGCTTTTTATAAACCCGGTACACTCGTTTGTGGTTCCAGGGCTTACCTTCATTCCTTAATCGATCGTAAGCCATCCAGAAGCCTTCCTCACTATGTTCTTTAGCTTTTTGTCGTAAGGCCTTCTCTATAGCAGTATCGTCCTTTGGGGTTGGCTTGTAATAAAAAACGCTTTTGCTCATATTTAAAACCCGGCATGCCCTGCTGATACCGTAATGAACAAGTTCTTTGGCTATGGCTCTTTTACGGCAGGGCTTTAAAGCTTTTTTTCAATGATTTCTTTGGCCATTTGATGATCCAGGGATAGATTGGCATACATCTGCTTCAGTCTTCGATTTTCCTCTTCCAGATCTTTTAGGCGCTTCAGCTCTTTGCCGTTCATACCGCCATAGCGTTCCCGCCACTTGTAAAATGCCGCTGTACTAATGCCATATTCACGGCTGATCTCTGCGGCCGTTTTTCCGTTATCAAATTCCTTTAAAATCTTTGCGATTTGCTGTGGTGAATATCTACTCTTCTTCATAATTACTGTTTAAAGTTATAAAATATATTATACTTTTAAACAGTTCGTTTTTAAGGGAAGCTTACAACACCGCAAGTTGTTCCAAATTTTAAATCAATTTCTTGATGTTTACATAATCTACAATGTTCAGCTTGATTCATTTGTACTCTTTATAAAAAAAATGCGCTACAACGGTTACGGTTAAAGGAAGTAGCGTGTAGGGAAGAGCTAACTTGTCGGTTTAACCGGGATTAATTTAGACTTCTAAAATATAGAATTTTAGCTAAACCCAAGCTATTTTCTTTAACCGATGTTGTAGCGCGTATTTCGATCTACATTTCTATCGAAATCTTAACTTTTCCACCAAGACCCTTTTCTACGATATCATAAAGTGTTTTTAATGTGAGGTTACTACCATTATTTTCTACTCGTGAAATATATGTACGCTTTTTATCAATTAATTCTGCTAATTGGTCTTGAGTTAAGTTTTTTTCTTCCCTGGCTTTTCTTAGTAAAAGTCCGATTTTAAAAGATTCAAAATCTCTATCAAGTTCATCTCTTCTTGAAGTTCCTTTTTCTCCGTAAACTTCGTTTTTTATTGTTTTCCAATCTTTTGTTTCCATCATTTTTTCTTTTTATCGGCATTATACGACTCCATTAATTTTAAAGCTTTGTCAATTTCCTTCTTTGGTGTTTTCTGTGTTTTTTTAGTAAATCCATTTAGTAAAATGACTAATTTACCTTTATCGAAAAAGCAAAAAACTCTCCAAATATCAGACCCCAACTTTATTCTCGCTTCATATAATCCTTTTGTTCCTTTTAAAGCTTTTAAATAATGTGACGGAATGCGCTCAAATGTTTCTATTGCTTCGATTACTTTAAAGATCTTATCCTGAACTTTTATTGGTTGTTTAGTCAGAAAATCTTGAAAATAATTTTTATAAGCTATTACTTTTCTAATTTTTTCCATCGCTACAAATGTAACTTAAAAGTTACTATCTTCAAAATTGGCTCTGAAGTTTTGTTGGCTGAAAACGGATTTTGTGATATGCGCTACAACGTGTACGGTTATTGACAATTTGCGGAGTAGGGAGTGCGTATTTGTCAGCGTAAACAGTTTTGTTGGTGACTAAAATAATCAATTTCAGTTAATTTGCCCGCAATTTGCCATAACCGATGTTGCAAACTGTACTATTCCGGTTTATTCTATCATGTTTTTTTAAAACAGTCTGCTTTACGCTCAGATTGGTATTTTATTTTTAGACACATTTAAAAACTTTGTACCACTTTTTTCTTACGATTATTTTGCGCTCTGCTTGGATTAAATTTTTATCCGTGCTTTTGCTCTTTTTCTTCTTTTCGGGATTTCTCTTGTGGAGTTTTTTTGCGTATTGCTTTTAAGTCCGCGAAGTGATTTTTGTTTCTTTATTCTCTTTTTCTTTTAGATTTCAGAATCCTGGATTTTTTTCTTTCTAAATTTCAATTTTTGTTCTTTACAATGCGCAAAGATTGGTTTTGGTTCTTAGTTCCGATTTTTATGGTATTGTTTGCAACGTCTCGGCTATGGCAAGTAGGGCGGTAAGGAAACCTTTTCGTTTCCGTATGCGCTCGTAGCCAAATCTTTTGCATTTTGTTTTATCTTATTTTTTCAAAAGCCAAATCAAAAGATTTGGCGGTCTTCAAAAGCATTCCCAAGCCTTTAAATATAGAACTTTCTGCCCTATTTGCTATAGGTATTGTTGTGTGTAGTATTTTTTAATTGTGATTATATCCAAATTTCCAAATTTGAGTTTGTAATGCTTTTTTCCACCAAGATTCTCTTTTAAATATTATATTGTCATTAACTGTGGATTTGTATATTTCCAATATTGAATACTTAAAATTATTTTTAATGTATTCTGAAGAAAATGTTTTAAGTTCTTTATTTCCGCCGTGTCCAGATTTCATATAGCTTTTCCATCTTCCGTATATCATTTTGTCTCCATAAGCAGCTCCAACATACATTTTTCCTGTTAACGTATCTGCAATTAAGTAAATTCCTTTTTGGTTTTCTAATGCAGTTTTCCAAGTGCTTTTGTTAATTACTCGGCTTAAATCCTTCCAGGAAATATCTACATTTTCATAACCGGGAAATAGGTCATTGTCAAATGTGTCTTCTAATATTTGACTTACTTTACAATCCTCGATTACACTTTTGGCAAGACGAATTAAGTTTTGAGATTTATTTTGAAACTCTATAATTAATCTGCCAAAATATTTTTCATATTCCTTTGCGGTTTCATATTCATAGCCTACTGTATTATATTTATTAAGGTCTTTTGTTATTCTACTAATATCGAAAAGTAACCACTTATCTTTTGAAATTCTTGCAAACCCAATTGTTAAATCACCTAACCTGTAGGACTTCTTACTGTAATTATGAAAATTTCCGTTTAATAACGCTTGTTTGTTTTCTTTAAAATGTTTGATTGGGTCGAATTCTTTATCATTCTCTTTGTTAAATCTAATTTTTACATTAGATAAGTCTTGTAAATTTAAAATGTCGTTTAGTTTAATACTCATAGGTTTAGGGTGTGGGTCATATTACACACAACGTGTTTGTGTATGATTTCGTTGCGTGTTTCATCAACTAATTTAGCAAATACACACAAAATAGAAAATCCGCGAGGATTTTCGTAAGTAGGCGAGTACTAGCAATGAATTATACACGGTGTTGTGCAACGTAATTTTTATTCAAAATAATCTTCAATTTTCTTAATTTCAATTATAATTCTATGATTTTCGGGCAGACATTCAAGTAATTCTGAAGGTCTTGCTAATTCATTTTCAGGTGTTTGTTTGTACCAATTCAATACTTTTTCAAAGAATACTATTCCTGCTGTTTCATTCCCAAGTTTATAAGTGCAAAATCCAATTTGTTCAATTAGTTTAACATATCTCCAAAGTCGAAATTCTTTTAGTGCTTTAGTGTCAACCTTTAAATAATTGTTAAGTGCAAGTTCTAAATTTCCAATATCGTGATAGATATGTGCTAAATATAATTGAGCCATAAAATTCGATTTGTCTTTTTCAACTGCTTTTTTAAAATTATCAATTATATTTTCCGAATTATCTTTCCAATCCTCACTTTCAGTATCAATTAGTCCAAGTATTTGATAGTCTAAAGAATTTAGTTCGGTTTGAGCGATTATTTTCCCACGAATACTTTTCCTCAATGATTCTTTTTCAATTAGATTTTCCGAAAGATTAAACTTGTCATATTCTTCTTTATTCTATCATGCTTTTTTAAACAGTCTGCTTTACGCTTAGATTGATATTTTAATTTTAAGCACATTTAAAAACTTTACTTCACTTTTTTTGTTAAGATTATATTTTGCGCGCTGCTTGGATTAAATTTTTAGTTTTCGTTTAATTTTTATCCGTGCTTTTGCTTTTTTTCTTCTTTTCGGGATTCCTCTTGTGGAGTTTTTTTGCGTATTGCTTTTAAGTCCGCGAAGTGATTTTTGTTTCTTTATTCGCTTTTTCTTTTAGATTTCAGAATCCTGGATTTTTTTCTTTCTAAATTTCAATTTTTGTTCTTTACAATGCGCAAAGATTGGTTTTGGTTCTTAGTTCCGATTTTTATGGTATTGTTTGCAACGGTCCCGGTTATCGCCAGTTGGCGGAGTAAGGGACGCGGATTTGTCGGATTAACAAATTTATTTCTTGGTTTCTAAAATTACACTTTTTCGATAAAACCCGTTATTTGCGATTAACCGATGTTAGGTGCTTTTAAATTCCAATCAATTTCTTTTGTATTCATAATTAATTCATCAAATTTTTCAAAAGAATTCTGGTACCAATTGACTATTTCTTGCTCCGAATTTTCAACATTTAAATATTTTGAAATTTTTTCTTCAAGACTTATTCGAGTTCCATAATCCAAATTCTCTACTATGAAATCTGTACTTAGATTCTTCATTTCCTTTACGAACTTATCGTATGCCTGATTTTTTTCTCTATGGACATAAATACTTACCTCAAAAGTCTGATTGGCGAAATAAAAACCGTATCGAATTTCCGACCATCCATTGTCATTAATTAGATTTTTATAAAAATATTTCAATCTTTCCTGCTCTAGAATATAGGTCGTAGAAAATCCTTTATTTAATTTACCTAAATTTTTATAATGTGATTTGAAATTGGGTTTGATTAATTCCAGATAGTCTTTTATTAGTTGAAGTGTATCTTGAAAATTCTCAATCGAAATAAAATTATTTGAATTAAATTTAAAATCTTGCGCCATTTTATTTTCTTTTAAAAATGAATTGAAATCTTTTAATAATGGGTCTTGTGGATATTTATTTAGAAAGCGAACAACTTCATACCACCGAAATTTTGTTATCTTTTTATCAGTATTACTAGACAGATTTTCAATGTATTTCGTGCAATAAAACAAGTAGCTGTTTTCTTTTTTTGAATTTTTTAGTATCTGAGAATATTTCCTTAATTGATTTTTTCCTTCTTTTGATTCTACCTTATTTTCAATGAAGCATAAAGTCATCTCATTCTCTATTACCAAATCTATTATGCATATACCAAACTCTTCAAGATAATACCTCTTTTGTGTTTCGACTACAAAATTTGATCCTGCTATATTTAAAAAGTTATTTATGAAATCTTTTTTGATTTGAGTATTCAAATTTAAAATTCCACTAAAAACTTCTGTTGTGAAATCTTCAAGTGGAGTTGATACTTTTTGAGATTTATAAAGTTTTAAAAGATTTTGAAGCAAAATTTTGATATTTAATTGCACCTAACGTATAGGTATAAACGCACGTTTTAATTGCGTTTATACGACGTTGTGTGCAGTAATTTAGTATAAATTTATTGATTATAATGAATTTATCTCAATTACGTAGTCATCACGAATTGGAGATAGAGAATTTTAAAAAGCTTTTTATTTTTTTAGTTATTCATTTTATCATCCGATAAGGTGAGTTGCTAAAAAAAACCGCAGGATTCAACCAACTTTAGATAGCTTGAAAATTAGCAGAAAAACCCCCATAAAAAATGTGGTCTTTTTCTACTAACTTTATTAAACTTTTTAACGTGTCAACGTTATGATAGTGCCACTATCAACGATGCCAATCGCAAAAGTTTAGAACAGAAATCTTTATTTTCTGTTTGAAACTATCTAAAGTTTCCTTTTTCTTCTCCTGCATAAAAATCTTTTTAATTTCCTGTTATTCGTGATTATTGCATACAAACGTTCCCGGTTAACGCAAGTAGCGGACTTGGGAAACGAGAATTTGTCGGTTAAGTTATCTTTTTAAAGGTAGTCAAAAATGTCATTTTTCGATGGTCTGCCGCTATTTGCTCGTTAACCGATGTTACCTGCAGTTATTTGAATACTTCTGTTTTAAGTAGTTTTTCACCTTTTTTTACGGCAATTAATCCTTTTTCACATTCATCCCTATTAATATTTTTCAAAATTTCTCCGTGAACGATTTTATTTCGTGGTCTCAACATATATTTTTGAATATCTCTCCATTCTTGAGTAGCTCCAAAGTCAAATTCAAAATATTCTTTTATTCCACGTTTACAGATTTCTGAAATGCCAACAAGACATCCGCAATCTTCTTTTTTCTTAATCTTATCAAGTTTTGTGTTACTTAATGTTTTTTTTAACTCAGTGTAAATGAAATTTTCAAAGAGAGTAGCTCCTTGAATTAAAGCCAAATTAAATCTTCCTAAGTGAAAATTATCGAGCATTAATGCTATCATTTCATCTTTGAATCCATAATAATTCTCCAATAATTTATTCCGTATGAGATTATCCTTATTGCTTTCTAATTGAAATTCTTTTCCCCCGTTAAAGTAAACACCACCTTTAGTAGCCATTTTGAAAATTGGCTGTTGATTATCATTGTTATCAATTAAAATATATTGATAACTGAAAATGTCTTTCTTAACTATATTTCTTATCCAAAATTGATCAGATACTCTTCTATAGATATTAATAAACTTGTTTAAGTATTCTATTGATAAGTCAATAAACTGATCTGGGATTATGCTTATTATTTTTTTATCAATTTTATCAGAATTGAACATTTGTTCGTCAAACCAGATTTGAATTACAGAATGTGAAAGAATTCCAGATCTGTCTTCGTCCGTTTTCGAAAATTCTGCCATATCAAAACCATCTTTCCATCTGAAATCGTATATTCTCTTGGTTTTTATCAAGGCGGGAATATCATCAACTTGAATTAAATAAGGCTCACCTTGATCTCCTGGATCTGTAGAATTAAGAATATCAAATGCAATTGGCAATTTGTATTGCAAAACGACATTTCTTAATTCTTCTATGTTAAAATCACTCATAAATAATTGCAGGTAACGTATAGGTATAAACGCACGTTTTAATTGCGTTTATACGACGTTGTGTGCAGTAATTTAGTATAAATTTATTGATTATAATGAATTTATCTCAATTACGTAGTCATCACGAATTGGAGATAGAGAATTTTAAAAAGCTTTTTATTTTTTTAGTTATTCATTTTATCATCCGATAAGGTGAGTTGCTAAAAAAAACCGCAGGATTCAACCAACTTTAGATAGCTTGAAAATTAGCAGAAAAACCCCCATAAAAAATGTGGTCTTTTTCTACTAACTTTATTAAACTTTTTAACGTGTCAACGTTATGATAGTGCCACTATCAACGATGCCAATCGCAAAAGTTTAGAACAGAAATCTTTATTTTCTGTTTGAAACTATCTAAAGTTTCCTTTTTCTTCTCCTGCATAAAAATCTTTTTAATTTCCTGTTATTCGTGATTATTGCATACAA
>NZ_JAEHOK010000041.1 GCF_016236915.1 Salegentibacter maritimus
TGATCATCCCCCAAAAATTAGGACAGTAAGTTAAGTTCAAAAATAACCTTAATTTTACTGTATTATGACACGAAGAAAATTTACCTCAAAGTTTAAAACGAAAGTAGTTCTTGAAGCCTTGAAAGAGCGTCAAACGGTCAAGGAACTAGCACAAAAATTTGAGATTACTCCACAACAGATCAATACCTGGAAACGCAATTTCCTAAATGAGGCCGATACTGTTTTTTCAAAAGGGGAAAAATCAAAAAAATCAGAAGAAGAGGAAAAGAAAGACCAACTTCTTAAGGTGATTGGGGAGCTTAAAGTGGAGAATGATTTTTTAAAAAACGCCTTGCGATAAAACCTTTAGAAGAGCGTCGAACAATGATATGCAAGGGTCATTCCAAGCTCAGCCTCCAGCAGCAATGCAAGCTATTGCACATCCACCGCAGTGGAATCTATTATAGACCTCGTGGAGAAAGTAAACTTAATTTAGAACTGATGCGCCTGATGGATGAACATTATACCCATCATCCTTTTAAAGGTGCCAGGAGAATGCATACCTGGCTTACCCTGGATAAAGGGTATAAAGTCAATAAAAAGCGTATTGAACGTCTCTATTCCCGGATTATGGGACTCAGAGCTATTATGCCCGGGAAACATACCTCCAGGCGAAACAAAGAACATAAGGTGTATCCTTATTTATTGCGGAATCTTACAGTAGACCGTCCCAATCAGGTCTGGGCGATCGATATTACTTACATTCCTATGCGAAAAGGTTTTATGTATCTGGTAGCCATCATAGACCTGCATAGTCGCTATGTTCTTAACTGGTCTGTGTCCAATTCAATGGATGCCCAGTGGTGTAAAGAAACTTTAGAAGAAGCTATTGAAATCCATGGGACTCCTGAGATCATTAATACCGATCAGGGAAGCCAGTTTACTTCAGAGATCTTTACCCACAGGGTACTATCTAAAAATATTAAACTCAGTATGGATGGAAAAGGAAGAGCTATCGATAATGTATTTATAGAAAGGCTTTGGAGAAGTGTGAAGTACGAAAGTATTTATTTAAATCCTCCAGAATCTGGAGTAGATCTGTACCAACAACTCAATACCTATTTTAAATTTTACAACCACCAAAGAAGGCACCAGGGAATAGAAAATGAAATACCTTATAACCGATATTTAAACCAAAAAAGAAAGGCTGCTTGATAAATGAAAAATAGAACTTAATTTAGCAGCAAAGCTGTCCTAACAAATGGGGGTACTTTAAGTATTGTATTCCTCTGTCTGAATGATGTATGAGTCCCCTGATGTCTTTAGCTTGGTAAATCGCCTTTTTAAGGGCTCTCACGCATCCTTTAAGCTCCAGGCTATCACAAAGGTCATAACCTACAATTTTTCTTGAATGCATATCTGTAATGAGTGCCAGGTAACAAAACCCTTTTACGGTTCTGATATATGTAATATCTGATACCCACACTTGATTAGGCCTGTTTACTTTTAGATCTTTAATAATATTATTGTACTTATAAAATCGATGATACGAATTGGTTGTTCTGGCACTGTGCTTCTTTCTTAAGGTCAGCATTTTATGTTCTCTCAGTACATTGAATAATGTATCTCTACCAACTTTTAATTGTTGTTTTTCGAAGTCCTGGCTTAATGACTTCATAAGCTTTCGAACACCTTCTCTAGGTAGGGATTTGCGTCGTTTCTTAACGATAGCAACTATATTTTGTTCGACTTTTTTTCGTTTATCAGCTCTGCATTTGTACTTATAATATGCATCACGTTTTAGGTCAAAACAGTCACATACCTGGGTTAACGAGGCAAATCCCTTGGTTTTTTCCTTAGCTATAATTAAGGCTTGATATTTAGTTTTTTTTTAAGTTCCAGGACGCTTTTATAGCCTAGTTTTTGGGCAGCTACTTCTAAATATGCATCATCGACTAATTGATCCATGTCTTTTTTAAGCAGCAGCTTTTTGAGTTGTTCAATCTCTTTTTGAAGTTGCTTGATCCGTGTTATTTCATCTTTTGTATTCACTGTAACCCTGGTATTCATAAGGTCTTTCCGGTTGTATTTTTTGATCCATTCATTAATGGTCGAAGGAGCAATACCGTAGAGTTTCCCAAGTTGATATTTGTTTAGTTTCCCTGAGGTAAGTTCGTTTAAAATTTTCAATTTGAAAGATTCTGAATACCGTCTGATTACTTTGTCATTTTTATACATAACTATTTAGAATTATGTAGCCTTTATTCAGGACGGGTCAATATTGTTGGTAACGGTTTCGCTTATCGCAAGTGTGCGGAATTTAGCACACGGAGTTGTCGGCTTATGGTTTTGTTGTTTGGAGGTTTAAGTTATCGATTTTGTTCGAATACCGCATATTTGCGATGAAGCGGTGTTGTAGCCAGTATTAAGTGTTAGGGTTTTTAATGTCTCTTACTGTAGACGCCAAATCATTGACCTTATTTAGTACAGTTTCTAAAGTTGAGTTTATTGTTTTAGCGTATTTATCATTAGGATGCTCTATTTGTTTCGCTGTTCCCATTGTATCTTCTATTTCCATAAACATTTCCGTTAATCGCTTATTAGTTGATCTTTTTAACTCTCCATCTTGACTAACGAGCTGACTAATATAAGTTGCACCACCTCCCAAAAAGTTGTCTAAATGAGTATACTTTAAATGTAAAATTTGGTGTAATCTAAATTGTTGGAAAAGCACATATGAGAGGATACCAAGTGTTGAAACAGTTCCTAATCGAATAAGAATTTTTTCATATGGTTCTAAATTTTGAATAAAATCTAAATTGTAGCTATATACTAAGAAGACACCAATTAAAACAAGAGATAATATAAAACCTCCTAAAAAAATATATTTTGTGGAATTTGAATTAGTCCTTACTATTTTTAAGTTTTCTGCGAAATTCTTTTGCAACCCCATCTCCGACTTTAAGTCAAGTAAATCTTGAATTCCTTTATTTACTTGTTCTGTTATCTCATTTTTAATCGTTACCATATCTTCATCGATACGGTTCAAAACGTTTTCTTTTAAGGCTTCAATTTCGTCAGTACTCAAATACTGAGGTTTTATATTTCCAACATTTTCTTCATATTCTTGAAAAAATTTAGATCCTTGTTTAAAGTAATTTTTTATGGCCTGCTTGTCATTCGATCTATAAATATTATTCCATTGTTGATTCCATGGCTGCAATTTATTTCGGTCAAAATCTAGAATTTTATTATTAAGGTCAGTCCATTGGTCTATATCGGAAACATTATTTCTTAATGTGTGAAAATAACTTCTTCTGTAATCAAACCTTTGTTTTACCTCTTGTACCTTTTGCTGTAAGGCAGTTCCATTAAGATTTTCAAATTCTTCTTCTGAATATAAGTATTCCATTTTTATGGCAGTATTTGGTTTTAATATTGGCTACAACGGTCTCCTTTACTTCGCTTATTAATAAATATACCTTTGAGATGAAGAAGGAGGAGAACTAAAACGGTCTCTAGATTACAGGTCCAATATCCGTAATAGTCCTCCATTCTTCATACGGGTAGCAAGAACCATTTGGAATACCAGGTCTTTTATGGACCCGTTAAAGGAGTTAGTTAATGCGCCCTTCAAATAATAATTTTTTAAAAATATGAAAAATTACCAAGAAGTAATCGGAATTGATGTTTCAAAAAACAAGTTAGATGCCTTTGGTCACAATCGTGGTTCCCACCGGGAGTTTAGTAATGACGTAGCGGGTTATAAAGCTTTGCTTAAATGGGCTAAGATTAAGGGACAAAGAGTATTTTTCTGCTTTGAGAATACCGGCCATTATTCCTTGAAGTTAGCATTGTATCTAGCCTCAAAGAAACAAGTATATGTGCAGGAAAATCCCGTGGTAATCAAACGTTCTTCCGGAGTGATCAGAGAGAAGAACGATGTGGTAGATGCGATAATGATAGCCCGGTATGGTTGGCTTCACCGAGAGGAACTTTCTCCAAGTGAGCTGAAAGATAATGAACTATTAGAGGTGGGCAGATTGCTTGCTTTGCGTGATCAGTTGGTACGTAATCGTACGGGATTGAAAAGCACACTGTCAGAGTTAAAGAAATTACTAAGCAGTAGTTCTACCGATACCTGTTGCAAGACACTTGTTAGTTCTATTACTCATCTAACATCTCAAATAAATAAAATAGAGAAGCAGTTAAAAACACTTATCAAGACTTCTGAAGCATTATCGCAAAATTATAAGTTGATCACTTCCTTAAAGGGTATAGGTTTGGTTGTAGGCGCCCAGTTGCTCTACCATACCAATAATTTTAAACGTTTTGATAGTTGGCGACAATTCTCCAGTTATTGTGGGACGGCTCCCTTTGGCCATAGTTCGGGAAGTAGTATTCACAAAAAACGGAAATACCACCCAATGGGAGATCGTCAAATGAAGAGCCTGCTAAGCATGGCGGCCTGTACAGCCATACAGTACGATAGTGAATTGAGACATTATTATAAGAAAAAGCGAGAAGAAGGTAAACTAAAAATGATTGCACTAAACAATGTACGCAATAAGCTTTTATCCAGGGTATTTGCGGTGGTTAAAAGGGGAACCCCATATGTGGAACTACACAAATTTGCTGCCTGAGAAATAGTAGAAAAAGCTTTGATTTAACCTTGGAATACGGTTAACACAAGTAGCGGGAGTAGGGATGCGGACTTGTCGGTTTAGTATTAGTTTGTTGGTCAAGTTAATTATTTTCTTTCTAACGGTGCCGGCTATTGGCGATGAACCGTTGTTGCCAACTGGCTTTTTTCTATTTTATTAAGTACAAAATTAATATGCCAAATTAATCTTTCATAGGAGCCATTATCTAAAGCTCTTTGACCACTTAACATACTTGTGAAAAATACTGGAATTTTACTCGGTAAAGAAGTGTGCGACATTATTTCTGTACCTAATAATTCATTGAATTTAAATTTAAACCCTAATTTATACTTCTCATTTTTAAGTAAATCTCTTGCTTTAGCATTTGAAACTACAATTATTTTTGGTTTGGATTTTATGATAACCTCTTTTGTTATGTTTAATTGTTTTTGAATAAAATTGTCTCCATTTTTCTGTTTTCCAATAGTGTATAGTCCTTTTTGGTTAGTTTCTCGGTAAAAAAGTAAATCTAGATGAGACCATTTTACTTTCCTATTTTCAGATGTAGAATTTATTTTTTCAGTAATTTTAGCAAATTTTAAGAAATAGGAATAAGGTTTTTCATTTTCACTTTTTCTTCCTTCTTGATCCAAATTTATAAAATTACGTCCGGGTTGTGATGTTTTGATATATGAAGGGTTAATTCCTATAAATAAAATAGAATTTTCTAAAATTTTATCGTGAATAACATAACCTCTTTTTATGATAGCGATTTCTGAAAAATCGTTATTATTCCATATTTCATTAATTTTTTCTTTGTACTCTTTTTCTACACTGATATATTTTTCCATTTATATAAATCAAAGTTTTAAATCCATCTTTAATTTTATTTCAGCTTGTTGGCAACGGTTACGGTTAAGGGAAGTAGCGTGTAGGGAAGAGCTAACTTGTCGGCTTAACCAGGTTTAATTTAGACTTCTAAAATATAGAATTTAGGCTAAACTCAAGCTATTTTCTTTAACCGATGTTAGCCACTGGCTTTTCCTTTTAAATACATTTCAGGGGTTAAAACGGCGATTTCACTCTTTTTAAAATCTTTTATATTTCGAGTTAAAATTATTTTTATTTCTCCATTTTCAATGGCTGAGAAGTTTTGCAGAGCATCTTCAAAATCTTTGAAATTTGAATTTAAAGCTCCAAAAACGGCTTCTTTATCCATTTTTATGATCTCGATTATATTTAAAAGTTGCTTTATTTTCTCAATGATGATTTCGTGCTTGGCCGATTTTCTTAGTAAATAATATACATTACAAATTATAACTGGAGTTGTGAATCCTTTTATGGTGTTTTCTTCGCATAAATTGAGAATTTCTGTTGCAAATTCTGCAAAGGGTTCACGATCAAAAAAGAAATCCAGGATCACATCTGTGTCAATAAGAACTTTATCCATTATGAGTATTTTTCTTCTAATCTGTTCCTTAGTTCTTTTTTATAATCCATATCTTTTTTAGGCATCTTAAAGGAGCCTTTTAGCGATTTTACAACTGGATTAAGTTTTTTATCTTTTTTCATCTTTTCTTCCTTGGTCAAGATTTTCAAATAATTTTCAATAATGTCGGACAAGCTGCGGTTTTTATCTTTCGCATATTCTTTTGCCTTTTTAATTATTTCCTGTTCGATTGTTAAGGTCAGCTTTGTGTTCATCGTTGTGATTTTATGAGTATAGATACAAATATACAAAGAATTTTATTGCACGTGTTTATTTTTAATTAATCACACGTTTTTTGTGAAGCTTGTGGCTAACGGTTTTGGTTAAAGGAAGTAGCGAGTAGGGAAGAGCTAACTTGTCGGTTTAACCAGGTTTAATATAGACTTCTAAAATATAGAATTTTAGCTAAACAGAAGCTATTTTCTTTAGCCGATGTGTGTGCCCAGCATGGGCATCTTTATCATATCGAAGATATGATATTAATCTAGAGGGTGCAAGTCCCTTATGGGCAGGGGTGACGCCTTGAACCATTAGTAAGCTGCAAGCTTGTCTGTCGCGAGACAGGAAGCGAAGGAAGCAGGACTACAAAGCCTGGTACTGACGAACAGGAACCGGAACTGACGAACAGGAACCGGATATGAGGCTACAAGGTTGGATGAGCAAGCACATCATTGTGATGTCCTAAACATTTCTTTTGAAATGAATACCGAAGTAGTAGATCCGGCAGGAATCAGGGGAAAGAAGATGTTCTTACCTGGGGAGGTCTCTAAAGTTACGTGTAACTATATGGAGAAGTCAGCCGAGGTCGTAGTAGCCAGCCGCCTGATAGGTTGGTGAAGGACTGAACGATAATGGTTCTCAATAAACGAGGGAGCAATCTTACGC
The DNA here is from genome assembly GCF_016236915.1 of Salegentibacter maritimus. Classification (GTDB taxonomy): domain Bacteria; phylum Bacteroidota; class Bacteroidia; order Flavobacteriales; family Flavobacteriaceae; genus Salegentibacter; species Salegentibacter maritimus. The sequence goes on from NZ_JAEHOK010000041.1 coordinate 6,997, forward strand.
TTGCGGATAGTGTTCCAGTAAGATAGTAGCCCTTGATTAAGCGGGACAGCGAATCGATTGTAATGATTTATGATTAAACAATTAACAAGTAAAAAGAACCTAAACGCTGCCTATCGGCAGGTGTACCGCAATAAAGGAGCAGCAGGAGTAGATGCAGTTGAAGTAATAGAACTAAAATCCATTCTGCAAACTCACGGCAAGCAATACACCGATCAGATAGAAAGGGAGTCCTATCAGGTATCTCCAATACTGGGTGTTGAAATACCAAAAAGCAATGGGAAAAAGCGATTACTCGGTATTCCCACCGTTGTGGACAGGGTATTTCAACAAGCACTGCAACAAGTTTTGCAACCTGTATTTGAGCCAAGCTTTCAGAAGCATAGTTATGGGTTCAGACCAAAGCGCAACGCCCACGGGGCTGTTGCACAAAGCCTTGAAAATATTAACTCCGGTTATCAGTACATAGTGGATATCGACTTAAAGAGTTTCTTTGATGAAGTGGAACACTATGTTCTTTTGGAGTTGATTTATAAAAAGGTGAAGTGCAAGCCAACGATGAAGCTGTTGCGCTCATGTCTTAGAGCGCCAATACTGATTGACGGTAAACTACATAAACGCAGAAAAGGAGTTCCGCAAGGTTCTCCCTTAAGTCCGCTGCTTTCCAATATCCTGCTAAACGAGCTGGATAAAGAACTGGAAAAACGTGGACATTGTTATGTAAGATATGCCGATGATTTCAGTATTTACCTCAGGAGTAAGAAAGCTGCAAAACGAGTAGGCAACAGCATCTACAAGTTCTTGCGGGACAAGCTCCAACTTCCCATAAACAGTAAAGTACCCCCATTTGTTAGGACAGCTTTGCTGCTAAATTAAGTTCTATTTTTCATTTATCAAGCAGCCTTTCTTTTTTGGTTTAAATATCGGTTATAAGGTATTTCATTTTCTATTCCCTGGTGCCTTCTTTGGTGGTTGTAAAATTTAAAATAGGTATTGAGTTGTTGGTACAGATCTACTCCAGATTCTGGAGGATTTAAATAAATACTTTCGTACTTCACACTTCTCCAAAGCCTTTCTATAAATACATTATCGATAGCTCTTCCTTTTCCATCCATACTGAGTTTAATATTTTTAGATAGTACCCTGTGGGTAAAGATCTCTGAAGTAAACTGGCTTCCCTGATCGGTATTAATGATCTCAGGAGTCCCATGGATTTCAATAGCTTCTTCTAAAGTTTCTTTACACCACTGGGCATCCATTGAATTGGACACAGACCAGTTAAGAACATAGCGACTATGCAGGTCTATGATGGCTACCAGATACATAAAACCTTTTCGCATAGGAATGTAAGTAATATCGATCGCCCAGACCTGATTGGGACGGTCTACTGTAAGATTCCGCAATAAATAAGGATACACCTTATGTTCTTTGTTTCGCCTGGAGGTATGTTTCCCGGGCATAATAGCTCTGAGTCCCATAATCCGGGAATAGAGACGTTCAATACGCTTTTTATTGACTTTATACCCTTTATCCAGGGTAAGCCAGGTATGCATTCTCCTGGCACCTTTAAAAGGATGATGGGTATAATGTTCATCCATCAGGCGCATCAGTTCTAAATTAAGTTTACTTTCTCCACGAGGTCTATAATAGATTCCACTGCGGTGGATGTGCAATAGCTTGCATTGCTGCTGGAGGCTGAGCTTGGAATGACCCTTGCATATCATTGTTCGACGCTCTTCTAAAGGTTTTATCGCAAGGCGTTTTTTAAAAAATCATTCTCCACTTTAAGCTCCCCAATCACCTTAAGAAGTTGGTCTTTCTTTTCCTCTTCTTCTGATTTTTTTGATTTTTCCCCTTTTGAAAAAACAGTATCGGCCTCATTTAGGAAATTGCGTTTCCAGGTATTGATCTGTTGTGGAGTAATCTCAAATTTTTGTGCTAGTTCCTTGACCGTTTGACGCTCTTTCAAGGCTTCAAGAACTACTTTCGTTTTAAACTTTGAGGTAAATTTTCTTCGTGTCATAATACAGTAAAATTAAGGTTATTTTTGAACTTAACTTACTGTCCTAATTTTTGGGGGATGATCA
>NZ_JAEHOK010000042.1 GCF_016236915.1 Salegentibacter maritimus
GGGTCTGTAAATTAAACTCTGTCTGATGTTTCAATTCCTCTGGGGCTAGCCCCAGAGGAATTGGCGTTTATGTCCAGCGGTATCCGGTCTCCAAATTTAATATAAAATTGCTGAATCGTAAGGCTCCAATTATGCAAAGGAGCGGTCCATTTCTTCTCAATGTTTCGTGTGGCCAGGTAGACTAGCTTTAGCAGCGACATATCAGTGGTGAAAGCACCCTTGGTTTTGGTAACTTTCCGGATTTGCCGATGGAAGCCCTCTACGGCATTAGTGGTGTAAATAATCTTCCTAATGGGTTCTGTATACTCAAAATACTGGGATAGCTGTTCCCAGTTACGCTGCCAACTTTCAATAACTACAGGATATTTATTACCCCATTTCCCTTCCAGGTTCAATAGCTCATCTTCGGCTACATCTTTAGTGACAGCCCTATAGACCTTTTTCAGGTCTTTCATAAACTCTTTTTGATCTTTAGAGGCAATATACTTCAATGAATTACGGATTTGGTGTACAATACAAAGCTGAACCTGAGCCTTTGGATAAACGCTTAAGATGGCTTGTGTAAAGCCTTTGAGATTATCTGTACAGGCTATTAAGATATCCTGTAATCCACGGTTATGAAGGTCGGTTAAAACCTGTAGCCAGAAATTAGCACCTTCGCTCTCAGAGATATACATCCCCAGGATTTCCTTTTTCCCTTCTTTGGTAATACCCAGGATGTTATAAAGTGCTTTGTGGGCAATCTTTCCATCCACTTTAACTTTATAATGCATGGCATCAAGCCAAACAATACAGTAAAGGGGTTCTAAAGGACGACTTTGCCAGGCTTTGATATCAGGAATGATCTGATCGGTGATCTGGCTTAAAACCGTATGGGAAATATCGGTATCGTACATTTCTTTGATATGACCCGAGATGTCACGGTAGCTCATTCCAAGTCCATAAAGACCGATAATTTTTTCTGAAAGATTATCAGCCAGAATCGTCTGTCGCTTTTTAACCAGTTCCGGTTGGAAGCTACTTTGACGGTCTTCAGGGGTTTCAATGTCAAAAGAGCCAAAGCCACTTTTAAGCTTTTTCTTTCCCTTGCCATTGCGTTTATTCCCTTTGGAGCGTTCATCACTACTTAGATGAGAGTCCATCTCTGCCTGAAGGGCCTTCTCAATAACGTTCTTGAGCATCGGTGCAAAAGCACCGTCTGCACCAAAAAGGCTTTTGCCTGACATGAACTGGTCAAGCACCTTTTTCTCGAATTCTTGTTGTTCTTTTGTTGCCATAATTCTGTATGAATGAAATTAATAAATAATTCAATTCAGACAGAGTTTATTTTACACTCTCCTAGGTAATGGAGATTTCACTCATCCATCAGGCCAAGAACGTATAGCATCTATAAAAAAATATATTCTAGAAACCGAAGAGCAAAATATGGATATTGCTTTTAAAAATAGGTTCAACAAAATTTTTTATATGAATTAAAAACACAGCATTAACTCAGTTTTTGATTTTTAAGAAGTATTTATTTTGTCTGGGAAGAAATTTGAGTTACTTCATTTCCCATAAACTTCTAAAATTCTCTAAACCAAAAAGAATCAATAGAATCTGTAATCCCCTCCTACCACTTGAATAAAAAATAAACAGGTTCGAATTATTAATATATTCCATTCTAGAAATTAAAAGATTAAATAGTATAATAACGAAACTTTTGCATTTATCATCATAATATTTATTCACCTCCCAAGAAGTGAAATATTATTTAGATATTCTTTACTTTTTTCACCTTAAGCATTTTCCTTTTTTGGCGAGATAAAGATCATAGTAGATCAGGATGAACAAGAAATTCTGTAAGTTTCATTTACTTCTTCCAGCGCCATCGCATTACCTTTTGATGCCATTCATCTTCAAGTTTTCAAATTAGAGAGGAGTTATAAATAGCATAGCGGTTTATGCACTCCGGTTAATTTCAAAACTTGTTTTTTAGCAGCAAAAAGTAAGGTGACAAAAAAAGGTTCTAAAAGAAAGTTGTAAAATCCTGATTAATGAATTTTAGTTACTATATAGCGGACTTGAATCAAAAAGCTTAGAAAATCTTCTAATTAGAAAATTGTGTTCATAACTTTTTGGTTCGTGTCCAAGACAAATTAAATTGAACCTCTTTTAATGGAATGAAGCTTTTGCGAAATAGAAGTAAAAGTGGTGAATGCCTGGGAATTTATTGGAAAAATCAGATCCATCTGGAGTTTCTACTAAATCTAGAAACTTTATATCCAATTGTAAAACCGGTCATTTTATGAAAATTGAATTCCACACACAGGAATGGAATGGATAACTGTTTTCTATTCAAATCTATTGAAGAATGGATAGCACTCACAATAGACTGGGTGAACGGAAATTAGGATATGAAGTAACAATTTTCGAGTATGTTATTAAAATGTTTCAGCCGAAGTATATTTAATTTGATCTATTCTACTTCCTTTTAATATATAAACCCGAATTTGTCGCAAATTCGCGCCTATTTTCACAGCTTCCCAAGGCATTTGTCGCAAATTGTATTAATTAAGAAAAACTAATAAAACATAAAAACCTGAAAAACAATTAAATACAGCCTAATAACACCGCGCAGCGTGTTATCCTCTTGCTATTCATTTTTATCCGCTTCGCTACTCAAAATGCTCTGGATTAATATGCCTAAAATATTGCGAAATAAATAAGCCCACGCCATTGTATATGCTAAACGTATTTATCGAATGCAATTTTCAACCCGGTATTTCATGGGTGTACAAGCACCCTCATAATTTATTCACTATCATTTCAATAACGACTTTTTCAGCCCTGTTTTTTATTTGGTCATGTTCATAGTAATTCAATTCCTTTCACCTCTCAAACTGAAAGGCTATTCGGCGCACAAAGTTGTATATGCTGTTTGCATTTAGTGAGTGTTATTAAAAAACCTCACCTTGCGGGTGTACAAGCACCCTCATCAATTAATTTAATCCACTATAAGTTCAATACCGGCCTTCTCGGCCTTGTATTTTATTTTGGTCATCAATTCGTAATAATTCCAGTTTCTTAATAGAAACCCATCTTCCTCTTTGGCGATTTCCATTTTATCTTCCTGATTTAACAAAATGAGTGTCCCTGCTTTGTGTTTGATACAAAAATCAATTAGCTTTCGGCTGTATACATGCAAACGGTTACCTACATAGTTTTTTTCCATTTCGTGGAATCTTTCTACTGCTTTAATTTTGCGTTTACGACCCTTTCCCGGTCTGCAATAGGTGGCTCCGCTGTGCGCCCTTTTTTGAGCAGCCTGTATGGCCAACCTTCTATATAGAAACTCTTCCCGAGTGCCGATACTAAGTGATTTCTTTCCGGATTTCACTATAATAGGGTGTTCAAGGGACAAAGAAGCTTCTGCAATTACTTCCGGTTTTAGCCTATGCTTTTCTTTCTCAATTTCAAATACTGCCAACCAGTAAATTTTTCCTTTTTTCAGTTGAAGTTTAGATGCACAAAGTTTGATTTGGCCGGCCACCAACTGTTCCAGTAAGCATCGTTTATCGGTATAATCCTTGCCTAAATATGCCTTCAGAGGAATGGAAAATAATCGAAAACAAAAGGTCTTTTTTTCTTCTTTATAGGATAAGCGTTGAATACCTGTCGTTCCAAATGGAAAAGGGATATCCTTTCTGAAATTTGCCAGGGAGCGTTCTCCTTTTCGATAATCCGGCAAGTTCTTATGAAAGGTATTGATGATATTATTATTCAGGTTGGCTAAAATGTTGGTAGGAATTTCCCCTTTAAAACGATCAGATACCACCCGGTAGGTGCAGTTGGTTTTTGATCGATTGAGTATGCCGTCTTCAGCTTTTTTTTCATCCGCCAGCCTATATCTTATTCCTTCCGATAAATAAAAGAATTCCTTGATCATTTCCTGCACGTATAGATGTGCAACAATGAGATTGGCAGCCCTGTAGCTACGATTCTGCCAGCGGTAAAGGGTGTTAAGACCCTCCTTTTTTTCTTCTTGGGTAGGGGCATCCACCTGTAGTTGGATCTTCCGAATGAGTTTTATGGTATCTTTTCCCATTATTAAGTCGATTGTTGTTCGTGTTTGAGCTGCAAAAGTTTATAGGCTACCATAAATTCCTTGTGCACTTCCCTTGTGGAAAGGTTCAGCTCCCGGGCAATATCCGCAAAGGAATATTGCTTTTCCGTACGCAGCTGTAACACCTTTTGCTGTTCCCGGGTCATAGTACCCTTGATTTTTACCGCCAGCATCGGTTTTGATTTAGCTTCAAGCGAACTTCCTATATTAATGATGTTTTTGATATCCTCAATAGCACTTTTTACTTCGATACTGGTTTTGGAGGTGCTGGTTCCAATCGCCAGGGCAATGGCTTTATACTGAAAACCGTATTTTAAACAGAGTTCAATAAGAAGCTTTCTTTCACTGCTAAGCAGGGGGAGGACACTCCGAATCCTGTCGAAGGCTTTTTGGTCTGCCTCCTGATCCTGTAAATGGATATCTTCTTTTTCTGGATCATAACCGTGCATATATTCTTGGTAATTTTCATAAAACTCCAACCTATTGATGTTTCGGTGAAACTTATTCCTGGGCTTGCAATAATAATAAGTACATTGCTTTTTCATCACAAAGCGTAAGAAATAATAAATATGCTCGGGAGTTTCTATCTCGTCTCTTTTCTCCCATAGTAATAAGAAAGTATCCTGGAGGATGGTTTCGATGACAAATTCATCTCGTATTAGTTGCTTTCCTAACCAAAAGAGCCTGCGATGGTATTTAGCATAGATAAATTCCAAAGCATCAGGATGTCCTTGTTGTAATAATTTAAAGATCCGTTGTAACATAAGCAGTCGCTTTTAAGTGGAGATAAAAACCTCTAGGTTTAAAATGAATTTAGCTTATGCGAATTCCTACAAGGTATAAAGAGAAGATAGCTTTGAAAGAAAGTCTAAAAAGAAAGGGCATGGAGACTTACTTATGCCAATGTGGTACTGGTATACCTTGGAACGACAAGTAAGCCCACGCCCGGGTCGTGAGCATTTACACTTATCATCTCGTTCCTTAAAATTACCAGTTTTCATTGGCGAGATTCAAAGCGAATGCTTCTAATATTTTACTTTAAGAAGGTTCGCAAATATATTAATATGAGATAAATATATAAAAATTATTAAAATGTAGTTTGTATTACCTACATTAATTATGTTAAAATTTATGAGATTGCTGTTTATAAGGGCTCATAAATGAATGGACATCAAACTTACCTTGAAAAATTTGGAGAAAATGTTCTCAAACGAAGGATTGAGCTAAAACTTAGTTATAGACAGTTGGCACAAAAATGCGATATAGATTTTAGTGCTATTTCAAAAATTGAAAAGGGTCAAAAAAGTTTTGAATTTCAGACTATAATTGAGCTTGCCAAGGGGTTAGAAATTCATCCCAAAGAATTATTTGATTTTACTTTCTTGGAACAGAATCCAGAAAAGTAAATTTCTAATGCCAAGTCTGCGAAATCACAGTCTCTCATTACGGGTTTCCATAATTTACTTTTATTTTAATGTATTATATTTAGTAATAACCTGCGTTTATCCCGATAATTTTATGATTAAATAAGTATATTGAGCAGGATATAACGAGTTATATATAATTTTTACCAAATGAATTTATCGCATTCAGAGAAAGAATTAAAAAAAGCAAAAGATTCATTGGAGAAAATGAAAGAAATTAAATTAAAAGATGATAAAAATTTACTCACTGAATTTGAATCTAATTGGGTTGACTTCTTAATTAACTTGGAAAAAATCTGGAAAAAATCGGAATTAGAATGTCAAGAAATACCGCAATTTCAACCTTGGCAAGGAAAATATAAAAGGGAACGGAAAAAAGATCCTCTATTAAGGTATTTAAAAAATGCGCGTGATGCGGACCAACATTCTATTCAACCTATAACGGAAGAAAAGGGTTATGAAGCTAAAATAATTTCTCCTTTAGAAGGAGCGATATATACAGAAGGTGATATTATTGAAATTAAAGCAGAGTTTAAAGAACCAAGAATCGAAACGAATAAATTTAATAATCGTGGTGTAGTTTATCAGCCTCCCGAAAAACATTTAGATCATTACTTAACGAATCCAAAAGATCCTATTGAGTTAGCGGAATTGGGAATTAAATATTACGAAGAATATTTATCTCAGATTCGAGAAAAATTCAATTAGATCGAACTAAGTAAAAACTATATATAACAACGGTTCATCGCCAATAAGCGGCACCGTTAGATTGAAAATAATTAACTTGACCAAGAAAACAATACTAAGCCGACAACTCCGCGTCCCTTACTCCGCCAACTGGCGATAACCGAGACCGTTATATACCATTTTTAAATAGAAATATGGCTAGAAAATACTTCAAAAAGAATCAAACGTTTGGTGATTGGAAATTATTAGAATATTTAGGAGGAGGAGGAAATGGTGAAGTCTGGAAATGTGAAGATAAATCTGGTAATATTGGAGCCATCAAGTTGATTAAATCAATTAAACAAAAATCATATGACAGGTTCAAAGACGAAATAACTATAACTGAAAAGAACTCAGATTTAGATGGAATCATTCCAATAATTGACAAAAATTTGCCTAAAGTTTTAAAGTCAGGGAATCATCCATACTTTGTAATGCCTGTCGCTGAAAGTGCGGAAAATCAATTAAAAGGTAAGAGCTTAGAAGAAAAAATAGATGCAGTACTTGAGATAGCCCATACTTTGAAGGAATTGCATAGAAGAAAAATTTCTCATCGTGATTTAAAATTACCAAACATACTCATCTATAATTCTAGGTATTGCGTTGCAGATTTTGGTTTAGTTGATTTTCCAAATAAAAAAGATATTTCCGTAAGAAATGAACAAATTGGAGCTAAGTGGACTATAGCCCCGGAAATGAAGAGAACGTCTTCTACTGCAAACAGCTTAAAAGCAGACATTTATTCATTAGCGAAAACACTTTGGATAATTCTTACTGAAAATTCTAAAGGTTTTGATGGGCAATATTCTACTGAATCCATTATAGAGCTTAAAAATTTCTACAAGAGTGATTATACTAGTCCTATTGACAAATTGTTAACTCAATCGACAGACAATGATCCTGAGAACAGGCCGACAATCGATGAATTTATAAATGCGTTATTGGAATGGAAAAACCTTAATGACGATTTTCACGAAAGAAATTTAGCTCAGTGGTTTGAAATACAGACAAAACTTTTTCCTACTTCATTTCCTAAACGAGTTATTTGGGAAAAAGTTGAAGATATAATTCAAGTCTTAAAGATCATATCTTCCTATGATAATTTAAATCATATGTTTTTTCCAGATGGAGGTGGCTTAGATTTAGTGGATGCCAAATTAGGAAATGAAAGAGGATGTATTGACCTTAATTTCTCAGGAATTTTTGATCTTGTAAAACCTAAAAGATTGGTTTTTGAATCTTTTGGTTCTAATGCTGACTGGAACTACTTTAGATTGGAATTGGATAAATTAGAACCATCACACGTGCATTTAGAAAACGGTGTACTACCAGATATTTTTAAAGAAATGATGAGAGAAACAGTTTCTGAAATAACTCCTGGAAATTACGACAAGTATGATATTGTTGAACATAGATACATATACGAAGAAGATGGGTATGAAATACCAAAAGAAGCCAGACATATCTCCAGATGGTTTGAAGGATGTTTTGTAATATTTTCTAAGCGTTCACACTACAATCTAACTCCGTCTACATATGATGGTAGACATAATAAAATGGATACCGAGGAATTTAGAAACTATATTGAAAATTGGATCGATAGGACATCATAACATTATTTCAGAATAAAAACGGTATATAACAACGGTTAATCGCCAATAGCCGGCAGCGTTAGAAAGAAAATAATTAACTTGACCAACAAACCAATACTAAGCCGACAAAGCCGCGTCCCCTACTCCGCCAACTGGCGATAACCGAGACCGTTACTTACAATAGCTCCGGACAGAAAAAGATAACCTAATAAGAAAAACTCACTGTTACGCGGACTTATAAAAGTGCAACTAAAAGATTGATTTTAGTAAAAAAGAAAACTAAAAATAAATCAAAAGTTCACTCTATCGGACTAAAATTGTGGAATTAAATAGAGTTTTTAGAAGTTGATCTAAAAAAAAGAGATAATAAATTTCTCACTTTTGCTCTAGAAAATTAGAAAATAAATGTTCACTCAAACCCTAAAAATCCACAAGAGTAAGACTGACTTAGAAGAAAAACTAAAAAGGTGAGCGGCAAATCTTTCGTGCTTACTCTAATGGGTCGCTACAATAAGTAACATCGGCTAAAGAAAATAGCTTGGGTTTAGCTAAAATTCTATATTTTAGAAGTCTAAATTAAACCTGGTTAAGCCGACAAGTTAGCACTTCCCTACACGCTACTTCCTTTAACCGTAACCGTTGTACCCAATTATAAAAACAACATTTTTCTTTCAATTGGTAAAAAATGAGCTTACTTTTGATAATATCAAATGATAGTATCAAATGAAA
>NZ_JAEHOK010000043.1 GCF_016236915.1 Salegentibacter maritimus
TGATCATCCCCCAAAAATTAGGACAGTAAGTTAAGTTCAAAAATAACCTTAATTTTACTGTATTATGACACGAAGAAAATTTACCTCAAAGTTTAAAACGAAAGTAGTTCTTGAAGCCTTGAAAGAGCGTCAAACGGTCAAGGAACTAGCACAAAAATTTGAGATTACTCCACAACAGATCAATACCTGGAAACGCAATTTCCTAAATGAGGCCGATACTGTTTTTTCAAAAGGGGAAAAATCAAAAAAATCAGAAGAAGAGGAAAAGAAAGACCAACTTCTTAAGGTGATTGGGGAGCTTAAAGTGGAGAATGATTTTTTAAAAAACGCCTTGCGATAAAACCTTTAGAAGAGCGTCGAACAATGATATGCAAGGGTCATTCCAAGCTCAGCCTCCAGCAGCAATGCAAGCTATTGCACATCCACCGCAGTGGAATCTATTATAGACCTCGTGGAGAAAGTAAACTTAATTTAGAACTGATGCGCCTGATGGATGAACATTATACCCATCATCCTTTTAAAGGTGCCAGGAGAATGCATACCTGGCTTACCCTGGATAAAGGGTATAAAGTCAATAAAAAGCGTATTGAACGTCTCTATTCCCGGATTATGGGACTCAGAGCTATTATGCCCGGGAAACATACCTCCAGGCGAAACAAAGAACATAAGGTGTATCCTTATTTATTGCGGAATCTTACAGTAGACCGTCCCAATCAGGTCTGGGCGATCGATATTACTTACATTCCTATGCGAAAAGGTTTTATGTATCTGGTAGCCATCATAGACCTGCATAGTCGCTATGTTCTTAACTGGTCTGTGTCCAATTCAATGGATGCCCAGTGGTGTAAAGAAACTTTAGAAGAAGCTATTGAAATCCATGGGACTCCTGAGATCATTAATACCGATCAGGGAAGCCAGTTTACTTCAGAGATCTTTACCCACAGGGTACTATCTAAAAATATTAAACTCAGTATGGATGGAAAAGGAAGAGCTATCGATAATGTATTTATAGAAAGGCTTTGGAGAAGTGTGAAGTACGAAAGTATTTATTTAAATCCTCCAGAATCTGGAGTAGATCTGTACCAACAACTCAATACCTATTTTAAATTTTACAACCACCAAAGAAGGCACCAGGGAATAGAAAATGAAATACCTTATAACCGATATTTAAACCAAAAAAGAAAGGCTGCTTGATAAATGAAAAATAGAACTTAATTTAGCAGCAAAGCTGTCCTAACAAATGGGGGTACTTTATTATTTCATTTTTCATGTTTTCCTGTATTCCAATAAGGCTAGCACCTAATATTGAAAAAGATAAATTAGTTAAAGCAAAAAAATTCAAAAGAGACCTTCCTCGTAAATATGGTTTCGTTTTTGAGGACCCAAAAGATTCTGATGAGTTTTATAAATTCATTAATGCAAAGTATGATTTAGGGTTTATTAATGTTGAATCAAATATTCCGGTTTCTATTGATAACAATACTTATTTCCTTTCATTCTACGAAAGGGAAAGAGTTTCTAAAACAATTAATTTGATTCCGATTGCGATTGATGCCGGTCTTAAATCAAAAGGAAATAGCACAATTCTTGAAGATGCCCATACATCCCGAACCGGCCATTGGTATTTAATTTTAATTGTTACTGATAATTCACTTAAAGACTGTTTGAACCCAAATTATCCCAATCAGAACAAAATAATAGAATACCTTAGAGATCTTAAGAAAGAGTATTTAACCACTCATAACTATATTGAGACTGTTCTAAAAAGAAACGATTGATTAGTCATAATATTTATCGCTAACCTTTCAACAAAAATTAGAAATGTAAACGCTTTGTATATATTATTTCTACGGTTGTAGACGATTTGGTAATGTAAAAGAAAAGTAAGGGAGAGCATTCTCTTTAGTTTTGCCTACGGTGTTATTAGAAAAACAGAAATCGTAAAACTTAAAACTATGGAAGAGATCAAATTACTTTTTTTTATATTAAGTTCTTTCTTTAGCATAGAAAACGAACGGATTGCAGCCGATAAAACTGAAGTTCGTATTTTTCCCCAGGAGCAAAAAATAGAAATTTTTCAGGAAAACCTATTTGCATTAATTCAATCAAAAAATGATGAAGCCCTTGTTTTAAAGCAATGGGATAGTCTTTATAACTGGAAACAAAATAAGACACCCTGGTCAAAAGCATTAGATAATTTTCTTGTAAAAGATCTAAAATTTACTCCTGTAAAAATGACAACACAACCCCATAAGGTTTTAATAAGGCCATATCTTACACTAAAATACAAGAGTACAAACGATTTGTCCATTATGGGAATTTGGTACAATTCTAAAAAAAATGAATTCTACATAAATCATATTCCCGAGCACAATATAAAAAGTAAAAATGGCCGGCTTCAGGGTAATTATTGGGTGTTTAGTGCCAATGATACTATTAACTTTACAATAGAACCCTTTTTAAATTTAAATGATAAACTCAAAAGCTCAAAGGTATCTTTACAGGAGCTATTAAGGAAGCATAAAAAGTAAATCGTCTTAAGGATGTCTTACCAGTCTCCAATTATCAAATTACACCAATTATTTTAGTCAGGATTTATAAAGCATGGCCAAAAATTATATTATTCTATTCATAGCATTAATAGCAACTCTCTTTTCGTGTTCAGAAAATAATTACATCAATATAGAAGAAGCTCCCGAAATAGAATTTAGTAGCCTTAATACTATTAACCGGGAGAAATATAGTTTTACAAATAAAGTTAGTAAACAGAATGTTTCTATAATTAACAGTGTAGAAAAAACAGGATTTCACTTTTATAACAGCTTTAAATTTAAAACAGAGGATATTGGTGTTTTGGTTGGAGGAACAGGATTAAGGGCTAGAGTTACTCAAGATGGTGGTGGTTCCTGGCAGGAATTTCGTTTTTCAAAATTCGCAAATACCTTTCATTCAGTTGCATTTTCCGGTCACACTATTTTTATTGTTGGTGAGAGTAAATATATATTCAAAAGTAAAGATTTAGGAAAAAACTGGAGTGTTTATAATTCAGAATTTCTTTTTGAAGATAAAAATTCTCTTTCAAAAACTGACTTCTATAAAATTCGTTTTCTTGACCATAAAATTGGCTTTATTGCAGGAGAGCGCAACAATAAGCCCGTTATATTAAAAACAAATAATGGAGGAAAAAGTTGGGAAATTTTCAATAATAGCGAAGCATTAAAAAATAGTGAAGCCATAACAGATTTTCATATAAGTTCCGGTGAAGAATTAAGTATTGTAACATCTCGTGGAGAATATTTTGTAACAAAAAATGGAGGTTCTAACTGGGAACTGATTCTCAAAACAGTAGCATTAAACTCCATTGCATTCAAAAATGCAAATAGGGGTTTTGTAGGAGGGGTAAATGGTACACTTCTTTACACCCATAATGCTGGAAAAAACTGGAACAAAATTGCAGTTCCGGAAAACCCAAATATTACAGATATTACTTTTACTAACAAAAAAGCCCTAATCACTACCTCCAAATCATTTTCTAAAAATAGGGCTGAATTTGTCTATGAAATAGATGAAAACAGAAAGAAAGTCTCCCCTTTTCTAACAAAAACAGATAAAGATGTTCTGTTCATAGGAGATTCTTATGCAATTGATGCTTTTGAAAACAATATTTTCATTCTAGATAGGAATAACTTGTACAAAACATCCGGCAAGTAGGTTCTAATTTTTTTATTGAATATGAAAGCTTACAGCCTCCAGTATAAGGCAATATTAGATTATGTAGATGCTATGTAAACTATATATATAAACTTGTAGACACTGTGTAGCTAACCAAAATAACAAGAAGATTGGCAAACCTTTAAATTCGCTATAAAAACTTAAAAACAATTAATTATGAGTGTAAAAACTATTTCAATTGTATCTTACCTTACCATTATAGGTTGGACCATTGCTTACTTTTCCAACAAGAACCAGGATTCAAAAAGTGAACTCGCTTCGTATCATCTTGGGCAAAGTATGGGCATCTTCATTTTTGGCGTTATTCTAAATATAATACTTGGGTTTATCGCAAATGTTTTTTCTTCTTCGGGTGTTATATTGTTTTTATTAGGACTAGTCCCACTTATATTTATCATTTTAGGAATTATCACAGCCAATAACGAAGCTTTAAAACCCGTCCCAATCATAGGAACCTATTTTGAAGGAAAATTTAACTTTTAAATCATTTATTATGAAAAATATGCATTTATCATTCATTCTTTTGTTTACAGTATTTATTGCTTCGGCGCAAACAAACCCACAATATATAGAAGCTGCCGGACAAACTACATACCAAAGAGACGTGAAGCATTATGAAGCAACCATTAGAATAAGCAACACAACCACCTATGGAAATGATGCCGAGCTTGCATTAGAAAATAGGAAAACGATTTTTTTACAAAAATTAGATCAACTAGGCTTAGACAGAAATCAGGTTCATATTAGCGACACCGCTAAAAATGAAGGTTCTAAAAACAGACAATATACTGACTATGTGGTAGAAACAACCGATGAAAATGAAATAGAAAAAATTCAGTCTTTAGGAAAGATAGACTCGTGGAGTTATAAGTTACATGAAAAGGTTATTTACAAACCTCTCACAAATAAATCAGATATAATTAGCAAAGCTTTAGAAGATGCAAATAAAAATGCAGAGGTAATAGCCAATGTACTAGGGCAAAAGATTGGTAAAATACTAGTAGTTTCCGATTATAATTATGAAGAAAGACCAGACTCAGCATTCTACACAAAAGAAGACCGTACCTACCGTATTGTAATACGTTTTGCCATAAATTAGAAATCCGTGATGCATAGAAATAAAAAAATAGAGCTTCAGTATTTACCCAATTTCAAAGAAGAAGAAATGGAGGTTCTCCTAATCGAATACGAGCGGTATAATAAATTTAGTAATTCAGTAAAGATCCCCCTTATTATTCTGTTGCCGGCTGCAGGCATTATGCGTAGTATAAAGAATAAGTTATCAACAAACATTCTGGTTGTTATTGCTATTGTTATACTTTTAGTATTAGCTATTTGGTTAATTGTTATTGCCAATAGAATAATTAAGCAAAAAAGAATTGTGAATAAGAAGCTTAAAGCAATGGCGAATGCTCAGCAATATCCTTTTAATAAAGTAAAAAAAGAGTTTAATGTCCTGGTAAGAAAAAATTATAAAGGTTCCAAAATATAATCATTCCTTATAAATGAAACCTCATTTCACAAACCGTGTTCTAAAAAAGCCAAAATGATAAACATTTTTAGCAAAAAAGATAAAAATATATGTATTTATTGTACACAGCAAGATTTAGAAATCAACGGAGTTTCCATTGAATACCCTATTCAACTAAATAAACTAAAAAGACTTTTTGGGAAGCCCAACCAAGTGGTGACCGATGAAAAATATACTTTTAAGAAAACCTATGTTTGGGATTCTCTGGGAATAAAGGCATTAGAATCGCTAGGCTCTATACATAGCATTCAATGTATCTACTCAAATAGCAAAAAATTAAAAAATGCACCAAAAAAGCTTTTTAAGGGCACATTGTTTCTTAATAACAAATTGTTTGTTATTGATGAACAGAAACCTATTGAAAAAACTTATTTGCAAGGCTTTTGGAATGTGGGTAAACTACAACTCCCCGATGATAACAAAGCTTTTGCTGTGAATATTTGGTATAATAAATATTTTAAAATACCGGAAAATAAGTACAAAATACAACCTCTAAACGAATCCGAAATCAATTTTACCGACTTTAACTTTAAGCTTTGCATTCTCCAAATTTTGATGTATGAAAGAGAACTCCTTTTACCCAAATTTGACATCTATGAGTTTATTAGATGGTATAAAAAGCGATCAATAAATACTGAAGAAGAACGATTTGAACCAATCCCTGAAGCATTAGACTACCTAAAAAAGCTCCCAATTCCCATGAGGTTTGCTGGTGAAATTACCGAAATATATCAGGATGGTGGTAATGAAATTTACTTGAATACCTGTTTGGAATGCGAAGGTTATGAAGACTATTGGAACATTACAAGCATTGAGGATTTAAAACACTTCCCAAATTTAAAAAAAGTTACATTGTGCTATGCAAAAGACAATATTATGGCTGAACTTATTGAAATGGGAATTGAAGCAAAATGGCTATAAAAAGACCAGCTAATTTTTTAATATAGTTTTAGTCGATAGATTAATATGAGTAGATTTTGGAGCACATTTAAATTGATTCACAATCCTTTAAAGGATGAAAAGAATAAAAAGGATGAAATCAAATCAACCTGCCAGGATCTTAAGTGTTCAAAATGTAGTAATACGGCTGCTAAAATTGAGATTGTTGAGCCAAATGCTTATCCAAAGGATGCTGTTAACTGGAATATAAAGGACTATGAGCTTTATGAAAAATATCGAGATTTCAGCTTAAATTACTTACTATACACCGGGCCAGGTGGTAGTAATGGGTATATTGGAGATCCAATTGATTTGAATCGGAAAAAAGCCATAATTGATGCTTTTACCAAACCCTACAACTCTATTAAAATTAGACAGCAGTTCTATGATATGGCTGGTTTTTGTGCTATGTGTAATAAATTTTATTGTAGTAAACACTGGCACACCACGACTTCTGAATATGGAAAATGCCCCGAAGGGCATCATAAATCCCTGGATCCCCATTGGTCTCCTGATATTGAATAATAAAATATATGCCAATTGATTCTAAAATAGGACACGGCACTTTGAAAAGGAATATAATTAAAGCTTTATTTTTAAGTTAAGTTGGGTCTGTAAATTAAACTCTGTCTGATGTTTCAATTCCTCTGGGGCTAGCCCCAGAGGAATTGGCGTTTATGTCCAGCGGTATCCGGTCTCCAAATTTAATATAAAATTGCTGAATCGTAAGGCTCCAATTATGCAAAGGAGCGGTCCATTTCTTCTCAATGTTTCGTGTGGCCAGGTAGACTAGCTTTAGCAGCGACATATCAGTGGTGAAAGCACCCTTGGTTTTGGTAACTTTCCGGATTTGCCGATGGAAGCCCTCTACGGCATTAGTGGTGTAAATAATCTTCCTAATGGGTTCTGTATACTCAAAATACTGGGATAGCTGTTCCCAGTTACGCTGCCAACTTTCAATAACTACAGGATATTTATTACCCCATTTCCCTTCCAGGTTCAATAGCTCATCTTCGGCTACATCTTTAGTGACAGCCCTATAGACCTTTTTCAGGTCTTTCATAAACTCTTTTTGATCTTTAGAGGCAATATACTTCAATGAATTACGGATTTGGTGTACAATACAAAGCTGAACCTGAGCCTTTGGATAAACGCTTAAGATGGCTTGTGTAAAGCCTTTGAGATTATCTGTACAGGCTATTAAGATATCCTGTAATCCACGGTTATGAAGGTCGGTTAAAACCTGTAGCCAGAAATTAGCACCTTCGCTCTCAGAGATATACATCCCCAGGATTTCCTTTTTCCCTTCTTTGGTAATACCCAGGATGTTATAAAGTGCTTTGTGGGCAATCTTTCCATCCACTTTAACTTTATAATGCATGGCATCAAGCCAAACAATACAGTAAAGGGGTTCTAAAGGACGACTTTGCCAGGCTTTGATATCAGGAATGATCTGATCGGTGATCTGGCTTAAAACCGTATGGGAAATATCGGTATCGTACATTTCTTTGATATGACCCGAGATGTCACGGTAGCTCATTCCAAGTCCATAAAGACCGATAATTTTTTCTGAAAGATTATCAGCCAGAATCGTCTGTCGCTTTTTAACCAGTTCCGGTTGGAAGCTACTTTGACGGTCTTCAGGGGTTTCAATGTCAAAAGAGCCAAAGCCACTTTTAAGCTTTTTCTTTCCCTTGCCATTGCGTTTATTCCCTTTGGAGCGTTCATCACTACTTAGATGAGAGTCCATCTCTGCCTGAAGGGCCTTCTCAATAACGTTCTTGAGCATCGGTGCAAAAGCACCGTCTGCACCAAAAAGGCTTTTGCCTGACATGAACTGGTCAAGCACCTTTTTCTCGAATTCTTGTTGTTCTTTTGTTGCCATAATTCTGTATGAATGAAATTAATAAATAATTCAATTCAGACAGAGTTTATTTTACACTCTC
>NZ_JAEHOK010000044.1 GCF_016236915.1 Salegentibacter maritimus
ACCGTTACCCTTTATTTTCACAAAAGAAAAACTGATAACAAATGTTCTAAAATAGAGAACTTTTATTTATCTTTGTAGTAGAAATTAATCTATGAAAAGAATAATTGCAAAAAGAACTTTACGCGAATTTTGGGAGAAGCATTCCGATTCCGAGCAATATTTGAAAACTTGGTATGAAACCGCAAAATCATCAAATTGGAAGTCACCAAACGATATTAAGAAAACTTACATAAACGCAAGCATTTTAAAAGATAGCAGAGTGGTTTTCAACATAAAAGGAAATTCCTATCGATTGATTGTAAAATTCAACTATGACAGACAATGGGCGTTTATACGATTTGTGGGAACTCACGCCGAGTATGATAAAGTGAATGCGGACACGATTTAAAACAAAAGACTATGAAAATAAAACCAATAAAAACAGAAAAAGATTACGAACAAGCTTTAGAAAGATTAGAAGTAATTTTTGATGCTGACTCAAATTCAAAAGAAGGAGACGAAGCGGAAATTTTATCACTCTTAATCGAGAATTACGAAAATCAACATTTTCCAATAGAAGCTCCAGATCCAATAGAAGCAATTAAAATAAGAATGGAAGAAATGAATCTCAAACAAAAAGATTTAGTTGGAATTATTGGAGGAAAAAGCAGGGTTTCGGAAATCTTAAACAAAAAGAAAAGATTGACAGTAGATATGATTCGAGAATTAGAACGGATTTTACATATTTCTGCATCCGTTCTTGTGAACAATTATCAGCTCTCGAAGTAAAAAACAAAGGGTAACATCGGTTAACAAACAATTGGTAATTGAAAAAGTAACTAAATTCAAAATCTGAACACCAGCTGTTGTTAACCGCAAACCGTTGTGCGTAATTTGAAAAACAATTGAATTTATAAATGGGAGGAGCAAAAAAAAGAATGATGGAATTTGAGATGCAAAATCTAATGTCCATTCCCGATAAAAATGTTTGTGTTAAACACATTAATGATAATGCCATCAAGAACTTCATTAGAAAAAATTACGAACTAGGATATTGTGATTACTGTGAAAAAGAATTGAAGGTTGTTAGTTTAGAAAACCTAATGGAGTTTATGATGCTTGGAATCTCAAATTTTTTTGAGGATGCAGGAAATTTTATGGGTTATAATGGTCGAGAGGGTGGTTATCAAGGTACAGTATACACTCCAGATGAATTAATTCAGGAGCGGATTGGGCTAGAGACAGAGCCATTTGAGCTTACAGAAGATATAGTAAATTCTATTGAAGATATTGCTTGGTCGGAACCGGATCAGTACTATGATACTGAACGTGATGAATTAATGTACCAATGGAGCTATTTTAAAGATATTATAAAACATAAATCTAGATATCTATTCCATCAACATAATTCATCAGAGGAAAGTAGAAATGCGTATAAAATCCTAAAAGAAGTTGCACGCCTTTCTAACCAAATGAATTTGATTAAGAAAATTGAAAAAGGCTCAACAATATATAGATGCAGACAACATTCTAAATCGGAAACAATTAAAGAAAAGAGCAGATTAGTGGCGCCTCCGGAAGAATATGCTATATACCCAAACAGGTTTAGTCCATCGGGAGTCTCAATGCTTTATTCTGCATTTGATCCCAAAACAGCTATACTTGAAACTATTAGCCGGGAGGATCCCAAAAAAACGCACATTACAATTTCAAAGTTTACGGTTAAGAAAGACTTGTATGTAATTGACTTTAATAAGCTTCCCAAACAACCAAGCATCTTTGCTCATAATAGAATTAAAAATTTCTACTTAATTAAATTTCTCTACGATTTGGTAAAGGATTTTACCAAGGATATTAAAAAAGATGGAAAAGAACACATTGAGTATGTCCCTACTCAAGTAGTTACAGAATTTCTCAGATATCCATTTAATAACAATAGAAAATTCAGAATTGAAGGACTAATCTATCCTTCTTCTAAGAACGTTAATCATTCTTCATCTGTAATATTTTGGGGTAATGAAGAATGTTTAGAAAATTTAGATTTAGTAGATATACAGATAGAGGAAGTATCAAACTACGCACAACAACGGTTCATCGCCAATAAGCGGCACCGTTAGAAAGAAAATAATTATCTTGACCAACGAACCAAAACTAAGCCGACAAATCCGCGTCCCTTACTCCGCCAACTGGCGATAACCGAGACCGTTGCAAACAATACCATAAAAATCGGAACTAAGAACCAAAACCAATCTTTGCGCATTGTAAAGAACAAAAATTGAAATTTAGAAAGAAAAAAATCCAGGATTCTGAAATCTAAAAGAAAAAGAGAATAAAGAAACAAAAATCACTTCGCGGACTTAAAAGCAATACGCAAAAAAACTCCACAAGAGGAATCCCGAAAAGAAGAAAAAAAGCAAAAGCACGGATAAAAATTAAACGAAAACTAAAAATTTAATCCAAGCAGCGCGCAAAATATAATCTTAACAAAAAAAGTGAAGTAAAGTTTTTAAATGTGCTTAAAATTAAAATATCAATCTAAGCGTAAAGCAGACTGTTTAAAAAAGCATGATAGAATAAATCGGATTAGTACAGTTTGCAACATCGGTTATGGCAAATTGCGGGCAAATTAACTGAATTTGATTATTTTAGTCACCAACAAAAAATGTTTACGCTGACAAATACGCACTCCCTACTCCGCAAATTGTCAATAACCGTAACCGTTGTGCGTAATATTCAAAAAAGATACAATGATTAAGAATTTAAAAATCACCTTATTAATAGTCTTTTCAATTTTTCTTGGATGCGATAACGAGAAAGAATTTACTACGATAGACATTAAAATTGACAATGCAGAAAATGAAATAATTTTTATTTCCGGATATGATTTAGAATATGAAAGAAAGATTTTAAGCAATTCATTTAGACTTAAAGATACTCTTAGTTTAAATCAAGATGGTTACTATCTTCTTTCTCTTGCTCAAAACTCTATTCCAATATTTATCAAAAGAAAGGACCACATTGAGATTGTAATAGATGCTAAAAATTTTCCAAGTACAGTTGAATACAATGGAGAAACCAAAGAAATTAACACATACCTCTTAGATAAAAGGTTATCAAAAAATGTAAATTATAAACTTAACGAAAATGATTTCTTGCAATTGATAAATTCAAGAAAAAAGTCTCAACTTTCAAAAACCGCTGATCTTGCGCAAAATTTTAGAGAAATAGAAAATAATGAATTAGAATATGAATATCAAAATAATCTTCTCGTCTATTTAAAAATGCATCCTCTTCTGACAAAAGACACGAATTTCATTGTTTCAGAAAATTACTTAGCAAGATTGAAGGATTTCAATTATGAAGATACTACCAACTTTCAAAATTCTTATACTTATCAAAGCACAGTCAAAAATTACTACGATTGGTTAGCTCAACAAAAATTATCAAATTATAACGGACAATTTAAGCTAGCCTTTTTGAATGAGGTAAATCAAGATTTTCCAAAAGGAGAAACTAAAGACAAATTATTCGAATATGGCCTTCGACTTGGTTTAAGTTTAGATGATTCAATTGACGAAATTAATGAACTTGTTACCCAAGCTGTTCAGGGTAACACTTTTAAAGAAGAAATCAACCAAACCTACAATGCTCTTAAAAGATTAGAAAAAGGAAGTGAAGCACCTTATTTTGAATTACAAAATCAAAATGGTGATATAGTATCCATAGAAGATTTTGAAGGTAAACCTACCTACATTGATATTTGGGCAACATGGTGCGCACCATGCATAGAAGAAATTCCATCTTTAAAAAAGCTTCAAAAGAAATTTCCCGATGTAAATTTTGTTTCTATTTCAATTGATAAGAAAGATAAAATAGAAAATTGGAAGAAATTTTTAGATGATAAAAATTTAAATGAGAGTATTCAATTGATTGCATTTCAAGACGAAACATTTAAAAACAATTATGGAATTAGTGGAATTCCAAGATTTATATTAATTGACAAATATGGTGATTTTATAGATGCTGATGCAAAGAGACCTTCCAATCCTGATTTAGAAAAACAACTTTCAAAACTTTAAAATTATGGTCAAGGTTAGAATACTACGCACAACAACGGCTCATCGCAAATAACGGGCAGTTTTCTGAAAATTGCTATTTTAGAAATCAATTAATAAAAAAACTAAGCCGACAAATCCGCGTCCTTACTCCCGCAACTTGCGATAGCCGGGACCGTTGTAAATAATTGTTTAGAAAGATTTGAGTAATAATAGATTTTATGTTTACGGACTTATCGATCCTAGAGATGATCAAATCTTCTATATTGGGAAAGGAACGGGTAAAAGATATTCTTCACATCTAAAGAAAAATCGTCTTGATTTCAATTCTGGAAAGATTGACCGAATAAAAGAAATTCAAGAAAATGGTTTAGAAGTTAAAATAGAAATATTATTTCCTAATCTTGATGAGAATACAGCTTACGAATTAGAAAAAGTCTTAATCTATAAATTAGGACGTGAAGTATTTTCAGAAGGTATTTTAACTAATCTTGTTCCAGGTGGAAATTGGAAATCAGGAGATCCAATATTCTATGATAAAAATTTTAATTCAAATTTTGATATTAATAGATTAGGACTATTTGGAGGAAATAAGTTTTTAGAAATTAAAAAAATATCCAATTTCGACTATCTAAATACTGGAGGAGATCAGAATATCTACAGATACAATAATGATGGTTCATTTAACAAACAGCTTACTCTTAATGAACTTTTTAAAGAAGGCGTAAGAGAGGTTCAATTACGCTTATTGAATTATTTAAGATTAGAAAAGCTTCCAATCATCGCTAATGGTATTTATTCAAAATTCTTAAAGAATGAATTATATATATCAGAAGAAATTCCTTTCTCAAGATTTGATATTCTTGATTCAAATTTGCACAAAGAATTTGATTTAAAAAATCGAACAGAAAACTCCTTTAAACTATCAAGCTACCAAGAAGATGTTTTAAGAATAGAAATATCCAAAGAAAATAATCTTGTTGACTACCAATCTTATTTTAATAATGGAAATAAAAAAGCATTTAATAGAACTAAGAATGGAAAGCCTTTCGATAAAGCACTAGAATGGTTTGAAAACGGAAATTTAAGCATTAAAGAAGAATTATTAAATGGTTATTCAGAGTATATAAGAACAACCTATTATGAAAGTGGTGAAAAGTATATTAGAATTAGAAGAGGGAATGGAAAGAAAGAGTATGATAGATGGTTCAAAAATGGTCAAAAAGAAGTAGAGTTTAAAAATAACTCCTACTTTCACTATGATGAAAATGGTAAGCTGACCAAAACAATAAGCCCACAGTAAACAACTATTTACAACAACGGTTCATCGCCAATAGCCGGCACCGTTAGAAAGAAAATAATTAACTTGACCAACAAACCAACACTAAGCCGACAAATCCGCGTCCCTTACTCCGCCAACTGGCGATAACCGAGACCGTTACTTGCAATAGCTCCGGACAGAAAAAGAGAACTTTAATAAGAAAAACTCACTGTTACGCGGACTTCTAAAAGCGGAACTATAGGATTGATTTTAATAAAAAAGAGAACAAAAAATAAAACTAACACTCACTCTAACGGGCTAAAAATCTTAGAATTAAATAGAGTTTATAAGAGATAATTTTAATAAAAATAGAGATAAAAAATTTCTCACTCTTGCTCAAAAAATGAGAAAAATAAATACTCACTCAAAATCTAAAGTTCTACAAGAAAAAGGCTGACAAAGAATAAAAACTAAAACGTGGTCGGCAAATCTCCCGTGCTTACTCGAATGAGTCGCTACAGCAAGTAACATCGGTTAAAGAAAATAGCTAAGGTTTAGCTAAAATTCTATATTTTAGAAGTCTAAATTAAACCTGGTTAAGCCGACAAGTTAGCTCTTCCCTACACGCTACTTCCCTTAACCAAGACCGTTAGCTATAATTGCTCATTTTCGCTTCCAGCTGACAAATCCGAACCAAATAGAATAATCAAAAATTGAAATTATATAAATTTAGTTACATTTGAGAGATCCGAATAAAAATATCGATTCAAAAAAATCAAATTACAATTAATAAAATATTTTATGACAACTCTAGCCATTGGTGCTCCACAACTTGTACTCATATTATGCGTTTTCTTAACACCATTAATCGCAATAGTTGATATCGTTAGAAATGAATTTACCGGAAACAACAAACTGATCTGGATATTAATAGTATTTTTCTTTAATTTTTTCGGAGTAATTTTATACTTCCTTATTGGCAGAAAACAAAGAATTAAGAAAACGGCTTAGCTACTAAGCCAGAAGTGATCTTTCAGAAGTATGAGATAATCGATAAAATTCAAATATTTAGAACTTAGATTTTTCGATTTGACCAAAAATTAATATGAGTAATTTTTAGAAATTTCAAGTAAGAGATCAATTCTAAAAAATTCTTAGTCTTGATTGAAATTGATAAAAAAATAAGAGGATCTTTTTCCATAAAATAGATTCATCAAAATTGACAAATTCCAGCTGATTTTTTATTGAAATAAGATAAGTAGAGTAACTAATTTTAGCAAGATTCGCCTTAGTGGCTTGAGCAACGTTAACCTCACTCAAATGTTTCGCAACTATAGCTAACAGCGATTAACGAAGCCAATATGCGGTATTCCAGGAAAAAGAATAAATTAGAACTCCAAACAACAAAACAGTAAGCCGACTACTCCGCGTGCCAAATTCCGCACACTGGCGTTAATCGCGGCCGTTGTATGCAATAATCACGAATAACAGGAAATTAAAAAGATTTTTATGCAGGAGAAGAAAAAGGAAACTTTAGATAGTTTCAAACAGAAAATAAAGATTTCTGTTCTAAACTTTTGCGATTGGCATCGTTGATAGTGGCACTATCATAACGTTGACACGTTAAAAAGTTTAATAAAGTTAGTAGAAAAAGACCACATTTTTTATGGGGGTTTTTCTGCTAATTTTCAAGCTATCTAAAGTTGGTTGAATCCTGCGGTTTTTTTTAGCAACTCACCTTATCGGATGATAAAATGAATAACTAAAAAAATAAAAAGCTTTTTAAAATTCTCTATCTCCAATTCGTGATGACTACGTAATTGAGATAAATTCATTATAATCAATAAATTTATACTAAATTACTGCACACAACGTCGTATAAACGCAATTAAAACGTGCGTTTATACCTATACGTT
>NZ_JAEHOK010000045.1:0-3982 GCF_016236915.1 Salegentibacter maritimus
TGTAGCCTTCCCTAAAAATAAGACAGTTTAAAATTCGAAATTGTTAATTTTAAAAACGATAAACTGTCCGATGAAAAAAAGTAGATTTACAGAAAGTCAGATCATCAAGATCTTGAAAGAAAACGAACAAGGCCGAGCTGTTGGTGATATCGCTCGAGAACTGGGTATTGATAAAAGCACTATCTATTATTGGCGTAAGAAATATGGTGGAATGGAAACTAGTGAGCTAAAACGGCTTAAGGAGTTGGAAGAAGAAAATCGCAAGCTCAAGCAGATGTATGCCGATGCCAGTCTAGATAACCAAATGCTGAAAGATATACTGTCAAAAAAGTTCTAAGGCCTTCCGACAAGAAGCATAGAGCGGTTTATTTGATCAAGGAGTACCAGGTCTCCATAAAACGAGCCTGTAATGTAGTAGGTTTAACCCGTTCGATGTGGTATTATCAGACTAAGCGAGACGATTATGAGGTAATCGATAAACTTTCTGAATTGGCCACTGAGTTGCCCACCAGAGGTTTTGATGAATACTATAAACGAATACGTCGCGAAGGCCATAAGTGGAACCGGAAACGGGTATTACGAGTATACCGGCAGATGAAGCTTAAGCTAAGGCGCAAACATAAAAAGCGCATTACAGGTAGGGTAAAACATCCTTTAGAGACCACTGAACAATTGAATCAGGTTTGGAGTATGGATTTTATGTCAGATGTCCTTTCTGATGGCAGAAAGGTACGTGTCTTAAATATAATTGATGATTGCAACCGAGAAGTACTGGCTGTAGATCCAGGGTTGAACTATCCTGCTAGAAAGCTAGTGGAGACTTTAGAACAATTAGAAGAAGAAATTGGATTACCACAAACTATCCGTTGTGATAATGGCCCTGAGTTTATCTCTAAAACATTCAGTCAATGGTGCAATAGAAAACGTGTGGAAATACGGTATACCCAGCCAGGTAAGCCAATGCAAAACGGGTATATAGAACGTTTAAATAGATTTTATAGAGAAGATATATTAGATGCTTACTGGTTTAATGATTTACATCAATTGCGTTCTTTAAGCAATAAATGGATGGAAGATTACAATAATAACCATCCGCATCAATCCCTGGGCAATAAATCACCAAGGGAGTACAAACCTCGATTCGGGGAAGAATTCTTCCCCGAATCGAATGATATTAATGAAAATTTATTGAATTTAGCCCTGTCTTAAATTGGGGAAGGCTACACGCCATTAGAAACCAAAAGGAAGTGTAAAATTATACCTATAGGATAAAATGTCGGTAGTGAAACGGATAATTAAAATGGAGATAAAGTATTTGAATACACTAATAATTCAATTCTTATGATAATTTCTATCAAAATCCTTCGCAACCAGTATCCGCAGAATCCTATTTTAAAACATTGATTCCTAAATAAATTAAATATTAGCTATTTAACTGTAATGAATTTTAAACAAATTAATTTACGTAAGGTAAAAAAGGAAAATCTTATTGAAGAAATAATTAATAAAAATTTTGAATTGCCATCCTTAAAGGATAAAAAGGAAATTCAAAAAATAATCAATTCCTCTATTCAAACTGCACAATATAGTATTGCAATTAACTCTTTAATTCTAGGTATTTACTTTGATTATAAAAATACATTCCAAAATATTAGAAGAAAGGGGACGATGCGATATTCTAAGTATATGAATAAAAAATGTATTGTTTCAAACCTCTCTGCTGATTTGCTTGAAATAAATAGCTCAACCTCTTTTCTGTTGGCAACAGAAAAAAATTACCTGGAATCTATTTCTAATCTTTCAAATCTTAGAAATTCATATCAAGAATTAAATGTATTTATTATTAAAGAAACCAAATGGTTTGAGAAAAAGTATAAAAATAAATCAATATTGAAGTCCTTATTGGTTTATGCTGATTTCTTGTTTTTGTCAAATCATTATCCTGAATCAAACGAGGACCCAATGGATATTAATTGTAGAAGTAAGGAGGATGTGTGTTCTGCAATTTCATATCTGATATATTTTATATCGGATTTTAAAAGGATAAAACCTATAGATACGGCATTTGTTTCAGAAGAGTTTATAAAGAGTGGGGAAATTGGCAGAATAATCGTAGCCGCCTGTTTTATATCTGATTTTAAGGAGTTTGAAATATTAATAGATCATTTTAATTATCAATGCAAATTAAATGAGAAAACATTAAAGATTATACCACCATCAAAAGATTTCGAAAAGTCCATTCGGCTTGGTTACATTAGAAATGAACTTCAAAATATCAATGATACACTTTTTGTTCTAGAACAAGAGAATGCAAAAGAAAATCAGTCACTTGTAGAGCTTGTTGAAAAAATAACCGAAGTCAAAGATTTCAATTTTTTTAAACTAACAGAAAGTTACGGATATTCCCGCTACAGGGTAGAAATTCCTGAAGTCATTTATCATTTTATATTGGATAATTTTTTCAAACCGAATACATTATTTCAGGAGGAGGTAGTATATTTAGCAAAAATTTTCAAAGAACAATTACTTAATCCAGAAGATCTCGAAAAGATTAAAATTAAGGATGAATTAACTCTAATGGAATTTATTAAAATCGGAAGGGTCTTTTCATTGTTTTACCTTCTATTTTCAAAAGAAATATTCAAAATGGAAGATCCTGATTCGGATATATTATTGCGCTCGTTAATACCGGTATATTTAGAGGATGAACTTTATGATTTTATAGAGAAATTAACGTCCACACAAAATATTGATACATTCCTTGATTTAGTCTGTTGGGAGCCAGGTCTGGATATTCTTTTTGATTTACAATATCATTCAATAATTTTTATTAATAACCGGTTTTTTGTACCATTATCAATAATGGTAAATTCTAATTCAATTAGAAATCTATTTGCTTCAGAATATAAGCAGAATAATAAAAGCTTGTTAAGTGATGGAAGTGTTGACGCTCTTGTGGAGAAATTGAATAAATCATTTAATAATGCTGGCATTACTAATTTCAAAGAGACATCAATTCCAAATAGTGATATAGATCTTTTTGCAATATACGAAGACACCCTTTTTCTATTTGAATGCAAGCAGTCATTACATCCTGTAAGTGCTTTTGACTTACGAACAACATTCGATTATATAAAGAAAGCTGAAAGTCAATTGGATAATTTAAATCACCTTTATAATGACTTTGATCTTTCCAGTTTACTTGAAAGAAAGTATGGAATTGACCTAAGTAAAGTTGAAAATGTTATTTCATGTATTGTGCTGAGCAACAGAATGTTTAATGGTAATGTTTTTAGATATCCGGTTAGGTATATCAATGAAATTACTAATATGCTTGAGAAAGGGATTATGAGAACAAATGAAGGTGAATTTTCGCTTTGGAAAGGTGAGGAATTGACTCTTTCAGACTTAAAGAATTACTTCAGTTTGGATAATCAACTAACTAAATTACACTTAGATTCTCTTTCAGTTAGAACTGTATCTTATGATTTAACGAATCCTCCAATTGAATTTGATTCCTACTACATGGACTCTGAAGTAGCAATACCAAAATTAAATAAATTCACCTCTACCTTAAGAAAGGTAAGATAAGTTATTTTTAATTTAACTTAGAAATACGGTAAAATTTAATTTAATATATTAAATTAGAAAAGGCAGAATATTAAACTGCACCAATACGTTCTATTTAAATTGTGAGTTAATCGTGAGTTCAAAAAAATAGAACTGCGTGAAACCATACAAATACTGGGGTTTCGAGCTTTTTAAAAGCGTTCTGCCACCCCGACGAACCTTCTTTAAAAGGATATAAAAACACTGTTAATCTATTGATTTTCAGTGTTTTTTGTTTTTATGACATCATTTGATATGGTTTGATATCGGATCAAGACCATTTTCTGGGTTTTTGCTTTTTTAAGCAAATAATTTTTCGAGTCTAAATAGGAAGAACTCGGTATTTCTTACTCCTCTTAATTGTGCTCTAAAG
>NZ_JAEHOK010000045.1:4052-7185 GCF_016236915.1 Salegentibacter maritimus
ATTTCAGGATATTCGGTAAATAAGATAGCTGCCCTTTCTTTTTGATTATTAGTCCACTTCTCTGTTGATTTGTAGAGTAAATACCTGCTTCTTGCTAGAAGTTGCTTTTGGCTATCTCCGTTGGGAAGTAGTTTTGGAGGAAAGTTTTAGTGGTCTTCTTTACTCGTCTTGATTATAATTATTGTGAATTCATATTATTGTTTAAAATAATATTTTTGGATAATTAAGTGGTTTTCACCTGGGGAGGTCTACCGTAAAAAAAGTTTAATTTTAATATTTTATTATAGATGAAAATGAATAAAGGATTAGTAATACTCATAATAATGGCAGGTTTACTTTTTTCTTGTAAGGGAAATAAGACCAACACATCTAAAAAAGGTGAATCAGTTAGTGATAACCTCAATTTTATGGAATTGATACAAGCTGTTCCAGAAAAATCTAAACTAGAAGATGATAATTGGTTTACCTGGGGAGCGAGTGTACAGAAAGGAGACGATGGGAAATACCATATGATATACTGCCGTTGGCCAAAAAAATATGCTTTTAGTGATGGTTGGTTAATGGATGCTGAGTTGTGCTATGCAACGGCCGAAAATCCTTTGGGACCGTTTACTTATGAGAAGACGATTCTTAAAGGTAGAAAGTCTGAAGGTTTGTTTCATGCCTGGGATGGTGCGTCTGTTTACAATCCTCATTTAAAGAAATTTGAAGGTAAGTATTATTTGTATTACACAGGTACGTCTGATCCTTTTACTAAAGAGCAAAGTGTTAATCGAGGGGTTTTGGTTCGTCACCAACGTATTGGAGTTGTAGTGTTTAATTCATTTGAAGACTTGAAGAATGGAAAATTTAAACGCAGTGAGACGCCATTATTAAAGCCACTTTCTAATTTTGGGTATAATGTTCCTAAAGAAGAGGAGTTTGGTGATAGCTTAAATATTTCTGTAGCCAATATTGTTGTGGTTAATCCTTCTGTAGAAAAACGTCCGGATGGAAAATATATAATGGTTTTTAAAAGTTGGCAGGATAAAAAAAGCTTTGCCCCAATACACGGTGTAGCTATTTCTAATCACCCCGATGGTGGATTTAAGGTACAAAAGGAACCTATATTAAAAGTACTAAAAGATGATGGAAATGTAGCTATGGCAGAAGATCCTTTTATATGGTATAATAATACAAGGAATTTGTTTTATGCGCTGGTTAGGGATTTTAATGGAGATATAACAGGTAAAGGCCATTCTATGGCGCTTTTTAAATCGGTAGATGGTACAGAATGGTCACCGGCAAAAAATGTCCTGGCATCCGATTTAAAAGTGCGTTGGGAGAATGGAAGTTCAGAAACTGTTGCAAGGTTAGAACGACCACAATTGTTGATGGATGAACAGGGCGAGCCCTTGGTATTATTTTCAGCATGCGCAATTCAATCACCTTCAAATGAAAATGGGCATTCTTTCAATATCCATATTCCTTTGAAATCAAAGTAATTTATATTTAAAATGCCTAAGAAAAGGAAGACAGGAAAGATTAGTTGAATATAAAGAAAGGCTCATAATTATAGTATAGAGAAATAAAGCAATATCACGACTTCCTTTTTAATTTAAAAGGTCTTGTGAATGAATAATAAAAGAGCTGTTATATTATATCAAATCAACAAATTATCTCGAATCAAACCCACGAGGCATTCGTTGGAGGCAAATTTTTAATTTTGAGGCAATTTTTGGGGTACGATATATCTTTTTGCAGTAAAAATAAAGAGGAATAGTAAAAATTCTTATCGAATAAATTCCTTATTTGGGAGAGTGTAAAATAAACTCTGTCTGAATTGAATTATTTATTAATTTCATTCATACAGAATTATGGCAACAAAAGAACAACAAGAATTCGAGAAAAAGGTGCTTGACCAGTTCATGTCAGGCAAAAGCCTTTTTGGTGCAGACGGTGCTTTTGCACCGATGCTCAAGAACGTTATTGAGAAGGCCCTTCAGGCAGAGATGGACTCTCATCTAAGTAGTGATGAACGCTCCAAAGGGAATAAACGCAATGGCAAGGGAAAGAAAAAGCTTAAAAGTGGCTTTGGCTCTTTTGACATTGAAACCCCTGAAGACCGTCAAAGTAGCTTCCAACCGGAACTGGTTAAAAAGCGACAGACGATTCTGGCTGATAATCTTTCAGAAAAAATTATCGGTCTTTATGGACTTGGAATGAGCTACCGTGACATCTCGGGTCATATCAAAGAAATGTACGATACCGATATTTCCCATACGGTTTTAAGCCAGATCACCGATCAGATCATTCCTGATATCAAAGCCTGGCAAAGTCGTCCTTTAGAACCCCTTTACTGTATTGTTTGGCTTGATGCCATGCATTATAAAGTTAAAGTGGATGGAAAGATTGCCCACAAAGCACTTTATAACATCCTGGGTATTACCAAAGAAGGGAAAAAGGAAATCCTGGGGATGTATATCTCTGAGAGCGAAGGTGCTAATTTCTGGCTACAGGTTTTAACCGACCTTCATAACCGTGGATTACAGGATATCTTAATAGCCTGTACAGATAATCTCAAAGGCTTTACACAAGCCATCTTAAGCGTTTATCCAAAGGCTCAGGTTCAGCTTTGTATTGTACACCAAATCCGTAATTCATTGAAGTATATTGCCTCTAAAGATCAAAAAGAGTTTATGAAAGACCTGAAAAAGGTCTATAGGGCTGTCACTAAAGATGTAGCCGAAGATGAGCTATTGAACCTGGAAGGGAAATGGGGTAATAAATATCCTGTAGTTATTGAAAGTTGGCAGCGTAACTGGGAACAGCTATCCCAGTATTTTGAGTATACAGAACCCATTAGGAAGATTATTTACACCACTAATGCCGTAGAGGGCTTCCATCGGCAAATCCGGAAAGTTACCAAAACCAAGGGTGCTTTCACCACTGATATGTCGCTGCTAAAGCTAGTCTACCTGGCCACACGAAACATTGAGAAGAAATGGACCGCTCCTTTGCATAATTGGAGCCTTACGATTCAGCAATTTTATATTAAATTTGGAGACCGGATACCGCTGGACATAAACGCCAATTCCTCTGGGGCTAGCCCCAGAGGAATTGAAACATCAGACAGAGTTTAATTTACAGACCC
>NZ_JAEHOK010000046.1 GCF_016236915.1 Salegentibacter maritimus
TGTAAGCTTCCCTTAAAAACGAACTGTTTAAAAGTATAATATATTTTATAACTTTAAACAGTAATTATGAAGAAGAGTAGATATTCACCACAGCAAATCGCAAAGATTTTAAAGGAATTTGATAACGGAAAAACGGCCGCAGAGATCAGCCGTGAATATGGCATTAGTACAGCGGCATTTTACAAGTGGCGGGAACGCTATGGCGGTATGAACGGCAAAGAGCTGAAGCGCCTAAAAGATCTGGAAGAGGAAAATCGAAGACTGAAGCAGATGTATGCCAATCTATCCCTGGATCATCAAATGGCCAAAGAAATCATTGAAAAAAAGCTTTAAAGCCCTGCCGTAAAAGAGCCATAGCCAAAGAACTTGTTCATTACGGTATCAGCAGGGCATGCCGGGTTTTAAATATGAGCAAAAGCGTTTTTTATTACAAGCCAACCCCAAAGGACGATACTGCTATAGAGAAGGCCTTACGACAAAAAGCTAAAGAACATAGTGAGGAAGGCTTCTGGATGGCTTACGATCGATTAAGGAATGAAGGTAAGCCCTGGAACCACAAACGAGTGTACCGGGTTTATAAAAAGCTTGGCTTAAGTTTGAGAAGAAAGGTGAAAAAGCGTTTGCCTACCAGGGTTAAAGACCCCCTGGAGGCTCCTACGGCACCTAATCGTAGTTGGAGTATTGATTTTGTGACCGATGTTTTAGAAAACAAAAGGCGCTTCCGTGGCTTAACGGTAATCGATGATTACAACCGGGAAGCATTGCATATAGAAATTGATTTTTCACTGCCCAGCAAACGTGTCGTATGGGTACTAAACCATTTGATTAATCGCAGAGGGAAACCCAAAAAGATAAGAATGGATAATGGTCCTGAATTTATTGCTAAAATAGCTTCAGAGTGGAGCCAGATGCATGAAATCGACTTCCAGTACATCCAACCAGGGAAACCTACACAGAATGCTTTTATTGAACGATTCAATGGAACTTATCGAAGAGGCGTTCTCAATAAATACCTTTTTGAAGATCTCAATCAAGTAAGGGAACAAACTGAGACCTAGATGGAAGATTACAATAACGTAAGACCTCATAATGCACTGGGAAAAATGGCACCGGTAGCATTCGCTAAAATTCATTCTCCTGGCGGTACCGCCAGGAGAATGAAAAATAATATTTTTGGACAATCAAGCAGTTCTAATTAGGGGAAGCTTACAGTTAACCAAAACCGTTGTAGCAAATTTGACAAAAATCCCGTAAGAATTGAACTTTAAGTAAAAAATATATTATGAAAACAAAGATTTTATTATTCCTATTGGGAATCGGACTTTTGATTAGTTGTAATAACGATGATGATGCTAATTATCAATCGACTGAAATTAATTTCACGGAAATCGGAAAAGGAGCATTATTCGGAAATGGACAAGAGGGAATTTCTCAATCTAATTTGACTATTTCAAATTCGACTGAATGGCAAAATCTAATTTCTCAAATGAACTCTGTAAATAACACAACCGATAATTTTACAGAAACTGATATAAACTTTAACGAGTTTACTGTATTTGCCATTTTTCTTGAAGTTAAAGGTCAAGGTTGGGAAATTGAAACGGAAAATGTTATTGAAAATCAAAATAATATTTCTATTTCGACTGTTGAAACTGAATATGCAACTTCAGTGATAACTCAACCTTTTAGTATTATTAAAATTCCAAAAACAGAAAAACCAATAATAGTGGAATAAAAACTTGCTACAACAATGTATAACCGCAATTACGGCGGATTCGACTACGTCCGAATCCACTCGGAATTGCTAACACCAGTTCTTAACCGAAAATTAACGCATATTAACCCGTAACTGACGGTTATACGTGACCGTTATATGGCATTTGCTAATTTAGATTCGAGTGAAAAACTACTATTGCATAAATTTAAAGTTTAAAGACAAGAAAATATCAGAGAAAATACACCATTCTCATTTTTACGTTTCTGATTCTGAAATGTATTTGAAAATCTATTTTGATGACGAAAATTCCAGAATAGATAGAAAATATATGCTTTCAAAAAATACTCACGGATTTTTTGAAGATACATTTGAAATCATAAATACAGAGATTGGACTTTTATTTAATAAAAGTAGAATTTATCGAACGCTTTCTAATGATGTAGAAACTTATGATCACTTCACAATTTATGTTAGTGATGTTGGAATAATATTCCCAAATGTTCACAGGGAATTTATCAACGAAGGTCAAGCAGTAATAGATGATAATGGATTGAAAATAGTAAACGGATTTTATTCATTCTTCACGAATATTGGAAATAAAAATCAATACTCTATTTCAAGGATGAATGGGATGAAAGACTTTTACAAAGCTGCCAAAATGAATTATCGTCCGGAATTGAACTTTGTTGACAATGAAAAAAGAGGCAGTTCAGAATTTACAGTAATAAAGATTCCAATAATTAATTTCAACTTTAATGATATAGATTTCGAGGACATAAGCTTAAACCTTGAAGACATTTGTTACTTCATATCATTCTGTTTTGGGATTAGGATCAATATTAAAAAGATTAGCTATAGAACTGAAGAAGAAATTTTAATATATCGTAAAACTCTACCTAATCATAAAACATATATTTCAGAATTTCTTGTAGTATTTGATTTGCTTAAAGAGAACTACAATATTCAGAAAATTCTAAACACCAATTGGCATAAATATTATTCCAATACAAGGAAAAAAATTAATAAGGCTATTGACAATTATCTCCATTCAAGAGAAGTTGATTTAAGTGCTTCGTATCTTTTACTATTTAATATCATTGAGATCTTTAACGTTAAGCAAGATATTGAGCAATTTGAATTTGATTCTAAGAAAGAAGAAAAGTTTGATGAAGCCTTTGAATTAATTTCTGGTTCTCTAATCAATAAAGAAGACGAAGAACTACTAAAAAATAAATGGAAATGGGTAAAGAATAAAATTGCTATAAAACCAATGAAAAGTTCATTGGAAGAAACTCTGAAAATAAACAATATTAATTCAGATCGTTTTGGATACTCCTTTTCACATTTAAAGAAAACAAGGGACAAACTTACTCACGGAAGTGTAAATTCAATACCAGATAAGAAGTTAAAATCTCAAATTAGATGTTTAAGAAAAATATCTGCTTGTTTAATT
This sequence comes from Salegentibacter maritimus, assembly GCF_016236915.1. Taxonomy (GTDB): domain Bacteria; phylum Bacteroidota; class Bacteroidia; order Flavobacteriales; family Flavobacteriaceae; genus Salegentibacter; species Salegentibacter maritimus. The sequence goes on from NZ_JAEHOK010000046.1 coordinate 3,171, forward strand.
TTAGCTAATTTAGGATTAAAAGAGGATATCGCAAACGCCCAGTGCCCAACAACGCATCCTATGAAAAGCAATAATCTTGTCTCTCAAAAATAATATTTTAAACTCTATTATTTCATAATCATTTAATTTTTAAGGCGTTGAATTTTTAATGAAGCTTTGCTTCAATAAGAATTCAATGCAAAAATAACCTGCTCAGCATCCTATTTGTGGTCACTTCCAGAGTGCCACCAGCATCACTATGATTGGTTAAATAAATCTGTCCACTTGCTAAAAAATGTGATCCTAATTGACCACCTACGTTGTTTTGTGGTACAGACTTTTACTATTTTGAGCTTAGCTATTGATTAATACTATGATATTACCCCAATTTCATAAGGGGTTTCTGTTTTAATTACCGCCAAAGTGCGACTCAATAATTTATGTGCTACTTTAACTATTATTTTCTTGACGTCCTTTCCCAGATGTTTTCGGTAGTACCCCTGAATAACAGGATCGGTTCGTATGGCTTGCCAGGCTGCTTCCACAAAATAAGATCGGATCAGCCTGTGGCATCTCGGGTTCATTCCAAGGGATTTAGAAGTAGTGCCACTTTCATAGAGACCAGGAGCCAGCCCAACATAACCGGCTAGGTGCTTTAAATTGTTAAACCGTCTTAGGTCACCGAGTTCAGATAGTATTCCTACCGCTACAATTCCGCCGATTCCCGGAACACTCCTTAGTAGGTAGTAATCCTTCTTAAAATGTTTACGGCAATAGGCCCGAAGCTGACTGGAAACATCCCGAAGCTCTTTATCTATAAATCTAAAATTACGCATTTTACTGGCCATAGTTTCACGGGCTGTTGGATAATTAAATTGCTGATTATCTATCCAATGTCGAAAAGCGTGGCTCCAATGGTCATTATCGAACTCCTCTGGGACTTTGATGCCAAAATATAATAATTGCATCTTGATCATACATTTGATACGCCTAAAGTCTTTAACCAGTTCATTCCTTCGACGAAAAAGACTTCGCAACTCTTCACGTTCTATATTGGGTATAATGATACTATCTAGACGCCCGTCTTTAAGTTCCCGACTAATAAGTTGAGCGTCGATCCTGTCAGTTTTGGTGTATCGCTCCTTTCCTTTGCGATGTATATCTGCAGGATTCACTACCAGGGATTTCCAGCCATAGCTCTCAAAGCTGCGATGGGCAGAATAGCCACAGCAACCAGCTTCATACGCAGTGGTTACCTGGTAATCTGGAAAATGTTTTTGAACGTATGCATGTAATTTATCAGGTTCTGGTGGCATAGTAAAAGATTTACCGGCAAATAGATCGGTGCTGCAGTGTATTTTCCAGCTCCTCTTGTGGATGTCGATTCCTATGAATAACTTTGGTTGGGCAGTAACTCGGGATTCCATATCTTTAGTTTTTATGGTGAATATTAAAGATACTCGATTACTGCTTTTTCATTGATGCTAACTCAAATAGGCGGCACCGTTAGAAAGAAAATAATTATCTTCACCAACAAACCAGGTTTACGCCGACAAATTCGCGTCCCCTACTCCGCCAACTTGTGTTATGCGAGACCGTTACCCTTTATTTTCACAAAAGAAAAACTGATAACAAATGTTCTAAAATAGAGAACTTTTATTTATCTTTGTAGTAGAAATTAATCTATGAAAAGAATAATTGCAAAAAGAACTTTACGCGAATTTTGGGAGAAGCATTCCGATTCCGAGCAATATTTGAAAACTTGGTATGAAACCGCAAAATCATCAAATTGGAAGTCACCAAACGATATTAAGAAAACTTACATAAACGCAAGCATTTTAAAAGATAGCAGAGTGGTTTTCAACATAAAAGGAAATTCCTATCGATTGATTGTAAAATTCAACTATGACAGACAATGGGCGTTTATACGATTTGTGGGAACTCACGCCGAGTATGATAAAGTGAATGCGGACACGATTTAAAACAAAAGACTATGAAAATAAAACCAATAAAAACAGAAAAAGATTACGAACAAGCTTTAGAAAGATTAGAAGTAATTTTTGATGCTGACTCAAATTCAAAAGAAGGAGACGAAGCGGAAATTTTATCACTCTTAATCGAGAATTACGAAAATCAACATTTTCCAATAGAAGCTCCAGATCCAATAGAAGCAATTAAAATAAGAATGGAAGAAATGAATCTCAAACAAAAAGATTTAGTTGGAATTATTGGAGGAAAAAGCAGGGTTTCGGAAATCTTAAACAAAAAGAAAAGATTGACAGTAGATATGATTCGAGAATTAGAACGGATTTTACATATTTCTGCATCCGTTCTTGTGAACAATTATCAGCTCTCGAAGTAAAAAACAAAGGGTAACATCGGTTAACAAACAATTGGTAATTGAAAAAGTAACTAAATTCAAAATCTGAACACCAGCTGTTGTTAACCGCAAACCGTTG
>NZ_JAEHOK010000047.1 GCF_016236915.1 Salegentibacter maritimus
TGATCATCCCCCAAAAATTAGGACAGTAAGTTAAGTTCAAAAATAACCTTAATTTTACTGTATTATGACACGAAGAAAATTTACCTCAAAGTTTAAAACGAAAGTAGTTCTTGAAGCCTTGAAAGAGCGTCAAACGGTCAAGGAACTAGCACAAAAATTTGAGATTACTCCACAACAGATCAATACCTGGAAACGCAATTTCCTAAATGAGGCCGATACTGTTTTTTCAAAAGGGGAAAAATCAAAAAAATCAGAAGAAGAGGAAAAGAAAGACCAACTTCTTAAGGTGATTGGGGAGCTTAAAGTGGAGAATGATTTTTTAAAAAACGCCTTGCGATAAAACCTTTAGAAGAGCGTCGAACAATGATATGCAAGGGTCATTCCAAGCTCAGCCTCCAGCAGCAATGCAAGCTATTGCACATCCACCGCAGTGGAATCTATTATAGACCTCGTGGAGAAAGTAAACTTAATTTAGAACTGATGCGCCTGATGGATGAACATTATACCCATCATCCTTTTAAAGGTGCCAGGAGAATGCATACCTGGCTTACCCTGGATAAAGGGTATAAAGTCAATAAAAAGCGTATTGAACGTCTCTATTCCCGGATTATGGGACTCAGAGCTATTATGCCCGGGAAACATACCTCCAGGCGAAACAAAGAACATAAGGTGTATCCTTATTTATTGCGGAATCTTACAGTAGACCGTCCCAATCAGGTCTGGGCGATCGATATTACTTACATTCCTATGCGAAAAGGTTTTATGTATCTGGTAGCCATCATAGACCTGCATAGTCGCTATGTTCTTAACTGGTCTGTGTCCAATTCAATGGATGCCCAGTGGTGTAAAGAAACTTTAGAAGAAGCTATTGAAATCCATGGGACTCCTGAGATCATTAATACCGATCAGGGAAGCCAGTTTACTTCAGAGATCTTTACCCACAGGGTACTATCTAAAAATATTAAACTCAGTATGGATGGAAAAGGAAGAGCTATCGATAATGTATTTATAGAAAGGCTTTGGAGAAGTGTGAAGTACGAAAGTATTTATTTAAATCCTCCAGAATCTGGAGTAGATCTGTACCAACAACTCAATACCTATTTTAAATTTTACAACCACCAAAGAAGGCACCAGGGAATAGAAAATGAAATACCTTATAACCGATATTTAAACCAAAAAAGAAAGGCTGCTTGATAAATGAAAAATAGAACTTAATTTAGCAGCAAAGCTGTCCTAACAAATGGGGGTACTTTACTTAATTCAGAAAAACAGTCTTTGGAAATAATAAAATCGGAAGTAATAGAGACTGGCGGATTTTATAGTATAGAAAGTGACGAATTACATAAATCGGAAAACTTAAACAAATTGAGCGTTAGTCTTTTGAAGATAACGAAACCCAAAAATAAAATTGCTCGTGTATTTTCGCCAAAAGAACTAAACGGACTACCGAGTTTTGAACGGACTTTAATTTTGGAGAAAGAAAATTCAGAATTGCTTGACAAACTAACTGAAAAAATAAAAAAAGGAAAAAGTACTGTAGCTAACATTGTATAAAAATAATAGCGGTTTAATCGCAAAAACCAAAGTGAAATATATAAATCAAAGACAGTAACAAACCGAAAAGTAAGTGCTTAAAATCCGCTACTATTCTTATACGTTACCGTTGTGCGTCAGCAAAAAAAACATCCTACATAAATTAAACAAACGAAAAAATATGAATGACTTTAAAATTATAGGTATCTCAACCGAAACAACAAACGAATCAATGATTAACATTGAAAATCTTTGGGGCAGGTTTTGGGGAGAAAATATATCAGACAAAATACCCAACAAAGTAGGAGATGAATTTTATGCTGTTTATACAGACTACGAAAGCGATTATACAGGAAAATACACCTTAATTATTGGGTTTCCCGTAACAACACTTGACCATATTCCTGATGGTTTTGAAGGAAGGGAAATTTCCGTTGGTAAAAATCAAAAATATATCTCAAAAGGAAAAATGCCCGAAGCAATAGTGAAAACTTGGACGGAAATATGGCAAGATACTGAATTAAAAAGAGCTTATCGTGCAGATGTAACGGTTCACGGACAAAAGTATTTTGACGGAGACAATGCAGAAATTGAAACCTATATTTCAATTGTTGATTAAGACTTATGGCAGAAAAATTGACTTTATCACAACTCCGTTTTTTGACATTAGAAAGTCAAGGATTAACAAAGTCAACTCCTTTTGGAAAGGGTAAAGAAGCTGTTCTTAAAGCGATAGAACAGCTTGGGTATTTACAAATCGACACTTTGTCAATTATTGAAAGAGCCCACCATCATACACTTTGGACAAGAATTCCCGATTACAGAACGGAATATTTAGATGAACTCGTTGAAGAACGAAAAGTATTTGAATATTGGTTTCACGCTGCTTCTTATCTGCCAATAAAATATTTTCGTTTTGCATTACCTCAAATGTTAGAAGTTAAGCAAAATGAAAAGCATCATTACAATGCGGATAAAAAAGTGATGAAATATGTTTTGGACACCATCCGTACAGAAGGTCCAAAAAAGGCAAGAGATTTTCAGAATGAGGCAAAAAAAGCAGGAAGTTGGTGGAATTGGAAACCTACAAAAATAGCATTGGAAAGACTTTTTTTGCAAGGCGACTTAATGATTTCAAGTAGAAACGGAATGCAAAAAACATACGACCTCACTGAAAATGTCTTGCCAAAATCAATTAACACAACCTTGCCTACAAACCATGAGTTTGCAGAATATTTAGTAAAAACCTATTTGCGTGCCTATGGCTTTACAACTATAAAGCAAATTACACACCTTAAAGCAGGAAAGGAGATAAGAAAAAACGTTGATGATGTATTGGCTTCGATGCTTGAAGAAGGAACGATAGAACAGGTAAATATTGAAAATTTTCCTTCTGTTTTTGTGAATAAAATTTCCCTTGAAAAGTCGTTTAAAAAACCAAATTTAAACATTCACATTTTATCTCCATTTGACAATTCAATTATTCATCGAGACCGAGTGAAGCAATTCTTTGACTTTGATTATAAAATTGAGTGCTATACACCAAAAGAAAAAAGGCAATACGGTTATTTCTGTTTACCCATCTTATTTGGTGATATATTTATAGGCAGAGTGGACTGCAAAGCACATCGAAAAGAAAAGCAATTTGAACTCATACACCTACACATTGAAAATCAAACTATAGATGTTGAAATATGGGCAAAACCATTTGCAGAGGTACTGAGAAAGTTCGTAGCGTTTAATGGTTGTGAATCTTTAAAGCTAGCCAAAGTAAGCCCATCAAAGCTAGCTTCAATATTAAATAAGACAATAAAGAATATCGAAAAATAAAGCCGAACGCACAACAACGGCTATAAGCAATTGGGGCGAAAGTGATAAAAAAAAACTATAAACATAAAACAAAGGTCTGTGCTAAACAGATAGTTAGAGCGTAAAATCCCCAACTGCTCATAGCCCAACCGTTGTAAACAATTTAAAAAATGCGAACACTAATAATAATTCTAGTTCTAATTGTAACTTCCTGCAAGGGAAATGATCAAAAGGCTTATAAGACTGAAAAACCAAAATATGAAAAGATAAAAAATTCAGAATTTGAATTGATTAATTCAGATAAACAAAATGGACTATTGATTCTATTTCCCTGTTTGCCTTGTGATGCTCAAAACACATTTTCAGAATTCAAAATTGAAGAAATAAGTGTGAAAAATGGATTTTCTGTTTTGGCTATGAATTTTAATCAACGTCTATTCTTAAATCAGTCGGAAAAACAACAATTGACTAAAAAACTAGAAAAATAATTTCAGAAAATAATTTATCTAAGGAGAACATTTTTATCGGTGGATTTTCAAGTGGTGGAAATGTTAGTTTGTTAATCAGTGATTATCTTATTGAAAACCAAAGTCAAGTCCAACCAAAAGGTGTTTTCGTGGTAGATTCACCTATTGATCTTTTAGCACTTTATAATACAGCTCAAAAAAACTTGAAAATGAACTTTTCTGAAGCGTCACTTCAAGAAGTGTAAGCTTCCCCTAATTAGAACTGCTTGATTGTCCAAAAATATTATTTTTCATTCTCCTGGCGGTACCGCCAGGAGAATGAATTTTAGCGAATGCTACCGGTGCCATTTTTCCCAGTGCATTATGAGGTCTTACGTTATTGTAATCTTCCATCTAGGTCTCAGTTTGTTCCCTTACTTGATTGAGATCTTCAAAAAGGTATTTATTGAGAACGCCTCTTCGATAAGTTCCATTGAATCGTTCAATAAAAGCATTCTGTGTAGGTTTCCCTGGTTGGATGTACTGGAAGTCGATTTCATGCATCTGGCTCCACTCTGAAGCTATTTTAGCAATAAATTCAGGACCATTATCCATTCTTATCTTTTTGGGTTTCCCTCTGCGATTAATCAAATGGTTTAGTACCCATACGACACGTTTGCTGGGCAGTGAAAAATCAATTTCTATATGCAATGCTTCCCGGTTGTAATCATCGATTACCGTTAAGCCACGGAAGCGCCTTTTGTTTTCTAAAACATCGGTCACAAAATCAATACTCCAACTACGATTAGGTGCCGTAGGAGCCTCCAGGGGGTCTTTAACCCTGGTAGGCAAACGCTTTTTCACCTTTCTTCTCAAACTTAAGCCAAGCTTTTTATAAACCCGGTACACTCGTTTGTGGTTCCAGGGCTTACCTTCATTCCTTAATCGATCGTAAGCCATCCAGAAGCCTTCCTCACTATGTTCTTTAGCTTTTTGTCGTAAGGCCTTCTCTATAGCAGTATCGTCCTTTGGGGTTGGCTTGTAATAAAAAACGCTTTTGCTCATATTTAAAACCCGGCATGCCCTGCTGATACCGTAATGAACAAGTTCTTTGGCTATGGCTCTTTTACGGCAGGGCTTTAAAGCTTTTTTTCAATGATTTCTTTGGCCATTTGATGATCCAGGGATAGATTGGCATACATCTGCTTCAGTCTTCGATTTTCCTCTTCCAGATCTTTTAGGCGCTTCAGCTCTTTGCCGTTCATACCGCCATAGCGTTCCCGCCACTTGTAAAATGCCGCTGTACTAATGCCATATTCACGGCTGATCTCTGCGGCCGTTTTTCCGTTATCAAATTCCTTTAAAATCTTTGCGATTTGCTGTGGTGAATATCTACTCTTCTTCATAATTACTGTTTAAAGTTATAAAATATATTATACTTTTAAACAGTTCGTTTTTAAGGGAAGCTTACA
>NZ_JAEHOK010000048.1 GCF_016236915.1 Salegentibacter maritimus
GGGTCTGTAAATTAAACTCTGTCTGATGTTTCAATTCCTCTGGGGCTAGCCCCAGAGGAATTGGCGTTTATGTCCAGCGGTATCCGGTCTCCAAATTTAATATAAAATTGCTGAATCGTAAGGCTCCAATTATGCAAAGGAGCGGTCCATTTCTTCTCAATGTTTCGTGTGGCCAGGTAGACTAGCTTTAGCAGCGACATATCAGTGGTGAAAGCACCCTTGGTTTTGGTAACTTTCCGGATTTGCCGATGGAAGCCCTCTACGGCATTAGTGGTGTAAATAATCTTCCTAATGGGTTCTGTATACTCAAAATACTGGGATAGCTGTTCCCAGTTACGCTGCCAACTTTCAATAACTACAGGATATTTATTACCCCATTTCCCTTCCAGGTTCAATAGCTCATCTTCGGCTACATCTTTAGTGACAGCCCTATAGACCTTTTTCAGGTCTTTCATAAACTCTTTTTGATCTTTAGAGGCAATATACTTCAATGAATTACGGATTTGGTGTACAATACAAAGCTGAACCTGAGCCTTTGGATAAACGCTTAAGATGGCTTGTGTAAAGCCTTTGAGATTATCTGTACAGGCTATTAAGATATCCTGTAATCCACGGTTATGAAGGTCGGTTAAAACCTGTAGCCAGAAATTAGCACCTTCGCTCTCAGAGATATACATCCCCAGGATTTCCTTTTTCCCTTCTTTGGTAATACCCAGGATGTTATAAAGTGCTTTGTGGGCAATCTTTCCATCCACTTTAACTTTATAATGCATGGCATCAAGCCAAACAATACAGTAAAGGGGTTCTAAAGGACGACTTTGCCAGGCTTTGATATCAGGAATGATCTGATCGGTGATCTGGCTTAAAACCGTATGGGAAATATCGGTATCGTACATTTCTTTGATATGACCCGAGATGTCACGGTAGCTCATTCCAAGTCCATAAAGACCGATAATTTTTTCTGAAAGATTATCAGCCAGAATCGTCTGTCGCTTTTTAACCAGTTCCGGTTGGAAGCTACTTTGACGGTCTTCAGGGGTTTCAATGTCAAAAGAGCCAAAGCCACTTTTAAGCTTTTTCTTTCCCTTGCCATTGCGTTTATTCCCTTTGGAGCGTTCATCACTACTTAGATGAGAGTCCATCTCTGCCTGAAGGGCCTTCTCAATAACGTTCTTGAGCATCGGTGCAAAAGCACCGTCTGCACCAAAAAGGCTTTTGCCTGACATGAACTGGTCAAGCACCTTTTTCTCGAATTCTTGTTGTTCTTTTGTTGCCATAATTCTGTATGAATGAAATTAATAAATAATTCAATTCAGACAGAGTTTATTTTACACTCTCGAATGGCAGATAAAATCCATAAGTTATATGAGTAACAATCTTTAGGAGCCTTATGCCAAACGTCTCGGGTTACCACAAGTTTCGGGAATAAGGATGCGGACTTGTTGGTTTAACCATTATCTTTCCTGGTTTCTAAAATTACGCATTTTCGATAAAACCTTTATTTGCGGTGAACCGATGTTGGCATCTGGCTTTTCTACAATATTTCTTTTCTAATGAATTCACTTCTTCTTACTCTTGCGGTACGGCTATTTGTACCTGCGTACATACTTGCATAATAAAGCGCATATTGATTGGTTTCTTTATCATCATTCTTATGATGTAGAATTAATTCTTCTGCGGCATTAAGCTTTTTAATTAGATTGTCAACTTTAACCTCGGCAAAACAAAGCTCACAAACTAATGTAAAAAAATTGGATTTCCTGAACCAAATTGAATCTGGTTCAAGATCGCTATCAACAATATTTATAATAGTATCACTTATCAAATCTTGAAATTTTTGAAAATCTGGAAATTCATCATTGAATTTTGCAATGTAATTTTCTACCTCACTATCTTGACTAAAATATCCACCTTCTTTTAAGGTCGACATCACTAGTAAAATGAAATGAAGGTCAGCCATTCTAGTCAATTCACTTTCACTAAAAATGGGTACCTTATGGTCAGCTTCATTTATCTTTTCAAGGATTGCTTTAGCGCAAGAAATAAATTCCCCGTTGTAGATTGCATTATTTATCTCAATTGCGGTTAAAGTAAAATTAGTTGAATTAATTCTTTGAAATATTTCAATTATTTTCTCGGGAGAAATGTCTTTTAAATCTCTAATTGTGACATCATAGTTTAGAAAATCCCTCTGTATTTGATCTCCTAGGTCGGCGAATTTTGGAATACTTTTCTCAAAATTGTCTGTACCCTCTATGTATCTTTGAATTGTTGTAAGTCTTTGCTGACCATCTACAACAACATTTTGAGTTGCAAGGGTGGTTAAATCAATTCCTTTTTGAGAAATATAAATTTCTGGAAATGGAAAACCGTCTAAAATAGTTTTTATAAAGTTTTCCATATGTGATGGAGTCCAGACAAATTCTCTTTGAAATTCTGGCTGAAGGATTAATTCTTTTCTTTGAATTTTACCTATCAAGTCAGAGATTGTTTTTTTATCTGGTTGAGCTGGGATTTGAGCACTCATATTTATATGCTTTTCAATTTTTTAGTTATTTCTTCTATCGAAGAACGATAATATTTTTCAGCGTATTTCTGATTTTTAAATAGTCCTGCTTTAACGATATAATTGCCTACTTCTGATTTGGAATGGGATATGCTTTTAAAAAAATCGTCCCATTCCTGTTTAATTTCTTTAAAGTCAGTTGTATTTTGCGGTAATAAGTCTGGCCTCATCCATCCACGTATGAAATATTTAATAAACTTTAAATATTGCTTATACTGTTGGCCGTTAAGCATTATTCTTTGGGATTTGATTAAATATTGATATTCAGATACTAAATCAAAATAATGTTCAAAAAGTTTTTCATTAAATATCACCACATCAATATCTGATTCTAAAGAAAAGTCAGTGAATTTATATGGGCTAAAACCGAATTTGGAAGAACCAACTATCATTACTTCATAAAACTGGATATTAAAATTATCAGCAATTCTTTTTCTAAAGTGGGTCTGTAAATTAAACTCTGTCTGATGTTTCAATTCCTCTGGGGCTAGCCCCAGAGGAATTGGCGTTTATGTCCAGCGGTATCCGGTCTCCAAATTTAATATAAAATTGCTGAATCGTAAGGCTCCAATTATGCAAAGGAGCGGTCCATTTCTTCTCAATGTTTCGTGTGGCCAGGTAGACTAGCTTTAGCAGCGACATATCAGTGGTGAAAGCACCCTTGGTTTTGGTAACTTTCCGGATTTGCCGATGGAAGCCCTCTACGGCATTAGTGGTGTAAATAATCTTCCTAATGGGTTCTGTATACTCAAAATACTGGGATAGCTGTTCCCAGTTACGCTGCCAACTTTCAATAACTACAGGATATTTATTACCCCATTTCCCTTCCAGGTTCAATAGCTCATCTTCGGCTACATCTTTAGTGACAGCCCTATAGACCTTTTTCAGGTCTTTCATAAACTCTTTTTGATCTTTAGAGGCAATATACTTCAATGAATTACGGATTTGGTGTACAATACAAAGCTGAACCTGAGCCTTTGGATAAACGCTTAAGATGGCTTGTGTAAAGCCTTTGAGATTATCTGTACAGGCTATTAAGATATCCTGTAATCCACGGTTATGAAGGTCGGTTAAAACCTGTAGCCAGAAATTAGCACCTTCGCTCTCAGAGATATACATCCCCAGGATTTCCTTTTTCCCTTCTTTGGTAATACCCAGGATGTTATAAAGTGCTTTGTGGGCAATCTTTCCATCCACTTTAACTTTATAATGCATGGCATCAAGCCAAACAATACAGTAAAGGGGTTCTAAAGGACGACTTTGCCAGGCTTTGATATCAGGAATGATCTGATCGGTGATCTGGCTTAAAACCGTATGGGAAATATCGGTATCGTACATTTCTTTGATATGACCCGAGATGTCACGGTAGCTCATTCCAAGTCCATAAAGACCGATAATTTTTTCTGAAAGATTATCAGCCAGAATCGTCTGTCGCTTTTTAACCAGTTCCGGTTGGAAGCTACTTTGACGGTCTTCAGGGGTTTCAATGTCAAAAGAGCCAAAGCCACTTTTAAGCTTTTTCTTTCCCTTGCCATTGCGTTTATTCCCTTTGGAGCGTTCATCACTACTTAGATGAGAGTCCATCTCTGCCTGAAGGGCCTTCTCAATAACGTTCTTGAGCATCGGTGCAAAAGCACCGTCTGCACCAAAAAGGCTTTTGCCTGACATGAACTGGTCAAGCACCTTTTTCTCGAATTCTTGTTGTTCTTTTGTTGCCATAATTCTGTATGAATGAAATTAATAAATAATTCAATTCAGACAGAGTTTATTTTACACTCTC
>NZ_JAEHOK010000049.1 GCF_016236915.1 Salegentibacter maritimus
TTTTTAATGAAAGATTTATTTGATTATTTGAAGAAATCAGAAGAAATAGAACTTATTAAAAGTTGTGTTTTTCATTATGAAATGGAATTCATTCATCCTTTTTTAGATGGTAATGGCAGAATGGGACGGCTGTGGCAAACCCTAATTTTAATGGAGAAATATCCAATTTTTGAATATATACCTTTCGAGACTTTAATAAGTAAAGATCAAGAAAAATATTACGCAGCCTTATCAAAAAGTGACAAAGCAGGAAATTCTACATCATTTATTGAATATATGCTTGATGTGATTGAAACATCATTAAATGAGTTATTAGATTTTAACCAACGTACATTTACAGAAAAAGATAGGCTCGAATATTTTGTTTCATTAAATAAAAGAGAGTTTACACGAAAACATTATATGGAAATATTCAAAGATATTTCAGGAGCAACTGCCAGTAGAGACCTTAAAAAAGGAGTGGAATTAAACTTATTTCAAAAAATAGGAGAAAAAAACAAAACAAAGTACAAATTATAACTGGGTACAACATCGGTTAAAGAAAATAGCTTGGGTTTAGCTAAAATTCTATATTTTAGAAGTCTAAATTAATCCTGGTTAAACGGACAAGCTAGCTCTTCCCTACTCGCTACTTCCTTTAACCAAAACCGTTCTACGCAATTTTTTTACATGAAAGAACTTTATAATTAAATATATAACTGGATAAAGCATCCAGATGAGGCTAGATTAACTTTAAGTTCAGGAGAAAAGATAAAAATAGTCTCAAAAATTTTAATGCTGGAATTCGTTATAGGGATACTATTTCTAGGACTAATTTACCTTATAGATTCTCATGTTTTAAATCTGGATATGCCATTGGATGATTCTCATTTAATAGTGATCTTCTTACTAATGGTTGTGATAGCTCCCATAATTGAAGAATTTATATTCCGATTCCCTCTAAAGTACAAAAGAAATTATTTAGCAAAATTTATAAACTTTTTATCTAAAGGACGGCTAAAAAAAAGGTGGGGTTCATTTTTTAAATATTTTTTATACTTGTCAGTTATAGTATTTGGAATGATTCACTTACCAAATTATAATAATAGCGAAACTCTATTTTTTATTATATCACCAATTTTAGTTGGTAGTCAATTAATTGGAGGCATTTTTTTGAGTTATACTAGAATAAAATTGGGATTTGCTTGGTCAATTCTCCAACATTCTACCTTCAATTTAATTATTTTATTATTTGGAATATTTATCTCCCACAACCAAATTATTACAGAAGAATCGAATGAAGACTTTTCAGTAAAAATTATTGAACAAGCTTTTGTGGACAAGAACAAAGCTTACTATAAAAGTAAATCTAATAAAGATACAATATTCTATATTGAAGCAAATGATATCAGTTTATCCAGCTTTATAGACTCCTTAAAATTAAAAGATCTTCACCATTTTGAAGATAAATGTGTAGCCTTCCCTAAAAATAAGACAGTTTAAAATTCGAAATTGTTAATTTTAAAAACGATAAACTGTCCGATGAAAAAAAGTAGATTTACAGAAAGTCAGATCATCAAGATCTTGAAAGAAAACGAACAAGGCCGAGCTGTTGGTGATATCGCTCGAGAACTGGGTATTGATAAAAGCACTATCTATTATTGGCGTAAGAAATATGGTGGAATGGAAACTAGTGAGCTAAAACGGCTTAAGGAGTTGGAAGAAGAAAATCGCAAGCTCAAGCAGATGTATGCCGATGCCAGTCTAGATAACCAAATGCTGAAAGATATACTGTCAAAAAAGTTCTAAGGCCTTCCGACAAGAAGCATAGAGCGGTTTATTTGATCAAGGAGTACCAGGTCTCCATAAAACGAGCCTGTAATGTAGTAGGTTTAACCCGTTCGATGTGGTATTATCAGACTAAGCGAGACGATTATGAGGTAATCGATAAACTTTCTGAATTGGCCACTGAGTTGCCCACCAGAGGTTTTGATGAATACTATAAACGAATACGTCGCGAAGGCCATAAGTGGAACCGGAAACGGGTATTACGAGTATACCGGCAGATGAAGCTTAAGCTAAGGCGCAAACATAAAAAGCGCATTACAGGTAGGGTAAAACATCCTTTAGAGACCACTGAACAATTGAATCAGGTTTGGAGTATGGATTTTATGTCAGATGTCCTTTCTGATGGCAGAAAGGTACGTGTCTTAAATATAATTGATGATTGCAACCGAGAAGTACTGGCTGTAGATCCAGGGTTGAACTATCCTGCTAGAAAGCTAGTGGAGACTTTAGAACAATTAGAAGAAGAAATTGGATTACCACAAACTATCCGTTGTGATAATGGCCCTGAGTTTATCTCTAAAACATTCAGTCAATGGTGCAATAGAAAACGTGTGGAAATACGGTATACCCAGCCAGGTAAGCCAATGCAAAACGGGTATATAGAACGTTTAAATAGATTTTATAGAGAAGATATATTAGATGCTTACTGGTTTAATGATTTACATCAATTGCGTTCTTTAAGCAATAAATGGATGGAAGATTACAATAATAACCATCCGCATCAATCCCTGGGCAATAAATCACCAAGGGAGTACAAACCTCGATTCGGGGAAGAATTCTTCCCCGAATCGAATGATATTAATGAAAATTTATTGAATTTAGCCCTGTCTTAAATTGGGGAAGGCTACA
>NZ_JAEHOK010000005.1 GCF_016236915.1 Salegentibacter maritimus
CTGATTTCTATGACACTTGCAAGTTATTATTATATATTTTTTGATTTTTTATGATGGCAAAAATTCTATGAATGATCTTATTTCTTACAGCATTTAAGACGCTCATTTTGTTTTTGCCTTCATTTACCTTTCGATGGTAATATTGTTTTAAATCAGAAGGCAATTGGATCGCCCTCATGGCTGCTAAATGCAGTATTTTCTTAATGCCTTTATCTGCATAGATAGAAACCGATGCCCTACCAAAAACAGAAGTTCCTGAACTTTTTGAAAATGGCGCCACTCCAGCATAACAGGCAAATTTACGAGGATTTGTGATCGATTTAAATGCATTTGTTTTAATCAACATATTCCACGATAAAATAGGACCTACTCCAGGAATAGCACGTATTAAATGGTATTGGTGCTTCAATACACTATTGTGCTCAATAACCTCAATTATTGATTTGTCGGTTTGTTTTATTTTTTCAGTTAGTAATTGAATAAGTTCAGCTCCGTGCTCTTCCAGTTGCGGCAAGTCAAGATCTGCAATCAGTAGGTTTTCTTTGTTTTTTGCTTTGAGTTGGGCTCTTTGCTTAATTAACAGGTTCCTATGGGATATAAGTGCTTTCAGCTTTTCTATTCCCGGTTCTGGTTTTTGATGTGGTTCGAGTTC
The DNA here is from genome assembly GCF_016236915.1 of Salegentibacter maritimus. GTDB lineage: Bacteria > Bacteroidota > Bacteroidia > Flavobacteriales > Flavobacteriaceae > Salegentibacter > Salegentibacter maritimus. The sequence continues at coordinate 653 of NZ_JAEHOK010000005.1, forward strand.
TGTGTGGTTTTTTTCCAGGAATTTAGCAATACGGAAGGCATCTATAATATCATCTTTTCCTCTGGTGAGTCCAATACTTTTGTGTAAATGCAAAGGATTTACTTCGTAAAAAACGATATTTAAAGAGGTTAAGACTTCAATAATCTTACGGCCATATCGCCCCGTATTCTCAATACAGACTTTTAAACTTTGTGGCTTTGAGCCACTAAAAAAAACTTTTATAGCTTTTTTGTTGTTATCAATACGTTTGGCCAGTTTCTTCTCACCTTTTATAGAACAAATATCCAATGTGTTTTTACTGATATCAATACCTACAAAAGTCAATGAATTTTTCATAATTTTGGTTTTAGTTATGAATGGATTAAATTAAATAGGACTCAATTCCTTAATAATGGGCTTTTAATCCCGAATTTCTATTTGAGTTACTATTTAGGGAAAGAGTAGGTACTGAATCAGCATATAGCTCTTTTAACTGGAACTTGTTATAGTTAGCCTACTCTTTTTTAATCCTTAATTTACACAAATTTTACTCTTGCAAGTCTAAAGGAATTTATTTCAGGATCTAGGTAAAATTAACTTAGAAGCTGAAACAAGTTCAGCTTGACGAAAAGAATGACTTCTCAGACCTATTTAGAAACCTCAGAACCTCTATTTAGTTCTTATTATAAGTTTTATTCAAGTTATCCAGAATTTCCTGGGTTAGATCTTTTCCATCTTTAGCATACATTATATTTGCCGACTCGTTAGAGCCAAAAATATAAGTGTAACCATTCTCTTCCCCATAATCTGCTACATAATCTTTTACTTTATTTACAATAGAATCTATAACAGCGTCGCTCTGCTCTCTAAGTCTATTGCCCTGCATTTGCTGTTGTTGCTGAATTCTTTGTTGCTTTTGCATTAGTTCCTGCTCTTTTTCCTGACGCTGCGACTGCGACATAGAATTCATTTCCTGCTGGTAAGCCTGAACTTCCTGTTGAAATCCTCTGGCAATAGAATCTAGTTGCCTTTTTACTGAATCTGATTTAGAGGTAAAGTCGGCCTCTACATCTTTCATTTCTTTGTACTCCTGAATAAGTTTAGTGGTATCTACATAAGCTGTTTTTTCCTGGTCACAGGATGTTAATAAAACAGCAACTACCAAAATCATTAAAAATTTTTTCATCATTAGTTTAATTTATTTGCAGCAAATGTAGGCAAACTTAATTTTCAATATAAATCAAAATTAAGCTATAAACTGTATATAAGAAATACTTATATACAACTTAACTACAATAAATTAAACAAATAGAAATCAACTTAAATAGCTTAAGAATAAGCTAATTTCTAAGATAAAGACAGGTAAAGTATTGTAAATTCATTAAAAAGCGCTTAAACAAGCTTAAAATGCAAATTTTAAGTTTTTTGAAAGAAATAAACCAGTGAAGAATACTCTGAAGTGTTCTGTGCTTTTAAATTAGATTGCAAACCTATTTTAAATGCCCTCAACATATTTGGTTGTCCTGTTTTGTTTTTTTCGGAAAGCAGACTTACATAAAATGAATCGAAAACCAGAGGTTTTGTTTGAATCTTTTTAAAATTATGTTTTTTAAACAATTCGGTAATGCCTTGTTGGGAAAAATGCCAAAGATGTCTTGGCACATCATAAGCAGCCCAAAATTTGCGGTAATGCTTTGCATCAAAACTTTTAAAATTAGGAACGGCTATAACCGCTACTCCATTTGGTTTTAACAAACGAGCCAAATTTTCAATTTGAGAATCTAAATCTGGAACATGTTCTAAAACATGCCACATACTTATCACATCGAAAGAAGCATCTTTAAATTGAGTTAAATCTTCTTTAAGTTCAATCCCTTTTTCCTGGGCCAATTTTCTTGCCTGTGTATTTGGTTCCACTCCGGCAACATTCCATTCTTTCTTTTTTGCCGTCACTAAAAAATCACCTGTCCCTGCCCCGATGTCTAATAAGTTATTTCCTTTTGAAACTTTATGGATCCACTTCAATTTTTGTAGGAGCATAAAATTTTTAACTACATGGTAAATTTTATCGGTAAAACTTTTACTGGCATCTGTATGAGAAATATAATCTTCACTTTGGTAATAAGCCGAAACATTTTCAGGTTTTGGAATGGTTTCCAATATCGCAAAATCGCTTCTTAATTGTAACCGAAATTCCTCACCGGAAACTAAATGATCTTTACAGATTACATGAAATTTTTTATTGGCCATTACATAAAATTTTGATCAGGGTTTTAAAATGTGATTTTCCCATTATTTCTTGAAAAGCATCCTATATAAAACTGCCATCCTTTTCAGAATGGCATCCTTTCAAATTACAAGAATTACACGCAAATAAAATAGCGATCTCTATTTAGATTTTTAATATAGTTTTAGGTTGCTATTCAATTTTATAAGATTCCAATTAATTCTGTAACCTAATCCATTTTAGAATTAAACAAGAATCGAGATTGAATATTTGAGTTATGAACCAAGCTAAATTTTAAAATCAATTAAACATACTTCTTCCTTAAAAACAGTTTTATTAGTACTAATAAATACAGCTTTTAAGCTTCAATTTTTTAGACTTGTTCCACGTGGAACATTTAAATTATCTCCCCATATAAACCAACAAAACCGAAATATCGTTAGGACTTACCCCACTTATTCTTGAGGCTTGTGAGATTGAAGTAGGCTGCACCTTTTTTAATTTTTCCCTGGCCTCAAACGACATAGATTTTATCTTAGAATAATCAAACCCCTGAGGAATTTTTACATCCTCCAACCTATTCAATTTGTCGGCATTATTTCTTTCTTTTTCGATATAACCGGAATATTTTACCTGAATTTCGCTTTGTTCTAAAATCTCGGTATTCAAATTATTCTCTTGAATATATTCCTCTACCCCCGGGAATTTTCGAACATCATTCATGGTGATATTAGGCCGTGAAAATATTTTAAAAATCTTATCACTTTGTTTCATAGGCGAAGAATTATTCGCCTCTAAAATAGGGTTTGCATCGTCGTGAGAAACACTTTTATTTTTTAGAAATTTTACAAAATCGGTAGATTTCTGTTTCTTATCTTCCATCTTCCGCATACGTTCTTCAGATGCCAAACCTAATTTATAAGAGCGTTCGGTTAATCTAAAATCGGCATTATCCTGACGCAACAAAGTTCTGTATTCAGCACGAGAAGTAAACATTCTATAAGGTTCTTCAGTACCCTTTGTTATAAGATCGTCTATAAGCACCCCAATATATGCCTCATTTCTTTTAATGATAAATTCCTCCTTCTCCTGAACTTTTAATGCGGCATTTATACCCGCCATTAAACCCTGGCAAGCGGCTTCTTCATAACCGGTAGTTCCATTAATTTGACCGGCAAAAAATAAACCATCAACCAGTTTAGTTTCCAGAGTATGCTTTAATTGCGTTGGCGGGAAATAATCGTATTCAATCGCATAACCGGGTCTAAAGAATTTCACATTTTCAAAGCCAGCCACAGAGCGCAAAGCTTTAAATTGTATATCTTCCGGAAGCGATGTAGAAAAACCGTTTACATACACTTCAACAGTATTCCAACCTTCGGGTTCAACAAAAAGCTGGTGCCTGTCCTTATCGGCAAATCGATTAATTTTATCCTCAATACTTGGACAATACCTAGGACCTATACTTTGAATCCTCCCATTAAACATAGGCGATCTATCAAAGCCATCTTTAAGAATATTATGTACTTCAGGAGAAGTATAAGTCATATAACAGGAACGCTGTTTTTCTAAAGGTTTAGTTTCGGCTAAAAACGAAAATTTAGCAGGTTGATCATCACCTGGTTGTTCTATCATTTTAGAATAATCCAAAGACCTACCATCAACCCTTGGAGGAGTTCCGGTTTTCATTCTCCCCGATTCAAAACCTGCATCAACCAAATCTTTTGTAATACCGGTAGCAGCTCTTTCTCCTGCTCTACCCCCACCAAAATTCTTATCGCCAATATGAATTAAACCATTTAAAAAAGTACCGTTGGTTAGGACTACAGATTTAGCTTTAATTTCTAAACCAAGTGAGGTTTTCACTCCCTTTATTTTATCTCCTTCCAGGATTAAACCGGCTACCATTTCCTGATAAAAATCTAAATTAGGTGTTTGCTCCAGGCGTAATCGCCAATGCTCTGCAAACATCATTCTATCGCTTTGCACTCTGGGACTCCACATAGCGGGACCCTTAGATTTATTTAGCATTTTAAACTGAATAGCACTGGTATCACTCACCAAGCCGCTATAGCCACCCATAGCATCAATCTCCCGCAAAATTTGCCCTTTTGCAATTCCACCCATAGCTGGATTGCAACTCATTTGCGCTATATTTTGAAGATTCATGGTTACCAACAAGGTTTTTGAACCCATATTAGCAGCCGCAGCCGCAGCTTCACTTCCTGCGTGCCCAGCACCTACAACTATAACATCATATTCACTTTCGAACATAAAATTTCTTCTTTCCAAATTTATTGTTCCACGTGGAACAATGCAATCTTTTCGTCTTCCTTCTGTCGCATTAAAGCAGCTTCACTTTCAGTTTTATCACGATATCCACATAGGTGCAAAATACCATGAGCCATAACCCGCTTTATTTCCTGGTTAAACTCAACATTGTATTCCTTAGCATTTTCAACCACCCTATCTGTACTAATAAAAATATCACCATTAAGCTCATTCCCTTCGGTATTATCAAACGAGATAATATCGGTATAGGTGTCGTGATTCAAAAATTTAAGATTGATCTTATGCAGATAATCGTCATCACAAAAAATATAATTGATTTCTCCCAGGTCCTTTTCCTCTGAAGCAATTACATTTCTTATCCAGGAATCAATCTTGTTTTCTTCCTGAAGTTCAAAATCGTTCTCCGAATAAAAATTAATTATCTGTTCGCTCAAAATAATTTTTTACTTTCTGTTTATAAATTTGCCGCAAAGGTAAGCTTTGTCTATTTAAAATTTCGATAGAATTAAAATATTCTTTAGCCTTAATACTTTGATCTTTAGCAGAATTATTAAATTCCTTTTGGCTGGTCTCAGATTCCCGTTTGTTATTTCTTCCCTGTTGCAAAAGTGCATCTTCCAATTCAATTAGTTGGTGTTCCAATTTTAGCAATTGCTGAAGATTTTGAGGATCAAAGCCCTTATCAAGCAATTGCTCTTCAGCCTTCCTCATTTCCATTTCAATTTGCTTGCCCTTTACAGACCCATTTTTCTTATTTAAGTCCTGCAATCTTTGCCTGAGCTGTTGCTGTTCTTTATAAATTTCATATAGTTGCTCCATTTCTCCTTCCCCCATCCCCTCTCCGGGCTTTTTACCTTCCTGCTGCTCTCCATTTTTCTGCTGTTGGTGTTCCTGGAAATCTTTATTAATTTCCTGTTGTTTTTTAATAATATCCTGAAGTTGAAAATCTGACTGCTCCCCCTGCCCTTTTCCTAATTGCGGATTGGCCTGTTGTTGCATCACAGCTAAAATTTCACTTAACATAACGGCCAAATCGTTAGCACCGGTAATTACATACTGTTGACTGGCCGTGCCACGAGACAATTCATTTTCTGCCAGCCGCTCCAGGGATTTATCAATTTCAAATTCAATATCGGTTAAGTTTTCTGTTATATTCTCTGTAATCATAGGGTTGCTTAAGGCCAGGGAATACAAACTATCGTCTATATGTCTAAAATTTTCTCGAAGATCGCTTTGCCTTCTAAGCTTAGAAGCATAGCCCGGGTTGTCTATATCAATCTTACTAAAAACTTCAAACAAATCTTCCTGCTGAAAAGAAAAGGTGACTAAATTATCCAATATTTGTCGTAGTGTTTCGATATCTGCTTTTAATGCTTCTCCACTTTGTTGCATAGAGCGTTGCTGCATTTTTTGACTCATTTCTTCCATTTGTTGTGCAGCATTTTTTTGCTTCTCTTTTGTTTTTTGCTCGTTACCACTTTCAATATTCTCTTCTGCTTCCTTTAATTCATTTTTTATACTTTCTTCGTCAACATCATCCCGGGGAAGATCTTTTGGCTTTTGCAATTGATTATTATCCTTTTCCAACTGATCCATTTCCTCACGGAATTCATTAAATTCTGCTGAAATTTCCTGCTGTTTTTTAAGTTTATCTACATCAGAATTTTCTGATAATTTCTCCTGTCTTTCTGAAAGTTCAGATAAATCCCTGGATAATTTTTGTAGTTTTTCTTCAACATAATATTGCTTCGTCAATTCCAGAAGTTGTTCTAAATTTCGTTCTTCAGTTTGATTTCTTTTAGACAATTCTTCTAATTTTTCCCCTAATTCTTCCCGATTAATCTTATCGGCTATTTTTTGTAATTCATCTAATAAGGCTTCGTTTTCCTGTAAGCGTTTTTCATTTCTATCTAAACGCTTTTTCAATTCTTCCTCTTCGGGAGAATTTGTATCGAATTCATCCTGATTTTGCTCAAAGCTATTCTTGAGTTTTTCAGAATAATTTCGCATCATTTCCGATTGTTGCTTTTGTCGCTGAATAAAATTTTCAAGTTTTTTACGCTGATTATAATCCAGGTTTTTGTTCTCCTTCTGAAGCCTATTGAGTTCCTCCAACTCCTCTTCTGAAGATTTTATATTCTCCAGACTTTCGCTAAGTTTATTTATAGATTCGCCCTGCTGTTCTAATTGCTCCTCCTCTATTTCGGCCGCAGTTTGTTTTCTATAACTAAAAACCGAACTTTTGCTGCTCTTACTTCCATTCACACCATCATTATCCCAAACTTTAAAATAAAAATTATAGGTCTCTCCCGGTATTAAATCTAAATTTCCGGGAAACGTATAGTGAAAATCATCAAAAGCAGCTTTAGAAATTAAGATTTCCTGCTTTTTAAGGCTATCTTCCTTATTATCAATATAATAAATCAAATTCAAGCTATTTAAACCATAATCATCTGAAAGTTTACCATAGAAATATTGGGTACGACCGTCAATACTATCTATTTTCTGCTGAATTTCAATTTTGGGATATTCATCTTTAATTACATTTATAGAGTAGTCTATTGCTTCAAAGTTTTTAATGGAAGTATTTGATGTACTAAGACTGTAGTTTAAATTAGAATAAAGGCTTTGGGAATACTGAACATTTGTATTTTGAACCGGTAATTTTATTAACGAATCTTTAGTGGAAAAATTTACTATTCCAGTATTTCTGGTCATAAAATCCCAGGTAATTTTTGTGCCTTCCGGAACAGTTATATTTCCTGAACCATTTATGCTGTCGCTTCGTCTTCCTATATAATTGGGATAAGTAAGTTTTAAATTGAAATCTAATAATTTGGGTACTTTTAATGTTTTAAGCGTGTAAGTTTTAGAATTTATTTCATTGGCATGTAATCTAAATTGCAAATCATTCTGAAGTCGTTTAAATGTATATTCAAAATTTCCGGGCGCGATTTGTTTTAAAAAATAGGTTTGGTTGTTGTAAGAAATTTCAGGCTTTTCGGGAATAATATCTCCTTTTGTTTTTACCAGGATTTTATATTCAGAAAATTCCCTGGCCTTTAAAGAATCATTCAAGATTATAAATTCAAATGGTGCAGGGGCTTCAAATTGAGAATTATATTTTGCCAGCCGGTCTAGAGGCGCAGCCACAAGACTTATATTTCCTGTTATCAAAAGGCCTAAAATCAAAATCAGTGGAAATAAAGTGTATTTTAAATATTTTTTATTCTCTTTATAATCTACGGCACGGGTAAAAGGAACCTTGTTTAATTGAGCCGATTTTTGTTCAATTCCTGCTAACAATAATTCTGATTGATGCGTATCTTTTTTTAGCTGAAGTATATTCAATAATTTGTCATTCACCTCAGGAAAATGTGCTCCTATTATTCTTGAAGCTTCTTCATTGCTTATCCCTTTAGAAAATTTAAAAAGTTTCGTTATGGGCATTAAAACAAAGTAGCCCAAAAGCATTGCCTCTACCCCAATAAAAATCCAGAAAAGAAAAGTTCTTGCTGCCGGTTCCAACCAAAAATAATGTTCAATAGCTAACACCATCAAAAAATAAAGCAAACCAATGCCCAGGAATAAGATTACTCCTTTTAGCAATTTATTCAGGTAAAACTTCCTGATAAAGCCTGCCAACTTTCCTTTAATTTGTTTAAAATTTTCCATAATCAAAGCTTAAAAATACAACAATTTTAGCGGAGGTAAATTATCTCGTGGCAAGCCATCGAGGCATTAAACGGAAAGTTTTTTGTTTTAAGACAAATCTAAAAGTCCCGATAGAGTCATCGGGGTTAATCTAGATTATGCAGTAATTTCTACGGAGTATTGATAAGGCTCTCATTAGGTTTCGTTTAATAAGGTTGTATCTTTGCAATTAAAAAAACAAAATAACATATGCCTGCTAAAGTTCGCGTGCGTTTTGCGCCAAGTCCAACCGGCCCTTTACATATTGGAGGGGTTAGAACGGCTTTATATAATTATTTATTTGCCAAAAAACATAAGGGAGATTTTGTATTGCGTATAGAAGATACCGATCAAAACCGATATGTAGAAGGCGCCGAAGATTATATTGTTGAATCCCTAAATTGGTGCGGAATTCCTTTTGATGAAGGTCCGGAGAAAGAAGGAGATTATGGTCCCTATCGCCAAAGTGAACGCAAAGATATTTATAAAAAATATGCCGAAGAACTTATAAAAAAAGATTTGGCCTATTATGCGTTTGATACTGCCGAAGAATTAGATGCACATAGAAAAGAGCATGAAGAAAATGGGAAAACTTTTATCTACAATTGGCATAACCGCATGAAATTGCAGAATTCCCTTGCCCTTTCTGAAGATGAAGTGAGAGATAAGTTAGATGCCGATGAGAATTATGTAATAAGGTTTAAATCTCCAGAAGATGAAATGCTTCACATATCAGACGAAATTCGAGGTGAAATGGAAATTGATACCAGCACTTTAGACGATAAAGTTTTATTTAAAAGTGATGGAATGCCAACCTATCACCTAGCGAATATTGTAGACGATCATTTAATGAAAATCTCTCACGTAATACGTGGTGAAGAATGGTTGCCATCGTTAGCACTTCATTTTATGTTATACCGAGCTTTTGGGTGGGATACGCCTAAATTTGCCCATTTACCGCTTATTTTAAAACCACAGGGAAAAGGTAAATTAAGCAAAAGAGATGGAGATAAGTTAGGTTTCCCGGTATTTCCACTGGAATGGAAAGATCCAAATTCAGGAGAAATTTCGGCAGGCTATAGAGAAGATGGCTATTTTCCGGAAGCTGTCACCAACATGCTGGCCTTTTTAGGATGGAATCCGGGGACTGAGCAGGAATTCTTTAAACTAAACGAACTGGTTGAAGCTTTTGAAATAAGCCGTGTACATAAAGCTGGGGCAAAATTTGACCCGGAGAAGACCAAATGGTTCCAGCAACATTATATGCAGGAAGCTGATGCTAAAGTAATCGCTGAAAAACTGGAGAAAATAATTGAGAAAAAGGAAATTGAAGCTGATCCGGGCTATATTTTAAAAGTAGTAAGCTTAATGAAAGAGCGTGCTGTTTTTGTAAATGATATATGGGAACAAGGTTATTTTTTCTTTATTGCCCCTACTTCATACGATCCTAAAAATGCAAAAAAAGCCTGGAAAGAAGGTACGGCCAGTTTGATGAAGGAATTAACTGAGGTATTAAAAGAACAGGAAGATTTTAAAGCCGAAGCCGTACAGGCCGAAGTAAAAGCCTGGATACAACAAAAAGAAGTTGGTTTTGGAAAAGTAATGCAGCCTTTTAGGTTAGCCCTGGTGGGTGCTATGCAGGGACCCGATCTTTACGAAATTGCCGAAATGATAGGCAAAGAAGAAAGTATTTCCCGCTTGCAAAAAGCAATAGAAACACTGGGATAAATTAATTCAGGTTTACATATAAAAGTAGGCTGTTTGAAAACTGTATTTTATCGTCAAGCTGAACTTGTTTTCAGCTTCTAATATGTAGCAAATTAGTATCATCTTAGGAGGCTGTCTGAAAAGTCTATTCTTGTCAATCTGAACTTGTTTCAGCTTCTAACATGTTTTTAATTACCAACACGTTAGATCCCCGATAAAGAATCGGGGCAGGCTTTGAAATAAATTCAAGATGACGGTTTTAAAACCTTTTCAAACAGCTTCGACCTTTTCTAAGTTTTTTAAACAGCCTATTTTTTATTCTTAACTTCTACCGCATAGCTAACTAAACTACCTGCTGGGAACCTCTAGCCATTATTTTTGGAAAATATAATTTGATTTATAGGCAAGCCCTGTAATCTTAAACTCAATTATCGAGCAAAGTTTCACTATATTAGGGAACAATCAAACTATAAAATTCTACTATGCTTAGTTATCTTTTTCTCCCCATTGCTATTATTTTAATACTATTGATTCTTTTTAGCGGGATTTTTACCGTGCGACAGCAAAAAGCCGCGATCATTGAACGCTTTGGAAAATTTAGAAGTATTAAAAACTCCGGACTTCATTTAAAAATTCCTGTAATAGACCAAATTGCCGGTAGAATTAATTTAAAGGTACAGCAACTTGATGTGTTGGTAGAGACCAAAACCAAGGATAATGTATTTGTTAAGCTAAAAATTTCGGTACAATTTCAGGTAATTAGAAACAATATTTACGATGCTTTCTATAAACTGGAAAGCCCATCAGATCAAATTACGTCCTATGTTTTTGATGTAGTGCGGGCCGAAGTTCCAAAAATGATTTTGGATGATGTTTTTGAACGCAAAGATGATATTGCCATTGCGGTTAATCGTGAGCTCAATCAATCTATGCAAGATTATGGTTATAACATCATTAAAACGCTTGTAACAGACATAGATCCCGACGAACAGGTAAAGCAAGCCATGAACCGAATAAACTCGGCAGAACGCGAGAAAGTGGCCGCAGAATACGAAGGAGAGGCCGAAAGAATACGCATTGTCGCCAAAGCACGAGCCGAAGCAGAGAGCAAACGTTTACAAGGGCAGGGAATTGCCGACCAGAGAAGGGAAATTGCCAGAGGCCTTGAAGAAAGTGTAGATGTATTAAATAATGTTGGGATAAACTCTCAGGAGGCATCAGCTCTAATTGTGGTAACTCAACATTACGATACTTTGCAGGCCATTGGTGAAGAAACCAACAGCAATCTTATTTTATTGCCTAATTCTCCACAGGCAGGAAGCGATATGCTAAATAATATGGTGGCTTCTTTTACAGCATCTAACCAAATTGGAGAAGCTATGCGCAAAAAAAATGAAGAAATTGAACAGGGAAAAAAGGATCAGGATAATTCGAAAAGGAGATAAATAAAACTCTTCTTGCGTAAGTAAAGTACCTCAGGGCAAGCCCACAAGGTATTCATTGGAAACAAATTTTTAATTTCTAGGCAAACCTCTGGATATTATACCCTTTGGCGGTACCAAATAAAAAAGGTTTGAAGCTTATTTTTCTATCATAAGTCAATCTGAATTTATTTCAGAATCTAACTTTTTAGAACTCCAAACAAATTCCGGAGCAGGCTCTGAAACAAGTTCGAGTTGATGGGAAAAATAAACTTTCAAACCTTTCTTCAATATCTATAAGAAGTGGTCTAAGTCTTTACTTTAGCGGTTACTTTCTTTAACCCGGTAATCTTTGTTACGGCTTTAAGTATTAGGGCTTTTTGTAAAATTGATCCAAACATACTCCCGGCCAAGGATAAGGGAGATAGCGAGCTTTTAACCTGCGCTACATTCAATTTTATTTCTTCCTGATCTATTTTTGTTTGCAGCTTCAGAATTTCCAAATCCCTATCTATTTCTTTAAATGAACTGTATTCCTTCATAATAGTTAGTCATTAAAAAATTTCCTTGAAGCCTTTACCAACAGTAATTTTTCAATTGGTTTTTTTCCAAAAAGAAAGATTAATATAAAAATTAAAAAATAGAAACCTCCAACAATAAAATAACCGGCACTGGGAGAACCAATAGCCTGGCTAATTAAAATTGCCAATGCCACGGAAACGAGGATTACGGCGAAAATGAAAAAAATACCCAATAAAATACCAAACACGAGACCTGTAGCCCCTTTCATTGCCTGTTTAAAGAATTGGAGTTTATAATATTCGGAATTGCTGTGTGCAAATCCCTTTAAATTATAATTTAACTCATCTATACTATTAGATAGTTTTTCAAAAGCCATAAAAATGTTTCTCTATACTACTGCTTTGTTAGGTTTATCTTTTCCATCCCCGTCTTTCTGTAATTTGGCATTTTGCTTTCTAAGCTCTTCCAATTTAGTTTCCATAGCCGAAAGAATATCATCGGCCTTATGACTTGCTGAGGAAAGGGTTTCTTCTAAACGCGTTTCAAAATCTACACGAGCTTGCTTTGCTTTTTCGGTTAAATTAGAAGAAGTTTCAACATACTTCTTATTCAGTTTATCCTGAGCTTTTTTAGACTCGTCCTTCAATTTTTTACGGGTTTTATCACCGCTATCGGGAGCATATAAAATACCTATACCAGCTCCAATTGCAGCTCCGGTAATCAATGCTAATAGTGTATTTCCTGTATTTGCCATAATAGTTTTTTATTAGTTAAGTTAATACTAAATCCAAATATACAAGATGGATAAAGCGAATGCTGTTAATAACCGGTTAATATGTTAAAATGCTTTACTAAATTATTCTTAAAAAGCAACTTAACCAAATCAACACCAACTTATTTCTTTTTTGCCCAGGAATCTCTTAAGCCTACTGTGCGATTAAAAATAGGCTGCCCTTCTTTAGATTCTTTATCTACACAAAAATATCCGATGCGTTGAAACTGAAATTTATCCTGAATCCCGGCCGTTTTTAAACTAGGTTCTACATAGGCATTTATTACTTTAAGAGAATCTGGATTAACAAATTCCATAAAGTCTTTTTCTTTATCGCCATCTGGATTTTCTACACTAAATAAACGGTCGTAAAGCCTTACCTCGGTTTCGAGTGCGTGTTTGGCAGATACCCAATGCAAGGTGCCCTTTACCTTTCGCATAGATTCTTCGGTTCCACTTCCACTCCTACTCTTTGGATCGTATGTACAATGAACTTCGGTTATATTTCCTTCGGCATCTTTTACAACATCTTCGCCCTTTATTATATAGGCATTCTTTAACCTAACTTCCTTTCCTAAGGTTAACCTAAAAAACTTTCTATTGGCACTTTCTTTAAAATCTTCTTTTTCTATATAAAGCTCTCTTGAAAAGGGTAGTTTCCTGCTCCCGGCCGACTCATCTTCTGGGTTATTTTCGGCTTCCAACCACTCTTCTTTACTTTCGTCGTAATTAGTAATTACTAATTTTACAGGATCTAAAACACCCATAACCCGTGGTGCTGTTTTATTAAGATCTTCACGGGCACAAAATTCTAAATGTGCCACGTCTATCATATTCTCGCGTTTTCCAACTCCTATAGAATCGGCAAATTTTCTAATAGCATTTGGTGTATAGCCCCTTCTTCTTAATCCCGAAATGGTAGGCATTCTAGGATCATCCCAGGATTTTACCACGCCTTTTTCTACCAGTTGCATAAGCTTTCGTTTACTTACTACGGTATGGCTTAGGTTTCTTCTTGCAAATTCTCGTTGCTTGGGCTTCAATTCCCCTTCCTTACTAACTTTTTCAATAAACCAATTGTACAATTCGCGATGTGGTAAAAATTCTAGAGTACAAAAAGAATGAGAAATACTTTCAATAAAATCGCTTTCTCCGTGGGCCCAATCGTACATTGGATAAATTTTCCAGTTATCTTTGGTACGATGGTGGTTTTTATGTAAACATCTATACATCACCGGATCCCGCATAAGCATGTTAGGTGATTCCATATCTATTTTGGCTCTTAGTACGTGACCACGTTCGGGAGTTTCACCATTTTTCATCTGCTCAAAAAGCTCAAGATTTTCTTCTACAGAACGTTTTCTATACGGACTTTCCTTCCCGGGTTCGGTAGGAGTTCCTTTTTGCAAGGCAATTTCTTCAGAAGTTTGACTATCTACGTACGCATCGCCATTCTTAATCATTTCAACAGCCCAGTCGTATAACTGCTGAAAATAATCTGAGGCATAACATTCCTTCTCCCATTTAAATCCCAGCCACAACACATCTTCTTTAATGGCATCTACATACTCCTGCTCTTCTTTGATAGGATTGGTATCGTCAAATCTAAGATTTACGGGAGCATTATATTTTTCTCCCAAACCAAAATTGAGACAAATAGAAGAAGCGTGCCCAATATGCAGGTAACCATTGGGCTCTGGTGGAAACCTGAATTTTAATTCTTCTCTTTTGTGGGTATTTTGAAGATCTTCTTCTATAATTTGCTCAATAAAATTGAGTCCTTTTTTTTCTTCGGCCATAATTTATAATATCAGGAACTTCCGGATTTGGGAAGTTAAATCACACAATTATTTATAATTTTCTATATCCCTTTTTTGAGGTGATAAAGCGCAAAGTTACCAAAAAATAGATCGCCCGGCCCAAGCTTTCCAAAACAAGAAATAATATATTTATAATCTATAAGAAAAATCAAAAACTTAGTATGCCAGAAATTTTACGTATCATTTTCTACGCGGCTTTTTCCGGTATTACTGTATTTTTTGGAGGGGTATTATCCTATTTCTTTTGGAAGAAATTTTCTAACAATAGACGAACTGAAGAAGTTAATCATTTTGTTATTGCCTTTGGTGGGGGTATTATATTAGCTGCTCTTGCATTGGTGCTAATTCCTAAGGGAATAGAAGAATTAGAATTAGGGCCACTCATTCTGTGCTTTACAGCAGGCGCTTTGATTTTCTTTTATCTGGATAAAAAAATAGAACGATCTGGAAGCAGGTATTCCCAACTTATAGCGATGTTATTAGATTTTATTCCCGAGGCCCTTGCCCTGGGAGCTATTTTTGCTAACGATAGAAAAACAGGCATGTTATTGGCGATTTTTATCGGACTTCAAAATTTACCCGAATCATTTAATTCCTACCAGGATCTTATAGCCAATAAATTTGAACCTAAAAAAGCACTTAGCATCCTGTTTTTATTAAGTTTTATGGGAATAATCGGCGCTGTTACCGGATTTTATTTACTTCAGGATTTGCCAAAAGTAACTGCAGCTATTATGACTTTTGCCAGTGGAGGAATATTATATTTAATTTTTCAGGATATTGCCCCAAATGTTACATTGAAAAAAACCTGGTTACCGGCACTTGGCGCAAACCTTGGTTTTTTAATAGGAATAATTGGCGAAAAACTTATTCATTAATAAAATTGATAGTATGCACCTGCCAACTTATCTTTGCAAGCTATTCTTGTGTATTTTTAAGAAATAATACGGCATAAAAAACGCCAGTATTCAATAAAAAATAATCTTTTGGGAAGTATAAAATTAAGAAATATTCGGGTTTTTGCCTACCACGGCTGCCTTGATGAAGAAGGGAAAATAGGAAGTGATTATCGTGTAAACCTTAAAGTAAAAGGCGATTTATCTCACTCTGCCAAGACCGATAACCTGGCAGATACCATAGACTATGTACATTTAAATAAGATTGTAAAAGAAGAAATGGCCATTAGATCTAAACTTTTGGAAACCGTGGCCGAACGAATTTTAAATCGCGTTTTAGATGAAATAATACTGGTACAAAAGGTAAAGGTAGAAGTTTCTAAAATTAATCCTCCCATTGGTGGAAATGTGGCTATGGTAAGTGTTATTAGAAGTAAATCCCGTTAGTTTTAGGTTAAAAGCGGTGTAGGAATCATAAAATTTTGACTTAAATTAAGAGTCATTTTAAAATCGCATAATCATCTTGAAGCTGGGAGATAGTTTTATTTTTTAAACTTAAAATTTTTATTACATTTGCCAACCCTTAAACAGGGCATCGTGGCCGAGTGGCTAGGCAGAGGTCTGCAAAACCTTGTACAGCGGTTCGAATCCGCTCGATGCCTCAAAAAAGCTCCTTATTTAAAGGGGCTTTTTTTATGTTTTAATTTTACCTCTGAGCATTGTACCCTTTGGCGCTGCCAAAAAAATTGAATCAGAAAAATTTTATATATCCGGAAATTAGGTTTAATCAGGAATGCTATCGTTTGGGGTAATAGATTCAATTTGATCTTTAATACCATCAACCTGGTTTGGAAATACCCCCTGAAATATAAGAACACCGCCAAAAACAATTAATAAAATACTAATTCCTTTTTTCATAAGATAAATCCTGGTGGGTGTGAGTTTTCGGTTTAATTTTTTGGCTAGTAGAATTTTAAAAATATCCAATACAAGGTAAGTACCTAAAACACTTCCGAAGAAAACCATTATTCTATCCTGCTCCATATTGAGTTTTGGGCCAAAGACAATAATTAAACCCAACCAGAAACCCAACACGCCTATATTGATAAAATTAAGTAGAAATCCTTTTACGGCTAAGCCAAAATAATCGCTTTTACTGAGCTTTCTTATCTCGGGGGTATCATCGTCCTGCTTAAGTACTTTTTTAGTCTGTACAAAGCTCATAACACCGTATGTAGCGAGAATCATACCGCCAAATAGAAATAAAGCAGGATCGTCTTTAATACGGGAAAGTAATTTTGTAGTACTTAAATAAGCGATTAAAAGGAAAACAATATCGGCAAGAATTACTCCAACATCAAACGCAAAAGCAGCTCTAAATCCTTTAATGGCAGCGGTTTCCAGTAATACAAAGAAAACCGGACCTAATAAAAAAGCTAAAAAAAGACCTAAAGGTAAGGCTGCTAATACATCCTGAAACATACAATTGTATTATTTTACAAATGTAAACTTTTAGTTTTTTCTAACTACTTTACCGCCAAACAAGGTATTTTGGTCTATGGTTTTGGGATTACCATATACGTTTACCGTGCCTCCTGCCCTCACTTTTGCTTCTACTTTTTCACTAGCAGTAATATCGGCAACTCCACCTGCATTTATACTAATTTCGGTATTTTCAGAAAGTAGATTTTTGGCGTAAAACTTTCCACCTGTGTTGATATCTACTTCCTGATCTTTGGTTTTGCCCTGCACTTCTATTTGCGCACCCGTGTTAGCATCTACATACAAATTTTTAAGATTTACATCGGCAAAAATATCGGCGCCTTCTGAGGCATTAAGATGAAGTAACTCCTGCTTTAGTTTAGAACTTATTTCTATGGAAGCGTTTTGACGGGCATCTATTTTCTCTAAGTTTTTAAATTGAATGGTGATTTGAGTATCATCGTTATCTAGAATTTCATCAATACTCATCCTTACTTTTAAAATTCCATTATCAATTTTAAATTTTACATCGGTTCTATTTTCACCGGTAACAGTTGCTTTATTTTGCGAACCTTCTTTTAAAATAACATCCAATCCGTTATAAACTTTAATTTCATTAAAGTCTTCCAAATCCTGCGTTAACTCCTGTGCGCTTAGCATACCAGCACTTAACAAAAACAGTACTAAAAAATAATTTTTCATCTTTATATGTTTTATGTGAAGCTGAAACGAGTTCAACTATTCCTATTTTAATATCAACGAATTAATTTCTAAAATAAGTTTAAGGTGAATCTATATTTTTTTAGTATTCACCTATCACAATCTGCCGGGCTTTTAGGTTTATTCTTCTTTCTTACCAATTAAGGTAAAATCCAGGTGTTTTTTTACTAAATCGGCATTTTTAACTTTTACAATCACCTCATCACCAAGCTGATATACTTTTTTTGTTTTTCTACCAACAATAGCATAATTATCTGCATCAAAATCGTAATGGTCGCCTTCAATGTCCCGCAGGCGAATCATCCCCTCACACTTATTCTCGATAACTTCTACAAAAATACCAAAATCTGTTACTCCCGAAATAACCCCCAGAAATTCCTTATCCTGGTGATCTTGCATAAATTTCACCTGCATATATTTTATAGAATCCCTTTCGGCATTAGAAGAAAGATTTTCCATTTCGCTGCTATGATGGCATTTTTCGTCGTATTCCTCTTCTTTTGCCGAATCCTTGCCGTCTAGATAACGCTGTAATAACCTATGTACCATCACGTCTGGATATCTTCTAATAGGCGAAGTAAAATGCGAATAATAGTCGAAAGCCAAGCCATAATGGCCAATATTTTCGGTACCATAATAAGCTTTACTCATGGTTCTAATGGCCAGGGTATCTACCAAATTCTGTTCTTTTTTCCCCTGAACATCTTTTAATAACTGATTTAAAGAAGAAGAAACGGTTTTTCGGTTTTTAAGGTTTAAACCGTGGCCAAATCTTGATACCAAATTGTTTAAAGAAACCAATTTTTCTTCATCGGGTTCGTCGTGACAACGATAAATAAAGGTTTTCTTTTGTTCCTGTTTCCCAATAAATTCAGCCACTTTTCGGTTTGCCAAAAGCATAAATTCTTCAATAAGCTTATTGGCATCTTTGGCTGTTTTAAAGTAAACCCCCACAGGATCGTTTTCTTCATCCAGTTGAAATTTCACTTCTACTTTATCAAAAGAAATAGCACCCTGACGCATCCTAGCCGAACGCATTTTTTTAGCCATTTTATCCATTGTTAAAATTGCTTCAACAATTTCATCTTTAATGGTATAGGCCTTGTCCTGAATAGAAATTTCCTCAGGAATATCCCCTTTGCCGGTTTCAATAATTTGCTGTGCTTCTTCGTAAGCAAATCGGGCATCCGAATAAGTGACCGTTCTACCGTACCACTCGTTTACTACTTTGTTATTTTTATCTATTTCAAAAACCGCCGAAAAAGTATATTTCTCTTCATTTGGCCTTAAAGAACAGGCATTATTAGAAAGCACTTCGGGTAACATAGGCACTACTCGATCTACCAGGTAAACCGAAGTGGCACGTTCGTAAGCTTCGTCGTCCAGTATAGTACCGGGTTGCAAATAATATGAAACATCGGCAATATGAATTCCAACTTCTACATTGCCATTCTCTAATTTTTGAAAACTTAAAGCATCGTCAAAATCTTTGGCATCGGCAGGATCTATGGTTAAAGTCAATACATCTCGCATATCCCTACGTTTTTTGATTTCGTCTGGCTTGATAGAAGTATCTATTTTATTTGCAAATTCTTCTATTTCCTCCGGAAATTCGTGGGGTAAACCATATTGGGCAAGAATAGAGTGAATTTCGGTATGATGTTCTCCCGGTTTACCCAGTACCTGAACAATGTTACCAAAAGGAGAATCGGCCTTTTCGGGCCATTCTTCCAGTTCTACAACTACTTTATCGCCATCTTTTGCCTCACCCATTTTGTTCTTTTGAACAAAAATATCGGTATACATTTTTGGATCTGACATTACTACAAATCCAAAGTCTTTTTGCATTTCAAGAACCCCTACAAATTCGGTTCTTTTTCTTTTTACAATTTTTGTTACCTCCCCTTCAGACTTTTTACTTCGCCTTCGGTTATAAATGTAAATTTCTACTTCATCACCATTAAAAGCAGTGTTTAGGTCCCTGGCAGAGATAAAAACATCATCTTCTAATTCGTCTACCATCGCATAGGCATAACCTTTTGTAGTCATATCTATCACTGCACGGTAATAATCGTTACTTTTTGCAATTTTAAATTTTCCGCGCCCATCTTCTTCTATTTGCTTCTTTGCAGCCAATTGGGCCAATTTCTTTATTATATTATTTCTACTCCTGGCGTCGTTAACACCCAGTTTAGCAGCAATTTGCTTGTAATTAAAGGTTTTTCCAGCATCCTTTCTTAGGATATCTAAAATACTTTTGGAAAGATTACCCTGGTATTGGGATTTGTTTTTTTTCTTTTTACTCATTTCAATATTTAAAGTATAAAATTAAGGCTTCTGCATTACATTACAGGTATTTGAGATTAAAGTTTTGTTAAGCAGGCTAAAAATGATCTTTATTTAAAAAAATTCACATTTCATTAACACAGAATAATGACTAAGTGAAAACCCTTAATTTTTGTAAATCAGGAATTAAGAGAAGTGCAAATACTTAATTTTTTCTTAATTTTAATTTAAGCTTAATTACTTGCTTTAGCCCCATCTTTGAAATACTTTTTAATCTTGTTTGTATGAATAAAGCTAAAAGAATATCACTCCTTTTTGTTCTTATTTTTCTCTTTGGATTGATAGGATTTGCTTTATCTATAAATATTTCCTTAAACCGAAAAAACAAAGTTAATATCAAATCTGCCCAACTGTATATGGATCAAACAGTTAGTTATTCTAAAAAACCGGTTTACTATTTAAATTAATTCAAAACACTTAAAAACAGACACTTAAGACCTCTATAAACTATATTTCTACCTACTTTCAGTATAGGTTATTTGTTCGTAGTTCTTTAAGCCTTATACCTCTCTCATCAATTTTAAAAATCAACCAAATTTTATTTTTTAGCATAACAGTCAATGTTATTAACAATATATATAATTATCTTTTTTTCTTCTTTTTTTAAAAATTAAAACTAATGATTATTATAGGCTGTTAATTTGTGGCATAATTTTTTTGAGCTTTTCTTGGTTTTTAAGTTAGTTAAGTTTGATAACAACTTATTAACATACTTCTAAAACTGTAAGGAACTGAAAATCTTGGTATTTTAATATTTACTTAACAAAAGTTAATAATCGACTCTTAATATCTTATTGGGATAATTAGAAATAAAAATACTGTTTATAACCTGTTTTTATATGCTGATAACTTCTCCAAAAATAACCGACTTATTATTTGATTTACCGGCTAAAATTTCCCTATTGAAAATTAAATTCAATGGCACAAATTAATTTCTAAGTTTCTCATCAATGCTTATCCACAATATAATGTCAATACTAAAGCCTTGATTTATAAGAGTATTTAAAAAGTAATTAACAATTGAAAATAGCGGTGTTACTAAGTGGTTTTTTTACCTTTGCGCAGCTAAAACATTAATTATGAAAATTGCAATAGGAAACGATCACGCCGGTACCGGATACAAGAAAAAAGTTGTTGATTACCTTAAAAACAAGGGGATAGAAGTTATTAACTATGGTACAAATAACGACGATAGTGTAGATTACCCAGATTTTGTACATCCGGTAGCCCACGATGTTGAAAACCAAAAAGTAGATTTTGGAATTATTATTTGCGGTAGCGGAAATGGTGCTAATATGACGGCCAATAAACACCAGGGTGTACGTTCTGCTTTATGCTGGACTGCTGAAATCACTAAACTGGCAAGAGAACACAATAATGCCAATGTTTTGAGTATTCCCGCCAGGTTTGTATCAGAACCCCAGGCAGTAGATATGGTAAAAGTTTTCCTTGAAACAGCTTTTGAAGGTGGAAGACACCAAAAACGAGTAGATAAAATTCCGGTTGAAAACTAGAATTTTTTGTTATAATTGAGACTGTCTGAAAAGTATAATTTCGTCAAGCTTAACTTGTTTCAGCTTCTAACCTGTTTTGAATATCAACAATGTAGGTTCTGAAATGAATTAAGAATGACGATTAAAAAACTTTTCAAACAGTCTCTTTCTTTTATTTTTTTGGAACACATATTATAGGAAAAATATGGAGATTCTTATTAAAGATTTCAATGAACTTAGTCTTGAAGAGCTTTACCAAATATTGCAACTTAGGTCTGAAGTTTTTGTGGTAGAACAGGATTGTGTTTACCAGGATATAGATGGGAAAGATCAAAATGCACTACATATTTTAGGCATTAAGAATGGAAAAGTAGTTGCGTATACGCGCTGTTTTGATAAAGGATTTTATTTTGAAGAAGCCGCTATTGGCCGGGTGGTGGTACATAAAGCTGAACGTGCTAATGCTTACGGCCATCTTATACTAAAAGCTTCGGTAGAAGCTATTAAAGAACGTTTTAACACCGAAAATATCAAGCTTTCTGCCCAAAAATACTTAACCGATTTTTATGAAAGCCATGGCTTTGTTCAAACCGGTGAGGCTTACCTTGAAGATGGAATTCCACATATTGCAATGATAAAATAAATATAATATACTTATAATCAATATTTTAATTTTGTTATTTTAAAACTTGTGAATAGCGTTGGGGGTCGTTTAAAATAGATTTTGCCTCAAGAATTTCAGGATTGTTTTCAACATAATATTTATACAAACCTTCTTTATAGAAATAGCGTTTTATAATTTCATCGGTTAAAATACTTACTATTTCGTGTTTCTTTTCATCTAATTCTTTCATTTTTTCAGCGGCAATTTCAGTTGAAATACTCTTATAATGATTAAGGATATTCTGTTCATAACCTTCTTTGGAAGCAGTGGCAAGTAGTTCTTCAAGTTCCTGTTCTGTAGCTGTTTTATACTGAAAATTTGTACTTTTTAAGAAGCTTTTAAAATTGTTGAAATCTGTATCTGTAAACTTAAAAGATTCAGGAGACTCAAGTTCATTATTATAGTAATAATCTGTCGCGAAATTAAAAATTGCGTTCTCTGCCAGTAAAGCATTGGTAATAGCACTGTATTCTGAAGTTTCCAGTTTTACATCGGGAGAAATGCCACCTCCATCAAAAACACTACGTCCGTTTCGGGTTTTAAACTCATTAAAATCTTTTGCTGTACGTTTTATAGCTTTGCCCTCTTCATCCCTTTCAGCATAGTTTAAAGCCTGTATACAGCGGCCGCTGGGGGTATAATAACGTGAAATGGTAATTTTAAGTTGCGTACCATAGGCAAGCTCTTTTGGGCGTTGTACAAGGCCTTTTCCAAAACTTCTGGCACCAACTACCACTCCCCTGTCTAAATCCTGAATAGCCCCTGCCACAATCTCACTTGCAGAAGCGCTACGCCCATTTACCAGAACCACTAAAGGAATTTGAGTATCTATAGGTTCTTTTTGGGTTTGATAGGCTTTATTATACTTTTCAATAACAGATTTTGTAGTGGTAATTAATTCGCCTTTAGGTAGAAAAATATTGCTCACATTAATGGCTTCTGTTAATAAACCACCTGGATTTCCACGTAGATCTAAAATAATTTCTTCTGCTCCCTGGTTTTTTAAATCTTTTAATGCCCTAATGGTTTCTGAAGAGGCTTTGGCATTAAAGCGGGAAAGTACAATATATCCTATTTTTTCGTCTATAAGTTGATAAAAAGGAACCGCTTTTAATTGAATAGGACTTCGGGTTAGTTGAGTGGTTTTAATTTCTCCCTGGCGTTTATATTTTAAATTGATTTTTGAATTTGCATAGCCATTTAATAACTCACTAATATCATTCCCATAATCGGCTACTTTTATGCCTTCTACCTCAATAATTTTATCCCCTGCTTTTAAACCGGCTTTATCGGCGGGATAATTTTTATAGGGTTCCATAATTAACAAAGTAGTGTCCATAACCTGAACTGTAGCACCTATACCCGTGTATTCGCCCGAATTACTTATTCTGGCGGCTTCTACATCCTGTTCATTCCAGTAATTGGTATAAGGGTCCAAATCTGCCAGCATAGCTTTTATTGCGGTATCCATTAAAGCTGCAGGATTGGTTTCATCAACATAATTCATATTGATTTCCTTAAAAAGCGTGGTGAAGATTTCAATTTGTTTGGCAATCTCAAAGAAATCAGATTTAAATCCAAAACCGCTGAATATGAGCGTGGCACCCAAACAAATTACCGCAATTTTTTTTGTGAGTTTCTTTTTCATTTTTAAATATTTTCAAGTAAAATTAGGGTAATTAGCGAGCTTTTTTCTCCTGTTCTATAAACCTTTCAATAAGCTTAACCATGGTTTTATTCATTTCCTGGAAACTAATTTTATCCCTGGAAATATAAATAAACATCAAAGCATAAGGTTGAGGTAGATTATTGATTACAAGATACTTATTTTTTCTGAAAGCTTCCCGCATCAATCGTTTAATTCGGTTGCGACCCACGGCGGTTTTTACCAGTTTTTTAGGAACTGAAACCCCGGTTTTGCAATGGGTAATTTCAGGATTGGTGATTGGGAGATAAATAAGTTTTAACGGATATTTTTTAACCGATTTTCCCTCCTGAAATAAAATATCTATAAGTTTTTTGCTCTTTAGCTTTTCTTCTTTTCCGAAACTTTCATCCATACGTCAAAAGTAAGCATAGTTTTAAGTTCTCTATTAAAATTTTAAGTGGAAATAAATGGAATAGTAAGCTATAAGGATTGAATTATATATGTTAACCTGAACTTGTTTCAGAGCCTGCTCCGAAATTTTTCGGAGTTCTAACAAATTTAGATTCTGAAATAAATTCAGAATGACGATAGGAAATCTGATATAAAAAAAGACCTCACAGGTTTCAATAACCTGTGAGGTCTAAATTCTAATTTAAAAATTATTACTACTCTTCTTCTTCCGCTGTAGAAGCTTCTTCGGCAGTATAAAGGTTGTCGTCTCTATTAACATCGGCCATTAATTGAGATTCGTCTATTTCTATACTTTCTATCTCGCTAAGTGGTTTTTCTATGTTAAGCTTGTAAGTAGGATAAGCCCAGGCCCAATCATCGGCAACGGTCCAGTTCTCATGATCGGCAGGTTTTTCCCAACGCATTAATTGCAAAGGAATATAGATCATTTCTTCTTCCCCATTGTTATAACGCACGGTAACATCTAAGGGCATTGGCATAAGTCCTTTACGCTCTAAAGTAACTGTAGTTGAATTATCACCGCCTTCCGTAACTTCTTTAATTCCATAGTCTATAGTATTGGTAGTGCGCGTCCAATCGTTTAAATACCAATCTAATTCTGCCCCTGAAACTTTTTCGGCAATCCTAATAAAATCATTTGGGGTTGGGTGTTTAAATTTCCACTCGTCGTAATAGCGTTTTATGGTGTTATCTAAATTATCTTTCCCTATTACATACCCTAATTGAGCAAGGAAAACAGCTCCTTTTGAGTAGGCTGATGCTCCATAAGCAGCATTTAAATTATATCTATCGGCCTGCGTGGTTTGTGGTTGTTCAACTCCAGAGTTCGCCAATTGTATATACGAACGGTAAGAACCTGTAAATGGGTTTTCGGCATAAGTTTCCATAACCTGGTTCATAGCAGCGCTGGAAATATAACTTGTAAAACCTTCGTCCATCCATTCGTGTTTACTTTCGTTGGTAGCCATTAAATGTTGAAACCAGGCATGGGCCAATTCGTGAGAAGTTACCCCAACAAGGCTTCCAAAGCTGCGTTCTCCCGTTATTAAGGTTATCATGGCATATTCCATTCCGCCATCTCCCCCCTGGGCCACAGTATATTGATCCCAGGGATATGGACCGATATTCTCATTGAAAAATGCTAATAGACCTTCGGTTTTATCCTGAAGATTTTTCCAGTTTTCTTTTATTTCATCATTGTCTTTATAGAAAAAGTGAAGCACAGTTCCGTCAGCAGCGGTTCTTTTATCGTGAATATACTCCGGGTCTGCCGCCCAGGTAAAATCGTGTACTTTTGGCGCTACAAAATGCCAGGTATGGGTATCTCCTTTTGCTTTCACTTCTTTATCGGAATATCCATGACCAATTTCATCGGGGTTTTGCAGGTATCCTGAAGCAGCAACGGTATAATCTTTATCCAGGGTTAATTTTACATCAAAGTCGCCCCAAACGCCGTGAAACTCACGCCCAATATAGGGTGCTGCGTGCCATCCTTCAAAATCATATTCGGCCATTTTAGGAAACCATTGGGTCATAGAAAGGGCTACCCCTTCTGCACTATTTCTTCCAGAACGGCGAATTTGTTTTGGCACCTGGCCTTCAAATTCCATATTGAAAGTAGCTTTTTCTCCCGGTAAAATAGGTTCATCCAGGGTTACTTCCAATACAGTACCAACTTCTTCAAAAGAAAGATCGTTCCCGTTTTGATCCAGGCTGGATACTCTTAAATAGCCCTGTTCTTCTTCACTTAATTTAGAGATACGATCTCCTACTCTCCTATCGGGATCATTAATAGTCCTGGACCTAACGTCCATTTCGCTTCCCGGCTGAAAAGCATTAAAATACAAATGATAAAAAACGCGGTTTAAGGTATCGGGAGAATTGTTGGTATATACCAATTCCTGAGATCCGGTATATTGAAAATTTTCAACATTCATATCTACCTCCATCTTATAATCTACGTGTTGCTGCCAGTAGCCGGAGTTGTTTTGAGCGCTGACCAGAGAGGTTGCAACAAGGGCCAGACATACTAATAATTTCTTCATGTTATTGTGGTTTTTATAATCTACTTAAATTTTATTGGCATCGCCAAAGGTTATAATACCCCAGTCTTGCCTTTAAATTAAAAAATTGTTTCCAACGAATGCCTCGTGGGCTTTCCCCGAGGTAGTTTACTTGGTTTGAGAGGCTAAAATAAGGGCATTGTAAAGGTTTACCATTTTACCTGACTTAGATAATTCTTTAAAGTCCTGCACGTTGTTTCTGTCCCCTCCTACAATTACATCGGCATTAGTAGTTAAGCCACTATCCATAATTATTTGCTTTACCTGTGCAGCGCTTAATTTTGGATAAAAAGAGCGAATAATTGCTGCTACCCCGGCTACAGCAGGTGCAGCCATAGAAGTACCCTGTAGGTATTCGTATTCATTATTTGGGGTTGTAGACCAAATTTTAGTTCCCGGAGCAAAAACATCTACGTTTGTTTTCCCGTAGTTAGAGAAATTAGCCAATAATTGTGCGCCATAATCAAAATTAAGAGCACCTACCGTTAAAAAGTTATTTGCGATTTCCTGAGGGGCTTCAGGGTTTTGATCGTTTGGATAAACGGTATTTTCATCTAAATTAAGGCTTTCATTTCCTCCGGCATTTACAATTAATACATCATTTTTTTCAGCATATTTAATGGCTTCTATTACCCATTCAGGATTTGGCGAAAAGTATTTTCCGAAGCTGGTATTAATCACTTTTGCACCATTATCTAATGCATAACGAATAGCCAGGGCAATATCTTTATCGTATTCATCTCCATCTGGCACTGCACGTATAGCCATAATTTCCACATTATTGGCTACCCCGTTTATGCCAATATTATTGTTTCTTTCTGCAGCAATAATTCCGGCTACGTGAGTACCGTGTTTGAGGTCTTCTTTCTCTGGATCAGGTCCCATAACATTGCCGTTACCGTATTTGGTATCGGTAATATCGTAAGGATCGTCTCCTACGGGAGCACGGCCATCCAGTTCTAAATTAAAATGGGTGTCCAATCTACCGTCATAATAGGCAATACCTTCATCTAATTCTTCCAGCGCTTCGGGAATATTTTCATTTACGTTATTCTGAATTTGCTGTAACATAGCTTTATATTGCGCCATTTGCCCTGTAGCTTGCATGTCATTAAGCTCTTCTATAGTGTAATTCTCTTTACCAAGTTGCGAAGAAACAGCCTGGTGTGCAGCTACCAATTGTTTTTTTATTTGCTCATATTGATTTCTATTTTGAACCGTTTCCTGGTACTCTTTTTCGTACTCCTGTTTAGCTTCCTGGTAGTAGATAAATTCGGCGCGATCTGCTGTGCTTATAGAACTTGCGGTTTTCCCTTCATATTTTGGTTTTAAGCGCTTATAAATTCGGGTATATTCCATATTTTCCTTTACAGCATCCCCCAGGAAGTTCCAACCGTGTACATCGTCTATATAACCGTTGTTATCGTCGTCTTTTCCATTTCCGGGAATTTCATCGGTATTGGTCCAAAGAACACCTTCAAGATCTTCGTGCTCAATATCAACCCCACTGTCTATTACGGCCACAATGGTTTTTTGTCCCTTATTATTTTTAATTATTTCTGAATAAGCCTTTTCAACACTCATTCCGGGAATAGTGTCGGTTACAAGATCGGCACCCCCCCAGCCTTTTAGTTGGGTTTCAGTAAGATCATCTATTTTAAGTGGAATTGAATCTATATTGGCTATTGGGGTAGAAACTATTTTGGGTGAGCCACTTCCGCAGGAAGCCAAAATAAGCGCGCTTCCCATAGCTAATGCAGGTTTTAAAAAAGGTATCTTCATTATTTATATAAATTGTTTAATATTTACTAATGGAATTATTTAATTGAAAAGTTGGTTAAAAGTAAAGCTTTTGTCCAGCCTAACTCCTTTTTCGGTGTTTTTTAAAGTGATAATCTCATTATGCGCATCGTGTTCCAGGAACAAATAATACTTTTCATCGGCCGCTTTTTTCAAGAATTTTTCTTTTTCAGACAATGTAAGTAATGGCCGGGTATCATAACCCATTACATAAGGTAATGGAATATGACCTGTGGTAGGCAATAAATCAGCCATAAAAACAAGGTTTTTATCTTTGTATTTAATGTGAGGTATCATTTGTTTATCGGTATGTCCATCTACAAACAATACGCCAAAATTAAATTCCTGCGCTGCTGTAAAATTTTCATTTTCCTTACGATTTAAAAAATGAAGTTGGCCACTTTCTTCCATGGGCAATATATTTTCGGGCAGAAACGAGGCTTTTTCACGGGCATTGGGTTCTGTAGCCCATTTCCAGTGTTCTTTATTGCTCCAAAATTTCGCGTTTTTAAAAGCTGGTTCATAACCGGTTTTATCTCTGTTCCATTGTATGGCACCCCCCACATGGTCAAAATGAAGGTGGGTTAAAAACACATCGGTAATATCGTCGCGATGAAACCCGTATTTTTTAAGAGATTTATCTATAGAATGTTCGCCCCAGGGATAATAATAACCAAAGAATTTTTCACTTTGTTTATCGCCCATCCCAGTATCTATAAGCGTAAGTTTATCGCCATCTTCAATTAAGAGGCAGCGCGCTGCCATATCTATCATATTATTAGAATCGGCCGGATTTGTTCGGTTCCAAAGGCTTTTAGGTACAACCCCAAACATAGCACCACCATCCAGTTTAAAATTTCCTGATTCTATAGGATATAATTTCATAAGCTTTAATTTAGGTTTTGCAAATTACTAAAAGCAATACACATGCACTGCTAAAATTCTGTTAGCAGGCATGTTTTAAAGCTTAAAGTTAAGAGTAAAACGCATCGCGACAAGATAACGAGTCTAAAACGAAAGTTTTATTGGTACCGCCAAAGGCTACAATACCCCATTGTAAAATTTCAGTTTATTGGCTTACAGTTAAAAAACTATTCTAAATAGATCACTTTTTCACCTTCGGTAATTGTATCGTTGTAATGGAAAGGCCTTATAACACCTTCGGTATTAACTATAAAAAACGGCAAAATAGAATCTTTATCCCCTTTATGTTCTTTAACCCATTGGCGGGTAGAGATTTCTTCTTTAATGGTTAAGGTGTGTTCTTTAAAGTCTCCATTGCTAATTTTTAATGCCCAGGGTTCCAGTTCGGTTTTATTTGCAAAAAGTGAAGTTGCCTTAATTTTGTCTAGCATATTTACATCTGTACCGGTTTCACTGGGAGATACCAAAACAATTTTATTGGGAATATAAAATGCATCATCGGCAAGTTGTGCGGCAAGGTAATTTATTTCACTATTCCCGGTAAGGCCAATAAAGGTGCCTTTTTCTATGGCGTTTGCATCTTCAAAGGTTTCTTCTTTTAGAATATTACCATACATACTGTTGAAGCCTTGTTTTTTAGCTTCAGCCACCATTTCCCGGTTAGCATCTATAAGTACCACTTCATTTTTATTCTGAAGTTTTTTTGCCATGTATAATCCAAGCGGGTTGGCACCTAAAATAATATAACCATTTCTGGATTCCTGGTGTACCAATTCGTTTCTACTCCTTAGCCATTTTGTAGTCCAGGTTAATAATAACGGAACTGTTAATGTGGTGAAAATGGCCATAAAAACCAGTATAGAAAAGATCTCACTGTTTATAATACCCATTTGTAAGCCAATACCTGCAATAATAATTTCTACAGCACCACGCCCATTCATTCCGGTTCCTACCGCAATACCTTCGCGCCAGCCATAACCACTGGGAAGGTAAAACAAGGCTGTACCGAATATTTTTCCTACCATGGCCATTAAGGTAACAACAATAAGCATTGCAAGGTCTGTTTGAAAGACCTCCAGGGTTACATTAAATCCTGCGGAAACAAAGAATATAGGAGCCAAAAAACCTATGGAAATATCGTGAAATATGTTGTTAATGTCTTTAGAAATTTGGCGATTAAACACACCATCCCTAATAAACAAACCAGCCATAAAGGCTCCTAAAATACTGTGTAAACCGGCTACTTCAGCTAGTTCTGAAAAACCTAAAACAATAATGAGAATTAGGGTAAAATGAAGTGTACGGCTATTAATTTTGGATTCCATTAAAAACCTACCCAATAATGGTAAAAGGTAGATCCCTGCCAGTGCTGTAAAAACAAAAAATAAGATAGCTTTTCCTGCAACCCAGGCCAGTCCAAGCGTGTCTATACTTCCTGCATCTACATAACTTATAATTCCGGCAAAAATCACCAGTGCAAGGGTATCAGAAATAAGTGCCCCGGCCATAAGTACGTATGCTATACGGGTATTGAGTAATTTTAAATCTACTAAAATTCGACTTTTGGTAGCTAAAGAAGTGACTGCTACGGCTATGGCTACAAAAATGGCAGCCATTTGGGTTCCGCCAAAATATATAATAGTGTAATAACCTAATACAAAAGGAACTATAAACCCGCCAATAGCAGCTAAAAGTCCTGGCCAAGAGGCTTTTCCAAGATCCCTAAAATTAATTTCCATGCCTATATAAACCATAAGTAGAATAATTCCTACTTCGGCCAGCACATTAATCATTTCTGAAGTTTCGAGTAGTCCCAACATGGCAGGACCTAACACGATTCCTATAATTAATTCGCCTAAAATAGCAGGATAGCCCAGTTTTTTGGCTGCCGATCCGCCTAACCAGGCACTTGCTAAAATGATCAGTAAATTGAGAATATTTAATTCTTCCATAGAACAAAATTTAGACAATTAAGGCTACAAAATATTACTATTTTCACAATATATAGGTGAATACCTGAAATAAATGGAAGTGAAAATAAAAAAAAGTTTTTTTATTTTAAAAAACCTGAATT
Organism: Salegentibacter maritimus; assembly: GCF_016236915.1. Taxonomy (GTDB): domain Bacteria; phylum Bacteroidota; class Bacteroidia; order Flavobacteriales; family Flavobacteriaceae; genus Salegentibacter; species Salegentibacter maritimus. The sequence continues at coordinate 31,667 of NZ_JAEHOK010000005.1, forward strand.
CCTTATATACTTGCGGTTAAATCGAGCTATTTTTGTAAATAGCAATTTATAGCTAAAACAGTGTACACATGTTAGAACTGGCAAGTTTGGTAATATTGGGGATCCTGGCGCAGTGGTTAGCCTGGAAAATTAAAACCCCGGCAATTTTACCACTGATATTAATTGGGCTTTTGGTAGGGCCTATTTCAACATTAATTAGTGAAGATGGAACCAAGTGGGTTGAACCTATTTGGAACGGTACCGAAGGTTTATTCCCGGGAGAAAGCCTTTTTTACTTTGTATCTCTTGCTATTTCAGTAATTCTTTTTGAAGGGGGATTAACTCTTAGAAAGAGCGAAGTTGGCAATATTGGTCCTGTAATTTTAAAATTAATTAGCGTGGGCACCATAGTAACTTTTTTAGGTGCCGGTCTTGCAGCGCATTTTATTTTTGATCTCACCTGGCAAATATCCTTCTTATTCTCGGCATTAATTATAGTAACCGGCCCTACGGTAATCGCTCCTATCCTACGAAATATTCCATTAAAAACCCATGTTTCATCTATTTTGAAATGGGAAGGAATACTTATAGATCCCATTGGTGCGCTTATTTCTGTACTTATGTTTGAATTTATTAGGGTTGAAGGTGGACAGGACTTTACACAAACGGCCTTAATTGAATTTGGTAAAATCTTACTGTTTGGCTTTACTTTTGGCTTTACTTTCGCCCATTTATTGGCTTTCTTGATTAAAAAGCAAATTATTCCACATTATTTACTAAATGTTTTTACCCTGGCAACCGTTCTTGGCGTTTTTGTTATGGCCGATATGTTTGCACACGAAAGTGGCCTTTTAGCGGTGGTAATTATGGGAATGGTAATGGGAAATAAGGATCTGCCAAACATTAAAGAGTTATTGTATTTTAAGGAATCCCTTAGTGTTTTACTTATTTCAATTTTATTTATACTACTAGCTGCAAACATTGAAGTAGAGGAGCTCTTGCTTATATTTAACTGGAACTCGCTTATTTTATTTGGAATAGTAGCACTATTGGTGAGACCAATAGGTGTAATTTTAAGTTCCCTTGGTTCTGGTTTAAAAGTTAATGAAGTGGCTTTTATAAGCTGGGTAGGCCCCAGGGGTATTGTGGCCGCAGGTATAGCATCGTTATTTGGACTGCGCCTGGCTCGTGAAGGTATTGAAGGCGCCGAATATATTACGCCACTGGTGTTTATGATTGTACTTTGCTCGGTTTTATTAAATGCGGCTACAGCAAGGCTTTTTGCACGTTTAGTAGGGGTTTTTATTAAAGATTCTCAGGGAGTTTTAATAATTGGTGCTTCTTCAATTTCAAGATTAATAGGGAAATATTTACAGGATAATAAACGCCATGTAGTGCTGTTGGATAACAATTCAGATAATGTTAAAAAAGCACGGAAACTGGGAATTGAAGCTATTGAGGGGAGTGTCTTTTCAGATGATTTGATGAATAATATCGAGTTGAATGACATTGGTTACCTTATGGCAATGACCGGAAACAGCGATATTAATAAAACCGCCATCGCAAAGTTTAAAAAACAATTTGGTGAGAATGGTTCTTTTAGGCTTATTACTGCAGATGAAATGAATAATCCGGAAAAGAACCCAACCGAAGGCCTGTTTTCACATACCGATGATTATATAAAACTTACGGATGTTTCTAGAAATTATCCAAAAATTCATGAAGTAGCGCTTAATAGTAAGGAGCATTACGAAGGACTTATAGAGATTTCTAAAACCGATACAGATATTATTCCGCTTTTTGTGAAAAGTAAGAATGGAAATTTAACTATTATACCATCCCACAGCTCTGAAGTTGAAATAGAAGAGGGATATCAATTGGTTTATCTTGGTAAGAAAATTCAAAGAGAAGAGGAAGTTGAAGAGGCTTATGATGAAACGATAGACGATTCAGAGACAGAAGAAGAAATAAAAACAAAGAATGAGCAGGAAAGTAACTAATCTTCCTGCTCTAATTCTGCTACTAACGCATCGGTGATTTCCATATTGTGATAAACATTCTGGACATCGTCGTCGTCTTCAAATTTTTCTGCGAGGCTTAGTATTTTTTTTGCATCATCTATTGGTAATTCTAAGGTATTCATAGGAATACGTTGAACTTCAGAAGATTTAACCTCTATATCCAATTCTTCTAATTTAGCCGCCATTAATCCAAAATCGGTAAAATCGGTATAGATTGTAATAAAATCATCTTCTTTTTCAATTTTTGAAGCACCACCTTCAATAAGTTCCAGTTCAAATTCTTCCAAATCCATTGCTATTTTTTCTCTCTCAATGGCAAAAACTCCTTTTTTGTCAAAAAGAAACTCTAATGAACCGTTGGTACCAAGGTTTCCGCCATTTTTTGAAAATATAGAGCGTACCGAAGCTACCGTACGGTTGGTATTATCTGTAGTACATTCAATAAAAAATGCTATTCCGTTAGGGCCATATCCTTCAAAAGTTACCAGTTCATAATTATCGGCATCAGCTCCGCTAGCCTTCTTTATAGCGCGTTCTATGGTGTCTTTGGGCATATTTACACCCTTGGCATTGGCAATGGCATTACGCAAGCCGGGATTAGCTTCAGGGTCTGGCCCGCCACCTTCTTTTACCGCTACACTAATTTCCTTGATTGCCCTGGTAAATTGCTTTGCTCGTTTTTTATCCTGCGCCCCTTTACGGTGCTTTATATTTGCCCATTTACTATGTCCGGCCATGGTATTTGAGTTTTAAATTGGTAGACTTACAAAATTAAGAAAATGTGGAAAATAAAAAACCTCGCAGCAAGTGTGAGGTTTTTATCAATTTTTATAAGTTTTTAAGTTTAATCATTCAGCTTTAAAACTGCCATAAATGCTTCCTGTGGAATTTCAACATTTCCTACCTGTCTCATTCGTTTTTTACCTTTTTTCTGCTTTTCCAGAAGCTTTCTTTTACGGGAAATATCACCTCCATAACATTTTGCGGTCACATCTTTTCTAAGTGCCTTTACCGTTTCACGGGCAATAATTTTAGAACCTATAGCCGCCTGTATTGGAATATCAAACTGTTGTCTTGGAATTAATTCTTTTAACTTTTCACACATTTTCTTTCCAATATCGTAGGCGTTATCTACGTGTAGTAAGGCAGAAAGTGCATCAACAATATTTCCATTAAGTAAAACATCTACTTTTACAAGTTTAGACTGTCGCATTCCTATTGGAGAATAATCAAAGGAAGCATAACCTCTGGAAACCGTTTTTAACCTGTCGTAAAAGTCAAAAACAATTTCGGCCAAAGGCATGTCAAAACTAAGTTCAACCCTTTCAGGAGTTAGGTAAACCTGGTTGGTGATTTCTCCTCTTTTTTCTATACAAAGCGACATTACATTCCCAACATAATCGGCTTTTGTAATGATGGTGGCTTTAATAAATGGCTCTTCTACCCGGTTTAGGGAAGAAGGTTCGGGTAAATCAGACGGGTTATTAACCAGAATTAGATCGTCTGGATTTTTATTGGTGTAGGCGTGGTAAGACACGTTAGGTACGGTAGTAATTACCGTCATATCAAATTCACGCTCTAATCTTTCCTGAATAATTTCCAGGTGAAGCATTCCTAAAAAGCCACAACGGAAACCAAAACCTAATGCGGCCGAACTTTCTGGTACAAATACTAAAGAAGCATCGTTAAGCTGGAGTTTCTCCATAGAACTTCTTAGCTCTTCATAATCTTCGGTGTCTACAGGGTAAATACCGGCAAATACCATAGGTTTTACATCCTCAAATCCTGCTACGGCTTCGGTGGTAGGGTTTTTGGCATCGGTAATGGTGTCACCAACTTTTACTTCCCGGGCGTCTTTAATTCCGGTAATTAGATACCCTACATCTCCTGTTTTTATTTCTTTACGCGGAAATTGCTTTAAACGTAAAGTTCCTACTTCATCGGCAAAATAGTTCTTATTGGTCGCTACAAACTTTATGTTCTGGCCTTTTTTAATAGAACCGTTAATAACTCTAAAATAAGTCTCAACTCCACGGAAAGGATTGTATACCGAGTCGAAAATAAGAGCTCTTAAAGGTGCATCTATTTTTCCGCTTGGAGGTGGAACTCTTGTAATGATTGCTTTTAAAATTTCTTCAATCCCCAAACCTGTCTTAGCACTGGCGGGAATAATGTCATCATGATCACACCCTAAAAGATCTACAATATCATCGCTTACCACTTCAGGATTGGCACTTGGAAGGTCTACTTTATTAAGCACCGGAATAATTTCAAGATCGTGTTCCAGGGCTAAATATAGGTTAGAAATTGTTTGCGCCTGTATGCTTTGTGCGGCATCTACTATTAATAATGCCCCTTCACAGGCAGCGATAGAACGGGAAACTTCATAAGAAAAATCTACGTGTCCCGGAGTATCTATAAGGTTTAAAACATATTTTTCGCCTTCATATTCATAATCCATCTGTATGGCGTGACTTTTAATGGTAATGCCACGTTCGCGTTCTAAATCCATACTATCCAGTAGCTGTTCCTGCTTTTCACGATCGGTCACTGAACCTGTAAAATCTAAAAGTCGATCTGCCAGGGTACTTTTTCCGTGGTCAATATGGGCGATTATACAGAAGTTTCTTATATGCTTCATCGGGTATTTTTAATAATTGAATTCCTAAATGGCTAATCAATAAATTTAAGTTTACAAATATAGTTTATTTCATAGTCCAAAAAAGAAAGATAGAATATAAGAATTCTAAGAAATTTGAATCCCATACTATAGATTTTGAAATTTATTTAGATAAAAAAATATTGTAACTTTTAGTTAATTATAAAAAAACTTACTTAAGTATACAGCAGTTGTAAAAAAGTTTCTTTTTTTTGTAGGAAACATTTTTGTTATAATTTTCAAAAAAGGCGTTAAGTTTAGCCTAAAATAAATACTAATATTAATTAAGAAACACACTTATGGCTGCTAATACCGCAACTAGTCAACCCAAAAACAACACCAGTAGATCTATTATCATTATTGGGGTTTTATTTTTCATCTTCGGATTTGTAACCTGGTTAAACTCGGTACTTATCCCATTTTTAAAAACTGCCAGCCAGTTAAATAACTTTGAATCTTACCTCGTGGCTTTTGCTTCATATATTTCATATTTTGTAATGGCTATACCTGCCGCCTGGGTTTTAAAAAAGATAGGTTTTAAAAATGGTATGTCTTTAGGATTAGTTGTAATGGCGGTAGGAGCCCTGGTTTTTATACCCGCTGCAATGTCAAGAACTTATGCCATGTTTCTTTTTGGTTTGTTTGTTCAGGGAACCGGTTTGGCCCTTTTACAATCTGCCGCCAACCCATATATCACTATTCTTGGCCCTATTGAAAGTGCGGCCAAACGAATAAGTATTATGGGAATTTGTAACAAGGTAGCCGGAGCTTTGGCACCTATTATTTTTGGAGCCATTTTGCTTAAAAATATGGATGCCGTAGAAGCCAGATTAGAGGGAATGAGTGCCGTAGCAAAAACAGCCGAGTTAGATAAACTTGCCTCTCTTGTAATTACGCCATACATTATAATGGCCGTAATATTGGTAGGTCTTGCCGTACTTATTTATTATTCGGCTTTACCGGAAATTGAAACCGATGGGGAGGATGATACTGTTGCGGCTGCCAATAAAAATAAAACAAGTGTACTTCAGTTCCCCAACTTATTGTTGGGTACCCTTGCTATGTTTTTGTATGTTGGGGTTGAAGTAATTGCAGGAGATACCGTAATTAGTTATGCAAAAGACGGGCAGGGTATAGCTACAGGAGTAGCTAAATTCTTTACCACCTATACCTTAATAGCCATGATTGTGGGTTATTTAATTGGTACGGTAACTATTCCAAAATACATTAGCCAGCAAAAGGCATTGCAAATTTCAGGTATTTTAGGGATAATCCTTGGTCTATGCGCCATCTATACCGATGGTTATATTTCGGTACTTTGTATTTCCCTTTTAGGTCTAGCCAATGCCCTTGTATTCCCGGCAATTTGGCCTTTAGCGCTTAACGGTTTAGGTAGATTTACAAAAATAGGATCTTCTTTTCTAATTATGGCACTTGCAGGAGGGGCTATCTTACCTTTAGTTTACGGATATTTAGCTGATACTTTTGATCCTCAAGCTGCTTATTGGATTGTGATTCCTTGCTATTTATATATCTGGTACTTTGCTGCCAAAGGACATAAGATAAGATAAAAACTTTTTTATTATGAAAACTTTTAATATCAGGTTTAGTTTAGTGTTTTTAATGTTTTTTCAATTGGGTTTATCCGCACAAGAATCCAATATTGAAAAACCGGCAATCATCCCGCAGCCAGCAGAAGTTGAGTGGAAAGACGATTTTTTTACACTTCAGGAAAGAACAGTGGTTTGTTTTAATACCGGTGCAGAAGCATCGGCTGCCTGGCTGCATAGATTGCTGCAAAATACGTATACGCAAAGCTATACCATGAAAGGAGATAATTGTAACGGTTTTAATTTAAATCTTAACCCAGAACTAGAAGAAACCCTGGGAAAAGAAGGTTACAATTTAGATATTTCTTCAAGTACCGTTAACTTAGAAGCGGCCACAGAAGCCGGACTTTTTTATGCTATACAGACCCTGCGCCAAATCTTGCCCGCTGGTATTGAAAATGAAAAAGTTTTGGAAGAGATTCAACTTCCTCAAGTTTCAATTACCGATAGCCCAAGGTTCGCATGGCGCGGTACTATGCTAGATGTGGCTCGTAGTTTTTTTGGTCCAGATTATATAAAAAAGCATATAGACCGAATGGCTTTTTACAAGTTAAATAAGCTTCATTTACATTTAACCGATGATCAGGGATGGCGTATTGAGATAAAACAAAAGCCTAAATTAACAGAATTAGGAAGTAAAGGTGCGGTAAAAGGAGGAAGATCTGGATTCTTAACCCAGGAAGAATATAAAGAAATTCAGGAATATGCGGCAGCAAGAAATATTGTAATTGTGCCTGAAATTGATATTCCGGGACATATTTATGCGGCTTTAATGGCTTATCCTGAGCTAAATTGTGATGATTTAAGCAATATTGAACCTAAAAGAGCAACCCCTCCGCAACTTTTCCATGGTTATGAAGTGGGGTGGAGTAAATTCTGTCTCGATAAACCTGAAATTTACGATTTTGTAAGCACAGTATTAGGCGAAGTGGCCGAAATTACTACAGGAGATTACCTACACATTGGAGGAGACGAAATAGAAGATGAACGCTATAAAGAATTTGTAATAAAAGCAGATTCTATTGTACAGGGGCTTGGAAAAACAACTATAGGTTGGGAAGAAGTAACGCAGGCTGCTGTAGATACTACGTTTATTAGTCAGCGGTGGAATGGAAAGACAAAGAGCGTTGTAAAAACCCCAATTATAGAATCTATTTGTTCAAGTTTTTATTTTGATCACGCCAATGTTCCAGGTCAGGAAATGACCAATAACTGGTGCCAGGAAAGAGGTGTGTCATTAAAAGATACTTATACTTTTAAAGTTACTAACCCAAATACAATTGGGGTAGAGGCTCCGGTTTGGACCGAGATGGTACTATCGGACGAGGCTGCAGACGATAGATTTTGGCCTAGAAGTATTGCCATGGCAGAAGTGGGATGGACTAAGGATGAAAACAAAGATTATAATGGCTTTTTAAAACGCCTGGGCGCACAAGGGCTACGACTTGACTTTATGGATGTAAATTATTTTAGAAGTCCGGAAGTAGAATGGAACAGCGATCCTAAGAAGGGTGTTTTTTCAGATTTTATGCCAGAATCTAAATATTAATTATTTTAGATAATTTTACTGAAAACATAGAACTGTCTGAAAAGATTTTTTCGATAAGCTGAACTTGTTTCTGCTCCTGATTTATTTCTTGTAAGAAGGAAATCTTGAAATGAATTATAGAAAACGATTTAAAATCTTTTCAGGCAAAATCTTTTAATTAAACTTAACCATGGAACATACGAATCCCGATACCGAAAAGACCTCTAAGTACAATAATTTAGAAAAGATGAGTACTTCGGCTTTGCTCAGTAATATTAATAAGGAAGATAAAAGTGTTTCAGAAAGTGTGGAGAAAGAGCTTCCTGCCATTGAGAAGTTGGTGGATGCTATTACCCCAAAAATGGAAGCTGGGGGTAGGTTGTTTTATATTGGTGCAGGAACAAGTGGGAGACTGGGTGTTTTAGATGCTTCAGAATGTCCCCCAACATTTGGTGTTTCAAATCAGTTAGTAATCGGCTTAATTGCCGGTGGAGATACGGCCTTAAGAAATGCTGTAGAAAACGCAGAAGATGACACACAACAAGCCTGGAAAGATCTTCAGGAGTATAATATCTCAGAAAAAGATGTATTGGTAGGCCTTGCTGCCTCGGGAACCACCCCTTATGTAATTGGTGGAATAAAAGAGGCTCGTGCCAAAGGTATTATTACCGGTTGTGTTACCTGTAGTTCAGGTAGCCCATTGGCGGCAGCTTGTGAATTTCCGGTAGAGGTAGTTACCGGGCCCGAGTTTGTAACCGGAAGTACAAGAATGAAAGCCGGTACAGCCCAAAAACTTGTACTGAATATGATATCTACTTCGGTTATGATTAAGCTGGGGCGTGTAAAGGGTAATAAAATGGTAGATATGCAACTTTCAAATAAGAAACTGGTTAGTCGCGGCGTCCGTATGATTATGGAAGAATTAAATGTAGATGAAGCAGAAGCTTCAAAACTGCTACAAACCTACAAGAGCGTGAGAAATGTATTGGCTCAATATAAGGCTTAAGAAAGCTTTAGTTTTCTAAGGTTTTAATATTTTATTCTATTTTAATATTCCTGGTAAGGATTTTTTAAAGTAATTCCAGTCCACTATTTTTATATTTTAGTAATTCAGGTGTATTCGGAGATAATTCTGTAATTAAGGAATCTACCTGAAGGGCGTCACATACCTTAAACCTATTTGAAGTATTTAGTTTTTTAGAGATGGTAAGCGACACTAATTTTTTTGAAGATTTTACCATAGCTTTTTTCATTTGGGCCACCTCCCAATCCAACTCTGTGATACCTTTTTCAATATCCATATAGCCGGTACCCAAAAAACAGATATCGGCGGTAATTTCAGATAACAGATTAATTGCACTGCCACCTGCGGCAAGTTGCGATCCTCTTGAGAGTTTTCCTCCAATGAGGTGTACCTCATCATTTTTAGAAACATTGTTTAACAATTCTACAGCCATAGGAAGGCTGGGGGTGAAGAAGGTTAAATTCATTTTTCTGGGGATTAATTTAGCCAGTTCCAAATTGGTAGATCCACCGCTAATAAGAACTACATCACCGTGATTTAAAAGCTTAATTCCTTTTTTGGCAATAATAGATTTATTTTCATGCTCATAAATCTCCCGTGTATTATCTGAATGTATATTAAACCCATTTGAAACGGCTCCTCCGTGAACTTTTTTAAGTTGTTTTAACTTGTCCAGTTCCATAAGATCCCTTCGTACGGTGTCCATAGATACATTAAGGGTTCGTGTTAAGTCACTTAATAAGACCCTGTTGTGTAAATGCACTTCATCTAGAATAATTTGATGGCGTTCTGCTTTCTTCATATAAGATCTTTAGTAATGGCTTTTACTTAAACAACCTATTGTAAGCCTGTTAAAATGTTAATTTTTCTAAAATAAAACTTGAATTACTAATATTACTTCTTTTATTTTAAATCACAAATATGCGATTAAAAATTGCAAAAAGGATGTTATATGTTGTAAAAAACAGCATATAATGCTAATTAATGCAATATTTAATTGCTATTAATGTATTTATATAATATGTTTGTTTCCTAATCAATTGTTAATGTAATAATATGGAAAAACGATTTCGTAAATTTATTTTGGTGTTGGTCTGTTTGTTTTCAATACAGGCCTGGGCACAGGAGAGGGAGATTTCGGGAACTATAATGGATGAGAACGGCGTACCGCTACCAGGAGTGAACGTTATAGAAAAAGGATCCAGTAATGGAACGGTATCGGATTTTGATGGTAATTTTAATCTTTCAATACCCGATAAAGATGAAACTATTTTAGTTTTTTCTTCACTGGGTTTTGAAAAAAAGGAAATCGTTGTAGGAGATAAAAATACATTTAAAATCTCCTTGGTTACAGATACTGAAAGTTTAAATGAAGTTGTAGTAACTGCTTTTGGAATTGAGCGGCAGGAGAAAGCTTTGGGGTATGCGGTACAAGAAGTGAATTCTGATGAGGTTCTTGAGGGAAATAAAACTAATGTAGTAAGTGGTCTCCAGGGAAAAGTCTCTGGGGTTACTATTTCCAATTCAGGGGGTGCTCCCGGTTCATCTACAGCAATATTGATTAGAGGGGGAACATCTATAACAGGGAATAACCAACCGTTGTTTGTGGTAGATGGAATTCCAATTGATAACTCAACAAGTTCCAGTTTGACTGTAGCAAGTATTAATAGAGCTGCAGATTTGAACCCTGAGGATATAGAAAGTGTTTCTGTGTTAAAAGGACCCGCAGCAGCAGCATTATATGGTATACAGGCGGCTGAAGGAGCCGTAATTATTACAACTAAAAAAGGAAAAGCCGGGGTAGCAACAATTTCTTATTCAGGAACTTTTTCGGTAGATGAAGTTTTAGGAACTCCAAATGTACAACAAGATTTTGGACAGGGAACACAGATTTTAAGTACTGACGGATTTAGCTATGAAAAGGAATCTAACTTTAGCTGGGGACCTACCGTAGGTAGTGAGCAAACTTATAATCATATTGATAATTTCTACGAGACGGCCCTAACCCAAAATCATAATGTGAGTTATTCAGCGGGTAGCGAGAAAAGTACTATGTATTTATCTATTGGTGACCTTTCTCAGAATGGAGTTATAGAAGGGACTAATTACGATAAAACTTCCTTTAAAATAAATACTACTTCCCAGCTGGGAGATAAGCTTACAGTAGGTGCCTCAGCAAACTACATAGTCACAGAGGTTGGTAGCACCAAACAGGGAAATGCTTCTGGTAGCAGTTATAGTAGCCTATTATCTTACCCCATTAACGTTGATATTCAAAATTTTTATAATGAAGATGGATCACAAAAAATGTTTTATGGAGACCAAACTTTTGATAACCCATATTGGAGCTTAGAAAACAGCCCTAACGATAATAAAGTAAATAGACTAATAGGAATTGTGAATGTTAGCTACGATTTCTTGAATGATTTTAACCTTTCTTATAAATTGGGAACAGATTATTTCTCTGAAACAAGTAAGCGTGTTATTGGTACTGGATCCTTAATTGAAAATAGATCTGAAGGTTATATAAGCCAGTTTCAAAGAGAAAATAGAAAAACTACTTCCAATTTAATCTTAAGTTATAATAAAGAGTTAAGCGAAGACTTTAAAATAGATGCTCTGGTAGGTAATATGGTAGAAGATTACAGAGTTCATAGTGTTTATACCTATGGAGATGGATTTCAAGCTCCTGGAATTTATAGTATTGGAAATGTTTCACAAGAGAACCAATCAATCACAGAAATAATTACCAGAAGAAGGGCAGTTGGGGTTTTTGGAGAAGTTAAATTTGGTTGGAAAGATGCACTTTTCTTAAACTTTACGGGAAGAAACGACTGGTCATCTACATTACCAGAAGATAAAAGGTCTTTCTTTTATCCTTCTGTAGGGACATCGGCTGTAATAACCGATTTATTTAAGCAGGCAGGAAATGATATTACCAATGATAATGGTCTATCTTTTATGAAATTTAGAGCAACTTGGGCTCAAGCCGGAAAAGATGCCCCAATAGGAGCTTTAAATAGTTTTTTAGGAACAAATATAAATCCACTTGCCAGTTCAGCTTATGTTTATAATGGAGTTGATATAGGTAACCCTGCTTTAGAACCTGAATTTACAGATAGTTACGAAGCTGGAATTGATGCTCGATTCTTTAAAAATAGATTAGGCTTAGATTTAAGTGTTTATTACAGTAAATCGAAAAATCAAATTCTTGAAGATATTAGGGTCCCACCTTCTGCAGGTACATTTTATGCTACTTTAAACGGAGGTTCTATTATTAATAAAGGAATTGAAGCTTTAATTACAGCAAAATTATTTGACAGGAATAATGCATTTCAATGGAATATGACCTATAATTTCGGACTTAATAAAAGTGATGTAATTGAATTACCCGGGCAGCTTGATGAGGTTTATCTTTCAGACTCCTGGACTTTTAGTAATACAGCGGCCGGCGCAGCTATTTTAAATGGGTCTTTATTTGGATTGAGAGGTTACAAAGCCGTAAGAAACGATCAGGAAGAACTTCTTATTGGAGCCGATGGTTTGCCTGAACTCGAAACTGTAATCTTTGAGGACGTTAATCGTCTCCCAGATTGGACATTAGGTATTACCAATAACTTATCTTATAAAAACTTTAATTTTTCATTTTTACTTGATCTAGTTCAGGGTCAGGAAGCATATAATGCTACAAAATCAGCATTTATTTATTACGGTCTTGGAGAAGAAACCCTGGATAGATCTCCAGATGGAGTAAGAGTTGTAGAAGGAGTTTTAGCAAATGGAGAACCTAATACTACGCAGGTTACAGACCAGCAGTATTATCAGCAATATTATTCACAAAATGCAGAAAATTTTATTGAAGATGCTTCTTTTGCAAGACTACGTTATGCAACATTAAGTTATGATTTACCTACTGCATTATTGGAGAAGTTAAATATTGTATCAGGACAAGTTTCTGTTACCGGTAGAAATTTATTTACCATAACCGATTACTCTGGAGTAGATCCTGAAGTCAATACTTATGGTGCCGGAATTCAAGGTGCAGGGTCTATGGGTATTGATAATTTAGGAACTCCAAATACCAAAGGTTTTGATTTAGGATTAAGATTTAAATTTTAAGAAGATGAAAAAATATTATAAATACTTTCTATTATTTGCTACTATAATTATTACTGCTTCCTGTAGTGAAGATTATTTTGATGTAAACGATTCGGTGACACAGCCAACAACTACAGAGCTGCCTCCTCAATACCGTATCGAGGGAGCTATTGAAAACGCAGTTGCTACGGCTCAATATAGAGGAGTAAGAGAAGTATTGGGAGTTGTTCAATACGGTTCCCAAAATACACCTGCATATTATTCTGAATCCTGGAATACCTTTTTAACAACAGGTAGATATTTCTTGTGGCAGAATGTGTATGTTTATGCACTTCCAAATACAGCAGATCTTATTTATCTAGGGGAGAAATTTAATTCCCCTCATTATACTGCTGTTGGAAAAATTTTAAGAGCATATCTTTTAGGTATGGCTACAGATCAATATGGCTCTATAGTTTTAGACGATAGCTATAATCCAGAAGAATCTATAAAATTAGAACCAGAATTTGTTTCTCAAGAATTAGTCTATGAAAGAATTTTCCAAATTCTAGACGAAGCTGTGCTAGAATTAGATCAAGAAAGTGAATTAGGCTTGAACGATGAAGGAGGGGATATTCTATACAATGGAGATTTAGAGCAATGGAAAAAATTTGCATATTCAATTAAAGCACGGTATTTAAATCACTTAACAAAGAAGAATTCTGGAGAGCACGCTTACAATCCTCAAATGGTTATAGAGGCTGTTCAAAAAGGCTTTAGCTCTAACGCAGATAATGCTTACATAAGTTATGGAGGAGGAGAAGCATCTAATGATAACCAACCATTTAGCGAAAGCGGTTACGGTTCTACAAGGTTTGATTATTTTTCTGAATTTTTTGTTGAATTATTAAAGAACCCATTAAACGAATATTCAAATGTTGAGGATCCCAGGCTCAAAGCAATTGTGCCGGAAGCCGTAAATGGGGGTTATCAGGGCGTTAGAACAGGTGCAGGGGTAACTAGCGGAGAAGAGGATAATTATTCTATTGGTTATGGTGGTTTTTACACTTCTCCAGATTCTCCCACTTTTATGATGACTTATAGTGAATTGAAGTTTATCGAAGCAGAAGCTAAATATAGAAGTGATGATAAAGCCGGGGCATTTCAGGCCTATATAGAAGGGGTTGAAGCCGATTTAAAAAAACTGAATATTTCAGAAGATGAAACTTCGGCTTATTTAGATACCATTGAAGATGAAATTTCTATTGCCAATTTTGATTTGTCTCAAATTTTTGTTCAAAAATATATTGCAAATGTGCTTAACCCTGAGACCTGGGTAGATTTTAGAAGAATGGATTATAGTTCAGATATTTACCCGGGTTTAGAAAGACCTGATAATGTAAATGTAACTCTTTTTCCTGGTGAGAACGATTGGTTAAGAGCTATGATGTATGAGTATAATGAAGAAGATCGTAACTACGAAAATATGCCAGATAATGATCCATACATTAGATTAACCACTCCATTATGGTGGGATACAGAGGAGTAGTTCATTCATTTGAATAATATAAAACCCTTCAAAATTTATTTGAAGGGTTTTATATTATTATTTTTTCTTTAATTGCTCTCAAAATCTTCAAACTATGAAAAAAACACTTCTTTCCCTACTTACTTTATGCTTGTTTTTTTATTCCTGTAAATCTACCCGGGAAGTCCCAAAAGCTCCAGAAGAGCCCGCTGTACCCGATACAGAAGAAATAGTTGAGCCAATCCCTGAAGAAATCGAGGTTCCAGAAACACTAGACGAAGAAGAGAAAGCCTGGAACCCTAATACACCAAAGAATATTGAAGAATTTCGTGCCGCCTGGATCGCTACTGTTGCCAATATTAACTGGCCCAGTAAACCTGGCTTATCTACTTCGGCACAGCAAAAAGAAGCTTTAGAGCTGTTAGATTTTTTAGAGTCGCACAACTTTAATGCGGTTGTTTTTCAGGTACGTCCACAGGCCGATGCCCTTTATAATAGTGAGATAGAACCCTGGTCGTATTTTCTTACCGGAGAACAGGGAAAAGCTCCTGAACCTTATTACGATCCGCTTAAATTCTGGATCAATGCCGCTCATCAGCGTGGTTTAGAACTGCACGTTTGGTTAAACCCGTATAGGGCACATCATACCACCGGAAAGGAAATCAGTGAAAAATCGGTAATAAAAACCAATCCCGAACTTGTGGTAGCATTAGAAAACGGGATGTGGTGGATGGATCCTGCCCAAAAAGGCACGCAAGACCGATCAGCCGCGGTTGTGATGGATATTGTAAAACGTTATGATGTAGATGGTATTCATTTTGACGATTATTTTTATCCTTACGACTCTTATAACAACGGCAAAGATTTCCCAGACGATAAAAGCTGGAGAGCTTATCAGGCAGCCGGTGGCGAACTTTCACGTGGCGATTGGCGTAGGGAAAGCGTGAATGTTTTTATCAAAAGAATTTATGAAGAAATTAAAGCTGAAAAACCACATGTAAAATTCGGTCTAAGTCCTTTTGGTATTTGGCGCCCGGGCTATCCGGAGTCGGTACAGGGGTACGACCAATACGATAAGTTATATGCCGATGCCAAACTATGGTTAAATGAAGGCTGGATAGATTATTATACCCCACAACTATATTGGAAAATTAGTCAATTAGGGCAAAGCTTTCCCGAATTATTAGGTTGGTGGAAAAGCGAAAATACCAAACAACGCCATTTATGGCCGGGAATGAATGTTGGGGGCGATGGTGACGAGATGCATATTACAGAGGTGATAAACCAAATTATGATTACCCGGGGCATGCTTCCGCAAAGCAAAGGTGCTGTGCATTGGAGTATAGGTCCCCTATTAAAAAATAAAGAGCTTGCAAAGGCCATAAAAGAAGGGCCTTACAGGAAGAAAACCCTGGTTCCGCCAAGTCCCTGGTTAGACAATACCCCGCCCGAAATTCCTAATGTAACCGTAAATGAAAACCTGGATAAAATTGAAATGACCTGGGGCGTTGAAGATGATGCAGATATTAAAAAGTGGGTTTTGTATTTTAAATATGAAACCGGCAGTTGGGATTACAAAATTTTAAATTCCGAAAAAAGAAGTCAGAGCTTACAAAAGGAAGTAGGGAAGAAGAAGGTGCAACTTGAAAAAATAGGGATAACCTCGGTAGACCGAAACGGAAATCAAAGTGAATTTATAGAAATTAAAATAAACTAATTTATGAGCCCACTTCTCGTTTTTGGGGTTATTGCCGGTTATTTTTTGCTTTTAATGGCCATTAGTCATTTTACTTCAAGGCAAGCCGATAATAACACCTATTTTACAGCAAATAGACAATCGCCCTGGTTTCTGGTAGCTTACGGGATGGTTGGTGCTACCTTGTCTGGGGTTACTTTTATATCGGTTCCCGGTGAAGTTGGAAATTCAAATTGGACCTACCTGCAATTTGTAATGGGCAATATGATGGGCTATGCTGTTATTGCCTTTGTTTTAATACCATTGTTTTATAAACTGAAATTAATTTCCATTTATGAATATTTAAAAAATCGGTTTGGGCAAAATTCTTATTATGCCGGCGCTTCATTTTTTTTGATCTCCCAAACCGTAGGCGCCTCCTTTAGATTGTTTTTGGCAGCCCTGGTTTTACAAATTGCTTTTTTTGATGCTTTTGGAATCCCGTTTTGGGTTACGGTGTTAATCACTATTGGTCTAATTTGGTTATATACTTTTAGAGGTGGAATAAAAACTATTGTATGGACAGATACCCTGCAAACCACTTTTTTACTCTTGGCAGTGGTAATAAGTATTTTTATGATTGTAGATCATATGGGTCTTAAATTCACCGATGTATTTGCTACTGTGGCCAATAGCGAAAAGTCTACGATCTTCGATTGGGATTGGCGTTCAAATAATGCATTTTTTAAGAGTTTTCTGGCAGGGATATTTATAACAATTGCGATGAATGGACTCGACCAAAACGTAATGCAAAAAAACCTTACCTGCAAAAGTAAAGGGGAGGCACAAAAGAATATTTTTTGGTTTTCTATTGTATTTTTCTTTTCAACGGTACTATTTCTGGCCCTTGGGGTTTTGCTTTACAAATACGCCGCAGATCAAGGTATTGCCATCCCGGAAAGAACAGACGATCTTTATCCATTACTGGCATTAAACCACTTTGGAATTTTGGCCGGTATTGTTTTCTTATTAGGAATTACGGCAGCCGCTTTTTCCAGTGCAGATTCAGCTTTAACCGCGCTTACTACGTCTTTTTGTGTAGATATCCTGGACATTCAGAAAAAGGAGAAAAATCAGAAAAGAACAAGGATGCTGGTTCATATAGGCTTTACAATCTTAATGTTTTTCGTAATTATTGTTTTTAATGCCTTAAACGATAGTAGTGTGGTAAGTATGGTTTTTAAAGTAGCCGGTTTTACTTACGGTCCGCTGCTGGGATTATTTGCTTATGGCTTACTATGTAAAAACCCGGTGCGGGATAGATGGGTGCCACTTGTTTGTATTTTATCACCGGTAATTTCAGTAATTTTAGATTTTAATTCTGAAGAATGGCTAAATGGCTATGAGTTTGGTTTTGAAATATTGTTGGTGAATGCCGCAATTACCATGTTGGGTCTTTTTGCACTTTACCGCCCAAATACTGATGAGGTTTCTATAGAGTAAACTACCTTGGGGTAAGGCCAAGAGGCATTCGTTGGAAACAATTTTTAATTTCGAGGCAAGCCTCGGGGTATTATACCTTTTGGCGGTGCCAATAAAATGCTAAAAAAATGGAGTTAAAATTTTATCCATACAACCTGGAACTAAAAAACACTTTTACCATAAGTCATGGTTCACGGGATGTACAGCCAACCTTAATCGTTTCTTTAAGCGATCGTGGGTTTACTGGTTATGGCGAGGCTACGGCAACCTCTTATTATGGTGTAAGCATAGAAAAAATGCAGGCCGACATCCTTAAAATTGAAGACCTTATTGCTAAAAATATCCTGTTAGACCCCGAAGAATTATGGAACCTAACCTATCCTCATTTAAAAGAAAATCCGTTTGCATTATGCGCTTTGGATATAGCGATGCACGATTTGCACGGAAAAAGAAACCGGCAGCCGCTTTACAAATTGTGGGGTTTAACCTTAGATAATATTCCGCTTACCAATTACACTATCGGAATAGATTCTGTAGAAAAAATGATTCAGAAAATTAAAGAATTTCCGTGGCCACTTTACAAAATAAAACTGGGGACCAAAGATGATGTAGCCATTATTAGAGAGTTGCGCAAACATACCAATTCAATTTTTCGTGTAGATGCCAATGCCGCCTGGGAGGTAAACCAGGCGATAGAAAATGCCAAAGCCCTAAAAGAATTAAATGTAGAGTTCCTGGAGCAGCCCTTAAAAGCAAACGACTGGGAAGGAATGGAAAGACTTTATAAAGAATCGGTTTTACCACTAATTGCCGATGAAAGCTGTATTGAAGAAAGCGATGTAGAGAAATGTGCGGGCTATTTTCACGGTATAAATATTAAACTTACAAAGTGTGGTGGGCTAACGCCGGGAAAACGAATGATTTTAAAAGGGAAGTCCCTTGGCTTAAAAGTAATGCTGGGCTGTATGACCGAATCTACCGTGGGAATTTCGGCCATTGCTCAATTATTGCCATTGCTGGATTATGTAGATATGGATGGTGGCCTATTAATTAAAAATGATATTGCCGACGGCGTAAAAGTTTATGACGAAAAAGTACATTTTCCTAATAGAAATGGAACCGGAGTTGAATTATATGAGAAATAGAAAAATCATGTCATTCTAAACCTGTTTCAGAATCTAAATTTTTAAAAAGTAAAAATAAATAGCGATGAAATTAATCACAAAATCTTACCTACCTTTTCTCTTAAGCGTCTTTTTGTTCGCCTCCTGTGAGGAAACAGAAGAAAAAAATGAAGAAACTCCGCTTAAAAGTCACATTTCGGAAGTGGAAGAGACCTATGCGCCAGATGGCCGGGTAGCGCTTTTTAAAGTTGAAGCAGCTAAAAATGGTGAAGCCTATATCTTAAAAGGAGAAACAAATACTCCCGAAGCAGCAAATGCATTAAAAGAAAAATTGGAGGCTGAAAATATAAAGTTCACCGATAGTATCAAGGTTCTTCCGGATGCTGAGGCTTTAGAAGATAAAGTTCACGGAGTAGTTAAGATTTCGGTGGCCAACCTGCGCGACGAGCCTAAACATTCGGCACAATTGGTAACCCAGGCAACCCTGGGAATGCCCCTTAAAGTATATAAGAAGCAAGACGGCTGGTATTATGTGCAAACCCCAGAGGGATATTTGGCCTGGGTAGACTATGGTGGTATTGAAAATATGACCAAAGAAGAATTCCTTGCCTGGAAATCTGAAGATAAACTTATTTTTACCGAACCAACCGGCAATTCATATTCCGAAGCAAATATCAACTCCCAAACTGTTTCAGACCTTGTAGCAGGGAATGTTTTAGAGCTTACAGGCGAGCAAAATAATTTCTATAGGGTGAAATATCCAAACGGCAAAGAAGGTTTCGTAGCGAAGGCCTATGCGCAGCCATATAGAGAGTGGCTGTTTTCTTTAGAGCAGAATAAAGAAGACCTGGTAGCTACTGCACATAAATTGATGGGTTTACCTTATCTATGGGGCGGAACCTCTCCTAAAGGGGTTGATTGTAGCGGATATACCAAAACCATTTATTTTTTAAACGGAATGGTGATTCCGCGGGATGCTTCGCAACAAATTCATACGGGGGACGTGGTTGATTCTGATAAGAATTTTGAAAATCTTGAAAAAGGCGATTTGCTTTTCTTTGGAAAACCGGCAACCGATTCTACTTCAGAACGTGTGGTTCACGTAGGGATGTGGATTGGAGATAACAAGTTTATCCATTCTATGGGTGAAGTTCACGTTAGTAATTTTGATACCGAAGCCGAAGATTTTGATGAGTATAACTACAATCGCTACCTACGCAGTAAACGTATATTAAACAAAGAAGATAAAGGCTTAATGTACCTTAAAAACACCGATCTCTTTACGACTTCTGAACCAGAAGAAGTGAAGATGTAAACTGGTTGCCTTCAAAAAAAAATCCTCATAAGTTCTTAGAACTTTTGAGGATTTTTTTGAAGAGCGTTATTTATTAACAGGAGGTTGTTGGTCTTCTCTTTCATAAAGATAATAACCGCCTCCTTTATCCCAGCTGCAGAAAATTATAGTATTACCATCCTTAGAAACCCCTATGCCACGAGGTTCGGCGCCATTTACTTCCGGCAGTTCCAACGTCCACATTTCTTGTTTTTCTTCATTTCTATAATGAATGCTGGAAGGTGAAATTCCACTGGATCGTACAGCGGTATAAATAGCATCATTTACTACTTGTATTGCACTAGAGCCGGCAGAAATACTGGTAATATTTTCTTGTTTAGTATAATCTTTGGAATTTTCACTGCTATAAACCTGAATTTTAGGGCTACCAGGGTCTGGAAAAAAAAGGGTTTTGCCATCTTTGGTCATATCAAAAGTTCGTGCGAGGTTCCTGCCTTTAAGTTCAATAGTTCTTATGAGTTTAAAAGTATTTCCCTGCTGTTTTAATATATAGTTAGGATCATCGCCAAAGAGAGACATGGCATATATTTCTCCATTTTCGGACGCACGTGGTGCTGTAATTGCCCGTGCGCCTTTAGGTGCTTCCCAAACCGCAATGCCTTTTCCGGTTGTCGCGTTAATTTTAATGAGCCTACGATTAATTCCGGCTAGAATATTTCCGTCCAAATCTATTCCAATACCGTTTACTGGGCTTAAATTAAATTCTTCGCCATTAATTTTTACGGAAGTTAAAGGCGAAAAATCTGTTTCTTTGTTATTGGTGTTTTTAATAATTAACCCTTTGTTATAATCGGCTAGCCAGAGTTTTCCTTCTCCATCCCATTCGGCACCGTAACCTGCACCGGTAGCATCCAGCTTTCCTTTAAAAACGTAATTTGCAGCCGGTATCTGGGCAAGATCATCCAGGGCTTCTTGAGATTTCATTAAATTTAAAGGGGTAGGAGAAGCATAAGAGAAATTACTTCCGTCTGTGGCTAGAATGCGATGGTAAAAACTTAGCTGTTGGCCAATATTGGAATCTCCAAGCAATTTAAACCATTGTTTCTCTGTCATTTTTAAACTGGTTTCCCTTCCTGTTTTTTTCTGAAGAATTATTTTAGAAAAATCTTCGGTTGGAGAGACCTGATAAATATAACTAACAAAATCTCCATCCTGGTCTATGGCCGGGCTCCATTTTATTTCATAAAGTGCATCAATATTGCGTATACCATAAGTATTTTTTGGGTAATGTGATACAATTTGTGCTGCTTGTGGGGCTTTGTTTTGTACCGGTAATAATTGAGATCGTAAACTGCCTGTTTTGGTATTTATTTGAATATAAATTCCCCCAAAACTTAAATAGCTTCTAATTTCTTCGGTAAGTTTTAAATGGGTTGAAAATGTTCCATTCTTCGTGGAAGGTGACTTAAGTTTTATTTCTTTTAGTAATTCCCCGTCTTCGGTATGCCTTCCTTTATAGATTTTTATCGGGCTGCTATTCGAAAATTCTGAAGCTACATTAAAGTAATTACCCGTGATTTTAAGTTTGTTGTTTTCAATTTTAGCCTTCACCTCTGCTATGCCGGCAATGTCAGCTGTTTTAGTATTTAAACTAGACAAATAAGCTTTAAATTTTTGGCTTTTAACAATATCCCGGCGCATTACATAACCGTTTACGCCTATCATGGCTGCAGGTAAAGTTTTTTCGTCAAACAAAGGCATTGCTGCAGCTTGCTTTTTCTTTATATCGTAGGTACTGTAAATAATGGAATCTTTTGAATTAAAGATATCCATGATTGTTATGGTATTTACCGGTTTTTTACTTTGCGTTAGCCATGAACGGGGCCCAGATCCGGCAGCACCGGTATTTAATAATTGTAATTTTCCTCTTTTACCCGGGTAATAAGCGTGTTGATGCCCACTTATATACGTATGTACTTCATATTTCTCAAGCAGTTTCTGTAATTCTTTGGCATTTTCTAAAACATTGCCTTTAGAATCCCTTTCCTGCGCTACACTGTAAAGGGGCATATGGCCTATTACAAATCTATAGGTGGATTTTTTTGCTTCAGGGGTTTTAAACTGCTCTTTTAGCCATTCCAGGTTTTCTTTGGTGATTTTGGAAGAAGAGGCTTCCCAGGAAACAAAAAAGTTATTTTTTGCAACAAAAGAGTAGTAGTTAGGAAAATTAGTAGCGTCTACAAATTGAAGCCCGGTTTTATATATGTTTTCATTCCAAAATTTTTTAGCAAAGTTATGTTCTATTGTATAATTTCTTGGTCCGTCATGATTGCCCAGGGTAAAAGCAAATGGAACTTTCGCTTTGTGCAAAGGAGCCATGATATGCCCATCAAAACCATCCCACATTTTTTGCAATTGGGTTGTTTTAGAAATTCCCATACCTGCAACCATATCACCGCCACAAATCACTAAATCTGGTTGCCAAATTTTCGGAATTCTATTTATTATGCTATCTACCTGCCACTCGTAATTGGCCGCTCCAAGCCCTGAATTTAAGTCGGAGATTACTGCAATACGAAAATCTCCTCGTTTTGGTAACACAGGAGAATCTTTTTTGGCTACCAGGCGTATGGCATCTACAGTAAATTTTCCTTCAGAGGCCCCAACTATTTCAAGGCTGTCTTTGGGGCCTATTTCAAAATTGCCCAGCACATTCCACTTTCCTACATTTTTCAGGGATTTTTGATTGATACTAAGAGTATCGGTTTTGGCTTCACCATGTAAAATATACAGTACTTGTTCAGAATTTTTCTGCGAGTTTACAGTAAACCACGAAGCTAGTTGGTAATTATTGCGCGCTATACCTTTAAAAGTATAAAAAGCTTTATTTATCTTGTTTGAAGTAGCTTGCCTGGAGGCACTTTCTCCATAATAATTTACCTGGTTAGAGGTACTCCATATTCCTGCCTGAGAGAAATTGCTATCCTCAGTATCAAAAATTATTGGTTGGGTACGAGTCGAAACCTGAGTTTCAGATATTACTAAAGCTCCGGCATTTTTTCTTAAACTATTTCGGTTTCCTCCGGTAATATCTGTTGGAATATTTACTACCTCGTTGGCGGCAATCATAGCCGAGGACCCTCCGCCATCTAAGTTTACCGCTTCTTTTGCACCAACTTCTAACATTAACTGTGCTAATTC
The DNA here is from genome assembly GCF_016236915.1 of Salegentibacter maritimus. Lineage (GTDB taxonomy): Bacteria > Bacteroidota > Bacteroidia > Flavobacteriales > Flavobacteriaceae > Salegentibacter > Salegentibacter maritimus. Next base: position 54,869 of record NZ_JAEHOK010000005.1, read on the forward strand.
TTCCAAACTCACGCCAACACTGGCCTCCTGCCGTCCGTCTACGACCATCATAATTAAGCTGTGTTTGTTCTTGTAACCAATGGCAGTTCTTGGATGCCGCATCAGGTGGCTACCCGTAAATCCCTCTTCTTTATCGGTTACGTTAATTTTCCCATTTTTCAGTAAAACCGGTCCGCCACCTACTGCCTGACTTACATTCCAAATTTCCGATTTTGAATTGATATCTGGCGAGGCGAATTTCATAGGAATATTATTATTTCCGGAATTTACCCAGGCAACTTCCGGCTTGTTATTCTTTATTCCAAAAGCACCCCTTGCAATTTCAGTATTTGGTCCCGGTGCGATCACTTCTCCATCCTGAATAATTGTGCTTACAGAAGAATTTGCGGCGAAATAACCACCATTTATGGCTAATATTCCATTTCCTCTTTTATAGGTTTCTTTGGTGGTTTCCCTTATGGTATTACTGCCTAAAGAACGCAATTTAAGGTTGGTGTCACGCAAATCTATAATGGCATACATCGCTCTAACCGGCTTATTATCTGGTAATTTACCAAAAGCATCAAAAATCTTTATAGAAGCGGGTAGATTTATATTTAGGTCTTCTCTTGGTTGCCAATTAAGATTTATTTCCTGGCTTTGGAGCGGAAAAATGAGTAAAAGGCCTAAAATATTGATGAATATTTTAGTTAGTTTCATAACAATCTATTTTAGGTGTTATTTTAATTCTGATAGCTTTTGATATAAATTATTCCCGGGACAACTGGTCTCGGCTTGATCTTTGTGGCCGCTAATTGTCTTAGGGGAAATATCATATTCGCTGGAAATAAAGGCGATAAGTTCTTTTAAACTTTCCCACTGTTGAGGTAGAACTTTTTCTTTATTAAAATCTCCTTCTACCACAATTAGTACATGGCCTTCAAGGTTGTAATTGGTATTGGAATCGCCCTGGAAGTTTATATTCCTTCCTTCAGCAATTTTACCATTGGTTGCGATATAAAAATGGTAAGGAACGTCTGCCCAGGCTTTTTTAATGCTCCCATCGGCCATTTGAGAATTTTTTTGGGAGAAATTTTGCAAGGCCTGCAGTTTCTTTTCTATAGAAAGTTCCGGCTTTTGTGGCATCCCTGTGTGGTGAATGGTAATAAATTGCGGTTTATGCAACTTCATTTCCATAACCGCTTTTTTGGCATTCCAGTCTTCCCTTTTAAGAATAACAAAATCTTTTTTATTGCTCTTTTGGGCAGAAATTGAGAAACTCCATAAAAACACAATAAGAGCAATAGACTTGGTAATATAGCTCATGGGATTACCGCATTTAATTTTAAATTGTTCCGTTTTTAGAAGCAACAATTATTTAAAGATACTTCTTATAAAGCAAATACAGCACTTTTATATCATATGCATTAAAAGGCTGATCCAGGTCTTCTTGAATAAAATGTAATTTAAAAGCACTTTTTGCTGCCTCCAGGTTTGAAGTATTATAACCTATAATTTTAAGGGCATTTTCAATATTAAAATCGGCAGGGATTATTTTAGGAAAAACCAATTTATCTATAAAAGGGATGCGGGTAGTAAGACGGGTATTGAGATTAATAACCAAAGGATTCGGTTTAAAAAACTCGGCTTCAAGTTGTAGGTTTTCTACTTCAGCTTCATTATACCACAGTCCAAAACCTGCGTCAGCTAAGCGTTTCCATGGGAAATAAGCATTAGGGTCTACCTTTCTGGAAGGTGCAATATCAGAATGTCCTATAAAATTTTCTGCGGGAATATTGTATTTTTCTTTAATTTCGTCTAATAACTTTAGCAGACTTGTAATCTGTAAGTCGGTAAATTTTTCTTTTCCATTGTTATCAATTTCAATGCCCAGTGAAGAAGAATTTAAATCGGTGTTGTTGCCCCATTGGCCAATGCCACCGTGCCAGGCCCTAAGATAATCGTTAAGCATATGGTATATTTCACCATTTTTTGCAACAACATAGTGTGAGCTTACCTGTGTTCTGGGAAGTGTGAATGTATTTAAAGTTTGTTTTACAGAGTCTTGCGCCGTATGGTGTAAAACCACGTAATTTGGTTTGCGCATATTGAAGTTAGTAGTTCCTACCCAGTAATCGCCATAATTGAGTGCGGATTCGTTTTGGTTTTCCCAGGTAGGGAACTGCTGTAACTCTTTACTAAAGTTTTTTACCTGCTTTTTATAGATTCTGTTGGTTTTCGCATAGGGGTTAGAACTGCATGAACCAAGTATGCCAAGCATTAACAGACTAATAAAAAGCAGATAAGAACTTTTCATTTTTTAATCAAATTTCCATCTTACAAAAGCCTCCATGGCTTCGTAGTTTGCCAGTCCAAGGGCATGGTAGCTTTCAGCGGTTTCGCGGTTTCTTTCTTCTGCCCGTACCCAAAACTCCCTTTCGTCATCACCTGGGAAAACCGGGGTGTCTTTTTGGGATTGGTGTTGAAAGATAGCCTTTCTTTTGCGTTCAACTTCTTGTGGAGATAGCGGAACTGCCATTTCGATCTCGTGAACAGCAAACTCTTGCCAGGCTCCACGGTACATCCATAACCAACAGTCTTTAGTCCAGGATTCCGTTTTACGAAGCCTGTTAAGTGCTTCCAGAATTATACGGAAACAAACAATATGGGTGCCATGAGGGTCGGCAAAATCTCCTGCTGCAAAAACCTGATGAGGTTTTATTTCGTTCAACAGTTCCATAGTAAGTTCTACGTCTTTTTCGGTTACAGGGCTTTTTACCCGCTTTCCTGTTTCGTAGAATGGCAGCGCCATAAAATGGATGTTTTTATCCTTTAGGCCTGCGTAACGGGCTCCTGCAATAGCTTCAGACTTTCTAATAAAGGCTTTTACGTCTCTAATTTCATCTAAATCTATATCATTGGGTTGTTTCTTGTCAATAAATGCACGCATCTTTTCATAAGTTGCTTCCAATTTACTGGTGTCTTCTCCGGTACTTCGCTTAAAATCTATGGCAAATTCTACATAGCGCAATACATCGGTATCCCAAACAGCTGTATTTCCTGAAGTTTGATAAGCCACGTGAACATCGTGCCCCTGGTCTACAAGCCTAATAAAAGTACCTCCCATAGAAATAACATCATCGTCGGGGTGCGGAGAGAAAATTAGCGAGCGTTTTTTCTCAGGGCTTTTACGTTCCGGACGTTGGGAGTCGTCTGCCTGGGGTTTACCACCGGGCCAACCGGTAATGCTATGTTGTAATTGGTTAAAAACGTCTATATTAATTTGGTATGCCGGGCCTTGCTCGGTAGCAAGTTGTGCCATGCCATTATTATTATAGTCTTCGTCAGTAAGCTTTAAGATTGGTTTTCCTACTTCGGAAGAAAGCCAGATTACGGCTTTTTTAATAAGGGTTTTATCCCATGCGCAATCTTTTACCAACCAGGGCGTGTCAAATCTGGTTAATTCTGAAGCCGCATCGTTATCAAGGATAAATTCAACATTATCTGAAAGTTGAAGATAGGTTGCCGGAACATTTCCTGAAATCTCACCTTCTACAGCCTTTTTAATAATTGGAGCTTTTTTTCTGCTCCAGGCCATTAAAATAATTTCCCGGGCTTTAAAAATAGTACCTATACCCATGGTTATGGCTTTGGTAGGTACATTTTCTTTACCTCCAAAATCACGTGATGCATCACGACGCGTTAAATCGTCTAAAGTAACTAAACGTGTACCAGAGTTGGGGGCAGACCCTGGCTCATTAAAACCAATATGTCCCGTTCTACCAATTCCCAGCAACTGTAAATCTAATCCGCCGTAGAACCCAATTTTTTCTTCATAGGCAAGACAATAATCAGTAATTTCATCTTTGTTTAGGGTTCCATCGGGAATATGAATGTTTTGCCTTTCTATGTCTATATGGTTAAAAAGGACTTCATCCATAAACTTAACGTAGCTCTGCTTGGCATCTGGTTGCATTGGGTAATACTCATCCAGGTTAAAAGTGATCACGTTTTTAAAACTTAAGCCTTCTTCTTTGTGCAGTCTAATTAGTTCTTCATAAACTTTAACCGGAGTAGCTCCTGTAGCAAGGCCCAGAACGGCATGTTCGTTATTACCCTGTTTACGCTGAATTAGATCTGCAATGCGTTTCGCTACCTTTCTAGAGGCAATATGTTCATCTTCATAAACTTTTACCGGTAGTTTTTCAAAACGTGTTTCTTCTAAAAGATTTAATCTTGCCATAATTTTAGCTGATTATTGATTTATTATTTAGCTGATATGCGATTTTACCAGGTTTACCTGGTCTTTAAAAATATCTTCCATTACTGCTATGGTGCCCCCGTATAAACTGGAATGTGCACCAAGAGTAGAAAGTTCTATTTTGGTACGTTCTTTAAGTTGCATCATGCAATAGGTATTTATTGATTGTTGAATTGGTGTGGTAATAAACTTCTTTGCTTCGGCAATCTTCCCTTCTAAAATCACCAATTCGGGATTAAATATTTGAATTAGAATCGCAATTCCTTTCCCTAATTTAATTCCTATTTCAGATAAGGCCTGGATCGCGAATTGATCTCCTCTATTTGCTGCCTCTATGATAGTTTCTGGTTCTAGTTTTTCGAGCTCTTCTTTTTTAAGACTATTTAAAACCGAAGTTTGTCCGGCTTTTAAACCTTCTTTTGTTTTTCTAACCAAAGCAAGGCCAGAGGCTTCTGTTTCCAGGCAGCCACGCTTGCCACAGTGACATAACAGGCCATCTTCTGTCATGGGGATATGGCCAAATTCACCGGCAAAACCAGATTCTCCAGAGTGCATTTTGCCACCCATAATAATTCCCAGGCCAATACCCCAATCCATAGAAATCACCAAAACATTGTTTTTGTTTTTGGCTTTTCCATAGCGAAATTCAGCCAGGCAGGCACTTTTAGCATCATTTAAGATAGCTACCGGTTTTTTAAATTTTTTCTCAATTTTTAATTTAAGTGATTCTGGCTCCTGTTCGCTTAAATAATAGGTGAAGTTCTTACCGGCATCGGCAGAAACCAGTCCGGGCATACTTATACCTACACCCATAATTTGGTCTTGCTTTATTTCGGCTTCTTGAAGCAATTCCTGGCTCCATTTATATAAGAGCTCTACAATATTGGTTTCTGAAGAGATTTCTGTTGGCCAGGACTTCTCCTTAATTATTGAATGGTTATTATCAATTATCGCTAATTTAATCCTAAAACGCTCAATATGAACACTTATTACAAAAAACGATTCTTCAATAAGCCCGTAAAGATCGGGCTTCCTTCCTCCTTCCGATTTTCCACGGCCTTTCTTTATCACGATGCCTTCTTCAGTAAGTTGGTTCAAAAGAGACATAGAAGTTGGCAAACTTACATTAAAACGTTGGCAAACCTCTGCGTTTGAAGTCTCTCCATTTAGAAAAAGATGCTTGATGATCTTTAATTTCTGAAGAAATTTCTTTCGCTCTACATTGTTTATTGTAGAGAGGTTTTTTTCATCTAGAAAGAAGTTATGTAGGTCTGTCGGCATAAATTTGAGTTGTCTGGATTGTAAAATAAAAGCTTTTGGAAAAATGAATTTATTTTGAATTTAAAAGTAGATAAAAAAATTATTTTTAGAAATACTTTTTCTATTTTTTTATAAAAGATCGGCTATTTAAGCAAATTTTGTATTTTTATATATTTAGTTTAATATACAATTTTTAAATCTATTTTTCTTTAATTAGTATTATAATAAGCAAGGATGGCGCTTACAAACAAATTACCGAAGGAAACAACAAGAGTTAAAAGCGAGCGATATCTTGCGTTAGATGTATTACGCGGATTAACCGTGGCCCTAATGATACTGGTGAATACACCCGGTAGTTGGTCGCACATTTATGCACCATTTAAGCATGCGCCCTGGGATGGATTTACCCCTACAGATTGGGTGTTCCCTTCGTTTTTATTTGTAATAGGAAACGCGATGAGTTTTAGTCTTCGCAAATATGAAAGTATTTCTGAAAGCGTATTTTTAAAAAAAGTTTTTAAGCGGTCTATACTCATTTTTCTCATAGGATTGTTTTTAAATGCATTTCCCTTTGTTTTTAGGCAGGAAGGAGAACTGGTTTTTAAAAATTTAGCAAATATTCGCATTATGGGTGTTTTACAGCGTATTGCCCTTTGTTACTTTTTTGCATCTCTTATTCTTCATTATTTAAAGTTGAAGAAATCGATAATCTTTGGAAGTATTATTTTACTTGGGTATTGGGCAATTATGTGGTTTTTTGGCGATCAACCCAATCCGCTTTCACTAGAGCAGAACGCAGCGTTAAAGTTCGACCAGCTTATATTCAATGATGAAAATCTATATAAAGGCTATGGCTTGCCATTTGATCCTGAAGGTTTATTGAGTACACTTCCCGCTATTGTGAATGTAATTGCTGGGTATGCGGCAGGCGTTTTTATACAAAAATCGGGAAATAACATGGCTACTGTAATCAAGCTTGGTATATATGGTGTTATCTTGTTGGCGGTAGCACAAATTTGGGATATTTGGTTTCCAATTAACAAGCCTATCTGGAGTAGTTCTTATGTGTTATATAGCACGGGTTGGACACTTTTAGTGCTTTCAGTTTTTATATTGATTATTGAAATCCTGGGCCAAAAAAAATGGACTGGCTTTTTTGAAGCTTTTGGCAAAAACCCTTTGTTTGTTTTTGTCATGTCTGGCCTTGTAGTGATGCTTTTAAATATTATTTATGTTAACGGTCAGGCTCTAAAACCCTGGCTTTACGAAAACTTATATCTTAGCTGGTTAAACAATTATAATGCTTCGCTGCTATTTGCCGTTTCTTATATGTTACTAATGTGGTTGCTTGGTTATTTTTTGCATAAAAAACGTATCTATATTAAAGTATAAAATCAATTTTTGAATAATGAAAAATATAAAAGTTCGCTTGTTTACCTTTATAATGGTTTTTTTAGGCCTAACGCTTCAGGCGCAGGAAAACCTTAAAAAAATACCGGAATTTCTTCAATATACCAATAGTAAATGGGTAGATTCCATTATGCAAGAGCTTACTCCAAAAGAGCGTATTGCCCAGCTTATTATGGTCGCGGCTTACTCTAACCGTGACAACGCACATAAAGAAGAAATTTTAAAATTGATTAATGATCAAAAAATTGGGGGTGTAATATTTTTCCAGGGCGATCCAGAAACACAGTTAACTTTGATGAACGATTATCAATTGGCTTCAAAAGTTCCTTTGTTGGGTGCCATAGATGCCGAATGGGGTCTGGGAATGAGACTGGACAATACCATAAGCTATCCTTACCAAATGGCTCTGGGTGCTATCCAGGACGACAGTTTGGTGTATGAGCTGGGTTGTGAGGTTGCACGCCAAATAAAACGCACCGGCCTTCACCTTAATTTTGCACCGGTGGTAGATGTAAATAACAATCCCAACAACCCGGTAATTAATTACCGCTCTTTTGGTGAAAATAAAGAAAACGTTTCCCGCAAAGGAATTGCTTATATGAGGGGTATGCAAGATGCTAATTTATTGACATCGGCCAAGCATTTTCCCGGACATGGAGATACCGATACCGATTCCCATTATGCACTGCCCCAAATAAACCATCCTTTTGAAAGATTAGATTCCTTAGAAATGTATCCTTTTAAAGAATTAATAGACGCCGGAATTGGAGGTGTGATGGTAGCGCATCTAAATATTCCCGCGCTAGATTCTACCGGGGTGCCTTCAACCTTGTCAAAATCTATTATTACAGGTATTCTTAAAGATAGCTTAGGATTTAAAGGGTTAATTGTAACCGATGCCATGAATATGAAAGGGGTAACCGCCGGAAACGAACCCGGTGTTGTAGATAAAGACGCTATTTTGGCCGGAAATGATCTTTTAGAGTTTACCGAAGATGTTCCTAGAGCTATTGAGGAGGTTAGTAAAGCAGTACAACAAGGTCTAATAACCCAGGCAGCACTAGATGAAAGAGTGAGAAAAATTTTGGCGGTTAAACAATGGGTTGGCTTAAATGAGTTTAAAGCGCAAAGCCCTAAAAATATTTTGAAGGAGATAAACACTCCTAAAGCAAAATTTTTAAACAGAAAACTGGTAGAAGCCTCACTTACCGTATTAAGGAATAAAAACAGCATTTTACCTTTAAGAAAACTGGATACTTTAAAGATTGCTTCAATATCTTTTGGAGCTTCCGGGCAAACTGAATTTCAGAAAAGCCTAAATCTTTATACCGAAGTAAAAAACTTCCAGTTAAAGGCCGGTGCAAGTGCTTCTGAAGTAGCAAAAATCAAAGAAAAACTTTCAACATATAACCTGGTTATTGGTGGAATTCACGACGATAGCCGTTTTCCCCGCAATACGATGAAATTCTCTAAACCGGTAAAAGATTTTATCGCAGAACTTGCCGGGGAAGAGCATACGGTTTTTAGCTATTTTAAAAATCCGTATTCCTTAAATAAACTTGATGCGATTGAAAATGCTGCCGGTTTGGTTTTAACCTACCAGGATACCAAAACCACACAAGACCTTGCCGCCCAGCTTATTTTTGGTGGGGTAGGAGCCAATGGAAGACTTCCTGTGAGCGTTGGTGAGAAGTTTAAATCTGGAGACGGATTGGATGTTAAGGGGAAAATAAGGTTAAAATATACACTACCTGAAGATGCCGGGATGAATTCTAATGTGCTTTATGGAGGTGTAGATTCTTTAATGCACGAAGCCATAAAAAAAAAAGCGACGCCGGGAGGGCAAATTTTAGTCGCTAAAGATGGAAAGGTAGTATTGCATAAAGCCTATGGTTTCCATGAATATAGCGATACCGTAAGAGTAAAAAAAAACGATATCTACGACCTGGCTTCGGTAACCAAAATTTCTTCGGCTTTACCGGCTTTAATGAAGTTACACGATGAAGGGAAATTTGAACTTGATGCCGGTATAGAAGATTATTTACCCTATTTTAAGAATTCAAATAAAGCAGAGGTTCCTTTTAGGCAAATCCTTGCTCACCAGGCCAGGTTTAAGCCCTGGATTCCCTATTGGAGAAATACGCTTCGTGAAAACGGAAGTCACAAATGGTTTACCTTTAAAAAGGATTCTTCCAGGCGCTTTCCTGTAAAAGTGAGTGAAGATTTATGGTTACATCGCAATTACCAGAAGAAGATATTTAAAGCTATTAAAAAGTCAGACTTGGAAGATGAGGCGAAATATAAATATTCGGGCCTGGTTTTTTATTTATTGCCCTCAATAGTTGAAGAGATTTCCGGGGAAGATTTTAGAAAATATATCAATGAAAATTTTTATAATAAACTGGGTGCTATAAGCTTAGGTTATAACCCGCTGGAGCGCTTTGAAAAAAGCCGAATAGTCCCTACCGAACACGATTATTTATTCCGAAAAAAACCAATTCATGGAATGGTGCACGATGAAGGTGCAATAATGATGGGTGGTATTTCTGCCAACGCCGGACTTTTCTCTAACGCCAACGATCTTGCAAAACTAATGCAGATGTACCTTAATATGGGCGAATATGGAGGGGAGCGTTATATTGAAGAAGAAACCTTAAAGGAATGGAGTACAGCCCAGTTTCCCGAAAATAACAATCACCGGGGGATAGGTTTTGATAAACCTTATTTAGAATATAAAGGCGAAAGCAGCAATACGGCAAAAGATGCCAGCAAAGCCAGTTTTGGCCATACAGGCTTTACGGGAATTTATGCCTGGGTAGACCCTGCCGAAGATTTGCTTTACCTGTTTCTTTCTAACCGGGTTTTACCTACAAGGGAAAATACAAGACTATACCAATTAAATACCAGAACTAATATACAGCAGGTTTTATATGATGCTATAGAGGAATAGTGTTTTAAGATTGGTTTATTGGCACCGCCAAAGGATGTAATACCCCTGGACTTGCCTCGAAATTAATAATTTGTTTTCAACGAATGCCTCGTGGACTTTTTCCAAGTTGATTTATTAATAAATATTCTGAATTAAAGAATAGATTTCTTAAACACTTTACATATTATCTAATAAAGTATATATTTGTTTGAATTTTTCGCAAACCATTCGAAGTATATGAACCGTAAATGCCCCCCCATCCTAATTACCCTACTACTTCTATCTTCTAACCCTTTTTTTGCACAAAACAGCTTAAAAGGAAAACTGGTAAATGAAGCCAGTGAACCGGTGGCATTTGCCAATGTTATTTTATTAAATTCACAAGATTCTACTTCTGTCTATAAAGGGGTTATTTCAGAAGATAATGGGGAGTTTTCTTTTAAGGAAGTTCCATCTGATAAATACCTCTTAAAAGTGAGTTTTGTAGGATATGAAGAATATCTACGCGAGATTTCAATAAATTCTGATAAAAAATTAAAGAAAATAATCTTAAAAGAAGCTGCCTCAAACTTAGATGAGGTAACTATTAAAACCCGTAAACCAAATATTACACGAAGCATAGACCGTATTACTTTTGATGTTGAAAACTCAACACTTTCCAGCGGAAACAGCTGGGATATTTTGCGGCAAACCCCGGGAGTAATTATAAACCAGGGGCAATTGCAGGTTAGGAATGCCGGGGTAAGTGTCTATATAAACGATAGAAAAGTACAATTAACTGCCGATGAACTACAAAACCTTTTGCAAAGTTATTCGGCCGAAAATATTAGTTCGGTTGAGGTAATTACCAATCCGCCGGCACGTTATGAAGCTGAAGGCGGTGCTATTCTAAATATTAATACCACTTCAGCTATATCTCCCGGTTATAAAGGAAGTATAGAAGGAGCATACACACAGGGCATCGTTCCTAAATACCTGTTGGGAACCAGTCATTATTGGAAAGGCGAAAAGTTAAATGTGTTTGCTAATTATACTTTTAGCCCCCGAAAGGAAATAAAGAGGGACGATAATTATATTAATTTCCCCTCTGATTTTGAATTCGATCAAAGATGGCAAACCGATTTTGAAAGAATAACACGTTCCCAGGCGCATAACGCCAATATTATTTTCGATTATGATTTTGATGAAAAGAATAAGTTAAGCTTTTCTTCTAACCTCTTGTTCTCTCCCAATAAGACATTTGATAATTCAGTAAGCACTGATATTGCTACCCAGGCAAATACAGCTTTTTCTAATTTTAGAACCAATAGCGGTGTAACTACCGATGATAGTAATGTTGCATTAGATTTAAGTTATATTCACAGTTTTGAAAATGGGGGAACTATTTCGGCTGGGGCTCACTATACCAAATTTAACCAGGAGAGAGATCAAATGGTGGAAACCAATTATTTTTCAGGAAATGGTGAATTGGTGAATAATATTGCCTTTAATACCGAAGCAATTCAGGATATCAACATTTTTACCGCCCAAATAGATTTAAGTACGAGTCTTGGAGCAACCGCATTTGAAAGCGGACTTAAATTATCGAGTATAGATTCAGAAAGTAGGATCGATTTCTTTAATGCCGAAAGCCTGGAAGAATTGTACGATAATCTTTCAGACGAATTTCATTACGATGAAAAGGTGTATGCATTGTATGCCAGTGCGTCCCGCGACTGGGAACAGTGGAGCGCAAAATTGGGGCTAAGAGGGGAATATACCGATCTTTTAGGAATGTCTTTTTCAACCGATGAATTAAACAGTCAGGAATATTTTGAATTATTTCCTACCGCTTACCTACAGTACCGGGCTTCAGATAATCATAGCTTTACCCTGGATTACAGCAGAAGAATTGAACGCCCACGTTATGAAAGTTTAAATCCATTCCGCTATTTTCTAAATGAAAACGATTTTAATGCGGGAAACCCGAATTTACGTGCTGCAATTAGTAATAATTTCAACCTGAATTATACCTTAATGCAGAAGTATTTTTTTGATATTTATTATAGGGATAATGGCAGGTCTCCGGCTAGTTTGGCCTTTCAGGACAATCAAAATTTAACCATAAGAAGAATGCAGGCAAATCTTTTGGAGAGTAAAAGTTACGGCCTGGATATGCTGCACGGGCGTTCTGTTTTTGGCTGGTGGTATACACAATTATATGCCTCTTTATTTCACGAAGAGAATAAATTTCTTGCTGTAGAGAGTGATAATGCCAAAGTAACCAACGAGATTGATGCGGTTTATACCCAGTTATACAATTCTTTTACACTATCAAAAGATGGTACTTTTTCGGGTAACTTAAGCTTTACCTATGTTTCAGATTTTATTTCGGGATCTTATAATTTTGATCCTTTTTCAACCTTAAATATTGGTTTTAGAAAAACACTTTGGAACAAGCGTGCAGAATTAAGCCTGAATATCCACGATATTTTTAATAATACTAATACCAGGCTTACTTCCCGGTATCTAAACCAGAATAATTCATTTTTTGCCCGTGAGGAAATGCGTTATGTTAGGCTTGGGTTTAAGTATAACTTCGGAAACTTTAGGCTAAAAGATAATCAACGTAGCATAGAAGCCGCCGAGAGGGATAGGTTGTAAAGGGCCGAATATGCTTTATTCCGTCAAGCTGAACTTGTTTCAGCTTCTAAACCTATACTGAAATTATATCTTGTTAGATCCCCGATAAAAAATCGAGGCAGGCTCTAAAATAAATTCAGAATGAGGGTTTATAGAGAAAATCCGATTTAACTCCCTGCTTTTGGGAGGCTTGGGGTGGGCTTACTTTTTTTGTACTTTTGCACTCCAAAATAAATTAAAGTGGCTAAAATAGGAAATATAGATGTAGGAGACTTCCCGTTGCTGTTGGCACCGATGGAAGATGTGAGTGACCCGCCATTTCGGGCGCTTTGCAAAGAGCAGGGAGCAGATGTGGTTTATACCGAGTTTATTTCTTCAGAAGGGCTTATTCGCGACGCCGCGAAAAGTACCATGAAACTTGATATTTATGAAAAAGAACGCCCGGTAGGTATTCAAATTTTTGGGGCCAACCTGGAATCTATGCTGCAATCGGTAGAGATTGTAGAGAAATCCAATCCCGATATTATTGATATCAATTTTGGTTGTCCTGTTAAAAAAGTAGTTTCCAAAGGTGCCGGGGCCGGTATTTTAAAAGATATAGATCTTATGGTTTCCCTTACAGAAGCCATGGTGAAACATACTAACCTGCCGATAACCGTAAAAACCCGATTGGGTTGGGATAATGACTCTATAAAAATTGTTGAGGTTGCCGAAAGGTTACAGGATGTAGGCTGTAAGGCCATTTCTATTCACGGAAGGACCCGTGTACAAATGTATAAGGGCGAAGCTGATTGGGCACCAATTTCCGAAGTGAAGAATAATCCGCGAATGCATATTCCGGTTTTTGGAAATGGCGATGTAGATACGCCCGAAAGAGCAGTGGAAATGAGGGATAAATTTGGTCTGGACGGTGCCATGATTGGTCGTGCGGCTATTGGTTATCCCTGGTTTTTTAGAGAGGTAAAACATTATTTTGAAACCGGAGAGCACTTAGCGCCACCAACAATGATAGAACGTTTAGATGCCGCAAGGCGTCATTTACAAATGTCCATTGACTGGAAAGGGGAAAAGTTGGGTGTTTTTGAAACCCGTCGCCACTACACGAATTACTTTAAAGGAATACCACATTTTAAAGAATACCGAATGAAAATGGTGACCAGCGATGATGCTGTAGATGTTTTTGCGGCTTTTGATGAGGTAGAACGCGACTTTTCTGATTTTCAGTTTGCTTAAACATAATTTAGTCATCCTGAACTTGTTTCAGGATCTAATACCTTAGAAATAGTATTTCGGAAGTTTACTTATTTTTTGAAAAATAAAAAGAACCCTTCTCCTTATTTCAAGGTTAGTTGGAGGGGTTTCTTTTTATAGTGCTTTTGCGTTCTTAATTTGTTGGGTGTTTAACCACCCCTTTCTTCAGCTACGCTAAATTCATTCCCCTCCTTGAGAAGGAGGGCAGCTGTTATCTAGGTCATCCTGAATTTATTTCAGGATCTAATTATTTAACAAGTATGAATTCCGTTTTATTTATAAGTTTTTAGAAACAATAAAGCTCCTCCCCTTATTTTCAAGGGAAGGTGGCCGCCAGGTCGGAGGGGTTTGATGTTGCAGAATTTAAGCGTTTTTATTTTCTGGATGTTTAACCACCCCTTTCTTCAGCTACACTGAATTCATTCCCCTCCTTAGGAAGGAGGGCAGCTGTTATCTCCGTCATCGTGAATTTATTTCAGGATCTAATCATTTAACAAGTATGAATTCTGATTTTATTTATACGTTTTTAGAAAAATAAAGTTCCTCCCCTTATTTTAAAGGGGAGGTGGCCGCCAGGTCGGAGGGGTTTTATGTTGCAGAATTTTTGTGTTTTTACTTTGTGAGTGTTTAACCACCTCTTTCTTCAGCTACACTGAATTCATTCCCTTCCTCGGGAAGGAGGGGGAGCGTTTAAAGTTATAAGATTCGCGTATTCGTGGCCAGCTAAAATACCAGAGGGGTTTTACACCGCCTTTAAAGCTTTTTTACTACTTCCAGCCGCAATAAAAGATGCGAGCAGCCCCAGGATTCCTATGGTAAAAATCACGATTAAAATATTTTCAAGCGTGATAGCTACGGGATAAGGAAGGCTGGGTGTAATCATAACCAAATTGAATTGCAGTTGGAGAAATACTAAGAGGATTGCAGCCGATAAGCCTATGGCGCCGCCAATAAGCGTCATGAGCATTCCCTGGGTAAAGAAAATCTTTTTTATTTGACGTTCAGAAGCTCCCAGGTTAAACAGGGTTTTAATGTTCTCCCGTTTATCAAGAATTACCATAATTATTGAGCCTACAACATTAAAAAGCGCAATAATTAAAACCAGGGTAAAAATAAGATAGACCGCAAGATTTTCGGTATTGAGCATTTTATAGAGCATCTCGTTGAGTTGCGCCCGGTTCTTTATGATGATTTCATCACCCAGAAGTGCTTTAATCTGCTGGGTTACCAGTTCGGCGTCTGCATTTGGAGCGATTTTAATTTCTACAGCCGAAAAAGTATTTTCGTCTAATTCTAAAAGGTTTCGGGCAAAACTAAGGTTAGAAAACACATATTTGTCATCTAATTCTTCATTTACGCTGTAAATCCCGCTAACAATAACTTTTTCCTGGTTAAAAGCCTGGCCTGGATTTAAGCCGGTAATTTGCCCTTTTCCCGGGCGCGGCACCATAATATTTAATAGGTGCTGGTAATTAAAAATGCTAAGCCCCAGTTTTCGGGAAATAGTATTGCCAACTACCACCTGTGCCTCGCTATTGGTTAACCACGAACCGGAAACTGCACTGTCTATTTGGGTTACCTGCCGGTAATTTTTATCTACCCCTTTTATAAATGCTGTATGGTTTTTATTGCGATAGTCAAGGAAAATGCGTTCTTCAATAATTTTACTAAAGCTTGAAACTCCTTCAATTTCAATTAATTCTGCTGCTTTATTTTCAGGGAACTGAAATGTTTTTCCGCTTGACGGTAATATTTTTAAATCGGGATCAAATTTATTGGAAAAAGAAAGGCTAAAGTCTTTGAGACCGGCGAAGCCCGAGAGCACAATAAATAGCGAAAAAGCCCCTGCAAATACACCCACAGCGGCAATAATGGTAATAATATTAATAGCATTATTGCTGCTTTTGCTAAACAAATAGCGCCTGGCGATGTAAAAGGGGAACTTCAAATTAAGATTTTTTGCGACGCTCCAATAAATCTGGATTAGAGATAGGGTCTTCCTCTCCTTTAATAGACTTTTCTATGTTTTCTATATATTCCAGCGAATCGTCCAGGTAGTAATTAATTTCAGGCATTTTTCTAAGTTGATGTTTGGTGCGCTGTGCCAACTCGTGCTTTATCTTAGACTTTCCAAGATTGATTTCTTCAATAACTTCCTGCGCATGTTTCTGCGGAAAAATGCTAACATAAGCCTTTGCTATAGAAAGGTCTGTGGTCACTTTTACTTTAGAGACCGAAATAATTACTCCTGTTCTCCCGGCATCTTTTAGGTTTTTTTGCAGGATATCGGCTAGATCGCGCTGCAAAACCCCTCCTATTTTCTTTTGTCTGTTTGTCTCTTCCATACGGCAAAAATACTACAATAAATTGGTATGCGCATAAGATCTTAGGTTGATGCGTGTTCTAATGCTTTTTGAATATATAAAATTAGAAGTTTAACTTGCTGCATCTACTTAAAAATAGAAAAATGAAGAAAATTGAGCATATTGGGATTGCCGTAAAAGATCTGGAAGCGGCAAATGCCACTTATAAAGCGGTTTTAGGGAGTGAGCATTATAAAACCGAAACCGTGGAAAGTGAGGGAGTGAGTACCTCTTTTTTTAAAATTGGCGAGAGTAAAATTGAATTACTGGCGGCTACAAATCCTGAAAGCCCTATTGCAAAGTTTATTGAAAAGCGTGGCGAAGGAATTCACCATATGGCCTTTGCGGTAGATGATATTAAAGCCGAAATCGCCCGATTGGAAAAAGAAGGTTTTAAGCTGATAAATACCGAACCCAAAGCGGGCGCCGATAATAAGTTGGTGGCTTTTATGCATCCTAAAAGCAGTCACGGGGTTTTGGTAGAATTATGCCAGGAAAAGTAAACGAATCTCTAAAATCGGGACTCCGGAATAAAAACTGATGAAGGAAAATTGGATTTAGTCTTGCAGGGATTGAAAATATATACTAATATTGCACTCCTAAAATTCGGGTATTGTTGAAATACTTGAATTGGTCCTATAGCTCAGCTGGTTAGAGCACTTGACTCATAATCAAGGGGTCCCTGGTTCGAGCCCAGGTGGGACCACTTATAATTCTTGTAAAGCCCTATAAACAGTACGTTTGTAGGGCTTTTTTTATTTCAGGGGACGCTTGAGGGGACGACTGATTTAAATTTAATAAAGTCATACCTTCTGTAATATGTAACCCTGTTAATGAGTGGATAAATAATTATATATATTAGTTTTCTTTTAAGAGTTCGCGCTAATTATGACAAAATTCCTTGAATTAACATATTATAAGAATAGAGAATTCGTATTTCCTAAACATTTAAAGCCAAATATTGAAAGAAGTTCAGTTGGAATCCAAACTCACTACATTGATTTGTCTAATAGTAGGTACGGAGAGGAAGTTTTCGAACAGTTTCATAAAAACACCGATATAAATTTAATCGAAGACTTAATAGATCAGCACGGAATATTTTTTGAGAAGTTTCTTGCTGCTAAATTCAGACAAAGGATCCTTACTTTTTTCATAAACGAAGAAAAATCTAGCTTTCTACTTCAGAATTGTAAAGAGTACTATGGAAAAATCAAAAAAAGAAATATTTTAATAGATAAAATAAAAGACGACTTTCAAAAGATTTCTTTAATTCGATTAATAAATGATGCTCTTTACAAGAAACTTCAAAGTTCCCAATTAGAAAAATCTAAACCTAAAGAGTGTGCAATCTGTAAAAACTTATACAAACCTATAAAACTTCCTGATTGGGTATATTATGGATCAAATGGAAATGACTCTATATGTTACGAATGTCCAATAGTACAAACTCAGAGTAAACAAGAAATACAAAGATTAATAAAAGAGCTTATTGGTAAAATAAATTTCATCCCAAACGCAGATTTGAATCCAATTAATCATAATTTCAGTTCCAGAGTAAAAAAAGAATGTTGGATTGACACTTGTAAAATAATTTTCCAAATTGGAATTAGTGGAAATGACATATTAAGTTCGGAATCAGTTCTCAAGAAAAAATTCGGAAGTTGGTTTAAGGCATTGGTTGCATCAAACATTTTGCCTAAGGGGGTTTTAGAATCTTCAAGGGGAGTTCGATGCATTGCAAAAAGTGGTAATGAATGCAATTCTCTTGATGAAATGTTTATTGATAACTGGTTGTTTGCAAATAATGTTATTTCAATTAAAGAACCGCTATATCCAAAACATCCAATCTATAACAAAACTGGGAGAAGAAGAGCTGATTGGAGGGTCGGGGACTATTATATAGAATATTTTGGTCTAAAGGGGGAAGAGGCTTATGATAAGAAAACAAAAGAAAAATTGCTTTTAGCAGATGACCTTAACTTAGAACTAATTTCGTTATTTCCATCAGATTTAAATAATATTTCCGCAAAATTGGATTTTCTTATAAATAAATATCACAAATAATTGGTAAGGCAAATTGCTTTACGGTTACAACTAAGTTATTGTATATTAAAAATTGAAATTTCGGGCGGACAGATTTATGATTTTGTAAAACAATAAAAATATGCCAAGAAAAAAGAAGAAAAAAACGATTGATTGGTTAATTCAAAATTATATGCCCTTTTTTGAAAAGTTTGGAATGAATGAAGGGAATATTATTCGGCATCATAAATCGTGGAAAGAAAATCGTCCTGATTATGTGGAAGATTATCTGTGGTTTATTTTCAATCATTTACTACATGAAAATGGGCATCAATCAGAAGATATAATTGGATTCTATGAGCGAAATGAAATAATCTATAGAGAAATGATTTCTTTTAGAAGAAGAATAGAGGGAAAAAAAGCTAATGAAATTTACAAGGCATATAACCGGAATAGTGTTGAATTAGCAATAGAATCAAACGCGGATATCGGAGTAGAATATGATTTTACTATAATCACTCCTTCAGATTGTGAAGCTTGTCAACATTTAACGAATAAAATTATTTCTAAAAAAGAAGCTCTTGAAAATGATACAATTCCTTACGAAAAATGTGCAAGAAAGCAGGGTTGCGTCTGTCTACTTTCTATTATGCCAAGAAGGGATGAAAATGGAAGATTGATTTTTATTTAGTCAAAGTGAAGTCTTTTAGTTTGAAATTATATTGTTCCTTAATTTACTTAAACTTTCTTTTTCCACTGTAATTGGTTCTTTTCATCTAATCTTTTATAAAGTGGTAACGTTTTTCTATTGAGATCAATCATTTTAATTTGAAGAAATGGTTGATCTATATGATCTTTTACTTCAAACTCTTTTATAACCGCATTTAAGCACACGAAATTTTCGGTAAACTCTGTGGTAGTATAAAAGTTTGTGTAGCCTTCTGAAACAGGCTTAGAGCAGTTCCAGCTCTGATATTTTTAATTTGAGATAATATTATTCCCACTTTCCTAAAATTGTTGCCTTTAAAAGCAGCTAGTAATTAAGTTTCTCTATTTCTTTTAGCTATATTTAAAGAATTGAAAAAGAGGGTTCTGGAGTGAAATGTACTTGTGAATCTTGAAAAGCATAGAATAGATTGAGGTTTGAAATACATTATTTTTTATAAAAAATAATTCCAGCTTAAGCTTTGACTGTAAAACCAAAATATATGAAATCACCAAAAGCTCCCGGAGTGTATCTTCAGGAAACAGCCTCTTTCCCGGTTTCGGTTAGTAGTGTGCCCTCGGCAATACCGGCATTTATAGGATATACCCAGGAGGATAGCCTGCGTAACATTCCTACCAAAATTAACTCCCTTCAGGAATATAGAGATAAATTTGGCGGTGCACCCCTGCAAGCTTTTAGCCTTAAATTAACCGATATTTTCACCAATGCTAAACTTAGCTCAAGAACCTATACTGTAGACGACCCCCATCCCGGTATCTTTAAACTTTACCATAGCCTGGAATTATACTTTAGTAATGGCGGTGGTCCCTGTTATATCGTTTCGGTGGGTAATTATGAAGCCGAAAAAATTGAAGTTGGAAAACGAGATCCCCTGGAGGGACTACTTGGAGGAATAAAAGCTACTGAAACCATAGACGAAATTAGCCTTCTTGTTTTTCCGGATGCTATAAGCCTGGCTAACGAGATAGAATATGGTTTTGTGGTAAAAGATGCTTTGGCATTGTGCCATAAACTTAGGGATAGGTTTACTATTTGTGATGTCTATGATAATAAATCCCCTTCGGCCATAACCGATTTTAGACACGCTATCGGGACAAATCATCTAAAATATGGAGCTGCTTATTATCCTTCATTAAAAACGGCTTTTAAGTATACAGCCAATGAAGAAAATTCTGTAATTATCCATACTAAAATTGAAGATACCGGTTCGCCGGTCAATTCCAGTTTTCATAAAAAATCTTTGCATGAAGTTAAAGACCTGGACGCTTTGGTGTACAGCAGTTTTAAAAATGAAATAAATAATAAATATATAAGTCTGCCATCATCAGGCGCCATTGCAGGAGTGTATGTGAATGTAGATACCCAAAGGGGTGTTTGGAAAGCCCCGGCTAATGTAAGTTTAAATTCGGTAATAGAACCTACTGTAAATATTACCCAAAATCAACAAGAAAGCCTTAATGTAGATGCTATCGCGGGAAAGTCTATAAATGCGATTAGAACTTTTTCCGGTAGGGGAGTTTTGGTTTGGGGCGCAAGAACATTGGCAGGAAACGATAATGAAAGCAGGTATGTTTCTATACAAAGACTGTATATAAACATAGAAGAATCTGTAAAAAAGGCGTTACAACAATTCCGCTTTGAAGCTAATACATTACCTACCTGGGCGAGCGTAAAAGTAATGATTGAAAATCACCTTCTAAATTTATGGCGGGAAGGTGCCCTGGCAGGTGCAAAACCCGAACATGCCTTTTTTGTAAAAGTAGGCTTAAATGAAACCATGAGTTCTCAGGATATTTTAGAAAATAAAATGATTGTACAAATTGGCCTGGCCCCAATGAGACCGGCAGAATTCACTATACTTAAGATTTCTTGTGAGATGAAGACTTCCTGAATTTTAAAGCATAATACTTATACCTCTTTTTTTGCTTTAACCTAGCATTTATTCAAATACTGGTTGAAGTACTTGCTACAAGAATATACCGGTTAAAAATATAAGCATGTTGGTAGCTTATTCTTATAGATGGGTATATTTGAATAGCTATAACTAACCCCCGGTTTTATGATGAAGCAGAAAAAAATAAAAAAGCCCTGGCCTACTAAAGATGCTATGGTTCAAATTTACGAGAACAAGCTTTGGGGTGGGGATAATAATGTATATTATTCGGGTTCGGGATCACATCATCCTGAAATGGTGAATCCGTATTTGGAGGCTATGTCTGCATTTTTAGGTGCTTTTGAAACTCCGCCGGTAGTTTGTGATTTAGGGTGTGGAGATTTTAATATTGGGAAGGAATTGGTAAGGTATACCAAAAAATATATCGCGGTAGATATAGTTCCGGGGCTTATAGAACATAATAAAAAAGAATTTGTGGCTGATAATTTAGAATTTCAGCTTTTAGATATTTCAGCAAATGAATTGCCACTGGCAGATTGTGCAATCCTTAGGCAGGTGTTGCAACATTTATCGAACACCGAAATAAAGTCGGTGATGAATAAACTAACTGATTTTAAATATATAGTACTCACCGAGCATTTGCCGGAAGGAGATTTTCTACCCAATAAAGATATTATTTCAGGACAGGGAATTAGGTTAAAAAAGCAAAGCGGAGTCAACCTTTTAGAGTATCCCTTTAACCTGGAGATCAAAGAAGAAAAGCAGTTGCTATCTCTTAAATCGCCCAATTTTAAGGGAGTTGTAGTTACTACAGTATATAAAATGTTTTAAAATTAACTTGCAGATGTAACAAAGTTACCGGCCTTTTTATGTTGGTCTATTTATCTATAGCTTTAGCTCTAATACTAAATAGGAACAATTTTCGTAAAGTTGAGATTGCCGGTTTTTTTTTTTTTTTTTTTTGACCATTGCTGCTAAGTAAATTATCTCCTGGCCAGCCTCGCGGTCTCGATAGTTATCGGGATAAATCTAGCTTATCGAGTCCAACTATTTTTCTTCTATTTAAGAATAAACATCACCTTATAAATTAAATCACAGAAAACTTTTTGTGGGAAATAAATAATCATTAAACACTCCTGTAATAGTTATATCGAAAAATAAGAATTCCCTTGGGTTTGGGAAAATCGATTTCCTTCTTTTTGCACCGCTAATTTAAAGCTTAGTTAATATAAACTTAAACTAAAAAAAATCTTTCTGGGGAAAGCAATCTATAGTTTTACGCCCAATTATTTAGAAGCAAAAAAACTAACCTAAAATATTATTTTATAAGATTAAATCCACTTTTTGAATTAGCCAAAAGGAGCCCATTCTGTTGCAGCAGAATGGGCTTAATTTAGACTACAATTATTAATTATAGCCAAATCTAATGACTACTAAAATACAATTTTTTTTAAAAAAGGAGGTATATTTACTATGCCTTCTATTTATTTTTTCGGAGGCACTTGCTTTCAATTACAAGTCGGGAAGCTTACCAGGAACCGATAACTTTCAACAAACTTTTCAGGGAACTGTTTTAGATGAACAAGGTATTCCGTTGCCTGGGGCAACGGTAATAGAAAAAGGAACTTCTAACGGGACCAATACAGATTTTGATGGAAATTTTAGCATCAATACAACTTCTAATGATCCTATTCTGGAAATTTCTTTTATGGGATATACTACCAGGGAAGTAAAACCAGAGGGTACTTCAAAAATTACAGTAAGGCTGGCACCAGATCAAAATGCCCTTGAAGAAGTGGTTATAGTTGGTTATGGTGAGACCCGTAAAGAAAACTTATCAACTGCGGTAAGTACTGTTAATACAGAAAATATTGCTGAACGTCCTGTAGCCGATGTTAGCTCCAGTTTACAGGGGCTAAGTCCGGGTTTAAACGTTACCCAATCTACCGGTAAAGTTGGGGCTGAGCCTCGTATTAATATTCGTGGGTTCACTTCTATAAATGGAGGTACACCTTTAATTCTTATAGATGGGGTAGAAGGAAGTTTAAGCAATCTTAACCCAGACGATGTAGAATCTATAAGTGTTTTAAAAGATGCAGGTGCTGCAGCCATATATGGTGCAAGGGCGGCTTTTGGTGTTGTTTTGGTAACTACAAAGAATGCTAAAAAAGGGAATGTAGTTGTTAACCTTGGGTCTACTATGGCGGTTAATTCCCCGACAATGAATACAGACTTTGTTACAGACCCCTATAAAGCGGTAACAATTGTAGACGAATCGTTTAGAAATAATAGCGGTGCTTCCTATACAGGCTATAATGAAGCAGATATGGAGGCCTTATATGAAGTTTCCCAGGATCCTTCTTTGGCAAGAGTCATTATAGACCAACGTAATGGAAGAGACCAATATGTGCATTACGGCAGCACCAATTGGTGGGATACTTTCTTTAGAGATACATACCCTTCTCAAATATATACCGGTTCTGTTTCCGGAGGTTCAGAAAAAATCAATGCATATTTCTCTTACCGAAATTTTCAATCTACCGGAATATTAAAGGTGCAGGATGATGAATATCAAAAATATAATTTAAGGGGTAAATTGGATATTGAAGCTACAGATTGGTTAAGCTTTTCTAACAATATGCAGTATAACAGTTCTGAAGATTTAGAACATGGAGGAACACAATATGGCTACCGAAATGTTTGGGGTAGTATGATATGGGTACATGCTTTACCTTCTTATATGCCAACCAACCCAGATGGAAGTTCTTTATGGAGAACAGAACTTAATAATTACACCATAGGAGATGGTATTTACGCTTCTTTGCTACAGGGAACTTCCCAGGAGCTAACTAATAACAGTGGTTTTTCGAATATAGCTTCGGCTGAAATTAAACCTTTTACTTCTTTAAAGTTTAACGCCAGTTATGCCATTAGAAGAAATAATTATTCTCGATACCAGCGCTCCACCAGGATTCCTTATTCCATCTATCCTAATCAAATAGACTTAATGGGCTATGATTATTTAAATGAATATAGAACCGAAAGCAAATATGATGCATTAAACGTGTATGGAGAATACAGGGGGTCTTTTGATAAGCATAACCTTAAAACCGTAGTTGGGTACAACCATGAAACCTTTCTAACAAAAAGTATCTCGGCAGGAAAGCAAAATCTAATTTCTAATGATTTGAATTCCCTTGGGCTGGCTACAAATAATCCAACTGCAAATGGTGGTGCATCAGAATGGGCTTTGCAAGGCTTGTTTTATAGACTTTCCTATGATTATGATGATAAATATCTATTGGAATTTAATGGCCGCTACGATGCAACCTCCCGTTTTCCTTCTGCACAACGATGGGGCTTCTTTCCTTCTGTTTCAGCAGGTTGGGTAATCAATAAGGAGAATTTCTTTAATGGATTTGCAGAAGATACTTTTGACCTTTTTAAAATAAGGGCGTCTTATGGATCATTAGGAAATCAAAATATAAGCGATTATGCTTATTTCCCTACCCTTCCTACCGGTTTGTATAATTATGCAATTAATGGGAACAAACTAAATTATATAGAGTCTCCGGCATTAAACCCTAGCCAGATTACCTGGGAGGAGGTAAATACCTTAAACATGGGGGTTGATATGGCATTGCTGGATAATAGACTTTCCATGAATTTTGACTGGTTTCAACGAGATACAAAAGGAATGTTGGCACCGGGAGCTACACTACCGGCTGTTTTAGGAGCAGGATCGCCATTAGAGAATGCAGCCGATTTGAGAACAAAAGGTTTTGAACTTTCCTTAACCTATGGAGATTCTTTTAAATTGGCTAACGACGATTTTGATTTTTCTATAACCGGAAACCTATCGAATTCAAAAACAAAAATCACCAAATTTGATAACCCTAATTTAAGCCTGGTTGATTTTTATGAAGGAATGACAATTGGAGAACTTTGGGGATATAGATTAGATGGTCTATTTCAATCTGAAGAAGAAATAGCAAATCATGCAGATCAAAGCTTCGTGTCTAATCGTATCACCTCAGGCGGAGGTTTACAGCCTGGTGATGTTAAATATTTAGACCTGAATGGGGACGGCGTTATTAACGAAGGTGAAAATACCGTAAATAACCCTGGTGATAAGGAAATTATAGGTAATTCGGCTCCACAATATTTGTACAGCTTTAACCTTAGTACCAATTGGAAAGGTTTTGATTTATCGGCATTTTTCCAGGGAGTGGGTAAGCAGGACTGGTACCCAAATTCAGATTCGCGTCTTTTTTGGGGGCCTTACAACAGGCCTTATAACTCGTTTATTAGGAAAGACCTGGCCAATAACATGTGGTCTCCTGAAAATACAGATGCTTATTTCCCCAGAAACTATGGGTATATTGCTTTAGGAGGATCTTTAGAAAAAGTGAATGATAGGTACCTTCAAAGTGTTGCTTATTTGCGCTTAAAGAACCTTACGCTGGGCTATACTTTGCCTAAAGGACTAATTTCAGATTCTGATGCTACAAAACTTCGTATTTACTTTAGTGGAGAAAATATACTTACGTTCTCTCCTTTAACAGATTATATCGATCCAGAGGCAGCAAGTAATTCAGTTAATCTAAACCAACCCACCACGTCTTCCAACAGGAGTACTGCACAAACGGTACCTTTTAATAAAACCTATTCCCTGGGTGTATCATTTCAATTTTAAAAATAAAAGACATGCATTATAAACATATATTATTAATTGTAGTTATTGGTTTTAGCTTGTTTTCATGTAGCCAGGACTTTCTGGATAAAGAACCAATATCAGAGGTGACTACAGAAAATTTCTTTGCTACGGCAAGCGACCTGCAATTGTACACAAATGGGTTCTATAGAATGTTTCCTTCTACTTCTATTTACAATGGTGATTCTAAAACCGATAATATTATAGAAATAGAACTTAGTGCTGAGATGAGAGGGGCGCGATTTGTTCCTACATCTGGCGGAGGCTGGAACTGGGCCTATTTACGGGATATCAATTTTTTTCTTGAAAACTACGAAAGAAGTGATGACGAGGCAGCTAAAAGCCATTATGGAGGGGTAGCTCGTTTTTTTAGGGCCTATTTTTATTTCGAAAAATTACAACGCTTTGGAGAAGTGCCATGGTATGATAAAACTATTGATCCGGCAGATGAGGAAACCCTAACAAAGCCCAGGGATTCCCGTCAATTTATTGTAGATAAAATTCTAGAAGACCTGGACTGGGCCATTGCAAATATGCAGGCAGATCAACAAGTCTATGAAGTTACTAAGTATGCAGCCCTGGCATTGAAATCGAGAGTGGGTCTTTATGAGGGTACGTATATGAAATACCGGGATATTGCGGGATATGAGAAATACTTAGAGTCATCTATAAAAGCTTCAGAAGAACTTATAAATAATTCCCCATATAGTATTTATAGTACAGGAAAACCATTAGAAGATTATGCAAACTTGTTTAACGCTCACGAGGCTATAGATGCTGAAGTAATCCTTGCCAGATCGTATTCAGAAGCATTGAATATTGGACATAATGTAAACTATTACACAACAACTTCCTCTTATGGAAGACCGGGAATGCCAAAAGACCTGGTAAATAGTTACTTGAATAAAGATGGATCTCGTTTTACCGATCTGGAAAATTATAATCAAATTGCTTTTACAGAAGAAGTAAATAATCGCGACCCAAGGTTGTCACAAACTATAAGAACTCCCGGCTATACCAGAAAAGGCCAGTCTATAGAGTTAGCGCCAAACCTGGGAGCTACTGTTACCGGCTATCAAATCACTAAATATGCTACAGAGCCCGTTTATGATACGAACGGGCAGTCTATTACCGATTTACCATTATTTAGGTTTGGAGAAGTGGTTTTGAATTATGCCGAAGCAAAGGCTGAATTAAACACGCTAAACCAGGAAGACCTGGATGCTTCCCTTAACCTTTTAAAAGCCAGGGTTAATATGCCTAATTTGTCTCTTGAAATGGCAAATAATAATCCAGATGTTTTTCTTGCCAACCAATACCCTAATGTTAATGGCAGCAATAAAGGAGTGATCCTGGAAATAAGAAGGGAAAGACGTATTGAACTTTATATGGAAGATTTTAGATGGGACGATGTGGTGCGATGGAAAGCCGGCGAAACTTTAACCCAGGCTATTCGCGGAATGTATTTTCCGGGTGCAGGTGAGTATGATTTAACCGGGGACGGAGAAACAAATGTGGTATTATATAATGGCGAACGCCCCGATAATTTGGTGCCCGGAGTGCAGTATTACGAAATTGGTTCTGATATATTTTTAGATGATAATGGTTTAATAGAGCCGCACCCAGATTTTGATGAGCGCTCTTTTAATGAAAGTAAAGACTATTTATACCCTATCCCACGATTAGAACTACAATTAAATCCAAATCTTGAACAAAACCCTGGCTGGTAATGAAGAAAATTTTAAGTATAGCTTTCTTATTGATAAGTATCCTGGGAAATGCACAGAAAGCAGATAATAGCTTAATGCTTGCGTCATATAATATAAGATGGAATAGCCCCGATGACGGGGTTAACAAATGGGAAAATAGAAAAGAATGGCTTGCAAAAAGTATCAGGTTTTTTGAAATAGACATTGTAGGGGCACAGGAAGTAACCTACCCTCAATTAATGGATATGGAAAAACTGCTTCCCAATTATCACTTTATTGGAGAAGGTAGGGATGGCGGAAAAAAAGGCGAGCACAGTCCTATTTTTTATGCCAAAGATCGGTTTGAGGTATTGGATAGTAATACATTTTGGCTTTCAGAAACCCCAAAAGTTACCGCTTCAAAAGGATGGGATGCCGCTTTACCTCGTATAGTTACCTGGGCGAAATTTAAAGACAAAAAAGAGGGCAAAACCTTCTACTTTTTTAATACCCATTTTGATCATAAAGGGGCGATAGCAAGAAAGGAGAGTGCTGAGTTGATAGCGGCTAAAATTAAAGAGATTGCTGGGAATGAACCCGTAGTACTTTCGGGCGATTTTAATATTGCACCAGATTCTGCACCCTATAGAACTTTAATAAAACGGCAATTGGAAGATAGTTTTCTTAATCTAGATAAGGAACAAATATATACTCCCGGTTATACATTTAATAGTTGGGATATAACAGCAAGTGGAGATCGTTATAGAATAGATTACATATTTTATAAAGGAGAAGATTTGTTTCCGGTAAAATACCATGTATTGGATGGGCAAAGAGGAGAGCGTTTTATTTCCGACCATTTTCCTGTTATAGTAAAGTTTGAATGGAAAGTTTCTTCAAAAGAAAATTAATATGAAAATTAGACGATTAACAGTAAATTACTGCGCTGTAAGCCAAGGAGGCCTTACATAAAAATTTTTTGAATTTCGAGACAAACCTGAAATACAAAATCTCGATTATCGAAGTAAATTTTTAAATCTATGAAATATCAAATTTGGATATTGATAATGGGAGCTACTGCTTTTGCAGTGGCTTCCTTTGTAATATTCCCATCGTATACAATGAATTCTATGACCACTAAAAGCAAAAAACAGAGCGATCTTCGCGTAATGTCTTATAATATTCATCATGCCAATCCTCCGTCGCAAAAAGATAGTATTGATATTGAAGCAATTGTAAATACTATAAAAAAGCAAGATCCAGACCTGGTGGCACTACAGGAAATAGATGAGAATACCGAAAGATCGGGCCCAGGTAATCAGGCCGAAATAATCGCCAAAAAATTGAAAATGAATTTTTTCTTTGGAAAGGCTATAGATTTCGAAGGCGGATCTTATGGCGTGGCCATACTTTCTAAATATCCTTTACAGGAAGAAAAAGTTTATAAATTACCAACCAATCCTGGCACCGGGGGAGAATCCAGGGTTTTGGCACTGGCCCAGGTTAAGCTTCCAAATGGAAAGTTTTTGAAATTTGGATCTACACACCTTGATGCGCAAAAAGAAAATACCAATCGCGTTCTTCAAATTAAAGAAATAGCTGAAATTTCTTCAAAAGAAGAATTGCCCCTAATAATAGCAGGAGATTTTAATGCTTCTCCCGGCTCTAAAGTAATAAACTTATTGGATGAGGAACTTACAAGAACCTGCAATAATTGCGAGCCTACAATCCCGGTTAATAATCCTTTAAGGGCAATAGATTTCATAACTTATGCTCCAAAACAGAGCTTTTTGATGAAGGACCATAAAGTAATTGATGAAACCTACGCTTCCGACCATTTACCGGTAATGGCTACCTTAAAAATTAACTTTTAATACTTTTTAAATCGCCGGGTATATGACCAACCCGGGCCTTTAAACCGGTGCAAAAAATATGATTTGAATCAGCATAGCATATTTTAGCGCTTTATTAATTTTTGGATTATCGCTCAATTAGCTAATTTAATTTTTAAATTAAAATATGACTAAAATGAGCCAAAAGACTACTGCGATCTCCTTTGATAAAGTTTGGAGAGATATGGAATTCCTAACCAATTGTTTCCGGCAGGTGCTAAAAGAACTTGGGCAAGAAGAGCTTGCGAATTTACTTTCGCCTAATGGCTCTAAAAAGAAACTTCCCGATGATATAAAACTGGAGAAAAAACAGGTTCAGGTATTAAGTATGTACTTACAGCTTATGAATTTAGTAGAAGAAAATGCAGCTGTACAATATCGTAGAAAACTTGTAGATAATAATGGAATGCAAGCCATTAGGGGTTCCTGGAGCGAGACTTTTCAAAGATGGAAATCACAGGGACTTTCCAAGGAGCAGATGCAGGAAATTATGGGGAAGATAAAAGTAACGCCGGTTCTAACGGCCCACCCTACTGAGGCCAAAAGGATTTCTATCCTGGAATTACACCGCGAAATCTACCTTAAGCTCATTAAATTGGAAAATACTGCCTATTCATTGGCAGAAAGAAAGCTGATAGGTAACGATATCATGACGCTGCTTGAAAGGTGGTGGAGAACAGGGGAGGTATATTTGGAAAAACCCACAGTAGAAAAAGAACGGAATAACGTGGTACACTACCTAAGTAAAGTTTTTCCATTAGCGCTTAAAAAAACCGATCTTCAGCTTAAGCAAAGTTGGACAGAAATGGGGTTTGACCCCCAAAAGCTTGTATACCCCCGCTTGCAATTTGGCTCGTGGGTGGCGGGAGATCGTGATGGCCATCCCTATGTAACTGCTGCTATTACCGAAGATACTCTGTTAGAGCAAAGAAAAACAGCCCTGGAGCTTATTTATAACCAGTTGAATGAGCTTGTGGCCCACCTAAGTTTTTCAAAAAAACGAAATCCTATTCCCAGTGTTTTAAATAAAGCTATAGATAATAAATTGCATCTTTTAGGGGCTGTG
Organism: Salegentibacter maritimus; assembly: GCF_016236915.1. Taxonomy (GTDB): domain Bacteria; phylum Bacteroidota; class Bacteroidia; order Flavobacteriales; family Flavobacteriaceae; genus Salegentibacter; species Salegentibacter maritimus. Next base: position 84,947 of record NZ_JAEHOK010000005.1, read on the forward strand.
GGACAAGAAGCGGCAGAAAGAAACCCCTACGAGCCCTGGAGACAGTTTCTGGCACTAATGCTGCTGCAATTAAGCAACACAATGCAGGATCAAAACCCGCATAATCAAAAGGTTTACAATAGTCCCGAAGAATTTTTGGAAGATTTACGGGTGCTAAAGTCTTCGCTACTCGAAATAGGTGCCAAAAGAATCGTGGAAGACCTTATCTTCCCTACTGAACGATTACTGGAATGTTTTGGATTTCATTTGGCTCGTTTAGATATACGGCAAAACAGCGAATTCCATGATAAGGCGATGGAGCAAATTTTAAAGGCTACCTACCCTGAACTTCCCGAATATAGAACCTGGGATGAGGATAGAAAAATTGAATTTTTAACCGAAGAATTAAAAACCAACAGGCCTTTCGGTATCGCCGGTAAATCTTTTGGAGTCGAGGCAGACAAAGTGCTGGATTGTTATCGTGTTGTAAGAAATCATTCTGAAAAATATGGTGCCCAGGGTATAGGCGCTTTTATAATAAGTATGACCCGCGGGTTAAGTGACCTGCTTTTGGTGTATGTGCTAATGAGAGAAGCCGGTCTTAACCCTAATACTTTTCAGGTAGTACCTTTATTTGAGACTATAGACGATTTGTTGATTTCGGATAAAGTTATGGATAGCTTTTTAAAACATCCTGCCTACAAAAAAGCTAAAGATAGCGTACAGGAAGTGATGCTGGGCTATAGCGACAGTAATAAAGACGGGGGAATTATTGCCAGTAGATGGCATATTTACCAGGCCGAGGAGTCACTTTCTAAAATCGCAAAAGAAAATAAGCTACGCTTTAAATTCTTCCACGGAATTGGAGGTACAATAAGCAGGGGTGGAGGTAAATATCATCGTTTTCTTGAAAGTATGCCACCCGGAAGCCTTAGTGGCGAAATAAAATTAACAGTACAGGGAGAAACTATTTCCCAGCAATTTGCCAACCGACTTACAGCTAGTTATAATTTAGAGATGTTACTATCGGGTACTGCTTTGCAAACGGGTTATACTTGCTTTCCACAGCGTGCAGCCACCTATCCTGTAGCAGCTTTGCGAAAATTGGCTGAGTATTCTAAGGAGAAATATCAGGGCTTAATAAAACACCCTTCTTTTCTGGAATTTTATGGAGAGGCAACTCCTATAGATGTATTGGAAATGAGTAAAATAGGGTCTCGCCCTGCACGTAGAACTGGCACAAGAACTCTAGGAGATTTACGCGCCATTCCGTGGGTTTTCAGCTGGAACCAATCCAGGTTCAATATCACAGGTTGGTTTGGGATGGGATACGCCTTGCGAAAACTTAAAGAAGAGGATAATAAAAGCTATGTTCAACTTAAAGAATTTTCAGACAAATGGCCTTTGCTACGCTATATTCTTATTCAGGTGGAAACAAACCTCCTAAACGCCTCACCAGGTATTATGGAGCTTTATGCTAATTTGGTGAATGATGATAAAGTAAGACAGGAACTTACATCAATAATTAAAACCGAACATTCTGAGAGCCTTGAGCAAATAGCGGCTATGTTTAACAACAGCAGGGAAAATCGCCGCCAAAGTTTACTGGATAACCTTAACCGAAGAGAAGATGCCCTAATGGCACTGCACCATTTGCAAATTAAAAACCTTGAACAATGGAGGTGCAGCAAGGACCCTAAGAATGATAGTCAAGTAACACTTTTACTGGAAATAACCACGGCCCTTGCTAGCGGACTTAAAAATACAGGTTGATGAGCGTTTAAAATTATTTTTTAAACAGGAGTTTTGCCCGGTTATATTCGTAGTTCATCCTTGCAATGTTGAGCACAGAAATATTTTCCGGGCATTCCACCTGGCAGGCTTCAGTATTGCTGCAGTGTCCAAAGCCTTCCTCTTCCATCTTATCTACCATGGTAAGTGTTCTGGTAGCGCTTTCTTTTTCACCTTGTGGTAAACGTGCCAAATGCGTGATCTTGGCCCCGGTAAACAGGGCTGCACTGGAATTTTTACAACTTGCTACACAAGCCCCACAACCAATACAGGCGGCTGCGTCAAAAGCATCTTCTGCTTCCTGATGGGTAATAGGAATACTATTGGCTTCGGGAGCCTGGCCAGTATCTACAGAAACATATCCTCCAGATGCGATAATATTGTCTAAAGAAGAACGATCTACTTTTAGGTCGCGCACCACCGGAAAAGCATTTGCTTTAAAGGGTTCTACATAAATAGTATCGCCGTCTTTAAATTCGCGCATATGCAATTGGCATGTAGTTGTGTTTTTAAGAGGGCCATGGGCTATTCCATTTATCATTATTCCGCATTGTCCACAAATGCCTTCCCGGCAATCATGATCAAACTCTACTGCAGGATTCCCTTCTTTTACCAGCTGGTTATTGAGCATGTCCAGCATTTCCAGGAAAGACATATCCCTGTTCACATTTTCTAAAATATATTCGCAAAACCTACCTTTATCCTGTTGGTTTTTTTGTCGCCAAACTTTTAAAATGATCTTCATCCCGATAATTTTAATTTATTATTTTTTTAAACTTTCTTTCTGCTAAAAACCGGCTAAAGAAGTAAATAACTATTTATAACTTCTTATGGTTGGGGTTACTGTTGAAAAGACCAGGGGCTCTTTTTTTAGATTTGGAGCAGAAATATTTCCGGTCCATTCCCAGGCTGCAGAATAACAAAATTTTTCATCGTCTCTTTTTGCTTCTCCTTCTTCTGTTTGATGTTCTGCTCTAAAGTGGGCACCACAAGATTCTTCTCGTTGCAGGGCATCTATACACATAAGTTCTGCCAGCTCCATATAATCTGCAACTCTACCGGCCTTTTCCAGCTCGCTATTAACCTCATTGGCATTGCCGGGAACCATAAGGTCTTCTTTAAATTCATTTCTTATTCTACGTATATTTTGAATTGCTTCTTCCAGGCCTTTTTTTGTACGAAGCAGGCCGCATTTATCATATAATTCCCGGCCCAAAATTTTATGAAAGTCTTCTGCTGTTCGTTTTCCTTTACAGTTTAAAAAATTTTGCATTTGTTTGTGTATATTTTTTTCGGCTTCTGTAAAGGCCGGATGATCTGTTTCAGGTTTTGGAACCTCTGTCTCATTTGCCAGGTAATTTTGCAGTGTATATGGCAACACAAAGTATCCATCAACACAGGCTTGTAATAAAGAGTTGGCACCCAACCTGTTTGCACCGTGGTCTGAAAAATTTGCTTCACCTATAGCAAAAAGCCCGGGAATGGAAGTCATAAGTTCATAATCTACCCAAAGACCACCCATAGAGAAATGGGCTGCCGGTGAAATTTTCATCGGTTCCCGGTATGCATCGGTTCCTGTAATCTTTTGGTACATAGTGAACAGGTTTCCGTAGCGTTCAGCAATAACATCTTTGCCGTATTCATTAAGAGCTTTGGAAAAATCGAGGTAGACGGCATTCTTTAAAGGCCCTATTCCTTTTCCCAAATCTATTTGTTCTTTGGCAGCCCTGGATGCAATATCTCTGGGGGCAAGGTTACCAAAAGACGGGTATTTTCGCTCCAGGTAGTAATCTCTTTCTTCTTCAGGAATTTCTCCGGGAGCTCGTGTATCGTTTTTTGCCCTGGGTACCCATATCCTTCCATCGTTTCGAAGAGATTCGCTCATTAAAGTTAATTTTGATTGATATTCACCGCTTTGGGGCAGGCAGGTAGGGTGAATTTGAGTCCAACTGGGATTTGCCATATAGGCTCCTTTTTTATGCGCCCGCCATATAGCCGAAGCATTGCAGCCCATGGCCAGTGTAGAAAGATAATAGATCTTACCAAAGCCTCCGGTAGCAAGTACTACGGTATGTGCAGCATGTCGTTCAATTTCTCCGGTGTCCAGGTTACGGGCAATAATTCCACGAGCCTTGCCATCTATTAAAACCAGGTCTAGCATTTCATGACGGCTATAGAGCTTTACTTTTCCTTTATTTTGTTGCCTTAGTAATGCCTGGTAAGATCCAAGTAGTAATTGCTGCCCGGTTTGTCCGCGGGCATAAAAAGTTCGGGAAACCTGTACCCCACCAAAAGATCGGTTCCTTAAATATCCGCCATATTCCCTTCCAAAAGGAACGCCCTGGGCCACCGCCTGGTCTATAAGATTTACAGAACATTCGGCCAGCCTATATGTATTGGCTTCCCGGGATCTAAAATCCCCTCCTTTTATAGTATCGTAGAACATTCGGTATATGTTATCACCGTCATTCTTGTAATTCTTTGCCGCATTTACTCCTCCCTGTGCAGCTACAGAATGTGCCCTTCTCGCGGAATCCTGAAAACAAAAACTTTTTACATTATATCCCATTTCTGCAAGGGAAGCGGCGGCAGATGCCCCTGCCAAGCCGGTGCCAACCACTATTACCTCAAACTTTTTTCGGTTATTGGGGCTCACTAATTTTGCTGACGCCTTGTAATTGCTCCATTTTTCAGCTAGAGGTCCTTTCGGTACTTTGGTGTTTGTTATTGTGTTCATACCTGGTGATTTATATAAATGAAGATTGGAATAATAATATAGCCTATGCTAATAACAAGGGCGAAGATAACCCCCAATACCTTGATGATTGAGTTATAAACGGGATGATATAAGCCTATGGTTCGGTGCGCACTAAAGACCCCATGAAGTAGGTGGTAGCCCAGGGCAACTATAGCTATTATGTAAATAATTACATACCATAATTGTTCAAAAGATACTATTACCAGGGTATAGAGATCTTTATTTCCATTCTCATCTAAGGGTAGCGACCCAAACTTATAGATATACCAGTAATCTTTAAAATGAATAATTAGAAAAACAAAGACAATTATTCCCAAAGCCATCATATGCCTGGAATACCAGGTACTTGCCCTTCCTCTCATATCTTTTGAGTAGGAAACTCCATTAGCCTTTTTTCGCTTTATACCTAAATATATGGCATCTATAGTATGAAGAATGATACAGGCATAAAGAACAAAGGAAATGATTAGCACAATAGGGTTCCCGCCCAGAAACTGGCTATAAGAATTGTATTGTAGTCTGGCCTGTGCTTCGGGTAGCAGTAGCTGTAGGTTCCCGGCAAGGTGAACAATTAAAAAGAACGACAGAAAAAGACCGGTTAAGGCCATTAGGTTTTTCCGTGTAACTGAATTTTTAATAAACCATATCATAAGTTAAAGGCTTTATTGATTACAAATTGTCTTAATAAGCAACCTGAAATTGGATTAACATTTTACTGGAGTCGTATTGTGTGGTATTGGGAATATTTAATTTATACTCGTTAATATGCCCTACAAGAGATAATTTGGCGTCATAAGTTCCGGCAAATACCAGGCTTAGCATAGGTGTGTAGGTTACAACTTCATCGTCTTTAGTAAATGTATTTTTGTCTAAATACTCATGCCTGCAACTTAACTCCAGGGCTCGCAAACGCGGGGCATTAAGTTGGCACCTCAATTTATAAAGAAAATAAAAGCCTTCCATCATATAATCGTTAAGTTGTGGAGTAGGTTCTTCTGCCATTCGGAAAGCCTCAAAATTTGTCCCTTTTTTAAATTCCGTGTTAATGGCAAGATCTAATCTATTTCCCAATGGTTGCTGTAGCTGTGCGTCAATACCATAGGCAGTGGCTTTTTGCCCCTTATAATTGGCTTTGCCACCATTTAAACCAAATTGAAGTACGGGAGTGGGTCTATATTCAAGGCGCAAAGTCAGGTTCTTTGAGCTGTCGTTATCGCCCATCACATTTTTGTTATTACCGTTGTAAATTGTAAGATAATAAGAGAAAATATTTGATTTTAGGGATCCAAAAGCAGCAGCTCCAATTTGAAAGCTTTGCCAACCGTTTCTGCCAAAAAGTGAATACTGCCGGGACCATGCATACGAATTATCAAGTTGAAAAGGATGCAAATCTTCCAGACCAAAAAAGGGTCTGAATTGTCCCGCCCTTATTTTTAGAAAAGAATTATGATAGTAGGTTACAAAGGCATTTTCCAACACTTTCCCTTTTACATTTTCTTTTTTAAAATCGGCTAAATTCAACAGAATTGAAGTTGAGATTCTATCATTTATAAAAAAAGTGGTAGATAATCTTGCGTATTGCATTTCAAAAGAATTGCTCACCAAATCCTTATCGGTATGGTGTTGCCCCATAAAATCTACATCCTGGTTAAGTGAAGTAGTATACCTGCCTACAACCAGGGCGTTTAATTTAAGTTTTCTCTTAAAATAAGAATAGTCGTTAATAAGGCTGTCATTTTGAGCAAATCCGTTCAAATTACCCAGAAGCAATGCGAAGAAGATATAAAATATGGGAAGACTGTGTTTTGAACAGCTTTTCATAATGGTAAACTTAGGTTAGTAGAACTGGAAAATTTTTATAAAGGTATAGATTGCGAAGGCCCCAAAAGTTGATCATTATCAGTTCTGGGAACATTTTGTATTGAAAGTTCAATCTATTTTAATAGAAATAATTTTTCATTTTAAGGGGAGCTTTTTAAACACCTCTCAACTATATCGTTTTCGCTAATAGCAAGGGCTGACAGCTTGTTTTTTAGTTTGCGTAACAAGGTATAATATGACCATTCTCATATTTTTAGGATAAGAGTAAAAGTACCTTTAATTACTTTCTGGAACCAATTTTAGATACCGATTGTAAGGAAAGTAGTCAATGCTTTTATAAACGTTCAAAAACAACAATCATGAAAAATTTATTAATTCCATTCGACTTTTCTGATGTTTCTATGAATGCACTGGATTATGCCATAAAATTTGCTGCCAGATGCGAGAAAGCATCTATTAGCCTACTGTACATTTCTAAAACTAAATTGGAGAAGGATAAAGAAAATGAGCTAAAGAATAAGTTTGAAGCCTTGATGCAAACACATGAGAAGCCCAACGCTCCTGTTATTAACTATAATTTTGGTGTTGGAAATTTTTCAGACGCTATAATAGATGCTCATTCGTCTTTGGATATAGACCTTGTACTCATGGGAACAAGTGGCGCTGAAAAAGAAGCAGAATCTCCGGTTACCAGAACTTCAAAGTTAGTACTGGAAGTAGACCTGCCGGTTCTGGTGATTCCTGTAAATTATAAGCTTTTTAGACTGGAAAAGATCTTGTTGGCATTGGGAGAAGATGTGATGCACGATACTTCTACCTTAAATTTATTGCTTGATGTCTCCAGTAGGTTTAAAGCAGAGGTAGATGTGCTTACGGTAAGTCGTAACCCGGAAAATGCCGGATATTCTGAAGCAGACGAGGCAAACGAGCGCACCTTGCAGTATTATCTCGAGATGTTCTATTCGCACCACAGCTTTGCTGAAAATGAAGATATTTTACAGGGAATTGATGATTATATTAAAAAGCATGAGGTTGATTTGCTTTCTATTATGCCTAAAACCCATGCGAAAATTAGTACTCCCTCAAAAGGAAAATTAACTATGGAAGTGATTTTAAAAAGTGAAATTCCAGTATTAGTGCTGGATTAAAATTATAGAAGATGTACCTACTTTTAGCTATTCTTATAATTACTATAATTCTTTTTGTCTGGGATAAATATCCCCCAGATGTTGTTGCTTTAATGTCTATGCTGGCTCTTTTTCTTTTCGGAATTTTAGATCTTTCTGAGACACTTAGCGGATTTAGTAACCCTACGGTAATTATGATTGCCGCTTTGTTTATTATTGGTGAAGGACTTTCAAGAACAGGGTGGACTGCCCTGGCCGGGAGAAAATTTGTACAGCTAGCCAAGAAAAGCAACAATAAGCTGCTTATACTTATTACATTAGGCTCTGGGGTGCTCTCTGGGGTAGTTAGCAATACCGGAGCTGTGGCAGCACTTATGCCAATGACGGTCTCTGCGGCCTGGACCGCGGGGACCCTGCCGTCTAAACTCCTTATACCTATGGCTTATGGATCTAACACCGGCGGACTTCTTACTTTAACAGGAACACCTCCTAACATTATTGTTAGCGATACGCTTATACAAAATGGGATGGACGGCTTCTCTTTCTTTGAATTTAGTCTTATTGGAATTCCTTTACTTATAGCTACCCTTTTATATTTTAGGTATTTAGGTCAAAAAATTCTACCGGCAAGAGAAAGTAAGGACCGACCTATAAATATTGATTCTGAAATGCATAAATGGATTGAGGATTATAGTATAGGAGAGAATCTTTATCGATTAAGAATTAGATCTATGTCTCCACTTCTTAATACCAAAATCTCTGATTGGGATCTGGAAGAAAAGTACGGTGTTTCTATTGTTAGGCTTATACGCAGGCATCCCAAACCTTTTAAAAGAAAATCGAGATTCGTGGAATTACCTTCACAGGGTACTAAATTACATTATCATGATATTATTGTAGTAAAAGGTAGTTCTAAAGATGTAGATAAGCTAATTCTTGATTTTCATCTTAACATTATTCCTAATGCTAAAGAACTTAAAGAAGAATTGATAAACCTTGATGTTGGAATGGCACAAATGGTGGTCACTCCAAGTTCAAGACTGGTAGGGCAAACTGTGGCCATGGGGACTTATTTAAAACAAACAGGTATCCAATTATTGGGGGTTTCCCGTGCCAATAAACCTTATAAAGAGAATAAAATCAAGATTGAAGCAGGTGATAGCTTTGTTGTACGTGGTTCCTGGAAGAATATAGATAATTTAAAGAGTATTCATGAGAATCTTGTTATAGTGGGTAGTCCCGAAGCTATGAGTAAAGATGTAGATATGCTTAGTTATAGATCTTATATTGCTATGGGATCTATGCTTCTCCTTATATTACTGTTGGTTTTTGACGTAATGCCGGGGTCTGTAGCTGCTTTAATTTGCGCCGGACTTGTTATGCTTACCGGTTGTGTTCCTATATCAAAGGCATATACCGGCATAAGTTGGACCAGTGTAGTGATGATAGCCGCGATGATTCCTATGGGGTTGGCTTTACAAAAAACCGGCCTGGCCCAAATAGCAGCCAATGCATTGGTAAACTCGCTGGGAGCAATACATCCTACAGCGCTTCTTGCAGGTATATTTTTGGTGACTTCCCTTTTTAGTCAGGCTATTAGTAATTCAGCAACCGCTATACTTATGGCTCCAATTACTCTATATGCGTCCAGTAAGTTGGGATTGTCTGTAGAACCTTTTTTAATGGTTGTGGCGGTAAGTGCCTCTACAGCCTGTTTAACACCCGTGGCTACCCCAACCAATGCCATGGTAATGACTGCAGGAAACTACAGGTTTGCAGATTATTTTAAAGTGGGTGCTCCACTTCTTTTATTGCTTTTCATTATTACAATTATCCTGGTGCCAATTATATGGCCTTATTAACTGATTAAATCTAAAATTATGGAAACAAAAGTTAAAAATTTCGATGCCAGCCTTTTAGTAAAATACGGCTTAAAAGACACTGTAGCTCACCACAATCTTTCTGGAGAAGAGTTACAGGAGATCACCGTTAAAAACAATTGGGGGCAAGAAACAGAAAACGGCACTTTAGTCGTTAGAACTGGGAAATTTACTGGCCGATCTCCGCAAGATCGTTTTTTGGTAAAAGATGATTATACCAGCGAAAAAGTTTGGTGGGGGAAAATAAATAAGCCTATTTCCCCAGCTAATTTTGATGCTCTTTATAATAGGGTTGCTGCTTATCTTGGGGGTAAAGAAATCTATGTTCATGATGCAGCGGTGGGAGCATATCGGGAATATCGCTTAAATGTTCGTACTATCACCGAATATCCGTGGTCTGCTTTCTTTGTAAAGAATATGTTCCTTAGGCTTAATGAAGAAGAGCTCCAAAATTTTACTGAAGATTGGTTGGTGGTTTGTGCTCCCGGCTATGTAGAGCAGGAGCCCGAAAAGTACGGATTAAGACAGGGAAATTTCAGCATACTTAATTTCAGTAAGAAAATTGCTTTAATAGCAGGTTCTGCTTATACCGGAGAGATGAAAAAAGGCATATTTTCTGCGCTTAACCTTATTTTGCCGGTAGAAAAAGATGTATTGCCTATGCATTGCTCGGCCAATGTAGGGAAAGATGAAGATACCGCTATTTTCTTTGGGCTTTCGGGCACCGGTAAAACTACCTTATCTGCAGATCCCAATAGAAAGCTCATTGGAGACGATGAACATGGCTGGACGGCTAAAGACATCATTTTTAATTTTGAAGGTGGATGTTATGCTAAGATTATAGATCTTACCGAAGAAAAAGAACCGGAAATCTATCGTGCTATTAAACCCGGTGCCATGCTGGAAAACATAGTATTTAAAAGTAATAGTAAAGAGGTAGATTTTGAAGACAGCAGTATCACCCAGAATACCCGGGTAAGTTACCCTATAGATCATATTGAAAACATAAAGGAACCTTCTTTTGCCGGGAACCCTACCAATATTTTCTTTTTAACCTGTGATGCTTTTGGTGTACTTCCTCCGGTTTCTAAACTTACGCCCGGGCAGGCAGCGTATCATTTTATCTCTGGGTATACTGCCAAGGTTGCCGGCACAGAGGCTGGTATCAACGAACCGGTTCCGTCGTTCTCTGCTTGTTTTGGCGAACCATTTATGCCATTGCACCCAACGGTTTATGGCGAAATGTTAAGCAAAAAAATGACAGAAGCAAATGTAAATGTTTGGCTTATAAATACAGGCTGGAGCGGGGGTTCTTATGGTGTTGGCTCTAGAATTAAGCTAAAATATACCCGAGCTATGATTTCAGCAATTCTGGAAGGTCAACTAGATAACATAGAGCTTAAGGTTCATCCAATTTTTGGACTTCATATGCCTGTCTCCTGTCCTGGAGTGCCAACAGAAAAACTTGATCCTATAAACACCTGGGAAAACAAAGGTTCTTATATTCAAAAGGCAATTCAGTTGGCACATTCATTTCATTTGAATTTTGAAAAATTTGCCGGGCAGGCTTCCAAACAAATTCTTTCGGGAGGACCTCTTATTGATGAACATCACCATTTAGAAGAGCACTTTTAAGAACAATAGAAAAATTGAGTAGTGATTTTTAAAAGCTTTGAACAACCTGTTAATGGATGTTCAAAGCTTTTTCTTTATGACCCATTAAGGTCAAAACAAAATCTTCTTAGTAAAAGCCCAATTTATTTAGTAATTTTCGTTATTTGTTAAACCTATGCGCTTACTAGCCCTCTTTTTCTTTTTTAGTTTTAGCCTGTTTGCGCAGGAATTACCCCCAATAACCAATTTTGACCCCGGTATTTACGAGGCCGGTAACCAAAACTGGATGATCTCTCAAGGTTCTAATAAACATATTTATATAGCTAATAGCCTGGGCTTACTAAGTTTTAATGGCGCACAATGGAAACTTAACAGAGTGCCTAACGCCAGTGCGGTACGCTCGGTATTGGCCCAGGACGACAGGATTTATACAGGTTCCTATATGGATTTTGGCTATTGGGATCACAATAAAAAAGGGGAGTTATCCTATACCAGCCTAACCGGGTTATCTAAAGAAAATTTGCTCGATGGAGAGCAGTTCTGGCATATTGCAGCCCTGGAAGAATATATCGTTTTTCAAAGCCTTCGTAGGTTATATAGTTACAATAAAAAAACCAAACAAATAAGCACTATTTCTGCAAGTGATATTATTTCAAATTTATTTCAGGTAGGGAATAAATTATATTATCAGGTAGCATCAGATGGCTTGTATGTAATAGACAACGGCGTAATTGAACGTGTTATTTCCAATGCCAAAATTCAGGATAGGCCAATTATTGGACTTTTTCCGTTTGAAGAGAATAAAATATTGGCTGTAACCAGAGATGACGGTCTTTTTACCATAGAAGGAAATAGCTGGGAACCCTATGGGTTTAAAAATTACCCTATAAATGAAAGTATTTTTATTGCACAGTTACTGGAGGATAAAACACTGGTTTTGGGAACTATAGGTGATGGTTTGCATGTTTATAACCTAGATGACTCTTCAAATTATCAGTTATTACAACCCGTAATTAATAACAATACGGTTCTATCGATAATGGAAGATAAAGCCGGAAATATCTGGGGTGGTCTGGATAATGGTTTGGTGCTTATTAATCGTAAAAGTCCGTTTAGATTGTTTACCGACATCTATGGAAAAGTGGGTACAGTATACTGCAGCTACCAATTTGGCGATTATTTATACCTGGGAACTAATCAGGGTGTATATGTGAGCACCGGGAACTCCAAAGATTATGAATTTATTCCCGGTACCAGTGGGCAGGTTTGGAGTATTAACGAAATTAACGGAAAACTATTTGCCGGTCACGATAGGGGAGTTTTTGCTATAGAAGGAAGTAAAGCCAAACATATTTTTGATGGTCCCGGAGTGTGGGAAATAAAAGCTTTTAAAAACGGATTTTTACAGGGACATTACAATGGTATTAGTTTTTGGAAAGATGGAGATTTTAAAAAAGATCCCGAGTATTTAGCCAATTTCGATCTTTCCTCCCGTAGTCTTGTGGTAGAAAATGATTCTGTGGTTTGGGTAGGGCATGATCATAAAGGAATTTTTAGACTCAAAATAGATGCCGAAGTTAGGGAAGTAAAAAGTGCAGAAAATTATAATGTTTCTTACAATGCAGGCGTGGGATTAAAAGTTTTTTCTTTTAATGACTTTATATACTACTCTACTGAAGATGAGATATATAAATATAATGCACCTAAAAATAGGTTTTTAGAAGAAAATAATTTAAACCAACGAATAGAAGAACCTAGAATTACAGGAATGTCTCGGGTTTTACCAGATAATACCTGGTGGGGTTTTGGAGAGGAAAATCTAATATATGCTACCAAAGATGCCTTTCAGGATAGGTTAAGTATAAAATCTGTTTATATTCCTTTGGAATACAGGGCTATATCTAAAGGTTTTGAAAATATTTCTTTAATTGGAGAACGGGAGTATCTGGTGGGATCCAATTTGGGCTATACGGTCTTTTCAACACCTTTGGTTTTTTCGGAATTAGAAAAAATAAAAATCAATAAAATTTCTACAGCCGAATTAGAGAATACATACCAAGACCGGAATCTACAACTTGAAAATCTTGAACTGCCAAACCAGGTAAACAATATTAACTTTGAATTTAGTATACCGGTGTACTCTAAGCTTACAAAACCAGTATACAGTTACAGCATTAAAGGATATAGTAACGGTTGGAGTGATTGGCAAGCTCATGGAAGTGCTACTTTTGAAAATTTGCCTCCTGGTGATTATATTTTTCAGGTACGAGGGAAATTCAATAATAAAATCACCAATATCGCTTCTTATTCTTTTAGTATTGCACAGCCCTGGTATGCTACCACTACCGCAATTATTGTATATTTTTTATTATTTCTACTGGTTATTTTTATTCTGCATAAAGTATACACGGGCTATTTTAGAAAACAACAAAGCAGGTTAATGGAGCGTAATAGAAAACAGTTGGAAATAAAGCAACTTGAAGCGCAACAGGAAATAATTACCCTTCAAAATCAACAATTGGAACTTGATATGGCCTCTAAAAACAGGGAACTTGCCGCTTCTACCATGAACCTGATTAAGAAGAATGAATTTTTGAATGATCTCAAGAAAAAATTAAGTGCTGCAAATAATGAAGCAGATATTCAAAGAGTTATTTCAATTATCAATAAAAATATTGCAGAAAAGGATAATTGGAAACTGTTTAAAGAAGCCTTTGATAATGCCGATAAAGACTTTTTACAATCGGTGAAAAAGGTACATCCAAATTTAACTTCCAACGATCTTAAACTTTGTGCTTATTTAAGGTTGAATTTATCTTCAAAAGAAATTGCTCCATTACTTAACATTTCTGTACGAAGTGTGGAAATAAAACGATATCGATTGCGTAAAAAAATGGAACTTGACCATGATCAAGGTCTGGTAGAGTACATCCTCAAGTTTTAGGGACTTAACATTAGATCCTTTTACCTCTACATCACCTCAACATTAATGTTAAAACTCCTAAAATCAGTATTTTAAGGTAATTGCTAAAAACTGAAGAATCTTCGGTTTTAGAGCTTTAGAATGCTAAATTCATAATTTTTCTTCTTTAAAATTTTCATGTTGAAGTTTTGTAAAGGTGCTTTTTTGATTGTCTTAACAATTAATTAATAAATTGAGATGTAATTAAAATCTTAACAAATGAATAGAGCACTTGTACTAATTTTGTTTTGTATTGGAAGCTTTTCTTTGCAAGCACAAAACTTCTCGGTTTCGGGAACAGTAGATGAAGCAGGCACGGGCCTTCCGTTGCCCGGGGTGAATATTATTGTAAAAAATACCACTAATGGTGTAGTAACCGATTTTGATGGTAATTATAGTATAAATAATATTACAGCTGGAGATGTCCTGGTGTTTTCCTATGTCGGTTTTTTACCACAGGAAATTACAGTAGCTGACAATCAAACCACTATAAATGTAAGTTTGGAAACAGATTCTGCTGCTTTAGATGAAGTAGTGGTAATTGGTTATGGAACGCAGCAAAAGAAGGATATTACCGGAGCTGTTTCGGTAGTTTCTAATGAAACTATTGAACAACTTAATCCTATTAAGGTAGAGCAAGCTTTGCAGGGTACTGCGGCTGGGGTTAACGTTACTCCATCTTCGGGGGCACCCGGTGCAGGTATTAATGTAAATATTAGAGGTATTGCCTCTAATAGTGAGAATGGCCCCTTAATTCTTATAGATGGTTATCAGGGTGATTTAAACACTATAAATCCCAACGATATAGAATCTATTTCTATTTTAAAGGATGCCCAGGCCGCCATATATGGTATTTCCGGTGCCAATGGGGTAGTTTTGGTAACTACTAAATCTGGTAAAAAGAATACCGCTCCCACTATTCAATATGATGCTTATGTAGGGGTGCAGGAAACCTCTAGGAAACTTCCTTTACTTAATGCCAGGGAGTATGGTTTACTTTTAAATGAAAGTTACGCCAACAATGGGCAGGCACTGCCTTTTACAAACCTTAGCGAACTCGGGAAAGGAACCAACTTCCAGGACGAAGTTTTTGATACTTCCCCAATTATGAGTCATAACCTTACATTAAATGGAGGTTCAGAAAAAGTGACTTACTCTTTTGGTGTTTCACATCTGGATCAGGAAGGTATTGTTGGTGCCGAAAAATCTGATTTTCAAAGAAGCACCGCCAGGTTTAATATTGGGGTAGATATCTCAGACGCCTTTCAGTTTACGGCCAACTCTATTTATACCAGTATAGATAGAAGGTCTATTAACGAAAATGGCTTAGGTTCTGTACTTTTTAATGCTTTGAATATTCCACCAACTTTCGGATTGGATCAGGAAGATGTGAATGGTAGCCTGGGTAACGAGATTATTAACCCGCTTTCACAAATTGAAAATACTTTTAATGACTATAACCTTAATAAATTTAATGGTTCATTTAGCCTGGATTATACGCCTATAGAAGAATTGACATTTACTTCAAGAATTGGATATAGCCTTTCTAATTCTAAAGGCAAAGATTTCTCGCCAATTATAGATTATGGCCCGGGAAAAGTCTTCAACAATGTACGCAGTACGGTAAACCAAAATAGAATTAATGATAATTCTTATACCTACGATCTTTTTGGAACTTACGAGAATACATTTAACGATACACACCACCTAACCGGAACCGCCGGGATGACGGTAATTAGAGACTGGGGAGATGGGTTGTATGCTACCGGATATGATGTGCCTAATAATTCCTGGGATTTCGCCGATATAAGCCTTACCACAGGAACCAATGATGGCTTAAACAATAGTGCTTATAAATATGATGTAAGAAAATTATCTTTTTTTGGAAGATTGCAGTACGATTATAAAGGAAAATATCTTGTCTCTGGAATGCTTCGTAGAGATGCTTCTACCAGGTTTGGCCCTGATAATCGTGTAGGCTATTTCCCTTCAGGAACTGCCGGTTGGATTCTTTCAGAAGAAGATTTCCTTAACGATTCTAATGTGATTTCCTTTTTAAAGCTACGAGGAAGTTATGGTATCCTGGGGAATGATGTAGCTGGTGAGGAAGGTGGAGCCGAGCAATTTTACCGTTCGTTATTAGATGGTGAAGCTACCTATGTTTTAAATGGAAGTTTGGTGAATGGCACCGCCCTGGGTAGAATTGCTAACCCGGCTTCAGGCTGGGAACAAGCCGAAAAAACGAATATTGGTATAGACCTTAGGATATTAAATAATAGAATTGATATCACTGCAGATGTATTTAGAGAAGATCGTAAAGACCTTTTAATTTCCGGTATTCCTGTTTCGGGAATCTTTGGCGGTGGGGCTCCGGGTTCTGGCGCACCAACCATAAATGCAGGAACTACCCGAAATGAAGGTGTTGAATTTGCAATAAATTATAAAGAGAATTTTGGCGATGATATTCGTGTAGGGATAGGTTATAATGCCACTTTTTTAAGAAATGAAGTAACCGAGGTAAACGGAACAGATTTCCTTCCGGGAGGTGAATTTGGAGTGGGACAACCACAGCCGGCACGTTTCCAGGAAGGTTTCCCAATTGGATATTTCTACGGCTATAAAACAGACGGGATTTTTCAAAATCAGGCAGAAGTAGAGGCACATCCTTCACAGGCCACTTTGGGCGCACCCGCTTCTCCAGGAGATATTCGATATGTAGACATTAATGGAGACGGAGTTATAAATGTAGACGACCGCACCAATATTGGAGATCCTATTCCTACGGCTACCATGGGGCTAAATCTTAGTTTTAACTATAAAAATTTCGACTTTACGGCTTATACCTATGCCTCTTTAGGAAACGATATGGTAAGAAATTACGAGCGTAACCAGCCAAATGTAAACCGCCATGCCTATTATTTAGAAAGATGGACCGGGCCGGGAACCAGTAATGAAGTACCACGTGTAACCACGGGGGCAACCTCTAATGTGGCTTTTTCAGATTTTTATGTTGAAGATGCTTCTTATGCCAGGATACAAAATGTTCAACTAGGCTATAACCTACCTGGAACATTTCTTGAAAAAACAGGGATTAACCGTTTAAGGGTTTACACTTCGGTACAAAACCTTTACACATTTACCAATTACAAAGGTTTTGATCCTTCAGCTTCAACCGGTGAAGCCATTGGTGGCGGAATTGATTACGGGTTTTATCCCGTACCAAGAATTTTTCTTGCAGGCCTAAACCTTAACTTTTAAAAAATTGCACAATGAAGAGATACAATAACATATTCAATAAAATGCTTTTGTTGCTCCTACTGGCTTTCAGTTTTGGTTGCACAGAAGATTATCTTGAGGATACAGAAGAATACACTATAGATTCAGAAAACTATTTTAATTCTGAAGAAGATTATTATAACGCCATGATTGGTGTTTATGATGTATTACAGTCTACTTACGTAAATGTGTTGCTAGGCGAGATCGCTTCCGATAATACCTTAAGTGGAGGGGAAAGCGCCAATGATGTAATTGGCTTTCAGCAAGTAGACGAAATGACGCATACTTCCGTAAATGATAACCTGGACGATATTTGGGATTGGAATTTTGCCGGCGTGCAACGTGCCAATTATGTTCTGGAATTTCAGGACAAAACCGATTTTGAAGGTCGCGAAATGATTATCGCTGAGGTTCGGTTTTTAAGGGCTTATTTTACTTTTGAATTGTTAAAATGGTTTGGACCTATTCCAATTAAAGGAGATGAACGCTTTGTGTTGGGAGATGAAACTTCCATCCCAAGAGCTTCTACCGAAGAAGTTTATACACAAATTGAAAACGACTTAAAGTTTACCATAGATAACCTTAGTTATACCGCACCTGAAACAGGACGAGCTACAAAAGGTGCTGCCATGGCTTTACTTGGAAAAGCACATTTATACCAGGAAGAATTTGACGCTGCTGCCAATGTATTAACAGAGTTAATTAATAATGGCCCTTATGCTTTGGCCGATTTTGATACGCTTTTCCTGAAAGAAGGTGAAAACAATGAAGAATCTGTTTTTGAAGTTCAGTATACCGGGGAAGAAGGAGCAGGTTTTGACTGCTTACAATGTAGCGAAGGCAACGTAGCGGTAGGTTTTCAGGGAATAAGAAATTATACAGGTCCGCTTTTTGAGCCCGGATTTAGCTTTAACGTCCCAACCCAGGAAGCCTATGATATGTTTACTGAAGAAGATATTAGAAAAGACCTTTCCATACTGGATATAGAGGCCTGGGCCGAAGAAACAGGGGCAACTTATATAGAAGGTTATAAGCATACGGGATATTTCAACCGAAAGTATCTTCCGCGTAAAAATGATAACGCAGGTGATGCCAACCTTACCCAACCCAATAATTATCGTGCTATTAGATATGCCGATGTGTTATTAATGGCAGCAGAAGCTTTAAACCGGGGTGGAATAGACGATAGCCAGGCAAGAACATATCTTAATGAAGTTCGTGAAAGAGCCGGTTTACAGGCTGTAGAAGCGGCAGGAAGTACTCTTACCGACCTTATTTTTGAAGAAAGAAGAAAAGAATTGGTGGGGGAAGGCCACCGTTTCTTCGACCTGGTTAGAACAGGAAGGGCAGCAGCTAATATTGATGGATTTACTGCCGGGAAAAACGAACTTTTTCCAATTCCGTTAGAAGAAATAGAATTTTCTCAGGGTAACTGGGAGCAAAATTCGGGATACTAAAAAATTAGCATTATGAAAAAACACTATAAAATAATTTTCGCATTCCTACTTACACTGCCTTTTTTAGGTTGTGAGAGTGATGATGATGCACTGGTAGATCTTAATAGCATAGCCACGCCTGCAAACCTGGGCGCTGGCTTTGAGATCACACAAGATAATTCAGGCCTGGTAACTATAATACCTAAAGGTGAAAGTGCCAATATGTATAGTATAGATTTTGGAGATGGCAGTGAAGTGGCTTCAGAAATAAGACCAGGAGAGACCGTAGATCATATATATGCCGAGGGCGATTATGAAGTAGCGGTTACAGGAACTAATTTAAATGGTGCCTCCGCAACCGGCACACAAGCTCTTACCGTTTCTTTTCGTCAACCGGAAAATCTTGAGGTGGCAATTACCAGGGCAGAAGATGACAATTATGCCATAACGGTATCAGCTACAGCCGATTTTGCTGCGATGTTTGAAGTTTATTTCGGAGATGTAGACGAAGAAGAGCCTACGGCATTTATGATAGGTGAATCTGTTACGCATACCTACGATGCTGTTGGGGATTACGATGTTAGAGTGGTGGCCTTAAGTGGTGGTGCGGCGACTACCGAAACTACTCAAACAGTAAGTATTACAGATCCATTATTTTTACCTATAGATTTTGAATCTGCCACCAAGAACTATACATTCTATAATTTTGGAGGTGGAGAAGGTGCTGGAGCTCCTATAATTGATAATCCAGATCCAAGTGGCATTAATACCAGTAATAGGGTTGCATCTTATACCCAGCCTGCAGGTTCTGAGGTATGGGCAGGAACAAATATTGCGCTAGATGAGCCTATAGATTTCTCTTCTGAAAAATATATTAGTGTAGATGTATGGTCTCCAGCAGCAGGAACCCCGGTTATTTTAAAGATTGAAAATCTTGATGATGCCGATGTGAATGTAGAAAGTACTGTAGAAACTACGGTAGCTAATGAATGGGAAACACTGGTTTTTGATATGACCGCAGTAGATCCTGCCGTTGAATACGGAAGGTTAGTAATGTTCTTCAATTTTGGAACTTCAGGAACCGATGAAACATATTATTTCGATAATATTCAAACCACTACTTTAGAACCCCTGGGGCTTCCTATAACTTTTGATAGCGAACTTATAGATTATACCCCCGGTGCTTTTAACGGTGCCTCTTTTGAAATGGTTACCAATCCAGACCAATCTGGGGCTAATACTTCAGATGCAATGGTAGGTGCAATTACCAATAGCGGAAATGCTTACGAAGGGGTTTCTTTTAACTTGAAGGAACCGGCCGATTTTAGCGATGATAATAAAACAATCACCATGAAATTCTGGTCAGATGTAGCACTTCCTGTTTTATTGAAATTTGAAGGAGGTGTTAATGGCGAACGTCAAACGGAAGTGTCTTCTAACCATACCGGAACTGGTTGGGAAGAAGTGACTTTTAATTTTAGCACAGATGCCATTAAAAGTTATATTGACGGATCACAGGGAGTAGGAGAGGCATTTGTTCCAACCGGCCAATATGCTACCATGACGATTTTTGTAGATGGACCAGGCAATACGGCTGGAACATTCTACCTGGATGATATTGGCTTCCAAATGGGAGAAACCACTTATATCTCTTTGTTTAGTGATTTTGGTGACGATGTAAATGTAGATACATGGCTAACAGAATGGTCTAATTCAGACTATGAAGAAATAGAGTTTGATGGCAGGCTTACCAAGCATTACTTTAATCTTGGCTTTGCAGGAATTGAAACTCTAGCTGAACCGATTGACGCTAGCGAAATGACCCATTTTCATACCGAAATTTATACGGGTAACGCTACAGAATTCAAAATAAAATTAGTTGACCTAGGCCCTGACGGGGTTTATGCGGGAGATGATCTTTCTGAACATGAGGTTGTAATAGATAATCTGCCCCAAAACCAGTGGGTGAGTTTAGATATTCCATTATCGGACTTTACCGGTCTTCAAGACAGGGCACATATTGGGCAGCTTATTTATTCGGGCATACCTACAGGTGAAGCAGATGTATATCTGGACAATATTTATTTCCATAACTAGAATTAAAAATAATTGATAATGAAAAATATACTAAAAACAGGTCTTATAGCATTGCTACTGGTATTTGCCGGTGCTTGCTCTAACGACGACTACGATATTGGCGAGATAAGCGCTCCTACCAACCTTCAGGTAGAAACCGAAATCCTTGGCCAATCTGGAGATATGCCTCAGGGAGATGGTAGTGGGCAGGTAACCTTTAATAGTGTAGCTGATGGGGCCATGACTTATAAATATGTTTTTGATAACGGAAGTACGGTAACTTCTCCCAGTGGTGTATATACACATCAATTCTCTGAAACCGGAACTAAGGTTTATACGGTTAATGTTATAGCCTATGGTGCTGGGGGTACTGCAAGCTCTACCACAGTAGATGTAGAAGTGCTGGTTACCTACGAACCACCGGCCGATTTATTAGAAAAATTAATTGGAAAAGAGTGGCGGGTTAAGGCCGAAGTTCCTGGTCACTTTGGACTTGGACCTGTAGGTGGGGTTGTTCCTACTGAATGGTATGCTGCCGGGGCAAATGAAAAAACCGGAACCGGAATGTATGACGATCGTTATATCTTTAATGAAGATGGTACGTTCACCCATATTACCAATACCAATAATGATGATCCAAACCCGGATCCATCAGGAACTGTATTTGGTCGAATTAACCTGATAGATCAGCTTGGTGCCTCTTGCGATTGTGAAGTACAGGGGGCAGATGTTCTTAATATACCTTATAACGATTATACCGAAAACTGGTCTATATCGGCTCCGGGAGGAAAAGAAACCATTAACCTTACGGGCTTGGCATTTATTGGTTACTATATTGGAGGTGATCACAAATATGAGATTTTTGACCGTTCTGGTACCAATGAGCTTATTCTTAAGTCTACCGATGGTAATGGTGAATTCGACTGGTGGTTTATTCTTACCTCAGATTCGGCAGAAGAGGAGGAAGAATTTGAAAGTGAATTTAATACCGAAGTATGGTCTGATGAGTTTGATGGCGATGCGCTTAATACCGATAATTGGAACTACGAAATTGGTAATGGCAATAATGGCTGGGGTAATGGAGAAGCCCAGTACTATACAGATGAACAGGATAACGTACGTGTAGAAAACGGAAATCTTATAATCACCGCAAAAAGGGAAGCTGAAAGTGGCTTCGATTTTACTTCGGCAAGGTTAACAACTAAAGATAAATTTGAGTTTACCTATGGCCGCGTAGAAGTTCGTGCAAAATTACCTGCCGGTGGTGGAACCTGGCCGGCCATTTGGATGCTTGGTGCCGGTTGGCCCGAAGAATCCTGGCCTGGAGTGGGAGAATTGGATATCATGGAATTTGTAGGAAACGACCCCGATAGAATTTCGTCGGCCTTACATTTTCCAGGAAATTCTGGCGGAAATGCCATTGTGGGAGATACAGAGGTTTCTGATGTAACTTCTGAATTTCATATATACGAAGTAGAATGGACCTCAGAAAAGATCACATTCTTAATGGATGGTAAGCCACATCTTGAATTTGATAATAATGATGCCACGCCATTTCAGAGTGATTTTTACTTATTGCTAAATGTGGCAATGGGAGGAACTCTGGGAGGAAATATTGCTGAAGATTTTCAGGAATCGTCTATGGAAGTAGATTATGTGAAGGTTTATCAAGAATAGTACTATTTAAAAATTAGACTGCCTGATTGCTATGTGATTATACTCGAGAATCGAGGTTTGTAAAATCCGGGATCCTGCTTCGAATTTCAAAATTCTTTTAAAGAACACCTCGCGGTCTTGTCGCGAGGTAGTTCCCCCGGTGGAATCTAATTTGTTTGTAGGCCACAAATAATATTATCACGCACATAGTTCAGGCAGTTTTTTATTCGCAAAAAATGAAAAAACGATGTTTATTAGGTTTTTTCCTGTGCTGCTTTTTTATAGCAAAAGGCCAGGATGCAACCATACCAAGTTCGGTTAAAAACGTAGAAGCTAAAGTAGATTCGGTTTTAGCTTTAATGACCCTTGAAGAAAAAGTTGGGCAGCTAGTTCAATACAACGGAAGTTGGGACCTTACCGGCCCTGCTTCAGAAATGAATAATAAAGAAAAAGAGGAAAACCTAAAAAACGGAAAAGTAGGTGCTATGCTTAACGTGTTATCAGTAGAAGCTACTCGCAAAGCACAAAAGCTAGTGATGGAAAATTCCCGGCTAAAAATTCCTTTAATGTTTGGGTATGATGTAATACACGGGTATTCCACTATTTTCCCCGTACCACTGGCAGAAACCTCTAGCTGGGACCTTGAAGCAATGGAGAAAACAGCTCAAATTGCAGCCCTGGAATCTGCGGCCAATGGGATTAACTGGACATTCTCGCCAATGATAGATGTTTCACGCGATGCTCGTTGGGGTAGAATTATGGAAGGATCTGGCGAAGATCCTTACCTAACTTCTAAAGTAGCGATTGCTAAAGTACAAGGCTACCAGAGTAACGATCTTGCCAACCCGCATACTATAGCGGCTACCGCCAAGCATTTTGCCGGTTATGGTTTTGGCGAAGCCGGGAGAGATTATAATTCGGTACATATTGGCGAAAATGAATTGCACAATACCATTCTTCCTCCCTTTAAGGCAGCAGCCAAAGCAGGTGTTGCTACTTTTATGAATTCGTTTAACGATATAGACGGTACACCGGCGACTGCACATAAAACTTTACAAAGGGATATCTTGAAAAGAGATTGGAATTGGAACGGATTTGTAGTTTCAGATTGGGGTTCTATTCCAGAAATGATAGCCCACGGTCTGGCCAGGGATAAAAAACACGCGGCTCAATTAGCTTTAAATGCAGGTAGCGATATGGACATGGAAGGCGGTGCCTACGAAATTGGCCTGGTAAGTCTTGTAGAAGAAGGAAAAGTAAGCGAAGAATATATAAATGATGCCGTAAAAAGAGTACTTAGGGTAAAGTTTAAGCTGGGCCTTTTTGACGACCCTTATTTATATGCTAATCCGGAGCTTTTAGACCAAATATCTTTTGAAGAGCATAAAGCTGTAGCTCGCGATGTAGCTAAAAAATCTATTGTGCTATTAAAGAATGAAAATGGTTTACTTCCCATTCAGGATTCCGTTAAAAAAATTGCGGTAATTGGCCCCCTGGCCAACGATAAAGATACGCCAATAGGAAACTGGAGAGCACAGGGAGAGACTAATTCGGCTGTGTCTTTACTGGAAGGTTTACAAAATAATGTGAGTAAAGATGTAGCGATTAGTTATGCTAAAGGTGCCGACCTTGGTATGGGAGAAAGAAGTTTTCTAATGCCTTTAGAAATTAATAGAACAGATACATCGGGCTTTCAGGAGGCCATAACCAAATCTTCGGAAGCCGATTTGGTAATTATGGCTCTGGGAGAAGATGCCTTCCAAACCGGCGAGGGTAGAAGTCAGGTAGATATTGGTCTGGCTGGAGTTCAGAAAGAATTGCTTAAAGAAATTCAAAAGGTGAACAAGAATATTGTTTTGGTGCTTATTAACGGAAGACCACTGGAGATCACCTATGCTTCAGAAAATATTCCGGCTATAGTTGAGGCCTGGCAATTAGGTTCAGAAAGCGGAAATGCTATTGCCGATGTTTTGCTGGGAGATTACAATCCTTCAGGAAAACTACCGGTTTCTTTTCCAAGGGCTGTAGGCCAGGAACCCTTATATTATAATCAAAAAAATACAGGGCGTCCTTCTAATCCTACCCACGTAACGTATTCTGGTTATACCGATGAAAAGAAAGATGCACTTTATCCTTTTGGCTTCGGACTCAGTTATACTTCTTTTGAATACGGAAATTTATCTATATCTGAAGAAGAATTAACTCCTGGAAATCCTATTGAAGTTAGTTTTAGTTTAAAAAACACCGGTGAAAGGGAAGGGAAAGAAATTGCCCAGTTGTATATAAGAGATTTGGTAGCCAGTACCACCCGTCCCGTGAAGGAACTTAAAGGTTTTAAAATGGTAAAATTGGCTCCCGGAGAATCTAAAACAGTCACTTTTCAGATCAATGGAGCAATGCTTCAGTTCTATTCAGCCAATAAAAAATGGGAGGCAGAGGCCGGTGAGTTTGAAGTTATGGTAGGTGGAAACTCTCGTGATCTGCAAAAAGTAAAATTCAGTTTAAAAAAATAAGTATGAAGAATAGAATTTCAATTTTCGGACTATTTCTTTTAATAGGTTTCCCTCTTACGGCACAGGAGCTAATTTGGGAAGAAAATTTTGATGGTAATTCCTTAAATATGGAGAATTGGAGCTATGAAACCGGTGATGGTTGCCCCGATCTTTGTGGCTGGGGAAATAATGAGCGCCAAATTTACAGCAAAGATTATGTAGCTGTAAAAGATGGAAATTTAGTGATTACCGCAGATAAGGTTGGAGATGCCTATTATAGCGGAAAAGTAAATACTAAAGATAAGTTCGAGTTTCAATACGGAACCGTTGAGGTTCGTGCAAAATTACCCGATGGGCACGGTCTTTGGCCGGCAATTTGGATGTTGGGTGCTAATATAAATGAGGTGGGTTGGCCCGCCTCTGGCGAGATTGATATCATGGAGTTTGTGGGCAGGCAGCCCGATACTATTCATAACGCGCTGCATACACCGGCAAGTCATGGAAATACTGAAAATATTAAAACCACGCCCATAGAAAATGTTACTTCAGATTTTCATGTTTTTAAAATGAACTGGACCAAAGATGCGATTACTTTTTATATAGACGATAAAAAGACCTATGTCTTCTCTCCTTCAGAAAAAAATGAAAAAACTTACCCTTACAGGCATCCGTTTTATTTATTATTGAATCTTGCTGTAGGTGGAAATTTTGGAGGACCTGAAGTTGATGATTCTATTTTTCCAAAACAATTTTTAATAGATTATGTAAAGGTTTATAAATACCAAGACAGTAAATAACTATTGTTTGCCTCTCTCTTGTAGATTGAGGTTTAGTCGATAATCTAAATTAAATATTTGTAGGCTTAATCAACCTTAAAAGCTCAATACCTCGTAGGTTTTCTGCGAGGTTATTTTTGTTTTTAAATGAATAATTTGGAGTGAAATCCTGGATTATTTTGGGTGGATAGTTTTGGTATTTTCAATACCTTCGCCTTATAAATGCACTTTTTATGTATAAAACTAATTATTGGGGTACAAAAGAATATTTTAAGATTGTCCGACAATTTTTTGATTATGTTTTATGAAAAAACATTAGATGAATGAGTATGGTTTATTGAGTTTGATTTCAAGGCGTCTATTAGTATTATTTATAGATTATAGTAATAATCAAATGATGCGAATAATGGCTTAAACCATTAAAAACAAGTATTTTGTCAGTAAAAAAAAGAAATAATTCTTACCAGGTAAGTAAGCGCTAAAAATCTTACAATACTTAGTAGGTTTTGTTAAAGTTAAACTAATTTTTATTATTTTTATAAGGTGTTGCCCCCTCTACACAAAACTAACGTACCTACTTTCTCGTTAATATATAGAATACAGAGTTTTTAGTGACTAATATTATGGCAGTAATTTAGGTGCAAATTATGAGGAGCAGGATAAAAATATTATGTGCAATAATTGCGCTGCTTTTATCTTTAGATATAGCAGGACAGGCGCAAAGCCATAAATTGCCGCCACCTCAAATGGAAGGAGTGTCTGGTGATAGCGTACCTCCTCCTCCCGGTCTCCCTATAGATTTTGGGATTTCGGCTTTACTAGCTGCCGGTTTAGGCTTGGGGATTCATCATCTTAGGAAAAAAAAATAATTATTTTAATTCCTGGATACGTTTTACATATTTCCCTATCACATCAAATTCCAGATTTACAAGATCTCCCTCTTTTAGAAACTTAAAGGTGGTATATTTATAGGTATAGGGAATTATAGCCACGCTAAATTCATTCCTTTTTGAATTCACTACAGTAAGGCTCACGCCATTAACAGTAATAGAACCTTTTTCTATGGTAATATTTTGTAGGGCCGGGTCATATTCAAAAGTAAACTCCCAGCTACCATCTTTTTCGGTTACTTTTTTACAAACTGCGGTTTGATCTACGTGTCCTTGCACAATATGACCGTCAAGCCTGGCGCCGAGTTTCATTCCTCTTTCCAGGTTTACCGGTGCATTTTCCTGTAAATGCTTTACATTGGTTTTTGCCAGGGTTTCAGCCACCGCGGTTACGGTATATTCATTTTCAGCAATAGAAACTACGGTAAGACAAACACCATTATGGGCTACACTTTGGTCTATTTTTAATTCGGGTGTCATCGTTGCTTTTATACTTATATGCATATTTCCACCTTCGTTCTGAACGCGACTTACTTCTCCTACTTCTTCAATAATTCCGGTAAACATATCTTTGGATTATTCTTACATTTGTGATGTAAAAATAGAAATAAACAGGAGAAGTTTAATGAAATACCGACCAACAAATTCAGATTTAAATCTGAAACAATATTGTTAGTGTTTCACTAAATAGCGAATCCCGATAATTTTAAGCAGATGAAGCAAGCAGAAAAGGTGAAATTAGGAATAAGTATAGGAGATTTAAATGGAATTGGCAGTGAAATAGTGCTCAAAACCTTTGACGACTCCCGAATGCTGGATTTTTGTACGCCTATTATTTTTGCTTCAACCAAAGTGCTTACTTTTTTAAAGAAACAGTTCAAGCTTTCTTTACATTTTCAGGGAATAGACGATGCCTCTAAAGCGATAGATGGAAAGATTAATGTGGTAAATGTTTGGAAAGAAGGTGTGAATATAAATTTTGGAGAGGAAGATCCAAAAGTAGGAAGCTATGCGTTTAAATCTTTACAGGCTGCAACAAGTGCACTTAAAGAAGACCAAATAGATGTTTTGGTGACCGCTCCCATCAATAAACATAGCATCCAGTCGGCCGAGTTTAATTTTCCAGGCCATACAGATTATTTGGCAAAAGAACTGGAGGGCGAAAGCCTCATGTTTATGATTACCGATACCTTGAAAATAGGTTTACTTACAGATCATGTGGCCCTAAAGGATATTGCGAATACCATTACACCCCAATTAATTGAAAAGAAATTGAAAATTATCCAGGACACTTTGAAGCAGGATTTTAGGGTTCAGAAACCTAAAATAGCAGTTTTAGGTATTAATCCGCATAGTGGCGATAACGGGGTTATTGGGAAAGAAGATGAAGAAGTTTTAAAACCTACGCTTCAGAAATTGCGGGATAAAGGAGATTTGGTTTTTGGTCCATTTTCGGCCGATAGCTTTTTTGGTTCTAAAAATTACGTGAATTTTGATGCTGTGGTGGCCTCTTACCACGACCAGGGCCTAATTCCTTTTAAAACCCTTTCTTTTGGTAATGGAGTAAATTTTACCGCCGGGTTGAGCAAAGTGAGAACCTCGCCAGATCACGGTACCGCTTTTGAGATTGCGGGTACCAACTCGGCAAATATCAATTCATTTAAAGAGGCCGTTTTTCGGGCAATAGAAATTTATAAATGCCGTGAAGAATATAAGGAGCTTACCAAAAACCCCTTAAAGAAACAGGGTAGAAAGTTATAAACAAAAAATTGTTTATAACAAGGCTCTAATTTATTAATTTTTATATATTTGCACCCGCCTAAGCCTAAGCGGCTCATGGCATGAAACTGATGATGAGATGAGGAATTTAGCAGCGTATACAATCCCTTTTGTAGGGTTAAAGCTGGGCAAACACCAGTTTGAATACGACATTGACAATAAGTTCTTTGAGCATTTTGAGTACGACGATCTTAACAGTGCCAATGTGAAAATTGATTTGTTTTTGGAGAAAAAAACAACAATGATGGAGCTTACTTTTAAAGCTTCCGGTGCGGTTAATGTAAATTGTGATATCACCAATGAGCCATATAATCAGCCTATTGAAGGCAGTTTATATTTGGTTGTGAAATTTGGTGAAGAATATAATGACGAAAATGAAGATTTATTAATTTTGCCCCACGGTGAATATGAAATAAATGTTCAGCAATATATTTATGAGCTTATTGTGCTTTCTGTTCCTTTAAAAAGGGTTCATCCCGGGGTAGAAGATGGCACCTTAGATTCAGACGTACTGGATAAACTTGAAGAATTAAGTATTAGTAATAACGAGAGTAAAAATGATGAGGATGAAATAGATCCTCGCTGGGATAAATTAAAAAACTTATTAAACGATAAATAACAGCAAGCCATGGCACATCCAAAGAGAAAAATCTCTAAAACAAGAAGAGATAAAAGAAGGACACATTATAAAGCTTCGGTACCAAAAATAGCTACAGATCCTACAACAGGAGAAGCTCATTTGTACCATAGAGCACACTGGCATGAAGGTAAATTATATTACCGAGGCCAGGTCCTAATTGATAATACAGAAGAAATAGAAGCTTAATTGAACATAGAGCTTTAACTTTTATAAAAACTCTCACCCACGTGAGAGTTTTTTGTTTCAAGTTGAATAAGTGCTAAAAAGACCTTAATTTGCACGCCCAGTTAAAGAAAAATTAGTACTTTTCTTTAGGCTTTTTACGTCTCTATGGGCGTAGAATGGGTATTAAAGTGAAATCTATGAATAAAATCACAGCAGCCATTACCGCTGTGGGTACCTATGTACCCGAGGATGTGTTAACCAACAAAATGTTGGAAGAGATGGTGGAGACCAACGATGAATGGATCTTCAGCCGAACCGGTATTAAAGAACGCCGAATTTTAAAAGACCCTAATAAAGGAACTTCATTTTTAGGAATAGAAGCAGCCAAAAATTTGATAGAGAAATCAAATCTCGATCCAAAAGAGATAGATTTGGTGCTTTTGGCTTCTGCAACTCCAGATTTACCTGTAGCCGCTACAGCGGTTCATATCGCTACGCAAATTGGTGCTACCAATGCGTTTGGATATGACCTTCAGGCCGCTTGTTCCGGATTTTTATATGCCATGTCTACGGCTTCGGCCTATATTGAATCTGGCCGATATAAAAAAGTACTAGTGATTGGGGCCGATAAAATGTCTTCTATAATCGATTATACCGATAGAACTACCTGTATTATCTTTGGCGATGGTGCAGGTGCAGTACTTATGGAGCCTAATGAAGAAGGCCTTGGTTTACAGGATGAAATCTTAAGAAGCGATTCTATTGGAAGGGAATCCCTAAAAATAGAAGCCGGCGGTTCACTAATGCCTCCAACCGAGGAAACAGTAGCTAAAAAATTACATTATGTAAGGCAGGATGGCAAAACTGTATTTAAGTTTGCAGTGTCTAATATGGCAGGCGTTAGCGAACAAATTATGGAGCGCAATAAATTAAACAATGATGATGTAGATTGGCTTATTGCACACCAGGCAAATAAACGAATTGTAGGAGCTACGGCTCAGCGTATGGGCCTTGAAGATAATAAAGTGCTTATGAACATTGAGCGCTATGGAAATACTACATCGGCTACTTTGCCTTTATTGCTTGGAGATTACGAAAAGCAATTCAAAAAAGGAGATAATTTAGTTTTTGCTTCATTTGGAGGCGGCTTCACCTGGGGAGCAATCTACTTAAAATGGGCATATAATTCTTAAAAAAACCAACACCCTAACATTATGGATTTAAAAGAAATTCAGAATTTAATAAAGTTTGTGGCCAAGTCTGGTGCCAGCGAGGTAAAACTGGAGACGGGCGATGTGAAAATTACGATTAGAACAGGCTCAGACGAAAAAGAAACTATTGTTCAACAAGTGCCAATGGGTGGCCAAATGCCACAAATGCCTGCGCAAGTACAACCGCAGCAACCACATGCACCGGCACCATCTCAGGAAGAAAGTGCACCACAACAAAAAGAGAGTAAATCGGCTGCAGAAGACGATTCAAAATATATTACGGTAAAATCTCCAATTATTGGAACTTTCTATCGTAAACCTTCTCCAGATAAACCAACCTTTGTAGAAGTTGGAGATTCGGTTAAAGAAGGAGATGTGCTTTGTGTGATTGAAGCTATGAAACTTTTTAATGAGATAGAGAGCGAAGTTTCAGGAAAAATAGTAAAGGTACTGGTAGACGATGCTTCACCGGTAGAATTCGATCAGCCTTTATTCTTAGTAGATCCATCATAAATTACTGCCCATTTAGCTTAAGGCATTTTGTCCTGGGCCAAAAAAACAATAGGTATGTTTAAAAAAATATTGATTGCAAACAGGGGCGAGATCGCTTTACGCGTAATTCGTACCTGTAAAGAAATGGGAATTAGCACAGTGGCGGTTTATTCTACCGCAGATGCTGAAAGCCTTCACGTAAGGTTTGCCGATGAGGCCGTATGTATAGGACCTCCTCCCAGTAATTTATCTTATCTTAAAATCTCAAACATCATAGCTGCGGCAGAAATTACCAATGCCGATGCTATTCACCCCGGTTATGGTTTTCTTTCTGAAAACGCAAAATTTTCAAAAATTTGTGAAGAGCACGATATTAAATTTATAGGTGCTTCTGCCGAAATGATTGGAAAAATGGGGGATAAAGCAACGGCTAAAGCTACTATGAAAGCTGCCGGGGTTCCCTGTGTACCGGGATCGGAAGGGATTATTAAAGATTTTGAGGAATGTAAAAAAATAGCCAAGGAAATTGGTTATCCGGTTATGCTAAAAGCTACTGCAGGTGGTGGTGGTAAAGGTATGCGTGCCGTATGGAAGGAAGAAGACCTGCAAGCTGCATGGGATTCTGCAAGACAGGAATCGGCTGCAGCTTTTGATAATAATGATATGTATATGGAAAAGCTCATTGAAGAGCCTCGCCATATAGAAATTCAGGTAGTTGGAGACAGTAGGGGGAAAGCATGTCACCTTTCTGAAAGGGACTGCTCGGTACAACGCCGTCACCAGAAGTTAACCGAAGAAACACCTTCTCCTTTTATGACCGATAGCCTTCGGGAAAAAATGGGAGAGGCAGCCGTAAGAGCCGCAGAATACATTAAATACGAAGGTGCAGGTACTGTAGAGTTTTTGGTAGATAAACACCGTAATTTCTACTTTATGGAAATGAACACCCGTATACAGGTAGAGCACCCAATTACCGAACAGGTAATAGATTACGATCTTATTAGGGAACAAATCCTGGTTGCAGCGGGAGTTCCAATTTCGGGTAAAGATTATTTCCCAAAATTACACTCTATAGAATGCCGAATTAATGCCGAAGATCCTTATAACGGCTTTAGGCCTTCGCCGGGGAAGATCACAAATCTTCACGCACCCGGTGGCCATGGGGTAAGAATAGATACGCACGTTTATAGTGGGTATATTATTCCGCCAAACTACGATTCTATGATCGCGAAATTGATCACTACCGCCCAAACCAGGGAAGAGGCGATCAATAAAATGAAACGCGCATTAGATGAATTCGTGATAGAAGGTATTAAAACCACAATCCCGTTCCATAGACAACTTATGGACCATCCCGATTATATTGATGGGAATTACACCACTAAGTTTATGGAAGATTTTGAAATGAAATCACTCGAATAAGATTAAGTTTCAGCGTCATTCTGAACTTGTTTCAGAATCTAACATCTGGAATATTTAAGCATAAGACCTCACAGGTTTTCTAAACCTGTGAGGTCTTTTTTTATTAGCATCGCCAAAAGGGCATATTAGCCTGAGGTAGTTTACTTGAACAATTTTCCTTCGTCAGCCTGAATTTATTTCAGAATCTAATATCTTGACAATCTAAATGCGTTAAAAATCCAGAAAAAGATTAAACTATGTCGGCTGGAGTTTTTATGTAGCCTCATTATTTATTTCGTATTTTCATTAAAAATTAACCAAGCCTAATGAACCTTTCTTACTGGGAAACCAAAACCTGGTTTTCAAATATTGATTTTTGCATTGTCGGTAGCGGGATTACGGGCCTAAATTGTGCTCTAAACTTAAAAACGCGATTTCCAAAATCTAAAATCCTTGTTTTAGAACGCGGCATGTTACTAAACGGAGCAAGTACAAAAAATGCCGGTTTTGCCTGTTTTGGAAGTGTCTCTGAAATCCTGGAAGATCTAAATTCCCATTCTGAAGAGGAAGTGCTGCAGCTTATTCAAAAGCGGTTAAAGGGCTTGAATTTGCTTCGGAAGAATTTGGGAGATAAAAACATAGGCTATAAGGAATATGGGGGCTACGAACTTTTTACCAAAGAAGACCAGGCACTTTTTGAAGAATGTACGGCAAAGTTACCTGAGCTCAATAAAATGCTGGAACCGCTGTTTGGAGAGGCTATGTTTAGTATCCAAAAAAATAGCTTCGGATTTAGGGATATTCAGAAAAAAATTATTTTTAATCAGTTTGAAGGTCAGTTAAATACCGGGGGAATGATGGAAACCCTCCTGTATAAAGTTCAAAAGGCCGGTATAAAAATCCTGAATAATGTTAACGTTGAAGAATTCACGGAGGCCAAAAATTCGGTAAAGATTAAAACCGATAAATTAGAATTTTTAGCAAGGAAATTATTGATAGCTACTAATGGTTTTTCAGAGAAATTGGGGATTGCGCAGGTAAAACCGGCACGTGCCCAGGTGTTGATTACCAAACCGATTAAAAATCTGGAAATCAAAGGCACATTTCATTTAGATAAAGGCTATTATTATTTCAGGAATATTGACGATTGCATTCTTTTTGGCGGTGGTAGGAACCTGGACTTTAAGACGGAAGAAACCACCGAAATGGCGCAAACAAAACTTATTCAGCAGAAACTTGAGGAATTACTTAAAAATACTATTTTGCCCGAAACTTCTTTTGAAATTGAACATCGCTGGAGCGGAATTATGGGCATTGGAAAACAGAAAAATCCCATAGTAAAGCAGGTTTCAGAAAACGTTTATTGCGGAGTGCGATTAGGCGGGATGGGCGTTGCCATTGGTAGTTTAGTAGGAAAGGAACTTTCAGAATTGATAATATGATGAAGAAATTTTTCAAATTTATCCTAAAGCTGATAAGCGTTTTACTTCTGTTTTCCATTTTTATGGTCTTGCTATATAAATGGTTCCCGGTGCCCTTTACCCCTTTAATGGCTATTCGGTATTTTGAGAATCCCGAAGAAGAAATTCGGCATACCTGGGTGTCCCGGGAAGATATTTCCCAACACTTACAGTTAGCCGTAATTGCCGGTGAAGATCAAAACTTTGTAAAACATAATGGTTTCGATTTTGAAGCTATAGAAAAGGCCATAGAAGGTAACCAGAAAGGAAAGCGGGTGCGTGGCGCCAGCACAATTTCCCAGCAAACTGCAAAGAATGTGTTTTTATGGCCGGGAAGAAATTGGTTTAGAAAAGGCCTGGAGGTTTATTTTACGTTTTTAATCGAAAATTTTTGGAGCAAAGAACGAATTTTAGAGGTGTACCTGAATAGTATTGAGATGGGGAAAGGAGTTTACGGGGCTGAAGCTGCAGCGAAGCATTGGTTTAATAAATCGGCTGCGAACCTTTCTATTTACGAAGCCGCTGCAATTGCCGCTATTTTGCCTAATCCCAGGGAATATAAGGCAAACCCTGCGAGTAGTTATATAAATGAGAGGAAAAACTGGATTGTGCGGCAAATGCAGAATTATGGAAGATTTCATTTGGAGTAAATTATAAAATAATGTCATTTACCATCAATTTGAACTTGTTTCAGATTCTAATATGTTTGGATTATTAAACACCTAGATTCCCGAAAAGATTCGGAGCAGGCTCTGAAATAAATTCAGGATGACCACTGAAAAAACTATGTATAGCTTTTAGCTAAAAAACTCATGAATTTAATAAAAGAGAAATTATATAAAGCTTGCGAGGCTTATGTGGAAGAACGTATAAAGCGTATTGAAGTTGCTATGGACGGACTTGAAACCGACCTTGAGAACGAAACCAAAAGCAGTGCGGGCGATAAATATGAAACCGGGCGGGAAATGATAAACCTGGAATGGAATAAATTATCGGGACAATTACAGCAATTTAAAAATCTTAGAAATACGCTTAATCTTGCTAAAAGTAGAACTAACAATGGCTCCGCTCAATTGGGGGCTGCGGTAAAGACCAATATGGCCAATTATTTTATAGCGATCCCGGCAGATCGTATTATTGTAGAGGGCGAAGCGTATTTTGCTATAGGTGCTAATTCTCCCATCGCGCAATTATTGCTACATAAAAAAGTTGGAGAAGAAATTACTTTCAACGGAAAAACAGCTAAAATCCTTGAAGTGTTTTAAATTAAAAATGCTTAGCCACGATTACACGAATATTCTATAAAATACCTCCTCTACTTTTAAAGGGAGGGAATAAATAAAGGTGGGGTGACGACACAAAAAAACAATGTGTGATTGCTAAGAAGGTACGACTAAAGCAATCTGCACAAATAGAAACTCTCATTCAGTAGATTACCGCGCTCCTTCGGGCGCTCGTAATGATGATAGTAAAGAAGGAAAAAACAAGAAACAAGATCAAACCCCTCCGATCTGCGGACACCTCTCCTTGAAGAAATGGTGTTTATCCCTGATAATAGGCCTGGTTTTTTGGGCCATAATTTTCTATCTAACGGCTAATTACTACAGTCTATCGACTAGAATTATTCGGTTATTCGTGGCGAAACTTACTTCAATCTAGATTCGATTAATTTTTCTGAAATTTTAAGCTTTATCCTTTTGTCTTTTTTTAATTCCTGTGAATGATTAAAATAGATAGTCTTTCCGTTTAGTTCGGCTTCAATTAACCAGTTTTCACCTTTAAACCAGGATTTTTTTACTGTTGCTTCTATTCCGGAAGTTTTGGAAAGTTTTATTTCTTCCGGGTAAAGAATCACTTTTTTTCGGCTGCTTTCATCTTTAGCCAAATCCTTTAGCATAAGTTCGTTTACATCTCCAAAAAGGGATGCCACATATTTATTTGGTGGGTTTTCATATAAATTCTGCGGAGAATTTTCAGCATAGATTTTTGCATTTTTCAGGACGATAGTTTTGTCGGCGAAAGAAAGTGCATCGGTACTATCGTGGCTGGCCACTATACAGGCGATATTGTGGTCCTTTAGGTAAGCAAAAAGTCTTCGACGTAAATTATTTTTTCTAAAGTGGTCTATATGGCTAAAAGGTTCGTCCAGTAAAAGCAGTTCAGGCTGCTTGGCCAGCGCCCGTGCTAAAGCTACGCGCTGTTGCTGGCCGCCGCTTAAAAGTTTCGCTTTCTTATCGGCTAGCTCGGTCATTTCAACCACTTCCAATAATTCTTTTATACGCTGCTTCTTTTTGTGGGGATATTGGTTGCTAAGGTATTTTCCAATATTATCGGCTACACTTAAAGGAAGCATAAGATCGAAATCCTGGGCTAAATATTTTATAAAAGCCTCTCCGGGCACCAGGTTAAAATTGGGTCCCAATAATTCTTTTTCTTCCCAAAAAATCTCACCATCGGTATGAAGCAGGCCGTAAATAAGTTTAAGCAGCGTACTTTTACCACAGCCGCTTTCTCCAATTACCGAAAGGTTTTCTCCTTTTTCAAGCTTAAAACTTATGTTTTTTAAAACCGGTTCTTCAGCATAGGCAAAAGAGACATTTTTGAGTTTCAGCATAAAATTTATGTATTCTTTACAAGAGTGCTTAGCAAGACTTTCTTGCCTGGTATACTAGACATCGTCGTAATCTACCTTAAGCTTTGGCGTAAGAGGTTGTGCCTGGCAGGTTAAGATTAAACCTTCTTCCACTTCGTCATCGGTTAGAATTTGATTTTTTCGCATTTCGGCCTTTCCTTCGGTGATTCTGGCAATACAACTGCTGCAAATACCACCCTGGCAGGAATAAGGTACGTCTAAATCCTGCTCTAAAGCAGCATCCAGTACCGTATCTTTGGTATCCATAGAAAAGGTGGTTTCCTCGTCATCTACCATAACCGTAAGTTCGGTTTTACCTTCAACATTGGTTTCTATGGCGCCTGTTTCTTCAGTGGTAAATAGTTCGTAAAGAATTTTGTCTTCGGTAATTCCGTTTTGTTTTAAAACTTCACTTACCTGGTTTATCATTTCCTCGGGACCACAAAGGTAAAAAGCATCAAAAGCCTGATCTTTAAATTTGTTCTTTACAACAAAGTTTACCGTGCTGGTTTCTATACGTCCAAAATGGGAATTATCCTCTCTTGTTCGGCTGTATACAAACTCTATAAAAAGCCTGTCGGCAAATTTAGCTTGCAATTCAAGCAGCTCTTTAAAAAAAATGGTTTCTTCCGGAGATTTGTTTCCGTAGGTAAGCACAAACCTACTTTTAGGCTCTTCGCTCAAAACGGTTTTTATAATAGAAAGCACTGGTGTTATCCCGCTTCCGGCAGCAAAGGCTGCATACGTTTTTGCTTCACCGGTAGGTTTTAAAATAAATTTTCCTTCTGGCGGATGAACTTCCAGAATGTCTCCTGCATTGAGTTTGTTATTGGCAATTACAGAGAATTTCCCACCTTCTACCTCTTTTACCGTTACTTTAAACTCTCCCGAATTAGGGGCCGAACAAAGGGAATAAGCACGTCTTATCTCTTCATCACCTACTTTTGTTTTTATGGTAATATACTGGCCTGCATCAAACTTAAATTCCTCTTTTAAGTTTTCCGGAATATTAAAAGACAAGCTTACTGCTTGTGGGGTTTCCCTAACTACTTCTTTTATCTCTAAAGGAAAAAATTTACTCATCAAAAAAATATTTTTTGCAAAAATACAAAGTATGTGAAATTAAAGAGTGTAACAAATGCCTAAATTTCTATACTTGTAAAGTAAGTGATAGGTAAAATATGAATATGAGCTATATTTTGGTCTGGAGATACCTTTAAATTTAATTTAGGCCAATGCTTATTTAATCCCGTTTAGTGGGGAAATTCTTAAAAATTATGTTTCAACGATTTTTGTGGTTAGAGTGGAAGTTTTTTTTTCGTTCTGCCAGTCTTGGGAAGAATATTGGGTTAAAAATCTTCTTAATTTTTCTTGCTTTATATTTTTCGGTGGCATTCTTGGCCTTAGGGATTGGTCTCTACCCATTATTACAGGAAACCTTTCCTAATCAGGACCCTTTACAAATGGTAAATCGGTTTGTTTTACTCTGGCTGGTGTTCGAGCTTGGTTTTAGGTTTATGATTCAAACATTGCCGGTGTTAGATATAAAACCGCTTTTAAATTTACCTATTTCCAGAAGAAAAGCAGTGAACTTTGTGCTGCTTAAGTCTATGTATTCTTTTTTTAACTTTCTGCCCCTATTTATAATTATACCATTCGGGATTTTTTGTATTAACAAAGGCGATTATGGTACCTGGAATA
Source organism: Salegentibacter maritimus (assembly GCF_016236915.1). GTDB lineage: Bacteria > Bacteroidota > Bacteroidia > Flavobacteriales > Flavobacteriaceae > Salegentibacter > Salegentibacter maritimus. Next base: position 122,962 of record NZ_JAEHOK010000005.1, read on the forward strand.
TTATAGGATGGATGATAGCCATGATTGCTACCACGCAATGTGTGAATTTTTTAAACTTTCTTATTAAAAAGAAGTTTACTGATAATTTAAAGGCCTTAATTCCCGCAATCTTAGCTGTTGTGATTCTTGGAACATTGGAATATTTTAAAGTCTTCGAGATTAGTTTTTGGTTTGGTAAAATGATGAATTTCCTTGTTTTGAATCCTTATCTTGCTGTTTTGCCTATAGTTATGCTAATTATTCTATATAAATGGAACCAATTAAACCTTGAAAGCAAGTTTTATCTTGATGCAGGTTTAAAAGAAAAACAAAAAGATGCCGATACAAAGAATTTTGAATGGACTAAAAAATTTGGAGTTCTTGCACCTTTTCTTCAATTAGATTTAAAACTTATTTGGAGAAATAAAAGGCCTAAGACCACAATTTATATGTCGTTGCTTTTGTTGGGTTACGGCTTGTTTATTTATCCAGGCGATATGTACGGGCACCCGGCTATGTATGTATTTGTAGGTGTTTTTATGACCGGAATTTTTATGATCAATTTTGGTCAATTTGTGCCTTCCTGGGATGCCTCTTATTACCCCATGATTATGGCGCAAAATATTCCGCTTAAAGATTACCTGTCCTCCAAAGCAATGCTAATTAGTTCCAGTGTGATTGTACTGGCTATTTTAAGCACTCCATATATTTATTTTGGGTGGGATATTTTATTGATAAATATGGTTGCAGCTTTATATAATATTGGTGTGAATGTCCCTATTCTACTTTATTCCGGTTCTTTTAATAAAAAAAGGATAGATCTTGATAAGAGTCCGTTTATGAACTATCAGGGTACAGGAGCCGCTCAATGGATTGTTGGTATTCCTTTAATGTTTTTGCCTGTTTTAATTTTCTGGCTTCTAAACTTTTTTATAAATTTTGAAGCAGGCTTAATTGCTCTTTCTGGTTTGGGACTGTTAGGGCTGCTGTTGCGAGCTAGTTTAATGAAATACATTGCCGGGGTTTATCAAAAAAGAAAATATGCAATGATTAATGGTTTTAAACAAACCGGTGAATAAAATTATAAATATGATAACAGCTACGAATCTTAGTAAAGTTTACGGCGGAACAAAAGTTTTGAACATAGAACATTTAGATATTCCTGAAGGGGAAAGTTTTGGTCTGGTTGGGAATAATGGAGCCGGAAAAACTACCTTTTTCAGCTTACTGCTTGATTTAATCCAGCCTACTGCCGGAAATATTTTTAACCATGAGATCACCGTTAGTCAAAGCGAAGACTGGAAACCTTTTACTGCTTCCTTTATAGATGAAAGTTTTTTGATAGGCTATTTAACCCCCGAAGAATATTTTTATTTCGTGGGTGAATTAAGAGGAGCCAATAAAGCTGATATCGATTCGTTTTTAACGAGTTTTGAAGATTTTTTTCACGGTGAGATTTTAGGCCGAAAAAAATATTTACGCGATCTCTCTAAGGGAAATCAGAAAAAAGTAGGGATTGTAGCTGCTTTAATAGGAAACCCTAAAGTGGTTATTTTAGATGAACCTTTTGCTAATTTAGATCCTACCACCCAAATTCGCTTAAAAAAAATTATTAAAGAACTTACTGAAAATAGAGAGGTTACAGTGTTAATCTCTAGCCATGACCTTATTCATGTAACCGAGGTTTGTGAACGAATAGTAGTTTTGGATAAAGGTGAAGTGGTAAAAGATATTAAAACTTCTGAAGCTACTTTAAGTGAGTTAGAACGCTATTTTTCTGGTGAGGTAGAAGTAACTCAGGCTGAAGAACTATCTTAATTAGGTTTGCATTTATAAAAAGAAGCGTATTTTTGCACACTAAACTTTCTGATTTTTAGTTATAAAGCCATCCAGAACCGGTTGATTTTGAAAATAATTACCAAACTTATTTTGTTTATACTCTTTCTAGGGAGTATTGCGGGCTGTTCCCGAAAAAAGAACACCTTTTTAAACCGAAATTGGCACGCGGTTACTACAGAGTATAATACCCTTTACAATGGTAATATTGGCCTGCAACAGGGGAAAGAAGAGCTTAACCAAAACTATGCCGATAACTATTGGGATATACTGCCCATAGAACGCATGCAAATTGACGAAAATATTGTTTTACCGGACAGTGTTCGAAATCAGAATTTTGGTTATGCTGAAGAAAAGGCTGTAAAAGCTATTCAGCGCCACGCCATGCTTATTGAAGGGAAAGAGAGAAATCCCCAAATCGATGAAGCTTATCTATTATTGGGGAAAGCCAGGTATTTCGATCAGCGTTTTATTCCTGCGCTGGAAGCTTTCAACTATATCTTAAGGCGTTACCCTGCCAGTAACAATATTATTCACGCCCGGGTTTGGCGGGAAAAGACCCATATGCGTCTGGAAAATAATAGACTGGCTATTAATAATCTAAAAAAAGTCTTGGATTTGGAATACCTGGAAGATCAGGATATTGCCGATGCCAGTGCCACTATGGCCCAGGCGTATATCAACCTTAAGCATTTAGATAGTGCGATAGTTCCATTAAGTAACGCCGCAGAGTTTACCGATAAAAACGAAGAAAAGGGCCGCTATTTTTATATTCTCGGCCAACTTTATAATCGTATGGGTGAGCCTGCCAAAGCCAATGCTGCCTTTGATGCGGTTATAGACCTAAACAGAAAATCCCCCAGGGTGTATATGATTAATGCCTATGTGCAAAAAGCACGAAATTTTCAATTGGGGCAGGGAAATAATTATGAATTAAGGGAAATGCTTCGAGACCTGGAGGAAGACCGTGAAAACAGGCCGTATTTAGACAAAATTTATTTTCAAATTGGTGAATATTATAATCGCCTGGACTCTACCGAAACAGCCGTAGAATATTATAAAAAATCCTTGAGGGCACCCGCCAGCGATATTTACCTGCGGTCTATTAATTACGAGATACTGGCAAATATAAATTTCGACAACAGCAAGTATGTATTGGCAAGTAAATATTTTGATAGTACCCTGGCAGAGATGAATCCCAAACTTAGGGAGTTTAGAACTATAAAGAAAAAAAGGGATAATTTAGAAGATGTTATAAAATATGAGGGGATAGCTTATAAAAACGATAGTATATTGCGTTTAAGCCAAATGACATCTGCGGCGCAGTTAGACTATTTTAAAGACTACACCTCCAATTTGCGTACCCGTTTAGAGGCCGATGAGACTGCAAGTATTTTACCAGTAGCTTTGCCAAACATAGCTTCAGGACAACAGCCCAATTCTTCGCGTACATTTTATTTTTATAACGAAACTCGAGTACAACAGGGTAGGCAGGATTTTCTGAATCAATGGGGTGAGAGGCCACTGGCCGACAATTGGCGTTGGGCAGAAGTGAGCTTTGAAAATGAAGATGCTGTAGCAGAAGAAACAGGACTGTCGCAACAGGTTTTGGATAATGATCCAAGATTAGATCCCTATACCTATATTAATCAAATTCCTACAGATTCGGCAGTTTTGGACACTTTAACTCGTGATCGCGACTTTGCCTATTATCAGCTGGGGGTGATTTATAAAGAAAACTTCGGGGAATACCGGATGGCACAGGATAGACTCGAGGCGGTTTTAGAAATGTCTTCAGAAGAGCGTTTTATTTTGCCTGCGATGTATAATTTATACCAGATTTACCAAAACACAGGTCAGGCGTTAAGGGCTGATAAAATGAGGGCTGAAATTGTAACTGATTATCCCGATTCGCGTTACGCGGCCTATATTTTGAATCCTGAAAGCATTCAGGAAGATAAAAATGTTCCTGAAGCGATTTATGCACAGCTGTATCGCGATTTTAAAGCACAGAATTTTGATAAGGTTACTTCTGAATCGAATAGATATATCTCAGAATTTTCCGGAGACGTAATTGTACCCAAATTAGAACTTTTAAAAGCCCAGGCCAGTGGCAGGCTTTTAGGTCTAGATGCCTATAAAAGTGCATTAAATCACGTGGCACTAACCTACCCGCAAAGCGCAGAAGGAAAAAAAGCCCAGGAGATTCTAAATAAAACAATTCCAAAATTAAGCGGCCTGGAGTTTAATGCAGATAGCCTTCAGCAAAATTATAAACTACTTTATAGGTATAAACTTGCAGAAAAAGAAGCTGCCATAGCTTTAGAAGAAAAAATAAAAACAGCCATTTCCGATGTTAATTATAACCATCTTTCGGTTTCTGTAGATGTTTATAGCCCAGAAGAGGTTTTTGTAATGGTTCACGGTCTTAAAGATTTGGAAAGAGCCAAAGGCTTTGCCGAATTACTTCAAATAAATGAAGACTACCTGGTGGAAAAAGAACCAGTTAAAATTTCAACCGAGAATTATAGAGTTGTTCAAATTCAGAAGAATTTGGAAGAATATTCAAAACCAATCAACTAGCATTTTTTCCGGTTTAAAGTATGAAAAAAGATAACCTGAATAAATACATGGTTTTTGTGAATATTGCTTTCCAGATGGGAATCATTATTGCCGGAGGCGTTTTATTGGGGATATGGTTAGATGGTGAGTTCCCCAATAAATATTCTGTATTTACGATTTCATTATCCTTATTAGGGGTTTTTATAGCGCTTTACCAGGTCTATAGGAGTGTAATTAAAATGAGCGAAGAAGACGAAAAATATGAAAAATGATTTACTGGCTTTCTTAAAGCGATTGTTGCCTTTTACTTTGTTTTTGTGGTTAATACAATTTCTTTTACAACAGTATGTTTTAGAGTTAGATTTCTACTACAGTAGTTTTAGTATCTACCTTTTTCATTTTGTGGCCACCTTTCTAATTTATTCAATCCTGGTTTTTGTTTACCGTAATTTTACCGAAAATACCGGTTTTGCTTTTATGGGATTAAGTTTGTTAAAAATGGTGATGGCCGTAATTTTCCTGCTTCCTCTGGTTTTAAGTGGTTTAGATGGCGTATTTAGTAATATTCTTGCGTTTTTTATTCCTTATTTTTTGTTTTTGATCTTTGAGACGCTATATGCGGTGAAACTAATAAACAAAGCTTAAGCTCCTGTTTGTCAGTAATAATGCAAAAAATAACACTTTTGCTAAAATTTTAGTTGGGGTGCTTTCAAATAAAAATTAAAAGTATACCTTTGCACCCGAATTTAGAGCCCATAATTTTAAGCAGAACAGGTACTATGATAGCACATAAATCTTTAAAGATTATAGTGACGTTTACACTAGCCTTAGCCTTACTTCCTTTTAACGCTTTTGCCAAGGATGATTCTCAGGCAGAAGAAAGTAAAAATGATTTTAATCCTACCGATATGATTATGCATCATATTGGCGATGCCCATGGATGGCATTTTTTTGGCGCGGGAGATAGTTCGGTTACTTTGCCCCTTCCCGTAATTCTTTACACTAAAGAAGATGGATTTGTAACCTTTATGTCAAGTGAGTTTCATCACGATACCGAAGGGAAATACGTGGTTGAAAAGGACGGTATGCGTTTTGTGAATTATCATGAAGATATATACAAATTAGATGCGGGTGCAGAAACTGTAGAGTTTGATGAAGAACATAATGTTATAAATGCCAGTAAGCCCTGGGATTTTTCTATTACCAAGAATGTGGCCGCTATGCTTTTAACGGTTATTTTAATGTTGATTTTCTTCTTTGGCCTGGCCGGGCATCATAAAAAGAGTAAAAAGGCTCCTGCCGGTTTCAATAATATTTTAGAAACATTGGTTCTTTTTGTGCGCGATGAAATTGCAAAGCCTCAAATTGGCGATAAGAAGTATATGAAGTTTATGCCGTTTTTGTTAACTGTGTTTTTCTTTATATGGATTACAAACCTTTTAGGTCTCCTGCCTGGTGCAGCTAACGTTACCGGGAATATTGCGGTAACTGTTTCATTAGGGCTTTTTACTCTTGTGTTAATAGTGTTTAACGGGAATAAGGATTTTTGGAAGCATACACTATGGATGCCGGGTATACCAACTTTTGTAAAACCTATCCTGGCGGTTGTAGAATTGCTTGGGCTGCTAATAAAGCCTATTGCATTAATGATTCGTCTATTCGCTAATATTACAGCAGGGCACATTATTATCCTAAGTTTATTAGCCTTGATATTTATATTGGAAAATGCTGGGGTTGCCGGAATTTCGGTTCCCTTCGCACTTTTTATTACAGTACTGGAATTGCTGGTAGCATTCCTTCAAGCGTTTATTTTTACTATGCTGTCGGCCTTGTTTATTGGGGCTGCGGTAGAGGAACATGAACATCATTAATTTTAATTTTTAATTTTTTTTACTATGGAATTATTACACGTAGGTCTTGCAGCTTTAGGAGCTGGATTAGCAGTTATTGGAGCCGCTTATGGCGTTGGTAAAATTGGTGGTTCAGCGATGGACGCTATTGCCCGTCAGCCAGAGGCTTCTGGGAAAATCCAGACTGCAATGATTATTGCTGCTGCACTTGTAGAGGGTGTTGCTCTTTTTGGAGTGGTAGCAGCTTTATTAGGGGTTTTAACTTCCTAATAAGAATTCACAAAACCCATTCGCAACGGTTGGTTGCGAATGGGCTTTTAAAAAATGATGTTAACAGGTATTATAAATAAATAATTATGGATTTAATTACTCCGGAAGTTGGTCTTATTTTTTGGCAAACTATTGTCTTTTTAGTATTGATGTTTATTCTTGCTAAATTCGCCTGGAAGCCAATTCTTGGTGCGGTAAGGACCCGCGAAGAGTCTATTAATGAAGCTCTTGCTTCTGCTGAAGATGCGCGTAAAGAAATGCAAAATCTAAAGGCAGACAATGAGAAATTGTTGCAGGAGGCGCGTGCAGAAAGAGATGAGATTCTTAAGGAAGCACGACAGCTAAAAGAGAAAATGGTTTCTGAGGCTGAGGCAGATGCACAAAGTAAAGCAGATAGTATTGTGGCTAAGGCCAAAGAGAGTATTGAAATAGAGAAGCGTGCAGCTATGGCAGATATTAAAAACCAGGTTGCGACCCTTTCTATAGAAATAGCCGAGAAGGTTATAGGTAAAGAATTAGCCACTGAGGAGAAGCAGCATCAGATGATTGATAAGATGTTGAATGATGCTACCTTAAATTAAGACACATGAAAGGAACCAGGGCAGCACAACGTTACGCTAAGGCGATTTTAGATTTGGCTAAGGAAAAAAATACTACTGAGGGTGTTTTTACCGATATGCAGCAAATTTCTCAAACAATTGCTAAAAGTGAAGATCTTTCGGCTATGCTAAAAAGTCCGGTTGTTAATACAACGGTTAAAAAAGCTAGTTTAAAAGAGATATTTAAGGGCGCAGGAGAGATTACCCAGGGTGTTTTTGATGTGCTTATTGAAAACGGAAGAATTAATATTCTTGACCTGGTAGCGCGAAATTATATACAGCGTTTTAACGAGATGAATCGTTCTCAGGAGGCGGTAGTAACTTCTGCAGTTCCATTAACACCAGAGCTTGAAGATAAGATTTTAGCCAAGGTAAAAGAATTGACAGGTGCCGGCGCAAAAATTAAAAACGTTGTGAATAAGGATATTATTGGAGGTTTTGTTTTAAGAGTTGGTGATTTGCAATATGACGCCAGCGTATCAAGAAACCTTAACAGGTTAAAAAGGGAATTAAAAACAAACGCATATATATCATCTATATAAAATGCCCTTAATGGGCTTTTAAAAAGTTAATAAAAACCGTCACGTAAATATTGTGGCATTTTATCTTAAATAATTATGGCAGAAGTAAATCCTGCTGAAGTATCAGCAATATTAAAGAAACAATTATCAGGTTTTGAAAGCGGAGCCTCTTTAGACGAGGTGGGAACTGTACTTACTGTTGGTGATGGTATCGCTAACGTTTATGGTTTGGCAAACGCACAATACGGAGAATTGGTTCAGTTTGAAAGCGGCCTCGAAGGAATGGTATTAAACCTTGAGGAAGACAATGTAGGTATTGTACTATTAGGCCCTTCTAAAGATGTTAGGGAAGGATCTGTAGTAAAAAGAACCAATAGAATTGCTTCTATAAACGTTGGTGAAGGCATAGTAGGTCGTGTAGTAGACACCTTGGGAGACCCTATAGATGGAAAAGGTGATATTGAAGGAGAAACTTTTCAGATGCCATTAGAGCGTAAAGCGCCGGGAGTAATTTATCGTCAACCGGTAAGTGAACCTATGCAAACAGGAATCAAATCTATCGATGCGATGGTGCCTGTTGGTAGAGGGCAGCGTGAGCTTGTGATTGGTGACCGTCAAACAGGTAAAACTACCGTTTGTATTGATACCATTCTAAACCAAAAAGAATTTTACGATGCAGGGGAACCTGTACACTGTATATATGTTGCTATTGGGCAAAAAGCTTCAACGGTAGCAGGTATCGCAAAAGTACTTGAAGATAAAGGTGCTTTGGCTTATACTACTATTGTAGCGGCAAACGCTTCAGATCCTGCTCCTATGCAGGTATATGCTCCGTTTGCAGGTGCTGCTATTGGTGAGTATTTTAGAGATACCGGTCGTCCGGCCTTAATTATTTATGATGATCTTTCTAAGCAGGCGGTAGCTTACCGTGAGGTATCTTTGCTTTTACGTCGCCCACCGGGACGTGAAGCATACCCTGGAGACGTTTTCTTCTTGCACTCTAGATTGTTAGAGCGTGCTGCAAAGGTTATCAACGACGATGATATTGCAAAAAATATGAACGACCTTCCTGATTCCCTAAAGGGAAAAATAAAAGGAGGTGGCTCTTTAACGGCACTGCCAATTATTGAAACACAGGCAGGTGACGTTTCGGCTTATATCCCAACCAACGTAATTTCGATTACCGATGGACAGATCTTCCTTACTTCAGATTTATTTAACTCTGGGGTTCGTCCTGCAATTGATGTGGGTATTTCTGTATCTCGTGTAGGAGGTTCGGCTCAAATTAAATCGATGAAGAAAGTTGCCGGTACTTTAAAATTAGACCAGGCACAGTATCGTGAATTGGAAGCTTTTGCTAAGTTTGGTTCAGATTTAGATCCTACAACCTTAAGAGTTATTCAAAAAGGTAAGCGTAACGTAGAAATCCTTAAGCAGGCTGAAAACGATCCTTATGCGGTAGAAGACCAGATTGCAATTATTTATGCGGGTTCTAAAAACTTACTAAGAGATGTGCCGGTAGAGAAGGTGAAGGAATTTGAAAAAGATTACCTGGAATATCTTAACGCAAAGCATAGAGATATGCTAGATACACTAAAAGCCGGTAAATTAACCGATGAGGTTACAGATACCCTGGTTGCAGTAGCGAAAGAGCTTTCAGCTAAATATAAGAAATAGTATTGAGTATTGAGCTTGTTGTAGTTAGAAACTTAGGTTCATATTTAAACTTTATATAAATTATAGGTATCGGGTATTTTGTGTAAAATCTAAATACTCGATACTCAATACTAAATAAAATGGCAAACTTAAAAGAATTACGTAGCAGGATTACTTCGGTATCATCAACGATGCAGATTACCAGTGCCATGAAGATGGTGTCGGCAGCAAAGTTGAGCCGGGCTCAGGATGCAATTACGCAAATGAGACCGTATTCTGAAAAATTAACGCAGCTGTTACAAGATTTAAGTGCAACCCTGGATGACGATGCCAGTAGCAAATACGCTGAAGAACGCGAAGTGAAAAACGTGTTAATGGTGGCTATATCTTCAAATAAGGGTCTGGCGGGTGCTTTTAATACCAACATTGTAAAAGCCGTTAAGTATAAAGCCGGTAGCGATTATGATGCTAAAAAGGTAGATCTTTACACCCTGGGTAAAAAGGCAAACGATGTACTTAAAAAAGACTACGGGATTTTTAAAAATAATAATGAGATCTACGACGATCTTTCTTATGAAAATGTATCCGCGATAGCCGAAGAATTAATGCAGTTGTTCTTAGATGAAAAATACGACAAAATTGTATTGGTATACAACCAGTTTAAGAATGCCGCAACCCAAATTGTACAGCACGAACAGTTTTTGCCTATAGAGCAGTTTGAAACTGAAGAAGAAAAGCAACTTGACTATATTTTTGAACCTTCAAAAGATGAAATAGTAAAAGAACTTATCCCTAAATCTCTAAAGATGCAATTGTTTAAAGCATTAAGGGATTCTTTTGCATCTGAACACGGCGCGCGTATGACGGCAATGCACAAAGCAACTGATAACGCAAAAGAGCTGCGTGACGACCTTAAATTGTCTTATAACAAAGCGAGACAAGCTTCTATTACCAACGAAATCCTTGAAATTGTTGGTGGTGCCGAGGCTTTAAATGGATAAGCTTTATATAATATTCCGGAAATACTTCCGTTTTTAAAAACCCGTATGTTAGTACGGGTTTTTTATTTGGTATAGGTTTTGTTTTTGTACTTTTAAACTGCAATATTTCTATTATGAAGAAACTACTATTTTTACTTACCGGTATATTTGCTTTGAGCTTAGTTACAAGCTGTGGCAGCAATAAGGAATTGCAGGAACGTGCTCCTGCACAGTTTCAGGATATTTATTATACAGAGAATGAGAATGGGTTAGATCTCTACATTCCTGTGGCTGTTATCCAGGAAAACAGGGTGAGTATGGATAGTGTCTATTTTAGAGGAATGAAATCTCCATTGGTGCGTGATAGTGAACAAACCAACCTTTTTATAGCCAATTTTAGTACCGGTGCTATGGATATTATGAGTATTGATCCGGCCGAAGAGAACAAAAACAGGCTTCCGCAACGAACTGAGAAAGTTCCTTTTGAGATTCAAGACGATGAAGCTATTCTCGTGTTTACACAAAACAACAAAACAAAATATTACAAGCTAACTGGAATAGAAGCGCAAAACTAAGCCTAAAATCTAATTATTCTTAAGGTTGGGTATTTTTAAAAAACTTTTTCAACAAACATTTATATACGGGCTTGCCACGGTGTTGCCCCGCATGCTCAATGTTTTATTAATTCCGCTTTATACGCACGTTCTACCAAAGGAAGAATACGGCGAGATTTCTATCATCTTCGCCTATTTTGTGTTTTTTAATGTTATCCTGGCTTATGGGATGGAAACAGCGTTTTTTAGGTTTTATAATAAAATGAAAAACAAAAGAGAAGTTTTAAATACTTCCGGCTGGTCCCTGGTAGTGAGTTCCTTAGTGTTTTTTGTCCTGGCCTTTTTGGTAAAGGATTTTATTGCTGAAATGGTGAATATCCCGGTTAAGTATATTCAACTGGTTATTTGGATACTATTTTTGGATGCATTGGTTATTATCCCATTTACCTGGCTTCGTGCTACCGAAAAACCCATGCGTTTCGCAATCATTAAACTTATTAATGTTAGTATAAACCTGGGATTAAACATATTCTTCTTGCTGTTTTTAAAAGACCTGGCTATAGATAATCCGGTTTTTGAGAGCATCTATGTGCCAGATTTCGAGATTAGCTATATTTTCATCTCTAACGTGGTGGCCAGTGCAGTTACGTTATTAATGATGCTACCTTTCTATTTTAAAATAAACTTCAGCTTTAATACCGTTTTATGGAAATCGATGATGTCTTATGCATTTCCGGTTTTAATTGCCGGTCTGGCCTTTTCTGTAAATGAAGTTTTTGATAGAATAATGTTAGATTATTTGCTGCCACAGGATATAGCCAGGGAAGAAATTGGGGCTTATGCTGCCTGCTATAAATTAGCCTTGTTTATGACGCTTTTTGCTACTGCTTTTAGGCTGGGCATAGAACCTTTTTTCTTTAGTCACGCCGAAAATAAAAATGCACCGGAAACTTATGCGATAATCACGAAATATTTTGTGGTTTTTGGAAGCTTTATTCTTATTGCCGTTATCGTCTTTATAGATCTTTTAAAAGAACTTTTAATCCAGAATAGTACTTATTGGGAAGCAATGCATATTGTGCCGCTTATTTTGCTGGCTAATCTTTTCCTTGGAATATATCATAACCTCTCTGTTTGGTATAAGATTACAGATCGCACCCGTTTTGGCGGGTACATCTCGGTAGTTGGTGCTTTATTCACCCTTGCTCTCAATATTATTTTAATCCCCTTTATAAGCTATACGGGTTCTGCGATTGCAACATTGGTGGCTTATGCTGTTATGATGTCGCTTTCTTATTTTTTCGGAAAAAAATATTATCCTATTCCCTACAATCTTAAAAAAATAGGCAGCTATTTAATGCTTTCCGTCCTATTTTCGGTATTTTCATTTTATGTCTTCCGCGGAAATTATTTTGTTGGAATAAGCTTATTATTAATCTTTCTCGGAACCGTATATGTTGCAGAAAGAAAACAATTTATTAAAATCTTACAATCTTAAATATGCAAGTAAAGATCATCAATAAATCGGCACACAAACTGCCGCATTACGAAACTGAAGCTTCGGCAGGAATGGACCTTAGAGCCAATATTTCTGAAGCTGTTACGTTAAAACCATTAGAAAGAACAATCGTTAAAACGGGACTTTTTATAGAGCTTCCGGTAGGTTACGAGGCCCAGGTAAGACCACGAAGTGGCCTGGCCGCTAAAAAAGGGATTACAGTATTGAATGCTCCCGGTACCATAGATGCCGATTATCGCGGTGAAATTGGGGTTATTTTGGTGAATCTTTCTAACGAAGAATTTACAATAGAAAATGGAGAGCGTGTAGCCCAAATGGTAATTGCTAAACACGAACATATTTCCTGGGAAGAGGTAGAAAGCCTGCAAGAAACCACACGTGGTGCCGGCGGATTTGGTAGTACCGGGAATAAATAACACCCGTAGTTCTCACGGGATTTTAAAGGGAGAACTTACTAATTTTTAACCTTCGGGTTAGTTGTGCGAAAAATTAATATAAATATAGATCTTATAAATAATAAGGTCTTAAAAACAAATTAAATGAAAATTATAGTGCCTATGGCGGGTCGTGGTTCAAGACTGCGCCCTCATACCTTAACTATTCCAAAACCTTTAATTCCGGTTGCGGGAAAACCAATTGTACACCGTTTGGTAGAGGATATTGCAAAAGTACTTGACCAACCTATAGATGAGATTGCTTTTATTTTGGGCGATCCCGCTTTCTTTGGTGACGATGTTGTAAAGAGTTTAGAGGAATTAGCTGAAAGTTTAAATGCAAAAGCATCAATTTACCGCCAGGATCAACCTTTGGGAACCGGCCACGCTATTATGAGTGCTAAAGAATCACTTTCCGGTCCTGCAGTGGTTGCTTATGCCGATACTTTGATAAAGGCCGATTTTGAGCTAGATAAAGATGTCGATGCAGTAATTTGGACTAAAAAAGTGGCCAACCCTGAAGCTTTTGGGGTGGTAAACCTTAATGAAAAAAACGAGATTATAGAATTGGTTGAAAAACCAACAGAGTTTGTTAGCGACCAGGCCGTAATAGGTATCTATTATTTTAAAGATATTGCCGTCTTAAAAGAGAAATTGGAAGAGGTTCTTGATGAAAACCTAATGCACGGTGGCGAATACCAAATTAATGATGGTATTAAAAAAATGATGGCCGAAAATAAGGTTTTTAAAACCGGAACCGTAGATGAATGGATGGACTGCGGAAACAAAAATGTTACCGTAGAAACCAATGGTAAAATGCTTAATTTTCTTCACCGGGATGGTGAAAGGTTAATCTCAGACTCTATTAAGATTACTAATTCTGAAATTACCGAGCCTTGTTATATCGGAGAAAATGTAGAGCTGGTGAATGCTAAAATTGGCCCTAATGTTTCCATTGGCGATGGTACCAAAATTATTAACGCTGAAGTGAAGAATAGTCTAATTCAAACTTTTGCTGAAGTGAAAAATGCAAAATTAGATAATGCGATGATAGGTAATTTCGCTAAATTTAATGGAGAATTCACCCAGATTAGTATTGGGGATTATTCCACTTTAGAATAAACTTAATTAAGAGGTTGTTTGAAGAATTTTAAGATCGTCATCCTGAATTTATTTCAGGATCTAATTTATTGTTCGTCAAAACATGTTAGAAGCTGAAACCAGTTCAGCTTGACGAAACCTGATTTTTCAAACAACCTCTTTACTTCAATTTTCCTGAAATTTAATCTATGAAAAAGTATGTCTTTAGTATCGCTATATTTTTGGGAGTCTTAGCTCCATTTCAGGAAAATTTTGCCCAGGAAAAAGACATAAATCAGGATGACCTCGGAAATGTAACCGATGCATTTCAGGAGCAATTCTTCGAGGCTTTAAAACAAAAAGGCATAGAGAACTATGAAAAAGCTTTACTTGCTTTAGAAAAATGCCAAAAGTTGGAACCTGATAATGCGGTTGTATATTTTGAAATGGCCAGGAATTATAATGAATTGGAGGATTTTGATAAGGCTATTCTTAATCTTGAAAAAGCACATCAGTTGGTGCCCGAAAGGGAAGATGTACTCAACCAACTTTACAAAACATATACCAGGGCACAACGCTATGATGCCGCAATAGAAAGCTTACTGAAGCTTCTTAATTTTAACGAAGATTATAAAGAAAAACTTGCCAATATTTATTTATTAAATAAGCAATACGAGCAAGCTCTTGAAACCATAGATGAATTAGACCGGCGGGAAGGCCCCAGCACTTATCGAAACCAACTACGCAGGCAAATTTATGCACGAACCGGCGATACCGGAGCTCAAATAGAGAACCTGGAGAAGGCAATTTCCAATAATCCTAAAAACGAACAAAATTACCTGAACCTTATTTATATCTATAGTGATATTGGTGATGATGAAAAAGCTTATAACACCGCTTTACAGTTGCAGGAGACTAATCCGGGCTCTACTTTGGTGCATTTGGCCCTTTATAAATTTCATCTAAATAGGGAAGAGCCTGAAGAGGCAGTAACTTCAATGAAAATTGTTTTTGAAAGTGAAGAAATTGATGCCGAATCTAAATTTAAGGTACTTAATGATTTTTTAATTTTTGTAGATAATAATCCCGATTATGAAGAAGATTTAATGCAGGTAAGCAAAATGCTTAGTGAGCGTGAAAATGCACCCAAACTCTACGGCCAATTGGGGCAATATTATATGAAACGTGGAGAACTAGAAGATGCATTAAATTTCTTTAAAGCCGGCCTTGCAGCAAATAAAGAAGATTTTCAGTTGGTAAGAAATACAATTTTTCTACAATTAGAGTTGGGAAAATATAAAGAGGCTCAACTTTTGAGTAAAGAAATGTTAGAAGTATTTCCGGCGCAGCCAGTTTTATTTTTATTGCAGGGTATAGCACTAAACAAACTGGAGGCATATAAGGAAGCTGTAGAAATACTTACATTTGGACTGGATTATTTAATAGATAGCCCCAGGATGGAAATAGACTTTTACACACAGTTAAAAATAGCCCATCAAAAATTGGGAGAAGAAAAGAAATCGGTTGAATTTTCAAAGAAAATAGAAACCTTATTAAAAGAAATAGAATAGATGTATAGAAAGATATTGGGACTGGTTTTACTTAGCCTTTTTGTAGTTTCCTGCGGAAGCCGAAAAGGAGTAAAGGGAATTGCCACAAAAAATGCGGAAGCAGCAACAATTATAGAAAGTCATTATAATGCTGAAACCAACTTTAATACACTTACCGGAAGGTTAAAAACTGTTTATCAAAACGAAGATCGTACCCAATCGGTCAACCTAAGCTTTAGAATGGAGAAAGATAAGGCTATTTGGATGAGTGCTTCGGTACTTGGATTTCCGGTAGCCAAGGCTTATATCACTCCATCTCGGGTAAGTTATTACGAAAAGGTGGGGCAAACCTATTTTGATGGTGATTTTCGCTTGCTAAGTGATTTACTGGGTACCCCATTAGATTTTCAGAAACTTCAAAATCTGCTTACAGGCCAGGCAATTTATGATCTTAGGAAAGAAGAATTTGAATTTTCACAAACCGCAAAAGGCTTTCAGTTTATGCCTGCTCAAGACGGATTAATAAAAAAAATGTTCTTATTGAATCCGGGTAATTTTAAAGCTTCTGCCCAGCAACTGGCACAAACAAACGAAAATAAAAGTGTAACGGTAACCTATTCTGATTATCAGAACATAGACGGTAGGGTTTTTCCGGAAGAAATAAGTATCATTGCCAACGAGGCTGGAAATAGTACAAGAATAGAACTTACGTACCGCTCATTGGAATTTGATCGCGGTGAGTTGAGTTTTCCGTTCGATATTCCGTCGGGTTATGAAGAAATTAGTTTATAATGAAGTTTAAGAAGTTTTCTGGATTAATATTCTGTTTTATAGGCTTACTGCTTTCCGCGGGGAATTTGTCGGCTCAAACAACCAGGGAAAGCCTGGAGAAAAAGCGTATTGAACTTAGAAATGAGATTCGTAGAATAAACGAACTAAGAAGCAGTAATAAGCAAAAAGAACGCTCGGTTTTAAGTCAGGTTGAAGATTTAGATCAACAAATAAGAAGTACCGAAAACTTAATAAAAGTAACCAACCAGCAGGCCAACCTGTTAACTAATCAAATAAACGCCAATACCAACAAGATTTCGCGTCTAAGAAAGGAATTGGAGGAGCTTAAGGAAGATTATGCCGGGATGATAGAGAAATCTTATAAAAGTAAATCTTCGCAAAGCAGAATAATGTTCTTGTTGTCTTCAGAAAACTTTTTACAGGCATACAAACGCTTGCAGTATATGAAACAATATACAAACTACCGTAAACAGCAAGGAGATGAAATTAAAGCCAGAACCGAAGAACTGCAGGAGCTTAATGCCAGTTTAGCCAATCAAAAAGAGGCCAAGGAGGCACTTATTGCTGAAAATAGGCAAACAAGGGCGCAACTTGAAAAGAATAAAAAAGCCCAGCAGGATTTGATGCAGAGCATTAGAAGTAGAGAAGGAGAGTTTGCAGCACAGATTAGGCAGAAACAACAAGAAATAAATAAAATAAACGCCCAAATCGAGAAAATGATTCGCGAGTCTATTGCGAAATCTAATGAAGAAAGCGGTTCTAGCGAAAGGGATGTTTACGAATTAACACCGGCTGCCAAAGCGCTTGCTGCCGACTTTGTTAAAAATAAAGGTCGTTTGCCATGGCCGGTAAGATCTGGTGTGGTTACTTCTCGTTTTGGCAGGCAACCACACCCTGTTGTGAAGTCTATTAGTATTAATAATAACGGAGTGAATATAGATACCGATTCCGGTGGAAAAGCCCGTGCTGTATTTAATGGTACCGTTAGTGAAGTGCAGGTGCTAAAAGGTGCCAATAAAGCGGTGATGGTAAGGCACGGAGATTATATTACTATTTACGATAACCTGGAAAACGTATTTGTAAAAAAGGGAGATGTAGTGAATACCGGACAGGAACTTGGTGCTATTGCTACCAGTCGTACCTCGGGTAAAACTACTTTGCATTTTCTCATCTATAAGAATATGCAAAAAATGGATCCGGCAGATTGGATCCTGGAGATGTAATTTAGCTACCCTAAACAGATTCAGTTGATTTCCTGCAAGGCTAGACGTATTGACTAAATTATTATAATAGTGCTATTTAGCTTTTAATGTGAAAGCTTGGGAAATAAATAGACTTATTATATTATTAATTCTCAAATAAAGCCTTGAGTTCTGTAGCTTCGTTAGGCTTCATTTTTCCTGCAAGTACCAGGCTAAGTTGTTTTCTTCGCAAAGCAGCTTCGTAGCGCTTTTTTTCGAGGTCTGTTTCTGGTTCTAAAGGAGGAACAGCTACAGGAGAACCGGTCTCGTCTACAGCTACAAATGTATAGATAGCCTCGTTTGCCTTAGAACGTTTTCCGCTTTCACGATCTTCAACCCAAACATCTATAAAAATTTCCATAGAAGACTTAAAAGCCCTTGAAACAGCAGCCTCTACAGTAACCACACTGCCTAATGGAACAGCTTTGTTAAACGCAACGTGGTTTACCGAGGCGGTAACCACAATACGGCGGCTATGTCTCCTGGCAGCAATACTGGCCGCACGATCCATTCGGGCAAGTAATTCGCCACCAAATAAATTGTTTAGAGGATTGGTTTCACTGGGTAAAACCAAATCGGTTAAAGTAGTTCTGGATTCTTCTGGATGTTTTGCCTGCATTCTACCAATTTTTGGCAAAAATAAGGTGCTTTGGGCAATTTACAACTTAAATAACTATTAAAGTTCCTGTACCAATAACCACGCTGCTTCATTAAAAGCTTTTACCTCGCGAAGCATATTAATGGCATCACGCCTTTTTTCGTGGCTGGCATAAACCACCTGGTGCAAACCATATTTATTTTCGCCAAGTAGATGTGCTTTAAAGCCTTCTTTTCTAAGTTCAGCTACTTTGGTTTTTGCATTTTCCTCTACACGAAATGCCCCGGCTACAATATGATAGCTTCCGGTTTGCTTAGCTACGTTAAAAGTAACGGCCGGTAATGGGGTGTCAATTACAAAGGTGGCTTGTTGTATTTGCTCCTGAAGTTGTTCCTGGGCTTGTTGCTGCTCGGCTATATTATGTTTAGAAACCTGGCTACTGTAAATGTTTAAGCCGGTAAAACCAGAAATTCCCAGGGCAATAAGGCCTATGGCAGCATATTTTAGATAAGCAGGAGTATTTCTGCGTTTTTCGGGAGTAAAAAGTATAGGAGCTTTTTCTTCAAGCTCTTCCACTTGTTTTTTGTAAGTCTCCCGACTAACTGTTGAAGTTTTAAAGCTATCCAGTCCAAAAGAATCGGTTAAGTAATTAACCTGTTCAAAAGGTTCAAACTGAAGTTTGTCTTCAGCATAAAAAAACCGACCAATATTTTCAAGCTCAACCTTAGTGTCTTGCTGAATGGATTTTTCTAACTTCTCAACAAATTCAGCAATCATATTCACGGCAGTAGTGTAAGATACTTTTTGAGCTGAGGCAATATAATTAGCCAAAAGCCCATCGTTCTTTTTTAACTGCGAATTAAAGGAAACCACTTTTTTAGGCGGATAAAAAACCTGGGTTTCTTTGTTTATAAAAGCTGATTCTTTTTGGGATAAAAAAGCCCCAAACCCGGGTAGAATTACGCATTCGTACCTATATAATAAATCCTGGATGTAGTTAGCTATCTTCATTGCCGCAAAAATAAGGTGTTATTTTAATCCTCCTAAAGTTACCCAAAGAAATTTTATTAACAAACCTTTTTTTCTGTAATTTTAAGGAAAACCCAATTATGTCTTCAGAAGAATTATTATATATCCTTGCTTTGCAACATATTCCAAATCTGGGAGATACAACTGCCAAGAAACTAATTGGGCATTTTGGAACTGCTAAAAATGTTTTAAAACAGAGAAAACAAAATTTATTAGAAATTGATGGTATTGGTGCCTACCGTTTAAGTGGGTTTTTTGATGTTACTCACCTAAAAGCAGCCGAAGAAGAGCTTAAATTCATTGAAAAGAACAATATAAAAACACTTTATTTTAAAGACAGCGATTATCCAGACAAATTAAAACACTGTATAGATGGCCCGGTGTTGTTATTTCAAAGAGGAAATATAAACCTTAATAATCAAAAGATTATTAGTGTAGTAGGAACCCGAAAAATCACTCAAAGTGGTGTTGCATTTTGTGAAAAATTTATCGAAGAACTAAGTCCGTTAAATCCTATAATTGTTTCGGGTTTTGCTTATGGGGTAGATATTACAGCGCATAAAGCGGCCGTAGCCAATAGGCTTCAAAATATTGGGTGTTTGGCGCATGGTTTAAATCAAATTTATCCCAAAGTGCATCAAAAATACGTGAGTTCGGTAGAAGAAAATGGAGGCTTTTTTACCGATTTTTGGAGCAGCGACGATTTCGACAGAAATAATTTTTTAAAGCGCAACCGGATAATCGCCGGCCTAAGTGAGGCTACCGTGGTGATAGAAAGTGCCGAAAAAGGCGGTTCGCTGGTTACTGCAGATATTGCGAACTCTTATAACCGGGAAGTATTTGCGGTACCGGGCCGGCCTGCCGATAAATTTAGCAAGGGTTGTAATAACCTTATAAAATCTCAAAAAGCACATTTGTTGAACAGTGCAGCCGATTTGATTTATATGCTTAATTGGAAGCCGGAAGAAGCAATAAAACCGGTGCAAAAACAGATGTTTGTAGAACTTGATGCCGAGGAGAATAATATATTGGATTTTTTGCAAAAAGAAGGGAAAGCCCAGTTAGATAGCATAGCTTTAAACTGTAACTTTCCCTCTTATAAAGCTGCGGGTATTCTAATTAACATGGAATTAAAAGGCGTTGTACGCCCATTACCCGGTAAATTATTTGAATTAATCTAGTAGCCTACTTTGTTTCTTACCCTATGTAATACTTCATTAGCTACATTTCTGGCTTTTTCGGCACCTACTTCCAGGGCTTTGTCTATTTCTTCCAGATTGTTCATGTAATATTCATACTTTTTACGTGGAGTTTCAAATTGCTCTAAAAGTAGTTCGTATAAAGCTTGTTTAGCGTGGCCATAGCCAAATCCGCCGGCTTCATATTTTTTACGCATTTCGGTAACCTGTTCTTCGCTGGCTACTAATTTATAAAGTGTAAAAACATTACAGGTATCGGGGTTTTTAGGTTCCTCTAGAGCAGTGCTATCGGTAGCAATGGCCATAATTTGTTTCCTTAGCTTTTTATCGCTTACAAATAGGTTTATGGTATTATCTTTAGATTTGCTCATCTTGGCACCATCGGTACCCGGTACATATTTTGTGCTTTCCTGAACTTTTGCCTCGGGAATTATAAAAGCTTCTCCCATTTTAGCGTGAAAACGAGAGGCCACGTCACGTGTAATTTCTAAATGTTGAAGCTGGTCTTTTCCTACGGGCACAATTTCGGCATCATAAAGTAATATATCGGCCGCCATTAGCATAGGGTAGGTGAAAAGTCCCGCGTTTACATCTTCCAGCCTATCGGCCTTATCTTTAAAAGAATGTGCCAGGGTTAAACGCTGGTAGGGGAAAAAACAACTTAAATACCAGGAAAGCTCTGCAGTTTGCGGAATATCGCTTTGGCGATAAAAAACTGTTTTTTCAATATCTATACCACAAGCCAGCCAGGTTGCCGCCACAGAGTAGGTGTTGTTTCTTAAAGTTTCGGCATCTTTTATTTGGGTTAGCGAATGCATATCTGCAATAAATATAAAAGAATCGTTATCGGGTTTATTGGCCATTTCTATAGCCGGTAAAATTGCACCCAATAAATTTCCCAAGTGTGGAGTTCCTGTGCTTTGTACTCCTGTAAGAATTCTGGACATCTGCTTTTTGGTTTTTGTGCAAAGGTACTTTTTTTACCGAATTCGTTCGGTTCATTTTAGTACTTTTGGCTGCTATGAGCATTATGCGATCTATACTTATTATTTTATGGCGAATTTGGTTTTATATATTACTTGTAATACCAATTTTGCTAATGTTACCGGTACTTTTGGTGTTTTCTTCGGCTGAGCGATTTTACCCAAAATTTTATTTTTGTGCCCGTATTTGGGCAAAATGTATCTTATATGGAATGGGTTTTTATCCTGAAGTTGAAAGAATGCAGCAACTTGACCCCGGTAAAAATTACATGTTAGTGGCCAATCATACTTCTATGATAGATATTATGATGATGCTCGTGATTATTAAACAGCCCTTCATTTTTGTTGGAAAGAGGGAACTTGCTAAAATTCCTATTTTTGGTTTTTTCTACCGAAAAACCAATATCACCGTAGATAGAAGTTGTGCTAAAAGTAAGCAAGATGTAGTAACCGAAGCGCGCCGAAGATTAGATATGGGAGAGAGCATTTGTATTTTTCCCGAAGGCGGTGTGCCAGACGATATGTCTTTGGTTTTGGATTCCTTTAAAGATGGTGCTTTTAGATTGGCTATAGCCCATAAGATTCCTATAGTGCCCATTACTTTTTATGACAATAAAAAAAGGTTTTCCTATAAGTTCATTTCGGGAGGGCCGGGTAAGCTACGGGTGAAAATCCATAAGTTTATAAGCACCAAAACAATGCAAACCGGCGATAGAAAGATATTGAAGGAACAGACGAGACAAATTATTTTAGACGAGCTTACCAAAGAAACTAAAAAGAAGGAATAAGCTTTTAAAAGTCTTCCATTTAAATTTTTAGAAGAATCTTAAATGCAATAGTTACCCTGTCTAAAAGCTAAAACTAACACCCGAATAAACACCAAAATAAAAGGGTTTCACGCCCGGTGCATCATCAAAAGTTTCTAGCTGATATTTAAATATAGGCTCTACATTCAACTTAAAATTGTCAAAAAGTTTATAATCCAGCCCCACACCTATATTTGTACTAAAGCTCACTTTGTTAATATTCTTAGCTTCTCCAAGCCTTGTGTTTTGGTTATTGGCATTTACCTGTATACTATTTTCATCTAGAAATAAGCTACTTCCGCCGGCAATTATATTAAGTCCTACCTTTTTATCCAGTAAGTTGTATTCTATTTCCAGGGGCACTTCAATAAAACCAAACTGTTGGTTGAGTTCTCCTGGGAAAGATCGACTTAAAGGAGCTAAATCAAATTGACTTTCTGAATTTGGTGAATTTGGCGATCCGCTATGTACACTATTTAATTGAGGATTGTTTTTTTTGTTATCATTAATAATACTTATTGAGCTTGCTGCAACTCCGGGAGAGAATACAATATCCTCAATATTGTAGCTCATGCTAACTTTTGAGATTCCGCTCCTTATCTTTATCTTATCTGAAATAGCGTAGGCCAGGTTCATTCCATAGGCCATACTCACTTCAGAATTGGTTTTGTTTCCTGCAAATTCTGGATCTATCGCGCTGCCACTCCCAATATTATCGTAAAAAACCGGGGCTGCAAAAGTGCTTAAACGAAGTTTCTTTTTTGAAACGGTTGCAATACGCTCTTCGTCTTCTTCAAGCCTTTTTTCTTTTTCCAACTCAGCTAACGCGTTTGGTTCTTCAGGGGAAAACTTCCTATTTTCCCCGCTATTGTTTTCAGCAATAGCTTCTGTAATATCTTTGTCAGCCTGTTTTTCTGGGTTGAATGGGTTGACCTTATTTTTTGGGTCTTTTGAAGATGATTCACTTTCTTCGGCTATGGCCGTTTTATTGTTTTTTTCTTCTGAAGGATTGATTGCAGGTTCTCTATTTTCTTCAGAAGGATAGGTTTTGTCACTGCTGTGGCTTTTTTTAGTATTAGCAGCAATTGCAGTGTTGCTTTGGACAATGTTTTGGTTAACTCTAGTTGAAGTAGATGGTTTCTCCAGGCTACTTAAAAGTTCTGAAGCTATAGTGAAACTGGTATTAGTGTTTATGTTTGGAAAGTTAATGTTGGGCTTTGCTTCTTCTTCTATTTCAAAGACTACCCGGGTTTGGGTAAAATTATTTTGGCTAAAGAAGTATCCACTTAGCATAAGCGCTAAAACTGCGGCAACACCACCAATTTTCATCCATAAAGGAATTATAAATGGTCTTTTCTCATCTTTTTCATTTAATTTTCCGGCAATAGAATTCCATAATTCAGGTTTGGGCTCAGGGTTATAATCCCTAAACTTTTCCTGGTATAGCCGGTCTATATTTTTTCTTTCTTTCATAGCGATTGCACCTTATTGCCGTCTAGATGACTTTCTATTTTTTCTTTTAAAATATTCCTGGCACGGGCAAGGTTAGATTTTGAGCTGCCAACGCTAATGCCAAGCATGTCTGCAATTTCTTTATGTGAAAACCCGTCTAAAGCATACAGGTTAAAAATTTGCCGATACCGTGTAGGAAGTTCCTGAATTTTTTCTAAAAGAAAATCTGTGCTAATTTCTTCATTATCGACCTCTATTTCAGGGTCTTCCAGTAAGTTTTCATTAATAATCTCGAAATACCTATTTTTTCTGTGTTGCTGCAGGCTGGTATTTATTACAATGCGTTTCATCCAGCCCTCGAAAGAACCTTTGTCTTTATACTGCCCTATTTTGTTGAAAATTGTAATAAAGCCGTCCTGCAGGCTGTCTTCGGCCTGTTCATAGCTGTTAGAATATTTAAGGCACAGGCCAAAAAGTTTTCCGGCGTACATGCGGTAAAGCTTTTCCTGTGCCTTAATATCCTTTTTTTTACACTTATTTATGAGTTTTTTTAAACTCACCAACTTAACTATTTGTTATGCGTTAGTATTTTCTTCTGGTGTTTCCGGCTCTGGTTCTCCTACCGGTACATCTATTGTTATGTATTCTGGCTTGTCGTTACTGTCAAAACCTGATAAGAAATTAAAACGGTAAGTAGTGTAATCTTCTGATCTTACTCTAAAGTCTTCAAAAAGTTTTGAGGTTTTGGATAAATTCTCACTTTCTTCAGTACACTCTGTAAGCGCAGGATCGTAAGAAGAAATGGCGCTAATATTATATACATAAATAGAGTCGTTTTCCTCATCTTTTCCCTGATTACCATCAAACGTCACAAATTTATGGCAGGCTGAATTTAAAGTGTAATCTGCATTAATCTCGTAAGTTTCATCCTTTTCAAAATACTCGGGTAAATCTGCATCAGTGATTAGAGCAACATCATAAGCAATACTTGGACCATCGTCTGTATTGCAACTTACCAACACCAATGCACTCACAAATAATAAAATTAATCTTTTCATTTTAATAATTTTGATTTTAAATTGTTTTATTGTCTTATAGATGCTTAGCACCTTAAAAGGTTGCGTTTTGAAATAAAAAAAATCCCTGTAAAAAGGGATTTTTTTGACTTTGCTATTGTTTTAACAAACACCTATGCTTCTTTAGCAATTTTAATGGCGTTTTTTATCTTTTCCTCCAGTTCTTCCATTAAATCTGGATTGTCTTTTAATAGGGTTTTTACCGCGTCACGTCCCTGCCCTAATTTAGTGTCTTCATAACTAAACCAGGAGCCACTTTTCTTTACGATCTCGTAATCTACACCAATGTCTATAATCTCTCCAATTTTAGAAATTCCTTCGCCATACATAATGTCAAACTCTGCCGTTTTAAAAGGTGGGGCAACTTTGTTTTTTACCACTTTTACACGGGTTTTGTTCCCCAAAACATTGCTGCTACTATCTTTTATTTGGGTAGAACGTCTTATATCTAAACGTACCGAAGCGTAGAATTTTAGGGCATTACCACCAGTGGTGGTTTCTGGATTGCCAAACATAACCCCAATTTTCTCCCTTAGTTGGTTAATAAAGATTACTGTACAATTGGTTTTGCTAATTGAGGAAGTTAGTTTTCTAAGTGCCTGAGACATTAAACGGGCATGCAAGCCCATTTTAGAATCGCCCATTTCCCCTTCAATCTCGCTTTTTGGAGTAAGTGCTGCAACCGAGTCTACCACAATAATATCTATGGCACCAGATCGAATTAAATTATCGGCAATTTCTAAGGCCTGTTCTCCGTTATCGGGTTGAGAGATAATTAAGTTTTCTATATCTACTCCAAGTTTTTCTGCATAAAAACGATCAAAAGCATGTTCAGCATCAATAAAGGCGGCAATGCCTCCTTTTTGTTGAGCTTCAGCTATAGCGTGTAAAGTTAAGGTTGTTTTACCCGAAGATTCCGGCCCGTATATTTCAATAACCCTTCCGCGTGGATATCCTCCAATGCCCATGGCTAAATCTAAGCCCAAAGAACCGGTAGAAATAGCATCTATATCTACTACGGCCTGGTCGCTCATCTTCATTACCGTACCCTTTCCGTAGGTTTTGTCCATTTTATCCAGGGTAAGCTTTAATGCTTTTAATTTTGCTTCTTTTTCTTTATCGTTGCTCATAGTTTGAATAATCTGTTTAGAGAGTTGCTAAATTACTATAAGTTTTGTTGCATCACAATTTTATATACATGGCTTTTGAATATTTACTTTTTCCTCCTGGACTTACATGAAAAATAGTGTTTTTTGGTTTAGGTTTTTTTGGCTATATCAGGAATTTTAAAAATAAAATATATTTTTGAAGATTTAACGATGCAAAACCGCGTGTAAAGTTTAAAAATTGAATTAATAACAAAGAAAACTTCAGAAATTGATTTTAATGCATTTTTTCATCCTTAATTTTTAAACGTATCTTTGCAAAAAATTTCTTTAACCTTAACTAATTAGTATAGCATGCAACTGTACAATAAATTAAGTGCTAAAGAGAGAGAAACACTTATAGACGAAGCAGGTGAAGACCGTTTAACGCTCTCTTTTTATGCCTACGCCAAGATTGGCAATCCGCATTTATTTAGAAACCATCTTTTTATTGCCTGGGACAACATGGATGTACTGGGGCGAATTTATGTTGCCCACGAGGGGATTAACGCTCAACTTTCTGTTCCGGCAAAACGTTTTGAAGAATTTAAGGAGTTTATAGACAATATTTATTTTCTTGAAGGCGTGAGGCTTAATATCGCAATAGAACACGATGCTAAGGCCTTTTTAAAACTAAAGGTAAAGGTGCGTAAAAAGATTGTGGCCGACGGTTTAAACGATAGCACCTTTGATGTAACCAACAAAGGAGTACACGTAGATGCCTTAAAGTTCAACGAGCTTATTAGCGATCCTAATACGGTGTTGGTAGATATGCGAAACCATTACGAAAGTGAAATTGGTCATTTTCAGGGGGCCATCACTCCAGATGTAGACACTTTTAGGGATTCTTTGCCAATTATAGAAGATGATCTCAAGGAATATAAGGAGGATAAAAACCTGGTGATGTATTGTACCGGGGGTATTAGGTGTGAAAAAGCCAGTGCCTATTATAAACATAAGGGCTTTAAGAATGTATATCAATTGGAAGGTGGTATTATTGAATATGCCCGCCAGGTTGAAAAGCAAAAACTGGAGAATAAATTTATTGGTAAGAATTTTGTTTTTGATCATCGCCGGGCCGAGCAAATTTCAGGAGAGGTCATTGCAAATTGTCACCAATGCGGAAAGGCTTGCGATACGCACGTAAATTGTGCCAATGAAGCTTGCCATTTACTGTTTATTCAGTGTGAGGAATGTGCCAAAAAAATGAATAATTGTTGCTCTACCAGCTGTATGGAAATTGCAGCTTTGCCTTACGAAGAGCAAAAAGCACTTAGAAAAGGTAAGGGAAATAGCAATAAAATATTCAAAAAAGGGCGTTCTAAAGTTTTAAAATATAAAAGTTAACAAAGCGTTCTAAAAAGAGAGTGCCAATTAATATTGGTATATTTACTCGATAATCGAAATTTAAATGTTTAGAGGATTGCCTCTATTTAAGTGTAAACTTTCGGTTTATAACTCTTGGGATTGTCCCGGGGTTCTTTTTTTAGAAACTCAATATAAACCCAAAAGTCTGCAAATTAATTTTGTAAGGCTTCCAACATATAAACTATTTATGGCTTGTAGCAGTTGCTCAACCAAAGACGGTCAGCCAAAAGGATGTAAAAATAATGGTACCTGTGGTACAGATTCCTGTAATAAACTTTCTGTATTCGATTGGCTTTCAAATATGTCTATGCCCAATGGCGTAGAAGCTTTTAATTGCGTGGAAGTGCGCTTTAAAAACGGAAGAAAACACTTTTTTAAAAATACCGAAAACCTAAGCCTTAGTATGGGAGATGTAGTTGCCACCGAGGCTTCTCCCGGCCATGATGTAGGTATGGTAAGCCTTACCGGAGAACTGGTTAGGGTGCAAATGAAGAAGAAAAAAGTAAAACCCGATAGTGAAGAAGTTTTAAAAATTTACCGAAAAGCTACTCAAAAAGACATAGATGTTTGGGAAGAAGTACGCGAAAGGGAAGAACCCATTAAGAAACGTGCCCGGGAAATTGCCATTAGACTTAATCTAAGTATGAAGATTAGCGATGTTGAATTTCAGGGAGATGCTTCAAAAGCTACTTTTTATTATACGGCCGATGATCGTGTAGATTTCCGTCAGTTAATCAAGGAATTTGCCAGGGAATTCAATACACGTATTGAAATGCGCCAAATTGGTTTAAGGCAGGAAGCAGCCCGTTTGGGTGGAATTGGTTCCTGCGGGCGAGAGCTATGCTGTTCTACCTGGCTAACAGATTTTAGATCGGTAAGTACCTCGGCGGCAAGATACCAGCAATTATCATTAAATCCGCAGAAATTAGCGGGACAATGTGGTAAGTTAAAGTGTTGCCTTAACTACGAGCTCGACTCTTACCTGGAAGCTTTAAAAACATTTCCAAGAACCGATACGAAGCTATTTACCAAAAAAGGAACTGCAGTTTGCCAGAAAATAGATATTTTTCAGGGGGTACTTTGGTATGCTTATGAAGGCGAATGGATGAACTGGCATAAATTAACTGCAGAGCAGGCCAATAAAATAATTGCTGCAAACCGAAAGAAAGAAGATGTTGGTAGCCTGGAGGAATTTGAAGTACAGCTTCAAATGGAAGAAAAACCAGATTTTAATAATGTTGTTGGCCAGGATAGTTTAACACGCTTTGATAAACCCAAAGGCCAGCAAAAAAGAAACAAGTCAAAAAAACGAAGAAAACGTAAAGGAAAACCTTCTAAGAATGCGTAATGCCTGTATATTTTTAATTTTTTTTGGCGCTTTTGCCTTGTTTACTTCCTGTGATAAAAAACGGGTTTACGACGAATATCAGCCTATAACCGGAGGTTGGGAAAAAGATTCTAGCCTTGTTTTTAACCTGGGAGAATTAGACTCGTTACAAACTTATAACCTGTTTATAAATCTTAGGAATAATAAAGATTATAAATACAGCAATTTATTTTTGATTACCGAAATGCGTTTTCCGCAAGGAAAGGTAGTTACCGATACTTTAGAATATGAAATGGCAGCACCAGATGGAACCTGGCTTGGTACGGGTTTTGGTGATGTAAAAGAAAGCAAACTCTGGTATAAAGAGAATGTAAGTTTTACCGAACCCGGAGAATATAAAATTGCCATTAAACAGGCAATGCGTAAAAACGACGAGGTAGAGGGAATAGAAAATTTAGAAGGAATTACCCACGTAGGTTTCAGGATTGAAAAAGACCTGCAATAATATTTTATATACATGGCCGCAACAAAAAAGAAACAGCAAAAGACCAAAACCAGTAAAAGGCCTTATATTATTGGATTTTGGACTTTTTTTGGAATAGGATTTTTAGCTGTAGTTTTAATTTTTTTAATGGCAGGTTGGGGTGCTTTTGGCAAGATGCCCAATTTTGAAGAGCTGGAGAACCCTGAAACTAATCTCGCTACCGAAATTTTCTCTTCAGATGGGGAAACCCTGGGGAAGTATTATAGCGAAAACCGTACGCCTATAAAATATGAAGACCTTCCAGATCATTTAGTGGAAGCCCTTGTTGCCACAGAAGACGAGCGTTTTTATAAACATGCTGGGATAGATGCTAAAGGCACTATAAGAGCAGCAGTCTACCTGGGTACCCGTGGAGGTGCCAGTACCATTACGCAACAGCTTTCTAAATTATTATTTACCGAACAGGTTTCAAATAACCCTTTTGCCAGGATTTTACAAAAAGTAAAAGAATGGATAATCGCTACCCGATTAGAACGCCAGTACACAAAAGAGGAAATTATTACCATGTATTTTAATAAATACGATTTTGTGTATCAGGCTGTTGGGATTCGTTCGGCTTCAAAAATTTACTTTGGTAAAGAAGCTAAAAATCTTAACATAGAAGAATCAGCGGTATTGGTAGCAATGTTAAAGAATGCTGCTTTATACAATCCTGTACGTAGGCCCGAACTGGTAAAACAGCGTCGTAATCAGGTTTTTGTTCAAATGTATAAAAACGGTTATTTGTCTGAGCAAGAAAAAGATTCACTTCAAAAATTACCCTTAAACCTTGATTTTTCCCCTGAGGGCCACGATGAAGGGATGGCAACCTATTTTCGTGTATACCTACAAGGCTTTATGAAAGACTGGATAGAAAAAAATCCAAAACCCGATGATACCGAATATAGCCTGTATCGCGATGGTTTAAAGATTTATACCAGTATAGATTCTAAGATGCAGCAGTATGCCGAAACTGCAGTAGAAAGACATATTTCACATTTGCAGAAGGAATTTGACAGGCAAAATGAGAAAAACAGGACCGCACCTTTTAGAGATTTAAATCAGGAGCAAATTAATAATATTGTGAAAAGTGCTATGCGACGTTCTGTGAGATGGCGCGAAATGAAAGAGCAGGGTAAATCTGAGGAGACCATCCTGGCTTCTTTTGATAAAGAAACCAAAATGCGTGTCTTTTCCTGGGATGGGGTAAAGGATACCATTATGACTCCTAAAGATTCTATTTTTTATTATAAAGGCTTTTTACAGGCAGGTTTAATGTCTATGACACCGCAAACAGGGGAAGTAAAAGCCTGGGTTGGAGGTACTAACTTTAAACATTTTAAATACGACCATGTTAAACAGGGTAAGCGTCAGGTAGGCTCTACCTTTAAGCCTTTTGTGTATGCCACGGCAATAGACCAGCTAAAGCTTTCTCCCTGTGATATAATGCCTAAAAACAGGTTTACTATCGAAGCCGGTAAATATGGAAATGCAAAAGATTGGTCTCCATCAAATGCTAATAGAAAATACGAGGGAATGATTAGTTTAAAGAATGCCCTTGCACAATCTGTAAATACGGTAACCGCCCGGCTTATAGATAGGACCGGACCAGGACCGGTAATAGATTTGATTAAAAAATTAGGCGTAGATACTGAAAACTTTTCTGAAGGTCCGGCAATTGCTTTGGGTACCGAAGACATGAGTCTTTTTGAAATGGTATCGGCATATAGCACTTTTGTAAATGAAGGGGTATATGTGAAACCGGTTATTGTAAACCGAATTGAAGATAAAAACGGAACGGTACTTTATCAACATGTTCCAGAAACCCGCGATGTGCTTAATAAAGAAGCGGCTTATGTAACGGTGAATATTTTAGAAGGAGTTACACAGTACGGTTCAGGGGTTCGTTTACGTGGCACCTATGCCAAAGATTTTGCTCATTACAAACGCGGAGTAACCGGGTATCCATATGATTTTAAAAATCCTATAGCAGGTAAAACCGGGACCACGCAAAACCAAAGTGATGGCTGGTTTATGGGTATGGTACCTAATTTAGTGACCGGAGTTTGGGTGGGTGCTGAAGATAGAGCAGTTCATTTTCCTAGTTTAACCTATGGGCAGGGTGCTACTATGGCATTACCAATTTGGGGGATGTATATGAAAGATCTTTATGCCGATGAGGAACTTGATGTATCAAAAGGTAATTTTCCAAAGCCCGATAATCTGTCTATACAGGTAGATTGTGAAGAATATAATGAGGAAAACCAATCTGAAACCGATAGTATCCCAGATGAACTTGATTTTTAAATCCTCTAGAGGTTTTAATTTTACTTGATTTATCTAACATTTTAAGAAGTATTTTTCGATACATAACTCGTGGTATTCCTCCAGGAGTTTTTGATTATTTATCAAAAATTAAGCGTTATTTATTAGAAAAATATAATCTGCAAGCTTAAAAGCATTGTAACAGCATTTTTATTTTCGTATTTTTCGGTAAAATTAAATACCGATGATTAAAAAAACTGTAGCAAATGTAAAAGATGCTTTGCAGGGAGTAGAAGATGGTATGACGTTTATGCTGGGAGGGTTTGGCCTTAGTGGTATTCCTGAAAATGCCATTTCAGAATTAGTACGTCTTAATGTAAAAAATCTTACCTGTATTTCTAATAATGCCGGGGTAGATGACTTTGGCCTCGGACTTTTACTTCAAAAGAAACAAATAGATAAAATGATTTCTTCCTATGTGGGAGAAAACGATGAGTTTGAGCGCCAAATGCTTAGCGAAGAATTGGAAGTAGAACTTATTCCACAGGGAACATTGGCCGCACGCTGCCAGGCTGCACAACAGGGCTTTCCCGCCATATATACACCCGCAGGTTACGGTACCGAGGTTTCGCAGTTTAAAGAAACCCGCGAATTTGATGGGAAAATGTATGTTTTGGAAAGAGCTTTTAAAGCCAATTTTGCCTTTGTAAAAGCCTGGAAAGGTGATAAAGCCGGGAACCTTATTTTTAAAGGAACCGCACGAAACTTCAATCCTCTAATGTGTGGTGCTGCAAAAATTACGGTTGCCGAGGTAGAAGAATTGGTAGAGCCGGGAGAATTAGATCCAAATCAAATTCATATTCCGGGCATTTTTGTACAACGTATTTTTGAAGGAAAAAATTACGAAAAGCGAATAGAGAAGAGAACGGTGAGAAAAGTGAGTTAAGGGTTAAGGGTTAAAAGTGATTAGTTTTAGGCTTACATTAAGAAACTAATTCTAATTTGAAGCATATCTGTGCACTCTAATTATTAGACCATTAACAAATAACTAATTAACGAATAACTAGTAAAGGATGTTAGACAAAGAAGGAATAGCAAAACGCATAGCCAAAGAGGTAAAAGATGGGTATTATGTGAATTTAGGAATTGGAATTCCTACCCTGGTAGCCAATTTTGTACGCGATGATATAGAAGTAGAGTTTCAAAGTGAAAACGGAATTTTGGGAATGGGCCCTTTTCCTATAGAAGGTGAAGAAGATGCCGATTTGATTAATGCCGGAAAACAAACTATAACAGCCCTTCCCGGAGCAAGTTTTTTCGACTCTGCGATGAGTTTTGGAATGATAAGAGGGCAGCACGTAGATCTAACAATTTTGGGAGCTATGGAAGTGGCCGAAAATGGCGATATTGCCAACTGGAAAATTCCGGGGAAAATGGTAAAAGGCATGGGAGGTGCTATGGACCTTGTTGCCAGTGCCGAAAATATTATCGTGGCAATGATGCATACCAATAAAGCCGGCGCTTCAAAATTGCTTAAAAAATGTAGCCTGCCTTTAACAGGTGTTGCTTGTGTTACAAAAATTGTGACTAATCTTGCGGTTATTGAAGTTACCAAAGATGGCTTTAAGCTCCTGGAACGAGCTCCCGGAGTAAGTGTAGAAGATATTAAAAAAGCTACTGAAGGAAAGTTGCTGGTAGAAGGCGATATTCCTGAAATGGAAATATAAGTAACACCTGTTTTGGAATGTTTAGAATTAAATCTTCCAAAACAGGTGCTAAGTTATTTACGCATCTAAAAAAGAGGTAGACGTTTCTTTTATATTAACAAGAAAATCTATGGCCTCGTCTCTGGCAATAATTTCTCCGCGTGAATTGGCTTGAGAAAAATATTTGTACCAGCCAACACGATCTAAATTTTCCTCCAACATTTTCACTTCCTCCTTAGAAGGCATTTTCCAAACCGTGATATACCTGTAATCACTTCGGTAGGGAGTATGTTCATCATTTCGCGCCCATCCCATATTCTCTACGCCACGGGATTTCATTTCTTTAATGCGCTCTTCCATATTTGTGAATACCTTACGGCGTTCTTCAACAGTGAGTTTTAACCATCTGCGGGTAACGTTCCACATTTCAATATACAAATACATATCTCTAGGTTTTATTGGTTGTACTTAAAGTTAGGAAATATTTGATGGATAATCCTTTAGCTTAGGTTAAAATACTATAGAATATGATTAAACTCATACTTCAAAAAATTATGAAACACTTATAACTTCTGAAGCCTGTAATAAATTTTCCTGGCGCAGCTTTAAAACAACCTGGGCAATAGCAAGTACATCTTTCTCGCAATAATCGACAATACGAGCTATATCTTTTTCAATGTAAAATACATCCCTTACATCGCTACCCGAAATATCATCTTTTGGAGAAGGTATTTTTAATACATTGGTCAATAATTTTAGGGAAGTATAATGTTTATAATCTCCAAACTTCCAGAGTTCTAAAGTATCTAGATGTGGTACTTCCCAGGGCTTTTTTCCGCTTAAATTAAGTTTTGTGGGTAGTGGCAAGTTATGAATTAGCATTCTACGCGCAATAAATGGAAAATCGAATTCTTTCCCATTGTGGGCACAAAGTAGGTGCTGAGGTTTTGAAAAATGCTCTTCTAATAATAACGAAAACTCTTGTAGTAAGTCTCTTTCTTCCCCTTTAAAAGTGGTAAGCCTAAAGGATCTGTTTTTATTTTTAAAATTAAAAAAGCCTACCGAAATACAAACAATTTTTCCAAATTCTGCCCAAATCCCGGCGCGGTCATAAAACTGCTTTGCAGTAAAATCATCTTTGCGTTGGTATTGGGTTTTTGATTCCCAGAGCAATTTTTTTTCTTCATCAAGATCGTTGAAATTTTCAAATTCGGGCACCGTCTCAATATCAAGAAAAAGAATATGCTCCAGTTTAATTTTTTGCAGCATTGTTTAGCATTTTATAAGTCTCATCAATATACTTATAGAAATCGGGTGCGTGCTCTTCATCTTCTTCTTTTTTAATCAGGTTTTCCCCCAATCTTACAATAATCAAATCATCTTCAGGTATTACAATAACATACTGCCCTCGAATACCACGCATATAAAAAATATCTTTGTTTTTATAATCGCTAAGCCAAAAACCATAGCCATATTGCGGGCTATCTTTAAAACGGGGTTTAATAGATTTCTCTACAAAGTCAGGATCCAGAAGCTGTTCTTCGTTCCACATACCCTGGTTTTTATAAAGTTTCCCAAAACGTGCAAAATCCCGGGCATTGGAAGCTATACAGCAATAGGCTTTTTCCATCCCGCTCTCCTCGCTGTCTAATTGCCATAAAGCATCTTGTTGCATTTGCATGGGCTTCCAAAAACTATCGCTTAAATATTGTGAAAGTTTTTCTCCCGTGGCTTTTTCTATAAGCATACCCAGTAAAATAGTGTTTCCGCTAAGGTATTTAAAGCTTTCTCCTGGAGTTTCTGTTACTTCAAGGCGTAATACCAGTTCGCGAATATTTTCATCAAAATAGGCACGGGCAGTCATCCCAAAGGGGTTGTAATAATTTTCGTTCCAATTTAAGCCTGAAGACATGGAGGCTAAATCACCTACTTTTAGCTTAGGTGTAAACTGTGGAAAGAAGTCGGCTACCGGTTGCTCCAAACTTTTTATATACCCGTCTTTAATGGCTTTTCCCAATAATGCAGCAACAATGCTTTTGGCCATAGAAAACGAATTGGTTTTAGAACCTGGCCCATATTCCTGAAAGTATTTTTCGAACCAAATGCTGTCGTTTTTTATAATTAGGAATGCGGCGGTTTCCAGCTCTTCGTTTAGCTCGGCAAGATTTTCTGTAGGGGTAACCGAGTTATAATTTGGGTGTTCTGGCCAGGTGCCTGTTTCGGAGCCGGCTTCAATAAGCCTGTTTTCAAAATGTGGATAATCATCTATAAAAGCTGTATTATGGCCTTGAAAATAGGTGGTTTGAATGCCGCGGAAAATATAACCAAAATCGAATATAATAAGAATTACGATGGCTATGGAAAGGGTGAGAATTACCGAACCAATAATTTTTAAAAATCTAATCATAGGATTAAGGGTTTAGAACATGGAAAGTTGTGAAGAATTATTTTCGTGGTTTAAAAGCCATTGCTTACGTGATAATCCACCTGCATATCCGGTTAGGGAATCGTCACTGCCAATTACGCGATGGCAGGGAATTACTATCCAGAGCGGATTTTTTCCGTTTGCCGAAGCTACTGCCCGTATTGCCTTTTCGTTACCCAGCTTTCTGGAGAGTTCAAGGTAACTACAGGTTTTTCCAAAAGGAATTTCGTTAAGCGCTTTCCAAACTTTTTGCTGAAAAGCAGTGCCTTTGGGGTTAAGCTTTAAGCTGAATTCTTTAAGATCTCCTTTAAAATAATCGTTTAATTCTTGAACTGCCAATTGAAAAAAAGGAGGTATTTCTGTTGAAGTTGGAATTTCTTCATCCAGGATTTGAATTGCCGTTATTCCCGCTTCGTCTCCACTAATGCTGGCCGTTCCCAGCGGAGTTTTCAGAAATATCTGATGTGGCATCTGCGTCTTCCTCATTGTCTTTCCTTTGAATTAACCCAAGGCGTTTTGCTCTTTTTTCCCAGTTTTGGCGTGCCAGCATCTGCATATCTTCAATACTATCACTTTCATCCATAATTTCAAGGCCTAAAAGCGTTTCAATAATATCTTCCATGGTTACCAGGCCAACCGTATTTCCAAATTCATCTACAATCATGGAGATATGCCCTCTTTTTTGAACAAAATTCTCAAAAAGTTCGGGTATTGGGGTGTCTGCCGCACTCATAAAGATTTCTCTTTTTAAAGAGCTTAAAGGCTCTGGCCCCCTATCATCAATCATTTGTTCCAGCACATCATCTTTTAATATGAATCCTGTTACATTGTTGGTTTGGTTCTTATAAACAGGAATCCTGGAGAATTTAAGGTTTTTATGGGTTCTGTGAAACTCTTCTATGCTGGTATCTTCATTTTCAATAATAGCAACAGAATAGGGCGTCATTACATCTTTTGCTTTAACCGATTTAAATACCAGGAGGTTTTTAATAACCGTTGTTTCACTTTCATCAAAAACACCTTCTTCCTCGGCAGCATCTGTAATTGCAGCAAATTCTTCGCGATTCATAGACGAAACATGGGCCGATTTCCCTATTAACTTAGTGGTAAGCATCATAAACCAAAGTATCCCGGTGTATTGCAGCGGGAAGATCATTATTTTAAGGGTTTTTGCCGTGAAATTTCCTAAAGATTGCCAATAGGTTGCACCAATGGTTTTAGGGATTATTTCAGAAAGAATCAAGATAGCCATGGTCATAATTGCAGATACTATTCCCACTGCATTGCCACCATCGCCATAAATTTTTTCTGCCTGTACCCCCACCAAAATAGCACCAACAGTATGGGCAATAGTATTAACAGTTAATATGGCAATTAAGGGTTTGTCTATATCCTGCTTAAAATTTGCCAGAGTTGTAGCGTATGCTTTTCCTTCTTTATTTTTAATTTTTATATAAGAAGGGGTTACACTCAATAAAGCTGCTTCCAGGATAGAACACATAAAAGAAAAGAAGATGGAAAGAACAGCAAATAAAATTAGTAATCCCATATTAGTTTTAAGGCTTGTTTGAAATACTAATTTAAAGATAATTCCTGCAAACAGGTACAAAGAAATGATAAAACATCAAAAACCGCCCCAATAGATAGAAATTGGGGCGTAATAAGAGTTGTTTAGGAGGTTTTAAGCCGAAAGTTTTTCATTAATTATGCGCTGCCACTTCCTCGCAATAACCAAACTTTCTGATGCATTGTTGCGCTCATTTTCATTATTATCTTCATCATAAAAGATAATTTTGGTGAGTTTTTGATGTTTTTTGCTTTCTGAAATGTCTAAACTAACGCTTTTAATTAGTTTGTTGTTTTCAGGAAAAGTGCAAGAGTTTACTGTGCTACTTTTTACTTTAGTAAGGTCTAAAATTTTGTGTTGCATATTATTGGTAGGCTCTACAATAAGCAATTTATTTGCTTTGGTATCTAAGCCAAGTAATAGATTGGCCGAAACCTCAAAAGTGTCTGCGTTCAAGTTGTTTTGAGCACTTATGTTTTTAAGATTTTTTAGCCTGTTTTTTTCTTTGTTGTTTTGTTGCCAAATAAGGTATAGCACCGGCAGCATAAATAATGCTAAAAGGCCAAGGCCAATTAGTGTAGATACGGTATCCATTTTTGTAAAATTTAGGTGATTTTTTATGTGTTTGCTCTGTTATAGAGCCAGATATGATTTACGAAAAAGCTTGAATTTTTCGGAAACCTGTATAATCACCAGAAAAAATGGA
Organism: Salegentibacter maritimus; assembly: GCF_016236915.1. GTDB lineage: Bacteria > Bacteroidota > Bacteroidia > Flavobacteriales > Flavobacteriaceae > Salegentibacter > Salegentibacter maritimus. The sequence goes on from NZ_JAEHOK010000005.1 coordinate 160,560, forward strand.
AAGGATAAATATATTGTAGGATTAACTGCCTTTGATCTAAATGATTGAAAAATGCTAATTTCCCAATGTAAGGTGGCAGTATTTCTTTTGAAGTTAAAGTAGAAACAAAACTTCCTGAAAAATCTAGGCTATTTTCCTCTGAGGTGCTGTGTTCAGAACTAAGGTTTTCGGCAAATAGAACAGCTTGTTTGTTCTGTTCAGCTTGTAGATAATCGTAATTTCTGGAATCGAGATTCTCATCAGAAAAACCAGAAAAAGCAAAACCCTGCCCTGAAAAGGACATAAATAATATGGCTAATAGCGCATATAAAGTTCTAAAATTTTTCTGGTGTTTCATCTAGCAAAAGTATATAAAAACCGGTTTGTTAATTCCTAAAATTTAGTTATAAATTTTAAGAAATAAGCTTTACTGCATCCCTGACAAAATAACTGGCAATCATTGATGCCCCGGCACGTTTTATAGCGGTTAATTGTTCTAATACTACGGCATCATGGTCTAGCCAACCTTTTTCGGCCGCAGCTTTTATCATTGCATATTCCCCACTTACCTGGTAAACAGCTACCGGAATATCTACTACATTCCTAATGTCTCGAACAATATCTAAATAACATAGGCCGGGTTTTACCATCACAATATCTGCACCTTCCTCAATATCCATAAGGGTTTCTTTAACTGCTTCCTCACGGTTGGCAGGGTCCATTTGATAGCTTTTTTTGTCTTTTGGAATATTCTCGGCATCAACCGGTGCAGAATCCAGAGCATCCCTAAACGGCCCGTAAAAAGCCGATGCATATTTGGCACTGTAACTCATAATTCCGGTTTCATAAAACCCCTTATCTTCCAATAAATTTCGCATTTCCAGAATTCGACCGTCCATCATATCGCTTGGTGCGAGGATATCGGCACCGGCTTTGGCATGAGAGAGTCCCATTTCAGCCAAGATGGCGGTGGTGTCGTCATTACTAATTTTCCCATCGGTAACTACTCCGTCGTGTCCATAAACAGAATAAGGATCCAAAGCAACATCGGTCATAACCAACATCTCAGGGACTGTATTTTTTACGGTTTTTATGGCTCGTTGCATAAGTCCGTTTGCATTTAAAGCTTCTGAGCCAGCATTATCTTTTAGGTTTTCAGGAACCTTTACAAATAGCAAAACCGATTTAATTCCTAAAGCCCATAGCTCTTTTACCTCTTTCTCTAGCAAATCAAGACTAAACCTAAAATAATTGGGCATAGAAGCGATCTCTTCTTTTTTGTTTTTCCCTTCCACCACAAAAAGTGGTGCGATAAAATCGTTTGGACTAATCGCGGTTTCTCTTACAAGACTACGAATAGCCTCATTAGTCCTTAATCTTCTATTTCTTCTTAGTGGATACATTTTTTTGGCTTTAAGCCAATAGCTATAAGCAATTAGCTGTTGGCGTTTAATTTAATTTTTGAATTAAAGAGTTCAGCATTTTTTTAATTTCCTCTACTTGAAAAATTATTGGCTTGCTTTGCGCCTCTGTTATAAAATTAAGATCAACACTTAATAGAATTTGATATTCTAATTCATTGACTGAACCAAATGCAATGTAGAGAAATCTTGCAAAATCTTTGTCGCTTTTCCTTCCACAACCTTCAGCAATATTTGTGGGAATAGAACTGGAAGAATGTTTCATTTGGCTAACCAAACTATAAAGCTCTTCTTGAGGATAATTGGCTAGTATTTGATAAACATCAAGCGTGAGTTTATGAGCTTTTTCCCAAACTGAATAATTTTTATAGTTTCTCATATTTCCCTGCTTAATGCTAAAAGCTAAAGGCTGATAGCTATTAAACCCAATTTCGTGGTTTTTCCAAAACTTTTATTAATTTTTCTTCCTCGCTGCCTGGTTTGGGATGGTGGTTGTAAGTCCATTGTACGTGCGGGGGGAGGCTCATTAAAATACTTTCAATTCTTCCGTTGGTTTTTAATCCGAACAGGGTGCCTTTATCGTGTACTAAATTAAATTCTACGTAGCGTCCGCGTCTTATTTCCTGCCAGTTGCGGTTTGCCTCATTATAGGATAGGTTTTTGCGTTTCTCTACAATTGGAACATAGGCTGCAAGGAAACTATTGCCTACTTCGGTCACAAAATCATACCAGTCTTTAATAGTTTTTTCTTCTGAAGCTTTTAGATAATCAAAAAATAGTCCTCCAATTCCCCGGGCTTCATTTCTATGGGAATTCCAGAAATATTCGTCGCATTTTTTCTTGTATTCGGGATAGAATTCGGGAGAATGTTTGTCGCAAGCTTCTTTTGAAACCTTATGGAAATGCACGGCATCTTCTTCAAACAGGTAATAGGGTGTAAGGTCTTGCCCGCCACCAAACCACTGGTCTAAAACCTTTCCATCTTTATCATACATTTCAAAATAACGCCAATTGGCATGAACGGTAGGTACCATCGGGTTTTTTGGATGTATTACCAGGCTAAGGCCACAAGCAAAAAAATCTACATCTCCCACTTTAAAATATTGTTGCATAGCCGGGGCCAAAGGTCCATGTACCGCCGAAATATTTACACCGCCTTTTTCAAAAACAGCGCCATTTTCTATAACCCGGGTTCTACCGCCACCACCTTCTTCTCGTTCCCAAAGATCCTGGTGAAACCTGGCTTTACCGTCTATTTCTTCTAATTTCCTACAGATTTTATCCTGTAATTTTTCAATGTAATTATAAAATTCCGCTCTCATTTTTCAATCTTCAATATAAACCAGGTTGTTTTTTGTTTTCGCTATTTCTTTAGTTTCAGATACTTTACGGGCGCTTTTCATCTTTTCCTGAAGCAGTGTGATAACTGCTTTAGATGATAAATGAGTTCCCTGAAATATAGCCTGCCCAAACCTGTTATTATGTAAATCCATTGCTTTGGCAAGCTTTTGATTTGGAGAAAGCTTTTCGTGCAAACCCGTAAATTGATCACTCCAAATTCTGGCAGCTTCTACCGATTGAGAAATTCTAAAACATTCCCGGCAAATCAAATAATTCCACAGCGCGTGTCTAAAGGCATTTTCTTTGCCATTTTTATGATGCTCTTTTTGATAAAGTTCATCACAAATCTTTAAGGTTTCAATAGTAGCCCGGTAGGTGGGTAACATATAGCGCGGTTTACTTATAAAAACTTTAAAGACTGCAAGCAGCTCTTTAAAGTTCATATTTTTAATTCGCGCCCAGACTGCCACTAACTGGCTTTATATTCTTTTACCGCTTCTACAAAGGCTTTTGCATTCTCTACCGGGATATCGGGCAAAATACCGTGCCCCAGGTTTACGATATACCTGTCTTTTCCAAATTCATTGATCATTTGGGCCACCATTTTTTTGATCTCTGCCGGTGGGGAATACAACCTTGAAGGGTCAAAATTACCCTGTAAGGTGATTTTGCCTCCGCTTAAATACCGGGCATTTCTGGCACTAATCGTCCAGTCTACACCTAAAGCTGAAGCTCCCGAATTTGCCATTTCATTAAGGGCAAACCAGCAGCCTTTTCCAAATGCTATTACCGGAATATCATCTTTTAAAGCATCAATAATCTGCTGGATGTATTTCCAGGAAAATTCCTGGTAATCTACAGGGCTTAACATACCGCCCCAGGAATCAAAAATTTGTACGGCATCTACACCGGCTTCAACCTTGGCTTTGAGGTAAGCGATCGTTGTATCGGTTATTTTTTGTAGCAATTGATGGGCTGCTATTGGGTTGGTAAAACAAAATTTCTTTGCTATATCAAAGTTTTTAGAACCCTGGCCCTGTACAGCATAACATAAAATTGTCCATGGGGAACCTGCAAAACCAATAAGCGGAACTTCATTATTCAGTTCCTGTTTGGTCATTTTAATAGCATCCATCACGTAACCCAAAGTCTCTTCTATATTGGGAACAATCACCTCTTCTACGGCTTTTGTTGTGCGAATAGGATTGGGTAACCATGGGCCAACGCCCGGTTTCATTTCTACCTCTATGTTCATGGCCTGTGGAACCACCAAAATATCGCTAAATAAAATAGCCGCATCGGTGCCTACCTGGTGTATTGGCATAACCGTAATTTCGGTAGCCAATTCTGGAGTCCTGCAACGAGTAAAGAAGTCGTACTTTTCTTTAAGCTTCATAAAATCTGGAAGGTAACGGCCTGCCTGTCGCATCATCCAAACCGGTGGTCGCTCTACTGTTTCACCTTTTAAAGCCTTTAGGAATAGATCGTTTTTTATCATTTTTTAAAATATTTTACTACCTGTACAATCACATTTTCAATGCTTGGTTTGGTAGCAATTATTATGTTGTTTGTATGTTTTTGGGCTTCTAAAGCAGTAGTATTTCCTATACAAAATGCGGTGATGCCTGAAAGTGTATTTTTTTCGGTAAAACTTTGTACGGCACTTGGACTAAAGAATAGAATTCCATCAAAATTTTGGGAAAATGCCTGTAGATTTAGGCTTGTATTATAGACTTGAATTTCCTGAAATTTAATATTTTCTTGTTGTAGCCTTCCGGGGATTTCGTCCATCCTTTTATTGCCGCAAAAAAACGTAAAAGTTTCTGAAGCATATTTTTTGGCAATAATATTGGCTAAATCTTTACCATAATCTGCAACTTCCTGTATGTGAAAACCATTATCGCTTAAAAGTTCGGCGGTTTTTTCCCCAACACAAAAGCAGTTTTTAAACTTTATTTTCCCCAAAACAGCGTTTACCGAGTTTTTACTGGTAAAAATTACGTTTTCAATTTCTTTTGATGGAAGTTGAGCATTGGTAGGACTTATAAAAATCGCATCATATTCTACTAGGCTTAATCCCGAATTTAGAAACAACTGTTTCTGGGAATTACTGAGTTTTTTTGTGGAGAGAATGCTTTTCATTCCAAATTGTTTAAATAAAAATCAGTCCTGACTATTTATTTCGGCTTTTATTTGCTGCATTAGTTTCGAGCCGCCATTATTTAGAACTTCTTCAGCACAACGCTTTCCTAAATTTTTAAATTCGTTTAAAGCAACCGTTTTTTCTATCCCAATTTTTTGTTTTCCGTCCAGACTAAAAAGAGCAGCTTTAAAATAAATCAGGTCTTTTTCAATGGTAGCTAATGCACCTATTGGAGCGGTACAACCGCCTTCGAGAACCTTTAGAAATTCGCGTTCAACATGTACGCATATTTCAGATTTTTTATGGTTTAATAAAGCAAGGGCTTTTCGTGTAAAGTCATCTTGCTCCATGGCAACTACCAGCATGGCACCCTGTGCCGGGGCCGGAATCATCCAATTTAGATCTATAAAGTTTTCTGGTTTTAAAGCGATACGTTCCAGGCCGGCAGCAGCGAAAATTGCCCCATTCCAGGCATTATCCTCTAATTTCTTCATCCTGGTGTTTACATTGCCGCGTAAGTCTACTACCCGATGTGCCGGGTATTTGTTTAACCATTGAGCTTTTCTTCTTAAACTGCCTGTAGCAATAGTTCCTTCTTTTTCAAGGAAATCAAGACCTTTGTGAACAAGAATATCTTTAGTGTTGGCACGTTTTAAGACCGCAGCCTCCACGATTCCTTTTGGAAGTGCTGTGGGCACATCTTTCATAGAGTGCACAGCAATATCAATATCACCTTTTATCATGGCCACATCCAGGGTTTTGGTAAAAATCCCGGTAATGCCCATTTCGTAAAGTGGTTGATTCAAATTAAGATCTCCCGTAGATTTAACGGGCAAAAGTTGAGTTTTGTGGCCTGCTTTTTCTAATGCATTCTGCACAGTCTTTGCCTGCCAGAGAGCGAGTTCGCTATCCCTGGTGCCAATACGAATTACTTTATTCATTGCGCCTGTTCTTCTAGCTGAAATACTTTCTGGATTAATTCCAGGCTTTCGTTGGTAGTTTCCGAATCTTCTTTTAAATGATTGGCAAAATGCTTCATTATTTTTTGAATAATCCTGTCGCTAACTATTTCAGCTTGTTCATCGTTAAAATCTGATATTTTTTTACGCTGAAAATCGAGCTCGGCATCTTTCATACTTCTAAGCTTTTTCTTTAAAGCTTTTATTGTAGGAGCAAATTTTCTTGTTTCAAGCCATTTATTGAAGTCTGTTTCTACTTCTTTGATAATAACTTCGGCTTCGGGAATAAAACGCTTTCTACGCTCTAAATTTTCATCTGTAATTTTTGAAAGTTCATCCAGGTGCACCAGTTTTACGTTAAGCAAATGTGCTACATCTTCTGAAACGTTCTTTGGAATAGAAAGGTCTAAAACCAATAAATCTTTATTAGAATAGATTAGTTCTTTAGAGATAGTAGGGTTTTGCGCCCCGGTGGCAACAATAAGAATATCTGTATTTCTTATTTCTGCCTGTAAATCGGCATAATCTTTAACGATAAGATTAAATTTCCCGGCAATTTTTTCCGCTTTATCCTTGGTGCGGTTAATTAAGGTTATATGTTCGTTATGGGTATGTTTAATTAGATTTTCGCAGGTGTTTCGTCCTATTTTTCCGGTGCCGAAAAGCAAGATGTTTTTGTCGGTTACATTAGGTACATTTTTCAAAATGTATTGTACCGAGGCAAAAGATACTGAGGTAGCCCCCGTTGAAATTTGAGTTTCGTTTTTAATACGCTTGCTCGCCTGTATTACGGCATTAACCAGTCTTTCTAAAAAGGCATTCACCAAACCAAGTTTTTTGGAACGGGTAAAGGCCAGTTTTAACTGACTAATAATTTCAAAATCCCCCAGGATTTGACTATCCAAACCGGTTCCCACCCTAAACATATGGGAAATGGCCTGTTTGTTTTTATGAACATATGCTACTTTTTCAAACTCTTCTACCGTGCCATGAGTGTGCTCACAGAGTAGCTTTATAAGTTGAAAAGGATGTTCGGCAAATCCATAGATTTCAGTTCGGTTGCAGGTAGAAGTTACCAGAATGGCCTCAATACCTTCAGCATTAGCCTGAAGTAACAAACGTTTTTTTGCTTCTTCATCTAAACTAAAATGTCCTCTTATTTCTGCATCGGCCTTTTTGTAACTAAGACCAATTGTATAAAAATGTTTTCCGCTTGCTATATGATAATCTTTCATGTACCTGTATGGGGTATTCGGTTGCAAAATTAAGCTAATGATAAATCAAAAAGTAACGCTCAAAGTACTTTTTGTATCGCTTTCAGTTATTTTAGTTTTTTTAACTCCTTAAAATATGGTATTTGCTTACATTTGTAGCAATAATAGTCCATTTGGATAGTGCAGTTTAGAACTGTTCTAAATAGTATTAAAATTCAAAATATGGTTTTAGAAGATAAAAATAACGCTGAAAGATTTACAGAGGGTTTGAAGATTGAAGAGGGTTTTTATCTTTTAAAGTTTCAAAATGATACTTCTGATAGCCAAAAAATCATAAGGAATATTGATAGTAGTTTTATTCAGTTCCATTTTAATTTGAAAGGTAATTGTAAGTTTCAGTTTAATAAGGGCAATTACGAGCTCCCGCTTAACGAAGAAAGTTCATTGTTGTTATATAATCCGCAGCAGGATCTTCCGCTTAACCTGGTTTTAGAGCCAAATTCCTGGTTAATTTCGCTAGTGATTTCTATTAAAAAATTTCATTCACTTTTTTCTCAGGAAGCGGGCTATATTACTTTTTTAAGTGCAGAAAATAAAGATAAAAAGTATTATAAAGACGCTCCTATTTCGCCCTCTATGGCCATAGTGCTTAACCAGGTGATGAATTTCAATCTTACCCGCAGTATAAAAAACCTTTACTTTAAGGCTAAGGCTTATGAATTGTTGAGTTTATACTTTAATCGAACAGAAGATCCCGATGTAGAGCAATGCCCTTTTTTAATTGACGAAGAGAATATTATAAAAATAAGAAAAGCCAAAGATATTGTGATTTCCCGAATGGCCGAACCGCCTTCGTTACAGGAATTATCTGATGAAATTGGATTAAGCCTTAAAAAATTAAAAGAAGGTTTCAAGCAAATTTACGGTGATTCTGTTTACAGTTTTCTATTTGATTATAAAATGGAATTTGCAAGAAAGCTTTTGGATAGTGGCGATTATAATGTAAACGAAGTGGGATTAAAGGTGGGCTATAGTACTTCCAGTCATTTTATTGCCGCGTTTAAAAAGAAATTCGGCACAACACCAAAAAAATATATCATGTCACTAACCCCAAACCTGTAAATATGTATAGATTAGGAGTGCTTGTTTTTTTAGGGCTTTTTCTTTTTAATCAACATAACTGTTTTGCACAAGATGCCGGGAATAAAGACAGTAAGGTGCAAAAGCAGGTAATGGTTTTCTATAAAACCGAAGGTTTTTGGCACAAATCTATTCCTGCGGGTTTAGAATTAATTAAGCAGCTCGCATCAGATCACAGTTTTAAAGTAACGACCACTAAAGATGGGAGTGATTTTAATGGGAAAAATTTGGCTGAATTTAATCTTGTGATTTTTCTTAATACCACAGGAAATGTTTTAAATGAAACTGAGCAGGATGCTTTTGAAAAATATATAAAGAAAGGGGGTAATTTCTTCGGAATTCACGCCGCGGCAGATACCGAGTTTGAATGGCCCTGGTTTGGTAATTTAGTAGGTGGATATTTTGCCGGGCACCCTAAGGTACAGGAAGCAGATATTCATGTAAATATGCCCAAGCACCCAACGGTTTCGCATCTGCCAAAGATTTGGACCAGAACAGATGAATGGTATAATTATAAAAATTTAAACCCCGAAATGCAGGTTTTGCTCTATCTTGATGAGAATTCGTATGAAGGTGGTACTAACGGTGATGAACATCCCATTGCCTGGATGAGAAAAACCGGCTACGGTGGAATTTCAATTTATACAGGTTTGGGGCATACTATTCAATCTTATAGCGAACCAGACTTTAAGGAGCATATTTTACAAAGTATTTTGTACATATTAAACGAAGTAAAAAAATAAAATCTCTATAAAGTCATAAGAAAGTGTAATACAATAAAGTTTTATTGCATTTTTAATAAGCTTATTTTTGAGGTTGAAAAAGAAAAATTATGAGTAAAGGCGTATTATTGGTTAACCTGGGGTCTCCAAAAAGCACCGACCCTAAAGACGTAAAAGAATACCTGGACGAATTTTTAATGGATGAGCGGGTTATAGATGTGCCATATTGGGCTCGTACCCTTCTGGTAAGGGGTATTGTGTTAAATACAAGACCTAAAAAATCGGCTGCGGCCTATCAAAAAATATGGTGGGAAGAAGGTTCTCCACTCATTGTATTGTCTGAACGGCTTCAGGAGAAGATAGATAAAAACACCTCGGTGCCAATTGCTTTAGCCATGCGTTATGGAGAACCAAGTATAAAATCCGGGCTTCAGGAATTGCACGATAAAGGGGTAGATGAGGTGTTGCTATTTCCATTATATCCGCAATTTGCAATGGCTACTACAGAAACTATTCTTGTTTTGGCCGAAGAGCTTAGAAAAGAACATTTCCCGGAAATGCAATTTACCACCATGCCACCATTTTATAATCACTCCGATTATATTAGGGTGTTGGCCGAAAGTATTGCCGAAAATCTTAAAGGAAAAGATTTTCAGCATTTATTGTTTTCTTATCACGGGGTGCCAGAGCGGCATATTAGAAAAAGTGACGTTACCAAATCGCATTGTAAGATTGATGGCAGTTGTTGCCAAACGGCTTCGGCAGCGCATCAATTTTGTTATCGCCACCAGTGTTTTGAAACCACCAGGCTGGTTGCCGAATATTTAGAATTAAAAGAAAACTCTTATAGCGTTTCTTTTCAATCCCGTTTAGGTTTCGATCCATGGTTACAGCCTTATACCGATAGAACCATAGAGCGTTTTGGAAAACAGGGAATGAAAAAACTGGCTATTGTTACTCCGGCTTTCGTTTCAGATTGTTTAGAAACCCTGGAAGAAATAGCCATGGAAGGCGAGGAGATATTTCACGAAGTTGGCGGTGAAGAATTTACTGTGGTTCCCTGCTTAAACGATAGAGACGATTGGGTTAAGGTGCTTTCCCGTTGGGTAGATGAATGGGCGCATCAAAAGCCGGTTAACGTATAATGGCTTCGGCAAATTCCACAAATCTTGGAGAGAAACCAATAGCTAAATTACTCGTGCAACAAGCGGCACCGGCTTCTATAGGAATTCTGGTGATGTCGCTAAATATTTTAATCGATACCATATTTGTAGGAAACTGGATTGGTTCTACGGCTATTGCAGCAATAAACGTAGTACTTCCGGTTTCTTTTTTTATTGCCGCCCTGGGTATGGCCATTGGTATTGGGGGATCATCCATAATTAGTCGGGCCCTTGGTGCTAATAATCAAAAAAAGGCCGTAAAAACTTTTGGGAATCAAATTAGCCTTACCTTACTTCTTACCATTAGCCTTGTAATTATAGGGCTTGTTTTTGTAGATTCCCTTATTCCGGTTTTCGGGGGAAAAGGTGATATTTTTGAGCCGGCAAAAATTTATTATACTATCGTGCTTTACGGCGTACCGTTTTTAGCACTTTGCATGATGGGAAATACCGTAATTAGGGCAGAAGGTAAGCCTAAATTTGCGATGATTGCCATGATTATTCCCTCTGTAGGGAATTTGCTCTTAGATTATATCCTTATCAATCAAATGGGGCTTGGAATGTGGGGAGCAGCCTGGGCTTCTACCGCTTCTTACTTTTTTTGCTTTGCCTATGTCTTCTGGTTTTTTATTTCTAAAAATTCGGAGCTTAAAATTAGATTGCCAGATTTTCAACTTCATAAAACTATAATTTCTGAAATAGGCTCGCTGGGATTTGTCACCTTAGCACGGCAGGCTGTAGTTAGTATTATTTATTTACTGATGAATAATATTTTGTTTGATCTTGGTGGGGAAGATTCAGTAGCGATTTATGCTATTATTGGAAGAATGCTCATGTTTGCCCTTTTTCCCGTTTTGGGGGTTACACAGGGTTTTTTGCCCATTGCCGGTTTTAATTATGGCGCTCAAAAATACCACCGGGTAAAGAAAAGTATTAATACTGCAATTTTATATGCCTGTGGCCTGGGATTGTTGGTCTTTGGCGGTATTATGTTATTTGCTGAAGAAATTGTTGGAATCTTTACTCAAAACCCAACGATTATTGCTGCAACCCCAAATGCCATGCGCTGGGTTTTTGCTGCAACACCTATTGTAGCTATTCAATTAATTGGGGCTGCATATTACCAGGCGGTTGGAAAGGCCATTCCTGCTTTATTGCTTACCCTTTCGCGTCAGGGTTTCTTTTTTATCCCGTTAATACTTATTTTACCTGAATATTTCGGTGAAATTGGAGTTTGGATCTCTTTTCCTATTGCCGATTTACTTTCAACGCTACTCACAGCTTATTTCTTAAATAGGGAAATAAGGCTAAAACTAAGGCCCACAACCTCCCAATAATTTTTTCATAGAAAAATTCATAAATCCCTATCTTTGTTGGAAAGGTCTAAAAAACCATGGATAAGAATGCTTTGAAAATAGAACTGATTCAAAAAATCATTGCTTGTGATGATGAAGATTTGCTTTTGAAGATGGTAGCTTTGTTGAAAAATGTAAAACCCGGGGCCAGTGAACCAGGAGAAAACTATGAAGTAGAAAGCCGAAGTAGCCAACTTTCAAAGGAACAATTGAAGGAAATAGATGAGCGGAACAAGGCTTATTTGGAAGGGAACTTGGAAACCGAATCACTGGAAACCTTCAATAAAAAAATTTTTGAAAAATATGGGGTTTAAGCTTAAAATAAGCGTAAAGGCCCGTTTGGATGTTCAGGAAGCTATAGATTGGTATAACAACCAATTATCTGAATTAGGAATAAGATTTCTAAATGATTTTCGAAGTACTATAGTGTATATCACTGAAAACCCATATTCATTCAGAAAATTTGATGGTAATAACAGGGAAGCAAGACTAACAATCTTTCCTTATTTAATTATCTATAAGGTTGAAGATCTTAAAATTACAGTTCTTGGTGTTTTCAACACTCATCAAAACCCAACCAAAAAACCATAATTAGTGATAGAATATTACCAATACATAAAAGCTTTACATCTTATCTTTGTGATCACCTGGTTCGCCGGGCTTTTTTATATTCCACGCTTGTTTATTTATCATATTGAAGCAACCCAAAAACCGGAACCGGAAAAAAGTATTTTGGCTTCCCAGCTAAAGTTAATGACAAAAAGACTCTGGTTTATTATCACCTGGCCTTCGGCTATTTTAGCCAGTTTGTTCGCTTTTTTACTCCTTCACCTTTCTCCGGGATGGCTTTCACAAGATTGGATGTTGGTAAAATTAGGTTTTGTAGTCTTGTTGTATGCCTATCATTTTAAAACACATCTTATTTTTAAAGAACTCCAAAACGATGTAGTAAAATGGAGCTCAAACCAAATGCGGCTTTGGAACGAAGTATCTACCTTAATCCTCTTTTCGGTTATATTTTTAGTGATTGTAAGAGATGCTTTAAACTGGATTTATGGAGTTTTGGGTATTTTCCTGTTGGCCGCAATGTTAATGTTGGGTGTTAAAATTTATAAGCGCATTAGAGCTAAAAATCCTGATGCTTAATTGGTGCGATAATTGCTTACATTGAGCTAATTATTAATTATGAAGCTTTCAAAACTTTCTTTAAGTACCCGCATTTTTATCTCCATGATCCTATTGGTGTTGGGAGCTTCTATTCTAATTGTGGGTATTACGGTATATCAATATAAGCACGAAGCCGAGAATTATCACCGTGAGCGCCTGGAAAGAAAAGAACAGGCTATTAAGGAAAATATTAAATTTATCCTGGCCAGTACTACTTTTCTGGTAAATACCGAGAATATAGACATCATTTTTAGGGAGCGCAATAAGATTCATGAAATGGCCCAGGTTCATGAAATGCAAATCAACATTTATGATCTTCAGGGGGAACTCTTAATAAAATCTGATCAATCCTTTTTCAGAGATACTACCGATAATCAGCTAGATGCGCATATTTTACGAAAATTAGAACTATCGGAAAGCAAAAGGTATATTGAAAAAAATGAAATTAACGATCAAAAATTTCAGTCTTCTTATTCTTATATTTTAGATGGAAAGTTTAAACCCCTGGCTATCTTGTACCTTCCCTATGTGCAGGATGATACGGTTTTAAACCGCGATTTAAATAATTTCCTTCTACGAATGGGAGAAGTGTATTTATTTATGTTGGTGCTGGCAATTATTTTGTCTTATTTCCTTTCAAAATATATCACTAAATCCCTAAAAATTATTTCAGATAAAATTACAGAAACCAGGCTGGATAAACGCAACCAGAAAATAGATATTAACAATGCTTCCGAAGAGATATATACCCTTGTGGCGGCTTATAATAGTATGATAGACGAGTTGGAGGAAAGTGCTGTAAAACTGGCTGCCAGTGAACGGGAGCAGGCCTGGCGCGAAATGGCCAAACAGGTAGCTCACGAAATTAAAAATCCGTTAACCCCAATGCGTTTAAGCGTTCAAAGTTTTGAGCGTAATTTTAATAAACATGACCCTGAAATAGAAGCAAAAGTAGCCGAATATTCTACCACGCTCATCAACCAGATAGATACAATGAGCTCTATTGCAGGGGCTTTTTCAAATTTTGCCAAGATGCCTGCGCAGCAAAATGAGATGTTAAACGTGCCAAAAATAGTAAAGCTCGCACTGGATATTTTCAATGAAAATTATATTCAATTTACCAGTGAAAAAGAAGAAATCCTTGCCAAATTTGACCGAACGCAACTTATTAGGGTTATAACCAACTTGGTGAAAAATGCCATACAGGCTATGCAGGGCCAAAAAAATCCTCGAATTATGGTGAGCATTCATGAAGAAGAGGAAAATGTTTGTGTGATTATTTCAGATAATGGTGCAGGAATTTCCGAAGAAAATATAGAAAAGGTATTTGAACCTAAATTTACAACCAAAAATAGCGGAATGGGACTTGGGTTAGCTATGGTAAAGAATATTGTGGAAACCTATAACGGAAGTATTACCTTTACTTCTAAACAGGGAAAAGGCACCACCTTTAGGGTACGTTTTCCAAAATAAATAAAAACCGAATAAAAATCTTAGATATGGAATTCGAAAATATTGTAACCGAAAATAATGAGGGAATCTTACACATCATTATTAATCGTCCAAAAAAATTAAACGCATTAAATAAAGATACTATTCAGGAACTTCATGAGGCTTTTACTGATGCAAGGGAAGATGAAGAAGTAAAAGTGGTTATTTTAACCGGAAGCGGAGAAAAGGCCTTTGTAGCGGGTGCCGATATTAGTGAATTTGCCGATTTTTCTGCAGAAGAAGGTCGGGAGCTTGCCGCTAAAGGACAAGCCAATTTATTCGACTTTGTGGCAAATTTCGCGAAACCGGTGATTGCAGCGGTAAATGGTTTTGCCCTTGGCGGCGGACTCGAATTGGCTATGGCAGCACATTTTAGAGTTGCCAGCGATAACGCAAAAATGGGCTTACCCGAAACTTCCCTGGGTTTAATTCCCGGCTATGGTGGTACGCAACGACTTCCGCAACTTGTGGGCAAAGGTCGCGCTATGGAAATGATTATGACTGCCGGAATGATAGATGCTAAACAGGCGCTTCAATACAATCTTGTGAATCACGTTTGTGAGCCGGAAGAGCTTATAGGGTTTACAGAAAAAATTGCTCAAAAGATTATGAGGAATTCCCTGGTAGCCATGAGTGCGGCTATTAGAGCGGTTAATGCAAACTACGAAGATGGTATAAACGGTTTTGAAGTTGAAATTAGCGAATTTGGAAGTGCTTTCGCAACCGAAGATTTTAAAGAAGGGACTTCAGCCTTTTTAAATAAACGTAAAGCCGATTTTCCGGGGAAATAAATAACATAGATTAAAATTTGCTTCTAAAAATTCTTATATGAAAAAACTCTTATTAATACTATCCCTTGGTACTCTTAGCTTAGGTGCCCAGGAACAAGCGAAACCTTTTTTTGAAAATGGGGAAGCACAAATTGTTCCTGAATTTAATATCCCCGAAGATTGGATTCGCGAAGATCTATGGGTAGAAACCAATTTTGATACTGATGGTGATGAATTGCCAGACAGGATGCATGTGGCGGTAACCAGGCCAAAACAAACCGAGACCGAAGGTTTAAAGCTTCCTGTAGTTTATGAGTCCAGTCCCTATTTTGCAGGCGTGGCGCCTGATGTGGAAGGTGCTTTTTATGATGTTTATCACGAGCTTGGGGAAAAAGGAAAAGAAATTGTTCATCCATCTGTAACCAGAACTGGGGAACGCCCAATCATTTCCAATTCGCAAATAAACACCTGGGTACCGCGTGGATACATCGTTGTACATTCTTCATCTCCGGGAACAGGACTTTCGCAAGGCTCGCCAACCGTAGGGGGAGATAACGAATCTCTCGCGCCAAAAGCGGTAATAGATTGGCTTAACGGGCGGGCGAAAGGATATAAAACCCCTTATGGAGACGAAGAAGTTGAAGCTTACTGGACCACCGGAAAGGTAGGGATGACAGGGACTTCCTATAACGGAACAATTCCTCTGGCAGCAGCTACAACAGGGGTAGAAGGTTTGGAAGCTATTATTCCCATCGCACCAAATACTTCTTATTACCATTATTATCGTTCCAATGGGTTGGTGCGTTCGCCGGGTGGTTATCTAGGCGAAGATGTAGATGTGCTGTATAATTTTATTCATAGTGGCGATGAATCAAAACGCGCTTATGCCGATTCTGTTTATCGCGATACCGAAATTAAAAATGGGATAGACCGTATAACCGGAGACTATAACGAGTTTTGGGCGGGTCGTGATTATTTAAATGAAATGGAACCTATGAAGGCCGCATTATTTATGGCACACGGTTTTAACGATTGGAATGTAATGCCAGAACATAGTTACCGTATTTATAAAGCTGCGGAAGAAAAAGGCCTGCCGGTTAAAATCTATTACCATCAATATGGGCACGGTGGCCCACCACCAATTTCCATGATGAATAAGTGGTTTACCAAATACCTGTTTGGAGTAGATAATGATATAGAAAAAGGTCCTAAAGCTTATATTGTTCGGGAAGATGACCATCCCAAAAAACCAACGGCTTATGCAAATTATCCAAATCCGGATGCTGAAAAAGTTAGATTGTATTTACAGAACAACGGATTAAAAAAGGGAGCGCTTAGCGCTAAAAAAATAAAAAATCAGGGAAAACAAACCTTAATTGATAATCATAATTTCTCTGCAGATTCTTTGGCGAAACTTGAAAACTCTAAACATCGTTTATTATTTACCACACCTATTTTAAATGAAGATGTGCATCTTTCGGGCTTGTCTACTATAAAGATTAAGTTGGCCAGTAGTAAGCCGGCAGCAAATCTTTCGGTATGGATGGTTTCGCTGCCCTGGAATTCAGGTGAAAATACCAAAATAACCGATAATATTATCACCAGGGGTTGGGCAGATCCGCAAAATTATAAATCGCTAACCGAAAGTGAAGCTTTAGAACCGGGTAGGTTTTATGAATTGTCCTTCGACCTTAATCCCGATGATCAGGTAATTCCTGCCGGGCAACAAATAGGATTGATGATTTTTTCCAGCGACAATAAATTTACGTTGTTACCAGAACCAGGCACCCAACTTACTGTAGATCTCGATGAAACCCATATAGAGATTCCTGTGGTGGGTGGAATGCCTGCCCTACAAAAAGCAATGAAATAATAGGATGAAGTCCTAAAAAAAGGAATTATTCCAATATTTAAATTAACTTTGAGGTGTATTGCTACCTCAAAGTTTTTTTATGTCCAAAATTGAAAACTATATAAAAGGGCGGGGTGCCCAAAAAAATGTGCACAATCGTTTTAATGCTCTTGAACACGAGTTTAGAGATGATTTTTTAAATTACTGTGCAGTTGAAGGCGATGAAGTTCAGAATTCTAAAACGCTTTTAATAGATACTTTTCCTAAAAGCATTGTAAATAAAGTGACCAGCCCCGATGTTGGTATGGGCTTCTCCTTAAACCCTTATCAGGGTTGCGAACATGGATGTATTTATTGCTATGCCAGGAACTCCCATGAGTATTGGGGCTATGGCGCCGGACTTGATTTTGAGCAAAAGATCCTGGTAAAAAGAAATGCGGTAACACTGCTGGAGAAAAAGCTTAGTAGTAAAAAATGGAAAGCCAAACCTATTGTACTTTCAGGAAATACCGATTGTTACCAGCCTACAGAGAAGAAACTGAAAATTACCAGGCAACTATTGGAAACCTTTCTAAAATACAAACATCCGGTGGGCATTATCACCAAAAATACCCTGGTGCAAAGGGATATGGATATTCTTAGAGAACTGGCGGCAGATAATTTAGTACATGTAAACCTTTCGGTTACTTCGCTGGATGAAAAGACCCGTAGTATTTTGGAGCCCCGAACGGCCAGTATCAAGAAACGCCTGGAAACCATAGAAAGACTTTCTACGGCTAATATTCCGGTAAGTGTTATGATGGCACCCATAATACCTTCTATTAATTCTCACGAAATTATGCCCCTGGTTAAAGAGGTTTCGGAAAGGGGCGCATTGGGAGTAGGCTACACTATTGTGCGTTTAAACGGTTCAATTGGAGCAATTTTTACTGACTGGATTAAGAAAACAATGCCCGATAGGGCCAGTAAAGTATTGCACCAAATTGAAAGTGTGCACGGCGGAAGCTTAAATGATAGCAGGTTTGGTACAAGAATGAAGGGGGAAGGCGAGTTCGCCGATCAGGTAAAGCAGCACTTTAAAATAGCAAGGGCTAGATATTTAAAAGGAAAAGCGAGACCGCAGCTAAACTGTCATTTACATGAACAATTTAAAGATGGTCAAATGAAACTTTTTTAAAAGAGTATCCTGTTGCTGAACTCGCTTATAAATTTATTGGCACCGCCAAAGGCTGTAATGCCCCGAGGTAGTTTACTTTCAATTTTTTTCAAAGATTACATTTGCATTAAATTTAGTCTCATTTTTTTAAGTTTATGACGAATTTATAAGCTTTATGCTGAAATCATTAATATTTTAGAGAACAGAGAACAGAGAACAGAGAACAGAGAACAGAGAAAATATGCCGGAACTACCTGAAGTTGCCTATCAAAAAAAATATGCCGATGCTACTATTTTGCATAAAAAGATTGTAAAAGTAGAAACCGGGGATAAAAAAATTTACCAGTCAGATAAAAGTGAATTTGAAAAAGTGCTTCAAAACAATCAATTTACCAGTAGCGAGCGTTTGGGAAAATATTTGTTCCTCAATTTAGAAAAGCAGGGATGTTTGGTGGTACATTTTGGGATGACCGGTAAGCTAGAATACTACCAGCACAACGAGGTTCCAAAATATGCGCAACTTACGCTAACTTTTCAGGATCATTCCAGGCTTTCCTTTACCTGCCCCCGGAAGTTCGGAAAACTCTATTTAGCTGAAAGCTTAGCCCAATTTCAAAAAGAGAATAATTTAGGAATTGATGCTTTGGCGCTTAAAAAAGAGGTGTTTTTAGAGATTTTAAAGGCTAAAACCGGAAGTATAAAAGGATTGCTAATGAATCAAAAACTCATTGCCGGAATTGGAAATTTATATGCCGATGAGGTGCTGTTTCAGTCTAAGGTTCACCCGGCCACCAGAGTGAATAAACTTTCAACAAAAGAGAAAACCGAAATCTTTAAAAATATTGCTGAGGTTTTAGAAGTAGTAAAAAAGGCCAGAATAGAAGGAAAAAAACTTCCTGAAAGTTACCTGACTTCGGTGCGAAAAAAAGCTGCAGCCTGTCCGCGGAACAACGGTAAAATAGAGCAAATTAAAATTTCCGGGCGAACCACCTATTTTTGCCCTGCCTGTCAAAAAGAAAAAGCCTAATTTTTAAAGCTCTCCATTCCATTCGGCATAAAACTGTTCAAGGTACATTTCCATAAACTCGTGACGTTTTTGGGCAATTTCCTTTCCGGTTTTAGTGTTCATTCGGTCCTTTAATAATAGCAACTTTTCGTAAAAATGATTAATAGTTGGGGCGCTAGAAGTTTTATATTCTTCCTTGCTCATATTGAGTTTAGGTTTGATTTCGGGGTCATAAAGCGCACGTTCCTTAAACCCTCCGTAATTAAAAGTCCTGGCAATACCAATAGCTCCCAAAGCGTCCAGCCGGTCGGCGTCCTGTACGATCTTTAATTCAATTGAGTTAAAATCCTGCTGAACATTTCCTCCTTTAAAAGAT
This sequence comes from Salegentibacter maritimus, assembly GCF_016236915.1. Taxonomy (GTDB): domain Bacteria; phylum Bacteroidota; class Bacteroidia; order Flavobacteriales; family Flavobacteriaceae; genus Salegentibacter; species Salegentibacter maritimus. The sequence continues at coordinate 179,815 of NZ_JAEHOK010000005.1, forward strand.
ACGTTTTCGATAATTTTTACCACCTGTGTTATAATTTCAGCAGAAACCTGTTGTTTTTTAAGGAATTCTGAAGCCACTTTAGGCCCTATGGTTTCGTCGCCATTATGGAATTTAGAATCGGCAATATCGTGGAGAAGCGCACCCAATTCTACGATAAAAAGATCGGCAGTTTCAGTTTTCGCAATTAATTTCGCATTTCTCCAAACCCGTTGAATGTGAAACCAATCGTGACCACCTTCCGCATTTTTAAGGCTTTCTTTTACGAAGTCTTCGGTATTTTTTAAAACCTGAGATTTATTCATATTCAAATCAAAGAATAGTTTTGGAAGTATCGTTTCGTCAAGCTGAACCTGCTCGGCTTTACAGGATGACGTTTTAATATACCCACAGACGGTTTTTAAATTTATTTAATATCGGCAATAATGGTTCTTTCTACTTTAGCAACCAGGCTTTCCGGATCGTCTGAAGCTACGGGAATAGGTTCGTGAACCTTTAATTTTATATGAACTCCCGGCTCCATTGGGAAATTGCCGTGTTTAAAGAGTTCCCAGGAATTATTGATGGTTATGGGAACAATAAGTGCTTCAGGCATTTGTTTAAAAAGCATTTGCATACCACTTACCGCAAACTTTTTAGGGGCTCCTGTTCTACTTCGTGTGCCTTCGGGAAAGATAACTGCAGAACGGTTGGTTTTAGTAAGATATTTAGCAAATTTACTCATTTTAATAAGCGACTCCCGTTTGTTTTTTCTGTCAATTAATACAGAACCTCCGTGGCGTAAATTAAAAGAAATACTGGGGATGCCTTTTCCCAGTTCTTTTTTACTTACAAATTTTGGATGGTGTTTTCTTAAATACCAAATTATGGGTGGAATATCGTACATTCCCTGGTGGTTTGAGATAAAGATACAGGGTTTTTCTATCGGGATATCGTAGGGATTATCAAAGCTAAACCGCGTACCTAATACATTTAGGCAACGCATTAAAAAGAAATTAAAGATATCTACACTTTTCTTATGTGCCTGGTAGCCACCTAGCTTTAGACAAAGCCATTGAATTGGATGAAAAACCAGTAGATTGATAAAAAAGAAAAGATAATAGAGGGCCGTTAGCGGATATGAAAGTAGTTTTTTCATCACATAAATTATGCGGCTAAATTAAGTATTTAAGCCTTAAACCTGCAAGTACAAATGTGGGAAAGGGAAATAAAAAATGACTGGTTGAAAAATTGATTTTGTTCGTCATCCTGAACTTGTTTCAGGATCTAGTTTCAAATTAACCTAGAAGCTGAAACAAGTTTAGCTTGACGCAATAAGACTTTTCAACCAGTCATTTAATAGTTTATACTAGATATAGCTGCTTAGCAAAACTCGTTGTAAGCACCAACTAGGTTTTCGGCAATCATTTCTGCCGGACGGCCTTCAATATGGTGACGCTCTAGCATATGTACTAATTCACCGTCTTTAAAAAGTGCCATGGAAGGCGAAGATGGAGGGAAAGGTACCATTAAGCTACGCGCTTTTTCGGTAGCTTCTTTGTCTACCCCTGCGAAAACAGTTACTAAATTATCTGGTTTTTTTGCATTTTGTAAAGAGATTCTTGCGCCCGGTCTTGCATTGGCGGCAGCACATCCACAAACCGAATTTACAACTACCAGGGTAGTTCCTTCTTTTTTCATGGCGTTTTCTACATCTTCTACGCTGTGTAATTCTTCAAAACCAATGCTGGTAAGGTCTTCTCGCATAGGTTTTACTAAATCTGCTGGATACATATAGTTGTTTTTTTGTATTAAACTTTTGTAAGTTACAAAGATACCAAATTAACTTCAGGTGTCCATATTCCAATTAATTATGTGGAGATAGGATAAATTGATGAAGGCTTTTATTTTATGTTGGGTATCACAAGGCTCTACCTTTAAAAATTGCTACAAGGCTTTTGGCTTTTAAATCTCATTTCATGAGTAAATTAACTGGTAGCAAGCTCACGAGCTATTCTTTAAGAACCATTGAATAATTTCGAGCTAAGCCTTAGAGCATTTAAACCTTCATTGTCTACTAAAATAGTATCTTTGCCGCTTATTAAAAATTTTCTTCATGTTTAAGTGGATTGCCGCCGTAATTGGCTATATGTATTTCCGGTTTCCGGGAGCCATTTTAGGATTTATTGTAGGAACCCTTATAGATAACTGGAGCCGCGGTAGTGGTGGAGCATTTAAACAAATGTTTGGAGAGCAGGATCAAAAAGTTTCTCCCGGCGATTTCGAGCTTAATTTATTGTCTTTATGTTCCCTGGTGATTAAGGCCGATGGGCAGGTTTCGCAATCTGAAATGGATTATGTGCGCTCTTATTTTGTGCAGGCTTATGGCAAGGAACGCGCCAACGCAACCTTTAGAACCTTTAATGAGCTGGTTAAGAATCGTGAAATTTCGGCATTAAGGATTTCACAGTATTTGGCCGCCAGGACCAAATACCCGGCACGTTTACAAATTATCCACTTTTTATTCGGAATTGCCCAGGCCGATGGAAAAGTAAGCGATGCTGAAGCACGGGTAATCCAGGAAATTGCCGGTTACCTTAGAATTGGCAGAATGGATTTTGAGAGCTTAAAAGCCATGTTCTTTAAATCGGCCGATAATGCTTATAAAATTTTGGAGATCGAAAAATCAGCCAGCGATGCCGAAGTTAAAAAAGCCTACCGCACGATGGTGAAAAAATACCATCCCGATAAATTAGGACATATGGATGAAGCCTACAGAAAAGGGGCGCAGGAAAAATTCAATAAAGTCCAGGAAGCTTACGAACAAATTCAAAAGGAACGCGGATTGTAAGTTTTTTTGAAGAATAATAGTTAGCCTGTAATTTAAGGATCCACGTTTTATATTAGTTCTTAGGCACTTGGAAAACTGAAAAATCATAGAGCGATTTCTGTTATTTTTTAGAATAACTGAAACCGCCCTAATCCAATCACTAAAAAATTCTTAAAGGATATTTAAAAGATTTTTCGATGTATAATACTCAAAAATCCGTTTTTTTATGGCAAAATCACTGTTTAAAATAATAGTGGTCGGTAGCGAAAATGGTACTCCTTTACGATTGGCCAGCAAAAGCGGAAGTTGGTGAACCCCATTTCTTTGGGTAAGGGCTTGTTTGTTCACCAATTTTATATTGTCGAAATAGATGGTATCGGTAGTTTCAACATCCATTTCTACCGCGTAATAATCTGAATTTAATTTGTTTATTACTTTTTGGTTTGTAAATATTTCCCGCTCAATTTTTTTGCAATAGGCACACCATTCGGCGTGAAAAAAGACAAATACCGGCTTTGGTGCTTTTTTTAGTGCCTGTTCAAGTTCTGCCCAGCTTTTCCAGTTTATTTCAGCTTTTTTCTGAGCATTTACGCTAGGAAATACCAGTAGTAAAATGAATAAAAAGTAGCCATGCATTCGCATAATTCTTGTTTTAAAAATCGCCAAATTTTAATCCTATAAATACGGTTCTTGGCCGGTTTGGGCCATAGATATAATCGGAGTCCCTAAGTGGGCCCCGGTCAAAATCATTTTGGTAACTGTCAAATAGGTTTTGTACACCACCGCTTAGTTCTACGTGAAAATTTTCTATAGGATCAAAGTGATAGGTGAATTTTGCTGTCATATTCAGAAAATCTTCTGTGTCTATCAATTTTATAAAACCGGTTTCGCTAACAACCCGTGGTGCGATCATAGAGCCGGTATAGCTTCCGGTTAGGTCTAAATTAAAGTTGTCGTTTATGCTCCAGTTAGAATTTAAAAAGCCATAAACATTGGGCGAGCGAATAAATTCGTCTAAAATTACATCTTCTTCCCCGGCAGAATTTCCATCGGCCTCATAAAGAACCTGGTTTTCTTTAAAGATAGAACGTTGTATGGTGGCCCCGGCCTGGAAAAATAAAGATTCGTTTGGGGAAATTGTAAATTCCATATTAGTTCCCGCCACATAAGCTCCAGAGCCATTTCGAGACTCCTCTAAAATAGAGCCATTGGGTAGCGAGGTTCCGGTACTAACAATGGTAAACGGATTTTTAAGACTTGTATAGAATCCTTCTATTAAAAAATTGGTCTGTACTTTATTGTAATTTTTAGTGAAATCAAAAGACGCCGTATAGGCATTGGAGAATTCACTTTCTAAATTTTCTGAAAGAATAACAAATCGCTGTTCCCCGCCAACCGAAGAGATATGCAGGTCTTCGTTAAAAGCCTGGGGCGCCCTAAATCCACGAGCATAACCTCCTCTAAATTGTAAATTTTCCGAGAGATTGTACAAAATAGTTAAACGCGGGCTTAATACTGTTTCACTAATTTCTGTAGAACGTTGTATGTTTTGAATGCCATACAAACCATCTACGCTTACGTGATCTAAACGAGCCCCAATTAATGCGGTAAAATCTTCAATTGGTTTCCATTCGTACTGGCCATAAAGCCCAATGCTATTCACCTTCTGATCAACGATGCGGTTATAACCGGTAATCTCATCTTCTGTCTCATTTAGTTGATATTCCAGGCCGGTGGTAAGAACATCTTTATTAGAGAAGCTATGGCTATATTTTGCTCCTGAAACCACCGCAAGATCTGTGGTTTTTCCAAAAGCATTATTGGCCGCGATAGAATCGGCTTTGCTGCGGCCACCACCTAAACCTCCGTAGTAACTGTCTCTATTGGTATGCTGCACAGAAATATAGGCTGAGGCATTATTTTTACGTTCGTCGTCCCATAATTCGTAGTCAAGGCCTGTAAAAATAGTGTTATGGTCCAGTTCTTCGGTAATATCGGTAAACTGAGGTGCCAGGTCAATACGATCTCCGCCACGTCTATACTCTCTAATTCCGGTAAAATCCAGGCCAATTCTACTGTTATCATTGGGTCTTAAAAATGCTTTGGCACCCAGGGAATTATTGGTAAGTTTTGTGATTTCACTAAACCCATCTTTATTGGCATCATAGGCATCACGATCGCGAAATATCCCATATACCGTAACTCCACTGCTTAAGTCTTCACTAACTACTGAAGCATTCAGGTTTACATTTCTATCGGCTGTTTCTCCATCTATAAGCGCAAGGTTTGAGCTAACTTCCCAGCTATCGTTTATGGGTTCTTTGGTAATTACATTTACGGTTCCTGCAATGGCATTAGAGCCAAATAACGCCGAGCCACCACTGCGTACCACTTCAACCCGTTCAATAGTGCTAATAGGTATTTGCTCTAAACCATAAACCCCGTTTAAAGCACTAAAAACGGGCCGGCTGTTTACCAATACCTGGGTATATTCACCTCCCAGGCCATTAAGGCGAACCTGCGTAAAGCCGCAGTTTTGGCAATTTGTTTCCACACGCACCCCCGACTGGTAATTAAGACCGTCTGCCAGGGAGATAGACTGGGTGGCTTCAAATAATTTGGGACTAAGCACATTTACAATTACCGGCGCTTCTTTTTTACTAATCCTGTTACGGGTAGCGCTTACCACCACTTGCTCTAAACCCAGGGCATCTTCAATGAGGGAAAAATTTATAGTTTGTTTTTTGTTATCTGTAACTTCTATCTCTTTACTTTGAGACCGATATCCCTGAGATCTTGCTATAATAGTAGCAGGACCTGTAGGTACATTTAATTCATACTTTCCGTTCACATCGGCATGGGTACCTATTGGCTTATCTTTTATATACACACTTGCAAAAGGTACTACTTCTCCGTTTGAGGTGATGGTACCCGAAATATTGGTTTCAGAGTTTTGGGCTACGGCTAGTGAAGTGCTCAGTATTAATAAGGTAATTAGCTTTTTCATGCTTCGGAAATAAAATTTCAACTTTATATTTTTTTCAAATGTATAAAATAAATTTAGACAAGACTAAAAATATTGTTTTTTAAAATTAAATATGTACTTTTGGCTAGCAAAAAAAGCTGAGTATGTTTAGTTTTTCGGAAGAAAATTATTTGAAAGCAATTTTTCATTTAGAAAAAAAATACCAGGCAGGTGTGAGTACCAATGCCCTGGCGGAAGAAATGGAGACCAAGGCTTCTTCGGTTACCGATATGATAAAGAAGTTATCGGAAAAGGAGCTGGTGGTTTACAAGAAATACCAGGGGGTGAAACTAAGTGAATTGGGGAAGAAGACAGCCATTCAGGTGGTTAGGAAACACCGTTTATGGGAATATTTTCTTGTAGAAAAATTGGACTTTAATTGGGACGAGGTACACGATATCGCCGAACAATTGGAGCATATTAAATCTGAAAAACTTACCCGGGAATTGGATAAATTTCTGGGATTCCCTAAGCGTGATCCTCATGGCGATCCCATTCCCGATGCCGAAGGGAACTTTAGCGTAGCAAATAAAATGTTGCTTGCTGAGCTTGATAAAGATGAAAAAGGGATTTGCGTTGGGGTAAAGGATTCTTCATCTGAATTTTTAAGATTTTTAGATAAGAATAATATCTCACTGGGAAAAGAAATTAAAGTATTGGAAAAGGAAGCCTTTGATGGCTCTATGCTAATTGTTATAGAAGAAAGAGAATTAAGAATATCTCAATTAATATCTAACAACCTATATATAAAAACACAATAAATGGAAGATGTAATCGCTTATTTTGAGCAATTAGACCCGGTTTTAGCTGCATTGTTGGCTACAATTTTCACCTGGTTACTTACGGCTGCAGGTGCCTCCCTGGTTTTTCTATTTAAAAATATGAATAGAAAATTATTTGACGGTATGCTTGGGTTTACCGGTGGGGTTATGGTGGCTGCCAGTTTTTGGAGTTTATTGGCACCCGGAATAGAAATGAGTCCCGGCGAAGGTTTTGAAAAAACAGTACCGCCACTTATTGGATTTGGGCTAGGTGCAATCTTTCTTTTTGGACTTGATAAAATACTTCCCCATTTGCACGTAAACTTTAAAATGAGCGAAAAAGAAGGGATTAAAACCCCCTGGCATAAATCTGTTCTGCTTACCCTGGCCATTACCTTACACAATATTCCTGAAGGCCTGGCCGTGGGTGTACTTTTTGGAGCTGCCGGTGCAGGGCTGGAAGGAGCCAGTATAGGTGGTGCCGTGGCTTTGGCGCTAGGAATAGGTTTGCAAAACTTCCCGGAAGGTTTTGCTGTTGCCATGCCACTACGCGGACAGGGAATGAGCCGGTGGAAAAGTTTTAATTTCGGTCAACTCTCGGCTATTGTAGAGCCCTTTGCCGCAGTGCTTGGCGCCTGGGCGGTAATGACTTTTGAACCTATTTTACCTTATGCGCTTTCATTCGCTGCCGGGGCTATGATCTTTGTGGTAGTGGAAGAAGTAGTGCCAGAATCCCAGAGAGGTAATTATACCGATATCGCCACTATGGGCTTTATAGTTGGATTTATGGTGATGATGACCCTGGATGTTGGTTTAGGTTAAACCTTTTGCAACATTGGTTTAGTGTTTTAGTCTTTAATAATAAATGCTATGCACATATTGATACCGAATCCAGGCTTAAGGCGATTTAATACGGTTTTTCTTTTCTTAAAACCGATTTCACTAATGCTTATTTTCTGTTTTTTCAGTTTTGTTGCAGGAGCACAGGAGGTGGAAATTACAGATTATTCTGCTACAACTTATTTGGGGGAATCTTTCAATTTTAAAGACAAAAAAATTGTATTTAAAGAGGTATTGGAAGATTCAAGATGCCCAGATGATGTGACTTGTATTTGGGCCGGCGAAGCAAAAATACTGGTAGAAATAGTTGAAGGCAATAAATCTTTAGGAACAAAGATTATTAGTTTGCGTAGCAATGCAGTTACTAATGCGCCCGGCCTGGCCAGTTTTTTTAATGAGGATGTTAAGATAAAATTCCTGTCGCTTAGCCCGTATCCCAAAACTTCCCGAAAGATAAAGGCTTCAGATTACCAACTTAAGTTGAAGATAACTGAAAACTTAGAAAATTAATCACAACCACAACCTAAAACTCCGCAGGCTTAGCCCTTAAAATGAATTTTATCATTTAAGAGACTTAGTACAAATGAGAAATAACCCTTATCTTGTAATTAAAAATTTATTATGGAATCAGTAATTTTAAAAGGAGAATCAAAAGAAGATTTAAAGTTGCTTATAAAACTTGCCAATAAACTTGGCATTGAAGCTCAATTTTTAAAGTCTAACGAATTAGAGGAATATGCGTTTGGATTAGCAATTGAGGAAGGAGTAAATGAAGAAGAAATGAGCCTGGAAGATTTTAAACAATCACTTTTAAAAGATGAAGGTAAGAATCAGTAAAAGCCTGGCAAAAGACACTGCAAAAATCACTGATAAAAAAGTTAAAGAAAAGCTTTTTAAAAAAATTGAACAGCTTCAAAATGCCGAAAATTTAAGTCAACAACCGATTAAAAAGCTTAAAGGATTTAAAGATTTTTATAGAATTCGAATAGGTGATTATAGATTGGGGATTAAAAAGTTGACTGAACAAGAAATTCTGCTTGTTCGTTTTTTGCAACGAAAGGAGATTTACAGATATTTTCCAAAAAGAGATTAATCACAACCACAACCTGAAACTCCGCAGGCTTTTGCTTTTTCAGACTTCTTTTTTAAAAAAGCGGGTTTCCAAATGAATTTTGTAAACATATATCCCAGGGCGATCGCGAAGGTGATAAAAACGAGTATTTCTTGTATTAGTGCCATAATTATGAATCTTTGATTTACATTTATTTTAATAATTGAAAAGCAGCCAGCGCTACAAAATAGGCGAATAAGGTCATAACCACCAATTGTAATACGGGCCATTTCCAAGAATTAGTCTCTTTTTTAACAATAGCCAGGGTGCTCATACATTGCATGGCAAAAGCATAGAATAACAATAAGCTTATTCCACTGGCAAAAGTAAATAGGGGGCCTCCCAAAATTGGGTTTATCTCTGCAGCCATGCGGTTCTTAATGGTTTCCTCTTCATCGCTGCCTACACTATAGATTGTAGCTAGGGTTCCTACAAAAACTTCACGAGCGGCAAAAGAGCTTATAATGGCAATGCCAATTTTCCAATCGTATCCCAGGGGAGCTACCACTGGTTCAATACCCCTTCCCATAATCCCGATATAAGAATTTTTTAATCTAAAAGAGGCGATTTCCTCTTCAAGTTGTTCTTCGGTTACATTACTTTGGTTATCGTATTGTTCGCTCACTATTTGTTGGGCATTATTGAATTTATCTCCCGGCCCATAACTGGCCAAAACCCATAATATAATAGATATGGCCAGGATTATTTTTCCGGCACCAAAAACAAAAGCTTTTGTTTTTTCTACCACGTTAATCGCAATGTTTTTGCCCATGGGCATTTTGTAATTGGGCATTTCAATAACAAATTGACTTCGGGTTTTAATATTCAGAATTAAATTTAAGACCCATGCAGACCCAATAGCTACACCAAAACCAAGCAGGTAAAGCAGCATTAAAGTTAAGCCCTGCAGGTTAAAGCCCCAAACGCTTTCGTCTGGAATTACCAGGGCAATAATAATTAAGTAAACCGGTAAACGTGCCGAGCAGGTGGTGAATGGTACCACCAAAATGGTGATTAATCGTTCTTTCCAACTTTCAATATTTCGGGTGGCCATCACCGCTGGAATGGCACAGGCAGTCCCCGAAACCAGGGGTACCACGCTCTTTCCGCTAAGTCCGAATTTTCGCATAATGCGATCCATTAAAAAAACCACCCGACTCATATAGCCGGTTTCTTCTAAAATGGAGATGAATAAAAACAAAAAGGCTATTTGAGGAATGAAAATAACAATGCCCCCAAGCCCGGGGATAATACCCTCGGCAATAAGATTTGTAAAGGATCCTGCCGGGAAATTTATTTTGGTCCATTCACTTAAAAAGGCAAAGGTTTCATCAATAAGGTCCATAGGATAGCTAGACCAGCTATAAATTGCCTGAAATATGAGCAAAAGGATAGCGAAAAATATCGCGTAGCCCCAAACTTTATGAGTAAGGATACGGTCTAAACGAGAACGAAGGTCTTTTGCTGAACTGGAATCGACCGTTAAAGTTTCTTTTAAAACACCATTGATAAACTGGTACCTAAGTATGGTTTCTTTATGCTGTAGTTTTTTTAATTCGGTATGGGATTTAGTTTCAAAATATGCCGAATTGGTAATCTCTTTTCTATTGATATTCCCAAAGTTAACATCCTGGGTAATTACCAACCAAAGTTTATATATAGATTGGTTGGGAAAAGCCTTTTTTAACCTTTCAAAATATTCGGGGGCTATTACAGAGGCATTCACACAGGGTTCATCTGGGATATGCCTGTAATTAATTATGGCTTCTTTGAGTTCATTAATCCCTGTGTTTTTACGGGCACTTACCAGGCAAACTTTTGTTTTTAAGCGTTCTTCCAGTAGGTCTACATCCAGGGAGATACCTTTTCGCTCCATCCTATCGGCCATATTAATTACCAGGATACTTGGAATTCCAAGGTCTTTAATTTGGGTAAAGAGCAGTAGATTTCGTTTAAGGTTCTCTACATCGCTTACCACTACGGCAACATCGGGGTAATCTTTATCGCTTTTGTTCAGCAATAATTCTATAACCACATTTTCGTCTAAAGAAGAAGCATTTAGACTATAGGTGCCCGGAAGATCTAAAATATGAGCTTTGAGTCCGCGAGGGAGTTTGCAAATACCTTCTTTTTTTTCAACAGTTATTCCGGGATAATTCCCCACTTTTTGGTTTAATCCGGTGAGCTGATTAAAAACCGAGGTCTTGCCGGTATTGGGGTTACCTATTAATGCAACATTTATTTGTTTGGCCATCTTAGTTTATAAGGTCAATTTCAATAAGTAAAGCGATTTCTCTTCTTATGGCCAGGTGGCTACCGTTAATGTTTAAATACATTGGATCTTTAAAGGGTGCCAATTGCAACATTTCTACTTCATTGCCCGGCAAACAACCCATTTCCAGTAATTTTAACGGGATATTTTCTTCTGAAAATTCTTTGATAATCCCACGTTCTCCACGTTTTAGATCGGCCAGAGTTCTAATCACTTTTATTTAGATTAAATTTAAACAAGGCAAAAGTAAGGTAAAAATTCAGCAGTAAAAAAATTTGACGAGAAAAACCCAGTTTTTATCGATATTCCTGTTTTAACACCTCAATATCGTGCATTAGGCTTTCTATAGCTTCGGCATCAGTACCATCGTAAAAGCCTCTAATTCGTTTTTCTTTATCTACAAGCACAAAATTTTCGGTATGTATCATATCGTAAGGCCCGCCATCGCCATTGCTTTTAGAAGCCAGGTAAGATTTTCTGGCAAGCTCATAAATATGCTTTTTGCTACCGGTAACAAGGTTCCATTTTTCATCTAAAACGCCTTTTTCTTCCGCATAGGCTTTTAAAACGGGAACCGAATCGGTTTTTGGAAAAACCGTATGTGAGAGCAATAATACTTCAGGATCGTCTTTAATTTCCTCCTGAATATCCAACATATGATCGGTCATTACAGGGCAAATGGTTAGGCAGGTGGTAAAAAAGAAGTCGGCCACATAAATTTTATCCTTATAGTAATCTTGCGTAATGGTATCGCCGTTTTGATTAATCAACTCAAAATCTTTAACCGTATGATATTTGCGCACGTGTTGTACAGTTGAATCTACTAATTCAACATTTACCATATCTGGTTGATAGACGGGTAGACGTTCTTTGGGAGTTAGAAGGGTGTAAATACTATACACGATAATTGCTGAGAGTATAAACAATACAATAGCAAATTTTTTAAGCCAGTTAAATAGGTTGCGCATATTTTTAAATTAACACAAATTGAACTAATACTTTTCTAAACCCGGTTTCCCCTATACATTAAACTCTGGGAATACTTTATGCAAAATTAAGGCCTGCTAGTTAATTTGTCGCAGTTTAAAACTTAAAATTTCAGTGTGTTAAAACCGAAAGGCTTTTAACTTTTCTAGGATGCTATAAAAGATTACTTTTGTGCGACTTAAAAATTTGAAGAATTACACATGGATCCATTTATAGTTAAAGCCATACAGTTACTGTTAAGCTTGTCTTTACTTATTGTTTTACACGAACTGGGGCACTTTATACCCGCCAAATTATTTAAAACCAGGGTAGAGAAATTTTTCCTCTTTTTTGATGTGAAGTTTGCTCTCTTTAAAAAGAAGATAGGCGATACTGTTTACGGTATTGGTTGGTTGCCTTTGGGCGGATATGTAAAAATATCGGGGATGATAGACGAGAGTATGGATAAGGAACAAATGGCAAAACCCCCAGAGCCATGGGAGTTTAGAAGTAAACCAACCTGGCAACGACTTATTATTATGCTTGGAGGGGTTACCGTAAACCTGGTACTTGGTTTTCTTATTTATATGATGATTATGTTTGTTTGGGGTAAAAATTATATTGGCCCTGAGCAAATGCCGGAAGGTTTTGCAATTGCCAAAGAATTTAAGCAATATGGATTTAAAGATGGCGACCGGGTTCTGGAAATTAACGGTGAAGACCTTCAAAATAGCGACGATGTAAATCGTTACCTCTTTATGCGCGATGTAAACAATATTACTGTTTTGCATCAGGATGGAAATGAAGAGGTTATTGAGGTACCTGAAAATATAGGCGAGCAAATGTGGGAACAGGGCGTTATGTTGCCTTTTATTCCTATTCAAAATGCAGTTTTAGATAGTGTGGTTGCCGAAATGGCCGCAGGTAAGGCCGGCTTGAAAAAAGGAGATAGTCTAATTTCTATCAATAACCGTGAGATAGGTTATTGGCATACCATTGGCCCGGTAGCTGCCGAAAACAAAGGAAAAGAAGTAGAGGTGATTTTTAAACGTGGCGATGAGATAAAGAGTGCCATGGTTACGCCCGATGAGGAAGGGAAGCTTGGAATAACCCCGCGTCGTGATTTTGAAATTAAAACGCAAAAATATGGCTTTGTTGAAAGTATAAAACAAGGTTTTGATTACGGTTATTGGACCCTGCACGACTATGTAGCGCAATTTAAATATGTATTTACCCAAAAAGGAGCCTCTCAATTGGGCGGTTTTGGAGCTATTGGAAATATGTTCCCCGATACCTGGAATTGGAAAGGCTTTTGGCATACAACGGCCCTTATTTCTATTATCCTGGCGTTTATGAATATTTTACCTATCCCCGCTTTAGATGGAGGGCATGTAATGTTCCTTTTATATGAAATGGTAACTGGAAGAAAACCCAACGATAAATTTATGGAAATTGCCCAAATGCTCGGCTTTTTTATCTTAATCGCATTGGTTCTTTATGCTAATGGTAATGATGTATATCGCTGGTTATTTGAGTGATACGGAAGCGAGTAAAATTTATTCAAAAAAAAGTCGATTTTTGTTTTGTGGTGATTTAAATTTTGACTTATATTTGCAACCGCTAAAGAGCAAAACACTCCTCCTTAGCTCAGTTGGTTAGAGCATCTGACTGTTAATCAGAGGGTCCTTGGTTCGAGCCCAAGAGGAGGAGCGAAATAGAAGAAACCAGTCTTGAAAAAGGCTGGTTTTTTTCGTTTAAAGTCTTTTAGAGTATCAATGATATCCTTTTTTATCTTGAATCCAGGTGTCTTAAGTGCTCCAGATGTAGAAATTGATAATTAATTAGTAAATTAGAAAGGTGAGATACTTCAAAAGTGAAAAAGCTAAAGTGTTTATCGGTTTTTTGTATATGTCTATGGGCAGGTGCTCTGTTCGCCCAGGATGTTTCAAATGACAGTCTTTTAAACGCAGCTTCGGTTGCCGACACACTTAAAAAGAAAAGGACGGGTTTCCCGGTATATTTAAAAGAGGATAGCCTTTTTGTTGTGTTTGAGGCTTTGGGTCCATATACTGCCAGGGAGAGGGCTCAACGCAGTACTAATTTGATTAACGAACTTTTTCAAGGGGAAGAGGTAGACAGCACTCTATTTTACCTTCAAGAAAATTCAGGGCTCATTATCTTAAAGTATAAAGACCTGAGCCTCGCCAGTGTTACTCCGCAAGATGCAGTATTCTTAAAAGATTCACAGGAAAATCTTGCCCAGAGATATTTGACTTCCATCATTGAGGTAGGCCTCAGCTACCACAAAAAGGAGGTGTGGTACAAAAAATGGATTCGAATAGGCTTGTTGGTTCTAACACTGGTTGTATTTGTTTTTCTAATTAAATTCCTTAACCGGGGAATTAACTTTCTTATTCATAAATCTCTTGATAGAGAATCGGGCTATCTTAAAGGAATCAAGATTAAAGATTACGAATTTATATCGGTAAATAAGGAGAGGTGGCTTATTATGCAGGCACTAAAAGTTTTGAAATGGATCATAATCATTTTTCTTTTTAGTCTCGCACTCCCTTTACTTTTCAGTATATTTCCTGCTACCGAGCCACTATCTAATACCATTTTCAGCCATATAGTTAATCCTCTTAAGAATTTTGGAAATGCTATTCTGAAGTACATACCTAACTTGTTTACAATATTTATTATAGTTCTTATTGCCCGGTTTGTAACTAAGTTTTTGTATTTCCTTTCTACCGAAGTTGAAAAAGAAAAGCTGAAACTCCCGGGGTTTTATTCAGATTGGGCCAGGCCAACCTTTAACCTCTTAAGGGTAATTGTGTGGGCATTTGCCTTTATTACCATTTTTCCTTACTTACCGGGAAGCGACTCGGCAGTTTTTCAGGGCGTAAGTGTTTTTCTTGGATTACTTATCTCTTTAGGTTCTTCTACGGCTATTGGTAATATAATAGCCGGCCTGGTGATTACCTATATGCGTGCATTTAAGATAGGAGACCGGGTAAAGATAGGGGAGACAGTTGGAGATGTAATTGAAAAAACCATGCTTGTAACTAAGGTGCGTACCGTTAAGAACGAGGAAGTGGCTATTCCCAACGCCGCAATTTTAACCGGTAGTACTATAAATTATACCGCAAATGCCGGTAAGCTCGGTTTGGTATTGCACTCAAAAGTTACAATTGGTTATGATGTGCCCTGGCGGAAAGTACACGAGCTATTGATTGAGGCTGCCTCGCAGGTAGAATCGGTTAATAAAGAACCCCGGCCGTTTGTACTGCAAACTGCATTAGATGATTTTTCGGTGAGTTATGAGATTAACGCTTATACCAACAACCCCCGAAAATCTCAACAAATCCTTTCAAACCTGCATGAGAATATCCAGGATGCCTTTAACGAAGCCAATATAGAAATACTCTCGCCGATATATTCTTCAATTCGCGACGGGGATCATCCAATTTTGAAGAGAAAAGACTAACATTCATTCATTTTATAAGTTGATTATCCCGGTGGAGAATTACAGTAGAAATCCGGGTAGCGGGATTTACAGGTTTTTCCAAGAAACCCTTTCGGGATTCTAATTTATATTCAGCTTAAAAATATGTTGGATCTTGAAATAAATTCAGGATGAAGATTTAAAATAAAAGTTCAAGAACATTTTTATCAGTAGAAAAGGGTCGTATAAAACACTTCTTTGTAAATTAAGTAGAAACTTTATTTTAAGTGCATGCTTTTAAGACAGCTGTTGAAATACTGTAAATAATAAGAATTTATACAATGTAAAAGTGACTAAGGCGTTATGTATGCTAAGGAATACACACTTAAACACTAATTTAAATGTATGAATATGAAAATTAATTATTTACCGGGAATTTTAGTATTAATGCTATTATTTCAATCGTGCTCAGAGAGCGACGATACCAATGAGCCAGATTTAAATGCCGTAGCTTTTTCGGCTGATGCACATGTGGAAACCTCAACATTGCCACAAAGTATTCTGGATTATATAACAGTAAATTACCCCGGACTTACCATTGTGGAAGCCGAAATTGAGGATAACCAGAATTTTGAAATTGAGCTTAGCAATGATACCGAGTTGATTTTTAATGCTCAGGGAGAATTTTTGGGAGTAGATGATGAGGAAAATGAATTTGATGATGAAGAAATTGATCCGGCAGTATTGCCACAGAATATCCTGGATTTTATAAGCGATAATTTCCCGGGACTGGGTATAGATGAAGCCGAGTTGGAGAACAATGGAAACTACGAGATAGAGCTGGATAATGATATCGAGCTTATTTTTGACGGAGAAGGAAATTTTCTAGGTCAGGCAAAAGACGAAAATGAAGATGAAGAGGGCGAAGACGAAGAAGATATTAATCCGGGTGAATTGCCGCAAATAATCCAGGATTACATCACAGAAAACTATCCCGATAATATCATTATCGAAGCAGAAGTTGATGAAGATGAATATGAGGTAACCCTGAATAATGGCGTGGAATTGGAATTCGACCTGGAAGGAAACTTGCTAAATGTAGAGGATGGAAATGGCGAAGATGATGATGACGACGATGACGATGACGGGGATGATGATTAAAGTTTAAAGAAAACATACTCAATTACCTTAAGGCACAGCTTGGGGGTTTCGATTATCGAGTAAAACAGAAAAACCGGTCCTAACAAAGGCCGGTTTTTTTGTTTATGAGTGATAATGGCTTACAGGGTTTTAAAAAGTGATTTTTTCGGTCTTAACTTTACGTTTTTCCGTAAGCTTGTTTTGTTTTATTGATTTATATTTAGCGAAACCGCAGGTTATCCTGAATTATATTTGGTTAAATAAGTGTATTTTGGGAGATAAAATGAGTTAGCGCTAATGCTAAAAAAGACGAATTGAAAAAAGAAAGAATTGATCAAAATATCCTAGTAAGAATAAATCTTATATGTCAAGGTTTAAAATTTTCAGTTTCGGAAATTAGAATACTTAATTGGCTAAAAAATTTTGAAGAGTCAGAGTATGAAATGGCTTTAAAAATTTTAGAAAAATTAAAATATTATACCACCTCTGAAATAATATTTGAATTTAATGAGAACCTTAAAAGGTTACTTCATTATATTCCTAATGGCAAAAGAATCTTTGTAACTGGGTTAGGTGAGTTCGGCAAAAGCGGAAGTTCCTTAATTTATTATTTTAAAAAAACTCCTGCATATAAAAGAGATGAAACAAAATTTAAAATTCTTAAGCATCTTAGAAAATTAAAAAGTCAGGGTTTAAGGGATGGAGATTATTTAGTACTATTAGATGATATTATTGGTACAGGGGAATCTTTGAATAAATTTTATCGTCATGAGATTCATCAGCAATTAGTAAAAGATGATTTGAAACCTGAAATTATTGTATTAAGTGTAGCATACATGCAGCACTCTATTGTATTATTAGAGGAAAAAATTCCAAGGTTCTCAATTTATGGAACGCCTTATATTAAGGCTTTTGCTTCTGGTAGCTCTGTTTTCGGATACAGACCGAAAATGCTGCCTCTACGTGAATTCGCACACAACTACGGTAAAGACCTATTTGAAACCTATAATCGTGAAACCAAAAAAATTGAAAAACATCCGCTGGGATATAATAATTCTCAGTCATTAATAGTTTTTCCGCACTCAGTACCCAATAATACCTTACCAATTTTTTGGTCAAATAAAAATAAATGGTATCCACTTTTCCCAAGAAGTGCTGAAGCTAAGCTTTCAAGATTGAAAGATTTCAGACAGGAAAATATCCATTGGTTCAATACCGCGAAATCATTGAATATCTTTGAGAACAAGGAAGAATTGGATTTCAATCATAAATTATTATTTAATAATGTAGATTATAGAATCTTAGCAGTCATAAGACTAAAAAGAAGAAGAAGTATTGATCCAATTATTTGCCAAATTCTTAATATTAGTATTAATGAATTAAATGAAATATATATTGAGGGACAAAAAAGACTTAACTGAAAAGGCAATTAAAATATATCAACTGATTTTGAAAAAGGTAAAAATCAAAAATTCAAAAAGAAATAGAAAGTCATATAATATTGAATCCGAAAAATACTATATTCCCACAAAATTCTTGGGGTGGTCATAAGCTGATTAGCTTTTCTCTTTTGGAGATATCTTGCTTTTTGAGCAAGGCAATTCTAAAGCTACTTTACATTAACAGCTATATAACATTTTTGGCCCACACGCCTTCAACCCGCATGTTATATAGCTATCACTAAGCGTTCAAATTTCAAAAAAGAGTAATTGGCTATGACCTTTTCCCGAGAAGATTATATTAAACTAGCAAAGGAACAGAACAAATCCGAGAAATTTATAAAAGAAACGGTAGCATATGCCGAGGCACTCCAGAATAAAGGAATCCCCGTAATATTTTCGACTTTTCATTTAGCTAAAATCCTTGGGATTTCCTATGATGAGTTAAACTATATAATTAATAACAGAAGTAATTTTTACAAGTATTATCAAATAAAGAAAAAAAGAGGAAAGGGTAAAAGACAGATTATTGTACCATACAACAACTTAAAGTCCATTCAAAACTTCATTCTTAAAGAAATTCTTGATAAAACTACATCTAACTCAAATGCATATGGTTTTATAAAAAAGAAATCAATTTTAGATAATGCAAAAATTCACTCTGAGAAACTGTAGCCTTCCCCAATTTAAGACAGGGCTAAATTCAATAAATTTTCATTAATATCATTCGATTCGGGGAAGAATTCTTCCCCGAATCGAGGTTTGTACTCCCTTGGTGATTTATTGCCCAGGGATTGATGCGGATGGTTATTATTGTAATCTTCCATCCATTTATTGCTTAAAGAACGCAATTGATGTAAATCATTAAACCAGTAAGCATCTAATATATCTTCTCTATAAAATCTATTTAAACGTTCTATATACCCGTTTTGCATTGGCTTACCTGGCTGGGTATACCGTATTTCCACACGTTTTCTATTGCACCATTGACTGAATGTTTTAGAGATAAACTCAGGGCCATTATCACAACGGATAGTTTGTGGTAATCCAATTTCTTCTTCTAATTGTTCTAAAGTCTCCACTAGCTTTCTAGCAGGATAGTTCAACCCTGGATCTACAGCCAGTACTTCTCGGTTGCAATCATCAATTATATTTAAGACACGTACCTTTCTGCCATCAGAAAGGACATCTGACATAAAATCCATACTCCAAACCTGATTCAATTGTTCAGTGGTCTCTAAAGGATGTTTTACCCTACCTGTAATGCGCTTTTTATGTTTGCGCCTTAGCTTAAGCTTCATCTGCCGGTATACTCGTAATACCCGTTTCCGGTTCCACTTATGGCCTTCGCGACGTATTCGTTTATAGTATTCATCAAAACCTCTGGTGGGCAACTCAGTGGCCAATTCAGAAAGTTTATCGATTACCTCATAATCGTCTCGCTTAGTCTGATAATACCACATCGAACGGGTTAAACCTACTACATTACAGGCTCGTTTTATGGAGACCTGGTACTCCTTGATCAAATAAACCGCTCTATGCTTCTTGTCGGAAGGCCTTAGAACTTTTTTGACAGTATATCTTTCAGCATTTGGTTATCTAGACTGGCATCGGCATACATCTGCTTGAGCTTGCGATTTTCTTCTTCCAACTCCTTAAGCCGTTTTAGCTCACTAGTTTCCATTCCACCATATTTCTTACGCCAATAATAGATAGTGCTTTTATCAATACCCAGTTCTCGAGCGATATCACCAACAGC
Source organism: Salegentibacter maritimus (assembly GCF_016236915.1). Lineage (GTDB taxonomy): Bacteria > Bacteroidota > Bacteroidia > Flavobacteriales > Flavobacteriaceae > Salegentibacter > Salegentibacter maritimus. The sequence continues at coordinate 199,379 of NZ_JAEHOK010000005.1, forward strand.
TCGGCCTTGTTCGTTTTCTTTCAAGATCTTGATGATCTGACTTTCTGTAAATCTACTTTTTTTCATCGGACAGTTTATCGTTTTTAAAATTAACAATTTCGAATTTTAAACTGTCTTATTTTTAGGGAAGGCTACA
>NZ_JAEHOK010000050.1 GCF_016236915.1 Salegentibacter maritimus
TTGTATGCAATAATCACGAATAACAGGAAATTAAAAAGATTTTTATGCAGGAGAAGAAAAAGGAAACTTTAGATAGTTTCAAACAGAAAATAAAGATTTCTGTTCTAAACTTTTGCGATTGGCATCGTTGATAGTGGCACTATCATAACGTTGACACGTTAAAAAGTTTAATAAAGTTAGTAGAAAAAGACCACATTTTTTATGGGGGTTTTTCTGCTAATTTTCAAGCTATCTAAAGTTGGTTGAATCCTGCGGTTTTTTTTAGCAACTCACCTTATCGGATGATAAAATGAATAACTAAAAAAATAAAAAGCTTTTTAAAATTCTCTATCTCCAATTCGTGATGACTACGTAATTGAGATAAATTCATTATAATCAATAAATTTATACTAAATTACTGCACACAACGTCGTATAAACGCAATTAAAACGTGCGTTTATACCTATACGTTGTGAGCAATGCAAAGACAACGATGAGTAAACTAAAATTGTTTTGGAATAAATTTTGGAGTATATTTGATATTATGAATTGGATTACAAAAACCTTAAAGAGAGAAAATAATAAGTCTACATCTAAAAGAGATAGTAGCGCAAAATACCGTTCATCTGAAATTAGTAGTGGATTAGTTCGTGTTTCTCATTTGATTAAATCCAATACAAATGAAACACAAGTTGTCAAGATCGGAGATAAATACTTCAAGGTAAGAGAGCTTGGTTAACTAAATGAATATTGCCTTTACGACAATATTACTCTTCATTATCCTTGCTCCAGGATTTATAGCAAGAAAAACTTACAATTCGTCCAAATTAAGTATTAGAGTTTTAAATAAAAATGTAGTTAATGAGCTAACTTGGTCAATTATTCCTGCGTTAACTCTGCATATAATATTAATTGCCATAGTCCATAATTTTACAAGTTATTACATAGATTTTAATCAACTTGGTAATTTAATATTAGGGATTAAAGATTCCAAAGAGCTGACAAATAGTTTTGAAAAAATAGGCGAGTTCAAATACGCAATATTTTCTTATAATTTCATATTATTTTCTTTTTCATTTTTAGTTGGCTTCGGATTTAGAAAGTTAGTAAGGAAAACAAAACTTGATATTTCAATAAGATACTTTAGATTTTCAAATAAATGGCATTACATATTTTCAGGAGAGTGTTTAGATTTTCCAGATGTACCTGACAAGTATGAAGAAATAACTGATAAAATAATCAACGTTTTGTGCAGTGTTAACGGAAAAAACGTGCTTTATACAGGAGATTATTTTAACTACTATATTGACAACAATGGCGACTTAGAAGCTATACATCTTAGAAATCCTATAAGAAGGTACTTAGAGGACGACAATGCTGATAAAAGTGCTTATTATTCAATAGAAACTCGCTATTTAGTAATACCAAATTCAGACATTTTGAACATAAATTTTAGATATTTCTCAATGGTAGAAGTCAATAAAGACGAACTAAATGGAAAATATAAAATTATAGAAATACCAAAAGAACAAACCAAATAAAAAGCACAGCTCACAACACCGTATAACAAAAATAAGGGCTAAACGGCAATCCCAAAAGTAGTCGGATAAATTTCACAACGGGTAAAACCGAAAAGTAAGTTTAAGATTCCCCTTACTTCTGTTATACAAACACGTTGTAAAACATTTTGAAGAAAACCTTCGCCATACTAATATTGAGTTTTCTGCAATTAAGTTGCGGACAGAATAACAGCGAAAAGAAACAAATTGCTATTGAAGAAAAACCAATACAATATTTTATGTCTTTTAGATTGGCGGATAATGAATTAATTGAATATGATATCGACACGCTTAAAAACTTCAAGGAAGTAATAAAAATTCTGGACGAAACAGATTGTTTAAGCGAATACGCAATGTTTAAATTGGAAACTGAAGATAAAATTTATAAAATTCAACCATTACAATTTTGTGAGATTATATTTGATTACAAATTGAGGGAAATAATTTATGTAAATACCGATAGTATTACTGTAAACTACGAAGTGCAATTTCCAATAGATAGTTTAAAATTAGCTTTGACAAATCATTTATTTAACCCCAGGAATGATAGAAATTATTCCCTTACGGACGAGAAAAAGCTGATTAGCATAAATGTTGATAGCATTGAAAATATAACTCAAACAAAAAATCTACTTTTGAAATTGATTGGGGAATTAAATGCAATGGAAAATAAACCAAATTTCGACATTATTTTTGAGAATAGAGGAATATTACCGGCAACAACTATTTTGGAATAAAAACGTTTTACAACAACGCGTATAGCCAATTGCGGCTAAATACTTAATCGATATTCGATGTTTTTAGCTATATTTAATTTAAACGGACACAATCTGGCGAACCAGCCCGCAACTGTCCATACTCGAAACCGTTGTACCCAATTATAAAAACAACATTTTTCTTTCAATTGGTAAAAAATGAGCTTACTTTTGATAATATCAAATGATAGTATCACATGAAACCACCATACGAGATTACTCCTACTATTCTAAAATCCCTTACTTCAATTTCAGAAAAAATTGGTGCTATTAATGCCAATTACCTCAATAA
>NZ_JAEHOK010000051.1 GCF_016236915.1 Salegentibacter maritimus
CTGAATTCCCCATTAGCAATCGAATTGCTTACCGGGTTTTGGTTTTCGTCTAAAAGAGTATAAGTAATTCCCTGTACCGTAGTTACCGAAATAGTCCCGGTAGTGTCTTCACAAGTTGGTTGCTGCGCAATACTTGCTTGTGGCTGCGCCGGAGTTCCTAAATTTTCAATGATTACCAAAGCTTCAGAAACGGACTCACAATCGCCATTGTCTGCCTGTACAAAATAAGTACCAGCACCTAATCTGCTGAATTCACCGTTTGCAATCGAATTATTTAATGGGTTTTGGTTTTCGTCTAAAAGAGTATAAGTAATTCCCTGTACCGTAGTTACCGAAATAGTTCCGGTGGTATCCTCACAACCTGGTTGTTGTGAAATATTTGCCTGTGGCTGCGCCGGGGTTCCTAAATTTTCTATGATTACCAAAGCTTCAGAAACAGACTCACAATCGCCATTGTTTGCCTGTACAAAATAAGTACCTGCGTTTAATCCGTTGAATTCTCCATTTGCAATCGAATTGCTTACCGGATTTTGATTTTCATCTAAAAGAGTATAAGTGATTCCCTGTACCGTAGTTACCGAAATAGTACCGGTGGTATCCTCACACGTTGGTTGTTGTGAAATATTTGCCTGTGGCTGCGCCGGAGTTCCTAAATTTTCTATGATTACCAAAGCTTCAGAAACGGACTGGCAATCACCATTGTCTGCCTGTACAAAATAAGTACCTGCACCTAATCCGCTGAATTCACCATTTGCAATCGAATTGCTTACCGGGTTTTGGTTTTCGTCTAAAAGGCTATAGGTAATTCCCTGTACCGTAGTTACCGAAATAGTTCCGGTGGTATCCTCACAACCTGGTTGTTGTGAAATATTTGCTTGTGGCTGCGCCGGAGTTCCTAAATTTTCTATGATTATAAGTTCTTCAGAAACTGACTCACAATCGCCATTGTCTGCCTGTACAAAATAAGTACCAGCACCTAATCCGCTGAATTCACCATTTGCAATCGAATTGCTTACCGGGTTTTG
>NZ_JAEHOK010000052.1 GCF_016236915.1 Salegentibacter maritimus
GCTAAAATTCTATATTTTAGATTTCTAAATTAATCCTGGTTAAACTGACAAGCTAGCTCTTCCCTACTCGCTACTTCCTTTAACCAAAACCGTTGGCAAACATTAAAAAAACGAAACTGAATTAAAGAAATGAAAGGAATAATCACAATAATTGGAATTTTAATTTGTCTAAATGGATTTTCTCAAACTACGAATGAAATGTGGACAGAAACGGATACTATTTCATCCGAAATCTATGAATTTCAAGTTCCAACATCTTGGAGGAATTATGGAAAAATGATGAACGGAAAAAATGGTCCCGAACAGTTTTTTGAGGCAAGTGGAAAAGGACTTCCGATAAGTTTCAATGGTGGACCAATTAAAATATCTATTTTTCTTGTTAAACTTGACAAAGCAAAAAATCTTAAAGATGCTAAAGAAAGTACGATAAATGGATATTTCGAAAATCCTGACAGAATTTTTGAAAATGAAGACAATTATTCGGAAAAGCCTTTTGAATTATCAGACAGTAGCGAATCAATATTATTAAACACCAGATTTTACCGAACATCAAAAAGACTTAATCAAAGCCGATATGATTTAATAACATACTCTAAAGAACATAAAACAGCATATATGTTTACTGTTTCGTTTCAATATATTGACAAGACTTATGAATTTGAAACTGACAAAAATTTAATTGATTATGCGGAAAAATTATATAAAACTTTCAAGTGGAAATAAAAAACGATTTGCCAACACCGTGTATAATTAATGGCTGGTTCTCGCCTACTTACGAAAATCCTCGCGGATTTTCTATTCGGTTTTTATTTGCTAAATTAGGTGCTTAAACACGCCACTAATCATACACAAAACCGTTGTACCCAATTATAAAAACAACATTTTTCTTTCAATTGGTAAAAAATGAGCTTACTTTTGATAATATCAAATGATAGTATCAAATGAAA
>NZ_JAEHOK010000053.1 GCF_016236915.1 Salegentibacter maritimus
GTACAAGGATTTTTGATGTTTCTATAGAAGGAGTGGTACCTGCTTCCCTTCAGGCTGTAGACCTTTCTGCACAATTTGGTCACCAGGTAGGAGGGTTGTTTGTAGAAGAAGTAGAAGTAACCGATGGCCTTTTAGAGATTGCATTTATTCACGGTGCGGTAGAAAATCCATTGATTAATGGCATAGAGATTTTAGGGGTGTCTTCTCAGGTGCCCGATACGCCCATCAATGTAACGGCTCTTAACGATCAGGTTAATTTTGAGGGCGATGTGTTAGATGGCAGTTTGGTGGTTTCTGCCAGTGGGGGCGATGGTAATTTAAATTATAGCATAATTGGCGCTCCATCAGGAATAGTTATAGAATCTACCAATGGCCAAATAGGCGGTACAATAAATCAGGGGGCAGCCGCCAACAGTCCTTATGTAGTTACGGTAACAGTAGACGATAGTGACGCTGATACCAATGATGCGGTAAGTTTTAATTTCACCTGGGAAGTAAATTCCGATAGTCCCGGCATCGTCTTAGCACTCCCTGATATTGAACGTAATGTAGGAGCGGTTATAGAAACTATTAGTCTGTTACCATATTTTGACGATGATGCCGGTGTAGGGAACCTGACTTACAGTGTTTCGGGCAATACCAATTCGGCTGTCGGTGCTGTCATATCGGGCAGTAACCTTAGCCTAAGCTATCCCGATTCCCCGGCAGTTTCAGTGATTACCATTCGTGCTACCGATGCCGATTCTAATTATATAGAGCAGAGTTTTTCTGTAAATGTAATAGAGGAACAGGCCATCGCTGAGGTCTTATACCGGGTAAATGCTGGGGGGCCTGCCATTACGGCGATTGATGGGAAATTGGATTGGGAAGAAGATACTGCTAACAACAATTCTGCTTATTTAAGCTACCCCGGACTTAACAGTACCTTTTCCGGAGG
>NZ_JAEHOK010000054.1 GCF_016236915.1 Salegentibacter maritimus
TGCTAGCCTAAGCTTGGATACCACCGAATTTACTTGTAAAAATGTTGGGCCTAATACAGTGACCCTGACCGTTGTGGACAACAACCAAAATGAAACCACAGCCACGGCAAAAGTAACAGTGGAAGACAATGTAGCTCCTATAGCAATAGCAAAGGACATTACGGTACAACTTGATACAAATGGTACAGCTACTATCGCTCCAGCTGATATTGACAATGGCTCTAATGATGCCTGTGGTATTGCAGACCTAAGTTTGGATATCACCGAATTTAGTTGTGAAGATGTTGGGGGTAACATAGTGACCTTGACCGTTGTGGACAACAACCAAAATGAAACCACAGCCACGGCAACAGTAACGGTAGAAGATAATGTTGCTCCTACAGCAATAGCAAAGGACATTACGGTACAGCTTGATACAAATGGTACAGCTACTATCGCTCCAGCTGATATTGACAATGGCTCTAATGATGCCTGTGGTATTTCCAGCCTAAGTTTAGATACCACCGAATTTACTTGTAAAAATGTTGGGCCTAATACAGTGACCCTGACCGTTGTGGACAACAACCAAAATGAAACCACAGCCACGGCAACAGTAACGGTAGAAGATAATGTTGCCCCTATAGCATTAGCTAAGGATATCACCGTACAACTTGATGCCAATGGTATAGCTACTATCGCTCCTGCTGATATTGACAATGGCTCTAATGATGCCTGTGGTATTGCCAGCCTAAGTTTGGATATCACTGAATTTAGTTGTGAAGATGTTGGTAAAAACACGGTAACTCTTACCGTCACAGACAACAATCAAAATGAAACCACAGCCACGGCAACAGTAACAGTAGAGGATAATGTGGCGCCGGTTGCTTTAACCAAAAACATCACCGTACAACTTGATGCCAATGGTACAGCTACTATCGCTCCTGCTGATATTGA
>NZ_JAEHOK010000055.1 GCF_016236915.1 Salegentibacter maritimus
TTAATGCAAAAATAAAAGCCTTTAGAGCACAATTAAGAGGAGTAAGAAATACCGAGTTCTTCCTATTTAGACTCGAAAAATTATTTGCTTAAAAACTCAAAAACCCAGAAAATGGTCTTGATCCCTTGATCCGTCTTGATCCCTGATTCTGATTGATCCCAATTTACCCCATAAAAAAAGCCTCTCATTTCTGAGAGGCTTTTGCAATTTTGCGGTCTGGACGAGACTCGAACTATTTTCAAAAACCCTTATTTTATAGGGCTTCCAAGAGGGTCTGTTTTTGCACTCACCGAATTCGGCACCTTTAAGAAAGTTTAACATTTAAATTACGCAAATAAAATCAAAGGAGATTAAATACATTTTTATCCTTTATTTATCTGGAATTCAAACTTTTTATCTTACTAAAAAAAGTTGGTAATAGTAAACTACCTCGGAGCAAGCCCACGAGGCATTCGTTGTAAACAAATTTCTAATTTCGAGGCAAGGCTCTGGGTATTACACCCTTTGGCGGTGCCAATAAAAAAGAAAACATTACTAAAAATTAATTAAATGCTTTTGCAATTTAATTTAGAAGCCCCATTGAATCTGTCAGGAAATAAATAATTCTAAGAATAAATCGTTAAGCAATTAAATAATTAGGCCCACCCAAGTATCTGAAAATGAAAACTGATTACTTTCCGCAAAAAATCGAGTATTTAAATGCGTCTTACAAGGATTATATTTACAATAATAGAGGTCAGTATTTAAATACATATCTTTATTACCAGTAAATATATAAAAATATGGATATTTTTAAGGGTCAAAACCTTCTGGAGTTCTCTGATC
>NZ_JAEHOK010000056.1 GCF_016236915.1 Salegentibacter maritimus
GAGGTTAAACCTGAATTGGTATTGTCATAACCGGAAGCACTTGCATTAGTATCGATGGTCGTAATTACGTCTCCATTACCATTTGTAAAAGTATACACTCCATCGGTTACACTTACCGAAGTAGTATTGGCATCAATAATCACCTCTGTACCGTCTACAGCGGTGTGGGTATAAGTACCATCATTGTTGTCTACTAATATATCAGACTCGCTTCCAATAATGCTTAAAATTTCATCATAGATCGCTCCCTGGTTCTGAATATTAGAAACCACATCATCAACTACAGTTACCGTGATACTCTCTCCATTATCGTTGGTGAAGGTATAACTACCCCCCCCATTTTCGGCATAGCTAGTAGTATTGGCATCAAAGTCTATGATATTACCGTCTGCATCGGTATAGGTGAAAGTACCGTCCCCGTTATCAGTCAGATCAATATTACCTAAATCGGCATTGGTATCTTCAAGGTTCTGCTGAATTTCATCTAAAGCATCCTGTACATTGGTAGAGGTTAAACCTGAATTGGTATTGTCGTAACCGGAAGCACTTGCATTAGTATCGATAGTCGTAATAGTATTCCCAGAAGCATCAGTAAAAGTATACACCCCATCGGTTACACTTACTGAAGTAGTGTTGGCATCAATAATCACCTCCGTACCGTCTACAGCGGTGTGGGTATAAGTGCCGTTATTGTTGTCTACTAATATATCAGACTCGTTTCCAATAATGCTTAAAATTTCATTATAGATCGCTCCCTGGTTTTGAATATTAGAAACCACATC
>NZ_JAEHOK010000057.1 GCF_016236915.1 Salegentibacter maritimus
AATTTCTATCATCGCTCCACAGGTATCTGCATCTGCAGTAGTATTGATAGCTTCCACAGCAGCGATTACCGGTGCCTGGTCGTCAGTTACCGTTATGGTTTGTGTACAGGTAGTTTTATTGCCAGCTGAATCAGTTACCGTCCAGGTAACGATAGTTTCTCCCAGTTCAAACACTGATGGAGCGTTGTTGGTAATGATTAATTCTGAATCACAATTGTCTTCGGCAATTAGCTCGCCAAGCATTAATTGGGAAGCAGTACATTCACCTTCATCTACAAATACATTTATTAAGTCGGAAGGACAGGAAACTATTACCGGTGCCTCTTCATCCAAATCGGCTTCTATAGTTACTTCAACTTCCGATTCACAATCATCATTTTGTGCTACTAGATAATAAACTCCCGGAGCCAGGTTAGTAATCGAACCATTCTCGTGGGTATATTCATTTTGTTCGTTATCTCTAAGGATATAAGTTAATTCTTCCTCAATTTCAAATTCAAGGCTTCCGTTATCTAAATTACAAGTTGTATTAGTAATAGAGATAACTGTTGGAGCAATTGGAGTTCCCAGGTTTTCTATGATTACCAAAGCTTCAGAAACAGACTCACAATCGCCATTGTTTGCCTGTACAAAATAAGTACCTGCACCTAATCCGCTGAATTCTCCATTTGCAATCGAATTGCTTACCGGGTTTTGGTTTTCATCTAAAAGAGTGTAAGTAATTCCCTGTACCGTAGT
>NZ_JAEHOK010000058.1 GCF_016236915.1 Salegentibacter maritimus
GATAATGTGGCGCCGGTTGCTTTAACCAAAAACATCACCGTACAACTTGATGCCAATGGTACAGCTACTATCGCTCCTGCTGATATTGACAATGGCTCTAATGATGCCTGTGGTATTTCCAGCCTAAGTTTGGATATCACCGAATTTAGTTGTGAAGATGTTGGGGGTAACATAGTGACCCTGACCGTTGTGGACAACAACCAAAATGAAACCACAGCCACGGCAAAAGTAACGGTAGAAGATAATGTTGCCCCTGTAGCATTAGCCAAGGACTTTACGGTACAACTTGATGCCAATGGTACAGCTACTATCGCTCCAGCTGATATTGACAATGGCTCTAATGATGCCTGTGGTATTTCCAGCCTAAGTTTGGATATCACTGAATTTAGTTGTGAAGATGTTGGGGGTAACATAGTGAGCCTGACCGTAGTGGACAACAACCAAAATGAAACGACTGCCACGGCAAAGGTAACGGTAGAAGATACTATCGCTCCTATTCCTAATATAGCAGACCTTGAAGATATAATTGTTAAATGTGAAGTTTTTCCAGGTAGAATTACTGCTCCAACAGCTAAAGATAATTGTTCAGAATTAACTGCGACAACGTCAGATCCGCTAACATACAACGAAATAGGATCTTATGTTATTACCTGGAG
>NZ_JAEHOK010000059.1 GCF_016236915.1 Salegentibacter maritimus
TTGTTGGTGACTAAAATAATCAAATTCAGTTAATTTGCCCGCAATTTGCCATAACCGATGTTGCAAACTGTACTAATCCGATTTATTCTATCATGTTTTTTTAAAACAGTCTGCTTTGAGCTCAGATTGGTATTTTATTTTTAGCCACATTTAAAAACTTTACTCCATTTTTTTCTTACGATTATTTTTTGTGCGCTGCTTGGAATAAATTTTTAGTTTTCGTTTAATTTTTATCCGTGCTTTTGCTCTTTTTCTTCTTTTCGGGATTTCTCTTGTGGAGTTTTTTTGCGTATTGCTTTTAAGTCCACGCAGTGATTTTTATTTCCTTGTTAACTTTTACTTTTAAACTTCGGGCTCTTTTATTTTTTTTCTTTCTAAACTCAATTTTTGTTCTTTACAATGCGCAAAGATTGGTTTTGGTTCTTAGTTCCGATTTTTATGGTATTGTTTGCAACGGTTTTGGTTAAAGGAAGTA
>NZ_JAEHOK010000006.1 GCF_016236915.1 Salegentibacter maritimus
CTGATTTCTATGACACTTGCAAGTTATTATTATATATTTTTTGATTTTTTATGATGGCAAAAATTCTATGAATGATCTTATTTCTTACAGCATTTAAGACGCTCATTTTGTTTTTGCCTTCATTTACCTTTCGATGGTAATATTGTTTTAAATCAGAAGGCAATTGGATCGCCCTCATGGCTGCTAAATGCAGTATTTTCTTAATGCCTTTATCTGCATAGATAGAAACCGATGCCCTACCAAAAACAGAAGTTCCTGAACTTTTTGAAAATGGCGCCACTCCAGCATAACAGGCAAATTTACGAGGATTTGTGATCGATTTAAATGCATTTGTTTTAATCAACATATTCCACGATAAAATAGGACCTACTCCAGGAATAGCACGTATTAAATGGTATTGGTGCTTCAATACACTATTGTGCTCAATAACCTCAATTATTGATTTGTCGGTTTGTTTTATTTTTTCAGTTAGTAATTGAATAAGTTCAGCTCCGTGCTCTTCCAGTTGCGGCAAGTCAAGATCTGCAATCAGTAGGTTTTCTTTGTTTTTTGCTTTGAGTTGGGCTCTTTGCTTAATTAACAGGTTCCTATGGGATATAAGTGCTTTCAGCTTTTCTATTCCCGGTTCTGGTTTTTGATGTGGTTCGAGTTCTGTGTGGTTTTTTTCCAGGAATTTAGCAATACGGAAGGCATCTATAATATCATCTTTTCCTCTGGTGAGTCCAATACTTTTGTGTAAATGCAAAGGATTTACTTCGTAAAAAACGATATTTAAAGAGGTTAAGACTTCAATAATCTTACGGCCATATCGCCCCGTATTCTCAATACAGACTTTTAAACTTTGTGGCTTTGAGCCACTAAAAAAAACTTTTATAGCTTTTTTGTTGTTATCAATACGTTTGGCCAGTTTCTTCTCACCTTTTATAGAACAAATATCCAATGTGTTTTTACTGATATCAATACCTACAAAAGTCAATGAATTTTTCATAATTTTGGTTTTAGTTATGAATGGATTAAATTAAATAGGACTCAATTCCTTAATAATGGGCTTTTAATCCCGAATTTCTATTTGAGTTACTATTTAGGGAAAGAGTAGGTACTGAATCAGCATATAGCTCTTTTAACTGGAACTTGTTATAGTTAGCCTACTCTTTTTTAATCCTTAATTTACACAAATTTTACTCTTGCAAGTCTAAAGGAACTTGTTTCAGCTTCTAACATGTTTTTAATTACCAACACCTTAGATCCCCGATAAAGAATCGGGGCAGGCTTTGAAATAAATTCAAGATGACGGTTTTAAAACCTTTTCAGACCGCTTCTTTTTCTATCTAACATTAAAAATATTGGCTGGTTAATTTACCCTTGTACCCTTGTATATTCTAAAGATAAAACCCTAACGTCTTCCGCATCGGTTCCATCCGGATTCCCATAATATTGTTCAGATTCAAATTTACTAATGTCAAAAGCGAAAGTATTGGCAGTTCTTTCCAGAACCCTGCTATGGGTTCTTGTGGTGCCATCTATGGTCATGGTAATCACCAAACGCTCTTCATTATTAAGATTTTCAACATCCCAGTTTCCCGAATCTGTGCGGCCCGAAAGACATGCGAATTCATCATCATTGTTTCCGGCTTTAAAATCTAACTTTGAGTTGGTAGTTATCATATCTCCATTTTGTAAAAAATTAACCCCCATATCCTGAAAACAATTTGTTTCCAAAAGTATGTTTGAATTAAAAACACCATCATCATTAAGATCTACTACAGTATCGGTTTCCATAGCCGAGAGTATCCATTCACCTTCAAGATCGGCTGGAGTAATAGTAGCTGTAGCATTGGCAGGATTTAATTGGTTCGAATTCAAATGATCTTCATTAGGCTCGCAAGACACTAAAGCAAGTGCTGCTAAAAATATGCCCATAACATTTTTAAAATTAAGTAGGTATTTCATAGCTAATTCAATTTGAGACTACAAAAATACAAAGCATTCAAACAATTTTATGACTTTTTTAACATAAAATTTACCACTCAACACATTTACAGGCATTTCATCGATATTAAATCTTCTAGATCAGGGAACAAAATATGGCTATACTTGCCTTTTGAAAGTAAATTCCAAATAGTGTGATTCTATTTCCGAGAATAGAAATTAAGGCTATATCCCTCAAAATAAATTAATTAATTTCCAATTTGCTATATGAATTTATAATTGTACATTTGCACCCCAATTTCCCGACATGATTCGTGTTGGGAATTGGGAATGGAATGTTTAATAACAAGTAAATTTAATTAGTGTGGACACATTAAGCTACAAAACAGTATCAGCCAACAAGGCTACCGTGACCAAAGAATGGGTACACGTAGATGCTGAAGGACAGACGTTGGGCCGCCTATCTTCTGTAGTAGCCAAGCTACTAAGAGGTAAGCACAAACCTAACTTCACCCCGCACGTTGATTGTGGTGATAACGTAATTGTTACCAACGCAGAGAAGATCAACTTAACCGGTAAGAAATGGGATTCGAAAGAATACATTCGTCACACAGGTTACCCGGGTGGACAAAAAAGTCTAACAGCCGCTGAATTATTCGAAAAGAATCCGGAGCGAATTATCGAAAAATCAGTAAAAGGAATGCTACCAAAGAACAAACTTGGAGCAGATCTATTTAGAAATTTAAAGGTTTACGCAGGATCTGAACATGATCATACTGCGCAAAAGCCTAAAACTATTAACTTAAACGATCTTAAGTAATGGAGGTTATTCACAAAATTGGCCGTAGAAAAACGGCAGTTGCGCGTGTTTATGTTTCTGAAGGAAGCGGAAAATTTAGCGTGAACAAAAAAGACCTTAAAGACTACTTTACCACAGGTCCTTTACTTTACAAAGTAAATCAGGCCCTTAACCTTACCGGAAACGATGGTAACTTTGATATTACCGCAAATGTTTACGGTGGTGGTATTACCGGACAGGCAGAGGCCATTCGTCTTGCCCTTTCCAGAGCAATGGTAGAGTTAGATGCCGAGAACCGTTCTATATTAAAGCCTGAAGGTTTAATGACCAGGGATCCAAGAATGGTAGAGCGTAAGAAATTTGGACAGAAGAAAGCCCGTAAGAAATTTCAATTCTCTAAACGTTAATTTTTATTGGAATTCATATTCCAAAGTTCATTTAATATTAAAAAGAATTTTGTTGTTATCCCAGTTGCTATTGGGAGTTAGTTTAGCATCTAAACAGGTAAGGCCGTGTTTTTAAAACAGCCACTTACGTGTTGCTATCTTCAACAGAACGTAAACTATTACAAAAATGGCAAATAAAGTAGAAGTAAAAGAATTACTTGATGCAGGTGTACATTTTGGACACCTTACAAGAAGATGGAATCCAAATATGGCCCCATATATCTATATGGAACGTAATGGGATTCACATCATCAACCTATACAAAAGTGCTGCTAAAATGCAGGAGGCAGGTGATGCCCTTGCCAAGATTGCAGCCAGCGGTAGAAAAATACTTTTCGTAGCTACCAAAAAACAAGCTAAAGAAATAGTAGCCGAACAAGCTGAAAAAGCAAATATGCCATACATTACCGAGCGTTGGCCCGGTGGTATGCTTACCAACTTTGTAACTATTCGTAGAGCCGTTAAAAAAATGGCCTCTATAGATAGAATGAAAAAAGATGGTACCTTTAATACACTTTCTAAAAAAGAACGCCTTCAGGTAGATCGTTTAAGAGCTAAATTAGAAAAGAACCTTGGTTCGATTTCTGATATGAGCCGACTTCCAGGAGCGCTTTTTGTTGTTGATATTACTCGTGAACACATTGCTATTAAAGAAGCTCAAAAATTAAACATTCCAATTTTCGCAATGGTAGATACAAACTCAGATCCTCGTGAGGTTGAGTACGTAATCCCATCTAATGACGATGCTTCAAAGTCTATCAACAAAGTGGTTTCTTATGTTGCTGATGCTATTGTAGACGGCCTTTCTGAAAGAAAAGCTTCAAAAGAGTCTAAAAAAGAGAAAGCTGATAAGGAAGAGAAAGCCCCAAAGGCTGCTGCCAAGCAACCAGAGGGAGAAGTTCCTTCTAAAGATGCTGAAGACAAAAAGGCAATGAAAGAAGCTAAAAAAGATGTGAAACTTGAGTCTAAAAAAGAAACTTTAGACAAAGCTGCATCTAACGAAGAAGAATAAAAACAACATTTTATAACCTTCAAAAAGTCGTTTAGTTTCTTTCTTAACAGTTGGTCTCTAAACGACTTTTTTAAATAAAAAATAATACTATGGCTAAAATAACCGCCGCAGAAGTAAATAAATTAAGAAAAGCTACCGGTGCCGGAATGATGGATTGCAAAAAGGCACTTGTAGAGGCAGAAGGTGATTTTGATAAAGCTATTGAAGTTCTTCGTAAAAAAGGACAGAAAGTTGCTGCTAAGAGAGCCGATAGAGATTCAGCCGAAGGTGCTGCCATCGCTAAAGTAAACGACGATAACACCAAAGGTGTTATTATTTCTCTTAACTGTGAAACCGACTTTGTTGCCAAAAACGACGATTTCATCAAAATGGCCAACAATTTTGCCGATATCGCGCTTACAGTTTCTTCTAAAGAAGAGTTACTTAAAGCAGATTACAACGGGATTTCAGTTGAAGATAAATTAACTGAGCAAACAGGAGTGATTGGTGAGAAAATAGAAATTGGTGCTTTTAAATCTTTAGAAGCTCCTTTCGTAGGTTCTTACATCCACGCAGGGAATAAAATTGCTGTAGTTACAGGTCTTTCTAAAAATGTTGAAGGTGCCGATGAAGCAGCAAAAAATGTTTCTATGCAAGCTGCCGCTATGAATCCTATTGCCCTTAATGAAGAAGGTGTAGACCAGGAAACCATAGACAAAGAAATAGAAATCGCTAAAGACACCCTTCGTCAGGAAGGTAAACCTGAAGAAATGCTAGACAAAATAGCAAAAGGAAAAATTCAGCGTTACTTTAAAGACAACACTTTAGTTAACCAGGCTTTTATTAAAGACAGCAAACAAAGCGTTGCAGGTTATGTAAAAACCCTGGATGCAGATCTTACTGTTGTAGGTTTTGAAAGAGTTGCTTTAGGAGAGTAATAAAGTCATTTCCGCGAAGACGGGAAGTCTCAATAAACTCAAAAACCGCTTCAGAATAATGAAGCGGTTTTTTTAATTTCACAAAATGTCAGAAAAAGCTTTTCAATTTAAAGAATTCAAGATAGAACAAGATCGCTGCGCCATGAAAATTGGCACTGATGGTGTTCTCTTAGGCGCCTGGACAACACTAGACAGAAAACCTGAAAGTATTCTTGATATTGGCACAGGAACCGGCCTAATCGCTTTAATGTTAGCCCAACGTTCTACCGCAACACTAATAGATGCCCTGGAAATTGATGAAAATGCTTACGAACAAGCTGTAGACAATTTTGAAGACAGCCCCTGGGGAGATCGCCTGTTTTGCTACCATGCAGCCTTTGATGAATTTGTAGAGGAAATGCAGGATGAGGAAAAATATGAGCTCATAATCTCCAATCCACCTTTCTATGTTGAAGACTATATTTCTGAAAACGAAAGTAGAAAAAAGGCTCGTTTCACTGAAGCTCTACCCTTTTCACAACTAACCGAAGGTGTTTCAAAATTACTTCATCCAGAAGGGGAATTTAATACTATTATTCCGTTTAAAGAAGAAACAAATTTTATTGGCCTAGCCGCGGAATTCGGTCTTTTTCCCAGGAGAATTACCAGAGTTAAAGGTAACGAAGCTTCCCCCATTAAAAGAAGTTTACTGAGTTTTGGGTTTAAAGAAACCAAAACCACCAAAGATGAACTTATTATAGAAATTTCACGCCATCATTATACAAATGATTATAAAAACCTGGTAAAAGACTTCTATCTTAAATTATAATCTTAAAATTGTTTGCTTTAAAAAGCTTGGTTACATTTGTGTAAAACACCACACAAATGAGAACAGATAACTTCCAGGCTCCTGATTATTACAATCTTGACGAGCTACTTACAGATGAACATAAAATAGTGCGTGATGCCACCCGAAAATGGGTAAAACGCCAGGTATCACCAATAATAGAAGATGCTGCCCAAAAGGCAGAATTCCCAAAATCTATAATTAGCGGCTTAGCCGAGATTGGAGCTTTTGGCCCCTACATTCCGGAGGAATACGGTGGCGCCGGACTGGATCAAATCTCATACGGACTTATCATGCAGGAAATTGAACGTGGCGACAGCGGGGTACGTTCTACAGCATCTGTTCAAAGTTCGTTGGTAATGTATCCAATTTTTAAATATGGTACAGAAGAACAGCGCAAAAAATACCTTCCAAAATTAGCTTCAGGAGAATTTATAGGCTGTTTTGGCCTTACCGAACCAGATCACGGCTCTAATCCTGGTGGAATGACCACCAATTTTAAAGATAAGGGTGATCATTATCTACTTAATGGAGCTAAAATGTGGATCTCTAACGCTCCTTTTGCCGATCTTGCTATAGTTTGGGCCAAAGACGAAAACAACCGTATTCACGGACTCATAGTAGAAAGAGGTATGGAAGGTTTTTCTACTCCCGAAACCCATAATAAATGGTCGCTACGTGCCAGTGCAACCGGGGAGCTTATCTTTGATAACGTAAAAGTACCTAAAGAAAATTTATTGCCGAATAAAAGCGGACTGGGAGCCCCTTTAGGCTGCCTTGACTCTGCACGCTACGGTATTGCCTGGGGCGCCATAGGCGCAGCTATGGATTGTTATGATACTGCCTTGCGCTATGCAAAGGAACGCATACAGTTTGATAAACCAATTGCCGCCACACAACTTCAGCAGAAAAAATTGGCAGAAATGATTACTGAAATCACCAAGGCACAGCTTATGGCCTGGAGACTTGGAGTGTTACGAAATGAAAACAAAGCTACATCAGCTCAAATCTCTATGGCAAAAAGAAATAATGTGGAGATGGCTATAAATATTGCCCGTGAAGCACGCCAGGTTTTAGGTGGAATGGGAATTACCGGCGAATACAGCATCATGAGACATATGATGAACCTGGAAAGTGTAATTACTTATGAAGGTACTCACGATATACATTTACTGATAACAGGAATGGATATTACCGGAATTTCGGCTTTTTAAAAGATAGAATTTAGATATTAGAAACTTATAAAATGTACTTAAATACGTCATCCTGAACTTGTTTCAGGATCTAATATGAACAAAACTTAGAAGCTGAATCAAGTTCAGCTTGACGGTAAAATATTTCCCGAACAAGGCCAATACAGACGTTTTTTCTTACATCAAATCAAAACAGGGGCATCGTTTACAACGTTTGCCCTTTTTGTATTTTTCACAACATTCTTTTTTAAGGGGTTTTGGTTTTTTGGCCACTACCCCATCTAATTGCAAATAATCTTTAGACTTATTTGAATAAAAAACGATCACATTATAAAATTGCAAACCCTGAAATTTCATAGGTTTAATATACTTCAAAAAGCTGAAATTGAGCGTTAATTCAATTTTAAATCAATGTTTATATTTTACAAATCCTAAAGAGAAGCTTACTTTTGCAGCATGGGAAAGAAAAATAAAATAGACGAGGTAAACAGGGCGCTACAGCCTAAAGTAAACCAACTTTTAGATCATTCTTTATATCAACAAATAACTACCCCCGAGCATTTACGGATATTTATGGAACATCACGTTTTTGCCGTTTGGGATTTTATGTCGTTGCTTACTGCTTTACAGGAAAAATTTACCAGAACCACTAATCCGTGGGTTCCGGTTGGCAATCCGGAGATAAGATATCTAATCAATGAAATTGTACTGGCCGAAGAAACCGATATTAATTACTTCGGAGATCGTCAAAGCCATTTTGAAATGTACCTGGATGCTATGCAAAAAAGCGGTGCTGATACAAAAAAAATCACCGATTTTTTACTACAGGTTTCCCATGGTACAGATATTTTTCTACTAATTGCAGCTACAAAACTTCCCCATAATATAAAAATCTTTCTAAAAAACACTTTTGAGGTTATTGATGAAGGAGAAACCCATAAAATAGCCTCGGCCTTTACATTTGGCCGCGAAGGCTTAATTCCCAGCATGTTTAATTCTATTATAGAGAACGTACAGAAGAATTTCCCTAAAGAAGACCTTAGCCTTTTTAAATACTATTTTGACAGGCATATAGAACTAGATGGTGATGAGCACGGCCCCATGGCTTTTAAAATGATAGAAGAGCTTTGTGGTAATGATGAAGAAAAATGGAAAGAAGTCTATCTTACCGCAGAAAAAGCCCTTGACGCCCGTTTAGAACTATGGAAGGGCATTGAAAAGGAAATTTCAGAGAATAATATAGATTCCAGGAAATTGCAAACGGCTTAAAGGATTCCTTTAACAATAAATAAACCTTACACCATCGTCCTTCTGTTGCAAAAACTTTCGGGGTTATTTCAGAGCTTGCCCTAAAAATTATTCGGAGATCTAATTAAATATATATGAGACAGTCGGAAAAATTCTTAAAATCGTCATCCTGAATTTATTTCAGAGCCTGCTCCGATTTTTTATCGGGGATCTAAAATATTGATAATCAAAACATCTTAGAAGCCGAAACAAGTTCAGCTTGACGAAACTAGACATTTCAGACAGCCTTTTATAAAAAAACTTCATGCTGAACCTGCCCGTCCGTTCAGGCGGGCTTATTTAAGACTTTATCCCAAATTTACTTCGGGAATCTAACACGAATAGTATCTATCAACTTAGACCCTGAAACCGTTTCAGGGTGACGTCTAAAAATAATTTTAAGGTGCTTCAGGAGCAAGTTTTACCTCCAAACCATCTAATTGTTCGGTAATAGGAATCTGGCAACTTAATCGGCTATTATCTTCCACAAAAAATGCCTGGTCCAGCATATCTTCCTCCTCCATACTTTGCTCGGGCAAAACATGTTCTAAATTAAGAATATAACACTGGCACGAGGCACACATAGCCATTCCGCCACAAATTCCAATAGTGCCTTCCTGGGCAAGTTCATAAGAACGAACTACCTCCATAAGGTTCATATTCATATCTGTTGGAGCATCTACTACGTGAGCTTCTCCTTCCCGGTCTATTATTGTTATTTTTATATCAGACATAGTTCGCAAAAAACTTCACAGGTCCTGGAGACCTGTAAGGTTTATAATTTTAATTTATACTCTTTACAACTTCTTTTTTCGCCTCTTTCTTACTGCCATCAAAACCACTAACTCCGCTTACGGTGGTATACTTCATCACATACTTTTTATCTGGAAAGATGCGTTGGTAAGCACTTTGGCACATAATGGCCGCCTCGTGAAAACCACATAAAATCAATTTTAATTTTCCGGGATAGGTATTAACATCTCCAATAGCATACACCCCGGGGATATTGGTTTGATAATCGTAAGAATTATCAACTTTAATCGCATTCTTTTCTATCTCCAGCCCCCAGTCGGCAATAGGACCTAATTTTGGGGAAAGTCCGAATAGCGGAATAAAGTAATCGGTCTCCTTAATTTCTTTTTCAGAAGCTGAAGCTTTATGGGTAATCACTACACTTTCCAGCTCATTTTCACCTTTAAGATCGGTTACCTCAGCATTGGTGATAAGGTTTATTTTTCCAATTTTCGAAAGTTCTTCTACTTTCTCTACAGAATCTAAAGCACCGCGGAAATCGCTTCTTCGGTGTACCAGCGATACTTCTGAAGCAACATCAGCCAAATAAATAGCCCAATCTAATGCTGAATCACCACCACCGGCAATTACTACTTTTTTATCCCGGTAAACCTCGGGCTCCCTAATGATGTAAGCCACCCCTTTATCTTCGAAATTGGCAATATTGGCAATTGGGGGTTTTCTTGGTTCAAAACTTCCCAAACCTCCGGCTATTACCACTACAGGAGCGTGATGTTTAGTTCCTTTATTAGTGGTAACTATAAAACTACCGTCCTCTTGCTTATCTATGGTTTGCGCCCTTTCCCCAAGCGTAAATCCCGGTTCAAAAGGCTTTATTTGTTCCATTAAATTCGTTACCAGGTCTCCTGCCAGGACCTCGGGAAATCCAGGAATATCGTAAATGGGCTTTTTAGGGTAAATCTCAGAACATTGCCCTCCTGGTTGAGGAAGTGCATCTATTAAATGACATTTTAACTTTAGCAATCCGGCTTCAAAAACCGCAAAAAGGCCTGTTGGCCCTGCGCCAATTATAAGTATATCGGTTTTAATCATATTTGCATATTTATGCGAGGCTAGCGCCTACTTTTGAATATTTACCACACTTTCTATTTGCGGTACATATTTTTTAATTGTCATTTCTACTCCCGATTTAAGCGTCATTTGATTTACGGTACAATCTACACAGGCACCTTCCAAACGCACTTTAACCAGCCTATCGTTTTCGATAGAGATCAAAGAAATGTTCCCTCCATCACTTTCCAGGAAAGGACGAATTTCGTCTAGCGCTTTCTCTACATTTATTTTTACTTCTTCGCTCGTCATTTATTTTTATTTAACTGCACTACACCCTGCCATTGTAGTAATCTTAATTGCTTCAGTTGGAGGCAGGCTCTTATTTCGGTTCACTGTTTCCTGAACCATTTTACGCGTAATTTCTTGAAAGGCTGTTTCCAGAGGCGTTGATTCCTGCAAGGCTGCAGGACGTCCAATATCTCCAGATTCCCTTAAACTTTGAACAAGTGGAATTTCACCTAAAAACGGTGCATCAATATCTTTTGAAAGATTTTTAGCACCTTCTTTTCCGAAGATATAATATTTATTTTCAGGCAATTCTTCGGGAGTAAAATAGGCCATATTCTCTACGATTCCCAAAACAGGAACATTAATACTTTCCTGGCGGAACATCGCAACTCCTTTTTTAGCATCGGCCAGGGCCACATTTTGGGGGGTACTAACTACTACCGAACCGGTAACCGGTAGTGACTGCATAATAGATAAATGTATATCTCCGGTTCCCGGTGGAAGATCTACTAAAAGGAAATCCAGCTCTCCCCAGGCCGCATCAAAAATCATTTGATTTAAAGCTTTAGAAGCCATAGGCCCACGCCATATTACCGCCTGATTTGGTTTGGTAAAAAAACCGATAGAAAGAACTTTTACGCCATAATTTTCTACAGGCTTCATTTTAGACTTTCCGTCTAAATTTACCGAAAGAGGTCTTTCAGCTTCTACATCGAACATCATAGGAATAGAAGGTCCATAAATATCGGCATCTAAAATTCCTACTCTAAAACCCATTTTAGACAAAGTTACTGCCAGGTTCGCCGTTACCGTAGATTTACCAACCCCTCCTTTTCCGGAAGCTACAGCAATAATATTGGAAATTCCGGGAATAGCTTTTCCTTTAATTTCCGGCTTTTTATCGGCAGCTTCTACTTTTATATTTACTTTTACCTTTGCTTTTTGGTTTACATGCTCATGGATAGCCTTCATTACATCTACCTCTGCCCGTTTTTTAATATGTAAAGCAGGAGTTTGCATCACCAAATCTACCACTACCTCGTCCCCAAAGCTCATTACATTTTGAACAATCCCGCTTTCCACCATGTTTTTACCTTCTCCGGCCACAGAGATAGTTTCAAGCGCTTTTAATATTTCTTTTCTGTCTAACTTCATTTAAAAAATATTTATTATCCCAAAAAGTCAGGATACTTTTAGCTGCCTGTTAAGTATTTTCTATAATTCAGGCAGCTTATATAGATTCATTCTAAACGCAAATATAAGTGTAAAAGCTAAGAAAACGAAGTATTTGACCATAATTGATTTATTCAGGAATAAAGCAAAGCTATAGTGTTATTATGAGCAAAATTTCTATTTTATTTCTTCCATGGGATCCCAAAAGTATTTTTCAAGATCCTGCACTTTATTATCTTTCACTTTAACACCTTCGGCAGCTAGCATTTGTTGCATTGCATTATGATCGCCAAAATGACTTTTCCCGGTAAGGAGTCCATTTCTATTCACCACCCGGTGTGCAGGCACATCGTCCAGGCCTTTTGCCGAATTCATAGCATAGCCCACCATTCTCGCACTTTTTGCCGCACCTATACATTTTGCGATCGCACCATAAGATGTAACTTTTCCGTCTGGTATTTGTCTCACCACATCGTAAACCCTTTCAAAAAAACTTTTTTCTTCCAAAACTAGACGTAATAAATTCTTATAAGTGTAACAATAACTAAGATGAGCATTAATGCGGTCATAAAATAATTGGAATATTTTGAAACAGCTTCTGCCTGTTTTTCAATTCTAACAAAAGAAAGCACATAAGCATACAAGGTAGTAAAACTGCCCAGGGAAGCGGCCAAAATAAACGCGACAATCCGGGACCAATCGTAAGAGCTTCCCACTCCAATATTTAATGCCCCTGCTATGGCCACAAAGTAAGGAACCGGAAAAATATTTAGGCCGGCCACCAGCATTCCCTTAAAGATGCTATTGGAGTTTGCTTTGCTTGATTTATGTTCTATCCCCCCTCGCTTTTTTGCCTGAATAAAAAAATAAATACTTAAGAGTATAAATACAACCAGGCCTGTACGCAGTAGAACATTCTGGACAAATTCATTTTTAAATATATATTTTGCCAGTAAAACAGCAACGGTAGCTTGAATAACAACTACAATAGTAGCCCCAAATGCAACATAAAGCCCGTTTTTCTTTCCTTTTTCAACACAGGTTTTAGCCACAGTCATATTTACCAAGCCCGGCGGCACGACTCCAAGTAGTGCCGCAAAATAAGTAATTAGAAAAAGCTTTGTTTCTTCCAAAAGGGACTTATTTTATTCTAAATTGAATATAGGTTATTGGTTTTCCCCGCTCAAGATACTGTTTTTCGTAGAAAGTTTGAATCTCCCTTACTTCTTTTGGAGAATATTCATTTTTATAGATATCGTGATGCGCATAAAGAACTTCATGACCTTCGCCATGAAGCAAGCCAAGCGTGTAGCCATGCATAAATTCACTATCGGTTTTAAGGTTCACCCGTCCTTCGGCTTTTAAAATATCTTTATATTTTTGAAGAAACTCACTGTTTGTTAAGCGGTGTTTGGTACGCTTATATTTAATTTGCGG
Organism: Salegentibacter maritimus; assembly: GCF_016236915.1. Classification (GTDB taxonomy): domain Bacteria; phylum Bacteroidota; class Bacteroidia; order Flavobacteriales; family Flavobacteriaceae; genus Salegentibacter; species Salegentibacter maritimus. Next base: position 13,114 of record NZ_JAEHOK010000006.1, read on the forward strand.
ATCGGGAAAAGTGATCCAAATTTCATCTACCTCGTCTTCTGCAAAAACCCGATCTATTAATTCTATTTGAGTTCTTAGAAAAGCAACGTTTGCCAGGTCTTCTTCCAGGGCAGTTTTTGCCCCTCTCCAAAAACGGGCACCTTTAATGTCTATTCCTATAAAATTCTTTCCCGAATCCTGTTTAGAAAGACCTATGGTATATTCTCCTTTCCCACAACCCAATTCCAACACTATAGGATTATTGTTTTTAAAGAAATCTTTTTTCCAATTTCCTTTTAATTTAAACTGGTCCTTCTCCAATTCTTCCCGGGAGGGCTGTATTACATTTTCAAATGTTTCGTTCTCCCTAAATCGTCTTAGTTTATTTTTACTTCCCACGCCTTAATTTAATATTTTGGTAAAACTAAAGAAAATAGCGCACAGGCCATTAATAATATATTTGATATATGCCTAAGAAACGAATTTTAGTAGCGGTTTTAAATTGGGGACTTGGCCATGCTACACGATGTATCCCAATTATTAAAGCCTTGCAAGAGCACGATTTCAAGGTTTTTATCGCTTCAGACGGGGCTGCGCTGGAATTACTAAAAAAAGAATTCCCCAATATTAAAGCTTTCGAACTTCCTTCCTATAATATTTCCTATAGCAAATCTGCCCACACTTTTAAATGGAAATTACTTAGGGAAACTCCAGGAATTCTAAAGGCAATAAATAGGGAAAAAAAGGAGGTTAAAAGGCTTGTTGAAGCTTATAAATTTTCCGGAATAATCTCTGACAACCGATTTGGCTGCAGACATAGTAAAATTAACTCTGTTTTTATTACCCATCAGCTAAATGTTCTAAGTGGCAGCACCACCTATTTAAGCAGTAATATGCACCAAAAATATATTTCAAAGTTTAATGAATGTTGGGTTCCCGATCTACCTGGAAACAACAATTTAAGCGGTATGATGGGACATTTAAAAAAAACACCTGCAAATGTGAAGTATATTGGGCCGCTTAGCCGATTTAAGAATACGCCTCAACCAAAAAAATATAATTATGCAGTAATCTTATCGGGGCCAGAACCCCAAAGAACAATGCTTGAAAAAAAGCTACTTTACTCGTTTAAAGCATCTGACAAAAAAATTATCCTGGTAAGAGGAGTGATAAACGAAAAGGAGATGTTATCTAGCAATAAGAATATCTACATCAAAAATTACTTAACTTCAGAAGCCCTGCAAAAAGTGATTCTGGAAAGCGATTTAATTATTTGCCGTTCTGGATACTCCAGTATAATGGATTTGGCCAAACTAGAAAAAAAAGCATTTTTTATCCCTACCCCGGGACAATACGAACAACAGTATTTAGCCAAAAAATTTATGAAACAAGGTGTTGCAGCTTATTGTCAACAGGAAAATTTTACAATTTCAAAACTTGATGATTCAAAACATTTTTCAGGCTTCGGGGGTTTCAATTTCAGTGTCGATTTCCGGGATTTCTTTACTTTTTTCGAGCGTAAATGAGAATTCACTACCCACACCAAAAACACTTTCTACATATATTTTTTCATCGTGGGCTTCAATAATATGCTTCACTATAGAGAGCCCTAAACCCGAACCACCTTCCTTTCTGGAGCCACTTTTATCTACACGGTAAAACCTTTCAAAAACACGAGGGAGGTTTTCTTCTTCAATTCCTTCACCATTATCGGTTACCCGCACTATCACTTTATTTTTTATAAGGTTTTCTATGCTAATTTCGGTAGTCCCGTCCTCCTTTCCATATTTGATAGAGTTTACAATTAGATTCGTTAAAATCTGCTGAATTCGATCCCTATCGCCATAAACCCAAATAGGCTTATCATAATCAATATCAAAAGTAAGCGTGATATTCTTTTTTGCAGCCTTCATTTCCAGAAGGTCAAATGAGCCCTGAATTATTTCTACAATATTAAAATCTTCTTTTTCTAAATGGAGGTCTCCTGTCTCTAGTTTGGTAATCATATCTAAGTCCCGAACTATATAAATAAGACGTTCTACACCTTTACTTGCACGCTGCAAATATTTTTTACGTACCGTTTTATCTTTCATGGCACCATCAAGCAAGGTAAGTATGTACCCCTGAACTGTAAATAAAGGAGTTTTAAGTTCGTGCGAGACATTACCCATAAATTCTTTTCTATAGGTTTCGCGAACCTTAAGGCTATCTATCTCCAGCTTCTTGTCTTTGGTAAATTTTTCAACTTCGCGGGTAAGTGTAGCCATATCGGTAGTAACCCGGTTAGGACTTAGGCTAGTAGATTCCAAAAGTGAAACATTATCGTATATCTTTTTTATTCGCTTATAAATAAAATGTTCTACCCTATATTGGATAATAAAAAAAGAAACAAAATAGGTAATAAGTATAAAAGTAAAAAAAGGGCCAAGTAAAAGGCCACTGGTAAAATGTGCAAAGCCTGCCAACACTATACTCAAAAATACGGTAATATAGAGTGAAGTCTTTATCGCAAACTTATATGAACGTTTAAACTTTTTTGCCATTAAACAACAAACTTATAGCCCACACCTTTTACAGTTTTAAAACATTCGTCGCCAATTTTTTCCCTCAACTTTCTAATGTGCACGTCTATTGTACGTCCGCCAACTACAACTTCCGCACCCCATACGTTATCAAGGATATCTTCTCGTTTAAAGACTTTTCCCGGTTTTGAGGCCAGCAATGAGAGTAATTCAAATTCTTTTCTTGGTAAAATTATCTCTTCACCACTCTTAATTACCTTATACTCGTCTCGGTTAATAATAAGGTCTTTAATTTTAACAACATTAGAAGTGGTCGTATCATCTTTAAAGCGCCTAAGCAAAGCCTTTACCTTGCTCACTAAAACTTTTGGCTTAATAGGCTTGGTTATATAATCGTCTGCTCCGGCATCAAAACCGGCCATTTGAGAATAATCCTCTCCCCTTGCGGTAAGAAAGGTGATAATTGTATCTTCCAGCTCCGGCAATTTTCTAATTTGGGAGCAGGCTTCAATACCATCCATTTCGGGCATCATCACATCAAGGATAATAAGCTGTGGTTTTTTCTTTTTTGCAAGCTTCACCCCATCGGCACCATTATCTGCTGTTATTACCTGGTAACCTTCCGAAGAAAGATTGTAAGCAACAATTTCCAGAATATCTGGCTCATCGTCTACCAGTAAAATTTTGATGTCTTTTTTTTTCATTTTCGTTTAATTGAATTGGTAAATATGAGGTAAAAGTAACCATAAATTTGACTCCGGTAAACCACTATTTTTTGGAGCTTAACCCAAACTTAACATATTAATTTAAATTAAAAAATCTGTAACCACCAGAAATTAAAGGGTTTTCATTTGTTCATTTCAAAGTTCATCTCTCATTGATCGCTTACAAAACTGAAATACTAAACTTTTTAATAACATTAAAAGTCGTTGAATTAACGCAAGCTTAAACTTAAGCTAAAACCACACTTAAACTAAGTGCGTTTATTTGCCTCGAATTAAAGCTAATAAAAACAAACTTAATTTTTGACTTATGAAAAAACTGATTATTGCAGGTTTCGCTATCGCCACTTTTGGTTTAACCAGCTGTAGTGAAGACGATGATTCACCAACTGAACAACTTGCTACCTGTACCGATGGAATTCAGAATGGTAATGAAACCGGTATAGATTGTGGAGGACCTTGTGCTTCTTGCGAAGGAGATGGAGAAGGTCAAACACCAGTAGATGAAGATCTTTCTGGATTACTAACAGAAGACTTTACTTTAACCAATGATGTAATCTGGGAAATAAACGGAAAATTTGTAGTTGGTGATGGAGCTGTTCTTACAATAGAGCCAGGAACCATTATTAAAGGAGCAGAAGGAACAGGATCTTTAGCTTCTGCACTTATTGTAGCCCGTGGTGGTCAGATTATGGCTGAGGGTACTGCTGAAGAGCCAATTATATTTACTTCTATTAATGACAACATTGAACTTGGAGAAAAACAAGGGTCTAACCTTGACGAAAACGATCGTGGCCTTTGGGGTGGAGTATTAATCTTGGGGCGTGCACCCAGCTCTTTCGAAGGTGACTCTGAAGAATCTCAAATTGAAGGAATTCCTGCAGATGACGATTTTGGAAGATATGGAGGTAACGACCCTGAGGACAATTCAGGAGTATTCAAATATGTTTCTATTCGTCACGGTGGAGCGCTTATCGGTTCAGGTAATGAAATTAACGGACTTACCATGGGAGGTGTTGGTAATGGAACAGTTATAGACCACGTAGAAATTGTAGGTAATGTAGATGACGGTTTCGAATGGTTTGGTGGTACAGTAAACTCCAGTAATCTTGTTGCTTTCGCCGGCGGAGATGATGCATTAGATATTGATCAGGCCTACTCTGGTACTATCACCAATGCGTTGGTAATTCAAGGTGCCGAATCTGATCACGCTTTAGAAATTGATGGCCCAGAAGGAACTTTTCAAGATGCTTTCGTTATCGAAGACCTAACTATAATTGGAGATCCTAACGCTCCATCTGGTGAGATAGCAGATTTTAGAGATAATGCAATGGGAGCAGTCAACAATGTATACGTAAGAGGTTTCAACAACACACAGGATGTGGAACTTGATGATGACGCTACTGCTTCAAACTATGCTAGTGGAAGCTTAAGCTTCTCTGCATGGGAAGTTGTACTGCCTGAAGGGGTAAGCAGCGTTTCAGAAATCTTTATCGATACTACAGAAAGTACAGATTTCTCTAGCGATTCAAGTGAATTTGCAACTGCTATAGAACAAGACCAGGAAACTGTAGGTGCAGATCTTTCAGTTTTTGGCTGGACTTATGCTAGCTTCCGTGGTGCGTTTTAATTAAAATTCTAAGACAAATTTAAATAGCGCTTAACAAAATTGCTCGTCTCCTGAATGGGACGAGCAATTTAGTATTCAGATTTTTAATTGTATCTATATGAAAACCCAATTTTCACTAGTTTTATTTTTTAGTTTATTCATAAGTCTGGCACAGGCCCAAACAGGCAAGATTTCTGGTACTATTTATGACGTTGAAGTTAATGATATCATGCCTTTTGCCAATGTTTCTATCAAAGGCACAAATAGTGGGACTACATCAGATTTCGAAGGAGATTTTAGCCTAAATGCAGAGCCGGGTACTTATACTGTTGTTTTTTCATTCGTAGGATACGAAACAGTAGAAGTTTCTGAGGTTGTTGTAGAAGAAGGAGAAGTAACTACGCTTAACATAGAGATGAAATCTTCAGCAGGCGCTTTAGATGAAGTTGTAATTACAACAACTACTGCTCGCGATACAGAAGCATCTGTCTTAAATATGCAAAAAAATGCCGTTAACCTTACTAACGGACTTTCTTCTCAAAGTTTTGATAAAATTGGAGCAGGAGAAGTTTCTTCCGCTGTAAAAACCATACCCGGAGTATCCGTTCAAGGCGGGAAGTATGTGTATGTAAGAGGCTTGGGAGACCGCTACACAAAATCTATCCTAAACGGAATGGAAGTTCCCGGGCTGGATCCAGATCGTAATACCTTGCAGATGGATATTTTTCCAACTAATATTCTGGATAATGTAATGGTGATAAAATCACTTACCGCAGATAATCCTGCCGATTTTACCGGCGGAATGGTAAATATTATTACCAAAGATTTTCCAAGTCGGGAAGAATATAGTGTTTCCATTGGCGGCACTTACAATCCTTCTATGCACTTTAATTCAGATTTCCTGCAGTATGAAGGCGGGGGAACAGATTTTCTTGGCTTTGATGATGGCACTCGAAATCGTCCCATTAATAGAAGTCAGACATTCCCAAGGCCTTTTGATAATGATGCCGCACTCACAAGACTTACGCAACGCTTTAACCCAACTTTAGGGGGTACAAGGCAACGAAACAATATGGATTTTAGTATTGGTTTTACCGCAGGTAACCAGTATGATGTTGGTAAAGAAAACAATAAGCTGGGATATTTTGCCTCGCTTTCTTACAAAAATACCTCAGAGTATTTTGAAGATTTTGAAAACAACTCCTGGTTAAAACCAAGAGAGACATCAGAATTCGAAATGCGACCATCAAGATTATTAAGTGGTGATGTTGGTAAAGAAAACGTTTTGGTTAGCGCGTTAACAGGGCTTGCTTTTAAAACCGAGAAATCTAAATATCAGCTTAATTTACTTCATATTCAAAATGGAGAGTCTACAGCTGGTAATTTTGAAGAACAAATTCTTGTTTCTGATGCCATCACGGTTTTTAGAGACAACCTGGAATATACTCAACGATCAATTACCAATGCGTTATTAAGCGGAAAACACACCAACGAAGATGCAAGTTGGACTACCGAGTGGAAACTTTCACCAAGCCTTTCCCGCGTTAACGATAAAGATGTACGAATTACTGCGTTTGAATTTAACCCAAGCAATAATACCTTTAGTATACGTCCCAGCTCATCTGAAAGTCCTACGAGAATATGGCGAGACCTAGAAGAGATCAACCTTGCTGGAATTGTAGACCTTACAAAAAAGCATCAGCTTCTTGGAAGAGACGCTAATCTTAAATTTGGAGGTGGCTACACTTACAAACAAAGGGATTTCTCCATAGATCAATACCAAATTCTTATTCAGGGATCTATTAGTCAAAATTTTGGAGGAGATCCAAACCAGGTGCTTGCTGCGGGAAATATTTGGACTCCAGAGAACCAGGCAGGATCTTATATAAACGGATTCTATGAGCCCGCAAACACTTACGATGCTTATAACACCAATGCTTCGGCATATGTTTCAGAAGAATTTAATGTGACCAAAAACCTGAAAGCCATTCTGGGTGTAAGACTGGAAAAATTCGATCAGTTCTACACAGGGCAAAATAACCTTGGGGATTTAATTTTGGAAAATGAACACCTTATAGATAGAACAGATCTTTTTCCTTCAGCAAACTTTATATACAGTCTTAATGAAGATAGTAACCTAAGACTTTCTTATGGTCGTTCTACTGCAAGACCTTCTTTTAAAGAAGCTTCAATTGCCCAAATTTATGACCCCTTAACCAACAGGACTTTTATTGGTAATATAGATTTGCAACCTACTTATGTAGATAATATTGATGCAAGGTACGAACTTTATGGAGACAATGCCCAACTTTTCGCAGTAAGTGGCTTCTATAAAAGATTTACAGACCCAATTGAGCTTTCTGTTTTCAGTGATTTTTCAGCAGATAATTTTCAACCAAGAAATGTTAACGACGCTACAGTTATTGGAGCTGAGATTGAAATGAGAAAGAACTTTGGATTTATCACTGAGGGACTTAGAAAATTAAGTGCTAACCTAAATGTTTCTGTAATAGACTCCAAGGTTGAAATGGATAGAAGCCCGAGCGGTGAGTACGAGTCTAGAGAACGTAACCTTAGACCCGGAGAGGAATTTGACGGAACAAGACAACTACAAGGTCAATCTCCATTTTTATTAAATGCAGGCTTTGATTACACCGATCCAGAAAGTGGATGGCAAGCCGGTATTTTTTATAATACCCAAGGAAAAACCCTTGAACTTGTTGGCTTAGGAACTGTTCCAGATGTTTACACCATGCCATTTCACAGTCTTAATCTAAATTTGAATAAATCTTTTGGAGAAGAGAAGAATTCTACTATTTCTTTGAAGGTTTCCAATATACTGGGAGATGATATTGAAAGTAGATTCCAGTCTTTTGAAGCCGAAGACCAAATTTTTTCTTTAAGAAAACCCGGTACTCCAATCTCATTAAGTTATAGTTACAAGTTTTAAGTATTGAAATTAAGTTTGAATTAGCCAAAGAAAAAGGCTGCCTCACCGGCAGCCTTTTTTAATATACACATAGCAATAATTTAACACAGAAAAATAAGACATTTAGTACTTTCCTTTTTTTAACATAAATATATGAAATATGAAAAAAATTACAATTATTTTATTTTTGATGGTTTCGCTTAGCGGAATAAGTCAGGTAGGCTTAGGATTACCTGATGTCCAAAATTTTGTTGTGACCGCCGATAGATCTACAACCTATACTTGGAATTCAGGTTCAAGGTTTGATTTTGAATTTGAAATTACTGGTCGTTACGAATACGATGAAATTAAATTATCAGTTTATTATGAATCAGTTAATTCCCAAAACCTAATATCATTAAGCCGGTGGAATAGAGAGGGGGATGAATATTTAGATTTTCCAACTATGACCAAAAAAGAATGGTGGACTACTATCAGCTATGCATGGCAAAATAAGAGCTTTACAATTCCTGGTAATAGGTTTATTCTAGTTGTATCCGTTCCTAGTAAAAATTATTATAAAGAATTATACTATGAAGCCCCACAAAGTTTATCTAATTATCATGTGATAAAATATCGTGGTCAGACAAAAAGTGCAGCCACAGATTCCAAATGTAACAATGATCAGGAAGCAAGTGTCGGTGTTAATATTCAAAATGCATCATTAACCGTTGGTAAAATATACAAGATAGATAGAGGGACTGGTATCGGATATCGCTGGTACGAAGTTACCTCACGACAATCAGGAGCCAGTAATTCTGCAGATACTACAATACCAAGTTCAAACACGTCTTCTGGTTATTATCCGGATTGTTCCACCTCAGGTGGAAGTGATGAACCAGACTTGAAATTTAATTTGAATGGCTCTTCAGTTTACAGTGATGCCAATTCTTTTGATATAAGCGCAACACATAGATTAGACTTTACTAACAGTATGCTTACATTTAATTTTTTAATAGACAATATCGGTGATGCCCAGTCAAATGCTACGGAAATTGAATTTTACAGATCAGGCAACTCAATTTTTGATCCGAATGATGATGCCCCAATAAATAAAGTCTTATCAATCCCAGCAATTTCAGCAGGAAATTCTGATGGGCATTTTAGCAAAACCTTATTTGTCAATGATTTTGAATCTGGTTTATCGGGATATTGGTACGTGATTGCAAAGATTAAAGCTGATGATTCAAACAACAGTAACAACACCGTAGCGGTAAGAGTATATTTTAACCCTTCTCGAAGTTCTATTAAATTTAACAAAAATACTATTCAAAGGGAATATACAACAAAAAAGGTTTTGCAAATATATAATTTGTCAGGCGTTAGGGTTACAAAGGACGAAATCTCTTCCCAAGATGAAGAAAATGCTATTATCCAAAATCTAGAGCATGGTATATATATAATAAAGTCCGGAGAGAATACATACAAAATAAAAAAGTAAGGTATTGTATAAAAATCTACTTAAAGGCTGCCCCCACCGGCAGCCTTTTCTAATATAATATTATGATTAAATACACAATAAACTTGGCAGGATTTTTGAAAATTTTATTGTAAGTTTGTACAAACCCCTAGCACAAAGAATGAAGCAATACTACTTCTATACCTTCATAATAGCTGTTTTCCTAACGTTCGCTGCACCAAATGCAGTTTATTCTCAGGACACTACCAGCTTGGGGAATAAAACCGAAATTCCTATAGAAGGCCTATCTATTTATCCCAATCCGGTTACCAACGGAAAAGTCTACATTAGCACTTCACAAAATAAGGACAAGGATATTCAGATTTATAATGTTTTAGGAAAACCTGTACAACGTACAAAATTAAGAGGAAGAGAGCTTGATGTGTCTAATCTTAGCGCAGGGATTTACATTCTAAAAATTAAGGAAGAAAAAGCTACGGCAACCAGAAAATTGGTGGTGAGATAATTCACTTTGCAATAGGTTCCGAAAAAATCTGTCAGTAAACTACCTCAAGCCAAGGCCACGAGGCATTCGTTGGAAACAAACTTTTAATTTCGAGGCAAGCTTTAAAGTCCCAATAATTATCATGATAAACCGCGATTATCAAGTAAAGTTGTTTAGGGCAAACGGCTAGCCAATATTTCTTACCTTCGCTTTTCTAAATTCCTATAAGAATGCTAGCTGAAAGAATTTTTAATATTTCTAGCCAACAGGATTTTGACGAGATTAGCCTTGAAGTTTTTTCTTATCAGTTTCAACATAATCCTGTTTACAAAGAGTTTTGTTTATTATTACAACGTACTCCTCAAAACGTTTTTCTGGTAGAAGATATTCCATTTTTACCCATAGAATTTTTTAAAAAAAAGAAAATTGTTTCTTCGCGAGCCAAAACTGAAATTACTTTTACCAGTAGCGGAACTACCGGCAACACTACCAGCAAGCATTACGTTACCGATTTAAGGGTTTACGAAGAAAGCTTTTTTAAAGCTTTTAAAGAATTTTACGGAAATCCCGAAGAAATGGTAATTTTAGCACTTCTACCCTCTTATTTAGAACGCCAGGGTTCGTCCTTAATCTATATGGCCGATAGCTTAATAAAACGTAGTAAGCACCCCGAAAGCGGCTTCTATCTTGACAATCTTAATGCTCTACAAGAACAACTTAAAGTCTTAGATAAGAACGGTAAAAAAATCTTATTGTTAGGGGTCTCGTTTGCATTGCTGGATTTGGTAGAAACCTACAATTTTCAGCTAAAAAACACCATAATCATGGAAACCGGTGGAATGAAGGGAAGACGTAAAGAAATGATTCGCGAAGAATTGCATAAGGTTCTTGCCAACGGATTTGGAGTAAGCAAAATTCATAGTGAATATGGAATGACTGAATTACTTTCACAGGCCTACTCTACTGGCGATGGTATTTTTGAGACTCCTGCCTGGATGAGACTTCTTATACGGGATCCCGAAGATGCCCTAAATTACCTCCCACATAACAAAACCGGCGGCATAAATGTGATAGATCTGGCAAATTTTAACTCTTGTTCATTTATAGCCACACAAGATTTAGGGAGAAAAAAAGATAAAAACCTCACAGAGATTCTTGGGAGGTTTGATAATAGCGATATTAGAGGCTGCAACCTCTTAGTTCTATAAAATGATCAAGAAAAACATTAGCTAATTAAAGCTTAAAAATCAAGTAGTTATAGTTAAAAAATATTAAAATCTGTAAATTTTCAGGGGGTTTATCGACTTACTATATGTAAGATGACAATTCAATAAACTGCGTTGATTCTTACAACTAAGTGAAATTTTTTCATATTAGATTGGTTAGTTAGTTGCAAGCCCCGCAAACATCCTGTTTACGGGGCTTTGTAATTATCTACACCACTCTAATTATATAGGTATTTTTCTTTCCTTTATTAAGAATTACATATTTATTATTAATAAGATCATTTGTGGTAATGGTGTAATCCTCTTTTACCTTTTCTTTATTTACAGAAACAGAATTTTCTTTAAGGGCTCTTCTGGCTTCACCATTAGACTGTAAAAAATTGGTTTTAGCAGCTAGAGCCCCAATCATATCCAAACCGGCTTCAATTTCGCTTTTGGCAATTTCGGCCTGGGGAACACCTTCAAAAACATCTAAAAAAGTAGCTTCATCTAAAGATTTTAAATCGGTAGCGGTACTTTTTCCAAAGAGCACTTCAGAAGCTTTTAAAGCATTCTCATAATCTTCTCTAGAATGCACCATAACAGTCACTTCTTCTGCTAAAGTTTTTTGCAGCAAACGCATATGAGGGGCTTCTTTATGCTCCTTTACAATTTTTTCAACCTCTTCCTTATTTAAAAGAGTAAATATTTTAATATACTTTTCGGCATCAACATCACTGGTATTTAGCCAGTATTGGTAGAATTTATAGGGGGAAGTACGTTTGGGGTCAAGCCAAACATTCCCACCTTCAGTTTTCCCAAATTTAGTCCCATCGGCTTTGGTTATCAGTGGGCAGGTTAAAGCATAACCTTTGCCATTACCTATACGCCTAATCATCTCTGTACCGGTGGTGATGTTACCCCACTGGTCGCTACCACCCATTTGCAGCGTACAATCTTTTTCTTTGAATAAATGCAGAAAATCGTACCCCTGCACCATTTGATACGTAAACTCGGTAAAAGACATTCCTTCGGCAGCGTCAGAAGTTAATCGTTTCTTAACCGAATCTTTGGCCATCATATAATTTACAGTAATATGCTTGCCTACATCACGAATAAACTCAAGAAAACTAAAGTTTTTCATCCAGTCGTAGTTATTCACCATCACCGCGGCATTTTCTTCATCCTTTCCAAATTCCAAAAATTTAGAAAGCTGGTTCTTTATTGCCTGTTGATTATGGCGCAAAGTCTTTTCATCAAGTAGATTTCGTTCTGCAGATTTTCCAGATGGATCACCAATCATTCCTGTAGCACCACCAATTAAAGCATAAGGTTTATGCCCACACAACTGAAAATGCTTAAGCATCATAACACTCACTAAATGGCCTATATGAAGAGAATCTGCAGTGGGGTCTATTCCAACATAGGCAGATCGCATTGCTTCTTTTAAATGCTCTTCGGTACCAGGCATTACATCATGCAACATACCTCTCCAGGTAAGCTCTTCTACAAAGTTCTTATTCATAATTCTAATAATTTTGCACAAAAATAATAGTATCTCCCTTAAAGCCAGCACCACAAAAGCACTATTAACGAAAATTTTTAAACTTCAGTAAAAAGCCGGGAGAAATAAAATAGGATTAAGAAGTAAAGATAATACAAACTCTTATTTTTCCTAAGTGGTTTTGGTATATTTACCACATGATTTTAGTTACAGGCGGCACCGGACTTGTAGGTTCACATTTATTGTTGAATTTATTAAAAGCCGGTAAAAAAATTAGGGCTCTTCACAGAAAAAATAGCGATCTAAAAGCAGTTGAGCGTGTTTTTAAATATTATACTTCTATAGAAGAAGCAACAAGCCTATTCAAACAGATTGAATGGTTTGAAGCCGATATCACAAATATACCTCAACTCAATAAAGCTTTCGAGAATATAGCCTATGTTTTTCATTGTGCAGCACTGGTTTCTTTTAATCCTACAGACGACAAAAAGCTTAGAAAAATTAATATTGAAGGTACCGCGAACATAGTTAACCTTTGTATCGCATTTAATATTAAGAAGTTGTGTTACGTAAGCAGTGTGGCTGCCCTTGGAAAAAGTTTAAAAAGCAAGGAAATTAACGAAGGAAGTATTTGGAACCCCGAAGAAGACCACAGCGACTACGCCATATCTAAGTATGGTGCCGAAATTGAAATTTGGCGAGGCACCCAGGAAGGTGTTCCTACCATAATTGTAAAGCCCGGGATTATTATTGGTCCGGGGTTTTGGAAAGAAGGTACCGGCCAAATTTTCTCAAAAGTTAATAAGGGAATGAAATATCACTTCCCTAAAACAGCTGGTTTTGTTGGCGTAAATGATGTAGTTTGTGCAATGCAGCAACTAATGGAGAGCGAAATTAAAACTGAAGATTACATATTGGTCTCAGAAAATCTTAGCTTTAAAACGGTTTTTGACCTAACCGCCACTGCATTAAACAAGCCAACGCCTAAAAAAGAACTCAAAAAACGGATGCTATGGATGGGATGGTTTTTCCAGAAAATTGGCGGCTTTTTTGGTGCAAAAAGAAGCATTACAAAAAATACGGTGAAAACTTTATTTCAGGATAGTTTTTATACCAACCAAAAGATTAGGGAACATATTGATTTTAAATTTACCCCAGTAAAAGAAGTAATTGTTGAAACAGCTAAGTTTTATAAAAAAGACAACTCCTAATTTCCAGACACCGGCGTAGGAAGACTATCAACAACCGGTTTAGTTTTAATAAGGCTGTCTTTTTCTTTTGTAATTGTATCTGACAACTTCTCAAAATCTGGCTCTATAGTATCTCCCGCTTTCTTTAAAGAATCTTTTCTCGCGGTAGCAATAGAGTCTTTAATCTTCTTTTCCTGTAGCTGAAGAGTATCTAATTTCACCTTCATCCTTTCAAAACCCTGCTTTACACTATCATAAATACGCTGATAAATTTCATAATTATCAGCGTAATAATCGTTGCTACGTTTAAACTGAAGACTATCTATATTATACTTTTTGAATATATATTCCTGACCTTGAATCCCGGTACTTTCAAAAATACGTTTACTAAAGTTCCTGGCAGATTGCAACAGGGAAATTTCTGTAATAATATCTACCATTTTATCTTCAGGAATAAGGTTTTCTGGTTTTTCAGATTTCTCAATATCCTGGCAGGCGACAAATGTCGCAACAACACAAAGCAGTAATATAATTTTTTTCAACATATTATCTATCAAACTGCAAACGCTCTGCTACCGGAGCAAAAGCCTGATGCTTGAAGTTTCTATACACTAAATTCCCATTAACAAAAGTATGGGTTACCCTAGATTTAAAAGTAACGCCCTCAAAAGGAGACCACCCACATTTATACTGAATGTTATCTGCCTGAACCGACCAGGGTGCATTAAGGTCTACCAGGACTAAATCGGCTTTATAACCTTCCCTAATAAATCCGCGATCTTTTATTTGAAACAAGATAGCAGGATTATGGCACATTTTTTCAACAATTTTCTCTAAAGAAATTTTTTCCTGGTGATAGAATTGTAACATTGCTGCAAGTGAGTGCTGCACTAATGGGCCACCGCTTGGGGCTTTGGTATATACGTTTTTCTTTTCTTCTTTGGTATGTGGTGCGTGATCTGTAGCCACCACATCCAACAAATCGTTATTTAAAGCTTTCATCAAAGCTTCCTGGTCTTGTTTAGTCTTTACAGCAGGATTCCATTTTATTAAGGTTCCTTTTTTCTTATAATCTGAATCGTTAAACCAAAGATGATGAATACAAACCTCGGCAGTTATCTTCTTGTCTTTTAGCTTTTGTTTATTGCTAAATAAACTCAATTCTTTTTCTGTAGAAACATGAAACACGTGTAATCTGGCTCCTGTTTTCTTGGCAAGCGCCACAGCTCGGGAAGAAGATTTATAACAAGCCTCGGCACTTCTAATATTAGGATGTTCTTCAATTGGAATATCATCTCCATAACGTTCTATATATTCCTGAAGGTTATTTTTTATGGTTTCTTCATCTTCGCAATGAACAGCGATAAGCAAAGGGGATTTTGAAAAAATTTGCTCCAAGACTTTTTCATTATCTACCAACATATTACCTGTAGAAGAACCTAGAAACAGTTTTAGAGCTGCTGTAGTTTTAGGATCTACCTTTAGAATCTCTTCCAGGTTATCGTTGGTTCCACCAAACATAAAAGAATAGTTAGCATAAGATTTAGCTTCAGCCAGTTTAAACTTTTCTTCAAGTTTTTCGATGGTAGTTGTTTGTGGAAGCGTATTGGGCATTTCTATAAAAGAGGTAATTCCCCCGGCCACTGCTGCCTTAGAACCCATTTCTATGTTTTCTTTATGGGTAAGTCCCGGTTCTCTAAAATGCACCTGATCGTCTATTACTCCGGGTAGCAAATACGTACCTTCGGCATCAAAGATTTGTACATCCGGGGATTTAGCACTAATACTTTCTGAAATTTCTACAATAATTCCGCCTTCAATAAAAACATCGGCTTCAATTATTTTACCCTCATTTACAATCTTCGCATTTTTTATTAAGACCTTCTTCATTTCAATTTAATCTGCTTAAAAAGACTTTTTATCTTCATTATTATTACACCAAAAATAGCTTCGGAAATTATAGAGCCACTCATTTTCGAAGTTCCCTGTGTTCTATCGGTAAATATCACAGGAACTTCCTCTAATTTATATTTTAACAAATATGCTTTAAACTTCATTTCTATCTGAAACGCATAGCCCACAAACTGAATACTATCCAGGTCTATAGTTTCGAGCACTTTCCGTTTATAACAAATAAAACCGGCCGTGGTATCATGAATATTCATACCGGTAATAAATCTTACATATTTAGACGCCAACCAGGATAGTAAAACCCTGCTCATGGGCCAGTTAATTACGTTTACACCGGTAACATAGCGGGAACCTATAGCCACATCGGCATCATTTCTTTTACAGGTATTAAACAATCTTACCAGGTCGTTTGGGTTATGGGAAAAATCGGCATCCATCTCAAAAACATATTCATAATCCCGTTGTAAGGCCCATTTAAAACCGTGAATGTAAGCAGTTCCCAAACCAAGTTTCCCTACTCTCTCTTCAAGAAAAAGACTATCGTGAAACTCGGCTTGCAATGTTCTAACCCTGGTTGCGGTGCCATCTGGAGAGTTATCGTCTACCACCAAAATATGAAATTCTTTCTGCTGCGAAAACACATTTCTAACCAGGCGCTCAATGTTTTCAATCTCATTATAGGTGGGTATAATAACTATCCCCTTTACCATCTTACCAGTTTTTGCACAAATGTAGGCATTTTAAATCTTCGTTTCCCTTCTTAATCATCAAGTTTTAACCTCAAAATAATTATACATTTGCATAAAAATTTTAATATTGGAAGCTGTAGAAAGACATATAAGCTCTATAGATTGGATTACCCTAACCTTAATGGGGGCATTCTTAATATTAGCCATCGTGAGAACCGCATATCCGCAGAGGTTCGACGATTTTATGTCCCTACTTGCCTCTAACAAATTTATGGTGTTTAGAGGGAAAAAGAACAAGGCTTTTCATCCTTTTAACATATTGCTTTTCTTTGTTCACCTTATCTCTTTTTCGCTTATTTTTTTCCTGTTTTTCAATTTCTTCTGGGCAAAATCGTCTTTAGAGCCGCTTTTTTTATTCATTAGAATTGCCACCGCTTATGCTAGTTTTGTATTGTTAAAGTTTGGGCTGGAGAAAATTATTGGGAACGTTTTTTATTTAGACGCCCAGATAGACGCCTACCTCTATCAAAAAATAAGTTATCGAAATTTTATAGGACTTGTATTATTAATTCCGGGTTCAATATTTATTTACACCTTTACTCCTACTGCCTTGAGCTTATATAGCTTGTTAGGTATTTTAGTCCTATCCAATATATTTAGCCTGTTATTGATTTACAGAAAAAATCAAAGTCTTATTACAGCTAATTGGTTTTATTTTATTTTGTACCTTTGCGCTCTCGAAATTTCCCCTTATATTATTTTGTACAAGCTAATTACAATTTAAAAAAGGGATAAAATAAAAGTATTGACATATGAAAGTGAAAACAATTTTAGTTTCCCAACCTGAGCCTAAAGTAGAAAACTCTCCTTATTTTGAGCTTGAGGAAAAACAAAAAGTAAAAATTGATTTCATCCCTTTTATCCATGTAGAAGGCGTCTCTTCTAAAGAGGTTCGCCAGCAGAAAGTAGATCTTAGCAGCTATTCAGCTATTATTCTTACTAGCCGTAACGCTGTAGATCACTTCTTTAGGATCGCCGAGGATTTACGTTACAAAGTACCAGATAGTCTTAAATACTTTTGTTTGAGTGAAGCCGTAGCCTATTATCTACAAAAATATGTGGTGTATAGAAAACGAAAAATTTATGTAGGAAAAAGAACCTTTGCCGATCTTTCTCCGCTTATAAAGAAATATAAGAACGAGAAATTCTTATTACCCTCTTCAGATATGCTTAAGCCAGATGTTCCTAAAACCTTAAACAAACTAGGTGTGGAGTGGAAACAGGCAACCTTTTACAAAACTGTGGTAAGCGATCTATCTGACCTGCGGGACGTAACTTATGATATTTTGGTTTTCTTTAGCCCAAGCGGTATAAAATCATTATTCGAAAATTTTCCCGATTTTAAACAAAATCAAACTAAAATAGCAGTATTTGGCAACACCACTATTAAAGCGGCCAAAGAGCACGGGTTAACCGTAAACATAAAGGCTCCAACACCAGATACACCGTCTATGACTATGGCGCTGCAGAAGTATATTGCAGAAACCAACAAGAAGTAAACTTATAGAAGAATTTTAAACCTCAATTATTGAGTTAAGATTACCTTCCATTTATATATTTTTTAATAAAAAATCCGGTACAATTTGCACCGGATTTTTTTTTTGAACTCAATTAACTAATTAAAAACAATGCTATGAGGAGGTAGGCCCGCCGGCCATAATTTCATCATTAGCATATTCTTCAAATTTCTTAAAGTTTGTTTTAAAGGAATTTGCCAGTTCCAGGGCTTTTTTATCGTAAGCAGCTTTATCCTCCCAGGTAGCTTTCGGGTTTAGAACCTCATCTGGAACATTAGGGCAGTGCACCGGCATTTGCAAACCAAAAACCTGGTGAGTAGTAAAATCTACATGCGCTAACTCCCCTTTAAGTGCAGCACTAATCATGGCACGGGTATATTTAAGTTTCATTCGGTTACCGGTTCCATAAGATCCACCTGTCCAACCGGTATTAATTAGCCATACATTCACACCGGCCTCCTTCATTTTAGCGCTAAGCATCTCGGCATATTTAGTGGGATGTAATGGCATAAAAGGCGCGCCAAAACAAGCCGAAAAGCTTGGTAAGGGCTCTTCAATACCGGCTTCTGTACCTGCAACCTTAGCAGTATAACCACTTATAAAATGATAAGCAGCCTGCCCGGGAGTAAGTTTACTTATAGGAGGTAGCACTCCAAAGGCATCTGCAGCCAGGAAAAATATATTTCTGGGATTATCACCTACCGAAGGCACCTGAATGTTATCTATATGATAAATAGGATAACTTACCCTTGTATTTTGAGTAATGCTTGTATCAGTAAAATCTACATTGCCCTCATCATCTAGCATAACATTCTCTAAAATGGCGCCCGGTTTTATAGCCCCGTATATCTCTGGTTCATTTTCTTCAGTAAGGTTAATCACTTTAGCATAGCACCCACCTTCAAAATTAAATATCTTATTTTCTTTAGTCCAACCGTGCTCGTCATCACCAATAAGTCGGCGGTCCGGGTCTGCAGAAAGGGTGGTTTTTCCGGTTCCTGAAAGCCCAAAAAATATGGCGGTATCTCCATCTTCTCCTACATTGGCCGAGCAGTGCATTGGAAGTGTATCTTTATAAACCGGAAGAATAAAATTTAAAGCCGAAAAAATACCTTTTTTTATCTCCCCGGTATATCCGGTTCCTCCAATTAAAGCAATTTTTTTACTAAAGTTAAGGATCGCAAAATTCTCCTGCCTTGTCCCATCTACTTCAGGGTTTGCTTTAAAGCCGGGAGCGTTTAAAACCAACCAATCTTCTTTAAAGTTGTTCAATTCACTTTCCTTTGGGCGCAAAAACATATTATAAGCAAACATATTAGACCAGGGGTATTCGTTAATAAGCCTAATATTTAAGCGATACTCATCTTCTGCACACGCATAAGCGTCACGTGTATAAATTTCTTTATCAGAAAGGTACGAAGCCACTTTAGTGTAAAGCTTATCAAACTTATCCGCATCAAAAGGGATATTGATGTCTCCCCACCAAACTTTATCACGAGTCACTTCATCTTTTACAATAAATCGGTCTTTTGGTGACCTGCCCGTAAATTTACCAGTATTGATGGCTAAAGCACCTGAATTCGTTTCTGTTCCCAGGCCATGCTCAATGCTATCATAATGAAGTTCTTCAGGAGATAATTGGTAATGTACCCTAGTGGTTTTGATTCCATATTTTTCTAACGAAATCGTTTTCGTAGTTTGGGTATGTACATCCATAAAATTAAAATGTGTGGTTTGTTTATGGATACAAAATTATAAATCTTATAGAGATAAACTGCTAAACTTTCTTAAAATTATTTGTGTTTTATTTTCACGAATTCAATTATTAGAAACACCCATGCCACTATTAACAACATACCTCCAAGCGGTGTAACCAACGCAATACCACTAAAATCTATAGGCGTTAAAGCATTGGTTGCCAGTAAATAAATTGATCCTGAAAAGCAAATCACTCCCAATAAAAGCAAGAAAAAAACCTGTTTTCGAAAGTTGAATTGCTTTCGCTGCACACTTCCCAATAAAAGAAATACCAAAGCATGGTACATTTGGTATTTTACTCCTGTTTCAAATGAATTTATAGCCGCTTCGTCCAGTAAAGGTTTTAACCCATGCGCAGCAAAAGCCCCAATTATTACCGATAAAAGCCCAAAAACAGCTCCTGTTATTAAAAATTTTCTATCCATTTAAGTGATTTTTTATCAATTAAATATTTAATACATTCGTAACCACCACACAAAATTAGTTTATTTTATGAAAGAAATCTTAATAATAGGAGCGGGAAAATCTACTTCTGTCTTAATTGAACATCTTTTGTCTAAAACTGAGACCGAAGATTTATTTTTAAAAATTGGAGACATCAATCTTGAAAATGCTAAAAAAGCCTGCAAAGACAAAAAGCATTGCGAGGCATTTCATTTAGATGTTTTTAATGCTGAAGCCAGGGAAAATGCAGTGAAAAATGCCGATATCGTGATTTCTATGCTTCCGGCAAGATTTCATATTGAAGTTGCCAAAGCTTGTGTAAAGTTCAAAAAAAACATGGTGACCGCTTCCTATATCAGCAAAGAAATGAAAGCTTTAGATGCTGAAGTAAAGAAAAACGGACTCATATTTATGAATGAAATTGGGGTAGATCCCGGCATAGATCATATGAGTGCTATGCAGGTAATAGACCGAATTAGGGCAAAAGGCGGGAAAATCCTCTTATTTGAATCCTTTACCGGAGGGCTTGTTGCCCCCGAAAGCGACACCAATCTATGGAATTACAAATTCACCTGGAACCCAAGAAACGTGGTAGTTGCCGGACAAGGGGGCGTTGCAAAATTTATACAGGAAGGAAAGTATAAATATATACCATATCACCGTTTGTTTAGAAGAACTGAACTTTTAGAAATAGAAAATTATGGGAAATTTGAAGGCTATGCCAATAGAAACTCTCTGGATTATATGAGTATTTATGGCCTTGATGATGTACTAACACTTTACAGGGGCACTATTAGAAGGGTTGGTTTTAGCCGCGCCTGGAATATGTTTGTGCAACTGGGAATGACAGATGACAGCTTTAGCATAAAAGATTCAGAAAATATGAGCTATCGTGATTTTGTGAATTCCTTTCTCCCCTATTCCCCTACAGATTCTGTAGAGCTTAAACTTAGACACAACCTTAAAATAGACCAGGACGACCTTATGTGGGAAAAGCTGTTAGAATTAGACATCTTCAATAAAGATAAAAAAATAGGTATTAAAGAAGCTACTCCCGCCCAGGCTCTTCAAAAAATTTTAATGGATAAATGGAGCCTTGCCCCAGATGACAAAGATATGATTGTGATGTATCATAAATTTGGCTACGAACTCAATGGAAAGAAAAAACAGATAGACGCCACTATGGTACATATTGGAAAAGACCAGGCAGAAACTGCAATGGCTAAAACGGTAGGCCTTCCGGTAGCAATAGCTACCTTAAAAATTTTAAAAGGAGAAATAACCAGCCCGGGGGTTCAACTTCCCATAAAAAAGGAAGTTTACGAACCTATATTGCAAGAATTGGAAAAGCACCATATTGTTTTTAAAGAAAAAGAAACCGAATATTTAGGATATAACCCTTTTGGTGAAGTAGGAAATTAAATTTTTGAATTCAATTTCCTACTTTAGCTTTTTAACCCAATAAACCCCACCAATGAAAGTAGTAAACGAAAATGTTGTTATAGATGGTATAGATAAAACCATTTTAAATTTCCTAATGGAAGATGCCAAGAAACCTATTCTTGAAATTGCAAGGATTATTGGCATTACAGGTGCAGCTGTACACCAACGTTTGCGAAAATTGGAGAAAGCCGGTTTAATTGAAGGCTCGAAACTTATGATAAACCCTCGCTTGCTTGGTTATAAAACTTTGGCTTTTGTGGGGGTTTATTTAGATAAAGCTGTTAGTAATCCGCAAGCTGTAAAGCAGCTTAGCGAAATCCCTGAAGTAATAGAATGCCACTATACAACCGGTAACTGGTCTATTTTCATAAAAATTCTATGTAAAGATAACGAGCATTTAATGCAAGTATTGAATAAAAACATTCAAGCTATTGAAGGTATATCACGCACAGAAACCTTTATTTCTTTAAATCAGCAAATAAAAAGGCAAATCAAAATTTAATTCTTTGGATTTATTCTAAATAAGAATTAATTTTGGCGTCAGTATGAAAGTATTACACCAGTCGCAATTCTTTACTTCTTATCAATGCGATAAGAAACGATGCTTTTTTATAGCGTTTCCCCATAAAACAATTCAACTTGGTTTTTGCCAGTTGTTGGCATTTAGGCAGCAGGTAAATAAAATTGATTTGGAAACACATTTTAACGGAAAAAATCATCACGGAATGGAAATGTTAATGCTTTGTAACCGCCAGCATTTCTTTATATTTAATACTTTAGAAAGCATAGACCTTAAAGAGTTTATTACCGGCACTTTTACTATGCTGGAACTCAACTCCCTGTTAACCACATCAGCTTAAAAGCTACACTTTAGACTATTTCTAAATTCAATTTGCAATTAGGTTCTTAGTTTCTGTTTGGCTAATTTTATAAAAAATGAACCATGAAAGATTTAGTAAGACAAAAATTAAGCATCCATGTAGATATCATGGACCTTTTAAACAAACAAATTGAAAAAGAGGCACATTCCTCTTCGGCTTATTTAGCAATGGCCTCCTGGTGCGACCATAATGCCCTAAGCTATAGTGCCGATTTCTTTTATGAACAGTCTCTGGAAGAAAGGGAACATATGATGAAAATCTTTAGGTACATTAATGATAATGGCGGCACTGCATTTTCTCCGGAAGTGAACAATATAAATCACGATTTTAAATCTTTGGAAGAAATTTTTGAAACGGCTTTAGACCAGGAAATTTCTATTACCAAATCTATTCACAATCTGGTGGGAAAATGCCGAAAACTAAACGATTATACGACAGAGCATTTTCTACAATGGTTTATCCAGGAGCAAATGGAGGAAGAACAAACCATGCGCCGTGCACTAGAGTTATTTGATCTTATGGGAACCGATGGTCTGGGGCTTAAATTACTGGATGAACGCATTCCACAAATTAGAGAAAAACGCCCGGAATAGATTTTTAGGAAAGTATTTATTTTGAAATTCAGCTTTCTTTTACATCCTTATTCTGATTTTATTTCAGAATGTAAATTGCTCAATATCAAAACTTTTCAGAAGCTACAACTAATTTAGCTTTACGAATAAAGGCTTTCTAATTATATTAAATAAATAAACCCGCTTCAGTTGAAGCGGGTTTTCTTTTATTATTTTTCCGAAGAAATAATTTCAATATTAGTCTCTTCCCATATAAATACTAAGAAAATAAAGTAAGGTTGCTAAAGAACCAACTGCGGCAACCACATAGGTTCTGGCCGCCCATTTTAAAGAATCTTCGGCTGCCTTATGCTCTTCGCCCGAAACCATATTCTCGGTTTCTAACCAGGCCAGGGCACGTTTACTCGCATCATATTCTACCGGAAGGGTAATAAAGCTAAATAAGGTTCCCATTCCAAACATTATAATTCCTAAAAGCAATACAGTACTTCCAATAGCCGTTGTTGCCATTAGGATTAAACCTCCAAAAATAACCCATTGCGAAAATCTTGAGGCTACACTTACCACCGGCACCAACTGACTTCTCATGGTTAACCAGCTGTAGGCATTTGCATGCTGTATAGCGTGACCGGTTTCGTGAGTGGCCACTGCCGCCGCAGCAGCATTTCGCCGGCTATAGACCCCTTCAGAAAGGTTGATGGTCTTTTTTTGCGGATTGTAATGATCGGTTAACATTCCCGGCGTAGAAATAACTTTTACATCGTGAATATTATTATCACGCAACATCTTTTCGGCCAGCTCCTTTCCGCTCATGCCATTCTGCAAATGAACCTTTGAGTATTTTTTAAATTTGCTTTTCAGCCTGTTACTCACATACATGCTCACTATAAAAATAAGCCCGGCAATTATATAATATCCTAACATAGTTTTATTAATTTTTAGTGTTTCAAAGATAGCAAAAACCTCGCCATTTAAAATCTTAAGTATGTATGTCACGATAAATTAAATTGGAATAATTTTAACTGAATTCAAGCTTCGGCTTCCACAAAAAAATTAGTAATTAGCGGAAGATTGATTGTGAATATGTTATTTCTCAATTTAAGATATTACCTATATTTGCATCAATCACTACAAAAAAACTATGCAGTATAAAAGAATACTTTTAAAACTATCGGGAGAGGCATTAATGGGAGAGCGCCAATATGGCATAGACCCCGATCGGTTGGCAGAATACGCCGCAGAAATTAAACAAGTAACCGACAAAGGAATAGAAGTAGCCATAGTTATTGGTGGCGGAAATATATTTAGAGGTGTTGCCGGAGCCAGCAAAGGTATGGACCGTGTGCAAGGTGACCATATGGGCATGTTGGCTACCGTAATTAACGGACTGGCCTTACAAAGTGCCCTGGAAGATGCCGAAGTAGAAACCAGGTTGCAATCGGCTGTAAAAATAAATGAAGTTGCTGAGCCTTTTATTAGAAGAAAAGCTATACGACATTTAGAAAAAGGCCGGGTGGTAATTTTTGGAGGTGGTACCGGAAACCCCTATTTTACAACAGATTCTGCCGCCGTATTAAGAGCCATAGAAATTCAGGCCGATGTAATCTTAAAAGGAACCCGTGTTGATGGAATTTACAATGCCGATCCTGAAAAAGACAAAGAAGCGACAAAGTTCGATTTTATTTCTTTTGATGATGTGATTAGAAAAGGTTTAAAAGTAATGGATACCACTGCCTTTACTTTAAGCCAGGAAAACGAACTTCCTATTATTGTTTTTGATATGAATACCCCGGGAAATTTATTAAAAGTGGTTACAGGTGAAAGAATAGGCACTAAAGTTAATTTATAAAAATTTACGCGCAATAAATATTTTAAAAATGGAAGATGATATTGAATTTATTATAGACTCTGCCAAAGAAGGCATGGAAAACGCAATTGAACACCTAAAAAAGCAATTGCAAAATATACGTGCGGGGAAAGCAAACCCTGCAATGCTTGGCAGTGTAAAGGTAGAGTACTATGGAGCTTTAACTCCTTTACAACAGGTAGCTAACGTAAATACACCAGATGCCCGAACCATTTCTGTACAGCCCTTTGAGAAAAAACTAATTCCTGAAATTGAAAAAGGAATTATGCAGGCTAACCTTGGGTTTAACCCAATGAATAACGGTGAAAATGTTATTATAAACGTCCCACCACTTACCGAAGAGCGTCGTAAACAACTAACCAAACAGGCGAAAGCAGAAGCAGAGGATGCTAAAATTGGTGTAAGAAACGATAGAAAGTCTGCTAATAACGAATTAAAGAAATTAGATATTTCTGAAGATGCACAAAGAGATGCCGAAAATGAAGTTCAGGAATTAACCAATACCTACATTAGCCGTATTGACTCAATTCTTGAAAACAAGGAAAAAGAAATTATGACTATATAATAAAAAGTCGGTTTCTTATACTAATTTAGAGGCTGTTTGAAGAATTATAATTCGTCCTGAACAAGTTTCAGGGTCTAAGATGTTGAAAATTAAAGCATATTAGAAGCTAAATTACCCCAATAAATTGGGCAGCTTAACGAAATAAATTTTTCACACAGCTTCTTCTATTTTAGGGCTTCAGCAAAATTATTTAAAATTCAGAAAACACTATGCGCCATTTGTTATTGCTTATTTTTCTGCTTTTTACAGGTATTTGCTTTGCCCAGCAAGAGCTTAAAGGCAGAGTATTAGATAAACAAACCGGTAAGCCGTTAGCCTATGCAAAAATACAATATCAGGGCCGCGAAATCCTTAGCAAAATAGATGGCAGCTTTAGCCTTAGCCTTACCAAAGACCAAACAGAACTTAAATTTTCTTATATAGGTTTTGAACCTCAAAATTTTACGGTTTCACAAGCCGTTGAATATATTAGGGTAAAGCTAACCCCTAAGCCACAATGGCTTACAACGGTTACCATTATTTCTGAAACCAATAAAGCAAATGGTATTATTAAAAAAGCCATTGCTCGTAAAACTCAAAATGCCCCTCAAGAGCGTCTAATAAGTTATCATTTTAAGAATTACAACAAGTTTTTAATAGATAATGAAAACAATGGGCTAGAACTACAAAGTGACAGTACCAATTTTGAATTAAGCACTGTTATAAACTCTGAGGCCAGTTATTTTTCAGAAAAAGTATCACAATTCTATTTTTCAAAAAAACAAGGATTAAAAGAAGAGGTGCTGGGCTTAAGAAACGCCGGCTTTAAAAAGCCTATTTATGAGATTCTTTTGCTATCTGTAAATCCGTTTTCTTTTTACCATAAAGATGTTCGCATTTTTAAAACCAATTATGCCGGGCCGTTACAGAAATCGGCTTTTAAAAATTATGACTTTAAAATTCTTGACACTACAGCTACTGCCAGACCTGCTTATGTAATCTATTTTAAACCAAAAAGACAGCATAGCGTTGCCGGTTTGGAAGGCGTACTTTATTTAGACAAACAAAGTCTGGCTATTCAAAAAACAAAAGCACAACTTTTGGGCGCCGTAAAACTCGAAATAGATCAGGAATATCAATATTTCCCTAATGAGAATTTATGGTTTCCAAAAACACAAAAAACCACCATAAGACCTGGAAATGGCGGAAAATCTATTTCTGTTTTTGGAGGGATGATTTCTTCGGGGACTGTACAAAAAAAGCAATCTATCATTAATAATATTCTGACTCCGGGAAAATCTGACCCCAATTTATATCTTACAACCACCAGCACCAACTTTGACATTGACTTAAATGCCGGGAAAAACTTCAATTCTTCCGCAGAAATCACTGTAAACCCCAAAGCAAATTTCCGTCCGGAATCTTTTTGGAGAGAAAGTAGAACTGAAGATTTAAGCTCTCAAGATAAAATTACCCGGGAAAAAGCCGAATGGCTGATTAAAGAGAAGAAAATTGAGGAACAAATAAATTTAAAAAATGCAGTTTCTCAGGGTTATTATCCGGTGAAATTCTGGGATTTTGACCTTGGTAAATTTTTTAAGTTCAATAATTATGAAGGGATTAGATTGGGCTTTGGCGGAAAAACCAATAATCAAATTTCAAATAAATTCAATTTAAACGGCTATTTGGTTTATGGCACAAAAGATGAGCTTTTTAAATATAGTCTGGGCACTTCAATCTATCTTCATAAAGCCACCGAAACCAATTTTAATTTAAACTATACGCGCGATATTATTGAAACTGGAAGTTTTAATTATTTACAGGGAAAAAATGAATTTTCTATTATAGAACCACGTTTTGTAAACATTAATTTTTTCTATAAACATCATACAATAAGCAGTGGCTTTACCCATAGGTTTGGATCTGATTTTAAGACCGAACTTCAATTTACCAAAAGCGATATTTATCAAACCAAAGATTACAGTTTTCTTTTAAACGGTCGGGAATTTTCAAATTACAAGCTTTCTGAAGCTACATTTTCCTTTTTATGGCGCCCGTTTGCAACCTTCTTAAAAACCCCAAATTCGACTAAATTAATAGAAAAAGGCTACCCCAAGTTTACCGGACAAATCACCAAAGGCTTTTCTGGTATTTTTGGAGGCGATTTTGACTACACTAAATTTGGGCTGTTGGTAGAACACGAAATTAAAAGACTCAACCAGTCTCGAACAGAAATTATCCTGGAGGGCAATTATGCCACGGGGCAGGTACCGCTCACGCATTTATTTCATGCCTTACCAAATAGCCCCAGGCGAAACGGTATCTTAAGAAGGTTTTCGGTGGCAGGTAGGCGCAGCTTTGAAACCATGTACTACAATGAGTTTTTTAGCGACAAACAAGCCATGTTGCATCTTAAACATCAACTAAGACCCATAACTATACATAAGTTAATTAAACCAGAGCTCGTTTTTATATCCCGTCACGCAATTGGGGATATTAGTAATCCCGAAAGACACAGTATTCCAATAAAAAGTTTAAAGCATGGCTACCATGAATTTGGAATAGAATTACAAAAAGTATTATTAGGTTTTGGGCTAGGAGCCGCCTATAGATACGGCCCTTATAGCCTATCTACTTTTGATGAAAACTTCGCCTTTAAATTCACCTTTCATTTAGATATCTAAACAAGTTTTACTTTAGTTGCTTAAAGCCTGATTAATAGGCTTCCTTTTTATACCTTTGCGCTCGCTTAAAAATTTCCCATGGCCAAGATTTTTAGTTTCGGATTTTGGAATTCTATTGCGCGTTTAATATTGCGTAACAGAATTATTATACTTCTACTTATTATAGCTACCACTGTGTTTTTTGCCAGCCAGTGGAAGAATATGCGCTTTTCTTTTACAGAAGCCAATCTTTTGCCCGACGATCATCAAGACAATATTGCTTATAACGAATTTTTAGATAAGTTTGGCGAAGAGGGAAACGTAGTACTACTTGGAATTCAGGATTCGGCACTTTTTGAACCTGAAAATTTTCAGGCCTGGAAGAAGCTAACCCACACATTAGAGTCGTCTCCAGCCGTAGATTTTACCATATCCCTAAGCAATCTTCAACAATTAAAAAAGTTTGAAGATCCCAGCCGATTTGAGATGGTTCCTTTTATTAGTGAAGAAAAACCTACAAAAGAAGCACTTCAACAATATCAGGACAAACTTTATAACCAACTTCCTTTTTACGAAAACCTGGTGTATAGCTCGCACTCCAATACGGTACAGTCGGCGATCTATATGAACAAAGAAATTGTAAACTCTAAAGAGCGTAAAACCTTTATAATAGATGAGCTACAACCACTTATTCTCAATTTTGAAGAAAATACAGGCATAGATGTAAAAGTATCGGGGATGCCTTATATAAGAACCCTGAATTCACAGAATATTATAGATGAAATCGAGCTTTTTATCCTCGCAGCACTTGCGGTTACTTCGCTTATATTCTTCTTCTTTTTCAGGTCTATTAGGGCAACCATTATTTCAATGATCACCGTTTGTATTGGTGTAATGTGGGCTTTTGGAGTTATTGGTTTTTTACATTACGAAATAACAGTACTTACCGCACTTATTCCGCCGCTAATAATTGTAATAGGAATTCCCAATTGCATTTTCCTGATAAATAAATACCAACAGGAAATAAAAAAACATGGAAATCAGGCTAAATCCTTACAACGTGTAATTACTAAAGTGGGAAATGCCACCTTAATGACCAATATTACCACGGCATCTGGTTTCGCAACTTTTATACTTACCGACAGCACTTTATTAAAAGAGTTTGGCATCGTAGCTTCCATTAATATTGTTGCCATATTTATTCTAAGTCTATTGATAATTCCTATTATCTATAGTTATATGAATTTACCGAAATACAAACACCTAAAACATCTTAATAAACGATGGATTGGTGGTTTTGTAAACTGGATGGAGCAAATGGTACGGCACCACCGTATTAGTATTTATATTACATCAATAATACTCCTGGTAGCTAGTATTATTGGAATTTATACTATAAAAATATCAGGAAGTTTATTAGAAGATATGCCTGAAGAAGCTGCGTTTTTTCAGGATATAAAATTCTTCGAAAAAGAATTTGACGGGGTAATGCCTTTAGAAATTCTTGTAGACACTAAAAGAAAGAATGGCGTTTTAAAATTGGCTACACTTAAACGCATGGAAGAATTACAAAACCATCTTGCCGAAATCCCCGAGTTTTCGCAACCAATTTCGGTAACAAGACTTGTAAAATATTCCAAGCAGGCATTTTATAATGGTGAAGCTAAATATTATCAGCTGCCCAGTTCCCAGGAACAAAATTTTATTATGCCCTACGCAAAAGGTTTTTCGTCAGGAGAGAATTTACTGTCTTCCTATGTAGATAGCACCGGAAGATATGCCAGAATTACCACCTACATGAAAGACATTGGCACCGATAAAATGGAAGATTTAGAAGAAGACCTTTGGCCAAAAATAAACAAGATTTTCCCCGAAGAACGTTACGAGGTTTCCATGACGGGGAAAGCCCTTATTTTTCAAAAAGGAACCAACTATTTGGTTAAGAACCTTGTGCTATCCCTTTCCCTGGCCATTCTATTAATCGCCCTACTTATGGCCTGGATGTTTAGGTCTTTTAGAATGATTATTGTATCCCTTGTCCCCAACCTATTACCATTGTTGGTAACCGCCGGAATGATGGGGTTCCTGGGCGTTCCCATAAAACCTTCTACCATCCTGGTTTTTAGTATTGCTTTTGGAATTTCGGTAGACGATACCATTCACTTCTTAGCCAAATACAGGCAGGAACTTAAAGCCAACAATTGGAAAATTAAACGTTCGGTTTATGGCGCTTTACGTGAAACCGGCGTGAGCATGTTTTATACCTCTATCGTGCTTTTCTTTGGATTTTCGGTATTTATGATAAGTAGTTTTGGAGGTACGGTGGCCCTTGGTGGCCTGGTTTCGGCAACTTTGCTTTTTGCCATGCTTGCCAATTTACTATTACTACCTTCTTTATTACTTTCTTTAGAGAAGAATATTGCCAATAAAAAGGTATTAAAGGAACCGGCCATGAAAATTATTGACACCGAAGAAGACGAAGATGAAATTGAAAAAGAAACATCAAAGAGTTCTAAAAGATAATTAAGCCTCGTGGCTAGTCTCTTGAGGTTTAGTGAAAAATTATTTTAATTGTAGCAGGCCGCCGGAAAATTAATGTATTTATAAAGATTAATAAAAACCGGCTTGCTTTGCAGGCTGAGACGGATAAATTATATTTGTTTCTTCTAAAATCTTACATAAATGATACAAGCAAAAATTGCTGAAATATTAGACAGCAATCAATTCCTACAGGAATTTGAGGTGAACGGCTGGGTACGTTCTTTTAGGAGCAATCGCTTTATTGCCTTAAACGATGGTTCTACCATTAACAACCTACAATGTGTAATAGATTTTGAAAATTTTGACCAGGACGAACTCAAACGAATCACTGTTGGCTCGGCAATTTCGGTAAAAGGTACGCTGGTTGAAAGCCAGGGAAATCAACAAAGAGTTGAAATTGAAGTAAAGGAATTTAAAATTCTGGGAGATGCCAATCCTGAAGAAGTGAAGCTTACCATCCTTTCTCCAAAGCGTCACAGCCTCGAGAAATTGAGACAGCAGGCCCATTTAAGGGTTCGTACCAACACTTTTGGCGCTATTATGCGTGTACGTTCAAAACTGTCTTTTGCAGTACACAGTTATTTTCAGCAAAATAATTTCCACTATGTAAATACACCAATTATTACCGGAAGTGATGCCGAAGGAGCCGGGGAAATGTTTAGAGTGAGTGCTTTAGATATGGAAAACCCACCAAAGAAAGAAGATGGCAGCATCGATTTTAGTGAAGATTTCTTCGGAAAAGAAACTAATTTAACCGTTTCGGGACAACTAGAAGGAGAGGCTTATGCCATGGGACTTGGTCAAATTTATACCTTTGGACCCACTTTTAGGGCCGAAAACTCAAACACTTCACGCCATTTAGCTGAATTCTGGATGATAGAGCCCGAAGTAGCTTTCTGCGATCTTGACGGCAATATGGATTTAGCTGAAGATTTTATAAAATATGTGTTGAGATATATCTTAGAAAACTGCCAGGACGACCTGGAATTCTTAGATAAACGCTTTAAGACGGAAGAAGAATCTAAACCAAAGGCAGAACGCACCGGGATGGGACTTCTGGAAAAACTTCACTTTGTTTTAGACAATAATTTTAAAAGGGTAAGCTATACTGAGGCAATAGAGATCCTTAAAAATTGTAAACCCAACAAAAAGAAGAAATTCAACTATATTATTGAAGAATGGGGCGCCGATCTACAAAGTGAACACGAACGTTATTTGGTAGAAAAACATTTTAAATGCCCTGTAATTTTATTTGATTACCCGGCAAATATCAAGGCCTTTTATATGCGCCTAAACGAAGATGGCAAAACCGTAAGGGCTATGGATATACTTTTCCCGGGAATTGGTGAAATTGTTGGTGGTTCGCAAAGAGAAGAGCGCCTGGATATACTTCGAGGTAAAATGAAAGAACTGGATATAGACGAAAAAGAACTCTGGTGGTATCTGGATACCCGTAAATTCGGGACCTGCATGCATAGTGGTTTTGGACTTGGGTTTGAAAGACTGGTACAATTTGTAACCGGAATGGGAAATATACGCGATGTAATTCCTTTCCCCAGAACTCCGCAAAACGCCGAGTTTTAAGATATTCTCTAGCCTCACAGGTTTTAAAACCTGTGAGGTTTTTTATTAGTAATCGTCAAGCTAAACTTGTTTTAACTTCCAGGATGATTTTAGCTTCATCAGATCCCGAGATAAATTCAGGATGAAGATCTTAAAAATAGAATATGATTTCTTCCCAACAACCAACTACCCATTGAAAATAAAAGAAACGCATATTGTTCCCGCGATTACAGAAAAAATCAGGCTACAGGAATATGCTATTGCAATTTTCCCTTCCCTTCCCACTAAAAGCTCCCTTAAAAAAGCTCTAAAAAAGGAACTCATTCTATTAAACGGCCAGCCCGCAAAGACTTCAGATTGGATTAAAGAAGGTCAAAAAATAGAGTTGCTGGAATCAAGAGAAAAACCACAAAAGCTGTTTACCAAAAAATTGCAGGTTATTTTTGAAGACGATTATCTTGCCGTAATACATAAACCTGCCGGAATTCCTACCAGCGGAAATTATTTTAAAACCATTAGCAATGCCCTCCCATTTAATTTAAACACATCCAACCAAAAAGATGCTTTGCCAGCTCCTCTGCCGGTACATAGATTAGATAATCCAACCTCGGGAATATTATTAATTGCCAAAACCAAAGCTGCGCAGGTGTCTTTAAATAGGCTTTTTGAAGAAAAAAAAATAGAAAAAACTTATCATGCCCTGGTATTAGGCAGTCTATCAAATTCTGTTGTTATAAATAAATCTATCGAAAACAAAAACGCCGAAACCAAAATAGAACTTATTGAAGAGTTTCTGTTTAAAAATGAATCATTTAGTTTGGTAAAAGCGTTTCCAAAAACAGGGAGAACGCATCAAATAAGAATTCATTTGGCTGAAAATGGAAATGCGATTGTTGGCGACAAAATATATGGAAAGGCTTCAGAAAATATAAAAAAAAGAGGTTTATTTTTAGCAGCTACTGCCATTGAGTTTAGACACCCCATAACAGAAAAATTGCTTTATTTTGAGCTCGATCTTCCAAAGAGATTTAGAGATTTTAAGGAATTAGTTAAGAATACTTAACAAAATTTTACCACAATCATTTACTGTGCCAAAGCCTAACTAGCGTTGTTTTGCCTATTTTTGTAGTAAGACACCCAGATAGTTTATAGGTCTTATAATTAGAGACAACAAACATATCAAAGCGGCGTTGAATAGGTTAACTGATTAAACAAAAAGAAAAGGAGGCTGCCTGAAAGTCTATTTTGATCAAGCTGAAATTCGTTTCAGTTTCTAACATGCTCACTGAGTACAAAACATGTTAGATCTTGAAGTAAACTTAAGGTGACGGCTTTTAAAAGCAGCTCTTTTAAATCTCGATTATAAAATTTATGCTTAAACAGCAATTAAATCTCAAATTATCTCAAAAGCTTTCTCCGCAGCAGATACAGCTCATGAAGCTTATACAACTTCCTACGCAAGCATTTGAGCAGCGTATAAAACAGGAATTAGAGGAAAATCCAGCTTTGGAAGATGGCAAATTAGAAGCCAGAGATGAATTTGAGGAGTATGAAGATGATTACAAGGAAAGAGATCGTGAAGATGAAGGAACCGAATCTATTGAGGCTGAAATAGATGTTGACGAATATTTAAGTGATGATGAGGTACCTAACTATAGGCTTCAAGCCAATAATTATAGTCCCGATGATGACGAAAAAAGCGTACCTTATGCAGCCGGCACTTCGTTTACACAATACCTAACCACTCAATTAAGTACGCTTAGATTTGATGAAAGCGAAAAACAAATAGCTGCCTTTCTGGTAGGTAGCGTAGATGAAAGTGGTTATTTAAGAAGAGAGCTGCAGGATATTGTAGATGACCTGGCCTTTACCCAAAATATTTATACAGATGAAGATGCGGTAGAGAAGGTACTTAAAAAGGTGCAGGAATTGGATCCAGCTGGTGTAGGAGCCAGATCTCTTCAAGAATGTCTTCTTATTCAACTTAAACGCAAAGAGCCTACAAAAGCCGTAGAATTAGCCGAAGATATCCTGGACCGCTCGTTTGACCAATTCAGCAAAAAACATTACACCAAAATAATTTCCAGGCACGATATTTCGGAAGATGAACTTCGGGAAGCTATAGATGTTATTGAACATTTAAACCCGAAACCGGGAGGTTCTTATTCTGGAAACACCAGAATGATAGAGCACGTAATCCCAGACTTTACCATTAAAATTGTAGATGGGGATTTAGAGTTAAGCCTTAATGGCCGCAATGCACCACAAATGCACGTCTCTCGCGATTATAGCGACATGCTAAAAGGCTATAAAGAATCTAAAGAAAAAACAAAGGCACAGAAAGATGCAGTTATGTTTATAAAACAAAAGCTGGATGCCGCAAAATGGTTTATTGAAGCCATACAGCAAAGACAACAAACGCTTATGGTTACCATGAGTGCTATTATGAACTACCAAAAAGAATATTTCTTGACCGGCGACGAGCGAAACCTTAGGCCCATGATCTTAAAGGATATTGCCGATGAGATAGAGATGGATGTTTCTACAGTTTCAAGGGTGGCCAACAGTAAATATGTAGACACACCTTACGGAACCAAACTCATTAAGGAATTCTTCTCTGAGTCTATGAAAAACGATCAGGGAGAAGATGTTTCCACCAGAGAGATTAAAAAAATACTGGAAATTTCTATCGAGGAAGAAGATAAACGTAAACCCCTTACCGATGAAAAACTCGCAAGGGTATTAAAAGATAAAGGCTATCCAATTGCACGAAGAACGGTTGCAAAATATAGAGAACAATTAGACATTCCTGTGGCCAGACTTCGAAAAGAAATTTAATGAGATTCCTTTTAAAAAGTGCATCTTTTATTTTCCACCCGCTATGGCTGCCATTAGCGGCAAGTTTTTTCTACTTTATTTTTACCCCCAGGTTTTTTCCTGAAGGTATAGCAAAAGCAAAGTTATTGGCAATAGCCATACTTACTATATTTATACCTATTGTATTTTATTTTCTATTAAAAAATTTGGGAAAAGCACAATCTATCTTTTTAATAAATACCAGAGAACGAAAGTGGCCACTATTATTCTACGCGATTCTAATTACTATGGTACTAAACCAGATTTTAAACGCTTATAATTATGCTGCGCTTTATTACTACTTTACTGGAATTCTATTCGCCACTATAGTCGCCTTTGTCCTGGTTTTATTAAAAGTAAAACTGAGTTTACATATGATAGGCATGGGCGCCCTTTTGGTTTTTCTAATTGGCATCAGTTTAAATTTTAAAATAAATTTAGTATATACCATTAGTTTTTTAATACTTGCACTGGGGCTAACAGCCTCTTCAAGGATTTATTACAAAGCACACACAATCAACGAATTAGTATTGGGCCTTGCTTGCGGAATCTTAACGCAAATTATAGTACTAAACTTATGGCTATAATATATAAAACATAAGACCCACTCTAAATACCGAAATATCTATTGGCGCACCATTCACTGATGCATCAGGAAACAATGGGTTTAAACTATAATACAAATGAAAATTAAAGGTGTTGTAACCAAAAGTAAAAGTTGCCCCCATTCGAAAGCGATCTAATTCTGGAACATCGGTTTGGATAACCTCGTTCCCGGGCTGAATAAATTTACTTTTAAAGTGATAGATGTATCCAAATCGCAATCCGGTATAAATCCTCCAGAACTTATAAGTTTCAGCCGTAGAAGTGCGCCATCTAAACTCTAAAGGCACCTCTATTAGTTGTGTAGTAAATCTATTAACACTATAGTCGATATTATTTGTCAGTTCCCTAAAGATACTTTCTCCACTATTATCTTCCCCTATAAAGAGGTTTTGACTATAGCTATTTAAAGAAAAACCTACTCCGGCTGCTATAGCGACATTTCGACGTTTATTAAGTGGAAAATCCCTGGTAAATCCGGCATGAATACCTCCTGAAAAACCAGATTGCGAAATAGCCTCAGGCTTATTACTAATAAAATTAAAGCTTAGTCCCAGGTAGAATTGATCTTCGCGATATAAACTATCTAAAATATATGGAACCGAATCAGGTATACGTTCCAATTCTTCCTCTATCTCGGTTTGAGCTGATAAAGGCAGACTAAAAACAACAAACAAGCCATAAAGAAATTTGAATAATTTATTCATTTTTAGTCTACAGGTATATTTAGACTCAAATATAAAAAAAACATCCTGCCTAATATTTAAAATTAGACAGGATGTTTAATACAGTTTTGAAAAAATGACCTATTGGTCTTTATTGCATATTTTGTAATGCATCACCTTCTTTGGTTGTATAGTTGATTTTAAGAGCTTCAGCTTTTCTTAATTCTTGTTTAATATCTGAAACCAGCCCCATATTTGTTTCTTCATCTACCTTAAGGGCAGTTGTAAGATATGGTATCAATTCTTCTCGTTTTGTTTCTCTTTCAGAAAAGATAAACTGTTGAACTTCACCAACACTGGCAAATTTATCGTTCAACTGAATCCTTGCCTCAGTACCAAACGTTTGCTGGTATCTCGAACTTGGCTTTCCTGCATAGATATACATTACAAGATCCTTCTTATCAAGCTTTTCAACCTGATCGGCGAATGGTAGTTTATTTTGTACCATTAACGTATTCTGGCGCATAACGGTAACAACCATAAAGAAGAACAGTAACATAAATACAATATCTGGTAAAGATGCTGTACTAATGGCTGGTTGCCCTTCGCTCTTTTTCTTTTTGAATTTAGACATAATTGAGTCTTAAATTTAAGTTTTAATTAGGTTATTAACTCTGCGGTTCAGCTTCAGAAAGCTTTTGAGGAATCATATCTTTAATTAATTCAATTCTCTCTTTAAGCGTTTCTTTAGCGCCTTCACTTGTACGCGAATCGTTATATTTAGCTTCCATCTCAGTAAAGCTGGTACCGAATAAACGCTGCGCTTCTCTATCTCTAAGTTGGTTATAAGCCGCCACAAGTTCGTTTTGTACAGAGATATAAGTTCCATACTCGGTTCCACGGTTATTTACCAAAGAGATAATAGCTTTCTGTGGGTTTACAGAAGAAGTGGCTTCTCCCGCTCCCTGGCAGAAATCACAAGCTTCATCACCTGTTCCTCCACCATTATCGATAAATTCAACTGCAGCTTGTCGCAGCTCCTCTATCTCCATCTCCTCATCTTCTACAAGTAATTGGTTGTTACTGTTAACCAAAACCTGAAAGATATTTCGTTCTTTAATTACCGGTGGCTCTTGCTCTTCTGGCTGCCATGGGGGTAGTTTTCTACTAATCCCACTATCTGTCTCAATGGTTGTGGTTACCAAAAAGAAGATTAGTAGCAAGAAAGCAATATCGGCCATAGAGCCGGCATTAACTTCTGGTGCTTCTCTTCTTGCCATAATTTTACTTCATTAATTTTTTAACTCCGGAAATTACCATTGCTAAAATAGCGATTCCTGCAAGGATGTAAAAAGTTACTAAACCTGCACTTATCCAGTGGGCCGCGCTAGCCGAAAGTATGTCTCCGTCTTTAAGCGTCATTTGAGAACCATCTGTAACAAGATAAGCTATTACAATAACTGCCAAAAATGTTCCTACGGCAATTAATGTGTTTTTTATATTTCCTTTAAACAGGCCTTGTACCACAAAGATAAGGACCAAAGCAACTACTATTGCCAATACTAAATATGCAACATACATAAATGGATTGAGCAAACTGGTTTGCAAATCGGCCGAGGCCTCTATAGCATCACCGTCTTCGGCAAGGATCCTTCCAAGAAGGATAAGCCCTATAACGCCAATAACGATAGATACATATTTTAATATTTTATGTAAAGTCATAATTTAATCTGGTCTTAGATTCTTTTTTTGTTTTTGTAAGCTACCAACATATCGATAAGAGTGATAGATGCATCTTCCATATCATTTACAATACTATCTATCTTAGCAATAATATAGTTGTAAAATATTTGAAGAATAATAGCTACGATCAAACCAAATACGGTTGTAAGAAGTGCTACTTTAATACCTCCGGCAACAAGAGATGGCTGCATATCACCAGCTGCTTCAATTCTATCGAAGGCGGTAATCATACCAATTACAGTACCCATGAAACCAAGCATAGGAGCAATAGCGATAAATAAAGACAACCAGGAAACGTTTTTCTCTAATTGCCCCATTTGAACACCACCGTAAGCTACAACAGCTTTTTCTGCAGCATCAATACTTTCGTCTGCACGATCCAGACCCTGGTAATAGATAGAAGCAACAGGCCCTTTTGTATTTCTACAAACCTCCTTAGCTGATTCTACTCCACCACTATTTAAAGCATCTTCTACATTTCTAGCTAATTTTCTAGTGTTCGTAGTAGAAAGATTTAAAAAGATAATTCTCTCAATGGCAACAGCCAAACCAAGAATTAAACATAAAAGAACAATCCCCATAAATGCAGGACCACCTTCTATAAAACGTTTTTTAAGTTCCTGATGAAAACCAAGAGTTTCTTCGCCTGCCTCATCTGCGGAAGCTGCAGCCTCTTCATCCTGAACAAAATTCACAATTGTTCCAGGTAATGTGTTAACATCGTTGGCCGCATTCAGGTTTCCGGCTCCAAGCACCATCACCGCGGCGATTACCAAAATAGAAAATAATCTTTTCATTACTGTTTGTCTTAATTTAATTAGTTAAAGGGTTAAAGATATAAAAATAAATTTTTAATAAAAATATAATAATTATAGCAGAGAGGAAGGGATTCGAACCCTCGATACGCTTGTGACGTATACACACTTTCCAGGCGTGCGCCTTCGACCACTCGGCCACCTCTCTTTTTGTTAACGTTTCTAAAACGGTTCGCCAAATAACGAAAAAAAATATACTCCGTCAAGCATCTGCCGTTATTTTTATGACATTTCCCCTCTTAACGAAGTTTCGAAGATGGTTTTAAACACTTTTGGAGACAATTCTTTCCCTAAAAGATACATTAATTTGGCTACCGCAGCCTCTGTACTTATGTCTTTTCCCGAAATCACACCTATCTCTTTCAGCCCTACGCTTGTTTCATACTGCCCCATCACCACACTACCTCCTATGCACTGTGTAACATTTACTATAATTAAACCTTCTAAAATTTTTTTCTTTAAAATATCCAGAAACCAATCGTCGCTAGGAGCATTACCACTCCCATAAGTCTCCAACACCACTCCCTTTAATCCTGGCTTAGACAATATATGGTCTACCGTAGCTGCATTTACACCAGGAAACATTTTTAAAACCAATACCTCGTTATTAAAATTGGTATGTAATTTTGTTTTTTGTCTTCGGTTAGGTCGCCAAAGTGCATTATAATTTACCGACAGGTAAACACCAGACTCGGCCAAAGGTTCATAATTTAGAGATGCAAAGGCCTGAAAATGTTCAGCATTAATTTTTGTAGTCCTGTTAGCCCTATATAATTTATATTCAAAATATAGACCTACTTCCGAGATTACCGGTTTCCCATTCTTTTGCAAGCCTGCAATTTGAATACTGGTAATAAGATTTTCCTTCGCGTCAGTTCTTAAATCTCCAATAGGTAACTGAGACCCTGTAAAGATGATAGGCTTGGTTAAGTTTTCAAACATAAAACTTAAGGCCGAAGCGGTATAAGACATGGTATCACTTCCATGCAAAACCACAAAACCATCGTAAGCTTTAAAATTATCATGTATAGTATTGGCTATTTTCACCCAACATGCTACATTCATATTAGAAGAATCTATAGGATCTTCAAAGCTCAAGGTATCTATTTCGTGTTCAAGAATTTTAAGTTCAGGAATATTATGTAATAATTCATCAAAATTAAAAGCTTTTAGGACTCCTGTACCATAGTCCTTTATCATCCCAATAGTTCCGCCGGTATAAATTAAAAGGATTTTAGCTTTTTTATTCATAAAGCGCTTCTTTATTAATTACCGGATTTGCATACATTAATAAGTAACTATTAAGCTCAAGCGGATTTTTCACATCTATCCTACGAGTTAGGCGACGTTCAAATTGCCTTTTTTCTTTATCTGAATATTTTTCAGCATAGGTTTCTGAATTTTTAAGCAAATCGAATGCGATATAATTAGCCGGCCATAATTTATAATTTCTATAAATATGTTCGTCTATTTTTGAAGCGATAGCTTTTAACTGTGCGTTTATTGAAGCATGTTTCTCTTCAATTTCTTCAAAAACCTCTTTACCTAAAACTTCTCCTGCATTAATATGAATACGCCCTTTATTACCAAGCGCACCTTGCATAATACTATTAAAATCTTCATTCGCAGACTTCACGTATTCCTCCTTCATTCTTTTGGCTAGAATTTCAGGCATTTTCAAAATATCTGTAGGATCAAATTCATAGGAAATCGCCACCGGAACAATTTTAAGATCGGCAAAATACTGTGCCAGGCTTTGCTTGCCTTTGGCCATACCAAGCATTTTCAACACTCCCTGCTGGGTATAATCACTTCCATCCTTGGTTCTACCCTCTCTTTGCGCCATCCAAACCGACCTACCATCTTCTAAGAGCAACTTTTTAATGTAAGCTGAAAGGACCATAGAACTTTTAAGCATTTCCCGGGGACCAAGCCCTCGTTTTACCAAAAAATTCCTATTTAAACGAGACAATGTCATTAAAAAAGGTTTCTGTACTAAATTATCACCAATAGCCGAAGCTGTCATTATTAGATCTTGCTCATACAATGTTGTATTCAACAAGCAGGTATCAAGAATAATATCACGATGATTTGACATGTAGAAATACGCCTGCCGGCCATCTAACTTATCAAAACCACTATACGTAAGCCCCTCGGTACTTTTTTCAATAACTTTTAATACAGAATTATAAATCACTTTAGACTGAAAATCCCTGATAGAATGGCAAGTACCCAATATAGCTGCAATTTCTTCTGAACTTTTCTCGGGAAAAGTAAATTGTAGAAGCGCTTTTATCATAGGATGCCCCAAATATTCCATCAAGGCAGGCTGTACCTCGCTATCTTTATAAAACCTTATGTCTTCGAATTCTTTCACGCAAATTTTATTAACTAGGCAAATGAACAAATTTTAATCCTAACCTACTTTATATCCCGAAGATATCTTTTGAATTTTGGGTCGTTATTTGAGCGATTTCAGCTAAGGGTTTTTTGTAAATGTCTGCTATCTTTTCTGCTACCTTTAGAAGATACTCAGGCTCATTTCGTTTTCCACGGAAGGGCGAGGGTGCCAAATATGGCCCATCGGTCTCCAAAACAATATCTTTTAAAGGAACTTGATCCAAAAATTTATTGATGCCGCCATTTTTAAACGTAACCACCCCACCAATGCCGAGCTTTAAATTATAAGAGAGCGCCCTTTTAGCTTGGTCCAGGTTACCTGTAAAACAATGAAAAATCCCAAAAAGATCATCGCTTTTTTCCTCTTCTAACACCTCAAAAACCTCATCAAAAGCCTTTCTACAATGAATTACAACCGGCAATTTATGTTTTTTTGCCAATCTAATCTGCCTTCTAAAAGCTTCCTGCTGTATCGCCAAAGTGCTTTTATCCCAATACAAGTCTATTCCTATCTCTCCCACCGCATAAAACCTTCTTTGCCCAAACTGCTCCTCCACATGCTTTAATTCGTCTTCAAAATTCTCCTGAACATGCGTTGGGTGCAAGCCCATCATTAAAAAAACATGCTCGGGGTAACGAGCTTCCAGATCGTACATGGCCTGCGTTGTTTCAGAATCTATTGCCGGAAGAAAAAATCTTTCAATATGCTGCTTAAATGCATTTTCTATAAGCTGGTCCCTGTCATCTTCATAGTCTTCGCTATAAAGATGTATATGCGTATCGGTTAAAATCATAAAAGCAAAAATAATTTATTTTGAAGACCTATCTTTGTGAAAAATACAAAGAATGTCATCTTTAAAAAAATTACTTAAAGAAAAAGGCTTTAAGCGTGTAAAGCTAAAATATACAAAAACACAGCATCTGGAATTAGTAGCCAGAATTAATGGGATTGAAGGAAACTTTATTCTAGATACAGGCGCCTCCAGTACTTGTGTAGGCCTTGAAGCAGTAGAACACTTTAAACTGCTTGCAGAAGATAGCGATATAAAAGCTGCCGGGGCTGGGGCAACCAATATGCTTACCCAAATTGCACAAAAGAATCAAATTGAAATTAAAGGCTGGAAAAAGAAAAAAGTAGACCTTGTACTTTTTGATTTAAGACATGTAAACGAAGCTCTTACAAATCATGAAGCTGAAAAAGTACATGGAATTATTGGCGCAGACCTGTTAAAAAAAGGGAAAGCCATTATAGACTACAAAGCACCGGCTCTTTACTTAAAATAGTAAAAAAGGGGGTTTATCCCCTTGTCGTGAAACCACATTCTACCTAAGTTTGAGCTAATTAATGTTAGTAGAATGTCCAGCGTTTCAAAAAATAAAAATCCACATATTTTCCTTTATATACTATTGGGAATCTTTGTGATTTGTGTTTTGTCTTTAAACATCGCGAATTTGTTGTTATTATTATAATTTGTTTTTACCAAAAAAAGAGGCAACGAATTCGTTGCCTCTTTTTTTTTGATTATCACTCTTTCCAATTAAAGTTCTAGAGCTCTTTTTACATCGTTATCCATCAATAGCTCCTCCGGGTTTTCTATAGCTTCTTTAACAGCCACCAGGAAACCCACAGATTCTTTTCCATCAATAATTCTATGGTCATAAGAAAGTGCCAAATACATAATAGGTCGAATCTCTACATGACCATCTATAGCAACAGGACGCTCTACTATATTATGCATTCCTAAAATTGCGCTTTGCGGAGGGTTTATAATTGGAGTAGAAAGCATAGAACCAAATACCCCACCATTTGTAATAGTAAAAGTACCCCCGGTCATTTCATCTACAGTAATTTTCCCATCACGCGCTCTTAATGCAAGGCGTTTCACCTCATCTTCTACACCTCTAAAACTTAAGTTTTCAGCATTTCTTATTACAGGCACCATCAAGCCTTTTGGGCCAGAAACTGCAATACTAATATCCTGATAGTCAAACTTAACCTGATGATCTCCATCTATCATAGAATTCACATCAGGAAATTGCTTTAAGGCTCTCACTACTGCAAGGGTAAAGAAAGACATAAAGCCTAAACCAACCCCATGCTTATCTTTAAATTCTTCTTTATATTTCTTTCGTAAATTAAAAATAGGTTGCATATCTACCTCATTAAAAGTAGTAAGCATAGCGGTATCATTTTTAACTGAAACCAAACGAGAAGCTACTTTTCTACGAAGCATAGACATTTTCTTCTTAGACTCCCCTCGTTTTCCTTTACCCGGGCTACCCATAGAAGCTTTGGCCTGAACCGCATCTTCTTTTGTGATACGACCATCTTTTCCGCTACCTTCTACATCCTTCTTATCAATCCCTTTTTCGTCCAGGATTTTTTTAGCTGCAGGAGACGGGCTCCCTTTTGCGTGAGAATCTTGCTTTTGCGCAGGTGTTGTGGACTTAGAAGGCTCCTCAGTTTTAGGTGCTGCCTTATCTTTATTTTCTTCCTCTTTATTTGAAGCCCCATCTTTAGACTCCTTTTTATCGTCACTTCCACCCGGCTTTTCAGCTTCGGTATCTATAAGACAAACTACTTCACCTACAGCCACAGCATCACCTTCCTCTGCTTTTAGTGTAATAATTCCGCTAGCTTCAGCCGGAAGTTCCAGGGTAGCTTTATCGCTATCTACTTCGGCAATTGCCTGATCTTTTTCTACATAGTCGCCATCTTCAACTAACCATTCAGCTATTTCAACTTCGGTTATAGATTCTCCCGGAGAAGGAACTTTCATTTCTAAGGCCATGATCTTTGTTTTTATTTAAAGTTTCCGCCAGGCGAAAACATTGGATTCGTTATTTTAAATTCTTTTTAATTCTCTACTGTTTTATCAAAAACGCTTGCAATCACCTTTTCGTGACGCTTTTTAAATCTTACAGAACTTCCGGCAGCAGGAGAACCATAAAATTTTCTACTGCAAACCCTAAAGTTTTTAGCTTGGTCAAAATGCAATAACATATGCCCATAAGCACCCATATTTCTTGGTTCTTCCTGGGCCCAAACTATATCATCTGCATTCTTGTATTTTTCAATAGTTTTATTCATTTTATCTGTAGGCAACGGGAATAATTGTTCCACACGCACCAATGCCACATCATCACGCCCATTCTCCTCTTTATACTCCAATAAATCGTAGTAAAATTTACCGGTACAAAACACAAGGGTTTTTACCTCTTCTGCCTTTGCTTTTGGATCGTCAAGTAAAGGCTGAAAACCGCCTTTTGAAAAATCTTCTTTGGTTGAAATTACTTTAGAATGCCTTAACAAGCTCTTTGGCGTAAAAATCACCAAAGGTTTTCTAAATCCGGCTTTCATTTGCCTACGCAAAATATGGAACATATTTGCCGGTGTAGTCACATCGGCTACATACATATTATCCTTGGCACAAAGTTGAAGAAAACGCTCCATTCTTCCTGAAGAGTGTTCTGCCCCCTGGCCTTCATACCCATGTGGCAAGAAAAGCACAAGGCCGTTTTGTAATTTCCACTTATCTTCTGCAGCAGAAAGATACTGGTCTATCATTATTTGCGCACCATTTACAAAGTCCCCAAATTGAGCTTCCCAAATAGTTAAGGTTTTAG
Source organism: Salegentibacter maritimus (assembly GCF_016236915.1). Lineage (GTDB taxonomy): Bacteria > Bacteroidota > Bacteroidia > Flavobacteriales > Flavobacteriaceae > Salegentibacter > Salegentibacter maritimus. The sequence goes on from NZ_JAEHOK010000006.1 coordinate 57,879, forward strand.
GGCTTGCCATCGCATAACCATAATCAAACCCCATAACACCATATTCTGAAAGCGGAGAGTTATACACAAAGAAATCGCCATCCCGACCTTCTATATTATTGTGCAAAATGATTTCCTCTTCACTATCTTCTACTTTTACTACTGCGTGGCGGTGAGAAAAAGTACCTCTTTCACTATCCTGACCACTAATTCGAATATTAAATCCTTCTTTTAGAAGCGAACCGTAGGCCAAGTGCTCTCCCATAGCCCAATCCAGCTTATCTTCCTCAAAATATTGTTTATTACGAAGCTCTATAATCTTTTTCACCTTACGCATAAACTTTTTATCCTCAGGTAATTTAGAAATAGCATCGGCAACCAAATCAAGATCCTCTAATTTGTAGGTAGTATCTATATCCTTGATCATTTCATCTTCAAAGACATTTTCGAAGCCTTCCCATTCATCTTGCATAAATGGAGTAATTCTTGTGTTTTTCTCCTTTTTAGAATCCTCGAGGTTTTCTTCCAGGTCTGCCTTATATTCTTCTTCAAGCTTCGTAAGATAAGCTTCATCAATTACCCCGGCTGCTTTTAATTTTTCAGCATAAATATCTCGTGCATTCTTATGTTTTGAAATAGCCTTATACAGTTTAGGTTGTGTAAACTTAGGCTCATCTCCTTCATTGTGGCCATATTTTCTATAGCCCAATAAATCTATAAAAACATCTCGCTTAAATTTCATTCTAAAATCCAGCGCAAATGAAACTGCATGCACAACAGCTTCTACATCATCGGCATTTACATGCAATACAGGAGAATGTGTTACTTTCCCTACGTCGGTACAGTAGGTAGAAGATCGCGCATCTAAATAATTTGTGGTAAAACCTATTTGATTGTTCACTACAATATGTATTGTACCTCCGGTTTCATAGCCTTCTAATTGGGCCATTTGCACCACTTCGTACACTACACCCTGCCCTGCAATAGCAGCATCGCCATGCACCAGAATAGGCAACACCTTCATATTGTCGCCTCCATAGTGCCTATCTTGTTTGGCTCTGGATATTCCCTGAACCACAGGCCCTACTGTTTCTAAATGTGAAGGGTTTGGTGCAATATTTATATTTATTCCTTTTCCATTATCTGTAAGTCGGCAAGAAGTCCACCCAAGATGATATTTTACATCACCATCAAAAATATCCTGTTCGTAATCTTTCCCGTCAAACTCGCTGAAAATATCCTTTGCACTTTTACCAAAAATATTGGTTAGAGTATTTAACCTACCTCTATGAGCCATACCCATCACAAAATCCCTCACCCCGTAATCTGAAGCTTTTTCGATAAGCACATCGAGGGCTGGAATAAGGCTTTCGCCACCTTCTAACGAAAAACGTTTTTGACCCACATATTTTCTATGCAAAAATGATTCAAAAGAAACCGCCTGATTTAATTTCTTCAGGATTTTCTTTTTCTCCTCATTATTAAAATTAGGATGATTTTCGTTTGTATTTAATTTATCCTGAATCCATTTAATTTCCTCTGGTTTACGAATAAACATATATTCGATTCCGATAGATTCGCAATAAATTTTCTCGAGATGGTTTATTATCTCACGAAGGCTGCTTGGGCCAAGACCCAACATGTCACCCGCATTAAATTTTGTATCAAGATCAGCTTTTTCAAGCCCAAAGTTTTCTATATCCAGGGTTGGACGATATTGACGACGCTCCCTAACCGGATTTGTTTTTGTAAACAAATGCCCGCGGGTTCGGTAACCGTCTATAAGGCGTATAACCTTAAATTCCTTCACAACATGATCTGGAATCTCCCCTTCTTGAAAATTAACTGGAGCTTCTTCCAGGTTTTCTGCGGAAACTCCGTTTTGTTGCATTCCAAAATCAAAGCCTTGAAAAAAAGCCCTCCAACTGGGCTCTACACTATCGGGGTACTGAAGGTATTGATCGTAAAGTTCGGCAAAATATGCTGTGTGCGCAGCATTTAGAAATGAAAATCTATCCATAGTTTGAAACTAATGTTTCTTTTAAGTGTAAAACTAAGCAAAAATACGATTTTAAAAAAAACAGCCTGTAGTAAACCATAGAATTATCTTATGAATTATAAGAAGTTTAACATCCTAAAAACTTCAGGAGGTTGTTAAAAATATCTATTGCTTATAAATATGCAGATATAAGAGCAAAAGTATTAAGAAATTCTTAATCCAGGTTTTTCAAAAATTAAACCGTACGATTCATAAGCATTTCCCCAAATTCTCGTAAAGGGCGCTTTTTTTCTTCAGAGATTTCAATTTCATCAAGCACCTTAAAAGCCATTTCAGTATATTTTTCTATTTCAAGCTTTGTTAAAGCTGCGGCCCCACTACTTCTAAAAAGGCTTTTTACCGCATCAATTTTACCCGCAGTCTCAACAGGATTTATAGTATACAAATGTTCCAACTGGCGCGCCTCGCTTTCTCCTGAAGCCTCCAGAGATTTTAAATAAAGAAAAGTCTTTTTATTTTCTATAATATCTCCTCCAGGCTGCTTCCCAAAAGTCTCAGGGTCTCCAAAAGCATCTAAATAATCGTCTTGAAGCTGGAATGCAATACCCAATAAGCGTCCAAATTCATATACAGATTCTTTATTTACGGCCGAAGTATTGGCCACAATGGCGCCCATTTGCAATGAAGCCCCTACCAGCACAGCAGTTTTGTACTCTATCATTTTAAGATAGTCCTCAATGGTAACATCATCTCTAGACTCAAAATCTATATCATATTGCTGACCTTCACAAACCTGCATAGCAGTTTTACTAAACAATTTTGCCAATTCCTGAAAAGTCTCACTCCCATAATTTTCAAATAGTTGATAGGCATTTATCAACATAGCATCACCCGATAAAATTCCGGTGTTAATATCCCACCGCTCGTGCACGGTCTGCTTCCCCCTGCGCAAAGGCGCATCATCCATAATATCGTCGTGAACCAAAGAGAAATTGTGAAATATCTCTATGGCCAGGGCAGCATCCAGGGCTTTTTCATAATTGGCTTCAAAAATTTCAGCAGACATCAATACTAACACCGGCCTTAAACGCTTTCCTCCCAAACCAAGAATATAACGCATAGGGTTATAAAGGTTCTCGGGCTCTTTCACCTCTATTTTATAATCCAGATATTCCTGAAAAGCTTCTCTATATTGAGAAATAGACTTCATACCAAAAAATTTTCCGGCTAAAATACATTAATTGAAACTATTTCAAATTCGTAGAATAAGTTAAATTATCTTAAACCTTAGAAACTTTTCTTGTATCATAAGTTTCCATGACCTAATTTTGCACAAAAATTTCAAGAGAAATAACGTGAAAGAAGCAATTCAAACTACAGCTACCAACCTCTTCTTAAAACTAGGTTTTAAGAGTGTAACTATGGACGACATTGCAGAAGAAATGGGCATTTCCAAAAAAACTATTTATGCGCATTACAGCAACAAGTCTATGCTTATTGAAGGCAGTGTTTGGCAACTAATGGAAGAAATAAACACTGGTATAAAGTCTTTACGCGCAAAAAAACTAAATCCCATCGTAGAGAATTTTGAGGTAAAAGTATATGTACAGCGTATGCTTAAAAATGAAAAGACATCACCCCAATTTCAACTTAAAAAGTATTACCCCAAGATATATAACACAATTCGCAACAAGAAATTTGAAATCGCACAACATTCTATAATAGAGAATTTGGAGCGAGGTATTAAAAGTGGTCATTACCGCCCTAACATTTCCATTTCTTTTGTGAGCAGGCTTTATTTTGCCAGCTTATTAGCCATTAAGGATAAAAACCTTTTTCCAGAGGAAGAGTACAGCAACAATAAACTCATGGATTATTTACTGGAATATCATTTAAGAGCTATATGTACTCCAAAAGGCCTAAAAGTTTTAGAAGATTTACTAATCAAGAACAAAGAAAAAAATGAAATATAGACACCTGTTACTTTTACTGATTTCTATAAGCAGTATGGCCCAGGAAACTTCCCAAAGTTACAGTTTCTCCATGGAGGAAGCCATTGAATTTGGTTTAGAAAATAATTACACATCGGTAAATGCACAAAAAGATATTGAGATAGCCCTTAAACAAAAATGGGAAATTATTGCCCAGGGATTACCGCAAATAAGTGCTACTGCCGATTATCAAAATTATCTCAAACAGCCCGTCACCTTACTTCCGGCTGAAATAACCGGCGGCGAACCCGGCACTTTTACCCCGGTAACTTTTGGTACCGAGCAAAATGTAAATGCTACGGCCACCTGGAACCAATTAATTTTTGACGGGTCTTATATAGTAGGTATTCAATCAGCCAGAACTTTGCTTCAAATTTCCGAAAATGCCAAAACGAAAACCAATCTTGAGATAAAGAAGGCGGTAATTAATGCCTACGGCAATGTGTTACTGGCCGAGGAAAATGTAGCTATTCTTCAAAAAAATGTAGAAAACGTACAGAAGAACTACGATGAGACCAACGAAATCTATAAAAACGGGCTTACAGAACAGGAGGATGTAGAACAACTGGAAATCACCTTACTTAACTTAAAAAACAATTTAAGCCGAAGCAAACGTATGCGGGATATTGCTTATGAAATGTTTAATTTAACACTTGGGATTCCCGTTGAAATTCCCGTTAACCTAACCGAAGAACTGGATAACCTGGCGATGGAATATTTCGACCTGTCTCTATTACAAAAAGAAGTTCCGGTAGAAGAAAATATAGATTACCGCATTGCTGCGAATACAGCAGAGTCTCGTGAAATAGAGGTAAAGCTGGAAAAATCTAAAGCACTTCCTTCACTTACCGGATTTCTAAATTACGGCGTACAGGGGTTTAGCCAGGAATTCACTTTTTTAAATGAAGACCAGGAATATTTTGGGCAATCTATTTTAGGCTTAAGCTTAAACATCCCAATTTTAAGTAGCGGTATGCGTAGTGCCAGAACACAGCAAAAACAAATTGCCTACGAACAGGCCATGATAGAACTGGAACAAACAGAAAACGAAGTAAAACGCAAGATCAATTCGGCCAAAAGCGATTATGAGTTTAGCCTGGAAAATTACCAAAACCAAAAGAAAAATCTTGAACTTGCAGAAAGGATAGAGAGTAAAAATCAAATAAAGTTTTTTGAAGGAATTGCCAGTAGTTTTGAGTTAAGCGAAGCACAACGCCAACTCTACCAGGCACAACAAGACTTTTTACAGTCTATGCTTGATGTAATAACTGCCAAAGTAGAATTAGAAAACCTCCTGGACACCAGAAAATATAACAATGAAGATTAAATATACCCATCAAATAACAACAATGAAAAAGTTAGCTGTTTTAATAAGTATTCCGCTTTTTTTGCTCTCCTGTGGAAATAAAGAAGAAGGAAAATCTATAGATGAACTTATAGAAAGTGAGAACCTCACAGAGATTAAAGCCAAAAAAACAGAATTGAGCAAAGAGCAAAGCGGCCTTACACAAAAGCTTGATAAACTTGACCAGGCTATAAATAGATTGGACAAGAGTAGACGTCTTGATCTCATTATGACGCAAGAAATAACTGACACTCTATTTAAGCATTATGCAGAAGTACAGGGGGATGTTGCAACTGATGAAAATATTGTAATCTATGCCGAGTTTTCAGGAATTCTTCAGGACGTACGCGTAAAAGAAGGAGCCCAGGTAAGCAAAGGCCAGGTACTTGCTAAAATAGATGATGGCGGACTCTCAAGCGAATTAGCTCAATTAGAAACCCAGGCTACTTTAGCAAAAACCACTTTTGAGCGCCAGCAGCGTTTGTGGGAGCAAAATATTGGATCTGAGATGCAGTATTTAGAAGCCAAAACCAATTACGAATCTATGCAGAATTCTGTAAACAGATTAAAATCCCAACTAAACAAAACTATTGTAAGAGCTCCCTTTAGCGGAATTATAGACGAGGTAATTACCGAAGAAGGGGAAGTAGTAAGCCCTGGGCAAAGTCGGTTATTTCGCCTGGTAAGCTTAAAGAATATGTATGTAGAGGCCGATGTTCCCGAGGGTTATTTAAACAAAATAAACAAGGGCACCGAGGTAATTGTAGAAATAAGCTCTTTAGGCCGTGAATTTGAAGGTGAAGTAAGAAGAGTTGGTAATACAATTAATCCTAACAACCGTTCTTTTAGCATACAGGTTACGGTTCCTAACGAAAACGGCATGCTTAAACCCAACCAAATTGCCACCCTTAAACTAAATGACTACACGGCAGAAAACGCTGTAATTATTCCTGAAAATGCATTGTTAAAAAATGCGCAGGGCCAAAGTGTAGTGTTTATATACAAGGAGAAAGAAGCAACCGAAGGCAATATAGGTATTGCTAAAAGACAAATAGTAGAAACAGGGTATACCTATAATAGTCAGGTAGAAATTACCAGTGGCTTAAAAGCCGGAGAAACACTGATCGTAGAAGGTGCAAAAAACCTTAGAGATGGTCAGGAAGTTAAAATAAGAAACTAAGCTACAATGAATTTAGATAAAGAATTTAAGCTTTCGTCCTGGGCCATCAATAATAAAATGACGGTATATGTAATTATCGCCATTATCATGATTGGTGGACTCATGTCTTACTACAATATGCCAAGGGAAACTTTTCCTGAGGTTGTAGAAACTAAGATATATGTAAGCTCTATTAACCCCGGAAACTCGGCCGAAGATGTAGAAAAATTTATTACCGAACCGCTGGAGGAAGAGTTTAACGATGTTGCCGGAGTAAAAGAAATTTCTTCTTCTACATTTCAGGATTATTCCCTGGTAATTGTTGAGTTTGAAGAAGATGTAGAAATTGAAAGTGCCAAGACAAAAGTAAAGGACAAGGTAGATATGGTGAAAGCCGAAACTACCTGGCCTACCTTAGATAATGGCGCCAAGGTAGAACCCAATGTATTCGACCTTAATATTTCAGAAGAACAACCAATTTTAAACATCAACCTTACCGGAGATTATACCGTTCAGCAATTAAAAGAATATGCCGAATATCTTCAGGAACGCATTGAATTGCTTCCGCAGATAAAAGAAGCCAGTATTCGTGGGGCTGAAGAAATGGAAGTTGAAATCGCGGTAGACATCTATAAAATGACGGCTTCTAAGGTTAGTTTTTCAGATGTAATAAATGCGGTAAGTGCAGAAAACAGAACAATTTCAGGCGGAAATGTTATTAATAGTGGCGTTCAAAAAAACATACGGATAGTTGGAGAAATCGAAGATCCAAAAGAACTTCAAAATGTTGTAGTCAAGACCGATGGGGGCAATATCTTCTTAAAAGATATCGCGAATATTAATTTTAGGGAAAAAGACGCTACCACCTTTGCACGGGAATACGGTAAGCCGGTAGTAATGCTTGATGTAAAAAAGCGTGCCGGTAAAAATATGATCGAGGCCGTAGACCAAATTAAAGAAATTGTAAAGACAGAACAGGAAGAATACCTTCCTGAAAGCCTTGGGATAAGCATTACCAACGACCTTTCTACCAATACCAAGAGTCAGGTAGACGATTTGGTGAACAACATTATTTTTGGGGTAATTCTGGTTGTTTTAGTCTTAATGTTTTTCCTTGGCTTTAGAAATGCCCTGTTTGTAGGAATTGCAATCCCACTATCTATGTTCCTTTCTTACATTATTCTATCCAGTATGGGATACACCCTAAATACCATGGTGCTTTTCGCCCTGGTAATGGGACTTGGAATGCTTGTAGATAACGGTATTGTGGTAGTAGAAAACGTCTACACCTTAATGGACGAGGGAATGCCACGAAAACAGGCGGCCAAGCAAGGTTTAGGAGAAATTGCCTGGCCAATTATAGCTTCAACAGCAACTACATTAGCCGCATTTTTCCCACTGGGACTCTGGCCGGGAATTATAGGAAGTTTTATGGTAATTTTCCCTATTACACTGTCTATAGTCTTAGGTTCATCGCTTTTTGTAGCCCTTATAATTAACTCGATGCTTACTTCTCAGTTTATGAAAACAGAAGAAGGTGAGTTCACTAAGAAAAAACTTATAAGAATAAGCTCTATTCTAGCCGGGTTTGGAGGTTTATTACTCCTAATTGGATTCCTGATAGATGCTGGTGCTTTAAGGGCTTTTGGAAATATATTAATCCTGGCAGCTATCCTGCTTTGGGCTTATAAATATTTTATATCAAAAGGTGTAGATTACTTTCAATATACCGCCCTTAAATGGATGGAGAATATTTATGAAAAAACCCTTAAGTTCTCGCTACGCGGAAAAAAAGCTTATTTAGTTTTCTTCGGAACCCTACTTTTGCTATTCCTTTCTTTTGTATTAATTGCATTGGTACAACCAAAAGTATTGTTCTTTCCTGAAAATGAACCCAACCAGGTAATCACTTATATTGAATACCCTCAGGGAACCGATATTCATAAGACAAATACCCTTACCAAAAAAGTAGAGCAACGCATCTTTGAAGCCATAGAACAATATGAAGATAAAGACGGCTATAACTTTATGGTAGAGTCGGCCATTTCCCAGGTTGGTGAAGGTGCAGGAAACCCACAAACCGATGGTGGGCAGCAAAATGAAATGCCACATAAAGCCAAGGTCACACTCTCTATGCGCGAATTTACTGAACGACGCGGCGTAAGCAGTAGTGAAGTTCTATCTGTAGTTCGGGAAGCAGTACAGGGGTTCCCCGGTGCTTCTATTGTAGTTGAAAAAGATGCAGCCGGCCCACCTACAGGTTACCCAATTAACATGGAACTAAAAGGTGAAGACTATGAGCAAATGCTAATGGAAGCAGAGAACCTGCGAACCTATATTAATGACCTTAGCATTGCAGGGATTGAAGAGTTAAAAATAGATGTAAACAAATCTAAACCCGAGTTAAGCGTAGAAGTAGATCGTAAAAAAGCAGGACAACTTGGAGTTTCTACCTCACAGGTAGGCCAAACGCTGCGACGTGCAATCTACGGGGAAGAGGTTTCAACTTATAAAGACGGTGACGACGATTACGAAATAAACGTAAGATTTGGTGATGAATACCGCTACAATGAAAATGTATTGTTCAATCAACCAGTTACTTTTAAAGACCAGAACACGGGAGAAATAATTCAAGTACCAATTTCATCTTTAGTGAATACCGAGTCTTCTTCTTCTTTTAGTTCTATTAAAAGGAAAGATCTAAAAAGAGTAATCACCCTATACTCTAATGTGCTTCAGGGCTATAACGGCAATGAAATTGTTGGCCAGTTAAAAACAGCACTTAGAAGTTACGATCTTCCAAAAGATATTACCCTGGAGTTTACCGGGGAACAGGAAGAACAGGAAGAAAATATGGCTTTCCTATTAAAAGCCTTATTGATTGCCATGGGTGGTATTCTACTAATTCTTGTAGCCCAATTTAACTCGCTTTCAAAACCAATTATTATTGTTATGGCAGTGGTATTGAGTTTGGTGGGAGTATTTCTTGGTCTAATTATCTTCCAAATGGATTTCATAATCATTATGACAATGATGGGAATTATCTCACTTGCCGGAATTGTGGTAAACAATGCCATTGTTCTAATAGATTACACGCAAATCCTGATAGACCGTAAAAAACGGGAACTTAATATAGATGAAGATGAATTGCTTACCCGTGCACAGTATTTCGACTGTATTGTTAGGGGTGGAAAATCCAGGTTAAGACCTGTATTGCTTACTGCAATCACTACGGTTCTTGGTCTAATTCCATTAGCAGTAGGACTAAATATTGATTTCTTTAGCCTGTTTACAGATTACGACCCCAAAATATTTATTGGTGGTGATAATGTAGTTTTCTGGGGGCCATTGGCCTGGACGGTAATCTTTGGATTGGTGTTTGCCACCTTCCTTACACTGGTAGTAGTTCCGGTTATGTTTTACCTGGTAAATAGAGCCAAGGTAAAAGCCGCCGACAAACGCAAAGCGCGTAAACAAAGAAAACTGGAAGCACAGGCTTAAAAATTAAAAATGGCTGTTTAAAAATTTTAAACAGCCATTTTTTTCAACTAAAAAACTCTATAAATCTATCATCTACTAATTACTCCTAGCTTAGCAAAAAACTAATTTTATTCTACTTTTTACAGGAAGCCCCTTATTTCATTTTCCGTTTCAATTAGCTAGCTTATACTAGCAAACTTATTCCAATAAGTATTAACCAAAACAAGCGGGAATCATGAAAACAAAACATCAATTTACCAGTTTACAAAAAATTTCAATCCTGTTAATATTTTTCTTTTCCTGCGGAATTTTTGCACAGGAAACCTATGAAAATTCAATTTCTTTTTCAAAAAGTGACTCAAACCTGAAATGGAGCCCCTGTCCAGATTTTATGCCTGAAGGTTGTAATATCGCTGTACTACAAGGCAATCCTACCGAAAAGAATACAGACATCTTTTTTAAAGTTCCAGCAAATGCTTATATCCCTGCCCACACTCACACCTCGGCAGAAAGAATGGTTCTTATTGCCGGCGAGTTAGAAGTAACTTATGAAGGGGAGCAATCCCAAACTTTAAAAGAGGGCACGTATGCCTACGGCCCTGCCGGCAAGCCACATTCAGCCAAATGCGGAGATTCTCCCTGCGTTCTTTTTATTGCTTTTGAAGAGCCTATAGATGCTATGCCTATTGAAAAAGATTAGAAGTATGGACACAAAAAAAGCCGCCTAATTTAGACAGCTTTTACACTTATATTATATAGATATTAAGCTCTAGTTCTCAGCTAAAGCCGCATCACTTTTCCAGGTATTTACCCCGGCAATTTGATTATTATCGTAATCTATTTCAGTAAGTTTATCTGAACTCCAAAAAAACCATTTTCCGGTTTTTTTCCCTTCGGTATAATTGGCTAAACTTTGCTTTTTTCCTTCAGTATCATAAGCCACCCATTCTCCATGCAGTTTTCCATTCTTATAAGTTCCCTGCTGTCTTATAGTTCCATCTTCATAAAAAAAAGTTCCTTTAATAAGGTCTCCTTCCTTTTCAAACTTTGGTTCCGGGCCTTCCTGCGCCATAGCAGCTGCACCAATAGTAAAAATGGCAGCCATCAATATGTTTTTTATCTTCTTCATAGCTTTTTTATTTATAATTCTCTCTACGAATATAGCCAAAACTTTACCTTAAAACAACAATCACGTAACATTAATTTAACATTGAAAACAAATATCGTTGTTTTTCAGCGTTTTGCGTTTTGTTTTTAATCAAAAAGTAAACTAACCAAGGGGCAAGCCTCGGGATATTATACCCTTTGGCAATGCCAATAAATTAATGCATAATATTTTCTGAGACTATTATATCGGGAAACCCAATTGAACTTCTTACTTTTGCGCTACTTAAAATTTTAGGAATATTATGTATAGAAGTCATACCTGCGGGGAATTGAACGCAACTTCAATTGGTAAGGAAGTAAAACTTTCTGGCTGGGTGCAGAAAATAAGGGATAAAGGCTTTATGGTTTGGGTAGATTTACGCGACCGCTATGGCATTACCCAACTTATTTTTGATGAAGAACGCTCTTCAAAAGAACTTATGGAGAAAGCACAGGGCCTGGGGCGCGAATTTGTAATCCAGGTTAGCGGAAAAGTGATTGAGCGGGAATCTAAAAATACAAATATTCCAACCGGGGAGATCGAGGTTTTGGTTACTGAGCTTACCATTCTAAATACTTCCCTTACGCCTCCATTTACTATTGAAGAAGACACCGATGGAGGTGAAGACCTTAGAATGAAATACCGCTATCTTGACATAAGAAGAAACCCGGTAAAAAATAAGCTTAAATTTCGCCATAAAGTAGGAATGGAGGTTAGAAATTACCTTTCTAACCAGGATTTTATTGAAGTAGAGACACCATACCTAATAAAATCTACACCAGAAGGTGCTCGCGATTTTGTGGTACCAAGCAGAATGAACGAAGGGCAATTTTATGCCCTACCCCAATCGCCACAAACCTTTAAGCAATTATTAATGGTTGGTGGAATGGATAAATATTTCCAGATTGTAAAATGTTTTAGGGATGAAGATCTAAGAGCAGACAGACAGCCTGAGTTTACGCAAATTGATTGCGAAATGGCTTTTGTTGAACAGGAAGACATCTTAAACATTTTTGAAGGTTTAACCAGGCATTTATTGAAAGAAATCAACGGTGTGGAAGTTGAAAAATTCCCTAGAATAACCTATGATGAAGCGATGAAAAAATACGGAAACGACAAACCAGACATTAGGTTTGGGATGGAGTTTGCCGAATTGAATAGCCTGGCCAAAAACAAAGGCTTTAATGTTTTTGACCAGCAGGAATTAATTGTGGGTATTGCGGTTCCGGGTGCGGCTTCGTTTACCAGAAAAGAAATAGATAAATTAATATCCTGGGTAAAAAGACCACAGGTAGGGGCCAACGGACTTGTATGGGCAAAATATAATGAAGATGGTACTCTAAAGTCTTCGGTAGATAAGTTTTATTCAGAAGAAGATTTAAAATCCTGGGCAAAGGAAACCGGCGCTAAACCAGGAGACCTTATTTTGGTTATGGCTGGAGACACAGCCAAAACCAGAACGCAGCTTAGTGCATTAAGAATGTATTTGGGTAACGAACTTGGCCTTAGAAAGACTAATGAGTTTGCACCACTTTGGGTTATAGATTTCCCACTATTGGAATGGGACGAAGAAACAGAGCGTTTTCACGCCATGCACCATCCCTTTACTTCGCCAAAAAAAGAAGATTTCGCTTTATTGGAAACAAAGCCGGGTGAAGTACGTGCCAATGCCTATGATTTAGTTTTAAATGGTAATGAGATTGGTGGAGGTTCTATACGTATTCACGATAAAGAAACTCAGTCTAAAATGTTCGATTATCTTGGTTTCACACCAGAAGAAGCTAAAGCACAATTTGGATTTTTAATGGATGCTTTTCAATATGGTGCTCCTCCTCATGGAGGTATTGCCTTTGGCTTTGACCGTTTGGTTGCCATTCTTGGAGGACAGGAAAGTATCAGGGATTTTATTGCTTTCCCAAAAAACAATAATGGCAGGGATGTAATGATAGATGCTCCGGCAAAACTTGATGAAGCACAATTAAAAGAACTTCATCTTCAAATAAACCAGCAAGTAGAAAGCTAAAAAGAAATTCTTGGAGAATGATTTTAGTTCTAAATCAACTTCCGGGGTATTTAACTATCGAACAAAATAATTATTGATAAAAAATCCCGGTTTCGCACCGGGATTTTTTTATCTTCATTTAAATAATTTTTGAGTGGGGACTAAAGCTACAAAATTGCTAATACGTTTTTCTAAGTGGAGCAATAAACACTTAAGCCATCAGCAATTTCTGATGTTATTAAGTGCCATTATTGGCTTTACAGCCGGATTGGGTGCGGTAGCGATTAAAAACCTTACCCACTTTATACAGCGATTACTTGAAGGAAACCTTATCGTAAATTACCACCATGCGTTTTACTTTATTTTTCCATTAATTGGCTTAAGCCTTAGCTTGTTTATAGTAAAGGTAGTTCTTAGAAAAAAAATTGGTCACGGCATTCCATCTACTCTCTATGCTATTTCACGCCGAAAAGGAATTATGCGAAGCTTTCAAATGTACGCGTCGCTTATTACCGCTCCATTAACTGTAGGCTTTGGGGGATCTGTTGGTTTAGAAGGTCCTACCGTTGCCACCGGTGCTTCCCTGGGATCTAATATCTCCAGGTTTTTTAAGATGAACCAAAGCTCCCGCACCCTATTAATTGGTTGTGCAGCAGCCGGCGCTATGTCTTCTATCTTTAAGGCACCTATTGCGGCTATTATTTTTGCCATTGAAGTATTTAGTTTAGACCTTACCCTAATCTCCATGGTCCCTTTGTTAATTGCATCGGTCTCAGCAATCCTCACTTCCTATTTTTTCTTTGGCTCTGATATTATTCTACCTTTTGAATTACAGGATAATTTCACGATTTCTGAAGTTCCTTTTTACATCATCCTGGGAGTTCTTGCTGCAGGTTGTTCTATGTATTTCACTCATATTTATTTTAAAATTGCCGATGCTTTTAAAAAAATAGATTCGCTTTTTTTTAGATTATTATTAGGTGGACTTGGCCTGGGGTTTCTAATTTATTTAATTCCGCCTCTTTATGGCGAAGGCTATAATGTTATAAACAATTTACTTGCTGAAGACTACATACAAGCACTGGGAACCAATTTCTTTAACGAATACTTGGATAATATTTGGATTGTGATTATCCTACTGGCAGGCCTTGTGATTTTTAAAATCGTTGCTACCTCCTTAACTTTTGGTACTGGTGGTATTGGTGGTATTTTTGCCCCGGTATTATTTATGGGAAGTGCCATGGGGCACTGTTTTGCCTTACTGGTAAATAACATGGGAATATTAAGAAATCCCATCTCGGTAAGTAGCTTTACAATGGTAGGTATGGCCGGGCTTATGGCTGGAGTTTTACACGCCCCACTCACGGCAATTTTCCTTATCGCAGAATTAACCGGTGGCTACGAGCTTTTTGTTCCCTTAATGATCACTGCGGCAATTTCGTTTATGATTACAAACCAGTTTCAACCGCACTCGGTGTACACAATGGAACTTGCAAAACGAGGGGATTTATTAACTCATAATAAAGACCAGGCGGTTTTAACCCTCTTGAATATTCAACAAATTATTGAAAAGAACTTTATAAGTCTAAACATAGACATGAATCTTGGCGATATTATTCATAAAGGTGTTATAAAATCTTCCCGAAATCTTTTTCCTGTTATCGATGAAGATCGTAACTTTCTAGGAATTATACTTTTAGACGACATACGTCCCATAATGTTTGATCAAAAAATGTATAACGAAGTAAAAGTAAGCGATGTAATGCAAAGGGCTCCAACCGTTATAGATCTTAAAAAAGACCGGCCAAAAGATACGATGCGCAAATTTCAGGAAACAAATGCCTGGAATTTACCAGTGGTAGAAGACGGGAAATATGTTGGGTTTATCTCTAAATCTAAGCTACTTACCGCTTACCGCCAAAAATTAATTGAAGTAACCGTTTAATGCTATGAATACCGTTTTAAAGATTTTAGGAATATCGATACTAATTGCCATTGGAGTGGGATTTTATTACCGCACTTTTGAGGATGTTCTCTTAGGAGACCAAATAATTGGTCTTGCTGTTTTGGCGAGTGCATTTATTTTAATGCCCATTTTCCTTTATGTTAGATGGAAAGGAAAACGCCTTAAAGACTACACTCTTACTAAAGAGAACATGGATAAAATGCGAGACAAAGGCATAGATTAAACACTTGTTTTAGAATACTTTCAAAAGAAAAATAGTATTATTGCATTGTCTTCAATAATATTGTACTAACTTTGTTCTCTATTAATTATTTATTTTATTATTACAATGGAAGGTACAGTTAAATTTTTCAATGAGTCTAAAGGATACGGATTCATTACCAACGACGAAACAGGAAGAGATATCTTCGTACACATTACTGGATTAGATGGCGAGAGCTTGAACGAAGGTGATAAAGTTGAGTACGTTGAAGTAGAAGGAAGAAAAGGAGTTAACGCTGCAGAAGTACGCGTTATAGAATAATATATATTATCCTATTTCAAGAACTGGAAAGCCGCTTTATAAGCGGCTTTTTTTATGGCTAAATTTATTGGTTTAAACCTTGTTTGGGAGTATATCCGTAATGTTTTTTAAAAGTATCAATAAAATGCGGAACGCTTTTATACCCTAATATCGCCGCCATTTCGGTTACTGTATATTTTCCTAATAAACTTTTAGCTTTCTTCATGCGTAAATCTATAATAAAGCTTCTAATAGTTTTACCATACATTTTTTTAAAATCCTTTTTTAACTGAAGCTCATTCAAAAGCACTTTTCTTGCCAATGATTTTATAGTTGGCGGATTTTTAAAGTTCTCAATTAAATAAGCGTGGGCGGTTCTTATTTTTTCAAGATTTTCTTCAGTAATACCTTTTCCAACCCCAGAGTACAATTTGTGCTGGCAGAAATGCAAAGAAAGGAACAACTCTTTAAGTCTCAATTCAAGAAAATACTTTTTAAAATCGCTATCCCAATCTTTTTTTGTGATTTCACTTAAGATATGGTACAAACTATAATCTATAGGAAAATTGCAGGCTCCCCATTCTTGAAAATCTCCCTGAACAATATGCTTATGAAAAGAGCTTTCTGCTACCCAGGTTTCGTTTTTTAACAATTCAAGGTAATATTCTTTTGAGAGGTAAACCGCCTGATAGTGAGTAGGTATATTAGCCGGCATTTCTATGGTACTTACTGTATCACGATTGTAGCAGCAGTTAATTCTCCCCATCCCAATAGGCTTTTTCCCTTTTACAGATATCAAATGAGAATCTCCCTGCCCTAAATACGAAATTTGAATATATTCCCCACTAACACTAAAAATATCGGTAATATCCTTTTCGTTTTCAAAGAAAGTTTCAACTATAAACAGCCCCTTTGAAGCCTGAATTTTACACCTTGCCTGTAACCAGGAATACGATTGAATATTTACTTCTTCTTTAATAAGAGTAGGTGCTCTATCGTGTGAAAAATCCTGTGAAAACAAAGTTTCATTCACCTCTATTAATTTAGACTCAATATACATAATACGTTTTCCGTAATTTTTATTTCCAAAACCGAAACCGGCTTAGTGTTTCAAAACATAAATTTGCCGCAAGTTATTTAAAATTAGTTTAAATAAGGATAATAAAACAAAATTGTGGTTAAAAAATCCCCTATAGTCTTTATTTTACTGTTGTTAGCAACAAGTATTTTCTCCCTGCATGCTCAGCAAAAAGAAGCTAAAAGTTTCGATATTTTCGGGAAAATTAAAGACGAAAATAACAAAGCGTTAAAGGGCGTAAGCATTACAGCTTCCAATTTAAATAGGACTCTAAGTACTAAATCAAATTCCGAAGGAAACTACCAGTTCAAAGACTTAGAAACAGGCATTTTTCTACTGGAAATTCGTAAAGGCAATTTTCTAACCCATCATCAAATAGCGGTAGATCCAAAAAATCTAGAACATAATATCACGATAAACACCTCCGGAAACGAATTAGAAGAGGTACACCTAAAAGCTGAATCGTTTAAAACTAAAATGGAGAAAAAAGGTTTTGCACTTAATATTGCGGAAACCGGAGAGTCAGGTATTAGAAATATTCAAACTAATGAATTACTAAATACTACTGTGGGAGTGAAAATTCGGCAAAACGGTGGTTTAGGTTCACGTGCAGAATACAGTTTAAATGGATTGTCGGGAAGTGCTGTACGTATTTTTATAGACGGAATTCCAATTACCACCTTTGGCTCTTCTTATAACTTAAACAGTATTCCACCCTCAATGATAGAGCGCATTGAGGTCTATAAAGGTGTTGTTCCCGGCCATTTGGCCGACGACGCCCTGGGTGGTGCAATTAATATTGTATTGAACAAACAGTCTAATAAAAATATTAATGCGTCAGTTTCATATGGTTCATTCAACACCTTTCAAACTAATGTAAATGGATTATACCGATTTGATAATTCTGGTTTTACCGTAAAGGCATCGGCCTTTCATAATAATTCTAATAACGATTATAAAGTTTCAGGCCGAAGTATTGTAGTAACAGGTTTAGGTGGCCAACAAACCCCTATTACCGCAAGACGCTTTAATGACGCCTATAGGTCTACGGGGGGAACGGTAAAATTAGGCTACACTGATGTAAAGTGGGCCGACCAGTTTTTTGTAGGTTTTACAGGTTCCGATGATTACAAAGAAGTGCAGCACGGCGCCTTTATGACCACAATGCCATACAAAGGAAGATTTCTTGAATCTGACGCCTCGCTAGCTAATTTAACTTATCAAAAAGAAGATTTGTTTACGCCAGGATTAGATGTAAATGTAACCGGATATTACGGAAATCGTAATCGCCAGGTTAATGATACGGTACCCTGGGCTTATAGCTGGAACGGTAAAAAGGCTATAGATTTTAGAGGTGATCACTACAAATATATCTGGGGCTCACAGCAAGAAGGCGGGCCAACGCTTGCAAACATTAAGCGTAAAGTTGCTTCCATTAGAACCGGCCTGGCCTTTGCCATTAACGATAAGCATAAGATTTTGGCAAACCATCTCTATAGCGGAATTGACAGAGAAGATAGCGACGAGCTACAATCTGTTTTAGAAAATACCTTTTTAGGAACTAGAGACTTACGCAAAAACATACTTTCACTAACCTATGAATTAAATGCCTTTAATGACAGGCTAAAAACAAATCTCTTCGGAAAATATTACCACCAAAAAACCATAAGTGTAGATCCTGAAATTCAAAGAAATTCAGACGGAAACAGGCAAATTGTAGACAAGGTTGTAAGCAGCAACAAGAAATATGAAGGTTATGGTTTTGCAGCTTCTTACGAGCTTAGCCCCACTGTAAGCTTTTTGGTCTCGGCAGAAAAAGCCGTGCGGCTTCCAAACGAAACCGAAATTTTTGGCAACGATGGCGATAATGTTGTCGCTAACGCGAGTATTAACCCCGAGCAAAGCAATAATTATAATTTCGGAATTAAACTAGGCAGCTTTACTTTTCAAAAACATCAATTTAACGCATCAACCAATCTTTTTACACGAAATATTAAAGATAGAATTGGCTTACCTATAGAGACTTCCTTAAACGTAGATGAAGAATTAATTGTTTATGTAAATCAGGGAAGTGGTACTTCAAAAGGTATAGATGCCCAGTTCGGTTATACGTACAATAATAATTTCGGACTTAATTTCAATATATCCCGATTCGATTTAAAAATTAAAAACAAGGGAGTAGAAATAGATGTGCCAAACACACCATTTCTCACTATGAATGGAAATTTACGCTATTCAATTAAAGATTTAATTCAGAAAAACTCCAGGTTAAATCTATTTTACACAATGTACTTTACCGACCAATTTTCATATATAGTTCCGCAAGGTTCTAACACGGCAGGAGACGATTTCTTTAAAGTACCTCAACAACTAGCACAAGATTTAGGCTTTAGTTACAGCTTTCCAAACCAAAATTTCATTGTGAGTTTCGATGTTAAAAACCTTTTTGACAAACCTGTTTACGACAATTTATCAGTACAAAAACCGGGAACGGCTTTTTACCTAAAACTAAATTATTCAATCAACAAATTTTAACCAATTATTAAAGATAATAATATGAAACGTAATTTTTTCAGCATTAAAACTTTAGCAACAATTGCGATCGCAACAGGTTTACTGGCTTCTTGTAGTAGTGACGACTCTGCAATAGACCAGGGCCAGGAACCTGGTGAAAATGAAGACGGCAGATGGATTACAGTAGCCGCCGCAAGAATGGGGGAAAATCCTGGAGATGGCAATGGAGGTACGTTAATATACTCCATAAGCAGTAAAGATGCTAAAGACCCAACTGTATCTATAGAGCCTTTTGATAACGGATTTATAGTACCTTCTAATAGAACTGCACGTTTACAATCTTCTGAAGACGGTAGTACTATATTCAACATTAGTTATGCCGGAGATACCGGTGGCAATTACACTAAATATACGGTAAATGGCGGGCAGGATTTTGAACAAACCGGAAGTGAAATAAGCATTGCTCCTTATGTTGGTTCTGCCCCAAGATGGATCAAGTTATTTGACAGAGATCAAACAGGCGCTGCTGTGTATGTAAATACCGAGAACCAGTTTAATGATAACGGCACTCCAGACGATGAAAGCGATGATTTTTATGAGCGCACCGAAGCTACTATGGGGATTGTTACCTTAGATTTACAGAATTCTGCCATAAAAGAATTCAAAGAATCAAGCCTTCGGTTAAGCGATGAACTGGAAGCCCAGGGCTATTATATTGGTAGAATTGATATGCCTACTTTAAATGCTGCCGGAGACAAATTGTACATAGGTGCAAGAATAAGTAAGGTAAACCCTGAAACCGGAGAAAGAGATCGAGACGCCGAAACCTTAGAATCTAAAACCATTGTGCTAGACTACCCTTCTTTAGAAAACCCCACAGTTATTACTTCTCAAGTTGGAAAAGGAAATACCAACGGTTACCGAAGCATTAATTCATTTTTAGTGAATGGCAGCGTATACCAGGCAAATCAAGGCGATCCAAACGGCTCTCATATTTTAAAAATTGATGCAAATAACGATTATGACAATTCATACGTTTTCAATCTAGACGAAGCCTTAGGAGTAGAAGATGCTTATATTCTTGCCTGGAGGCCTACAGCAAGCGGAAAAGCAGTAATAGCATACCGACACGCAGGTTCTACAGAAGGCGTGGCAGGAGCTCAGGGATATTTTGCATTGGTAGATTTAGAAGCAAAAACAGCACAAAAAATAAACGAAATCCCATATAGCGAAAATTTTTACTTATTCCAATATCAGGGGTTTGTAGTAGATGGAGATGAAGTGTATGTAACCGAAGCTCCCGTTGGAGAAAATGGAAATATTTACATTATAGATACTCAAACAGGAAAAGTAACTAAAGGAGCTGAACTGGTAAATGTAGAAGGAAGCCACTTTATAGGAGTGTTTTAAGAACATAGAAAATATTTAAAGTTGCCCAAAGAGCTGACCGAAAATCCTGTTTTCGGTCAGCCCTATTTCAAGTTTTATACCGAAATCTATGACAAAGAAGAAGCAAAAAAAGAAAAACTATACGTTTAGGAAATTACTAAACGATCTGCATTTATGGTTAGGACTTGCCAGTGGGATTATCCTTTTCCTGGTTTGCCTAAGCGGAACCATACTCACCTTCCAAAAAGAAATAAAATCACTTTTTGCTGAAGAATTAAAAATAGCCCCCGGGCAGGGAGAAGTAAAGACTATTGAGAGCCTGCAACAAAACCTCCAGGATCTAGGAACCGTTACCGGTGTTACATTATCTGAAAATGGCAAAAAAGCCTATGAGTTTAAGGTAAAAACATCTCCTGAAGACAGGCGTGGCACAACCTTTTTTGTAAACCAATATACAGGTGAATACCAAAGATTGGGTGAGAACCCTACAGATGAGTTCTTCTTTACAATGTTTAGAATGCACCGCTGGTTGTTATTTGATTCTGCAATAGGAAGACCCATTGTGGGAATTGCCACATTAATCTTTCTATTTTTGTCTATAAGCGGAATTGTACTTTGGTTTCCGAAGAAAAAAATAAAGTGGAAAACTCTAAAACCGGGTTTTAAGATTAAATGGTCTGCCAACTGGAAAAGGATTAACCACGATCTCCATAACACCCTTGGTTTTTACTCCTGTCTTTTATTAATTATAATGACACTAACCGGATTATTCTGGTCATTTCAGTGGTATAGGGATTTAGGAAGTGAAGTTTTAGGAACCCAGGTTTTTGGTGGCCGCGGTGGACCCAAAATTGCTTCGGAAGCTAATACCGACACTAAAACCCTGGAAATTGCCGAAATTGTTAATATTGCCAATCTAAACCTGGAGTATCCGGGAGAGACTTCAATCTCTTTTCCGCAAGATGAAAAAGGTGTTTTTTCTATTAGGAAATATGAGACTGGCAATTGGTCGCCCAATACCTACGATATGTTGGTTATAGATCGTGATGGGAAAGTACTTAAAAAAGAAATTTTTTCAGAAAAACCTGTAAACGTGCAGGTAGCTTCATTAATAAAACCAATTCATACCGGCGAAATTTTCGGTACTTTTTCAAAAATACTTTATTTCCTGGCGTGTTTAATTGCTACCAGCTTACCAATTACCGGAACCTTTATTTGGCTCAATAAAATGAAGAAAAAGAAAAAATAATCCGGGGTATAGATTACAGGCTTTTATTTCGAATTTTTTAACTGGCCTGAAACACCGGTAAGCATCTCTTTAACCAGGTTTTGTAAATCAAATTCGTGCTTCCAGTTCCAGTCTTTTCTTGCCTCAGAATCGTTTATACTTGAGGGCCAGGAATCGGCTATTTTCTGTCTAAAATCTGGTTGATATGCTATTTTAAACTCAGGAATTTCCTTTTGAATAGCTTCAGCAAGAATTTTTGGTGTAAAACTTAAAGCCGATAAATTATAAGAAGACCTTACTTTTATTTTTTCTGAAGCTGCTGCCATAATATCTACAGTAGCCTTTATTGCATCATCCATGTACATCATAGGCAAGCCGGCATCTTCAGCCAAAAAAGAAGTATACTCTTTGTTCTTTAGTGCTTCATGAAAAATTTCAATTGCATAATCGGTAGTTCCACCACCGGGAAGGGTTTTATAGCTTATAATTCCCGGATAACGTATACTTCTTACATCTACGCCGTATTTATCATGATAATATTCGCACCAACGTTCTCCGGTTTGCTTACTGATACCGTACACCGTAGAAGGCTCCATAATGGTAGTTTGCGGGGTATCGTTTTTAGGAGTAGTCGGACCAAAAACTGCTATACTTGAGGGCCAAAATACCTTTTCAATCTTTTTATCCTTAGCGAAATTCAAAATATGAAAAAGCGAATCCATATTAAGGTTCCAGGCCTTCATTGGGGCCTTTTCTGCGGTAGCACTTAACATAGCAGCCATTAAGTAGACTTCACTAATATTATATGTGTCTATCAAAGCTTCAATTTTTGCAGCGTCGGTTGCATTGGCAAGCTCAAACGGGCCAGAACTCATCAGCTCTTCATTTCCTTCTCTAATATCACTCGCCACCACCTGATCATTTCCATAAAGATCCCGTAATTTCAGCGTTAATTCGGTTCCAATTTGTCCGCAAGCACCAATAATTAAAATTTTTCCGGCCATGGTATTCATTTTTCCGCAAATATATTTAAATACATAGAGGTATTCGTAAAAAAGCTTCTGAAACCTTCACTTCTATTAGACAATTTTCATGTATTTAGTTTTATCAGCATAAATTCTATGAAAACTGAAGTAATTTAGACTAACTTTGTGTTTATATGAAAAAACTGGTTTTTATATCAATAATTCTCTTTTGGTCTTGTGCCGAAAAGTCTTCTAATAAAGACAATTTCAATACGAAATTAGACTCTATAACCTTAAAGCAACCTATAAAAACCACTAACCAGGAAATAGTTTTACTTCCTGAAGCCAGGGAGCAAGCCATAAAGTGGTTGGCTTATATCGCTGCACAAAATGAAGTAGACCAATTAAAAAACTATAACCTGCAACAAACCATTGAAAGCTCTAAACCTATCTCGCAGGTTATGGGATCCCTTGTCTCCAGCATTCCAGATTCACTAAATTCTAATGCAGTAAGTGCCCGCGCCAATGTGTTGGCCACCAAAGCAAAGGTTTTGGAGCAACTCTCCCATCGTAGACATTTAGACGCAGAAGCAATTGCCGAAGTTGCAGGGGAAATCCCGGAAGAATTTAATAATTTTAAAATTCAGCTAAATGAACTTTTTCTGAAAACCCTGGAGGATTTTGAAGAAGAACTGGATGAATTTAAAGCCGAAAGAGATACCATTTCTACTCCTGCCGATTCTATCTCTATAGAATAAATTACCTTGTGGTAAGCCAGCGAAGTATTAAAAGAAAAGGTTTTTTATATCGAGGCAGGCCCCGGAACATAAAATTTAATTACCGAAAAAATTAAAAAGTATTAGCATGAAAAAGATTGCAGTAATTATTTTCCTGTTTTTCAGTATAACTGGTTTTGCACAAGACAAATCTAAAATAGACCATATATTAACACAATGGCATAAAGCGGCGGCAGAAGCTAATTTTCAGGATTATTTTGATTTAATGACCAAAGACGGTGTTTTTATAGGCACAGATGCAACAGAAAACTGGCAAAATAAAGATTTCAGGGAGTTTTCTAAACCTTATTTTGACCGCGGAAAAGCCTGGAGTTTTAAAACTTTAGAACGAAATATCTATACCGAAGAAAATGCTAAAACTGCCTGGTTTGATGAATTATTAATTACCCAAATGGGCATTTGTCGTGGCTCGGGCGTGCTTCAAAAAACAGCAAATGGTTGGAAAATTGCCCACTATGTGCTTTCAATCACCATCCCTAATGAAAATGTTGCCGAAATAACCCAACTTAAAAAAGAATTTGACCAAAAGCTTATAGAAGAAAAACAATAAGCTAACTACTTCTTACAATATCTGGATTCGCTCTAGATAAATTAATAATAATCAGCTACATATATCAATTTATTGTTCGTTATTATATATGCTACTTTTTAGTATTTTAGCCAAAGAATTTATAATAATTTAAACCACACATGAAAAAAATAACCAAAGTAATGTTGCTTTCGGTTTTGGGGACTGCTACGCTTAGCAGTTGTCAGGATAACGAAAAGGAGCAATCTAAAAAAGAAGAAGTTCACGGTATTAACCTTGCTTACATGGATACCACGGTAGCACCGCAGGACGACTTTTTTAAGTACGTAAACGGGAAATGGGTAGATGCTACCGAAATCCCATCAGACCAGACTACCTGGGGAAGTTTTATGGAGCTTCGTGAGCGAACCGATGAAGATGCCATGGCTATCCTTGAAGGTGCTTCTAAAAATGATAGTTTAGACCCTTCCAGCGACCAGGCTAAGGCGGTTTATCTTTACAATACCATTATGGACACCCTTGCCAGAAACGAAAAAGGCGTGGAACCGGTAAAACCATATTTGGAAAAAGTAGACGCAATAAATAATAAAGAAGATTTACAGGAATTTCTTAGCGAAATGCAACAATATGGTGGCGCCGGATTTTTCGCTTTTGGTGTAAGTTCAGATGCTAAAAATAGTAATATGAATGCAGCATATATCTATCCTTCAGGTTTAGGATTACCAGATCGTGACTACTATGTAGCCGATGATGCAGATTCTAAAGAAAAAAGGGAAAAATACAAGCAGCATATTACCAGGATGCTTCAGTATATAGATTACTCTAAAGAAGAAGCTGCTAATGCCGCAGCACGAATCCTGGCCTTTGAAACCAAGCTTGCAGAACCCAGGCTGGATAAAGTAGAACGTCGCGATGCCCGTAAAACTTACAATCCAAAAACGCTAGCCGAGCTTCAAAATATGGTTCCTGCTTTTAAGTGGAATACCTATTTTGAAAAAATTGGTGCAAAAAATTTAGATACCATTATAGTTTCACAACCTGAATATATGAAATCACTACAAGAAGTGATTGCTAAAAATGCGGTTGAAGACTGGAAAGATTATTTAAAATGGAGCATTTTTAATGATGCCGCCGGAACCCTTTCTACAGATATTGAAACTGCAAACTGGGAATTCTACAGTAAAACCCTAAGAGGAGCACAGGAACAACGCCCACGTGACGAGCGGGCTTTACAAACCGTAAACAGAACACTTGGAGAGGCCTTAGGCAAACTTTATGTAGAAGAACATTTTCCGGCCGAAGCTAAAGAAAAAGCCC
Organism: Salegentibacter maritimus; assembly: GCF_016236915.1. Classification (GTDB taxonomy): domain Bacteria; phylum Bacteroidota; class Bacteroidia; order Flavobacteriales; family Flavobacteriaceae; genus Salegentibacter; species Salegentibacter maritimus. The sequence continues at coordinate 83,266 of NZ_JAEHOK010000006.1, forward strand.
AGGAAATGATAGCTAACCTTATCAAAGCTTACGAAAACAGGATTGATAACTTAAGCTGGATGGGCGAAGAGACTAAGAAAAAAGCCAAAGAAAAACTGGGAACTACCACTATTAAAGTTGGATATCCCGACGAGTGGGAAGATTATAGCAAGCTTGAGATTGTAAATACTGAAGAAGGTGGGTCGTATTTCCAAAATATGATGAACTCAAGCAAATGGAGAGTTGCCGAAAACATGGCAGAACTAGGCCAACCGGTAGATAAAAGCAAATGGTTTATGCCACCACAAACCGTAAATGCATATTACAACCCAAGTTACAACGAAATTGTATTCCCGGCAGCTATTTTACAACCACCTTTTTACGATTATAAAGCCGATGCCGCTGTAAACTACGGTGGAATTGGAGCGGTAATTGGCCACGAAATATCTCACGGATTTGATGATAGTGGTGCTCGTTTTGATGCTGAAGGAAACCTAAACAACTGGTGGACAGATGAAGACTTAAAACAATTTGAAGCACTTGGCAAAGACCTTGCAGATCAATACAGCAGCATTGAAGTATTGGATAGTGTTTATATAAACGGACAGTTTACCCTGGGTGAAAATATTGGCGACCTTGGCGGCGTGAATGCTGCTTACGATGGCCTACAAATTCATTTAGAAGAACATGGAAATCCTGGAAAAATAGATGGTTACACACCAGAACAGCGTTTCTTTATGTCCTGGGCCACCGTTTGGCGAACAAAAATGCGAGACGAAGCTCTAAAAAACAAAATTAAAACAGATCCTCATTCTCCGGGAATGTACCGTGCTTATGTACCGCTACAGAATATAGATGCTTTTTATACTGCTTTCGATATTAAAGAAGGAGATAAAATGTATGTGGCCCCGGAAGAGCGGGTTAGGATTTGGTAATTAAACTTCTTTAAAAGAAAATCTATAAAAATATAGACCTCCCAGGTTTCAAAAACCTGGGAGGTCTTTTTATTTAGATCAAGTTGGCTCACCCAAAATGTAGAAAAGCATCTTCCAAATGTTCAACCTGTATTCCGGCTTTATTTTTAATGATAGCGATAATATCAAAGCGAGTGTCCAGTTCTAATTGATGATCATTTAAAAAGAAATCGGCAGCTTTTACCAGCTGCCGAATTTGTTTAGGCTTTACAAAACTTTGTGGGTCCCCAAAATCGGGTGTGCTTCTTGTCTTCACTTCCACTACTACCAGAACCTCATGCTTCCGGGCTAAAATGTCTATTTCCGCTTTGTCATAAACATAATTTTTAGCCAGAATTTCATATCCCTTTTTCAAAAGAAGTTCTTCAGCAAGGCGTTCACCCAATTCCCCCAAAGCATTATGCTGAGCCATATGTGAATTTAAAATTTTACAGGGGCTTTCAACCTAGGGGTTTCCCTGTAAAAAGCACCTAGTTCATAAGCATAATACTTGAGACCTTTAAATCCATTTTCTTTACTTCCTCTTCGTTCACTTCAATAATGCTGTCTTTATAGTATTTATTTGGCATATCAACGTTTGGAGCAAGAAACACTCTTAAATTAGAGTCTTCTAATTTTCCATCATTCCAAAGTACTGCTCCTCCATAATCCCAGCCAAACCCATAAAAAGAGATTTTTTGGCCATTAAGTTCATTTAAAGCATCATAAGAAGTTCCAATTTCAATTCCCTGTGCAGATTTCCATCTTCCCTTTCCTGAAAAACGAATGTCAAAAATTTCCTCTCGCTTTTCACTTTTCCAGCTAATATGCAACTCATCGGTAGTTTCCGGGTACATTATGGTATAGGCTCTCTCTACGGTCCCTTCTTCAAACATCCCGCTATCTTCATAGAAATTAGCGTCCGGATAATTATTTATCAAATCTTCGGCGCTATATCCTGTAAGGTTTTCTACTACAAATTTATCTTTAGAGGCTTTATGCTTAGAACTTCCACAAGCCGCTAAACTCAGCACAAAAATTAGTAAGCTTAATTTTTTCATTGGTTAGTTATTAGAAATAGTTTTAAAAGGCTAAAATCAGAAACATTTGTGGCAGTCATGCTGTGTTTTACAAGAATTTAACGCGTATTTTTATGGAGTTGCTTACCTTTGCTGCCTCAATAAATTTTAAGATAAATGAACAATACTCCACAGCGATACACTATTACCGCAGCATTACCATACACCAACGGCCCTATTCACATTGGCCATCTTGCCGGTGTTTATGTTCCAGCCGATATTTATGCCCGATACTTACGAATGCAGGGTAATGATGTGGCTTTTGTATGTGGAAGTGATGAGCACGGAGTACCTATTACCATAAAAGCAAAAAAAGAAGGTGTTAGCCCGCAGGATATTGTAGATAAGTACGATGGTATTATCAAGAAATCTTTTGAAGATTTTGGAGTTTCATTTAATAATTATTCCAGAACTTCTGCAAAGGTACATCACGACACTGCTTCTGCATTTTTTAAAAAAATGTATGAAGCCGGAAAGTTCGTAGAAGAAACCACTCAACAACTTTACGATGAAAAGGCAGGCCAATTCCTGGCCGATAGATTTGTAACGGGAACCTGTCCTAAATGTGGAAACGAGGAAGCCTATGGCGACCAGTGTGAAAGCTGCGGAACCTCATTAAACGCTACAGACCTAATTAATCCAAAATCGGCCATTACTGGTGAAGTTCCTACCTTAAAAGAAACCCGCCACTGGTTTTTACCACTGGACCAATACCAGGAGTGGCTAGACGAATGGATTGTAAAAGGCCATGCCCACGATTGGAAAAGCAATGTGCATGGGCAGGTAAAATCATGGTTAAACGATGGTTTACGCGCAAGAGCGGTAACCCGAGACCTCGACTGGGGGATTCCGGTACCGGTAGAAGGCGGGGAAGGCAAAGTACTTTACGTTTGGTTTGATGCACCCATTGGTTATATTTCTTCTACCAAAGAATGGGCCGAGCGCGAAGGCAAAGACTGGGAACCTTATTGGAAAGACGAAAACACCAAACTAATTCATTTTATAGGAAAAGATAATATAGTATTTCACTGTATAATTTTTCCAACCATGCTTAAAGCTCACGGAGAATATATTTTGCCGGAAAACGTTCCTGCAAACGAATTCCTTAATCTGGAAGGAAAAAAGCTTTCTACCTCCAAAAATTGGGCGGTTTGGTTACACGAGTATTTAGAAGAATTCCCTAATCAACAGGATGTGTTGCGTTATGTTCTAACTGCAAATGCACCTGAAGCCAAGGATAATGATTTTACCTGGAAAGATTTTCAGGCAAGAAACAATAATGAATTGGTGGCTATTTTCGGTAATTTTATCAATCGTGTTATTGTATTAACCAATAAATATTACTCGGGCATTGTTCCAAAGCCAAATAATTATACGGAAGTAGATGAGCAAACCATTGCCGAACTAAAGGCCTATCCTGCCGTTATAGCAAGTTCTATTGAAAAATACCGTTTCCGTGAAGCGCAGGGCGAATTAATGAATTTAGCTCGTTTAGGAAATAAATACCTGGCCGATGAAGAGCCCTGGAAATTGATTAAAACCGATGAAGAACGCGTAAAAACCATTATGTATGTGGCCTTACAAATCGCTTCGGCTTTAGCCACCTTAAGCGAACCATTTTTACCGTTTACTTCGGCAAAACTTCAAAAAATGCTGAATTTCACCGATGCAGAAAGCAAGCTTTCTGCAAAGGAACATTCACAATGGGATAAAATAGCCACACGGGATTCTTTACTTCCCGCAGGTCATCAAATCGATAAAGCGCAATTACTTTTCAGTAAAATAGAAGACGCACAAATACAACAACAATTGGATAAACTGGAAGCAACAAAAACAGCCAATGCTGCCGAAAACAAAGCAGTAGAACCGCAGAAAAAAACCGCTACTTTTGAGGATTTCACCAAAATGGATTTACGTGTGGGCACTATTATAGAAGCCCATAAAATGCCAAAAACCAAAAAATTAATGGTGATAAAAGTAGATACGGGCTTAGATCAAAGAACAGTGGTTTCCGGAATCGCCGAGCATTATAAAGCTGAAGAAATTATTGGTAAAAAGGTAACTGTTTTAGCCAACTTGGCACCTAGAAAACTACGTGGTGTAGAAAGCCAGGGAATGATTTTAATGACCGAAAATGCAGCCGGAAAATTAGTTTTTGTAAATCCGGATGAAGATGGGGTTGAGCCGGGAACTACGATAAATTAATACTTCCCCAAAATGCATTCGGATTGACTAAATTCATCAAACATTAAATAATTATGAAGAAAATTTCTCTCTTTTTACTTATTCTTTTTCAGTTTTCGTATGCACAAGAAAGAGTATTAGAATTTAAAACAGAGCTTAACCAAAATTCAGAGGTATTTAATATTGTAGATGAAGAGAATGATAACCTTGCATTATTCACTCTTAAAGGAAGAAAAATTGAGGCGCTTTTATTTGATAACAATTTTAAAAAAATTGGCCATATAAAGCCTTTAAAAATTCCTAATAAATTCGACATTTTCTCTGGATATATTATCAAGGATAAGGAAGTGAGCCTTTTTTTATCCAATACAACTAAAACTAAATTTTCGAAAATAGTTTTTCATTTTGATTCCGGAGAAACTAATTTCACAGAATTAGAAATTAGATTAAAAGAAGAAAGGTTTTTAGGAAGTATAAATTACAAAAACAGTTTTTTTATTTTCTCTCTTCCTAATAGCTCTGAAGCCATTAAGTTATATAAATATACAAAAGACAACTCTCCTTCTACCACCCTAATAGATTTTAGCGAAAGTAACTACCTCAACGAGAATAATAGACCAATAAAATTCAATGATCTTTTCACATCTTATGAGGGATTCTCAAAAATCACTGACATTGGTATAATGCAGGAGGGACAACCCAATAGTATTGAAGAAGCTTCCAAAAACGTAAAGATCTTAAAGCAAGAAAATCAGCTTTTGGTTAACCTCGATAAAAATCATTATTTCACCTATCTTTTACAAATAAATTTGGATGAATTGACTGGTGATATAAGTAGGATTGCCAAACCACGTTTTGGAAAAGAGATGAATCATAAAGCTTCGAACAGCTTTGTTTTAGATCATAACATATATCAGGTAATTACAACTAAAGATGCTCTGAAGTTTCACATTGTAAATCTTAAAAACAACTCTGTTTTAAACTCCCATGAAGTTAGTAAGGGTGAAGAGATTTACTTTAAGAATACTCCTATAGTTCAAGAAGGAGGTATGTATACATCATATCGTGAATATGAAAAAACAGCCAAATTTATCCGAAAAATGAAAAATCTACCTATTGCCATAACTGCTAGAAAAAAGGGCGAGGTATATCAAATAAATCTAGGAAGCTCACTAGAGGTCAAAAGTAATCCTGCCATGGGCATGGGCATGATGGGTGGTGCCTTAGGTGCAGGAATGGCAAGTGCCATGACTATAGGATTTAACCCAATGTTAACCGGATATATTTCTTATGGCTATAGTAGAACAGTGGAAATTAATGGTTTATTTGATAAAAATTATAAACACATTGAAGGCGATATAGAACCAAATATTTTTAATAAAATTAAAAAAGTTTCTGAAAAATATAGAAATGTATTCGCCGAAACGATTTTTGAAAAAAACGGAAATTATTACTGGGGCGGTTATAACAATTTTGCTAGTGTTTATAATATTTACAAAATATAATTTTCAACCACGCAATGCAGGTAAATATGGCCATTGGGAATGATTAGAAAGTTAGTTCATGCTCAAAATCGCTTACCATCCCATCTATAAACATCCTTTACCCGAAGGCCACCGTTTCCCTATGGAAAAATATGAGTTGCTTCCAAGGCAATTAATGCATGAGGGAACCTGTAGCGAAGACAACTTTTTTGAACCGGGGTTCCCCGAAGAAAAGTATATTCTAAATGTTCACGATGAAGATTACTTTGAACGATTACGCAACTTAAATCTTAGCAGAAAAGAAATTAGAAGAAGCGGCTTTCCACTGTCTGAAGCTTTGGTAAAACGGGAAATGATTATTGCCGATGGGACCATGAAAGCTGTTCATTATTCTTTAGAAAATGGAATCTCTTTTAATATTGCCGGTGGTACCCACCACGCTTATACCAATCGTGCAGAAGCTTTTTGCCTGCTAAACGACCAGGCAATTGCCGCCAGGTATCTTCAGCATAAAAAATTAGCTGATAAAATTCTTATCGTAGACCTGGACGTTCATCAGGGAAACGGTACAGCTGAAATTTTTCAGGATGACCCTTCGGTTTTTACTTTTTCTATGCACGGAAAAGGCAATTATCCCTTCAAAAAAGAGAAGTCAGACCTCGACATTGAAGTACCGGACGGTAGTGGCGACGACAATTACCTAAAACTATTAAAAGAAACCTTACCCGGTTTAATTGAAAAACAGAAACCAGATTTCATCTTTTACCTAAGCGGCGTAGATATTTTAGAAACCGATAAGCTAGGCCGACTTTCCTGCACTGTAAATGGCTGTAAAGAAAGAGACAGGTTTGTTTTAGAAACCTGCCACGATCTAAATATTCCCGTGCAATGCAGTATGGGCGGCGGCTACTCTAAAGAAATAAGAGTGATTATAGAAGCTCACGCCAATACCTATCGCCTGGCCCACGAGATCTATTTTTGACCTAACAGCAACAACTCATTGCAAACAATTTCAGTAATATAACGTTTATTGCCATCTTTGTCATCCCAACTCCGGTTGGTAAGCTTTCCCTCTACCCCAACTTCTTTCCCTTTACCTACATATTTTTCTACTAATTCGGCAGTTTTACCCCAGGCTATAATGTTATGCCATTGGGTATCGGTAATGCGATCCCCATTTCCATTTTTGTAATTCTCGTTAGTAGCAACCGAGAATTTCGCGAGCTTTTTGCCCGAATCAAGATTTACGATTTCAGGTTCCTTTCCTACATTCCCGATCAATTGTACTTTGTTTCTAATAGTGCTCATAACATATTCATTTAAAAAGCTGAAAATCGTTGGTTCATTTCAACAATACAAACATATATCTTAAAACAAATTATAATCGTCTGGTAATTATTTATTTACGTTTAAAGACGTTTGTAAACGTTTGTAAATATTTTCATGCTTTATAGATTTATTTTCTTTGAAATACAGATACATTCTTCTTTTATATAATATTTTCTATTTAATATTGCAGATATCTTAACTAAAAACACAATTAAATAGAATTTAACCAACCAAAATATTTATGCATAAAAAACTACTCTTTTTAGCTTTTGCTCTTTTCTTTATCCCAAAATCTTATGGCCAGTTAAATGTTAGCTATCATCAATCTAATCTTCCATTTATAGCGGTGGGCTACGATATAAATGAACGTTTTACTCCAGAATTTAGACTGGGCACCGATCAATTTATTTCAGATTTATCATTAGAAGCTGTACTTAATTATAAGTTTATTAGAAAAGAAGATTATGATTTTTATGCGGGTTTGGGATACAGGATCAATATTTCTGAAGGACTTGTAGCTCCCGTTGGACTTAACTTTTATCCGTTTAATAAGAAGAAATTCGGGTTTCATATAGAAGCTGCTCCAATTTTGCTTGATGCCGATATACTTAGAGGGAGTTTTGGTATACGCTACCGTTTTCTAAAAAATTAAAATCACAAACTGAAGTTGCTATTTTGTATAAGAAAGCTTTTATTATAGAAAAAAGATGCTACAAGAAGAGCCCAAAGTTTGGTATGCATGTTATGGTTCCAATTTACTAAAAGAACGTTTTAGCTGCTATATTAGTGGCGGCAAACCTGCAAATGCTAAGCGTGTTTATCCCGGTTGTACTAATAAAACCCTTCCCGAAAAATCTAAAAGTATTAGTATTGGCGGTGAACTTTATTTCGCTAAATCTTCAAAAACCTGGAGTGGAGGCGGTGCCGGATTTATAAAACCCGACTTTAATCAAAATATTAAAACCCTGGGCAGGATGTACCTCATTACCCAACAACAATTTGTGGATTTGGTGCAACAGGAAATAAAATTTGAAGGCGATTTTGATATAGATCTGAAACAGGTAATTAAAAATGCTAGCCTGGATATGAAAAATAACTCCTGGTACGGGAAAATTATTTACCTGGGGCAGGAAGAAAACTGCCCTATTTTCACCTTCACCAATGAAGAATACTTAAAAGATGAAATCAATTCTCCGCACGAATTCTATTTAAAAATTATTATTGAGGGCCTAAAAGAAACCTACTGTATGACCAATACAGAAATTGAGAATTATTTAAAAACTAAAGAAGGAATTAAAGGCTTCCCCATTGAAACCAGATTACAGCAACTCATAAAAGCCTAAAGAATTTTTATTGCAAAAGTCTAGACACCAGAGTGGTTAAAAATCTCACTTATTGTATAAATAACAAACCTTTTGTTTCAAACCTGAAGTAATTTAAAAGCAATTATATTTTTATAACGCTATAACTGTAGGGAACCTTATCTTTGTAAGTCCCGGAAGTCTTTGATTTTTAATAAAAAAGCATCTGGCTTAAATCAAATTGTATGTCATTAAAAAAACTGAATGTTCCGCTTAAAGAAGCTTTGGAAAGACTGAAAATTGAAAAGCTGCTTCCTTTTCAAAAGCAAATTTTACCCAAAATTAAAAGTGGAAGGGATTTATTTATCGTAGCTCCAGAGGGTTCGGGAAAAACTACGGCACTTGTAATTAGTACCATTCAGAAATTAGATAGTGCGGCATTTGAAGATGCTCCAAGAGCATTGATTTTTGTGCAGGACAAAGAGGCTGCCCTTGCTTTGGAGGAAGAATTCGACAAATTCACTAAATATATGGATTTGCGTGTATATAGTGCCTACGATGCTCCAGACATCAGTAAACAAAAAGATGATATTTATGCCGGTGTTGATATTGTTATTGCTACTCCTAAAAAGCTATTCAAGCTTTTTAAAATCACCGGTATTAATGTAAGTCAGTTAAAAGTTCTTGCCGTAGAAGACGCCGAATTTTTAACTAAGAACAGTGATTATAACGATCTAATTAGAATTCCCCAGCATATTTCAAGATGTCAATATTTGGTTTTTGCATCCAATATGAGTCCAAAAATAGAACGCTTAAAAGATTCTTTTATGGCTCGTGCAGAAACGCTTAGGCTTAAGGTATAATAGTTATTTTGTATTTTAGAATATGCGAAAATTTATAAGCTGCTATATTCTAATTTTCTTCAGCGTGAGTTTATACGCCCAGGATCTTTCTAAACACCAATGGAAAGACCGTCTCATTTTAATTATTGCTTCAAAAAACAACCAAAAATTTCAACAACAATATAAAGAACTTCAAAAAGAGCCTGAGGGCTTAAAAGAACGAAAACTGGTAATTTACCAAATTCTACCCGAAAAATATAAAACTGGCTTTAAGGAGAAAAACTGGAAAAAATCAACCGAGCTCTTTGAAGCATTTAATGGTAAAAAAAGTGATTTTCGGGTATTGCTTATTGGTTTAGACGGCGGTAAAAAACTGGATCAAACTAAAATGCTTTCAGCAAAAAAACTCTTCAATATTATAGATAGTATGCCCATGCGCCAGGCAGAAATGCAAAAAAACAAACAGTAAACTACCTCGGGGGCGGCACCAATAAAAAACCTTAAAAAACTGAATTTCAGCATTTATTAAGGTTTTTCTTATATTTAATGTAAACTAACTATCTTGAAATAGGCTTAGAGAGAATTTACTCAAAGGTTTAAATCTCGATTATCAAGCTAATATGCAAAAATCCTGTTTGGAATGTGGCGAAAAAATGGTGGGGCGTGTAGATAAAAAATTCTGCAGCGATTACTGCCGCAATTCCTATCACAATAACCGCAACAAAGACAGGAAAAACCTTGTAAGGAATGTAAACAACCAACTGCGTAAAAATTATCGCATTTTAGAGGAATTTAATCCAAACGAAAAAACCACGATTCGTAAAAATAAATTACTATCTCGTGGTTTTAGTTTTGAATATATTACCAGTATTTATACTACAAAAACAGGAAAAGTCTATTATTTTGTGTACAACCAGGGCTATCTCCCTTTAGAAAACGACGTTTATGCGCTGGTAAAACGCAATTAAACCTGGTGCCAATTATTTCCTTTTAATTTTACTGCTGCCCGCAAAACATCACTCTGACTAATTTGTCCGACAAGCTTTCCGTTTTCTACAATGGGAAAACGTCTAAAACGCTTTTCAATAAAGAGTTTAGCCGCATCCATCACATTCATATTAGCATCTATGGTATCTACATTGCAAGTCATTCGCTTTCCAACCGTAGCATCATCTAAAGGCATATTGTAATACCGGCTGTCAGAAATTTGTTTCATGCAATCTCCTTCAGAAATAAGACCCAATAACCTATTATTATCGTCTACAACACACCCACCAGAGATCTTATGCTTGGTAAGTTTTTCGGCAACATCCATAATATTCTCATGCTCCTTAAAAGTTATAAGCGAAGTACTCATATAATCCCTAACCAACATAGGCGCGCTTTTCGGTTTTTCCGGCGCTGCCCTTTTTCCCTGAAAACTTTTAATACCCATAGCCCAATTTTTTGATTACTAATAACTTAAATATAAGTAAAATTTAATTATTTTGAAAGCTTACTTAGCAGTGCTACAATTCCTTAAAATCTTAAGTATCTTTAAACCCTGTGAAATCTTTTGTTCTTTTCTGAATTATGCTGAAAAATATACCTCGTTTTTTCTCACTTATTTTTATTGCTGTTGCAATTTGGTTTAGTTTTTACAGCAGCCAGCCAAAAACTATTGAAGCTGAAGACGCTCTAGAAAACACGTTTTCAACCCAACGCGCTTTTAAGCGCGTTGAAGCAATAGCCCAAAAACCACATTACTTAGGAACCGCATCACATAGTCGTGTTAGAAATTATATTGTGTCCCGCCTACAGGAAATGGGTTTACAGGCGCAAACCCATGAAGATTATACCCTTAATAAACATGGCGTATTGGTTCGCCCTCAAAATATCATGGCCCGTATAGAAGGCAACGGAAACGGTGAGGCTTTAGTGATTATGACGCATTATGATAGTAATCCGCATTCTTCATTGGGAGCCAGCGATGCCGGCAGCGGTGTGGGAACAATCTTAGAAGGAATACGCGCTTTTTTAACCAAAAACCCAAGCCATAAAAACGATATTATCATCCTATTTACCGATGCCGAAGAATTAGGTTTAAATGGTGCCGAACTTTTTATAAAAGACCATCCCTGGGCTAAAGATGCAAAACTTGCCCTTAATTTTGAAGCTCGTGGTAGTGGGGGCGATTCCTTTATGTTCCTGGAAACCAACACAGGTAACGCCGGACTCATAAAAGCTTTTAAAGAAGCTAATCCCAAATTCCCTGTTACCAATTCCCTGGTCTACAGCGTTTATAAAATGTTGCCTAACGATACAGATCTAACGGTTTTACGTGAACAAGGCAATATCCCAGGATATAATTTCGCATTTATAGACGATCATTTTGATTATCATACCGCAACAGACACTCCCAAAAATTTAGATAAAGAAAGCCTGGCACACCAGGGCAGCTACCTTATGCCATTGCTTCAGTATTTCAAAGATGCCAATTTGAATGAAGTTAAATCGCAGAAAGAAGTATTGTTCTTTAATTTTCCTGGCGGGGAAATTATTAGTTATCCATTTTCGTGGATTTTCCCAATGCTTATTCTGGCTTTTATCTTATTTTTTGGTCTCTTGGCTTATGGGGTTTCTCAAAACAAACTTGATTTTAAAGAGATTGCAAAGAGTAGTATTCCTTTTATTGTAAGCCTTGTCTTCTCTGGCCTATTGGTTTTTCTTTTTTGGAAACTTCTCCTCTACAGCTATCCGGAATATTCAGAGATGGAACATGGCTTCACCTATAACGGCTATTATTATATCGCTGCATTTGTTTCACTAAGTTTATTGATTGCCTTTTTTAGCTATTTTCGATTTCGACATATAGAAAACAAGGCAAATCTATTTGTTACCCCCCTATTCTTCTGGCTACTGCTTTGTACTTTACTCGCTTTCTTTTTAAAAGGTGCGGCCTATTTTATTATCCCCGGCCTATTTGCCTTGTTACAATTTTTTATAATGCTACGGCAAGAATCGCCTAACTCATTGTTGATGGCTTTCTTAAGCCTTCCGGCTATCTTTATTTTGGCACCCTTTATAAAAATGTTCCCGGTAGCTTTAGGCTTAAAAATCTTATTTGTTTCGGCTTTGCTTAGCGTATTATTATTCCAGCTTTTATTGCCGGTTTTCGCCTATTTTAAGAGTAATAAAAAAATTGCGGTATTCTTCTTTCTTCTGTTCAATATCCTTTTAATTACCGCTCATTTTAAAGCCGAATTCACCAAAGAACATCCCAAACCCAATTCCCTGGTGTATCTTTTTGATGCCGATAAGGATAAAACCAATTGGTATTCATACGATAAAATGCCCGATGAATGGACGGCTTTATACTTTGGAAAAGAGCCTCTAATTGCTCCTTCCGAAAACAACACATTTAGCAGTAAATACAAATCAAATTTCACCTGGCGTACCAGTGCACCAAAAATTAAACTGAAATCGCCCGGCATAATTTGGAAACAAACCGATTCTACCCCGGCCTTTAACTCCTATTCCCTAAAAATAGCTACCAACCGCAATGCCGGGAGAATAGAACTCTTTGCTGATAGGGAAACAGATTTTGAAAGTTTTAAGGTAAACGGGCTTGAGGCTGATTCGGTGGCACTTGGCAATAATAAATTTCATATTCATACCCGAAGATGGCACAACCGGATTTTAACTTATCACGTTTCAGGCAGGGATACTTTACAATTGGAATTTAGTTTAAAGAAGGATAAAAAACCTCAATTTACACTTTACGAGTCTAGCTACGATTTACTTGAAAATGAAGCCTTAAATGTAAAACCAAGGCCAGAAACTATGATTCCGAGACCCTTTGTACTAAATGATGCTGTAATTTTTAAGAAAACCATAAGTCCTGAGTAGAATTTGGTTTTGTAGCTTTGGGTTAAGTGGTTTTTTGCCCCGAATACGAATATTTTTTAAGATCATTAAAATTGTTTAAATATTTTCCAGGTTTCGTCAAGCTAAACTTGTTTCAGCTTCTAACATGTTCTTAGTTTAAAACAAATTAGATCCTGAAAATAATTCAGGATGACGTTCCATCAATCTTCAAATAGCCTATCAAGAGAACTATTAATTATGAATATATCTATACTAGGAACCGGTTGGCTGGGATTGCAACTAGCAAAAAAACTAAAAGAAGAGCATACTGTAAAAGGCTCGGTAACCGGCAGGAAAAAAATGCAAAAGCTACGGGAAGCCGGGGTTACACCTTATCAGATTAAAATTTTTACAGAAGGTATCCAGGGAGACCTTACTTCTTTCCTTGCCCATTCTGAAATTTTAATTATTGATATTCCGCCGGGATTACGCAGCGATCCCAAAGCCGATTTCGTAGGAAAAATTGGGCGAATCATTGATTATATTGAAAAATCTCCTATTGAAAAAGTGCTTTTTGTAAGCTCTACTTCAGTTTATAAAGATGAAGAAGATATACCGGAATATACCGAGGAAAATGAAGCCAACGGAATTTCAGAAGCGGCGAAACAACTAATTTCTTCTGAAAAAATGGTATTAAAAAATAAGCATTTTCAAACCACCGTTATTCGGTTTGGGGGTTTAATTGGCCCGGGAAGGCATCCTGTAAATTTCCTTGCGAATAAAACCGGCATTAAAAACCCAAAGGCACCTGTAAATCTTATTCAACAGATAGATTGTATTGAAATTATAAACCAGATCATCAAAAAAGAAGCCTGGGGAAAGATCTTTAACGCTGCTTATCCCGACCATCCCACCAAAGAAGATTATTACATGAAAACCGCTAAAGAAAAGAATTTAAATATTCCCGATTTTGACCAGAATGGAATTTCTAAAGGGAAAAAGATTAGCTCGGTAAATTTGAAGGAAGTTTTAGGTTATGAGTTTAAGGAAACTATTTAACAGCATAGATTGCGAAAACAAGTTCAGAATGTGGTAAGGGCTTAACCACCCCGGCCTATCGGCCACCCCTCCTTAGAAAGGAGGGGAACATTATTCAGAATAAATCCTTCTTCGGGAGTTAGAGCTTGTCCCGAATTTACTTAGAAAGGGTCTCTACCTCTTCTTCTTTCGTCCTAAAATCTAAAGGTTCCAAAACTTTTAATGCACTTTCAATAGAAGTAATTTTATCAAAAGTTAAGAGTAATCTCAGGCCATTTCTGGTTTTCTTCTCCTTCATAGTACATTTATGCCTATGGGATTGCACATATTGCAACACTCTGGTAAAAGTTTTGGTTTGATAAAACCTGGATTGTTGATCGGAAATAAAGTAGCCCACCAGCTTGCCTTGTTTTAGGATAATTTTTTCTATACCTATAGCAGCGGCAATCCATTTTATACGCACACTATTCAATAAATCTACTGCCTGTGCCGGTAATTCTCCAAAACGATCTACAAGTTCAGCTTCAAATTTTAGCAATTCTTCTTCCGAAGTGATTTTATTCAGCTGCGTATATAAATTTAGTCTTTCTGTAATATTATTGATATAATCATCAGGGAATAAAATCTCAAAATCGGTATCTATTTGCGTATCCTTTACAAAGGTTTTATCCTCTATGTTTTCTGCTTCGTTATACAATTCCTGGAACTCATTTTCTTTTAATTCTTCAATCGCCTCATTTAGGATTTTTTGGTAAGTATCAAAACCTATTTCATTGATAAACCCGCTTTGCTCACCGCCCAGTAAATCTCCAGCACCCCGAATTTCCAAATCTTTCATCGCGATATTTATCCCACTCCCAAGATCTGAAAACTGTTCCAGTGCGCTCATTCGTTTCCGGGCATCTTCGGTCATTACCGAATATGGCGGTGTTATAAAGTAGCAAAAAGCCTTTTTATTGCTTCGGCCTACCCTACCCCGCATTTGGTGAAGATCTGAAACTCCAAAGTTATTGGCATTATTGATAAAAATAGTATTGGCATTGGTTACATCCAGTCCACTTTCTACAATAGTGGTAGAGACCAAAACATCAAATTCACCGTTTATAAAACTCAACATCAGCTTTTCCAGCTTCTTACCTTCCATTTGCCCATGTCCCACACCAATCTTAGCATCGGGCACTACACGCTGAATCATGCCGGCAACTTCCTTAATGTTTTCAATCCTGTTATGGATAAAGAAAACCTGCCCTCCCCGCTGAATTTCATAAGAAACAGCATCCCGAATAGTTTCTTCAGAAAACCGTATCACATTGGTTTCTATTGGGTATCTGTTGGGTGGTGGCGTAGTTATGGTAGATAAATCTCTTGCGGCCATCAAACTAAACTGAAGCGTTCGTGGAATAGGAGTTGCCGTTAAAGTTAAGGTATCTACGTTTTCCTTTATGGTTTTTAGTTTATCTTTTACCGAAACCCCGAATTTCTGTTCTTCATCTACAATTAAAAGTCCGAGATCCTTAAATTTTACAGCTTTGTTTACTAATTGGTGCGTACCAATTATAATATCTACTTTACCATTTTCGAGATCTGCGAGGGTTTCCCTACGTTCTTTGGCCGTTCTAAACCTATTTAAATAATCTACAGTGACCGGAAAATCTTTTAAACGTTCAGAAAAAGTTTCATGGTGTTGAAAAGCCAATATGGTGGTGGGTACTAAAACCGCCACTTGCTTGCCGTTGTCTACGGCTTTAAAAGCTGCCCGAATGGCCACCTCTGTTTTTCCAAATCCAACATCCCCACAAACCAACCTATCCATGGGCCGTTCGCTTTCCATATCTTCTTTCACCGCCTGGGTGGCAGTACTTTGGTCTGGAGTATCTTCATACATAAAAGAGGCTTCCAGCTCGTGTTGTAAATAAGAATCGGGGCCAAATGCAAATCCCTTTTGCAATCGGCGTTTTGCATACAATTCAATTAAATTATAAGCAATATGCTTTACCCGGGCTTTGGTCTTTTGCTTTAGTTTCTTCCAGGCATTACTTCCCAATTTAAAGATTTTGGGCTCCTTACCATCCTTCCCGTTATACTTTGAGATTTTATGTAAGGAATGGATGCTGAGATATAAAATATCACGCTCACCGTAAAAAAGCTTAATGGCTTCCTGCTTCTTTCCTTCTACATCAATTTTTTGCAGGCCTCCAAACTTCCCAATTCCGTGATCAATATGAGTAACATAATCGCCTACTTCAAGATTACTCAATTCCTTGATGGTAATTGCCTGTTTTTTGGCATAGCCATTCTTTAGATGAAACTTATGATAGCGCTCAAAAATCTGGTGATCTGTATAGCAAATATTTTTTCCGGTTTCATCTATAAAACCCTGGAACAAAGACAAAGCGACGGTTTGATATTTCACGATACGGTCCTGATCGTCGAAGATATCATGAAAACGTTTGGCTTGCTGTTCACTTACACAGAAAATATAATTGGTATACCCGTTTTCCTGGTTTTCAATTAAGTTATCAATGAGTAAATCGAATTGCTTATTAAACGAAGGCTGAGGTGTTGTTTGAAATTCTATACTTTTTTGAGGCTCTAGATACGCCTGGTTACTCAATTCTACCACAGAAAAGAGCTCCAACTGACTTTTAATTAACTGTCCGTTACAGAACAGCTCTTTGGGCTCGCTGTGTTTTACTTCTTCAGAGAGTTTTTGAAAAGCTTCTTCGGCCTTACCAAAAAGTTTATCGGCCTGTGCTGTAAGCAAATCAAGGTTTTTCACAAAAACCACTGTATTTTCAGCAATATATTTTAGAAAACTCTCCCTGATTTCGTCCAGGTGCTTGTTTTCAACATTAGGCATTACCGAAATTTTCTTCACTTTATCTGTAGAAAGTTGGGTCTCTACATCAAAACTTCGAATGCTATCTACCTCGTCTCCAAAAAACTCGATACGGTAGGGCTCGTCGTTACTAAAGGAAAAAACATCTATAATCCCTCCACGCACAGAGAATTCTCCCGGTTCGGTTACAAAATCTACTCGCTTAAATTTGTATTCAAAAAGTACTTCATTTACAAAATCTATAGAAAGTTCGTCTTCAACAGATATTTTAAGGGTACTGCGATCCAGCTCTTTGCGGGTTACTACTTTTTCAAATAAAGCGTCAGGATAGGTAACAACAATCGCCGGTTTCTTTCGTGAATTAATTCGGTTTAAAACCTCGGCCCTTAAAAGTACGTTTGCATTATCGGTTTCTTCAATTTGATATGGGCGCCGGTAACTGCCGGGATAAAAAAGCACGTTTTTTTCTCCAACCAATTGCTCGAGATCGTTAAGATAATAAGCGGCTTCTTCCTTATCATTAAAAATTAGCAAAAAGGGTTTTTCTGCCTCTTTAAATGCATTAGCAGCAGCGAAAGAAAAGGCAGAACCAACAAGACCTTTTAATTGAATTTTAGTTCTATTTTTTTCTTTTTTGTCCTCCTGAGCAGAGTCGAAAGAGGCAAGGGATTTCCTCAATTCCTGCTGTTGCGGGGATTGTGCAAAGCTCTGGGCGATCATAGATGTACTCATTGGCGCAAAGATAATTGCAGAAACATTGTCCCGCAACCTCTCAACATTTTTTTAACGTTAGTGGGTTTATACTTTTTTCTTTGCGGGATCTTGCCATGTATTAAACACAGAATAAACAATTACCTCACTTTCCAGAACTTCGTAGATAATAATATACGGGAAACGCTTAACTACAGCTTCCCTAAATGGTTTTCTTTTTTGCGAAAAATGAAGCGGATAATTTCTAATCCACCTAAAATAAGAAGTAAGATGATCTAAAAACAAATCGCCCAGCCCATTTTGTTTTCGCTCATAATAAAGAAAAGCTTCCATTACTTCTAACTGAGCTTCCTCTTTAATTATAAGTTTAAAAGTCATTTCTTCAAAGAATCTTTAGCTCTTTGCTGCACTTCTTCCCAGGAATAGGATTCACTTTTCTCTTTTAGATGATTCAACCTACGCTTATCCATTTCCTGGTAATCTGATTCGGAGAGAACTGAAGAGTCGTTATTTTCATAACTTTCGGCGAGAGAAAGCATCATTTCTAATAGACGTTCATCTGCTTCTTCAACATATTTCAGGACCGTTTTTTTTAACGCTATTGTTTCCATAATCAGAATGTTATTGATAATATAAAATTACAAATTTTATACTTTAGAACTTTTAAAGTTTCACCCATTTTCCACTTTTACCATTTCCATAACAGCAAATGCAACTGAAGATGGCTAATTTGCTATGATAAATAATTATTATGGGATTTGAGCATTTTGATGTATTTGTAATAGGAACAGGAACTGCAGGCAAAGGCGTGGCCAAAGACTGTACAAAAGCCGGGTGGAAAGTAGCTATAGCCGATAATAGGGAATATGGCGGCACCTGCCCTAACAGGGGTTGCGATCCTAAAAAAGTTTTAGTAGGCTTTACCGAAATTATCGATAGGGCTCAAAAAATGAAAGGAAAGGGAATTACAAAAACACCTCAGGTAAGCTGGAGCGAACTTATGACATTTAAAGAAACTTTTGTAGATGCCATTCCTGCCGCTACCGAAAAAGATCTTACCGGTTTGGGCATAAAAATGTATCATCAGTCCCCAAGATTTTTAGATAAAAACACACTTTCGGTAGAAGGAAAAACGGTAACAGCCGATAAAATTGTAATCGCCACCGGCCAAAAACCGATGCCTTTAAAAATACCCGGGGAAGAACATGTGCTATTAAGTGAAGACTTTCTGAAATTAGAAAAATTACCGGAAACCATGCTTTTTATAGGCGCCGGCTATATTGGGATGGAATTTGCCCATATTGCTGCAAGATTTGGGGTGAAAGTTACGATGATGGATTTTGCACCGCGACCACTTTCCAACTTCGATAAAGATATGGTAAACCATATTCAACAGGTTTCAGAAGAAGACCTGGGCATCGAGTTTATTTTTAATGCTGAAGTAAATGAAATTGAAAAACTACAAAAGAATTTTAGGGTGAAGGCAATGCAAGATGGAAAAGAAATTTCAGCAAAAGCCGAAATGGTTTTTAATACTGCGGGCCGTGTACCATCTATAGACGATTTAGCATTGGAAAAAGGCGAGGTCGCTTTTAGCAACAAAGGGATTACTGTGAACGAATTTCTTCAAAATACCACCAACGAAAATGTTTATGCTTGTGGTGATGTTTCGGCAAGTCCCGGCTTACCGCTAACCCCACTTTCTTCGCAGGAATCGAAGATTGTCGCAGCAAATCTTCTAAACGAAAAAGCATCTAAAAAAACAGATTTTCCGCCTCAACCTACCGTGGTATTTACCCTCCCCAAATTGGCTTCGGTGGGGCTTTTAGAAAAAGAAGCAAAAGAACAGGGCTACGATTATACTCTAGAGCATAAATTGGTTCCAGATTGGTTTAATCCCAAGCATATCAATGAAAAAATATATGCCTACAAAACATTAGTAGACAATAAAACCGGACTTGTAATTGGGGCGCACCTGGTTGGCCCTGAAGCGTCAGAAATCATCAATATGTTTGTTATGGCTATGTGTGGCAAACTGGATTGCGAGACTTTAAAAAAGATGATTTTCACGTATCCCAGTTGGGGAAGTGATATAAAGGGAATGGTTTAGGAAAAATTAATCTGCCCCCCTCCGAAGGAAGGAAGTTTTTTAGATAGTCCCAATTTTGACCTTCTATTTAAATATTCTGTGATCAAAAGGAAAGTCTGAAATTTCAGTTATTTTAATTTGATTGAACTTTGGATGCTTAGGGTTTATTAGATAATTATAATCTCCTTTTACAACCGCAGATGGTACTTTTAAAACAAGGTTTTTATTGTTTTCAATAAAAGCGTCTCCAAGTTGCTGAGTTACAACAGACGTTGGAAAACTATTCCAATTTGTTTGAAGCTGTCTTATAGATAAGGATTCAATCTTTATAGAATCGGGTATTTCAATTTGGATCATCTGGAAATCGGAAGGCAGGGTTTCCAGACTTAAATGTACAAGTACCTCAGCCATTGCCAGGGCCCTGCTTTGGGCGGTGTAAATCATTTCAACACCTTTGGTATTCCATCTGTTTCCATATTTTGCCGCGCCAACACCACTGAGTTCACCTGCATACTTCTTTCTGGCGAGGCGATAAACTTTCATTTAAACAAAAATTCCGTGATCAATTCTATTTAATTCGGCCATTACCAACTCTTTTCCGTAGGAATCCATTAGTAAGTCCAAAGGTGGCAAATTACCAAGGGCCAAAGATGGTGTGTTTAACCATTTTTCGAACTTCTTTGAGCTATCAAATATTTCATTTCCGAGAATAGCTACTTCTGCGATTTCTATAATCTTTTCAGTATGAATTGGTTTAAAATAAAAATCTTTTTCATTTTTATAACGCTGAAGGGATTTGTGGGAAATATTGAAAAGTTTTGCCCAATCGGTTTCTGAAAAAGGAATTAGGGATTTTATTTCTTCAAATAAAGAAAATGGAAAGCCCTTTCTTATACTGCGGCTTACTAGAATTTTATTTTGCAGAAATTCGGGAAAATCCAAATCCTTATGTATTAGCCTAATTTCAGGACTTTCTTCTAAATTCTGCAAATAATCCCGGATGGCGTCATCCAACTTATCACTTTTATCTATTTTATATTCAGTTATCATAGTTCAGAAAATTGACTATTAAATTAAGACAAAAGTCGAAAGAATACAAATTTTAAGCTTCATTTTTCTTCAAAAGTCGGGTCATGGGATTGGTTTCCTTGTTTAACCAACCGTGGTAAATAATATTCGAAAAAATGGCAATTGCACCTATTAAAGCTGAATAAGCAATGAGGGGAAAATCCCCAAAATGCCTAAAATAGATTGCAACCAATGCCCAAACTCCAACAGCGGCAAATTCACGCATATTTCTTCGCCAAATGATTGCGATATTTAGAAAAGTCGCCACAACAATCATCACAACCGTCCAAATTTCCTCTCCAAAAAAAGGTGCCGTCCATTCAATTTTAGCTAAATAAGCTGAAACATTAGCAATACTGGCCACAGCTATCCAACCCGAATAAAGACAAATAGGCCACCAGCTAAACGCCAGAATTTTTAGGGGAGCATCCCAACGCTCCATATTGGTGTTCAAAATCACCTTTATTAGTGCAAAAAGGATTAAAAACATGAACAAGACCGAGATTCCGGTAAACTCATACAACCAAACAAGTACCCAGCCGGCATTGGCCAGGTTGGCAGTTAAAAACCAATAACCTGAATCCCTTAAAAACTTTAAATCTTCTTTAGCTGAAAAGGCCTGATAAACCTGATATCCGGAAAAGGCCAAAAGCGAAAGAAAGATTATTCCCCAAATAGCAAAAGCATAACCTGCCGGAGTAAAAAGGTTGTAATATTCGGCGCTAAGACTTCCCATTGTATTGCCATTAATAATTCCTGTTTGGGAAATATAGCTCACTGCAATGATTAGGATTACCGAGATAAAGTTCAATATTGCAAGTCGTTTTTCCATTTTTAGGTGTTTTCTATTAAAATTACTTCATTTTGTGTAATCGCGTATGCTTTTCCCCCATCATTTAGCTTCATCAAAAAATTCCCTGTAAATTCGCCAAAAGCAGGAAAAATAAATTGATCTATTTTTCGGAAAAAACAGGGCAGTTTGAGGCTTTGCTTTCCTTTTCCGTTAAGTTTATAGGCCGGGTGAACATGACCGCACAGGTTAAAGAAACCTTCCCTGGTTTCGGGGTGATGCGTAAGTAAAAAATCTTTCAATTGCCATTCTGAATGAATTTCCACCCCCAATTCTTCATATTTTAAAGGAGAAATTATATCGTGATTACCCGCTATTAGGATCACCTTAGCTTCTACAAACCCAAGCCAGTCTTCAAATAATTTCCATTCACTATTAAGATCACTATGAAAAAGATCGCCTAAAAAGCAAACAACTTTGGGCTGAAACTTTCCTACAACCTCGCTTAATCTCAAAAAATTGGCATGAATTGCCTTATGAGGCACAGCGCTTCCAAATTTCCTAAAATGCGAAATCTTCCCTAAATGAACATCGCTAATAAGGAGGATTTCTTGCTCCTTCCAAAAAGCTGCACCGCTTGGATGGAGTTCAAAGCTTTGGTTTTGGAGGTTTATAGTCATTGGTTTTTGAGTAACGTAATTAAAAAATCGGCATCCTGAAGTTATCTCAGAGCCTGCCCCAATTATTTTTTCGGGGATCTAAGATGTTGATAATTAAAAACAAGACAGAAGTTGAAACGAGTTCAGCTTGACGCAACCAGGCTTTTCAGACAAACCTGGTGTTATAATTTATGTAAAATCTCAGCTGCTTTTTCCAGGGTTTCGTCTGTTTTGGCAAAGCAGAAACGCAACTGTTTATGATCTTTCCCATTTTTATGAAATACAGAAACCGGTATGGTAGCAAGTCCATGTTCAGTAATTAATCGTTTTGCAAAATCAACATCGGGCTCGTCGGTAATTTTTGAATAATCCATTACCTGAAAATAAGTTCCTTTAGAAGGAGTTCCCTTAAACCCTGAACCTTGCATTAAGTCGAAAAATTTATCCCGTTTTTGCTGATAAAAATCACCTAATTGCAGATAATGCTCTGGTTTTTTCAGGTACTCTGCAAAAGCACGCTGCATAGGATGATTTACACAAAACACGGTAGCTTGGTGAAGTTTTATGATTTCTTTCATTAAAACTTCGGGAGCAACACAGTAGCCCATTTTCCAACCGGTATTATGAAAAGTTTTCCCAAAAGAAGCACAAACAATAGCTCTTTCAGCTAAACCAGGGAATTTTGACGCACTTTCATGTACTTCATCATCGTAGATAAGGTGCTCATAAACTTCATCACTTAATAAGATAATATTGGTTTTTTTAAGCAATGCTTCCAGTTGCTGCATATCACCTTTTGAAAGTACCGTACCTGTGGGGTTATGTGGAGTATTAATTATGATCATCCTAGTTTTGGAAGTGATTTTTGCCTCAACTTCCTGCCAGTCTATTTTAAAATCTTTTCCTTTTAGTTCTACTAAAACAGGTTTTCCTCCGGCTAGTTTAATATCGGGCTCATAAGAATCGTAAGCCGGCTTAAAAACAATCACCTCATCACCGGGGTGTACAAAAGCAGTTATAGCGCCATATAAAGCCTGGGTTGCACCAGCAGTTAAAACAATTTCAGAAGCTTCGTTATACTTCTTTCCGTAGAGATTTTCAATTTTAGAAACTATTTGCTCTCGCAGCTCCGGGATACCACTCATTGGCGGATATTGGTTATAGCCATCTTTCATCGCTTTACAAACCAAGTCTTTTAAATGATTATCGGTTTCAAAATTTGGGAAGCCTTGAGAGAGATCTATGGCTTTATGCTTTCTTGCAAGCCCACTCATTACCGAAAATATACTGGTTTTCCCGGCTGGAAGTTTTGAGGGAAGGTTTTTAAAATTTGGCATGTAGTCAATTTTCAAATAAGTTGCATAAAAAATCCCAAATTCGAAAAGAATTTGGGATTGATTTGTTCTTATTTAAGGAAGTTTTATCCTTTGGTACTGGCCGAAAGATATTCACGGTTCATACGTGCAATATTGTCTAAAGAAATTCCTTTTGGACATTCAATTTCACAAGCTCCCGTATTACTACAGTTTCCAAAACCTTCCTCGTCCATTTGCCTAACCATGGCCTGAACACGCTCAGTAGCTTCTACCTGACCCTGAGGTAGCAAGGCATATTGAGAAACTTTTGCCGAAGTGAAAAGCATAGCACTTGCATTTTTACAAGCCGCTACACAAGCTCCACAGCCAATACAGGTTGCTGCGTTAAAAGACTCATCGGCTTTTTCTTTTTCTACCGGAATCGTGTTGGCATCTACGGTGTTTCCTGATGTATTTACCGAAACATAACCCCAGGCCTGCTGAATTCGGTCAAAAGCACTCCTGTCTACAATAAGATCTTTTACTACCGGAAACGCCTTGGCTCTAAATGGTTCTATATAAATAGTATCTCCATCCTTAAAAGAACGCATATGCAACTGGCAGGTAGCGATTAGTTTATCAGGCCCGTGAGGCTCTCCATTAATTTGGAGTGAACAAGAACCACAAATTCCTTCACGACAATCGTGATCAAACTGAATAGTATCTTCTCCTTTCTCTACCAACTGCTCGTTAAGTATATCCAGCATTTCAAGAAAAGACATATCCCCGTCTATCCCATCTATAGGATAATCTACCATTTTTCCTTTAGCCGTGGCACTTTCCTGACGCCATATTTTAAGTGTTAACTTCATAATCGTTAAAAGTTAAGTGTTAAAAGTTAATAGGATTTATCTGCTTTTTTCAAATAATTAATATAGCCATTCAAAACAACTATTCCTTCTTCAACTTTTTTCTTTAATTTTTCAAATTTTTTCTCGTCAATATACTGTTCATCCAGTGCAGTGATTAACTGATCCTTTATTTCATAAAGCGAGCCTCTGGAAACTCTACAGAACTGGATATTTTCCTTAAAATGAAATCTTCCATACCCTTCAGCTAAATTATGAGTTACCGATCGAGAAGCCCTTCTCATTTGGGAAACCAATTCAAATTTTTCTTCAGCAGGAAATTGTTTAATAAGTTGAGAAATCTCCATTCGAATAGCCCTACCTTTTTGCCAGCAGACTAAATCTTCGAATGATTTTATCTTTTCCATTAACAATTAACCATTCACTATGAACTTACTTGTAACTTCTTGTTTTCAATTCTATATTTTCAAATACCAGGTCTTCTTTGTGAAGAACTGCATCTGCGGGTTTTCCTTTATATTCCCAGGCAGCAACATATTTAAAGTTTTCATCGTCCCTTAATGCTTCTCCCTCTTCGGTTTGGTATTCTTCCCTAAAATGCCCTCCACATGATTCATTTCTATGCAAAGCATCTTTAGCAAATAACTCACCTAACTCCAGAAAATCTGCTACACGTCCGGCCTTCTCAAGCTCTGCGTTCTTAGAAGTAGCACTTCCGGGAACTTTTACATTCTTCCAGAAATCTTCTCTTAAAGCCGCAATTTCTTCAACAGCTTCCTTTAGTC
This sequence comes from Salegentibacter maritimus, assembly GCF_016236915.1. GTDB lineage: Bacteria > Bacteroidota > Bacteroidia > Flavobacteriales > Flavobacteriaceae > Salegentibacter > Salegentibacter maritimus. Next base: position 108,406 of record NZ_JAEHOK010000006.1, read on the forward strand.
CCTTTTCATTACGAGCCATTCCGCATTTGTTCCACATAATCAAACCTAATTCCTTATGATAGGAATCTACAGATTTGTTTCCGTTGGCATTCATTAACTTCTCGATACGTTCTTTTACGGCTTTTTCGGTTTCCTCAAATTCTGGAGAATCTGTAGAAATTGCTCCGGTACGAATATCATCCGATAAATAATTACCAATAGTATAAGGCAGCACGAAATAACCATCTGCCAAACCTTGCATTAATGCCGAAGCACCAAGCCTATTGGCACCATGGTCAGAGAAGTTGGCTTCTCCTGCAGCATAGCAACCGGGAATGGTTGTTTGCAGGTTATAATCTACCCAAAGACCACCCATAGTATAGTGCACAGCCGGGTATATCATCATTGGGGTTTCATATGGGTTCTGGTCTACGATCTTGTTATACATATCGAAGAGGTTTCCATATTTTGCAGCCACAACTTCTTTTCCAAGTTTTGTAACTTCTTCTTTCGAAGGGTTTTTATGTCCCGAAGTAAAAGCTTTTTCTTTTCCGTAGCGTTCAATGGCACTGGAGAAATCAAGAAATACTGCCTGCCCGGTTTTATTAACTCCAAAACCGGCATCACAACGCTCTTTAGCCGCTCTTGAAGCCACATCACGTGGTACAAGGTTACCAAAAGCCGGATAGCGACGCTCTAAATAGTAATCTCTTTCTTCTTCTGAAAGCTCGGTTGGTTTTTTCTTCCCTGCCCTTATAGCCTCAGCATCTTCTTTTTTCTTAGGCACCCAAATTCGTCCATCATTCCTTAGAGACTCAGACATCAATGTTAATTTAGACTGATGATCTCCGGAAACCGGAATACAAGTTGGGTGAATTTGTGTATAACAAGGGTTGGCAAAATAAGCTCCTCTACGGTGTGCTCTCCAGGCAGCTGTTACGTTACTTCCCATCGCATTTGTAGAAAGGAAGAATACATTTCCGTAACCACCGGAAGCCAATACCACGGCGTGTGCCGAGTGGCGCTCAATCTCGCCGGTAACCATATTTCTCGCAATTATTCCACGCGCTTTACCGCCTACCAATACCAAATCCATCATTTCGTGACGGTTATAAGGCTTGATTTTCCCACGGTTAATTTGGCGGTTCATTGCCGAATATGCTCCCAACAACAACTGTTGTCCTGTTTGCCCTTTTGCGTAAAAAGTACGGGATACCAATACTCCTCCAAAAGAACGGTTGTCAAGATAACCACCATATTCACGGGCAAAAGGAACTCCCTGTGCCACACATTGATCTATAATATTTCCTGACACCTCAGCAAGACGGTAAACGTTTGCTTCACGGGAGCGGTAATCACCACCTTTTACGGTATCGTAAAACAAGCGATAATCTGAATCTCCATCGCCCTGGTAATTCTTAGAGGCGTTAATTCCTCCCTGAGCCGCAATAGAGTGTGCACGTCTTGGAGAATCCTGATAACAAAATGTTTTTACATTATAACCTAACTCTGCAAGGGTTGCAGCTGCAGCTCCTCCTGCAAGTCCTGTTCCTACTACAATAACGTCTATATTACGCTTGTTGGCAGGGTTAACAAGATCGATATTGTTTTTATGATTGGTCCACTTCTCTGCTAGAGGCCCTTTAGGTATTTTTGAATCTAAAACTGACATAAATCTTACTTATTAAAGGTTATTAATATAGTGAAAAAGGGCTATAAAAATAAATCCTAGCGGTATAACGATTGCATAAGCTTTGGTGAATCCTCTAAGTCCTTTGGCATATTTATTTCTCCATCCCATAGACTGAAAAGAAGAAGAAAACCCATGATAAAGGTGTAGGGCCAAAAATACAAATGAAACCACGTATAATATTGTTCTAACCGGGCTTTCGAATTTCGCAACCAACTCACCGTAATAACGAGTAGCATCTTCGGGATGAGACTCTACGTATTTGTGTATCATTTCCGGAAACCAAAAATCGTAGAAGTGAAGTGCTAAAAAAGCTAAAACTACAAGGCCTGAGTAAATCATATTTCTTGATACCCAACTTGAGTTTTCATTTCCGGCAAACTTAATATACTTAACGTTTCTTGCTCCACGGTTTTTCGCTTCCAGGATAAAACCCATTATAAAATGGAAAATTACCCCAAAAATCAATATGGGTTGCAATAAAGCCTGCACAAAGAAGTTGGTCCCCATAAAGTGGGAAACCTCATTAAATACGTCTTTACTAAATACCGAAATAAAATTGATGCTAAAATGCTGAGCTAAAAATAAGACCAGAAATAGTCCCGATAAGGCCATAGCAAATTTTCTTGCTATGGTTGAATTTAGAAATCCACCCATTGGTTTGATAATTTTATAGAAATTTAACAGCAAAAATACACTGCAAATCACTTACTGACAAACTTTCAAGCCTGTTTATAGGGCTATTTAGAATAAATATAAGTAAGCAATAATTTTGTTGAATATCATTATTTGCATTTCCTATATTACCAAGAGCTAAAACCTTTAGTTAACCAATATGTCTCATAAAGTAAATGCAGTTTTTTGGTAGAATTCAAAGAGATGCCGCTTCCACAATTCACAAACTATGTTAAGATTAAATTACCCAACGAAGATCGGTAATGTTTAAATCTGAACTACCCGGTAAAAAACTTCGTAAACTACTTAGGGACATTACACTCTTAGGCGTACCAATAAAAAAGCTACCTGGATTCAGGTAGCTTTTTAGTAAACTATCTCGAGGCAAACTTCGAGGTATTATATTATTTGACTGTGCCAATAAAACCTAAGTTTCAATTGGATTTACCAATCTTTTAATAACTATCGGAGTGAACATTGGCTACTGCTCTACCCGATGGATCGTTCATATTTTTAAAAGACTCATCCCACTCTAAGGCAGTTGGAGTACTGCAAGCTACAGAAGGTACAGAAGGTACAGATTTTGCTGCGGCATCGCTTGGAAAATGATTCGCAAAAATAGTACGGTAATAATATTCTTCCTTGCTAGATGGTGGCTGAATTGGGAATTTAAAGTGTGCATTTTCAAGCTGTTCATCACTTACCTCTGCATTCACCAATTCTTTAAGAGTATCTATCCAACTATAACCAACCCCGTCAGAAAATTGTTCTTTTTGTCTCCAGGCTACACTTTCTGGCAAATAATCTTCAAATGCCTTTCTTAGCACCCATTTTTCAATGCGTTCGCCGGTAATCATCTTATCCTTAGGGTTTATTCTCATGGCCACATCCATAAACTCTTTGTCTAGGAATGGAACACGTCCTTCAATTCCCCAGGCAGAAAGAGATTTATTTGCCCGCAAACAATCATATTGATGTAATTTATCTAATTTCCTAACGGTCTCTTCGTGAAATTCTTTGGCATTGGGGGCCTTATGGAAGTAAAGATACCCACCAAACAATTCATCAGATCCTTCACCCGAAAGCACCATCTTAATCCCCAAAGATTTAATAGTTCTAGCCATTAAATACATAGGCGTAGACGCTCTAATCGTAGTTACATCATAAGTTTCTAAATGATAAATAACATCTTTAATAGCATCCAAACCTTCTTGAATGGTAAATTTCACCTCATGATGTACTGTATCTAAATGATCGGCTACTTTTTGAGCAGCAGCAAGGTCTGGCGATCCCTCTAAGCCAATGGCAAAAGAGTGTAATCTTGGGTACCAGGCCGCATCTTTATCGTCGCTCTCTATCCTTTTTTCAGCATACAGTTTAGCAACTGCTGAAGTAATTGAAGAATCTAAGCCACCCGAAAGCAATACACCATACGGTACATCACTCATTAATTGACGGTGCACTGCTCTTTCAAGAGCCTCCTTTAAATCTTCAATACTGGTTTCATTGTCCTTTACGGCATCATACTCCATCCAGTCACGCTCATACCACTTTTGAAAACCTTCTTTCTTACTTGATAGATAATGCCCCGGAGGAAATAATTCAATCTTAGCACATTTCCCTTCCAAAGCTTTTAATTCTGAAGCCACATAAAAAGTTCCATTTTGATCCCAACCTATATATAAAGGAATAATCCCCATATGGTCGCGAGCAATAAGATACTCATCATTTTCGGCATCATAGATAGCAAAACCAAAGATCCCGTTTAATTCATCTAAAAAGCTATCGCCTTTATCTTTATAAAGCGCAAGAATAACCTCGCAATCAGATTCTGTTTGAAAATTATAATTTGGAAATTGACTTCTTAAATCTTTATGGTTATAGATTTCCCCATTCGCAGCAAGTACAAGCTGCTTATCCTCAGACAGTAAAGGCTGTCCTCCAGAAATTGGATCTACAATGGCCAGTCGCTCATGCGCCAAAATAGCTTTTTCATCACTATAAATTCCACTCCAGTCCGGGCCACGATGCCTTAAACTTTTAGCCATTTCTAATATCTGAGGTCTTAAATCTTCAGACCTTTCTTTTAAATCGAAAGCACAAACAATTCCACACACAATTTTAAAGTTTTAAGTATTAATGTTGAAACAAATATTGAACTAATATTTCATAAAAAAAGCTAATAAATCACATTTGATTACAAATGAAAATTAAAAAACACAAATTAACTTCATATTAAAAATTAAACCCAGCAATAGCTACAATTTAATTTCAACAGTAAAAATTTTAGAAAACGCTTAATAAATCACCTGTAAAATTGAAGCCCAAAAACCAATAACCAACTCTTTTTCAGCCATTAAATCCTGTGTTTTCGAATATTATTTCTTATAAAAATCACAAAAGATTTACAAAAGAAAGAATAATCCCAGCATTTCCCTTGCTAATACGACACACCTTATTTCACGAAAACTTAATGGAAAGTAAGCCAGCTTTTTAGTAATTTCAGGAGATATAATTTCAACATAAAATTTTATGGATTTTATAGACTATTACAAATTATTGGAATTAGACAAATCTGCCAGCCAGGCCGATATTAAAAAAGCTTATCGTAAACTGGCCCGAAAGTATCATCCAGACCTCAACCCCAATAATAAAGAAGCACAGCTAAGGTTTCAGCAGATAAATGAAGCCAACGAGGTGTTGAGCGATCCTGAAAAACGAAAAAAATACGACCAATACGGAAAAGATTGGCAACACGCCGATGCCTATGAAGAAGCCCGAAAACAGCAACAAGCCTCCGGCGGCAGAACCTATACCGGCGGCGGGTTTGGAAATACCGGATTTGGAGGCAGCCATGGAAGTTATTCCTATTCGGGAAATTTTGACGAAGATACTTTTTCAGATTTTTTTGAGGAAATGTTTGGCAGCAGGGCGAGGGCCCATGGTTCAGGTCGCGGCCATCATTTTAAAGGTCAGGATTTTAATGCCGAGCTTCAACTAAAAATAAGCGACGTATACACCAGCCACAAACAAACTCTTAGTGTAAACGGAAAGAGCATTAGGCTTACAATTCCTGCAGGTGTTGAAAACGGACAAACCATTAAAATTAAAGGACACGGCGGTCCCGGCGTTCAGGGCGGGCCAAAAGGCGATCTCTATATTACTTTTAATATTATAAATAACACCAAATTTAAACGTGAAAAAGAGCATTTGTTTAGCCAGGTAGACCTGGATTTATATACCGCCTTACTGGGGGGAGAAATTACCGTGGATACTTTTAATGGAAAAGTGAAATTAAAAGTGAAACCCGAGACCCAAACCGGAACCAAAGTGAAATTAAAAGGCAAAGGTTTTCCTAAGTACAAAAAAGAGAATCAGTTTGGAGACTTAATAATTACCTACAATGTAAAAATGCCCGATAATTTAAGTACTCGTGAAAAAGAATTATTTAAAGAACTTCAAAAATTACGCTCATGAATTTAGAAGATTTAATACCCACCAATGAGATTTGCGCAAAGTACCGGGTAGAAAGCACTTTTGTGCGTTCATTACACGAAAGCGGACTTATAGAAATTATTACCGTGGAAGAAACCCAATATGTGCATTGTGATACTATTTCAGAATTTGAAAGCTTGCGAAGATTGCATTACGATCTGGACATAAACTTAGAGGGACTGGAAGCTATTCAGCATTTATTAGGACAGGTAAGAAAACTACAAAAGGAAAATTTAGCGCTTAAAAACAGGCTGAATATATTTGAATAAGCAAGGAACTGTTCATCCAATAATCGAAATTAAACACACCAAAACTTGACACAAAATCAAATTATAGTCTTTAGATAAGAATTTATGGGCTTATTGAGAGGTTTTTTCCTCTGTATTATATTGATAACTTTGCAAACACAACAAAAAACTAAATAAATTATTTCCCGTCAAGTTGAACTTGTTTTAGCTTCTAATATGTTTTTAATACTAAAACTTAGATCCCCGAGAAAATAATCGGGGCAGGCTCTGAAATAAATTCAGGATGACGTTACAAAATACTTTTTTAACTAAGAAAACCAAATATAAACCTAAAGGTTTTAAATTAATAAATATGAGATACGATCAAATAGACAGTAAGTTATTTATAAAAAACCGCAAAAGCTTTATGGCAGGGATGAAACCTAACAGTCTGGCGGTTTTTAATGCAAACGATATTTACCCTATTGGGGCAGATAGCACCATGCCTTTTCAACAGAACAGGGACTTATTTTACTTAAGCGGTGTAGACCAGGAAGAAGCAATTTTAGTGCTTTTCCCAGATGCTCCAAAACCGGAACATCGAGAAATTTTATTTTTAACCGAAACCAATGCGCATATTGCCGTGTGGGAAGGTGCAAAATTAGATAAGAAAAAGGCTTTAGAAGTTAGCGGTATTGAAACGGTTTACTGGCTTCAGGATTTTGAAAAAATTTTCTTTGAAGTAATGACTCAATGTGAAACGGTATATTTTAATACCAACGAGCATTATCGAGCCAATGTACAAACCGAAACCCGCGACGAAAGATTTATAAAATGGTGTAAAGAAAAGTATCCGGCGCACCAGGTAGCAAAAAGCAATCCTATTTTACAAAGACTACGTTCAGTCAAAGACCCTATTGAGCTGGATTTAATGCAAAAAGCCTGCGACATTACCGAAAAAGCTTTCCGCAGAGCTTTAAAATTCACCAAACCCGGAGTATGGGAGCACGAAATTGAGGCCGAATACTGGCACGAAATGATAAGAAACCGTAGCCGCGGATTTGCCTATACCCCAATTATTGCCAGTGGAAATAATGCAAATGTTTTGCATTATACCGAAAACAACCAGCAATGTAAAGAAGGAGACCTAATACTTCTTGACACCGGAGCAGAATATGCAAATTACTCTAGTGATATGACCAGAACCATCCCGGTTTCAGGAAGGTTTTCAGAACGTCAGAAACAAATTTACAATGCCGTAAACAAAGTAAAAAAAGAAGCTACCAAGTGGCTGGTGCCCGGTACTATTTGGGCTGAATACCATAAAGAGGTAGGTAAATTAATGACTTCAGAATTACTGGATCTTGGATTACTGGACAAGGCAGATGTTCAAAATGAAGACCCAAAATGGCCGGCTTATAAAAAGTATTTTATGCACGGTACAGCCCATAATATTGGCCTGGACACGCACGATTATGGAATTCTAACCGAACCCATGAAACCTAACCAGGTATTTACGGTAGAACCGGGAATTTATCTCCCCGATGAAGGTTTCGGAATTCGATTAGAAGATGATGTGGTGATTCAAAAAGAAGGAGAGCCCTTCAACCTAATGCGTAATATTCCTATTGAAATTGAAGAGATTGAAGAAATTATGAATTCTTAATCGAATAATTCTTACAACTAGATCAGTTTATTTTACCGTCAAGCTGAATTTATTTCAGCTTCTAACATGAGACTAACTAGAATTATATTAGATCCTGAAACCAGTTCAGGATGACGATTTCAAACCAAAGCCACGAATACACGAATTAATTTGTGAGTTCGTGGCTTTTTCTATTTTAAACAGCCATGGAAACAACCTATAAAGACACAACTATTGCTTATACAAGTATGGGAACCGGGAACCCGCTTGTTCTCTTACACGGATTTTTAGAGTCTAAAATTATCTGGAAAGATTTTATCACAGAACTTTCTCAAAAAAGACAGGTTATTTGCATAGACCTTCCCGGCCACGGAGATTCAGGAAACCTTAATGAAATAAACACAATGGCCGATATGGCCAGGGCAGTAAAAGCGGTTTTAGATGAGTTAAATATTACAAAAGCTTCATTTGCCGGTCACTCCATGGGAGGCTATGTAAGTTTGGAATTCCAAAATATTTTTCCTAACATACCTCGTAGTTTAGCACTCCTGAACTCTACTCCCGAAGCAGATTCAGAAGAACGAAAAGTTACCCGAAACAGGGCGGCAGCATTGGTTTTAAAAAATAAAAGAGCATTTGTTAGTATGGCGTTATCCAACTTATTAACTCCTGAAAATAATAAAAAGTTCAAATCTCAAATTGAAATTTTAAAGAAGCATGCCCTACAATTTTCATCTGCCGGAATCTATGCAGCTATTAAAGGCATGAAAATTCGTACAGATCATACGGAGCTTTTTGCAAAATTTAAGGGTCAAAAAATTGTAGTGGCAGGAAAAAATGACCCAGTTATGGATTACAACACAATAAAATCTGTTGCAAAACGCTGTAATAGCAAGTTTATTGGTTTACCGGATGGGCATTTGTGTTTTATCGAAAATCAAACAGAAGTTCGAGAAATTTTGCATTTGATCGATTAATATTAACTTTTTACCGAAATATTAACTTTTTTTTATAATTTTAAACTTTCAAAACAAACAGAATCAAACTTTTATGAAGGAAAGAACCCCCAAAAAATTTTCGTTCGCTAAAGTTTTTTGCAACATTTTTGGGCATAAACTACGAGTTTCCAAAAATGTGACAGATCATGTTCACGAATATAAATGCGAAAAATGCGGAATGGAAATGACCGATACTGCAAATGGCTTTTTAGCCCGGTTAACACCAAAATTTAAGGAAACCAACGATTATATTGCCAAAATACACCAAAGAAGAAAGCGCAAGCATTACGCCAACGCTTCCTAGTTTTCTTTGTAATATTATTGGAGAATTTTATTTTTCGTTTGCATCCTTATTATCCATAGAGTTCCAACCACGAGCAATAAGGGGAAGTTTTTGGTTTGCACGTGTAATTAAATGCATACCTTCCTTTTCTTCGGTCATATGCCCAATAATGCTTAAATTGGGGTTTGCTTTTATTTTTTCGTAATCATCTTGTGAAATCGTAAGAAGCAATTCATAGTCTTCACCGCCACTTAAAGCTATTGTGGTACTATCTATATCAAACTCTTCACATACCGAAATCACCGCAGGGTCTAGCGGAATTTTCTCTTCAAATAAATTAGCCCCCACTTGCGAGTTTTTACACAAATGAATAATTTCAGAAGAAAGCCCATCACTTATATCAATCATAGAGGTTGGTTTCACTCCAAGTTCCTTTAATAAAGGTGGGATATCTTTTCTGGCTTCCGGCTTTAATTGCCTTTCAATTAAATAGGTATAAGGATCCAGGTCGGGCTGTGCATTAGGATTGGCTTTAAAAACTTCTTTTTCACGCTCTAAAATTTGCAAGCCCATATAAGCAGCCCCAAGATCACCGGTTACCACAAGCAAATCATTTGGTTTAGCTCCACTTCTGTAAACAATATCTTCTTTTTCGGCCACACCCAGCACAGTAATACTAATTAATAATCCAGAAGTAGAAGAGGTGGTATCCCCACCCACAACATCAATATTATACAAATTTGCAGCCAGTTCTATTCCAGAATATAATTCCTCTAGCGCCTCTACCGGAAACCGGTTGGAAGCTGCAATAGAAACAGTTATTTGTGTGGCTTTGGCATTCATTGCGTAAATATCAGATGCATTTACCATTACGGCCTTATAACCCAAATGTTTCAAAGGCATATAGGCAAGGTCAAAATGTACACCTTCAACCAAAAGATCGGTACTAACTATCGTGTGCTTATCATTAAATTTCAATACCGCGGCATCGTCGCCAATACCTTTTACGGTAGAAGATAATTTAGGTTCGAAACATTTTGTTAGATGATCTATTAAACCAAATTCACCTAATTCTGAAAGATTTGTGCGCATATCCTGACTATTCTGAAACATAAGAGTATATTTTATTTGGCAAAATAAATGAATATTATTCAACTGCGATACTAAAGATAGGCATAGATTAAAAAAGCTAACAAATCAATTTTAGAAAAAACAAATAAAACCACACAAAACAGACTAATTTTCAATCATTTAAGCATTTCAAATCCTATAATTCAGGAATTGGTAACACTTATCATTGTATTTTTAAAACATATACTGAGGCTATGGTAAACCGTTAGTTTTATAGTATATTTGTAGCTAATTTAGAATTAATCTTTTTAGCTATGATAAAAGTAAGCGAAAGCGCTAAAAAAAAGATTGCAGCGCTAATGAGCGATGAAGGTTTTGATAATTTACAAGACTTTGTGCGTGTTGGTGTTAAAAGCGGTGGCTGTTCTGGCTTGTCATACGAATTAAAATTTGACAAAGCTAAAACAGAAGACGACAAACTTTTTGAAGATAATGATGTAAAAATAGTAGTTGACAAACGCAGTGTTTTATACCTGGCAGGAACTGTTTTAGAATTTTCTGGAGGCTTAAACGGGAAAGGTTTTGTATTTAACAATCCCAATGCCCAAAGAACCTGTGGATGTGGAGAGAGTTTTTCTCTTTAATGGTTCAAACTTTAGATTTTGACCTTAACTTATAAAAAATTGAAATGGCATATACTGAAGACGATTTAAAAAAAGAGCTCGAAACGAAAGAATATGAGTACGGATTTTATACCGATATTGAATCGGATACTTTTCCTGTGGGATTAAATGAAGACATCGTTAGAGCGATCTCTAAAAAGAAGGAAGAACCAGAGTGGATGACCGAATGGCGATTAGAAGCATTTCGCTACTGGCAAACCCTGGAGGAGCCGGAATGGGCAAACGTACATTACGAAAAACCAAACTTCCAGAATATATCTTATTATTCGGCACCAAATAAAAAACCGAAATATGATAGTTTAGACGAGGTAGATCCTGAATTACTGGATACTTTTAAGAAATTGGGGATCTCTGTAGATGAGCAGAAGAAATTGGCCGGTGTGGCCGTAGATGTGGTGATGGATTCTGTTTCGGTAACCACAACTTTTAAAAAGACCCTGGCCGAAAAAGGAATTATTTTCTGTTCTATCTCAGAAGCCATTAGGGAACATCCCGAGCTTGTAAAGAAATATATTGGATCTGTAGTTCCTAAAACCGACAACTTCTACGCCGCATTAAACTCGGCTGTATTTAGTGATGGTTCGTTTTGCTACATCCCAAAGGGCGTAAGATGCCCAATGGAACTTTCTACTTACTTTAGAATTAACCAGGCCGGAACAGGACAATTTGAACGTACACTGGTAGTGGCAGAACCGGGAAGTTATGTAAGCTACCTGGAGGGTTGTACCGCTCCCATGCGTGACGAAAACCAACTACACGCTGCCGTGGTAGAACTTATTGCATTAGATGATGCAGAGATTAAGTACAGTACCGTTCAAAACTGGTTCCCCGGAAATAAAGACGGAAAAGGTGGCGTGTTTAACTTTGTTACTAAACGCGGACTTTGTGAAAAAGGTGCAAAAATTTCCTGGACACAGGTAGAAACAGGATCGGCGGTAACCTGGAAATATCCTTCTTGTATTTTAAAAGGAGATAATTCTATTGGAGAGTTTTATTCTATTGCGGTTACCAATAATTTCCAGCAGGCAGATACTGGTACAAAAATGGTACACCTGGGTAAAAACACAAAAAGCACTATTATTTCTAAAGGTATTTCGGCGGGACAATCGCAGAATTCTTACCGAGGATTGGTACAAATAAACGGAAGAGCCCAAAATGCACGTAACTTTTCACAATGTGACTCTCTTTTAATGGGTAACAAATGTGGAGCGCACACCTTCCCATATATTGAAGTAAAAAACAAAACCGGACAGGTAGAGCACGAAGCTACGACAAGTAAAATTGGGGAAGACCAAATTTTTTACTGTAACCAACGTGGTATTGATACAGAAAAAGCAATTGCACTTATTGTAAACGGATTTAGCAAAGAGGTATTGAACAAATTACCAATGGAATTTGCAGTAGAAGCCCAAAAACTATTAGAAATTTCGCTTGAAGGATCTGTAGGATAAACAGCAAAATGAAAATTGATAGAATGAAAAAGCTTTTGCTCATCCTTGCTATTGCCCTAACTGCCTTTTCTTGCCAGGACGAAGGCAGGGAAGATTTAATGAACCAACCTGAAACCGAAAAAGTGCCCGATAGCATTCAAACGCTAACCGGGGATTTTATCTATGCAGGAGACGAGGCAATTTTACGGGGTAGCGATTTTATCTATGGCGTAAGTATAGACTCTATGTCTAAAATATTGGCCAAACAGGTACAGCCATTTCAAAAAGAAGATTTTGATATGGTAGCTGTTAAGGTAAAAGGGAAGATAATTACCAATCCGCGCCAGGACGGCTGGGATGAAAATATAGAAATACGAGAGATTTTAGAAATTCTGGAAACCGAAAAGGCTACAGAACAAAACGAAGAAGAATAATAAACCAATCCCATTTATTAGGGATGCATACAGAGAACTTATGCTAAAAATAAAGAATTTACACGCGAGTATAGAAGATAAAGAAATCCTTAAAGGAATTAATCTTGACATTAACCCTGGAGAGGTTCATGCTATTATGGGACCTAACGGTTCAGGAAAAAGTACACTTTCTTCGGTAATTGCCGGAAAAGAAGAATTTGAGCAAACTGAGGGAGAAATCATTTTTGAAAATACAGAAATTTCAGAAATGGACCCTGAAGAAAGAGCCCATAAAGGTATTTTTCTTTCTTTTCAATACCCGGTAGAAATTCCAGGTGTTTCGGTTACTAATTTTATGAAAACCGCCATTAATGCGCATAGAAAAGCTAACGGGCTTGAAGATATGCCGGCCAATGAAATGTTGAAAAAAATTAGAGAGAAGTCAGAAAGTTTAGAGATAGACCGTAAGTTCTTATCAAGATCTTTAAACGAAGGTTTTTCCGGAGGGGAAAAGAAGCGAAACGAGATTTTTCAAATGGCTATGTTAGAACCAAAATTAGCTATTCTCGATGAAACCGATTCTGGTTTGGATATTGACGCCCTTAAAATTGTTGCCGATGGTGTTAATAAACTTAGAACTAAAGACAACGCGGTACTGCTAATTACGCACTACCAACGTTTACTTAACTACATTGTACCAGATGTAGTTCACGTAATGGTAGACGGAAAAATTGTGAAGTCTGGCGGTAAAGAACTTGCTCTAGAGCTGGAAGAAAGAGGTTATGAATGGATTAAAGCTGAAAAAGCCCTTTAAAAATAATCCGTTTTTAAAACCAAAACACTAAAATTATGATTCCCTTATTTTAAGGGGAAATAAATTGAATCTGCAATGGAATTAAAAGAAAAATTAGTATCATCATTTCTGGCTTTTGAAGAAGAGTATACAGGAACGAATGATGATCTTCATAAAATACGCAACCAGGCAATTAAAGATTTTGAAGCCCTGGGTTTTCCAAGCCGAAAGCAAGAAGAGTATAAATACACTTCCCTAAAATCGGTTTTAAAAGAAGACTACAGTCTTTTTCCAAAGAAGGAAAATACCATAGAATATAGAGATATTGAAAAATACCTTATTCACGAGATAGACACTTACGATTTGGTATTTATAGACGGCATATACTCCTCTCACTTATCAAGTACTACACACGATAAGATTGATGTTTGCCTTATGTCTTCGGCGCTAAACAAAGATCTTTACAAACCGGTAATTGATAATTATTTCAACAAAATTGCTCCAAAAAATGGGCTAAATTCGTTGAATACGGCATTTACCAAAGAAGGTGCCTTTATACATATTCATAAAAACACATTAGCCGATAAACCTATTCAGATTATAAATTTCTCTACCGGAAATGAATCTTCTGTTTTGGTGCAGCCGCGTAACCTAATTGTGGTAGACGAGAATTCACATTGTCAAATTATTGAACGTCACCAAAGTTTAACCGAACAACCGGTACTTACCAACTCGGTTACCGAAATCTTTGCCAATAAACGCGCTATTGTAGACTATTACAAGATTCAAAACGATAATCTATCGGCTTCTTTAATAGACAATACCTATATAGAACAACAAACCGAAAGCTTTTGTTCGGTACATACCTTTTCCCTTGGCGGAAAATTAACCCGAAACAATCTTAATTTCTATCAAAAGGGAGAACGTATAGATTCTACCATGAAAGGTGTTACCATTATCGAAGGAAAACAACATGTAGATCACAACACTTTAGTGCATCATATAGAACCTAATTGTGAGTCTCACCAGGATTACAAAGGTATTTTTGATGAAAAATCGGTGGGGGTTTTTAACGGAAAAGTGGTTGTAGAAAAAGAAGCGCAAAAAACAAACGCTTACCAGTCTAACAACAATGTTTTGTTAAACGACAAAGCAACCATAAACTCAAAACCTCAGTTGGAGATTTTTGCAGACGATGTAAAATGTAGCCACGGCTGTACCATTGGTCAATTAGACGAAGAAGCTTTATTCTATCTGCAGTCTCGTGGTATTCCAAGAAAAGAAGCTAGCGGTTTACTAATGTATGCCTTTGCCAACAACGTACTGGAAAGTGTAAAAATTCCGGAAATTAAAAAGAGAATCAATAAACTTATAGCCCTAAAATTAGGGGTAGAATTAGGATTCAATCTATAAATTGCTTTTAAAAGTAGCATTAAATAGAATCTTTAAATCCATATTAAAATGAGCATTGCTACTAATAACATAGCATTTAACGTTGAAAAAATTAGAAAAGACTTCCCTATTCTAAATAGGGAAGTTAATGGTTATCCCCTGGTATATTTAGACAATGCGGCAACCTCGCAAACTCCAAAACAGGTAATGGATGCCATTGTAGACTATTATTCTAACTACAACGCAAATATTCACCGTGGGGTGCATAGCTTATCCCAGGAAGCAACCGACAAATATGAAGTTGCCAGAAAAAAAATTCAACAACATTTCAATGCTAAAAAAGCACACGAAATAATATTTACCTCAGGTACCACCCATGGAATAAATTTGGTTGCCAACGGCTTTGCATCCTTTTTAGAGGCAGGAGACGAAATTTTGGTTTCGGCCTTAGAGCATCACTCCAATATTGTTCCCTGGCAAATGCTTTGTGAAAAAACAGGAGCAATTTTAAAGGTGATCCCTATGAGCGAAGAGGGGGAGCTCATTTATGAAACTTTCGAAGAATTGCTTTCTAAAAAAACAAAAATGGTTTTCCTAAACCATGTTTCAAACGCTTTGGGAACCATAAATCCTATTAAAAAAATTATAGATAAGGCCCACGAGAAAGGTGCAGCCGTTTTAATAGATGGTGCCCAGGCAGCACCGCACATTAAGGCCGATGTCCAGGCGCTGGATGTTGATTTCTATGTGGTTTCTGCACATAAAATGTGTGGCCCAACAGGAGTTGGGGTTTTATATGGCAAAGAAGAATGGCTCGATAAACTACCCCCTTACCAGGGTGGTGGCGAGATGATTGCTACGGTAAGTTTTGAAAAAACAACCTATGCCGGACTTCCCCATAAATTTGAAGCAGGTACCCCCAATATTTGTGGCGGTATTGCTTTTGGTGCAGCTTTAGATTATATGAACAACATAGGATTTGAAGCTATTGCACGCTACGAAGAAGAATTGTTAGATTATGCCACTTTAAAACTTCAGGAAATTGAAGGAATGAAAATTTACGGCACGTCTAAAGAGAAAACTGCAGTAATTTCTTTTAATATTGAAGGATTACACCCTTACGATATTGGCACCCTGGTAGACAAAATGGGAGTTGCCGTTAGAACCGGCCACCATTGCGCCCAACCTATTATGGATTTTTATAAAATTCCCGGTACGGTTAGAGCTTCTTTTTCGTTCTATAATAACAAACAAGAAGTTGAGCGTTTTATTGAAGCGGTTAAAAAAGCAAAAACCATGCTTTCCTAAACAAAAAATAATGAAGAAACTTTTATTTATACTAAGTGCATTTTTAATGATTTCCTGCGGAAATTCAGAAGAAAAAATTTCAGAAAACCCGGCAGACCTCGCAGGTCTTAACGGCAATTACAAATTGCTGGAATTGGATGGGGAAAATATTGCTTCCGAAGGATTTATCCTAAATTTTGAAGGAAAAGAACAACGACTTTCGGGAAAGACCGGTTGTAATAATTTTGTAGCAAGCTATAAAGTCCAGGACTCTATCGTAAAATTTAATCAGCCTTTAGGCACAAAAATGTTTTGCCAGGGCCAAATGGAATATGAAGAGATTTTTGGCAAAGTGCTACCTGAAATTAGAAATGTAAAGATTAGCGATAAAGATTTAATATTTTTATCGGCAGAAAATCAGGAGCTTTTAAACCTGCAAAAAACAGAAGACAGTGAGTAAAACGATACAGGAAATACAGGAAGAAATTGTAGATGAGTTCGCCATGTTCGAAGACTGGATGCAGCGTTACGAATATATGATAGAGCTTGGAAAAGCACTTCCGCTTATAGAAGAAAAATATAAAATTGAGGAAAACCTTATTAAAGGTTGCCAAAGTAAAGTTTGGGTTCACGCTGAATTAAAAGATGATAAATTGGTGTTTACGGCCGATAGTGATGCGATAATCACCAAAGGGATTGTAGCTATTTTAATAAGGGCTTTTTCAAATCATCATCCCTCTGAAATTATAGAAGCCGACACAAAGTTTATAGATGACATTGGCCTAAAAGAACACTTATCACCAACTCGTGCCAATGGTTTGGTAAGTATGGTCAAACAACTTAAAATGTATGCTGTGGCATACCAAACACAATTAAAATAAGATGGAGCAAGAAATAGACACGCAAGAATTGGGAGAAAAGATCGTAAAGGTTTTAAAAACCATTTATGACCCCGAGATTCCTGTAGACATATACGAATTAGGGCTTATTTACGACGTAATGGTAAATACAGATTATGAAGTAAAAATCCTTATGACCCTTACAACACCCAACTGCCCGGTAGCCGAAAGTTTACCACAGGAAGTGAAAGAAAAAGTCGCTTCTATAGATACCGTTAAAGAAGCCGAGGTAGAGATCACTTTCGATCCGCCCTGGAACCAGGATTTAATAAGTGAAGAAGCGAAATTGGAATTAGGACTTTTATAGATTCTAAAAGTTTAAAAACCCATTAACTTTTAACCATAAACCCTTTACTTTATTATGGCCGAAGAAATTGTAAACCGGGTAGCCAACAGCAAACTTATAACCTTTAATCTTGAGGATTATTATCCTGAAGGTGAACGCGTATTGTTTGATGTGAAAGATTGGCTCCTGGAAGGTTTCGTTTTACGGGAAAGTGAATTTAGGGAGCAGGCCAAAAATCACGACTGGAGCCAGTATCAAGACAAGTTTATTGCGCTTACCTGTTCCAGTGATGCTATAATTCCTGCCTGGGCCTTTATGTTATTGGCCACTTATTTACAAGCCTACGCAAAAAAGGTAGTTACCGGTGATTTAGAAACCCTGGAAACCGTTCTTTATACCCAAATTATTTCAACATTAGATGTTAGCGAATTACAGGACAAACCTGTAATCGTAAAAGGCTGCGCCCATAAACCGGTTCCAAAAAACGCCTATTTATTACTTATCGAAAAATTGCAGCCGGTGGTAAAGAGTTTAATGTATGGCGAGGCCTGCTCGTCTGTACCTTTATACAAAAAACCAAAAAATTAATATGAAAAAACTAGTATTTGCCCTCGCTTTATTTGGCGGGATTTTCAACCTAAGCGCCCAGGAAGAGGAAGAAGAACAAAAACAAGGATGGACTACAGAAGGGAATATTTCATTACTATTTAATCAATCGGCTTTTAACGCCGAATGGACCGGGGGTGGAACTTCCAACATTGCCGGGAACTTACTCTTCGATTATAATTTCAATTATTTAAAGGACGATTTTACCTGGGACAATAAATTGCTTGTAGATTACGGACTCACCAAACAACGCAGCGATGAATTTGCCAGAAAAACCAGTGACCGTTTAGAATTTAACTCTATTGCCGGGAAACAACTACAAGACTCAAACTGGTATTATTCGCTTTTCCTTAATTTTAGAACCCAATTAACCAAAGGGTATAAGTTTGGTGAAGACGCTGAAACAGGGGAGACTACCAGAACAGAATATACCAACTTCTTATCGCCGGCGTACCTACAATTTGGTCCGGGTATGATGTGGAAAAAAAGTGAAAATTTATACGTAAATCTTGCCCCGGCTACCGGAAGAATGGTTTTTGTAGATAAAGATTTCACCTCTGCACCAGGGTATGTAGATGGGGATTATTTTGGTGTAGACGCCAATAAAGCTATGCGTTTTGAACTTGGTGCCTCGCTTTCAGGATATGCCAAATTTCAGATTATAGAGAACGTAAGCATGGAAAATTTACTTAACCTTTACTCTAACTACCTTGAAGATCCTAAAAATGTTGATATAGATTACACTATGAACATGAAAATGAAGATTAACGATTATCTCTCTACCAATCTTATTTTTCAGGCAATTTATGATGATAATGCCGTGAAGGGTTTTCAAATTAGAGAGGTGTTTGGCCTGGGCTTCAATTATGGGTTTTAGGTACTGTACCAGGGCTCAGAAATTTCATCTAAGCCTAAAGAATTAAAAATACGAGGCTGTTTGAAAAGTCTATTTTCGTTAAACTGAACTTGCTTCATGATAACGGTTTTAAAAGCTTTTCAAACAGCTTTTTTTATATGTTTTTAGTTAAAAATATGTTGAAATGAATTCAGCAAAATCGCAGTAGCAATCTATTGTGTAACTTTGTATTTATGATTGAAAAAACCGACCTAAGCCACGAAAAAGCTGTTTTAATTGGTATCGTTACCAAAGAACAGGGGCATGATAAACTAAAAGAATACCTGGATGAACTGGAGTTCCTTACTTATACCGCCGGTGGGGAAGTAATAAAGCGTTTTAGCCAGAATATGGACAAACCCAATCCTAAAACTTTTATTGGTACCGGGAAGATGAACGAAGTAAAAGAATTTGTTGATGAAAACGAAGTAGGTACCGCTATTTTTGATGATGAACTTTCTCCTGCCCAGCAAAAGAATATTGAGAAGATATTAAAATGTAAAGTCTTAGATAGAACCACCCTAATCCTGGATATTTTTGCCCAAAGGGCCCAAACAAGTTATGCCAGGACCCAGGTAGAACTTGCCCAATATGAATATTTATTACCAAGACTGGCAGGTATGTGGACGCACCTTGAACGGCAACGTGGTGGTATTGGAATGCGTGGCCCGGGGGAAACAGAAATTGAAACCGACCGTAGGATTGTTAGGGATAAAATTGCGCTTCTAAAGAAAAAGCTCGAAACCATAGACAAGCAAATGGAAGTGCAACGCGGTAACCGCGGGCAATTGGTTAGAGTAGCCCTGGTAGGTTATACCAATGTAGGCAAATCTACTTTAATGAATACCATTAGCAAAAGCCAGGTATTTGCAGAAAATAAGCTTTTTGCAACCTTAGATACCACGGTTAGAAAAGTAGTGATTCGTAATTTACCTTTCTTATTAACCGACACAGTAGGTTTTATACGTAAGTTACCTACGCAATTAGTAGAGTCTTTTAAATCTACCTTAGATGAGGTAAGAGAAGCCGATTTGCTATTGCACGTAGTAGATATCTCCCATCCTAATTTCGAAGATCATATAGCCTCTGTTAACCAGATTATGAGTGAGATTAAAAGCAATGATAAACCAACCATCATGGTTTTTAATAAAATAGACCAATATGAAGCCGAAGAAATTGAAGAAGATGATTTGGTGACCGAAAAAACCAAAGCCCATTATACCCTGAAGGAGTGGAAACAAACCTGGATGAACAAAATGGGAGACAATGTGTTGTTTATTTCGGCTTTGAATAAGGAGAATATGGAAGATTTTAGAAGAAAAGTTTACGAAGCGGTTCGCAAAATACATATTACCCGCTTTCCATACAACAACTTTCTCTATCCGGAATATGATAAATATGGAGAAGAAAAATAACAATAGTAAGCCCCGAAAATTTCGGGGTTTTTTATTGAATTTTTCCGTAAATTGTGTTATACCAATATATTAGCTTATGAAAAAATTAACATTACTCCCTCTCTTATTTTGTTTTGGTTTTATAACAGCTCAGGAGCTGGATGGTGCCTGGAAATTAATTCAAAAGAACGGAGAAAAGGTCACCGATCGTGAGGTGATTAAAATAGTTCAGGACGGTTATTTTGCACTGGGCTCTAAAAGTCTGGCTAATGATGAGTTTTTAGGAGCAGCAGGTGGGGAACTTAACTTAGATGATGAAACCCTTACCGAAATAAGGGATTTTGACACTTACAATTCCGAAAATATTGGCACTGAACAAGAATTTAATATTTCATGGGAAGGAGAGCATATCTTAGAAATTTCTGATGGAATAGCTACCAAAGTATGGGAAAGAATATCTGAAGAAAGTGATGCTCTAACCGGAAACTGGGTAATTACGGGTCGCCAAAGAAACGGAACGATGAATACCATGACTCCCGGTGACAGACGCACTATTAAGATTTTAAGTGGAGGCAGGTTTCAATGGGTTGCCTTCAATTCGGCTACCAAAGAATTTAACGGATCGGGTGGAGGCACCTATACTGCAGAAAACGGAAAATATACAGAAAACATCGAGTTTTTCTCAAGAGATGTAAGTCGCGTAGGGGCCAGTTTAGAATTTCAATATGAAGTAAAAGATGGCAAATGGCATCATCGAGGCAAAAGTTCTAAAGGAGATCCTATTTACGAGATTTGGTCGCCATATAGCCAGGCTTATCAAAAATAAAGTTATTGAATAAGGAAAGCCTCCTTTGGTATGTAAAATTCTCCGGGAGGCACTTCTTTTAAATAAAACCGTATTGTCTTTTCACTTTCTATATATTGTAAACGTATTTTTCCGGAGCTTAGACTTACAGCACTTTCTATAGTTCCATCGTAAATACCTTTAGCAATTTTCACCAGATTAATACTAAAAGTACCGACCTCATTATTCCTACAGTCGGTTTTCCCTTCCTTATTAAAAACCACACAATGGTTTCCATTAATTCTGTTTTGATTTTCATATGTAAGCTGTAGCTCCATCGTGTTTTGACCATTTGGTGATTTCCAAAACCACTTACCGGACAAATCCTGGGATTGCTGAGAAAATCCCGAAATGAAAAATAGTAAAAACAGGTAGGGTAAAGTTTGCTTCATATATTAAAATTAAACGAATGTGATAATTTACTAGATAATAGAAGATTAACACTCATTTACGGCTAAATCATTTTTTTGCCCTTTAAGGCATTATTGTTTTAACAAATGGTAATTTACTCAATTCCCGGTTACCCGAATGTTATCAATATCATAAGTAGTGCTTTTATCTGGTGCGGCGCCCAAATACCTGAAAGCAAAATGAACCTGACCCTTTAAACAAGAAATATCAATCTTACTTTTCACAAATCCCCTACCGTATTGATTGGTGGGGCCTATAGGAATTATCGCATCTAAAGTTTTCCAGGTAGTGCTAACCACATTACCGGTAAATTCTTCGGCAATTAAAACACTTAAAATAGTTGCGTTATCGTAAGAAGCCATAATTTCAAAAGATAATTGGGCGTCTAACACAGTACTTAAATCTATTGCCGGGCTCACCAACCAGGCTTCCAGTGGAGTTTCTTCAGTATTAAAAGCCGAAATTCGCACATACCTGTTACCATCAAAAGTTCCGGGTTCAAACTTTTTACCTCCGTTTATATTGATATTGATCCACCCTGAATTTTCCAAAGAGGCAAGACTGGTAATATTGGTAAAATTTTCTTCAAAAATAACATCTATACCTTCAGAAGTATTGTTTGAGCAATGTAAAAACTCAGGATCACAGCGTTCAGCATTAAAACTTAAATCATCGGGGGAATTTACAGCGATCACAAAATAATCATCAAAAAAATTACGCGTTAGCACGCCTTTTACACTCCCTGATTCCTTTGGTAAATACAAAGATTTAAATCCGGAAAAAGTACTTGTACCAAGCATTGTACTGCCACCTGTGCTACAACTCTCCAATTGCCTTTCCCCATCATATTCATCGGTCACTTCCCCGGCAAAAGTATAGTGATGATTCTCTCTTAATAGATTTCGGTTAAATTGAACATCCTGAATTTCAATAAATAAGTTTTCGTGCATTTCCTTAAATTCTGAAATTTCTAATGGAAGCGGAACAATTTCAGCTGTTTCAGTAGTTCTAAGAATGTGATCGTCTATTCTGGAGGGCGGGATCGCTACCACATCTCCCCTATTTTGAAACCCTACCTGGTGTACTCCGTTATTAGACCATAAAGCAAGCCCATCTAATTTCACATAGATTTTACGGCCAAAATTATAAGTCTCAAACAGCGAATTGTCATCTACCAATAAAAGGATTCCCGCATTAGGATTTTCGGGTTTATCCTGTAACACCAACTCTTTATAAAAATTACCTCCTTCATCGCTAGAAACCACATAAGCCTCCATCCAGGTATTGGTTTCAGAAAACACATAAATCTCTTCGCTTTCAGGCTTAAAACTGCTTTTTACGGCTGAAATCCCGGTAATATCACCTTCTATATTCACCTCCTTAATTTCAGTTCCTGGCAATTGAAAATCATCGGTTTTTACACATGAAATTTGCAGAAACACACCCAAAAAGACCAGGTTTATTATTTTTAGTTTTTTCATCGCAGCAGTATTAAAATCGTATATAGACCATAGCAAAATAAGAAGCACCGGTTCCATACCAGTATTTTGGGTCAAAAATGGGGATTTCCCTCTCCCGGTCTTGTTTTAAGGTTCGGTAGTTGGCATTTCGGGATTGCTCAAAGCCACCCGTTTTATAGAGTTTATCAAAAATATTATTCAGACTTACAAAAAAACCTATAAATTTTCCTTTTACCAGCCAGGATTTACCACCTATGGCATTCACCAACATATAATCCTTAAACTGTTCTTGTTTTAGCATATCCCGGGCAATATTTTCGTCGAAATTTAAAATTGGGAGGCCATCGCTGTCATTCCTAAAATTTGCCGTTCTTGTTAAAGGACTTATATCTAAAAATGCGTGGGAAAAGAAATTGGCTGTAGTGGCAAAGAACCAATAATCGGCATCCCTATATTCAAAACCAATTTGGGCGGCTCTTTGAGGCCCGCCGGCAATTCGGTAATCTTTTAAATAAGAAGTTCCATAATCTACAATCTCATTAAAATCGTCTGAAGTTAAGTACAGGTTTGGGTTATTGTTATAAGTAAACTGCCCCAATGCCCCGGCTGCCTTTAATTTTATAGCCGGGGTTATTTTTGCTTCAATCCCCATTTCTAAACCTATATATTGTTTATCTATTCCGCTTAAAACCTCCTGAACAAAAGCCGTGGTGCTATTTCTTCCCAGGCCTGACAGCCCATCGGCATAATAAAAAGAGATTTCGGTGGCGTTTTTTATTTGGGTATAATAAGCAGAGATTCTGGCTTTAATATTTGGAGATCTATAACGGTAACTAAAATCTATATTCTGAATTTGTTCGCTTTTAAGACCCTTTACAACCTCATTATTTTGTCGGGAATTTGAAAAGGAATTTCTAAGATTGGGCGGTTTAGAAAACCAGGCTGCATTAAAACCCAACAAGTGTTTTGCGGTAATTTTATAGTTTGCACCAATTTTTCCTCCAAAATCGGTAAAATTCAATTGTTCACTTTTGCCCAGGGAATTATCGGGATAATTGCCATTTTGAAACAAACCATCTCGCTGATAAGATGTTTGGGAAGCCTTAGTGGCAGCATAAAAATCAAGGCGATCGTAATCGAACTTTAATTGGCCAAAGGCTTTGGCCGAATTCGCATAAAACCGAAAATTATATTTATAGGCCTCATTTTCGGTTACACTTCTATTTGGATTTTGAAGATCGCTTTGCGCCCTGTTTTCAAGGGAGGTTTCCCGGTCTCCTTCAGCAAAGAAATCTACATCAAGAAAGTTGTCACCGCCCAGCATATCTTTAATTGAGGCAAAATTATGCGAATTCAAATAAGCAAAGGCCAGTTTCCCATTTAGGTCTATATGCTCATTTATTTTAGCTGAAAGAATAGAGTTCAAATCAAATTTTAGATCATCGTTTCTATCTTCAGCCAATGCGTATAAGGTATACCCGGCAGCTTTATTCGCATAATACAGCTGTTGCCAGTCAAATTGTCCATTCTCTTTAAACTCTTGTTGCGCCAGGTAAGCTGCTTCATAATTAGGATTGTCTTTAAAGCGCAAATAATAGCTGGGTAATTTTTGATAATAAGTAGGGTCTGGATTGGTGCCGCCACCCACATAACCCGACTGGCCATTAATTTCTACCTTTTTGGTCCCTCCAAAATCTATCCTTGAATTGCCGGTTTTTCCAAACTGAAAAGCGAAATTATTATTGATTCTTATTTTCTCAGAAACATCCCAATAATGATTCAACATCAACACGGGTTCTTTTATTTCCCTAACCCGGGAATTTCTAACCTCTCCATCCTGGTAACCCCAGTAAGCATTATACTTTCGGCCTTTTAATTCGAAAACCTCTTCAGTATTGGGAGAAGACTTTCCGCGGATATTCGGCGTATAAAAACCGGCAAAATTAAGACTATGTTTTTCATTAAAAGTTTTTTCAACCGAAAGGAAAAAACCATTGGCATCGTACAGGCTCCCGTCTACGTAAGCTTCTTTTGCAAACCTTCGGGAGGCTGAAACTGCATAAGCCCAGCCATTTTTCAACTCTCCTGAACCATAACTTGCCATGAACCTGCCATTATAACTCCTATTAGCCGCTGCGATAGAAGCTTTACCACCTTTGGCGTATTTTGAAGCCCGCATAATTATATTGGTAGTTCCGGCCAATCCGCCAAAACCAACTTCAGAAGGGCTAAGACCCATCGAAAAAACCTGGTTGCGCTGCACATCGTTTAATCCGCCCCAGGCACTCCATTGGGGTCGGCCGGTATAAACCTTATTCATTTCTACACCATTAATCAAAACCTTCCCGTGTTCGCTATCAAGTCCGCGAGGCCTAAAGAAAGTCTGACTAAAATCGAAAGCTGCCGCGTTAAGAAAAACATCGCGGGAAGCCTGTAAAAAGCCTGAGAGGTTCTCTATATATGCTTCATCCTCATCTAGCTCGGCATCAGAAAGACTTATAGTACTTATTTGATTGGCATAGTCGGCTACAACAGGCTGCATAAGAATAAGTCCCATATCTTTAATCCCTGCTTTTTCGATAATTACCGGGATTCTAAGTAGTTTGTAATTGGCCAGGCTTATTTTTAAAATATGTTCGCCGGTTGGGAGATCTTTGCCGGTAAGTATAAAAGTGCCATCTTCAGCAGAAAGGGTTTCAAAAAAGCTTTCCTCGATTTGAACTTTGGCACCCGATAATTCTTTATAGGTTTGCGCATCTACCAACTTTCCTTTCAGCGAAATTTCCTGTGCTAAAGAGCCAGAAAACCCCAATGCAAAAAAGAACATAAAAATTAAAAATTTCATAGCCAGGTAGTGTCATATTCAATATAAGTTAAGATATTTAAGAGTTAAAAATCAAAATATCAACACTTTACAACAATAATTTAGCGTTAATGTAAGACTATGAGTACCCGTATTTTTCCCCTTTTTGTTTTTTGTCTGTTATTCCTTTTAGGAGTTGAAAGAGGATTCTCACAGGAAAAGGAGTATAAAATTATAAGTGTTGCCTTTTATAATGTTGAAAATTTATTTGACACCGAAGATAATCCGTTCACTTTTGATGATGATCGTACCCCGAAAGGAAATGATGTTTGGACGCAGGAGAAATACCAGGATAAAGTGCAAAA
Source organism: Salegentibacter maritimus (assembly GCF_016236915.1). Lineage (GTDB taxonomy): Bacteria > Bacteroidota > Bacteroidia > Flavobacteriales > Flavobacteriaceae > Salegentibacter > Salegentibacter maritimus. The sequence continues at coordinate 134,430 of NZ_JAEHOK010000006.1, forward strand.
ACTAGCCAGGGTTATTACTGAAATAGGCTTTGAAACCACAAATCAGCCTCCAGCAATTGTAGGCGTCTGTGAAGTGGAGAACCGGGGAGTTTTAGAAGACTTAATCAATGAACCTAAACTAAAACAATACAACTATGGTATTGTACATTATAACTCTCCAGATCGCCGTGGAATTGATGTTGCTTTATTATACCGAAAGGATATTTTTAAATTAGAAAATTCAGTTTCTCACGAATTATTGATCTACAACAGCAAAGAGCCCGATAAAAGGGTTTATACCAGGGATCAGCTGGTAGTTAGTGGTAATATAGATGATGAAAAGTTACATTTTATTGTAAATCACTGGCCTTCCCGAAGTGGTGGAGAAACAGCAAGCAGTTACAAACGGGAAAAAGCGGCGGCACTAAATAAAATCATTCTTGATTCCATCTTTAAAAAAGAACCTTTAGCCAGGGTAATAAGCATGGGCGATTTTAATGATGACCCTACCAATAAAAGCTTTAAAGAAGTCCTGAAAACCAAAGCTGATGCAACAGGCCTAAATCCGCATCAGTTATATAATCCTATGGAGCCTATGTTGAAAAAGGGAATGGGGACACTTGCCTACCGCGATGGCTGGAATTTATTTGATCAAATTCTTGTGTCGGGCGCATTAACAACTAAGGATTATTCCGGCTTTCAATTTTATAAAGCAGGCATTTTTAATAAAAAATATCTTATCACTAAAAACGGACAATACAAAGGTTATCCCTTTAGAAGCTATGGTTATTCGGGATATCAGGGCGGTTATAGTGACCATTTTCCGGTGTATATCTATCTTATAAAACAAGTTGCTTATATTTTATCTATTAAGAATTAAATAAAATACCCCGCGATAGGCTCACGAGGTATATAATAAAATTTCTTTTAGATTTCGCGCTTAGCCGCCCGGCATTAAATCTAGCTTATCGGGGAAAAACAACTGTTTATTAAAACCAGGCACTCCATGGAATTCGGGACAACATCACCAATAATCCAAGGGTATAAAATATAGCCAGGGTTTTAAATTTTGGCTTTGAGGTAAGTTTATTCTTATGCTTAGAATACCCAATTGTTATCAACACTAACGCAATAATCATCATTAAAGGGTGCTCCATGATGTAAAGTCTAAGTGTAGGATCTGGCATAACCGTACCCATACCCTTTTCTAATAATACAGAAAAATAAGGGGAAGTAAAATATAAGACCACTCCTATTAAAAACTGAATATGGGATGTGATAAGCGTAAAAAGAGCAATTCTAAAGTTGGTGGCTCCGTACTCTTTATTTGAAGCATACCCAATAATTGCATTTAAGGAGGCAACAAATAAAACAATAAGCACTAAATAGGCCCAATAAGAATGTATGAATTGTACTGTTGGATACATAAAAATAATTTTTTAGTAAATATAGGATTTTCTATAACAAAGCTACTCAATTATAGGTTAGTTTATACCACACTTCAGCATTTATAAATTAATCAAAAAACAACACCAAACACATAAAAATGATGTTTATGTACTCTTATGGCATTTTAATTGATACATAATCAGTCAACCAGCCTTTCTATTACACTTTTAATTTTCGAGTACTAACTGTTAAATAATCTATCTTATGAAACCCAAGAAAAATCCAAAAGCCGATCTTCGAAAAAAATCAAATTTGTTTTTATCCTTCGGACTTATCCTTGCTTTGCTGGCCAGTTTTCTGCTAATAGAATGGAAAGTTTATGATAAAAAAGACATCAGCTCACAAAAAGTATATTTTGATGCGCTGGATACCGAAGAAATTCCTATTACAGAACTGGCAAACACACCACCTCCCAAGCCTCCGGTAATTCCCGATGTAATAGATGTTGTTGAAGACGATCCCGAGCTTGAGGAAGACGAGATTGAGTCTAGCGAGATAAACCTGGACGATATTGTAGAGCCCGGGGAAATAGTTGAACCTGAAAACGTAGAAGAACCCGAAACAGTACCTTTTATCTTACTGGAAGATGTCCCCATATTTCCGGGCTGCGAAGCCTTAAAAGACAATAGCAAAAGAAAAGCCTGTATGACCGAAAAAATAACTGCTTACGTAAATAAAAATTTTAATAAAGAGCTGGGTAGCGAATTGGAATTATCAGGGGTAAACCGCATCAACATTCTTTTTCAAATTAATACCGAAGGAGAAATAGTAAACATACAGGCACGGGCACCACATCCACAACTTGAAGACGAAGCCAAAAGAGTTATAAAATCTTTACCAAAAATGAAACCGGGAAAACAACGTGGAAAACCTGTTAATGTAAACTATTCATTACCTATAATTTTCCAGGTTCAAAATTGATATCACAGTATAACTAAGAAATTTGTTTTTATAATAAGCTTCTAGAATAAGGCTAAAAATTATCAAGGCTGGAAACTTTATTGGCACCGCCAAAGGGTGTAATAGCCCGAGGAAGTTTACTGATAAATAAAACTCGAATAGCAAAAGAGTTTTAACCAGTAGAGATTAGGCTCGTAGAACTAAAAAAGGTAACAGGTAATTAGAAAATATTAACTCCTGAATATGCTAAGAAAAATCAGAAAATAGTTTATCTTTTATTGATACAATAGTCATGTAAAAGATTAATTATGATTGCCGCTGTTACCTTATTTTTTATCATCACCCTTTCAGCCTTAATTACACGCATTGCAGCTATTGCTTTGGCGCACACGGGACTTTCTACCCAAATAGCAAGGTTTCAGGCACGCTCTGCATATACCGGCTCGGGTTTCACTTCATCAGAAACTGAGAAAATAATGAACCACCCGGTTCGTAGAAAGATTATTTACAGCCTTATGCTTATTGGTAATGCCGGTATTGTAACCGCTATGTCTTCCTTAATTTTAACTTTTGTGCTGCCAGACAGTAATGCTTCCCGGCTATACGGTTTACTAATTGTAGTGGTAGGCCTGGCTATATTATGGTGGGCCATTAGAAGCGATTGGGTAGACCGCGGACTATCTAAAGTGATTAATAGAATGCTAAAAAAATACACCGATATAAATGTACAGGATTATGCGGCCGTATTACACTTACACGATAATTATCATGTAAGCGAAATGCGAGTAGAAAAAGACAGTTGGCTAGCCAATAAAACTTTAATAGAATTAGACCTGAGAAAAGAAGGCATAACAGTTCTTGGGATAGATAGAAAAGGCGAAGGCTATTTAGGTTCCCCTACAGGAAATTCGAAAATATTGCCACTTGATGTTATTACCGTGTACGGCAAGGCAGAGGTTTTTGAAAGCATCTACAAAAGATCTCGTGATATTGGTGGTGAAATACAACATCAAAAATTTGTTGAAAAAGAAGCCGATAGGAAACAGCAGGAAGAAGGTAAGAATTAAGAAAAAACTAAAGAATAGTTTTCTTTATCATATTAAAAAGGCTTCTTAATAGAAATTAAAAGAGTGTAAAACGCGGTATAATTAATGTTATTCTAAGAAACCACTCAAAATAAAAAGGCCGTCTAAAAATTGCTTTTAGACGGCCTTTTTTGTGATCTTTTATTCTATTAACTAGAAGTTAAAGGTTATTCCCGCATTCCAGGTTCTTCCAAATCCGAAATAAACTCTGTTATTCACATTAACTCCGTTATAAGTTTCATCTCCAGCTCCAGCTAAAAGATTAGTGTCTGCCTCAGAAATATACATAGTATCAAAAACGTTATTGACATTAAGTCTAAAGTTAAGACTATTATTATCTTTCCCAATTGGCAGTCTAAACGAAGCTCCAGCATCTACCAACCCATAAGAAGGTAGCTTTAATGCCTTAAAATTATCGTCGCCTAATGCATCAGTTGCATCGAAATCAGCATAAAGATTATCTATATATCTATAATTAGCATCAATTCCAAGACCTTCAATTATCTCATAGTCAGCACCAAAACTAGCAGTAAGTTGCGGTGCATCTCCAACTTTTACTCCGTCCAAAGCCAAAGTTGCAGTTTGTGGATTTCCATTTTCGTCTAAAATTGGTTCTTGATCGTTATCGAAGTAAGTTGCTTCAACATCTCCCTCATACTCCCAATTTCCTACAGAAAACATACCTTTAAACCTTAATTTATCTGACACTCTTCCAGTAAAATCAATTTCAAGACCAGTATGTACTTGAGTAATTCCATACAAATTGGCTCTACCTCTTATTTCCTGAGGAGTTTCTGCATTAAATACAGCTCCCACATCCTCGAACCTATCTGCCCAGGATGTTCTGTAAATATTTACATTGGCACTAAATAAACTAGATCTAAATCCATATCCAATCTCGGTTCCAATTATTTGTTCATTTTGAAGATCTGGGTTTAGATTATTTCCAAAATTAATATAAACTGCATCAAAAAGTGGCTGTTTTGAATAGTAGCCTGCATTTGCATATACATTATGCATTTCATCTATATTCCAGTTTAAACCACCTTTTATATTACCTCCAATAATATTCTCCCAATCTGTCTCCTGATTTCCTTCAAGTTCTCCAAAGTATTCCACTCGCTTAAAACCTTGATTTGAAATAGAACCTTGAACAAAAGCTGAAATAATTTCGTTATTATATTCTAACTGTCCAAAAGTACCAGCCCATCTTACTAAACCGTCATTATAATAATCGATCTTTTCTTCTGAATCTATATCAGAAAACACCCAGAATTTGGGCTCAGCTGAGTATGTTTCTCTTTGTACAGGATCTGGATCATTATTAATGTTATCTGTTTGAAGATAAGCATCTCCTCCAAGTAGATCATTAACTCTTCTATAATGAATTCCTTTATAAGTTCTTAAATCAATACCTACATCTAAAGTAAGTTCATCTGTTAACTGGTTGCTTAAGTTAGATAGTACTCCAAACCAGTTATGAGAATTTATTGAAGCTCTTCGGCTAATACCATTGGCAGCAGATCTATCTCCATTCCCTTGATTAAGATAAATTCCATCAGTCAAAGCTCTTTGTCCTGTTGGGTTATCGTCGCTCCCAAAATCTGGTACAGCCTGACCACTATTATAAGCAATAATATCGTCTACCCTAACCAAACCATCTTCAGTACGAGGTAAGGCGAATTGTCTTCTTCCGTTTATTCTTCCTATCTCGCCTGTTCCACCACCACGACCAAACGATGCATAAGCTGAAGTAGAAAGCTGAGTCTTAGAATTAATGTCAAAATCCCAGTTTAAAGACATAATTGGTTTGTGATAGAAGTTTTTTCTAAAAGAATACTCCTCTCCATTTCTGTATCCCCACTCTTCATTATACTTAATATTAGGCTCATCATTATCACTATAACGTTGATAAGTTTCTATTGAACTACTTCTACTACGCTGATGATGCCATTGTGGAGCTCCCGTTACGGTAAACTGAAAGTCATGTTTATCGTTAGGTCTATAACCAAAACCCAAGTAGTAATTATACCCCTGAAATTTCGTACCATCTACATAACCATCACCTTGAGTTTGGCTCAATAACACGGTAGTGGAAAAACCACTTTCCATTAATCCAGTATTATAAGAAGCAATAGTTTTTAAGTATCCGTCATTACCTGTAGTGGCGGTAACAAATCCACCTTCAGATTTATCCGCAGCTCTGGTAAGGACATTTATGGTTCCACCTACAGAAGATACTGCTAATTTAGAAGAACCAAGTCCTCTTTGAACCTGTATAGCAGAAGCAACATCACTTAAACCAGCCCAGTTACTCCAGTAAACAGAACCGTTTTCCATATCATTAATTGGCACACCATTAATCATCACGGCTGAGTTGTTGGTATCAAAACCTCTAATATTAATACGAGCGTCTCCAAATCCACCACCTTGTTTGGTAGCGTAAATTGAAGGGGTGTTATTAAGTATTTCAGGGAATTCCTGAGAACCTAATTTCTCCTGAATTTCAGCTGCTTTAATAGTCGATACAGCCACAGGAGTCTCACGATCTTTTGCTAAATCGGCTACACCAGTAATTACAACTTCAGCCAAAGCACCAGCATCAACCCCTAAAGAGATCGTGCCCAAGTTTTGGGTTTCTCCACCAGACACATTAAATCTGACAGTTTTTCTTTCATAACCAATAAAAGTTATGTTAATCTTACCTGTAGTTGACGAAACGTCAAGGGAGAAATTCCCATCAAAGTCCGTAGTAGTCCCATTGCTGGTACCTACTACCATAACCGTAGCCCCAGGCAATGGACCGTCCATTTCAGAATCTATCACCGTACCGGTAATAGTTCCTTGAGCAAAAATTGTAGCTGATGTTAAAAACAACGCTAATGCTAATAATTTCCTCATGTTTAAAATTTGTTTGTTTTGAGTTTAAATTTCGATGCAAATGAAGTCAAATCTTTCAAATCCCGGTTTATCAGAATGTTAATAAATTTAACTTTAACATCTCTTTCGCTGCAAAACTAAAACAAAATTTTAACTATTTGATTCTTTGGAAACTAATGATTTGCACAAATTGTTAACAAAACGGTTATTTTTACTTAAAAAACACCTCTAAAAGCTTTTTAGTAGAAGAATCGTGATTTTTAACCGATTTATCTTCGATTTCCGCAAGAATTTTACTCGCAAGCTGCTTACCCAGTTCAACACCCCATTGATCGTAGCTATAGATGTTCCAAATCACCCCCTGTACAAAGATTTTATGTTCATACATAGCGATAATTTTCCCTAAACTTTCGGGGGTTAGTTTATCTATTAGCAAAGTATTAGTAGGCTTATTCCCCTCAAACTCCTTAAAAGGCACCAACTGCTCTATCTCATCTGTAGATAGGCCCTGGGCCTCCAATTCTTTTTTAACTTCTTCTTTACTTTTCCCCTGAAGCAAGGCTTCGGTTTGAGCAAAGAAATTAGCCATTAGTTTGTTATGATGGTCATTATCCTGATGCAAAGACTCTTTAAACCCAATGAAATCTGCCGGGATCAATTTAGTTCCCTGGTGGATTAATTGAAAAAAAGCATGCTGAGAATTGGTTCCAGGTTCACCCCAAATAAGGGTACCGGTTTGATAATCTACTTTTTTTCCATTTCTATCTACACTCTTTCCATTACTTTCCATAATGGCCTGCTGCAAATAAGCCGGAAGCCTGTTTAAATATTGTGTATAAGGAATTACCGCTTCGCTTTCTGCCCTGTAAAAATTATTGTACCAAATACTTAACAATGCAAGCTGAACCGGAATATTTTCTTTAAAATCTGAAGTTCTAAAATGCTCATCCATTTTATGAGCACCCTTCAACAGGGCTTCAAAATTATTATAACCTACCGCCAAACTTATAGACAGTCCCACGGCACTCCATAGCGAAAAACGCCCTCCAACCCAATCCCACATGGGGAATACATTTTCTATAGCAATACCAAACTCCTCTACCTTTTTTAGGTTAGTAGAAACAGCCACAAAATGCTTAGATACTGCGTCTTTTGGCGCTGTTTTTCTAAACCAGTTTCTAATTGTTGTGGCATTAGAAAGGGTTTCCTGAGTAGTAAAGGTTTTTGAAACTACCAGAAATAAAGTAGTTTCAGGGTTTAAATTCTTTATGGTTTCATAAACATGATCGCCGTCTACATTAGATACATAATGAACCTTTAAATGATTATGATAATATTTCAACGACTCGGTAACCATTACGGGACCAAGATCTGAGCCTCCAATTCCAATATTTACGATATCGGTAAAAGCCTTCCCGGTATACCCCTTTTTCTCCCCACTTATAATTTTTTCAGAAAAATTGCTAATCTTCCTTTTCACTTCCTGCACCTCAGGGACCACATTCTGGTTATCTACTTCTATATTAACATCAGCAGGGGCTCTTAGTGCTGTGTGCAAAACCGCACGGTTCTCAGTTCTATTAATCGCATCTCCACCAAAATAAGAATTTATTGCAGCAGTAAGATCACAGTCTTCTGCCAACTCCAACAACAAATCCCTGGTTTCCGCTGTAATTCTATTTTTACTGTAATCCAGATAAAAATCTTCCCAGGCAATAGAGAACTCTGAAGCTCTCTCAGAATCCTTCTCAAATAACTCTTTAAGTTTCAATTGCTCCACCTGGCTAAAATGCTTTTCTAATTTTTTCCAGGCTGTGGTTTGGGTTGGATTAATATTTTTCATTTTTATTTAATTTTTCGGCTTTGCCTAAACTTTTATTTATCTTAAAATTACACGCACCTTCTATACTTTCGATCTTTAAACCGAAAAAATAGAAGCTTTCATCTATCATGAGAACTTAGTTCTTGCTTTCTAAATCTCTTTATAAGGGATTCCGTCTAATGAGGTTTTCAAATCTTCAATCGCTGCAAGATATTTGTCCTTATGCTCTGGCTCTATATGCTTGGCAGTTGGCAGTTTTTGGCGGTAAGGATCTACCTGCCTTCCATGAACCCAAAAACGATAACACACATGAGGCCCTGTAGCCAGGCCTGTACTCCCAACAAAACCAATAACATCTCCTTGTTTCACACGTTGGCCGTTTCTAACATTTCGTTTGCTCATGTGCAAATACTGGGTGGTATATTTATCGTTATGCCTTACTTTAACATAGTTCCCATTACCTGAAGTATAACTGGAAGCTATTACCGTTCCGTCGGCAGTACTTACAATGGGTGTTCCGTGTGCTGCCGCATAATCGGTTCCCAGGTGAGCTTTCCAACGTTTTTGAACAGGATGAAACCTCCTTTTCGTATATCTTGAAGAGATTCGGCTGTAATTTAGGGGCGCTTTTAAAAAGAAACTTTGCAAAGATTTAGCTTCTTCATCGTAAAAACTAGGTTGCCCGGTCACCGAATCTGTCTTGTATGCAAAAGCATAAAAAGGCCTATCTTCATGTTTAAAAACAGCGGCCTCCACATTTTCTATTCCCGCAAAAATAGTATCATCTATATATTTTTCAGAATAAATCATTTTAAATTGATCTCCTTTCTGGAGCTTAAAAAAGTCGATACTCCATTGATATATATCAGAAAGCTCATACACCAACAAATTGCTCAATCCCTGTTCTGCAACTGCTTCTGAAAGCGAAGAACTCACCACACCGGAAACCTCCCTCTTTTTTATAGTAACAGGCTTCTTTTTACGTGCTGCACTAATGCTATCGCCAATGCCCACCACGGTATAGTTTATCCTATCGTTTTGATAGATAAAATACTGAGGCGTCCTGGCCGAATCTTTTGATTTAAGAATCATGTATTTTCTACCGGCCGTGATCCTTGCGGGATTAAAGGTATCTTTTACCTTCTCTGAAATCTGATATATTTTCCCCCTGTCTACTCCGTGCTGATCTAAAAGGTAACCAAAACTATCTCCCGATTCTATAACACCATTTACCACCTCATAGTCATCCAAAATAAAGCCGAACTCCTTTTTTACAGGCTTGGGCGCCTTTTTTTCGGCTTTCTCAGCATTTAACGCCGTTTCTTTTGTATTATCTTCACAGGCTGTAAAAGCCAATATCAATATTAGTAGGAAACTTAATTTTTTCAATTTTCTAGTAGTTTTTCTTTTCTGTATTAAACATATGGTTTACCCATTCTCTACCCCAATTTTCCAATTCTTCTTCACTCCATAAATAAGGAAAAAAACTATTTTTTTGAAATGTAGGTGGTAAAAATTCCTTCCAATTTGTACCGCCGGTAGCTGCAACCGCCTCTCTATCCTTATTTAAGTACCTATAAGCTGCCCCCATATGCATTAAGGGCCAGTTTACATTTACATAGGTATCAAAATTACGCAATGCTTCCTTTAAAAACTTATTATTTTTAACCGAATCTGGCAGTTCTTTATATTTATGAAAAAGAGTTCTTCCTTTATACTCTGAAGCTATTCGCAAGAAACGCGGCGTATAGCGCTTTTCGAATTGTCTAAGTGTTAAAGTCTTTTCCCTGGTTTTAAGATCTATACCTCCTTCTTTCCAGTAAATATTTTCGTACAATTCCTCCAGGCTATTTTCTTCTGAAAATTTATCCCTAAGCTCATAAGAAACCAAATTTTCCAGGGGCGTAGCATACATTTCTATCATTCTAAATTGTGCTGATTGAAATCCGCTTGCCGGCAATAAAGACATTCTAAATTTTAGAAATTGTTTACGCTCCATCCCTTTTATCATCACATCAAAGGAATCGGTTAGAATTCTAAAATAGCGATTTAAACGATTGTATTTTTCAATTAAAAAATCGGCATCTGGCGATTCTTTTTCAATTATTTGCCGCTGCTCATGGATTATAAGCTTAAAATATAGCTCTGTAATTTGATGATAGGAAATAAAAATTTTCTCATCGGGAAAATGAGTTAGGGTTTTTTGTAAACTCAAAAGGGTATCTATACTTAAATAATCCCAATACGTAAGATACCTATCATGTAAAAGCCCATCTAAATAGGAAGCCAAATCCTGACCTGAATTTTTAAACTTTTCCTCTAATGCAAAAATGCGCTCTGCAATTTCCGGCTTTATTTCCATGTACTATTTCATAATTATTTTAAACGGATGCTTTAAACCTTTGTATGCATCTAAATCGGCATCGAGAGAACCAACCGCAAGATTTGCTTCTATTTTAAGAGGAAGCCTATTTGCATCGTCACTTACCCAAAAAGTAAGGCTTTCTTTCTCTTTAAAAACCCTTCCGGCCATTACATAAGGTCTAAACTTTAAAGTAGCAACTTTCCCAAATTTGGTTCTAATCACCTCCCTACCAAGAAATTTCAATTTGAAATCCATATTCTCATCATCTATAAAAAGATTGAGTCGCATTTCATCTCCGGGCCTAAGCTCGTCGTTCTTAATATTGTTGCGAATATAATAAAATGCCGATAACATATCGTGCACATTTGGCTTGGTAGTGTAGGTATGATGCTCATTATGCTTTCTATCAAAAACATAGGCCTTGTTATCGCTATGATCAAAGTCTATTTCCAGGTCTTTTGTATAACCACCTTCATCAATTTTACGGATAAACTTATAAGGTTTCCCATCTTGCTTATCTATAAAAGTTTGGTAATCGTCATCTACTTTAAAAAACCAATGCAATAATCCGGTAGACTTCCCCCTACCTTTTATATGATAGACAGACTCTCCCTTTATTCTGGTTTCATCTACCTCTAATGTAGCATAACTTGCGTTGAAAGGACCATAATGTATACGAAACTTAAACCATTCTCCGGCACCAAATGCCGTTTGTGGTTGCGCCTGAAGTACAAAGCCTGTAATAAGAAAGAGAAAAATTGTAAATAGACTTTTTTTCATACCAAATTTTTAAATACTGAATTTCAGATTGATTAGGCTAAGTATATTTACAATTTCTATTCCAAATGTATTAAAACAAAAAACCCCATCAAATTAATGAAGGGGTTTTTGTCTTATTAACCAACTAAAACTTAAATTATGAAAAAAATTTATTACATTATTGGTAACCACTCCAAAAATGCGAGCGCAAAATTCCACATTTAGTAGAGTATTAGCAACAATAAAATCAAGTTTAACACAAAACTTTTAGAAGGTATTTATTTTTAACACAAAACAATAATTTACTTCCATTTTTTGTGATTATTGCAAAGTTCCTCGCAAATCCTGCTCCCTTTCTATCGCTTCAAATAAAGCTTTAAAGTTGCCTTTTCCGAAAGATTGAGCTCCTTTTCGCTGAATAATCTCAAAAAACATAGTTGGACGATCTAAAACAGGCTTGGTAAAAATTTGCAAAAGATAACCCTCATCATCCCTATCTACCAATACCCCTAACTCTTTTAAGGGTTCAAGATCTTCATCAATTTCACCAACCCTTTCTAACAAAGTGTCGTAATACGTGTCTGGAACATATAAAAATTCCACACCACGATCCCTAAGCTGGGTTACTGTTTCAATAATATTATCTGTTGCAAGCGCAATATGCTGCACACCTGCCCCGTGGTAAAAATCTATATATTCTTCAATTTGGGATTTTTTCTTTCCTTCAGCAGGTTCGTTTATCGGAAATTTAATCCTACCATTCCCATTACTCATCACCTTGCTCATTAAGGCCGTATAATCTGTAGAAATATCTTTATCATCAAAAGAGACCATTTGCGCAAAGCCCATTACTTTAGCATAAAAATCTACCCATTTATTCATCTCGTTCCAGCCTACATTTCCAACCATATGGTCTATATAATTTAAGCCCGTATCTTTTGCTTCTGCTTTCGTAGCATAAGCCTTATAGCCCGGCAAAAAAGGACCTTCATAATCTTTTCGCTCAACAAATAAGTGAATGGTCTCCCCATATGTATGAATTCCGGAAATTACGGCTTTTCCATGCTCATCTTCCATTTCATAAGGAGCTACATAAGACTTTGCTCCACGTTTTGTAGTCTCTTCATAACTCTTTTTAGCATCATCTACCCAAAGCGCCACCATTTTCACACCATCACCATGCTTATTGATATGGGCATTTATATCGCCATCTGGCTGTAAGGGAGAGGTGAGCACAATTCTAATCTTACCTTGTTGTAGTACATAAGAAACACTATCTTTTCTACCTGTTTCCAGACCAGAATAAGCTACCGGCTGAAAACCCCAGGCGTGCTGATAATAATAAGCCGCCTGCTTGGCATTACCCACATAAAGTTCAACAAAATCTGTTCCCAGGATTGGAAGAAAATCTTCAGCATCCTGCATTACCTTTTCTAATTTTAATGATGTATTATCGGTTGTCATTTTTAAAATTTTAATGCTGTTTTCAATTTTTTGTTATTTAAAATCTACACCCATTATTCTAACCAGGATTTATAATAGGTTTCATCGGCTATCTCCATAGCATCTTCGGTAAGCATAAGTGGCTTGAAGGTATCTACCATTACCGCCAACTCTTCGGTTTCAACCTGCCCAATACTTCGTTCTACAGCTCCGGGATGAGGCCCATGTGGAATTCCCGCCGGATGTAAAGAGATATGCCCTGCCTCAATATCGTTTCTGCTCATAAAATCGCCATCTACATAATAAAGCACCTCATCACTATCTATGTTACTGTGACTATATGGTGCCGGTATACTTTCCGGATGATAATCGTACTTACGCGGACAAAAACTGCAAACTACAAAAGCATCGGTTTCAAAAGTTTGGTGCACCGGTGGCGGCTGATGAATTCTACCGGTTATGGGTTCAAAATCGTGAATAGAAAAAGCATAAGGATAATTATACCCATCGTAGCCCACCACATCAAATGGATGGGTAGCATAAACCATATCGAATATTTCGCCCTGCTTTTTCACTTTTATAATAAAATCGCCTTTCTCATCATTGGTCTCCAACTCATGAGGTTGCCTCAAATCGCGCTCACAAAAAGGCGAGTGCTCTAAAAGTTGCCCAAACCAGTTTCTATAGCGTTTTGGGGTATATATTGGCCTTCTGGACTCAACAATAAACAAGCGATTATCTTCGTCATCAAAATCTATTTTATAAATAGTACCCCTTGGGATTAACAGGTAATCCCCATATTTAAAATCAAGATTACCAAGGTGGGTTCTTAATTTACCTGTTCCTTTATGGACAAATAGCAATTCATCTGAGTCGGCATTTTTATAAAAATAGTCTTTTGTAGATCCTTGTGGAGAAGCCAAAGCAATATCTACATCGCTGTTAGTAAGAACCACTTTTCGGCTTTCAAGATAGTCTGGATTAGGCTTTACCTGAAACCCCTTAAAGCGATAAGACTTTATATTGTTGCCTACAGCTATTTTTGGTTTTACACTATAACTCCCTTTTACTTCTTTTACCTGGGTAGGGCGGTGCTCATGGTAAAGATTAGAAGACATGCCGTCAAAACCAATAGTACCAAAAAGCTGCTCGTAATAAAGACTTCCGTCGGGCTTTTTAAAAACCGTATGGCGTTTATGAGGAATTTTACCGAGTTTGTGATAAAAAGGCATAATTTGATATTTTTATTTAAATCGCAATTTCTAAAAGAATATTGAGAATTTGTTATTTTTTTCGGCATAATTTTACCTTAAAACAAATATCGGGAATTTTTAAAGAAACATTCTTAAAACATCTCTAAAAACAGGATTGTAGAATTTAAAATATTTTCAGCAAAAAGGCATTAAATCCTTATAGGGATCTTATTAAAACCAGAAGCCAAGACTAAAAAACCATTCACTAGCTTTAATTTCGGGCGAGTACGTATATTTTAACTCCAGAGGCCCCACAAAAGTATCTATACCATAACCTAATGCATAACCCGTATAATCTGGAGCGGTAAACCAGTTTCCGGAAGAATACAACTTGTTACCTACATTGGCAATATTAGCCCCTAAAATCACATGATTTTTTCTAAAAATTTCATAATCAAACTCCAGGAGACCTTTAATATAACTATCACCCGAAAGGCTTATAAAATCATATCCGTAAAACGGAACAAAATTATTGATGAGGTTATTTCCGTAGCCACCCAGGGAAAAATCAAGTGTGCTCCCCCCATTATTTCCTATTTTAAACCCTGCTTCAGTCACTATTCTGGCTGAAAATTTATTAAAAGGAGAGAAGGCATATCCCAAAGTTCCCTTAGCTATCGAAAATTCGGCAAAATCATTATTATAATCTGATGAAAACAGGTATACGTGAAAGTCTCCATCAAAATAAACTCCCCTGGAAGGAAAGTATTTATTATCGTAAGAATCATATTTTAAATACCCAAACACACTATAAAAATGACTGTTTTCGAATAGGATTTGTTCATTAAGAGCAGTATCGGGATTTACTAAAGTTTCAGATGCAATTTTCAGGTACTTATGCTCTGCCCCCAAACCAAATGAAAAAACCTGTTTAAACAAAGTCTCCGCATATATTTGGTTAGTAAAGTCACGGTAATCTACATCTATTCTATTTATACCAATATCTTCTAATTGGGCGTTTTTTCTGGCAAAATCAAAAGAAACCGGATGTTCAAATTTATTATAACGTGATTTTATCCCTATGCTCCAATAAAAACCTTTGTCTATGTAATAGTCGAAATTATATCTAAATTGGTCACCAATCACCAGGTCCAGGGAGGCCACATCATTTGAAAACAGCAAACTTTTGCGGGTGTAATTAATCAAGGCTCCAATATTATATAGTTCATCATAATGTAAGCCCAAACGCAAAAGACTTTTATTTTCGCTCTCTTCCATCTTCATGGCCAGCGTATAAAGCCCATCGTCGTTATTAGGAATTAACCGATAATTAATCCTATTAAAATTCCCGGAAGCCGAGAGGTTATTAATCCCACTATTTAAGTCTTTAAGGGTGAAATCTGTAAAATAATTAAGTCGTAATTTCCCCATAATATACGAACGCGGATAGGCATTATTCCCCTCCAGGGTTAAGGTGCTTATTTGAAAAGTATCTATAGCAGAAATCTTTACATTCTGGCGTTTAAGGCTTTGCCGTTCTGCCAACTTTTTAAGTTCGTCTACTCTTTTTAAAGCAGCAACCTCACCGGTATCTATAATTGCCTTCCCTTTTTCGAAAGACATTACCGAAAACGGACTTATATCGGGTTTAATATAAATATCGGTTTTGGGAATTTTCTCTTTCATATCGTTTATAGTACGAAAGTTGCTAATTTGGGTAAGGATATCAAACGCACTACTTAATTCTTCCCTATCTACCAAACTATCCTGCACATCTACTCCAATAATTACTTCTGCCCCTCTTTTTCTAAGTTCTTCTACCGGGTAATTATTCGCTACCCCACCATCTATCAACAACTTTCCATCTATTTTTACGGGACTAAAAACAGAAGGGATGGCACCGCTCGCAGAAACAGCTTGCGCAAAAGAACCTTCATCTAAAATCACTTCCTCCCCGGTTTCCACATCTGCAGCTATACAGAAAAACGGAATAGGCAATTTGCTAAAATCGTCTACGTTTCCTAAATGCATTGTGAGTTGGGACATTAAATTGTAAATATTTTGCCCTCGCGAAAGCCCCGATGGTAAACCTATTTTAAAATTATCAAAAGGGAGGCTTAGTGCGTATTTTTCGGAATCTTCTTTTTCATAAAAAGATTTAGCGCTACGCGGAATATTATCCTGGATTAGGATATTGAAATTGGTCTCATGAAATATAGAATCTAATTGTTGCGCGGTATACCCTGAAGCATAAAGCCCCCCAACAATAGCCCCCATACTACTCCCGCCTATATAATCTATTCTAATTCCAGCTTCTTCTATAACTTTTAGAGCTCCAATATGAGCAAGGCCTTTTGCACCACCACCACTTAAAACCAAACCAACTTTTAAATCTTCCTCATCCTGGGCAAAACCGGGAAGGGCTAAAAGCAGAAAAATTAAAAGCAGTAGTTTTTTCATCTATCTATAATTTTAAAAGCTTATTAAGTTTCTTTTTTAGACTTATAATACTTGTAGATAATCGCGGCTTTAGAAACCCCAATAACTTCGGCCAGTTCTTTCTCTGAGGCTTCTTTTATTCGTTTTACCGATCTAAATTGTCTCAGTAATTCTATCACTGTCTTTTCACCGATTCCGCTTATCTCTTCCAACTCTGTATTTAACGCACTTTTACTTCTTTTGTTACGATGAAAAGTAATTCCAAACCTATGCGCCTCATTACGCAACTGTTGAATAATCTTTAGGGTTTCAGATTTCTTGTCTAAATAAAGAGGAATACTATCTCCCGGATAAAAAATCTCTTCCAAACGTTTCGCAATACCAATAATAGCAATTTTTCCACGCAGCCCTAAAGCTTCCAGGGCTTTTACCCCAGAAGAAAGCTGGCCTTTGCCACCATCAACAATAATTAACTGGGGCAAATCCTCGCCTTCATTCAACAAACGTTTATAGCGTCTAAAGACTACCTCTTCCATAGATGCGAAATCATCGGGGCCCTCTACGGTTTTAATATTAAATTTACGATAATCTTTTTTACTTGGTTTTCCATTTTTAAAAACCACACAGGCGGCTACGGGATTTGTTCCCTGTATGTTGGAATTATCAAAACATTCTATATGAGTGGGCGCTACCTGAAGCCGAAGATCCTCTTTCATTTGTGCCATAATGCGCTTTACATGCCTATCTGGATCTACAATCTTCATCTGTTTAAAACGCTCCTGGCGGTAATACTTGGCATTTCGCTGCGATAATTCTACGATTTTCTTTTTATCGCCCAGTTTTGGGATGGTAACCTTTACATCTTCTCCTGCATCAACTTTAAAAGGAACATAGATTTCTTTTGATTTAGAACTAAAACGCTGCCGTATTTCGGTAATTGCCAATTCCAGTAACTCCCCATCGGTTTCATCGAGTTTTTTCTTCATTTCTATGGTATGCGACCTAATAATTGCCCCATGGGAAAGCTGAAGAAAATTCACATAACCATAACCTTCATCTGAAACTATAGAAAACACATCTACATTCGTAATTTTTGGATTCACGACGGTAGATTTTGCCTGGTAATTCTCCAGCACATCAATTTTGTTTTTAATGCGCTGGGCATCTTCAAACTCCATCTTTTCAGCGTGCTGTTTCATTTGCTCCCTAAATTGTTGCAAAGATTCTTTAAAATCACCTTTTACAATCTGCCTAATTGCCTCAATGTTACTGTTATATTCGGCCTCAGCCTGTTTTGCCTCACAAGGGCCCTTACAGTTCCCCAAATGATATTCAAGACAAACTTTATACTTTCCGTTTCTTATTTTCTCTTCAGAGAGATCGTAATTGCAGGTTCTAAGCTTATACAAACCCTTAATAAGGTCCAGTAATGTATTTACCGTTTTAAAGCTGGTAAACGGCCCATAATATTCGCTGCCGTCCTTTACCAATTTTCGGGTTGGAAAAACTCTTGGAAATCGCTCATTTTTAATACAAATCCACGGATAGGTTTTATCGTCTTTAAGCATCACGTTAAACCGTGGCTGATGCTTTTTTATAAGATTGTTTTCCAAGAGCAAAGCATCGGTTTCAGATTCAACCACAATATGCTTTATCTCCTTTATCTTTTTTACCATTACCCCAATACGATGACTATCGTGACGCTTGGTAAAATAAGAGGTTACTCTTTTTTTTAGGTTTTTAGCCTTCCCTACATAAAGAATTTTTTGGTTTTTATCGTAATATTGATAAACACCAGGACTACTGGGCAAGGTTTGTAATTGTACTTCTAAAGCAGGCGTTTCCATCTTCCCAAAGGTAGAATTTATTATGGGTAGCTCTAAAAATTACGGCCGCCTACAATTGTTAAATTTATATTAAATAAAAAGCAAAGAAACCTGCCCGATATACTTATTTAAAAAGGTAAAGCCATAAATTTTATAATTTCTATAAAAAGATTGCATGGGTATTTTACTAACTTGCAGTATGGAGAAAACAGTAATTGGGCGTTTCGACAAGGCAGACTTCCCTGCTTTGCACCTGGAAGATATCGCTATTAAAATTGACACAGGGGCTTATACTTCATCAATTCATTGCGAGAATATCCTTGAGAAAGATGGGGTTTTAGAATGTATGTTCCTGGATGAAGAACATCCTCTCTACAATGGAAAAAAATTTACTTTTACCGATTATGATATTGTTTTTGTGCGCAGTAGCAACGGCATGATTCAAAAAAGATATCAAATAAACTCTACTATTAAAATTTTTAATAAGGTCTACAAAATTTCACTTTCTTTGTCCTCACGACAGGAAATGAGGTTTCCAGTATTAATTGGCCGAAAATTCCTTACCAAAAAATTCATAGTAGATACCGAATTAACTGACGTTTCTTACAATCTTAAACAACAATGAAAATAAAAATCCTTTCGCGTAATAGCCATCTTTACTCTACCAAACGACTAGTGGAAGCAGCTACCAAACGTAAACACGAAGTAGAAGTAGTAGATCCGCTAAAATGCGATATCGTAATTGAAAAGCGCAAACCCAATATATATTACAAAGGAGCCTATATAGAAGACGTAGACGCGGTAATACCACGAATTGGGGCTTCGGTCACTTTTTATGGAACCGCAGTAGTACGCCAGTTTGAGATGATGGGGGCCTTTACCACCACCGAATCGGAATCTCTTATTAGAAGTCGCGATAAATTGCGTAGCCTACAAGTGCTTTCCAGAGCTAAAATTGGACTTCCAAAAACGGTTTTCACCAACTACTCCAGAGATGTTTCGGGGGTTATAAAGCAAGTAGGCGGCACACCTTTGGTTATAAAACTACTGGAAGGAACCCAGGGAGTAGGTGTAGTTTTGGCAGAAACCAAAAATGCTGCAGAATCTGTTATTGAAGCTTTTAATGGCTTACAAGCTCGTGTAATTGTTCAGGAGTTCATCAAAGAAGCAAAAGGCGCAGATATTAGGGCCTTTGTGGTAGATGGCCACGTAATAGGCGCTATGAAAAGACAGGGTAAAGATGGAGAATTTAGATCTAATTTACACCGTGGTGGAAGCGCAGAGGTAGTAGAACTTACCGACGAAGAAGAAATAGCAGCCGTAAAAGCTACTAAAGCCATGGGACTTGGTGTTGCCGGAGTAGATATGCTTCAAAGTGCCCGCGGCCCATTAATTCTTGAGGTTAATTCTTCTCCAGGACTGGAAGGTATTGAAAGAGCCACCGGGAAAGATATCGCTAAATCTATTATAAGATATATAGAACGGAACGTTTAGTAGATGGCAAGAATAACCAGTGATAATGTCCTGGAAATCCTGGGCGAAAAAGTAAAACCCGGAAAAAGTGCCACGATCAACTTCAACATGGCCAAACTCTACACGACAACCTCTGTAGAAGTTCCGGTAATTATTGAACGCTCTATAAAGCCGGGACCTGTGGTACTCATTACCGCCGGAATTCACGGCGATGAGATTAACGGGGTAGAAATTGTTCGGCAAATTATTTCTAAAGGAATCAACAAACCTCAAAAAGGGACTATTATTTGTATTCCCGTAGTCAACATTTTTGGGTTTTTAAATTTACGTAGAGAATTTCCCGATGGGCGCGACTTAAACCGAATGTTTCCCGGAACAAAAAATGGATCGCTGGCCAGCCGTTTTGCATTTCAATTTGTTAAAAATATACTCCCCCTGGCCAATTTCTGTTTAGACTTTCATACCGGAGGTGCCAGCAGATTTAATGCCCCACAAATAAGGGTAAAGCGTGGGGATGAACAAAGCATTAAATATGCCCGTATTTTTAGCGCTCCATTTACCATTCACTCTAAAACAATCACAAAATCCTATCGTGAAACCTGTTCCAAAAAAGGAATTCCTGTACTCCTATTTGAGGGCGGAAAATCTAGAGACAGCAATAAAGAAATCGCAAAATTTGGAGTAGAAGGGGTGATGCGTATTTTGAGTTTTTTAGAAATGTTACAGCCAAAATTCGAATATCCAGATCCCATTGGCGATACCGTGGTTATTGAAAACAGTATTTGGATGCGCGCCAAATACAGCGGATTATTACATATAAAAATTCCTTGCGGGAAACATGTAGAAAAAGGTGAATATATTGGAACCATTACCGACCCCTATGGTAAATTTAGGCATAAAATAAAAGCCGTTAATACCGGCTACGTAATCAATATAAACGAATCGCCTATTGTATACCAGGGCGATGCTATTTTTCATATTTCAGCCCCAACTAAAGATGAATAAAACAGCACTCCGAAAGAAATACAAAAACTTACGCCTAGGGCTTTCTGAAGAAAAAATAGAGGAATTAAGCCTGGAAATAGCCAACAACCTTTTACAGCTACCCATTTGGCAAAAAGAATTTTATCATCTTTTTCTTAATATAGCCGAACAAAAAGAAATTGCTACCGAATATATTTTACATATTCTGCAAGGCAAAGACAAAAATGTGGTGCTGTCTAAAACCAATATTCAGGAGCATACATTAGATCATTTTTTACTAACCGACAATAGTGTAATAAAGAAAAATAAATGGAATATCCCAGAACCTGAGGGAGGTATTGCCATTGCCCCAAACCAGCTTGATGTGGTTTTTGTGCCATTACTGGCATTTGATGAAACAGGGCACCGTATTGGTTATGGTAAGGGATTTTACGACAATTTTCTTAAGGAATGTAAACCAGATGTACTAAAAATTGGGCTCTCATTTTTTAAAGCCGAGCCCGAATTTAAAGAAGTATTCAACAGCGATGTACCACTAGATTATTGCGTTACACCAAATAAGATATATAGCTTTAAAAATTAGGGAATTAAGAAGTTTTATGTTATTTTTAACAAAACTCTTGTTTCTTTAATGTTAAACGACATTCAATTAAACAGTATTCTTGAAGATTTTGATATTGCTTACTGGAAGATTAATCTTCTGAATAAAGAGGTAAGCTGGTCAGAACATTTTAACACGCTGGTTGGGAAACCGGAACTCTCCGAATCTAATTTTGATTATTTTCTAAAAGAAATTTTACATAGCGACTATCGTTACGATTTCAGAATTTATTTTGAAAAGCTAACCGAAGAGAATGAAGCCTTTAGCATTGAAGTTAAACTAAAACTTAGCAATGGTAAATATCGTTGGTTTGAATGCCGAAACCTTATAAACAAAGACAATAATAGGAAAACCGCTGTGTTGCTGTTTGTAAACATACACCAAAGCAAGCGCGACCAATATACCATTGAAGAAAACTTTTTCTATTACCATGAAACCGCACAAATGACCAATACCGGGGGATGGTATATAGACATCGTAAATCGCAATATTTATTGGGATAATGTTACCAAAAAAATTATTGACTGCCCCCTTGATTATCAGCCCCCCTATGAAGAACATTTTAAGTTCTACGCACCCCAGGAGCATGCAACAGTAATGTCGGCTTTTGAGAAATGCGAGAAATATGGAATTCCGTTTAAACTGGAATTAAAAATGCGAAACCTCTATCATAAGGATTTTTGGATATGCGCCACAGGAAAACCGGTTTATAACGAAGAACAAAAAATTATAGGAATCAGGGGCGTTTTTCAGGACATCAATAAACAAAAGATCAATGAACTTAACTTACAGAATTCCCTGGATATCATAGCCACCCAAAATTCGAGGCTATTTAATTTTGCACATATAGTTTCCCATAGTTTACGCTCCCACAGCAGCAATTTATGCCTTATTGCAGAATTATTAAAAGAAGCGAAAACCGATACCGACAAAGTAGAGTTAATTCCTAATGTGACAGATATTTCAGAAAATCTGGATTCGGCTATAAATCAATTAAATGAAATTGTAAACAAGCAAACACTTTTACGAAAAGAACGCAGAATTATATCCTTTGAAAAAGCATTAAGTGGGGTAATGGCTTCAACCTCATCTCTAATAAATCGAGAAAATGCAAAAATCGTAGCTGAATTTCACAACCTAAAAGAAATTAGCTATATCCCTGAATATCTTGAAAGTATTTTACTAAATTTAATCACAAATGCTATAAAATATAAACATCCTGGAAGAAAACCGGTGATTTTTATACAAACCTATATGAAAAACGAAACTCCTTTTTTGGAGATTAGTGATAATGGGTTGGGCATTGACCTGGATCGATATGGTGATAAGATGTTTGGGATGTATAAAACCTTTCATGAGAACCTGGATTCACGAGGTATTGGGCTTTTTATAACTAAAAACCAGGTAGAAACACTTGGCGGTTCAATCTCGGTAACCAGCACTATAGATGTAGGCACTACATTTAAAATTAAGTTTTAACACTAAACACTAATTCTCATGGGGCAAAAAGTAGAATTGGCGTGTATTATTGACGATGACAAAATATACGTAAACCTGGTTAAAAAGATTATTGAGATCAAAAAGCTATCAAATAATCTCCTTATTTTCAAAAATGGCAAAGAGGCTTTAGATCATTTCAAATTGATCCTTGAAAATGCCAACGAAGAAATACTACCCGACATCATTTTTCTTGACATTAATATGCCTATAATGGATGGCTGGGAGTTTTTAAATGAATTCATTAAAATCAAGAATATTTTTGACAAAAAAATAACCCTTTATGTAGTAAGCTCTTCTATAGATCCGAGGGATTTGGAACGGGCAAAATCTTTTAACCTGGTTACAGATTATTTAATCAAACCTATAGAGCTAAAAAAATTCGAGAAAATTTTTCACCGTAACGGCCACGCTGCGGCTTAACTTTATTTTTTTGTTTCTTCTTCTTTTGGAAAAGCACGTTTATTAAAAAGCAGCAGCAATATTACCCCGGCACTAATGGCGGTGTCGGCTATGTTAAATACAGGCTCAAAAAATGTAAAGTAATTTCCTCCCCAAAAAGGAATCCATTCGGGCAGGTTACCCTGCCATAATGGAAAGTATAGCATATCTACCACCTTTCCATGAAATAAGGTGCCGTAGCCACCCTCTGCCGGCATAAATTCGGCTACCTGACCGTAACTATCGTTAAAGATAATACCATATATAACAGAGTCTATAATATTACCCATAGCCCCTGCAAAAATTAAGGCTATTGCGGTAATTAAAATCCTGGAACCATTTTTTCTAACCGAGTCCCACAACCAATAACCAATACCTACAACGGCCACCAATCTAAAAAGTGTTAGAAAAAGCTTACCATATTCGCCTGGAATTTTTGTACCCCAGGCCATACCCTCATTTTCTACAAAAAGAATCCTAAACCAATCAAAAACCGGCACTTCCTCGCCAAGCGCAAAATTGGTTTTAATATAAAATTTTGAAATTTGGTCTATTAAAAGTACCAAAACGATTATAATACTCGCTTTTTTTAAGGACATGAACTCTATAAGATTAAATAAAGCCGCTAAAATACTATTTTTATTTAGTTTTTAACCGGTTATAAATCAGCTTACAGAAAACCGATTTATAATTAAATAAAACATCCCCAAGCATAAGCCAAGGGATGCTGTATAATTGCTATGCAAGAAGTTGTTATTTCTGCATATTTTTAGCTTCAATGCTCAAGGTAGCGTGTGGCACCAGCTTTAAACGCTCTTTAGCGATTAATTTTCCGGTTACACGACAAATACCATAGGTTTTATTTTCAATACGATTTAGTGCGTTTTTAAGATCACGAATAAACTTCTCCTGCCTAATAGCCAATTGCGAGTTTGCCTCTTTACTCATGGTCTCACTACCCTCTTCAAAAGCTTTAAAAGTAGGGGCAGTATCATCTGTACCGTTGTTCCCATCATTTTTATAAGCATTTTGATAAATCTCTAACTGTTCCTGTGCTTTGGTAATTTTCCCTTTTATAAGGGCCTTAAACTCCGCTAGCTCAGCGTCGCTATACCGCTCTTTTACTTCAGTTTCCATAATTCTAATGTTTTTTAATCAACATTTTAGTAGTAATGTCATCAAAAGCCACTTCGACTCCTTCGTTTACTACCTCTGCAAATTCGAGACTTGCAGTTAATGTCTCATTCTTGATATAGGTTATATTTTGGTTAACGGCATTCTCGACTATACCGTCTCTTTGTAGGGTCACTTCAATAGTATCTGTTACCTCAAATCCAGAATCCTTTCTTATATTCTGTATCCTGTTCACCAATTCCCTGGCAATACCTTCCATTTTTAATTCTTCAGAAATACTAACGTCTAAAGCTACAGTAATATTACCACTACTTGCAACTAACCAACCTTCAATATCCTGGGAAGTAATCTCTACTTCTTCTGTAGCTAATTTAATCATTTCTCCGTTAAGATTTACAGCAATCTCCCCTTCTCGCTCTATGGTTGCAATATCTTTAGATGTTAAATTATTTATCTCATTGACTATCAGCTTCATATCCTTACCGAACCTCGGGCCAAGCACTTTAAAATTTGGTTTTATCTGCTTAATTAATAGCCCTGAAGCATCGTCTATAAGCTGCAACTCTTTTACATTAACCTCAGATTTTATCAAATCTTCAACTGCCTGAATTTCTTCACGTTGCTGTTCGTCAAGCACCGGTATCATTACCCTTTGAAGCGGTTGGCGTACTTTTATCATCTCCTTTTTTCTAAGCGAAAGCACCAGGGATGAAATAGTTTGCGCCTTCTCCATTTTGCGCTCTAAAGATTTATCAACAAACTTATTATCATACTTTGAAAACTCAGCCAAATGTACCGATTCAAAGTTCTCTTTATGTGTACTATTGTTTAAGTCTTTGTAAAGTCTGTCCATAAAGAAAGGAGCCACAGGTGCACTTAGTTTCGCTACTTCAATTAAACAGGTATATAAAGTTTGATATGCCGAAATTTTATCTTGCTGATAATCTCCTTTCCAGAACCTTCTTCTACTTAAGCGCACAAACCAATTACTAAGGTTTTCCTGTACAAATTCTGAAATTGCCCGGGTAGCCCGGGTAGGTTCATAATCGGCATAAAATTTATCTACCTTCTCAATAAGCGTATGTAACTCTGAAAGAATCCAGCGGTCTATCTCGGGCCTTTCTGCCAAAGGCACATCTTCTTCTTTATAGGTAAAGCCATCAATATTGGCATATAGAGTAAAAAATGAATAGGTGTTATAGAGCGTACCGAAGAATTTACGTCGCACCTCAGCAATTCCTTCAATATCAAACTTTAAATTATCCCAGGGATTAGCATTAGAGATCATATACCACCGGGTGGCATCTGGCCCGTATGCGGCAAGCGTCTCAAAAGGATCTGCTGCATTTCCTAGACGTTTAGACATTTTTTGTCCGTTTTTATCTAAGACAAGTCCGTTAGAAACTACGTTTTTATAGGCTACATCATCAAAAATCATGGTAGCAATTGCGTGTAGGGTATAAAACCATCCGCGGGTTTGGTCTACCCCTTCGGCTATAAAATCGGCCTGGCGGTCTCCTGCTTCTACTTTTTCTTTATTCTCAAACGGGTAATGCCATTGTGCATAGGGCATAGAACCAGAATCAAACCAAACATCTATCAAATCGGCCTCACGTTTCATTGGTTTCCCCGAGTCTGAAACTAACGTAATTTGGTCTACTACATTCTTGTGAAGATCTACCAAATCGTAGTTTTCTTCACTCATATTTCCGGGCTCAAAGGCTTCAAAAATATCCTTCTCCATAAATCCGGCTGCTACAGCCTTTGTCATTTCTTCTTTCAATTCGGCAATAGACCCAATAATCTTTTCTTCGTCACCTTCTTCGGTCCTCCAAATTGGCAAAGGTATTCCCCAGTAACGACTTCTGGACAAATTCCAGTCGTTCGCATTGGCCAACCAGTTGCCAAACCTACCTTCGCCGGTAGATTTTGGTTTCCAGTTTATACCCGTGTTAAGCTCGTGCATACGATCCTTAAATTCTGTTACTTTTATAAACCAGGAATCTAAAGGATAATAAAGTATAGGCTTATCGGTTCTCCAGCAATTTGGGTAGCTGTGAACGTATTTTTCTACTTTAAAAGCACGATTTTCTTCTTTCAGTTTAATAGCAAGTTCAACGTCTACAGATTTCTCCGGAGCCTGCCCTTCGTCATAATATTCGTTCTTTACGTACTTACCGGCAAATTCGCCCATTTCGGGTCTAAATTTACCCTGAAGATCTACCAGGGGAACCAGGTTTCCATGCTCATCTTTTACCAATAATGGCGGAACCTGCGGACTAGCCTGCCTGGCCACCAGGGCATCGTCTGCACCAAAAGTTGGCGCAGTATGTACTATTCCGGTACCATCTTCTGTAGTCACAAAATCCCCCGAAATAACGCGGAAAGCATTTTCTGGATTTTCTGAGGGCAAAGCATACGGCAATAACTGCTCGTATTTTATCCCTACAAGGTCTTTTCCTAAAATAGTTTCCCCGATTAAAAACGGTATTTTTTTATCGCCTTCGGTATAGGCTTTTAGCTCTTCTTCGGTTTCAACTTCTTTAAATTTCTTATCGAATTGAGCCTTTGCCAGTGCCTTCGCAACCAAAATGGTTATTGGCTTAAAGGTGTACTGGTTATAGGTTTTTACTGAAACATATTCAATTTTAGGGCCTACGGTTAATGCCGTGTTAGACGGTAGAGTCCAGGGTGTGGTAGTCCAGGCTATTAAAAATGCTTCTTCCAGTTCTTTTTTTACGGCAGCTTTAGAGGCATCTGTAATTTTAAACATGGCAGTTACCGTAGTATCGGTCACATCCTGGTAAGTCCCGGGCTGATTAAGCTCGTGAGAACTTAAGCCAGTTCCTGCTTTTGGAGAATATGGCTGTATGGTGTAGCCCTTGTAAATAAGGTCTTTCTTATAAATTTCGGAAAGCAGCCACCAAACTGTTTCCATATATTTAGATTTGTAGGTAATGTATGGGTCGTCCATATCTACCCAATACCCTATTTTTTCGGTAAGATCGTTCCATACATCGGTGTAACGCATTACCGCATTTTTACATGCATCATTATACTTTTCTACAGAAATCTTGGTACCAATATCTTCTTTGGTAATACCTAATTCCTTTTCAACCCCAAGTTCTATAGGCAAACCATGGGTATCCCAACCGGCTTTACGTTTTACCTGAAAGCCCTTTTGAGTTTTATATCGACAAAAAATATCCTTAATAGCTCGCGCCATTACATGGTGAATTCCCGGAAGTCCATTTGCCGAAGGCGGCCCTTCAAAAAACACAAACGGCTCTTTGCCTTCCCGAGTAGAAACACTCTTTTCAAAAATATCGTTTTCCTTCCAGTAACTTAAAATTTCTTCTGCTACTTTAGGTAAGTCAAGTCCTTTATATTCAGGGAACTTATTGCTCATTTTTTCAAAATTTCCAATGAATCGCGAAAATAATCAATTTTAAGAAAAGAGTAGGTCAGAAAAACGGAAAAAGCTAACTCAAAAAAAAAGTAAAAACCTCACAGGTTTTGGAAACCTATGGGGCTTGGATGATAATAAATTAAAGTTTATAAGATATCTTCAAGAAGGCAGTTCGGGGATGAATAAAGATTCGTTGGTCTCTAATGATAAACTGACTAAAAGAATTATTTCTTTTATAGCCCACATCAAAAGCATTGTTTACAGCTATTTCAAAACCCCACGGACTATCCTCTTTACTGTAATACAATGAAAAATTGCCTATCTCAAAACGATTGATGTCGCCCGTGTTTTTATTTTCATAATAATTATACTGATAATCGGCTTTTAAAATAAAGGCATTCCAAAAATCGTATTCCAGGATGGCATAGGGATTAATTTGCTCAAAGCTATTATTGAAATTATCGTTGCCGAATTCATTAAATCGATGTTCCACTCCTAATTCTATGTTGGGTAGATCCTTGAAAGATGTTTCTGTTTTAAAAGTATACCCGTATTTTTTTGATTCATAATCCAGGATTTCTTCATTGATAATTCGGGAGTAATTAGAAAGATTGCCGTTTGTCTGTAATGTGAATTTAAAATCGTTGACCTTTTTGGAAAAAGAACCACTCAAACTAAAGGTTTCTTCAGGCAAATCGGTATAAATTGCAGTAGTAATCTGGTCAATTCCTTCAATTATGGTAGTATTCCGTACCGATTTCAGGCGATTGGTATAATTAAAATTAGCATTGATAAAAACACCTTTAAACAAACTGAATTTATAATAGCTTAAGGACGCAGAATGATAAAGCTGGTTTTCCAGGTCTTCATTCCCCTGGTATAGCCTATTAAAACTTGTTAGGCGCAACCTGTTGGCGAAAGTTGAAGCATCTGAAAAACGAGAATTCAACTTATATTTAAGTTTAAGTTTTTCTGAATTATGAATTTCATATTGCCCTTCAAATTCCGGAAGTAAAACCGGCTTGGTTTTATTGGTGATTTGTTCGCCTAATTGATCAATATCCCACATATAAAAATGATAGAAAAGTCCCGGTTTAATAATAAGATCTCCCAGTTTCATTTTATACTGAAACCCGAAATATTGGTCCATAAACCTAAAATCCAGGTCGTTATTGAAGCCTGCTTCGGTAAAATCGTTTACCTCGCCACTATTTAAAACCTGTGCATCCAGGGTGGTGAAGTGCTGATTTAAGAAATCTACGCCCACCACAGGATAAATATGATTGGTATTGTTTAAAACCCAGTAATGCTTCAATTCTAAAGCTGCTTTGTTTAGCCTGGAAGAAGTATTTTGAAGGAGTTCAAATGTTTCATCTTCGGTTACTAATGGTAAAATCCCGCTAAATAGTGGCCGGTTAAAAAACCAGTTCCGGTAATTATTGTCTTTACTAAATTTATAATTTACCGTAGCAGTTGTGGTGTGTTTATAAGAAAACTGCTTGCTGTACTTTAAATTTTGGGTAAAATCTATAGCATCTGGTTCATTTTGAGTATCCACAAAAGTTGTGTTTTGAGGGGTTTCTGAAGTAATTTGTTCCAGTCCATCTGCGCGGGAAGTTTTTACAAAAGCATCGTAGGTAAGGTCTTCTTCAACATTGGGCACAAAACTTAATTGCAATTTATTCAGGGAGAAGAATAAATTATTATTGGTGCGGGTTTCCCGAAATTCATCTAGACCGTTGTTATTTACATAAGTGATATCATTTTCCTGCAGCATTTCCATCTTGTTGTTGGAAGCGATGGTGTAGGCATTTACGTCTAAATTATCGGTGATTTGCTGTACGATATTGAAAGCCCCGAATTCATTCTTACTATAAACAAAATCATCGTTTCTAAGAAACCGGGAAAAATCATCGTTATAAATATCTAATCCGCCGGGGTTATCCATTAGGGCGAGAATGCCGCCTTCAAAATTTATATAATCCTGCATAGAGAAAGAGCGCTCTCCAATATTATTAAAGTCACCAATTACATTTACAGAAGTTTTCGGACTATAGTAAAAAAGGGTGGGATGTACCACATATCTTTCTTCAGGGCCACCACCGGCCTCAATATCCCCAAAGACAAACTTTTTCTTTCCTTCAGAGAGTTTGATATTCATCGCCATTTTATCGCTGTCTTCAAGTCCTTTTAAAAATGGAATTTCACTATAGTTATCCAACACCTCTACCTCATCTACAGCATCAGCCGGAATATTCTCTATGGCTAACTTAGTATCTCCGGTAAAGAAGGTTTTACCGTCTACCATAAGCTTATCTACTTTTTTACCATTTACGGTAACATTTCCTTCACGGTCCACTTCTACACCCGGCAACTTCTTGAGCACCTCCCTTAATTTTCTTTCCTCACCGGTTTTAAAAACCCGGGCCCTGTAAGTAATGGTGTCTTCCCTAACCAAAACGGCCATTTTTTGTTTGATAAGGATTTCGTCTAAGCTTTCTTTACTGGACTCCATTTTAAAATTCCTGGGAGTGTCTTTGGCAAGCCTCAACGTATCAGAGATCTTTTTGTAACCCAAATAACTTAACTCAAGTACATACGCACTGTCGTTTTTAAGGTTTAAACGGTAGCGCCCCCGCTCGTCGGTTATTGAGAATTCCATAGAAAGGGCATCATTTACAGGAATTGCTATAAGGTTTGCTCCAGATAGAGGTTCATTTAGAGAATCTGTGACCTTGCCAGTCAACTGGTTTTGCCCCCAGGTTGCCATAACAGTCAATAAGCTTACTAAGAATAATAAATGCTTAGATTGTTTCAATAATTGATAATTTAAGAAGATTTCTCGCGTATTGAGTTACCAAAAATTGGTTTAAGCTATTTTTGGATTTATTAAATATCTATCCTCGTTCCCTAATATCCTTTAAAACTTTCTTTACCTTTTCCTCATACTGTTTTTGACCAATAGTCTTTTTGGCTTTGGGTTCAGTTAAATCGAAATTATTTGAATTAAACTCTATTTTGCTAGCTTTAAAAGTATATTTAGGATTTTTAGAAAATTCAAGGATTACACCGGGAAGACCATCATAATTAAAAGGCCCGGAAGAAAGAGGAATCTCGGGACTGAACCAGGCTTCTACCTCTATAAGCATTTCATCTTCATTTTTATCAAAACTCTTATAACTCGTTTTCGCTTTATAACAATTAAATCCTAGTATCTTCTTACTCACATCAGTTATATTCCAATCCTGAAATTGATCATTATTTTGGATGATAGTCATTCTTTTCCCGAATACATCTCCCGTTTTTATTTTTTTATCTTTATCGTTAAAATAGACAAATCCTCCTCCCACAGCAGCCTTAGCTCCTCTCATTACTCTCTCTGAATCTATTGGCATATTATCTAAACCTTTAAATTTCGTTTTTTTTGCATTTGCCGTTAAAACAAAAGTTAGATTTCGTATGGCATCATTCTTTGCTTGCACCTCTTTTTTATATTCCATAGGAATATATTTATTTTGACTTGCAGCTACATCCACTTTATACTCAACTTTTATAGATTCAATATCTTGGGCAAATAATGGAAATACGAATAATACAAGAAAAAAAATTAAGATTTGCTTTGAAACTTTAAAATTATCATTAAAAAACCTCATAATATTTTTTTATATAGAACCTGGGCGAAAACCGCCCAGGATAAGTTAAATTAATTCATATTTTCTTCACAATATTCGTAATGCTCCATATACTCTCTTGCATAATCATCACCTTGGGCTCCACTGTCTTCCGCAAGCACTTTGGCCATTTCGTGACATATTCTGTCAACTGCTACTGATGCATTTAACATTGGGGACATCATAAATGCCATTGCAAGTGGTAAAACTAATTTTTTCGTAGATTTGAAATTTAAAGTTAATAATTTGATTAAAATAATCGATAAACTGCGCACTTTTATCGACAAACCAAATATATGGGAAGGCATTCAGAAAAACCAATTAAATAATGTTAATTTTTTAATGACTTCAAAATAAACAATATATTAAATTATGAATTCCTCTTTTTTAGTAGTTATAAATTATTTATATCCTAATGATCAGGTAAAATCTCAAAAACTATACCTCAGCGATAAAACTAAATTTCTACCTGCTGCGGCAATTCCCGAAGAATAGGTGCGGTAGCGTTGGTTGGTAATGTTCTCCAGGGAAGCGGTTGCCAGCAATTTTTCACTAAACTCGTATTGGCCGGTAAAATTAAGACTATACCAGGAAGGCGAATAAGGATTTCCATTATCATCTATGGCATATAAATAGGTTTTTCCCTGTTCGGAAGGAGCCAGATCTTCATAGTCAAACTGCCCATTGTATTCAGCAAAAAGATCGAATTTCAGCTTTTTTTTATGCCAAATCAAATGGGTATTTCCAAAGATAGGAGCTGCATGGCGTAAGGCCGCGGCAGAACCATCTTCCTGTTCTTCCTTACCTTCGGTTAGGCTAATTTGAGAGGTTAATCGCAAAGCCACAGAAAAATCTATCTCTACCCCGGTTTCAAAACCGTATACAAAGGCTTTCGAGGCATTTTGAATAGCCTGTACGCGACTTGGCTCTCCCTGGTAGTCAATTTCAGTTTCCCCATTTAGATTAAAATCCCTGCGCACCATGGCATCATTCAAATAGGTATAAAATGCAGTAGCAATAAAACTGATATTTTCTGCCGGCTTCCAGTCAAAACCAAGTTCACTGCTGTAAGCGTATTCTGGTTTTAAATCTGGATTTGGCACTACCACTGCACCGGGTTCAGAATCAAAAATTTTCCCTACATCATCTATATTGGGTGCCCTGAAAGCGGTAGAGAGATTTAACCGCCAGCCGATGAACCTATTTTGTTGCCAGTTAATTCCCGCGCTTCCGGTTAAAGCTCCGGTATTAATATTGGCTTTCTTAAATGGAAAATCGTATAAATTCTCATCAAAATCGGCATTTACCAGAATATGATTATATCGAAGCCCCGATTGAAAAGAAAGGTCTTCCTGAATTTTCCATTGATAAGTAGTGTAAGCAGCTATAGACTGCCAGGTGGCATCATCGGGGTATCGGGAAGCGGTAACTTGCTCTTCATCTGTTAAAATATTTTCAGCAAAACCTGTGGAGTTCACCTTATTAAAAACATATTCTACCCCGTAAAACAAACGGCTATCGCTAAAGGTCTTTTCAAAATCTAAATTAAGCGAATAGGCATCTACATTTTCTGTAGTGTTGTACAACCAATCTTCGCCAAAATCGCGATTATGTCGACTTTCTTCAAAAAACTGGTAAGCTGCGGTCATTTGGGCTTTATCATATAATGCCCCATCTCCTTTTTTATTGATTTTAAAATTCGCCATAAACCATTCTTGTGGCCCATAGTACCACTGCGCACTGCGCAATGCGCCATCCCGCTTTCTATAAAGTCGGTCGAATCTTGGGAAATTAGAAGTGGCAGAATAGATAAGTCCTAAATTAAGGTCCCAATCTTTATGAGGCATAAATTTCACCTTTTGAAGCAGGTTTATTTGCTCATAACCCGTAGGCTTCTGTACTCTGGGATCGTCATTTGAAATTGCCACATCTTGCCCATCTCTTCGTACAACATATTCGTTGCGCAAATATTCATCAGGACCGTGTGCCCCCATTTTTAAATCATCGAAATCTGAAAAGCTAACACTGCTTAAAAATGCCCAGTTCTCACGACCAATATTAACATCGGCGTGTATAGTTTTTTCGTTGTTGGCAGTAGCGTATCGAGCGTATGCGCTACCTGATACGGAAGTATTATCGCCAAATGAAAATTTTGGCTTTAAGGTATAAAAATTCATCACCCCACCTATGGCATCACTACCATAAACTACCGATCCCGGCCCGAGGATCACCTCGGTATCTCCTATGGCTAAAGGATCTATTGATATAATATTTTGAAGGTTTCCGCTTCTAAAAATTGCGGTATTCATACGAACGCCATCTACTGTTATTAAAAGCCTATTAGTAGCAAAACCACGAATCATTGGGCTCCCACCACCCAACTGACTTTTTTGAACAAAAACCTGCCCACTGCTTTCCAAAAGATCGGCCGATGTTTGTGGACTGGCCATAATAATATCCTTTGCTGAAAGACTAAGGATCTTCTGCGGAACCTCATCTTTGTCCATTTCAAATTTTGCCACCGAAAGTACTACTTGCTCCAGCTCGTTACCGTCGTTTTTTAAATAAACCTTGTTTTTATTCTGTAATATTTGAGATTTTCTAATACTGTGCTCCCCGAAGTTAACGTGCTTAAAATGAATAAGCTCATCCCTATCAAATATTGAAATATTAGCGATCCCCTTAAAATTGGTGAGGGCACTTTTAGATTTATTGGTATTGTACAAAGCCACACCTGCCAGTGGCTCATGAGTTTCTTCATCTAAAACCTGCACCTGCTGCGCATAGCTACTTTGAAGCATAAAAAAAAGGAGAATTACTCCTAGAATTGAATTTTGCATTTAGCTAAAAATTTCATTGAGAACGGCAAGCGATTTTGGTTTCTTAAATCCTTCTATGTGCAACCCGTAATACAAAAGTAGCATATTTAGGAAGTTTGCCCTGGTTTGTTGATTCAATTTCAAAGTATTTAAGTCATCAAAATGTATGCCTAACAACTGCCTTAAAACCGCTACATTTTGGCCATCTATACAATAATTATTTACGCTATTCCACTCAAAAACCCCCTCCAAAAGATTGAAATAATCGAGTTCCCTGGCATCGGCATCGGGATAAAAACCAAGGTATCGCGTAAGGTTTAAAAGAAAAAGGAGATGAAAGTTAGCTATTTGGTCATGCAAATCCAACCACATCAAAGAAGTCTCCAGATACTCAAATAATTCGCGGTTGGCTTCTTCTTCACGAATGGCATTTTTTAAGACTTCGGCCAAAAACATAAGCATAGCACCCTTTACCATATTGGTATGCAAGCTTGTATAAGTGTGCTTAACTTTGGCCTCTTTAAGATATTCCATCTTCCCCTGATTGCGATGGTTGGCCACAATTTCCAATTGGGTGAGCAGTTGAAATTGCGAAGCTTTAAATTTGCCTTTTTTAGATTTAAGCACGCCTTTTAACATATAGGTTTTTAAACCATCGCTATACGTATAGGCTTTCACAATTAAATCGGCCTCGCCATATTTTAAGGCACTAATTATAATTGCCGGGGTAGTAACAAGCATTTTTAAAAAATTTATGCTTTTCGAAGATAAATAAAAGAGGTTGCCTGAAATGTCTAGTTTCGTTAAGCTGAACTTGTTTCAGCTTCTAAGATATTTTGATTATCAGTAAATTAGACCTCCGAATAAATTTCAGAGCAGGCTCTGAAATAAATTCAGGGTAACGATTTTAAGAACGTTCCAGACAGCCTCTTTTTTATACTTTTAATGAGCGTGATTTACACTACGCCCTGAGCGAGCATAGCATCGGCCACTTTTACAAAACCAGCAATATTAGCGCCTTTTACATAGTCTATATAACCGTCTTCTTCTGTTCCAAATTCTACACAACGCTCGTGAATATTGTTCATAATCTCGTGGAGCTTTTCATCTACTTCTTCTGAAGTCCAATTGTAGCGTATTGCATTTTGACTCATTTCCAATCCTGAAGTAGCAACCCCACCGGCATTAGAAGCTTTACCCGGGGCGAAAAGGATTTTGGCGTTTTTAAACACTTCTACGGCTTCGGGCGTACAGGGCATATTGGCTCCTTCACCAATACAAATACAACCATTGGCTACCAATTTCTTTGCATCTGCTTCTTCCAGTTCGTTTTGCGTTGCACAAGGAAGTGCTACATCACAGGAAACTTCCCACGGAGTTTTACCTTCAAAATATTCTGCAGAAGGATACTCCTTTACATATTCGCTAATTCTACCACGTCTTTCATTTTTAAGCTCCATAACAAACTGAAGCTTCTCTTTATCTATGCCATCTTTATCATACACATATCCACCAGAATCACTAAGGGTCACTACTTTCCCACCAAATTCAAGGGCTTTTTCGGCGGCATATTGAGCTACGTTACCAGAACCCGATATTACAACGGTCTTATCTTTAAAAGACGCTCCTTTTGTACTAAGCATATTTTGTGCAAAATATACATTCCCGTAACCTGTAGCTTCAGGACGAATAAGAGAACCACCATAAGAAAGCCCTTTTCCGGTTAAGATTCCGGTAAATTCATTTTGTAGCCTTTTATATTGCCCAAACATATATCCTACTTCCCGTGCACCAACGCCAATATCACCAGCAGGAACATCGGTATCGGCACCAATATGGCGATAGAGCTCTGTGATAAAACTTTGGCAAAAACGCATCACTTCATTATCTGATTTTCCTTTAGGGTCGAAATCAGATCCACCTTTTCCACCACCAAGGGGCAATGTGGTTAAACTATTTTTAAATACCTGCTCGAAAGCTAGAAATTTCAGTATACTTAGATTTACCGAAGGATGAAAACGCAGTCCTCCTTTGTAGGGTCCTATGGCTGAATTCATTTGAATCCTAAAGCCACGATTTACCTGAATATTACCCTCATCATCTAACCAGGTAACCCTAAACATAATAACTCGTTCCGGTTCTACCATGCGCTCCAGCAATTGCTTGTTTTGATACTTTTTATTCTTTTCTATAAAAGGAATGATAGTTTCAGCAACCTCGTGCACTGCCTGCAAGAATTCCGGTTCATTTTGATTTCTTTCCGATACTTTATCGAGAAAATCTTTTATATTTTGTTCCATACTGTGTAATAGTTCAAATAATTTATAAAAAAACTGTGTTTAGTCTGCAAATATATAGGTTATCTAAAACCTGACCTCAAATTTTCATCTTTTCAAACCATATTAACGGCCTTAATGTAGCAAATTAGAAACAGAATATATTATAATTTTTCTTAATGTAGTTTTTATATATTTGTTATTCGTCCAAGCCTGAGGTAATGTTCAATTACAAAAAATTTTTAACTTTTAGTGTTTTTTTATTCCTCTTTCAGGTGAAGGGATTTTCCCAATTTGGAATTGCGCACGAAATTGCCGTTAAGGCAGGTCCGGCTTCATTTTTTACAGATTACGGTGAACGCTGGAACGTAAGAAACAACCTGAATAACGCGGGCTACGGAATAGGAATTTCCCATTATATAAATTTTGCTTATAAAACCGATTGCCATTATTCGCAAACGGCCTCCTTTTTTATCAACCATTTTAGAATTAGAAATGAATTGGATTACTTTTATTCTAAACTAGAGCATTTTGGTCCCGTAGCCAGTAAACCATCAAGGGGAGGTGAATTGTTGCGAGCTATGCACGGAGAAAGTGAGATTATTGAAGGTGGGATCCACCTGGAATACCATCCCTTTAGAATTCGGGATTTCACCCATTCGGGATATATGTTTTCACCCTACATAAGCCTGGGAGGACATTTTGTATCTTATAAAGCAGATGCCTATTCTGATTTAGGCCCACTAACCGACCCCAACAACGTATTTCCAACTTTTATTGGTGGAATGAATTTTGACCGCGGCACCACCTATTCTATCGTAGCCGGCCTTGGAGTTCGCTATCGATTGGGATTTAGGCACGACCTTTTACTGGAAGCCCGGGGACAATATTACGGAAGTGACTGGATTGACGGACTAAACATTAATGCTCCTCAAAATAAGTTTAACGACTATATTCTTTGGATTAATGTAGGCTATGTATATTACATTAACTTTCAATAGCCGCAGCAGTGGTAATTTTACCTCCCAAATCTTTTAATGCTACTTTTGCTTTTTCAAAGTCTTCCGCATTTAGCGCTCTCGTAGCATCTTCTATAATAGTAGCTTTAAAACCTTCTTTTATAGCATCTTTAGCAGTGAAATACACACAAATTTCGGCGGCAAGCCCACAGAAATAGAGGTCTTTTGCATTTTTCTCTTTTAAATAGCCGGAAAGCCCCGTAGATTTTAAATGCCTGTTATCATAAAATGCGCTATAACTGTCTATTTCTAAACTTGTTCCTTTTCTAAAAATAGCTTCAATTTTAGCCGTTTGTAAATCTTTATGAAATTCGGCTCCCCCGGTATTTTGTATACAATGGTCTGGCCACATCACTTGTGGGGTTCCATGAAGGTCTATGGTTTCAAACTCATTTTTCCCATTATGACTGCTGGCAAAACTAGCGTGCCCTTTTGGGTGCCAATCCTGGGAGACAATTACCAGGTCAAATTTTTCCTGAAGTTTATTTATGATCGGTATAATTTCATCTCCCCCCGGAACCGGAAGGGAACCACCGGGCATAAAATCGTTTTGCGGATCTACAATAATTAGTGTTTTCATGTATACTATTTTTGGTAAGCAGCAATCAATTTATCACGTTCCTCTTTTAAGGCCTCACTAATCCCTACCTTATAAATATGCGGATTATTGAATCGTTTATATTCTATAGAAAGCTCTGCCAGCCTTCTTTTACTATACTCAGCAATTTCCTGAAGCGTTTTAGGTGTTAATTTGTTCTTTCCTTTTTCCATTACCGGCTTAAGTAGCGGTTCTTTTTGTAAAGCCCCCACCTTCATTTGCTTATAAGGCTCAAAAGGGTGGATCATATTTTCAATCTCCTCCTCTTCAAAAAGGCTCACCAGGTCTGCCCCTACGCAATTCCCTTCAGAATCCCTTAAGCGATACACTTGTTTTTTATGCGGAAGCGTAACCTTGGCGATGCTCTCTGATATTTTAATTCTTGGCTTTCCGTGAGAGTAGGCCAATTTATAAACCCCGTCTAAGGCGGCATCGGGGCTGCCAATAACGAGGTTGGTGCCCACTCCAAAAACATCTATCCGGGCTCCTTGTTCCAGTAAGCTTTTTATAACATTCTCGTCTAGCTGATTAGAAGCCGCTATTTTCACATAATCCAATCCAGCAGCATCCAGCATTTTTCTACTTTGTTTAGAAAAATAAGCCAGGTCTCCGCTATCAAGCCTAATGGCCATTAATTTTTCACCGCGTGCTTCCATTTCTTTGGCAACTTTAATAGCATTTGGCACACCGCTTTTAAGTGTATCGTAAGTATCTACCAGCAAAACACAATCTTTTGGCCTGCCCTGGGCGAAATCCCTAAACGCAGTGATTTCATCGTCATAACTCTGAATAAAAGAATGCGCCATAGTTCCTGAAACCGGAATATTAAAATCCCTGCCGGCCACCACATTGCTTGTACCATTAAAACCACCAACCATAGCTGCACGGGTTGCATAATATCCACCCGGCCCCTGGGCTCTTCTTAAACCAAAATCTAATAAGCTACGTTCTCCCGAAACCAATTTAATTCTGCTGGCTTTGGTTGCAATTAAGGTTTGAAAATTCAGCAAATTCAGTAAAATGGTTTCAACGATTTGCGCTTCTATAATATTGGCTTCCACCTGTAGGATTGGGCGGGTTTGAAAAACCACATCTCCCTCCTGCACAGCGTAAATATTTCCGTGGAACTTAAAATTTTTCAGGTATTCCAGGAAATCATCATCAAAATCCTGTTTTTTCAGGTAAGCAAGGTCCTTCTCATTAAATTTTAAGTTTTCAATAATTTCCAGTAGGTCCTGAAGCCCGGCAAAAATGGCGTAACCACCCTGATAGGGAAGTTTCCTAAAATAATAATCGAATATAGCGGTGTGGTTCTTTTGGCCTTTTTTAAAATATACCTGTGCCATTGCCAGTTGATACTGGTCGGTATAGGTAGCTGAAAAATCTAGCATAGCTTTTAGTTGGTTTAGACTTTATGACGCAACGCACTAAATTTTAAAATTTGCGCTGCTCTACCCTACAAATTTAAGCTTTTACAAAACTCTAGCTTTGGAATTTTAGGTAAATTACCTCGTGGCAAGCCAACAAAGTATTAATTGAAAAAGTTTTTTTTCTTTCGAAGCAAGCCTGGGAATTCCGATAGTTATCGGGATAAATTTCGATTATCGCGTAAAGCTTTTAAAAGAAGTGGTTAATTTTACCCTATGGATCACAAAATCAAGATTTTTAAAGAAGTGGTACTTACCAAAAGTTTTACCAAAGCTGCAAAAAACCTGTATATGTCGCAGCCGGCAGTTTCTAAAACCATAAAAAACCTGGAAGAAGAATACGGAAAAGCCTTTTTTTTAAGGGAAGGAAACAGTATCGCTTTAACCCATGAAGGTGAAAGGTTTTTAAAATATGCTGAAAGCCTATTGGATATTTATACTAAAATGGAACACGAATTTTCTTCAGAAAATCCAGCCTTCCCTGATAGTATTAAAATTGGCGCCAGCACAACTATTGCCCAGTATGTAATACCCAAAATAGCAGCTTTGCTTCAAAACACACATAAAGACTTAAGTTTTCAACTAATTTCGGGAAACACGGGCTATATTCAGCAACTTATTTTAAATGGGCAGTTAGATTTTGGTATTATTGAAGGCGAAAATCAAAATACCCGGTTAAGTTATGATCCTTTTGTAAAAGATGAACTTGTTTTGGTGACAAGTACCAAAAATAAGGCAAGCAAAGAAGAAATTAGACTAGACCAATTTGGGGACCTGGATTTTGTAGAACGCGAGAGTGGCTCCGGAACCCGCGAAGTAATTGCCAATGCCTTAAAAAAACAGGGTATTCCAGAGCTAAAAGTAAAAACCACGTTGGGCAGTACAGAAAGCATCAAAGCTTATTTACGGTACTCCAATCACTTTGCCTTCCTTTCTATTCACGCCATAAACCAGGAGGTTTTAGACGGCCACCTAAAGGTTGTAGAGGTACCGGAACTTTCTATAACACGTTGGTTTTATTTTGTAAAAAGACAGGGCTTTCAATCGAGGCTAAACCAAAAACTGGAAAATATTTTTGTTGAAGGTTATAATAAAAACGAATAGCCCATTACTTTTTGCTTTGCGTGGTAACTTAGTATTCTCGCGTTCTTTGTAGCATCTAACTAAGATGTTATGAAGGCTAATAAAATTAAAACAGGAATATTTATAGTATTAATAGCTGTATGTTTCAGCGGACTCATAAGTGGCGCTATAGCTTTGGTATTAGGATTTTTATTTACTGTATTTGCCGGGCAGCTCTTTCCTAATTTCACCCATAAAAGCATCCAGTTTTTATTAAAAATTTCGGTAGTGGGACTTGGTTTTGGGATGTATATCACCGAAACTTTACAAATAGGGAAAGAAGGCTTAAACATTACTTTATTTACCATTGCTGCCACCCTGACTTTAGGGTGGCTTTTAGCAAAAATCTTAAAAATAGACGTGCGTTTAGGGCATCTTATTTCTTCGGGCACTTCTATTTGTGGCGGTAGTGCCATAGCGGCCATTTCACCAGTAATAAATGCAAAACCTAAAACTATTTCTGTTTCCCTGGGAGTTGTTTTTTTACTTAATTCGGTAGCCTTATTTATTTTTCCGGGAATTGGTCACTTTTTTAATATGAGTCAACATCAATTTGGCCTTTGGACGGCTATTGCCATTCACGATACCAGCTCTGTGGTAGGTGCTGCTTTGGCCTATGGTGAGGAAGCACTACGGGTAGCAACCACCGTTAAGCTGGCCCGCACACTTTGGATTATTCCGGTTTCTTTAATCTCTATGTTCTTATTTAAAACAAAAGACGGTAAGATTAAAATCCCCCTGTTTATTCTTTTCTTTATCCTTGCTATTGCAATAAACAGCTACTTTAATTTACCTACTGAACTAACCCAAAGTATCACCGGCATTTCCAAAAGGCTTTTAGTGGCATGCCTGTTTTTGGTGGGTACTACCCTATCTCTAAAAGACATAAAACAAACAGGATTTAGACCCTTTGTATTAGGCATTAGCCTTTGGGTATTTATTTCTATAAGCTCACTGCTTGTTATTCTTGGTTGACGCCTATTGCTTATGAAGCCTATTTACTCTAAAAACCACGCTAAATTCAATAGTTAATAATAAATATTCTAATTAACATAGGCAACAAACCGCTTAAACAGGCTTTTACAATCGCGAAATCAGTACTCACTTACAATAAGGTTTTCTAGTCTAAAATGGGGTAATTATTTGGGAGTTAGCTTAGTTATGTGGCGTTTTTTTCCTGAATTATGTTGAAATCCGAATTTGAAAGAATCTTGATATTACACTTTTTTTTCAAATTCAATTCCTGAACTTTTTGGATCTTCGCCCAACCATAATCCGTTCCAATTACAATATAATCAAGTTTACTTGTTACAGATGACTTTATAAGACCGCCATTTTCTTTTATAAAGTTTTTACAGTCCGACCTTTCTTGAGTTAACTCTCCCGAAAATAGAAATCCTTTATTTTCTATTTTTAAATTATTCAATTCTTCTTTTGATATTGAAAACTCTTGTATTATACCAATATTATCATTTTTAACTTGATTTGTTGCTTGTACTTTCTTCTTATGTTCATTTTCTATTTCTACTGATAGTTTTCCAATTAATTCTTTATGATTGGGATAAATATCAATTAGTTCATTAAATATTATGGCACAAGTTTTTGCATCTGCAACTGGATCGTGTGGATTTTCTATTTCAACGTCAAATTTAGAAGCAAGATCTTCAAGCTTCTTTGAAAGTCCACACTTTTCTGCTAATTGCATTGTGTCAATATAATCGATATGAAAATCTGAAATTGAATAATAGTAAAATAGATTTTTTAGTATGCTTAAGTCCATACTTGAATTATGAAATACAATTAGACTATCGTTTAAATATTTTGATAGTTCACTTTTCCATAGTTCATCAAAATGCCCCCAATAGCTTACATCTTCTTTGCTAATACCGTGTAGGTTTGTATGAAAGCTTGAAAATTTCTCATTTTTTGGAGGTTTAATCTTAAAACCAACTTCATAAGCAACTTTATAATTTTTAATAAACACTAATCCAATTGCACACGCACTAACTCTATTTTTATTCGCTGTTTCAAAATCAATTGCTATGTAGTCAAATTGATTATCAAAGTATTCTGGAAAACTGTGAGGATTTTTAAATTTTCCAGTTTTTAATTTTTGATTAATTGCGTATTCATATCGAGGTTTAAACTTGATTCTGTCTGACTTTACTTTATTGAACCAATGCTCTAACTCCCAGGAATTTGTTTTATCAACAAAATCGAAAAATAGAAATTCGTTTTCCGTGTTAGGATTTACTCCTTTAATTGTAATTTCAATTGAAGGCTCCCTACTTTCTTTTTTATTAAACCAATTAAACATAGAAGTTGATTTTTAATAAAATATGACATACAAC
This sequence comes from Salegentibacter maritimus, assembly GCF_016236915.1. Classification (GTDB taxonomy): domain Bacteria; phylum Bacteroidota; class Bacteroidia; order Flavobacteriales; family Flavobacteriaceae; genus Salegentibacter; species Salegentibacter maritimus. The sequence continues at coordinate 177,392 of NZ_JAEHOK010000006.1, forward strand.
GGCCTCTATCACAAGTTGCCAGGGTAAGCGGCACGGATTTGTCGGCTTAACCTTTTTTCGCTTGGTTTCTAAAATTACACTTTTTTAACTCAAAACCGCATATTTGCGATGAAGTGGTGTTGGCTTGGGTTAATTACCCAATTTCCATCTTCTTACCGTAGAACTTAGGTTCTACATCAAAAAATATATCTAGAAAAACTTTTGTCCTGGCTAAATATTCTCTCAATTTAACATTCCATCCAAATTTGCCATCTAAATCTTTTGCGTTATAACCGATAGCTTTTACTCCATGTTTTTCTGCTAAGTAGATTGCTCTTTCATTATGAAATTGTTGTGATATAATGGTGAAATTATCTTGTCCGAAGATCTCTTTTGCTCGCACAATAGAATCTAATGTTCTAAAACCAGCATAGTCTAAGTAAATCCTATTCTCAGGAATTCCTCTTTTTATCAGTTCGTTTTTGAAGTCTGTTGGTTCATCGTAATCTTCTGAACCATTATCTCCACTTACTAAAACAAAATCAATTTTTCCATTTTTAAATAAATCTACCGTAGCATCAATTCTATATTTGAAGTATAAATTTATTCGACCGTCACTTAAATATTTGGAAGTTCCCAAGACCAATCCAACTTCGTTTTTGTCAATTGCTGATACGTCGAAAAAAGTTTTATTCTCAGTAGCTTGTTCAATAGTATAATTGGAAAAGAAAATCAATGTAAATGTTCCCAAAATTATAATTGAAATAATCAGCTTTAATTTTCTTTTACTCATATTTCTTTCCGGCTCAATTGCATGTAACGTTTCGTATAACCGTCACTTACGGGTTTTAAGTTAATGTTTTTAAGTTTAGAAGGACTAGGGCTGTTAATAGGATACGTTGCTTACAACTGTAATTTATTTTTCATATTTAACTTCCTCTCCTTTAGCTATAAAAACAAGAGCGTCAAAATGATTAAGTAATTTCGTTTTGTTATTTGGCAAATTAAAAATATACAAATCATCAAACTTTTTATTAATCAATTCTTTGTTTGCTGAAATTACTTTTTTTGAATCTATAAAATAATTTTTCTTTATTGATGGTAGGAAGTTTAAAATAGACTTACTTTTTCTTGAAGCTCTTTCAGTTTCATTTTTAGTTCTAGTAGGAGGTAATTCAATTGTTCCGAAAGCTATATGATAAGAAGTTTTTGGATTTAACTGTATAAACTGATAACCCATAGTTTGCCCCTTCATTAACTCATTGTTAGATTTTGACATATGTCCGTTTGCCAACCAAATAATAAACTTTTTATTAGGATATTTTTTCACTAAAAAATCAAGATTTTTAGCCATTTGTTTGTCTCGAATTTTCACTCTGTTCTTATCTGAGTTGTTATCTTTAACGGTGTAAAGTTTTACTGAACTTTTGAAGCTTTCAAGAATTTGAACCCATTTTTTATTTGTTTTAATTAATTCATTTGATAAAAGTTTAGCGAGATAATCATTAACATATTCAATTTCTTCTTTTGATATTGTATTGATTACTTCATATTCATCTTTTATAATGGTTTTTACAAGTTTTGTAAATTCTTCATCGAGTTCGATATTATTTGTTTTTAATAACTCTGATAATTTTATAGTGAAATATTTATGAGAATAAGCAGTAGGAATTCTACTATCAAACCCCCAGATAGTAACTTTGTTTTTTTTCAAAAAATCAAAAAGTTCTTTGCATTGTTTAGATTTACTCCAAATTGAATATAAATTCCGTTTATCATGGTCAAATAACAAAGCAAAAAAATCACTTTCAAAAATAATATCCTTAAAACCGTGTTCATTAACTAAATATTTTACAAATTCTGTTTTGGCTATAAAATCAGAACCACTATAATGAACTGATTCTCCCAAAAAGATGGTTTGTTTTTCATTAATATTTTGACTGACAATGTTTTTAACTTTATCTGTTAGTAAATTATCTAATGAATTCAATTCGTAGGTACTTTCTTCAATTTGCGAAAACACAATTTGATGTAAAAAAAATAATATTATTAATATGAGTTCTTTTTTCATTATAGCTACCAAACATTTCGATTACAACCAGTTAATGAAGTAAGGAACGCGGATTTGTCGGATTAGTATTTTGTTGTTGGTCAAGTTAATTATTTTCTTACTAACGGTGCCGCTTATTGGCGATTAACCTTTGTTAGCGCTAGTGCGATTCCTAATTATTCCATTCTATCAAATTAAATTTATCGACAAGTGATTTAGCATAATCAGGTTCTATAGATTTAATGAAGAATATTTTACCTAATAGCCATTCCTTGTAAAAGTTTTTATCATCAGCACCAATAAAATTTAAGTGATTTTCTAACCCAAAATTTAAACAACCATACAAATGTTTTTTCACTTCGTTCTTAAACTCCCTAGGAACATGGACACCATTTGATACTGTTAAACCGGTAACAATTTGTTTTCTACCTTTTTTATATACTCCGACTTTGTTCCAATTTATGCAAAATCCTTCATCTCTTATAATATGCCTTAATAGCTTAATTTTAGGTAGGTTTTTTAATGTGCCTGAAAAAGTGATGTCATCAGCATATCTAGAATAATCGACATTCAGTTTTTCCGCTAATATCGAAAGTCTATAATCAAGGTTTTTGCATATTAAATTTGATAAAGTGGGACTTGTGGGTGCTCCTTGAGGTAGTGAAGCATTACCTATAGGCACTAACTCCCTGTAAAGTACCCCCATTTGTTAGGACAGCTTTGCTGCTAAATTAAGTTCTATTTTTCATTTATCAAGCAGCCTTTCTTTTTTGGTTTAAATATCGGTTATAAGGTATTTCATTTTCTATTCCCTGGTGCCTTCTTTGGTGGTTGTAAAATTTAAAATAGGTATTGAGTTGTTGGTACAGATCTACTCCAGATTCTGGAGGATTTAAATAAATACTTTCGTACTTCACACTTCTCCAAAGCCTTTCTATAAATACATTATCGATAGCTCTTCCTTTTCCATCCATACTGAGTTTAATATTTTTAGATAGTACCCTGTGGGTAAAGATCTCTGAAGTAAACTGGCTTCCCTGATCGGTATTAATGATCTCAGGAGTCCCATGGATTTCAATAGCTTCTTCTAAAGTTTCTTTACACCACTGGGCATCCATTGAATTGGACACAGACCAGTTAAGAACATAGCGACTATGCAGGTCTATGATGGCTACCAGATACATAAAACCTTTTCGCATAGGAATGTAAGTAATATCGATCGCCCAGACCTGATTGGGACGGTCTACTGTAAGATTCCGCAATAAATAAGGATACACCTTATGTTCTTTGTTTCGCCTGGAGGTATGTTTCCCGGGCATAATAGCTCTGAGTCCCATAATCCGGGAATAGAGACGTTCAATACGCTTTTTATTGACTTTATACCCTTTATCCAGGGTAAGCCAGGTATGCATTCTCCTGGCACCTTTAAAAGGATGATGGGTATAATGTTCATCCATCAGGCGCATCAGTTCTAAATTAAGTTTACTTTCTCCACGAGGTCTATAATAGATTCCACTGCGGTGGATGTGCAATAGCTTGCATTGCTGCTGGAGGCTGAGCTTGGAATGACCCTTGCATATCATTGTTCGACGCTCTTCTAAAGGTTTTATCGCAAGGCGTTTTTTAAAAAATCATTCTCCACTTTAAGCTCCCCAATCACCTTAAGAAGTTGGTCTTTCTTTTCCTCTTCTTCTGATTTTTTTGATTTTTCCCCTTTTGAAAAAACAGTATCGGCCTCATTTAGGAAATTGCGTTTCCAGGTATTGATCTGTTGTGGAGTAATCTCAAATTTTTGTGCTAGTTCCTTGACCGTTTGACGCTCTTTCAAGGCTTCAAGAACTACTTTCGTTTTAAACTTTGAGGTAAATTTTCTTCGTGTCATAATACAGTAAAATTAAGGTTATTTTTGAACTTAACTTACTGTCCTAATTTTTGGGGGATGATCA
>NZ_JAEHOK010000060.1 GCF_016236915.1 Salegentibacter maritimus
AAGGTATAACTACCTCCCCCATTTTCGGTATAGCTGGTAGTATTGGCATCAAAGTCTATAATATTACCCTCTGCATCGGTATAGGTGAAAGTACCGTCCCCATTATCGGTCAGGTCAATATTACCTAAATCGGCATTGGTATCTTCAAGGTTCTGCTGAATTTCATCTAAAGCATCCTGTACATTGGTAGAAGTTAAACCTGAATTGGTGTTGTCGTAACCGGAAGCACTTGCATTGGTATCGATGGTCGTAATTACGTCTCCATTACCATTTGTAAAAGTGTACACCCCATCGGTTACACTTACTGAAGTAGTGTTGGCATCAATAATCACCTCCGTACCGTCTACAGCGGTATGCGTATAGGTGCCATTATTGTTGTCTACTAATATATCAGACTCGTTTCCAATAATGCTTAAAATTTCATTATAGATCGCTCCCTGGTTTTGAATATTAGAAACCACATC
>NZ_JAEHOK010000061.1 GCF_016236915.1 Salegentibacter maritimus
AACTTTGAGGTAAATTTTCTTCGTGTCATAATACAGTAAAATTAAGGTTATTTTTGAACTTAACTTACTGTCCTAATTTTTGGGGGATGATCACTGAATGATTTTAGTTCTCTTTCGTTAAAATTTTTCACATAGTCATCTGGAAGGATTACAGTACAAATTTTAGATAAATCTACACTTAAATTCTTTGCATATCCTAAGGAGGAAAATATTCCATAAACTCTTTTTTCTTGAATAGAATCAAAGAATTTTAATAAATCTAAATTTAAAATAGATTGTTTTGTAGCCTTCCCTAAAAATAAGACAGTTTAAAATTCGAAATTGTTAATTTTAAAAACGATAAACTGTCCGATGAAAAAAAGTAGATTTACAGAAA
>NZ_JAEHOK010000062.1 GCF_016236915.1 Salegentibacter maritimus
AACGGAACAAGGGATGATAACCAGCCATTAGATGCAGAATATCCCGTGGGAACCACCAATATTACATGGACCGTGACAGATGATAATGGAAACGAAGCTCTACCGGTAATACAAACCATAACGGTAACTGACGACCAGGCACCGGTAATCGCGGCTGTGGAAGCTATCAATACTACTGCAGATGCAGATACCTGTGGAGCAATGATAGAAATTGTACCTCCGACGGCTACTGATAACTGTACGGTTGGAAATGTAAACGGAACAAGGGATGATAATCTGCCATTAGATGCAGAATACCCCGTGGGAACCACCAATATTACATGGATCGTGACAGATGATAATGGAAACGAGGCTGAACCGGTAATACAAACCG
>NZ_JAEHOK010000063.1 GCF_016236915.1 Salegentibacter maritimus
CGACCAGGCACCGGTAATCGCTGCTGTGGAAGCTATCAATACTACTGCAGATGCAGATACCTGTGGAGCGATGATAGAAATTGTACCTCCGACGGCTACTGACAACTGTACGGTTGGAAATGTAAACGGAACAAGGGATGATAATCTGCCATTAGATGCAGAATACCCCGTGGGAACCACCAATATTACATGGACCGTGACAGATGATAATGGAAACGAGGCTGAACCGGTAATACAAACCATAACGGTAACTGACGACCAGGCGCCGGTAATCGCGGCTGTGGAAGCTATCAATACTACTGCAGATGCAGATACCTGTGGGGCGATGATAGAAATTGTACCTCCGGCGGCTACTGATAACTGTTCAGTTGG
>NZ_JAEHOK010000064.1 GCF_016236915.1 Salegentibacter maritimus
CCCTCCTACCTGGTGACCAAATTGTGCAGAAAGGTCTACAGCCTGAAGGGAAGCAGGTACCACTCCTTCTATAGAAACATCAAAAATCCTTGTACCTGCTGCTGAAGTCCCAGAATACGAATTCCCCATATATAAACGAACCGCATAGGTGCCGGGACTATCCACCGGAAAAGCATAGGTCATATTGGGTTCGCCTTTGCCCCTATCAAAACGTTCAGTGTCGTAAATACTTACCGGGGTCGTAGATTGATCGACCGTTGCGGTATAACTTGTCATTCCTCCGGAAAAGGTACTGTTAAGTCCGGGGTAGCTTAAATAAGCAGAATTGTTGTTAGCAGTATCTTCTTCCCAATCCAATTTCCCATCAATCGC
>NZ_JAEHOK010000065.1 GCF_016236915.1 Salegentibacter maritimus
CCTGGGGAGTTTCATATGCGGCAAACTTAACTCCACACGACACGGGTATGGGCACCTGGACGTTTCAACAGTTTAAAAGGGCTATGGTGGAAGGAAAATACAAAGGCCAGGAAAATGCCCGCATGTTATTGCCGCCCATGCCCTGGCAAAACTTTAAAGATATAAAGGATGAAGATTTAAAGGCCATGTACTTCTATTTTAAAAGCCTGCCACCGGTAGCAAATGTAGTCCCACCTGTAAAACCACTTAAAGACTTATAGCAGCCCCCGCATCCCGAAAAATTAGCTCAAAAAAAAAGACCTTTACATTGCTGTAAAGGTCTTTTAAAAAAAAGGCGGTGACATACTCTCCCACAAATAGCAGTACCATCT
>NZ_JAEHOK010000066.1 GCF_016236915.1 Salegentibacter maritimus
ACAGCGCTTCTAGAACATAAAAGAATAATTGGCCCTAAAAAGGATGTGAAAGAAGTTCTCAATGCAATTGAAATTTATGAACACCTGGAAAATTACAATGCTTTTGATGAGAAATCATTTCTAAAATGTCATAAACATTTAATGAAAAACCTAATTGAAGATGCCGGGAAATATAGAAAACAAGGTGTTGGCATAATGAAGGGATCAGAGGTAGAACACTTTGCTCCGCCATATCAAAATGTCCCCTTTTTAATGAAAGATTTATTTGATTATTTGAAGAAATCAGAAGAAATAGAACTTATTAAAAGTTGTGTTTTTCATTATGAAATGGAATTCATTCA
>NZ_JAEHOK010000067.1 GCF_016236915.1 Salegentibacter maritimus
TCATCTGTCACGGTCCATGTAATATTGGTGGTTCCCACGGGGTATTCCGCATCTAATGGCTGGTTATCATCCCTTGTTCCGTTTACATTTCCAACTGAACAGTTATCAGTAGCCGTCGGAGGTACAATTTCTATCATTGCTCCACAGGTATCTGCATCTGCAGTAGTATTGATAGCTTCCACAGCAGTGATTACCGGCGCCTGATCGTCAGTTACCGTTACGGTTTGTATTACCGGTTCAGCCTCGTTTCCATTATCATCTGTCACGGTCCATGTAATATTGGTGGTTCCCACGGGGTATTCCGCATCTAATGGCTGGTTATCATCCCTTGTTC
>NZ_JAEHOK010000068.1 GCF_016236915.1 Salegentibacter maritimus
ATGTAATATTGGTGGTTCCCACGGGGTATTCTGCATCTAATGGCTGGTTATCATCCCTTGTTCCGTTTACATTTCCAACTGAACAGTTATCAGTAGCCGTCGGAGGTACAATTTCTATCATCGCCCCACAGGTATCTGCATCTGCAGTAGTATTGATAGCTTCCACAGCCGCGATTACCGGTGCCTGATCGTCAGTTACCGTTATGGTTTGTATTACCGGTTCAGCCTCGTTTCCATTATCATCTGTCACGGTCCATGTAATATTGGTGGTTCCCACGGGATATTCTGCATCTAATGGCTGGTTATCATCCCTTGTTCCGTT
>NZ_JAEHOK010000069.1 GCF_016236915.1 Salegentibacter maritimus
CTTTGATAACTCATAGTACCAAAATATAGATTTTTTCGCACTACTAAAGTACTGCAATAAAATTGCAGGGTTTAAATCCCTTTTTTGAGACCAATTAATTTAGGCCCTATTCAGGGCCTTTTTTCCTTTGTCATTTTGATGACATTTAAATATCAATTGAGAGAAAATTCCGAAACAAAATAAAATAGCTAACATCGGGTCAATCTCAAAAGTTGGGTCTAGATTGAAAAATAGTTTTCTTTGTAGATAAATATTATCCAGTGAATAAAGAGACTGACCTATCCCTGCTAAGCTTAATCCTTCCTGAAGGTTTATTAAC
>NZ_JAEHOK010000007.1 GCF_016236915.1 Salegentibacter maritimus
TCCTTCCACCATAGCCCTTTTAAACTGTTGAAACGTCCAGGTGCCCATACCCGTGTCGTGTGGAGTTAAGTTTGCCGCATATGAAACTCCCCAGGAACCCACAAAAGCAGTTAAATCCTGGTTCATTAGTATCTCACTTTATCACCTGATTTTACAATCAATCTTTTATATTCTCTATTCGGTTATAAGCTACCTTAGTTTAGGATAAGTAGCTTTAAACTTTTTGATGTTTTTTAATATGGCGAGAATATCCAGTTTATGATATCAATAGGGCCAATTTTTTGTGTATATTCGAAGAAATGATGCTATTCCTATATATTTTTATTGAAAACGATTAAAAACATTATTTGTCTGCTAATTTTATTCAGTTTTGTGCTCTTAGAGGACTTAGCTGCTCAGGATATTACGAGAAAGGATATATATATTCAATTTGATAAGCTTATTGGGATCGAAAACTCTGATCTATATAATGGTATTGCATATAATGAATTACATCAAATAGATCCTGAGGAAAATAAGTTTCTTTTTCCCTATGAAATGCATCCGGGTGATATAGTATATGATGGTAAAACCTACTATAACATATTACTAAATTACAATATATATAATGACGTTGTATTGGTGAAATTAAAAAATGACCTAGCTACTCATGTCTTTCAACTAATAACCGATAAGATTGAAGCTTTTGAAGTAAACAACTCAAAATATAAGCGAATTTCAGGAAATCAATTAAAGAAGATTCCTTCAGGAATTTACAAGATCTTGTATACTGATGAGAATCGAGATATCGTATTGATGGAAAAACATAGGTTAAAGGAAAGGAAGAATCTGAATGATAAGGTTACTGTTTATATGTATAAGAAACAAAAAAGCCACTTTGTTTTAAGAAAATATGGCGAACTTTTCTTTTTACAGGATAAAATAGATTTTCAGAAGGTATTTCCAGGTTCTAAAAAAGAGATTGTTAACTTTTATAAGGAGTATAATTCTTTGCGGAAATCCAATCAAAGTGAGTTTATGACTAAATTGATCGAACTTTTAATTTTAAAAAAATAATCGGGTTGAAGCAACAACTATTATTTCTTTCTTTTATGATTATTCCTTTTGTTTCGTTCTCTCAGGAAGAAACATTTTCTATTAATGCGGAAGGTATTACACTAAAAGAAATTCTTTTAGAGATTGAATCTCAAAGCAATTATACTTTTTTCTTTGTAGATAGCTGGTTGGATGCCGATCCTATTTCAGTAAACTTTCAGAATAAACCTCTAAATACAATTCTCACAGAAGTTTTTAAGGATACTTATTTGAATTATTATGTTTACAAAAATCAAATTATTCTAACTCCTAACAATTTGGTTTATGATGCGTTGCCCGAAGGATTTTTCGGGAGTGTAAATGATACTATAGGTAATAGTTTAACGTCTGGAGACAAAGCCGGGAAAAGGAATATGGAAAATATTAGCCCTATTTTTTATAAAGGAATACAAAATAGGAACTTAAATAAACCCATAAAAACCCTAAGTATCGGAAAAGAAACTACCGCAAAAAGTAACAAGAAATATTCTCTAAGTGGAGTGGTTACAGATAAGGTAAGTGGGAAGCCTATTTCTAATTTAGCCATTTTGGTTAAATCTAAGAATATTGGTGCTATAACCGATAGTCTTGGATACTATGAAATTAAATTGCCTCAAGGTGCAAATCTTCTCGAAACCCAGTCATTAGGTTCTGAAAACCTCAGAACTAGGGTGGTAATGTATAATAATGGAAAGCTTGATATTAGCTTAAATGAAACCTATGAAGAGTTAGGCGAAGTTTTTTTAGAAACAACTAATAATAACAATGTTTCTGATGCTATTGTAGGGTCTGAAACAATTAATGTAGAACAAATAAAGAATATTCCATTGGTATTAGGTGAACGTGATATTTTGAAAGTGGCCACTACTTTACCGGGAATTACAAAGGCAGGAGAGGGTGCGGCAGGTTATAATGTTAGAGGAGGGAGGGCAGATCAAAACCTTATTTTACTTGATGACGCGGTGCTTTATAATCCTTCACATTTTTTCGGGATATTTTCTGCTATCAATCCTTTCACTTCAGGAGATGTAAATATTTATAAGGGAAGTATTCCGGCTAAGTATGGAGGCCGGCTATCATCGGTTTTTGACATACATACCAAAAATGCCAATACACAGAAATTTAGTGGAGAAGCAGCAATTGGACCGGTTACTAGTAACTTATCTTTAGAAGTTCCGGTAGTAAAGAATAAATCTGGGCTTATAATTGGTGGACGTGCAACCTATTCAAACTGGATATTGAAAAATCTTGATGAAGAATCCCTTAATAATAGTGAGGCTTCTTTCTATGATATTATTGGCAAATACCACCATAGTTTTTATGATAAAAATAAAATTCAGGCTACAGGATATTTTAGTAAAGATAAGTTTAGTCTTACTTCCGATTCTTTATTCAGTTATCAAAACAGGTTAATGTCCATAAATTATGAACACAAATTCACCGAAGCCCATAAGGCAAATATCATTTTCTCTAACAGTGATTATAAATTCGATATAAGTTACGAAAACGACATTAGGGATAATTTTCAATCAGGATATAATATTAACGAGAGTGAATTAAAAATGATACTTGATTATGAGTTAAATGAAAATCATAACTTTATTTATGGATTATCCAGTAAACTCTATGTGGTAGACCCCGGGGAAATAAAACCTATAGGAGGGGAATCAGAAATAACTAAATTAAAAATACCCCGGGAAAGGGGACTGGAATCTTCAGTGTTTATTTCAGACGAGTTTAAAATAAGTGAGAAATTGCTCTTAAATGCTGGGGTGCGATATTCTATATATGCTGCATTGGGAGAAAGAAGTCAGAGAATTTATGAAACCGGGCTCCCAAAAAGCACAGCTACTGTGCTAGATACTTTAAATTATAAGAATAATGAGGTGATTGAAACCTATGGAGGGGCAGAGGCCCGCCTATCGGCTCGTTACTTTCTAAAGCCAAATTTATCAGTAAAAGCTTCCTATAATAATACTTATCAATACATTCACACATTAACAAACAATACTACCATCTCTCCTACAGATATTTATAAATTATCAGATTTAAATATAGCCCCTCAGAAAGCAAATCAATACTCTTTAGGTCTTTATAAAAATATAGATAATAATTTGTATGAATTAAGCGCGGAAGCTTACTATAAAAGGTCTAAGGATTTATTGGATTTTAAAACCGGCGCAAAATTATTTTTGAATGAAAATGTAGAAACCGAAGCACTTCAGGGAGTTGGTAAATCTTACGGTATCGAGTTTCTTGTTAAGAAAACAAGAGGTAAATTAAATGGATGGCTGGGGTATACTTACTCCAGGTCCCTAATTAAATTAGATAGTGAATTTAACGAGCAGATTGTAAATGCAGGAAGATATTTCCCTTCAAATTTCGACAAGCCACACGATGTAAGTTTGGTAGCCAATTACAAGATTACTAAAAGGTTTAGTTTTTCGGCTAATTTTGCTTATCAAACCGGTCGCCCGGTCACTTACCCTATTGGTCAATATGATTTTAATGGCGCAGAATACGTTTTTTATAGTGACCGAAATAAATATAGAATCCCAGATTATTATAGACTGGACTTAAGCTTTAATATAGAGGGAAATCATAAAATTGATAAGCTGGCACATAGCTTTTGGAATATCTCTATTTACAATGTATTAGGAAGAAATAACCCATATTCTGTATTTTTTGTAACTAAAGATGGAAAAGTCGAAGCTTTACAAAGTTCTATTTTTTCTGTGCCTATTCCCACAATCACTTATAATTTTAAATTTTAAGTAATGAGAAGTTATGCTATAAAATACATAGTGGTTTTTAGTCTTCTCATAAGCGTTTTTGGCTGTGTAGAGCCGTTTGATATAGAAACTGAAAACCTGGAAAGTGCTCTGGTAATTGAGGCAACCATTACTAATGAATATAAGAAACAGGAAATTAAACTTTCCCGAACTTATGCGCTTGGTGATGAAGGTCCAAATCCTGAATCTGGGGCTCAGGTGAAAGTTGTAAACCTATCTGGAGATTTGTATCAATTTCAGGAAGAAGAACCTGGAGTTTATAGATCATCTCAAGAATTTTCTGTTGAGAATAATAGTTCATCTTATCAATTAGAAGTTATTACCAGTGACGGAAAAACCTATGCCTCAGAACCTGTAAAACTCGATGCCTCTAGTGAAATTATGGAAATGGATATTGTGAAATCAACACAACCTATTAACGGTGTGGAAAAAGAAGGTTTGGCACTAACCGTAAACTCTGGAGAAAATGATTCGAAATTTTATCGTTATACTTATCAGGAAACCTATGAGTTTCGTTCACTTTATAGAATACCATTTAAGTTTATTCTTGAGAACGGGGTTATAGATACAGCTCCCAAAACAGAAGAAGAATATCTTTGTTATGTTACAAGAGATTCAGAAAGTATCATAATTTCCAGTTCCTCAAATATAGTTAATGAAGCTGTAAGTGATTTTCCTGTACGATTTCTAAGTAAGGAAAATCCGGCTATTTCTTACAGATATAGCTTACTTGTTAAACAATATAGTCTATCCAGGGAAGCTTATACTTTTTACGAAGTTCTAAATGAATTATCTGGTTCTGAAAGTCTTTTTTCACAAAATCAGCCGGGTTTTGTGAATGGAAATGTCTTTTCGGTAGATAATCCTAACGAAAAGGTGCTTGGTTATTTTAGTGTTTCTGCCGTAGATTCACATAGAGTTTTCTTCAATTTTACAGACTTTTATGATAGGACAGAAAGACCTCCGTACCCTTATAATTGTACGATTACCAGGCCAGAATATCCTGTTCTTTTAAATGCTGTTGAAAATGATGCAGTAAGCCTTATAAGCCAGGCTAATGGCGGTGCCGATAGTGAAGGAATGGGGCCCTATAGAGTGGTGCCGAAGCCTTGTGTTGATTGTAGGGTTTTTGGAGTTAATGTTAAACCCGATTTTTGGGAAGATTAAACTATGGGAATGAAAACAATTTATTTCTCACTTTTATTTTTATTCTTAGCCTCTTCTGCTTTTGGTCAGAAACCTGAGGCTAAGTTTAAAGAACAGCAGTTTAAACCAGAAGAGAAAGTTTTTGTGGACTACAATTCTTCTCTTGTTTTTCCTGGTGAATATCTTTATTACAAAGTTTACGTGCTTAACGATAAAACCAATAGAATAAGTTCTTTAAGTCAAATAGCTTATGTGAAAATGGTGAGCGAAAATGGAGAAACAATTTTTACTCATAAAATAAATACAGCTTCAGGCACAGGCAATGGTGATTTTTTTGTGCCCACAAATATTGCCTCTGGGACTTATAAATTAATTGCATTTACAGATTGGATGTATAACAAAAGTGACACCAACTTCTTTAGTGGGACTGTATTTGTTATTAATCCTTATACCACCAAAGGCGAAAAAAGTTTAAAACGTGTTGCTTCGGCTCAAGTAGATGATATAAATACAATTTCAGAAAAAGAAAATTCAGCAACAGGAATTATTAAGTTATCAAATAAAGCAATATTCAATAAAAGAGAAGAAGTAAAGCTTCTTTTAGATTCATTAAAACTTAAAGAGGGGAACTATTCCCTGTCTGTTTATAAAAAGAATAAATTAAAACTTCCCGATAAACTGAATATTTCTAATTTTCAGAAGATATATACAAAGGAAGATAACTATTCAAATTCTACTTCAAGTCAACCTTATCTTCCAGAACTTCGGGGGGACTTATTTAGGGGAACGATATCAACAACTAATAAAAATCTTTCTGTTTCAAACCAAAGTTTGGCGGTCTCAGTGCCCGGAGATAATTTTCAGCTTAAAATAAGTAATACTAATGAAGAAGGGATGTTTTATTTTAACCTGGATGCCAGCCAGAGTGTAGATAATTTAGTAGTTCAGATGATGGGAGAAAATGCGCACGACTTTGAAATTGAATTAGATTCGCTTCCAAAATTTAACTATTCTTCACTTTATTTTCCACCATTGGAGATAAGTCCTGATATGGAATCGGAAATTGTAAAGCGTAGTGTATTTAATCAAATAGAGAATAGCTATTATAGTATTAAGCCCGATACATTAAAGACTCAGGGAAAAAAGGAACCATTTTTTGGCTCTAAAAACATAGCAGTTTATCCTTTAGATGACTATACCAGGTTTCCTACTGTTAAAGAGACTTTTATAGAAGTAATTAGTGCTGCTAAGATTAGAGAAAATAAAAAGGGCGAGAGTGTATTTGGAGTATACTCCAGAAATAGTGATTTAGAATTTATTAGTAGTGCACTTCTTCTTGTAGACGGACTTTATATAGAGAATACTGAAGCTTTAATGAATTATAGCGCAAATAAAATAGATGTAATTAAAGTGGTGAGGAATGAATATTATTATGGTTCTAAAATTTTTGGTGGAATAATCTCTATCGAAACCAAAGAGAATGATTTTGTAGGTAGCTACCAATCAGGTTCCTTGAAAAAATTTGATATAATACCAGTAAGAGCTGCCAAAAATTATTATGTGGTTAATTATAAGAAACAGGAGCTTGATAGGATTCCCGATTTTAGAAGGCAATTATTATGGGAGCCTAGGCTTACTAATAATTTTCAAAATATAAGTTTCTTTACCTCAGATGTTGAGGGTGATTATATAATCACGCTTCAGGGTATTAGTAACGATGGACGTATAATTTTTGATCAAATATGCTTTGAGGTGGTAGATTAAAACTGTATTTATTGGCACCGCCAAAGGCTGTAATACCCTGAGGTAGTTTACTAGTAAGTTAAAATGTTAATTAGGAGTATGTTAGAAATTGTATTTATAAATTATAAAGCTAATATTTTAGCGCTTAAGGCAATCTTTTGTTTGCTTATCTTATTACTTAATTAACTGAACAAAATATTATATTTCTTCTAGTCAAAAACAGCCTTTACTATTGTCATTATTCCTTTAAATAATAAAAGCATAGCCGCGATTAAGGCTATGATTCCCAGAATTAAAACCGGGATATAATAGGGGTGTTCCTGGTTATTAAAGGCCGTGAAAAGCACAGAAGGGCCTATTAATATTAATGGAAGTGCAAAAGCCAGGTATTTAATTCCTTTACCAAGTATTTTTTTATCGGTGTGTTTCATCATTGCACAATATAAGTAGTAGAATCTGCTTCTGAAAGTCTAAAATAACCAAAAGGATAATTTTCTGGATTGGATTGGTTAATAATATTTCCTTTTACCGTTGCGGGTTGAGACTGGAAAGGCCCCCCGCCGTTATCTCCACCTTGAGAGCGTAATATAAATAAATAGTTATAAAATGCTTTAGATATCCCTTCCATAGTGATAAATACTTCATCACCAGGCACCAAATCTTCGTCGGAATAGGAAGCTGAAAACTGATTACCGTCTGTAAATTTATCTTCGTAAATTTCCAGGGAAAGTTTAGAAATTGAGAAATCTTTAAAAGTAAAAAGATAAAAATTTTCTTCACCTTTTGGATCAGTAAAAAAAGGTTCAATCTCCAGGTCTTCGCGGGTAAAGCCACCTTCGTTATTCTGTTCAATAAAGTCTATTCCAGAAACAGGTACAAAATTGGAACTGGCGGTATATATTTCTTCTTTATACTTTATTTCTAAAGTATATTCTTCTTCAAGTTTGGGCTTGAAACTAGTATTGGTGTAAATGCCCTGTTCCTGATGTTTAAAAATAAATTCTTCTCCATTTTTGGATCTAATAATAATTTCGGCATCACTCACGGTTGCTATTTCGTCTTCATAGTAACCAGTAGTTTCTGTTAATATAATTTTCTGTTCATTGCCAGGGGTGTCCATATACCAAAGCAAGGATGCATCTACTACAAGCCTGGGGGAGCTTTCTTCTAAATTCAACTCTATAACTTCCTCGCAAGAAATTAAAACTGAAGTAAGGAATAAGAGGCTTAAATACTTTATTGGCAGCACCAAAGCGTATAACACCCCAAGGCTTGCCTCTAAATTAAAAATTTGTTTCCAACGTATGCCTCTTAGGCTTGCCCCTAGGTAGTTTACTTTTTTCATCTTAAAATTTAAAATTATAGGTCACAGATGGTATGATTCCGAATAGGCTTAATTTTGCTGCTTCATTACGTCCGGTTTCGTCATTCTCTCTAAAACTTATAGAATTGGCGTTTTTTCTATTGTATACGTTGTAAATTCCAAAATTCCAGGACGATTGCAAGCCATCTTTTTTATTTGGTTTGGGTACGTAGGTTGCAGAAAGGTCTAACCTATGGTAGGCAGGTAATCTATTGCTGTTTCTATCACCGTAAACCGGTACATTTATTCCGTTAAAGTTATATTGCCCGGTAGGGTAGGTAACCGGTAAACCTGTTTGAAACGCAAAATTTAGGCTAAAATCCCATTTAGAATTGTAATCGTAGGTGCCGGTTAGGTTTATATCGTGGGTTTTATCATAACTGGTAGCATACCATTTTCCATTATTTATGCCGCTTTCAATGGGGGTTCTACCGGGAGTTTGTTGTTCAGATTTAGATAAAGTATAGGCTAACCAACCGGTTAGGCGGCCTTTGTTCTTTTTAGCTAAGACTTCTAAACCATAGGCCCTGGAGCGTCCGTTTAAAATAATAGTTTCAATATTATTGTTCGCAATAAGATTTGCGCCATTTACATAATCTATTCTATTTTGAATGTCTTTATAAAAAACTTCAGATTCTAGGGTATAAGTTCCCTGTTGAAATTTACGAAAATAGCCTAGTGCATATTGGTCTAAAATTTGAGGTTGAATAAAAGGACCACTTGGAGCCCAAACATCAAGGGGAGTAGGGGAACTGGTGTTGGAGATTAAATGCAGGTATTGAGCCATTCTGTTATAACTGGCTTTTATCGATTGGGTAGCGTTGAAATTATAGGCTAAGGCAAGTCGGGGTTCTAAATTAGAATAAGTTTTTATTACTTCAGATCGGGAATATGTTTTTTCATTCATAGGTTCTGCTTCCTCATATATATCTAAACTTTCATTATAAATAATAGGGTTGTCGTCCCGGTATTCGTTGAAGCTGTCCTGCCCCAATCTAAAGAAGTTGCTAAACCTTAAACCATATTCTGCCGAAAAACTATTAGATATTTTGTGCTCTACAGAAAAGTAAGTGGCATTTTCAAAAGCATATTTATTGGTGAGTTTAAAATAATTAATTCCTGATTTTTCATCTATAGGTTCAATCTCACCGGGGTTAAATTCGTGGTAAGTATTATGAATGCCATATTCCAGTTGAAACGTATCGTTTAAATAGTGATTAAAATCGTATTTGATATTTAGATTTTTAATGCCACTATCCCAATTGAATCCTACAAAATCAAGGGTAAGTCCATAATAGTAATCGCTATAAATTAACGACAAATTGGTAAAGATATCATCTGAAACCAGGTGATTCCATCTAAGGTTAAAAACCGAATTTCCGTAGGTATTTATAAAATTCTGATTTATATCAAACACATCACGACCAAAATAACCTGAAAATAATAATTTATTATCGTCATTTATGGAGTAAGTAAGTTTTGCATTTAAATCGTAGAAGTAAGCTATGTTTGGATTATTGGCTAATTTTAGAAATAAATGTGCATACGAACTACGGCCACCAACCAGGAAGGAACCTTTATCTTTTACAATGGGTCCTTCGGCCAGTAATCTACTTGAAATAACGCCAATTCCCCCCTGGGCCTCAAAAGTTCTGCTATTGCCATCGCGTTGATATATGTCTAGTACAGAGGAAACCCGGCCGCCATATTTTGCAGGAATTCCTCCTTTATATAATTTAAGGTCTTTAATGGCATCAGGATTAAACACCGAAAAGAAACCAAAAAGATGAGAGGAATTAAAAATAGTGGCTTCGTCAAGCAAAATAAGGTTTTGATCTACCGCCCCACCGCGAACATTAAAGCCTGAAGCTCCTTCTCCTGCATTAGAGACACCCGGTAGTAATAAAAGCGATTTTATAACATCTACTTCCCCAAAAACTACCGGTAACTTTTGAATACTGTTTATAGAAAGCTTGTTAACACTCATCTCCGGATTTTTTAGATTAAAGCCTTCGTTGGTAGAAGTTATTACTACTTCATTTAAATTTTCTGAACTCGCAGTAAGTGCGGTGTTAAATGTGGTATCGCCATCTATACTAATCGTCTCTTTAATACTTTGAAAACCCAAATATGAAATCTCTATAGTATAGGTGCCTTTAGGTAATTTTATGGAATAGAAACCATATTCGTTGGTAATTACGCCTTTTTTCTCTTCAGGAATAAGAATGTTAACCCCAATTAAAGTCTCATTGTTGGATGTATTGCTAATTGTTCCTTTTAGAGTGTACTTTTCCTGAGCATTTAAACCCAGGCTGATAAAAAAGAAAACTAATATTAAAGAGGAGGGAAGTGAGAGTTTCAATTTTTTAAGTAAATATAGTGTAGAAGCTTATTATTTAAAAGCTTAATTACATTATTAAGAATTGTTGAAGGATTGCGGTTATAAAAATAAAGCCGGAAAACACTTTCCGGCTTTAAATTCAATCTGTTCAATGTTAAAGAGGTTGAAACTTCAAGGCCTGGAGCCGAAATTCCATTTTCTTTTTTTTATAGCTAGTGGATATACCGTGAGCATATAAAATTAGAAAAAAACTACCCTAAAATATCGTTCAAAAGCTTACTTGGTCTCATAGCTTTAGAAGTAAGCTCTTCTTCGGGTTTGTAATAACCTCCAATATTTACCGGAGATCCCTGTGCATCTATAAGCTCTTTATTAATTTGCTCTTCATTTTCTTCTAACTTCGAAGCAATAGTTTTGAAATGTTCTTTTAGGTCGGTGTCTTTATCCTGAGCGGCTAAAGCTTGTGCCCAATATAAAGCCAGGTAAAAATGACTTCCGCGGTTATCAAGTTCATTTACTTTTCTGGATGGAGATTTACTATTCTCCAAAAATTTGTTAGTTGCTTCATCTAAAGCTTCAGAAAGAACAAGGGCTTTTTTGTTTTCATATTTTTCACCTAAATGCTCTAAAGAAGCCGCCAGGGCAAGAAATTCGCCCAGCGAATCCCAACGTAAGTGGCCTTCTTCCAAAAACTGTTGTACGTGTTTAGGGGCAGATCCACCGGCACCGGTTTCAAACAAACCTCCGCCATTCATTAATGGAACTATAGAAAGCATTTTGGCACTGGTTCCTACCTCTAGAATCGGGAAAAGATCGGTTAAATAATCTCTTAAAACGTTTCCAGTAACCGATATGGTATCTTTTCCGGCTTTTACACGTTCTAAAGTATATTTAGTAGCTTCAGCAACCGACATTATTTTAATCTCCAAACCTTCGGTATCGTGGTTTGGTAAGTAATGATTTACTTTTTTGATAAGTTCTGCATCGTGAGCACGGTTTTCGTCTAACCAGAAAATAGCCGGCCATCCGGTTGCTTTTGCTCTGTTAACTGCTAATTTAATCCAATCCTGTACGGGTGCATCTTTAACCTGGCACATTCTCCAAATATCACCTTCTTCAACCACATGTTCTGTTAGTACTTTTCCACTTTCATCTACTACACGAACAGTTCCGGCAGCCGGAATCTCAAAAGTTTTGTCGTGAGAACCATACTCTTCAGCTTTTTGAGCCATTAGCCCTACGTTTGGAACAGTTCCCATAGTGGTAGGATCAAAAGCACCATGTTTTTGGCAAAATTCAATGGTTTCCTGGTAAAGAGGAGCATAACTACTATCTGGAATTACCGCTTTGGTATCCTGGGTTTCGTTATTTTTATTCCACATTTGGCCAGAGGTTCTAATCATTGCCGGCATAGAGGCATCAATAATAACATCACTTGGTACGTGAAGATTGGTAATTCCTTTGTCAGAATTTACCATCGCTATATCGGGCCCTTGTTCAAGGTTAGATTCAATTTTAGACTCTATAGCGGCTTTTTTATCGGCAGGAAGTTTTTCAATAGCGTTTAAAATATCTCCCAATCCGCTGTTTGGATCACCACCTGCATTTTTAATTTCTTCGCCATATTCATTAAAAACGTCTTCAAAAAATACTTTTACCGCATGGCCAAAAATAATGGGGTCAGAAACCTTCATCATAGTAGCCTTCATATGCAATGAAAAAAGGATTCCTTTTTCTTTGGCGTCTTTTACCTGTTCCCTAAGAAACTTTAAAAGAGCGTTTTTACTCATTAGGCTGGCATCAATAACTTCACCTTTAAGTAGCTGCAGGTTATCTTTAAGCACTTTTTTATCACCACTTTCTGAGGTGAATTCAATTTTTACACTAGTATCTTCGCTAAGGGTTAAAGACTTTTCGTTGGCCTTAAAGTCTCCACCATTCATAGTAGCAACATGAGATTTGGAGCTTGAGCTCCATTTACCCATAGAATGAGGGTGATTTTTAGCGAAATTCTTTACTGCTTTAGGAGCTCTTCTATCAGAGTTCCCTTCACGAAGTACCGGGTTTACGGCACTACCCTTAACCTTGTCATAGGTAGCCTTTATTTTCTTTTCCTCATCATTAGATGCTTCGTCTGGATAATTAGGTAGTTTATATCCCTTCTCTTGAAGCTCCTTAATAGCCGCCTTAAGCTGCGGGATAGAAGCACTAATATTAGGTAGTTTAATAATGTTGGCCTCAGGCTTCTTGGCGAGCTCTCCCAGCTCGGTTAAATCATCGCTTACTTTTTGTTCTTCTGACAGGTATTCAGGAAATTGTGATAAAATTCTACCGGCCAGGGAAATATCTTTGGTTTCCATACTAACGTTGGCCGCTTTGGTATACGACTTTACGATTGGGTAGAAAGAGTAAGTGGCTAAAGCAGGGGCTTCATCTGTTTTTGTATAAATTATCTTGCCAATTTGTGTCATTATGTAATTTTTATAGCTAATTAATTATGAAATGTCTAAATTCACTGAACGCCCAATTTTTACTGGGCGTTCGAGTACTGCGCAATATAATATTTTTCAAGCTTTTATCATAGCTGAAGCAACATGAAAGCTTGTTAATTATTAGTAAAGAAACATAAAAAAGCCATTTCATCTTAATAGCTAAAATGAAATGGCTTCAACTGAAATAATACATGCTCACTGAATTTTCGAAATTCTTTAAGGAAAAAATCCCGGTGTGTACTATTTCAATGATTCAAAAATAAAAACTCAAAACAGTTATATTCCTGAATCTAAAGGTTCTTATCCTTCAAACTTCTTTTGACCTGGCAAAAATGAGCGTTATATAGAAGATAAAAACCATAGGTAAAGGTTTTTAAGCTTTACCGGGAATTCGTTGATTAGAAATCCTTTTGTCATTTCTTTTTTCGACCAATTCCTAGATTAAATATACAAACAAATATAAGTTTCTGCAAGAAATTTAACATTTTAATACACAGTTGTTTACGTGGTTTTTTGCTTTGATTTTAATTTTTTAAAAAGAAGCTGTCTGAAAAGGTTCTAAACCCTTAGCTTGAAACAAGCTAAGCTTGAGGAAAGTACACTTTTTTGGGCAGCCCCTTTAATTTTTAATAACTACCTACTCTGTTACTGCACGATAGGCGTTTATTCTTCCTTTTCCAAAGTATAAGCTCTTGCCATTTCCATCAATCTTGTCGGCTGTCTTTTCAATTTGTTTCTGAACTTCTTTAGGGCTCATTTTTCCGTTTTTAGCAATAATTAATGCAGCGATCCCTGAAACATGTGGTGCAGCCATGCTTGTTCCTGCACTCCAGTATGCGCTGTTGTTATTACCGGTACTTAGAATCATATCTTCAAGAGCAACGTCAAAATCACCTCCTGGAGCAGCAACATCTACTAAAGATTTTCCATGGGTGGTATAACTGGCCGGAATATCAAAGTTGGTATAATCTGCTGTTGCATCATAACCATTAGGTGCGGTTGCCGATACCGTAAGCACATTATTAAGTCCTCCTGGTATTTTTATATAGGCTGAATTCCCATCATAATTAATGCCATCATTTCCTGCAGTGGCTATTATGACACTACCTTGTTTTGCAGCGAAATTCAGGGCTCGTTGTTGGGCATTTACAATTTCCATAACGTATTTACCCGGTATTTTGAAAGGTACACCATTGGCGTCAATCAGTTTTCCATTTTTATTTAAGGTTGCACCCAGGCTCATGTTAATTACATCTGCTTTATTGGCACCGGCATAAATAATACCTGCGTTAATAGAACTAAAAGCACCTCTACCAGTAAACTCAGAAAGCACTTTTACTGCAACAAGTTCAGCGTTTGGTGCAACCCCTATAAGTCCTAAACCATTTTGGGCGGCAGCAATAGTTCCTGCTACGTGCGTGCCGTGGTTGTTAAATGGGGTGCTTTCTAAAATATTCCAGTCTTCTCCAGGTACAAATGAAGCCGAAAGTGTTGTGTTTAAATTGGGAGCCAGTTCTACATGTTCAGCATCTATCCCCGAGTCAAGCACAAATACGTTGGCCCCGCTTCCCGTAAATCCGGCATTCCAGGCTTGTGGTGCATCAATCGCCTCCAGGCCCCATAGGTAATCGTAGTAATAATAGGGCTCTGTGCTTCCAATGCTTGGCGTAGCATCAGGGAGGTTAGATTCTATATTTTCAGAAGTTGGTATCCAGGCTATTTCATAATCTGGAACAACAGAAGTAACGTTTCTTTTCTTTATGGTATTCTGAATGAAATTTGCATCTTTTGAGCTTACAATAGAAATTCCAATTTCAGGAATTGAACTTACAATCTTCCCGCCGCTTTTTGTAAGATCTTCCTCCACACTTTTTGTTGAATTGCTTGAATTTGAAATAACCATGTAATTTGTAAATGGAGGCTCTTTTAGTTCTGTAAAAGCATTTTCCTCCTTATTAGGTAAATTCTCTTCTTTTTCACAAGCGCTAAATAAAGCTCCAAGAAAGAAAATACATGCCAGTGTTCTCCATACCTGAATTGTTGTTTTTTTCATAATATATGTTTTAGTTTTTTAATGCGCTTTAAATTACATGATTACATGTGTTTAATGAAATATTAGTAAAATATTTTTAGTTAAAATATCTTAAGGGTTAGGTTTTTATTGTTTTGTAGTGTAATTATTGATAAAAACAAAATATCAAGGCATTGTGTGAAAATAGGTGTGAAAAAATATAAATAAAAAAAGCCCCGAATTCTCGGGGCTTTCTATAAATTTAATAAGATGCGATTTATCTTTTAGCTTCCTTAATACGGGCTTTTTTCCCGGTAAGTTCTCTAAAGTAATAAATACGAGCTCTTCTTACTTTTCCTCGCTTGTTCACTTCAATTTTTTGAATTGCAGGAAGGTTTAGAGGGAAAATTCTTTCAACACCTACAGTACCACTCATTTTTCTAATGGTGAATGTTTGTGAAGAACCGCTTCCTCTTTTCTGAATTACAACCCCTTTAAAAAACTGGGTACGGGTTTTTTGACCCTCTTTAATTTCGTAATACACAGTAATGGTATCACCTGCAGAAAATTGAGGTAAATCTTTTCTTTCAACGAATTCGTCTTGTACGTACTTAATTAACGATTCCATAATTGTCTTTATTAATATAAAATCTAAAACAACATACACGGACCTCGCCAGAGGTTATTTTAGAACGAGTGCAAAAGTATTAATTTTAATTTATAATGCAATTGTGAAATTGCAATTATTTTTCTGTTTCATCCAAAAGATCAGGTCTTAAGCGTTTGGTTCTTTCCCAGGCTTTTTCCTCCCGCCAGGCTTCTATCTTTGGAAAATTGCCAGAGGTTAATACTTCCGGAACTTTCCACCCTTTATATTCGGCCGGCCTTGTGTAAACCGGTGGCGCTAACAGGTTATCCTGAAAAGAATCGGTTAAGGCCGAAGTCTCATTGCCTAGTACCCCGGGAATTAACCTGATAATGGCATCACAAACTACGGCAGCACCCAGTTCTCCACCAGAAAGCACATAATCACCAATAGATATTTCTTTGGTAATAAAGTGATCACGTACTCTTTGGTCTACACCTTTGTAATGCCCACACAATATAATAAGGTTTTCTTTAAGGGAAAGTGAATTAGCTGTTTTTTGGTTAAAACGTTCTCCATCAGGACTCATATAAATCACCTCCTCATAATCCCTTTGGCTCTTAAGATTGGAAATACATTTGTCTATAGGCTCTATCATCATTACCATTCCGGCACCACCCCCAAATTGATAGTCATCTATTTGTTTGTAATTATCGGTTACATAATCTCTTAAATTATGCAAGTGGATTTCTACATGGCCGCTATCTATGGCTCTTTTTACAATAGAAGCATCAAAAGGGCTTTTAAGTAAATCTGGAACAACGGTAATTATATCTATGCGCATATTTTAGTATAAAATGCAAAGATGCTAATTAAATATTAAGCTGAAGAAGAATTATTCTTTAGCTTTATTTTTCTCATCTTGTAGCATACGGCCTAAACGTTGTTCTTTTTCCAGGGCTTTCGCACGATAGGCGTCAAATTCTTTTTCGGTTTCGTTTAGCCTATGTCTAGCTTCTTTGGTAGTGGCATTAGAGTTTTTAAACTTATAAATAAAGAAAAGAAGAGCAAGGATTAAAAAACCTACTATTCCCCACATCATGGCCATATAGCTACCTTTGCTAAAAGGCATTCCCAGAAATTTTATCGCGTCCTTTTCTTCGTTTACGCGCTTTAGGTCTTCCTGGGTAGCAGCTAATTGATTTTTAAGGTTTTCAATTTCTTCACTTTGGCTCTCTATTGTGCTTTGCTCTTGCTGTAACTCGTTTTTTAAATCTTGTACGTGACGTTTTGTGTTGTTGCGCAGCTCGATTAAAGCGTCATAATCTACCACTTTATAGCCCTGGTAGTTATTTGATGATTCGATAAGATTATCGAATTCATCTTCAATAAAATTAGATGTAGCTAAAGAATCTTGAGCGGTTAAAGCACCAACTGAAAATATTAAAAGTAAACTTGAAAAAATAATGTTACGCATCATTTGGGTTTTTCTGGTTGAGAATTTATATGCTTGAACGCCTGCATTTTCTACTTATTGTATTGGCCTTCAATATTTTGAAATTTATTTGCTAAATTCCTTTAAATTAATAATTTGAGCGCGCAAATGTAACGTATTTCAACTTAAAAACCCACCGTCTAAGGGTGGGTTTTTTTGTAAAGTTTTGGTCAATAAAGCGAAGCTGCACCAAGTAGAAAGATTTTTGAATATTTTGGAAGCCTTAGCTTTATTGAGATTGCAAATACCTTCTAAAGTTTATAAGCTCTAGTAATAGGTAAACCTCCTTACTTTTGCAATATACTTTGCCAGTCTTATTAATTGATGGCTGTAACCGTATTCATTATCATACCATATATACAGAATAACATTTTTTCCATCTGCAGAAACTATAGTTGCTTTACTGTCATAAATTGCCGGAGCATTAGAACCAACTATATCTGAAGAAACCAATTCATTATCTAACGAATATTTAATCTGCTCTACAAGTTCACCTTCCAGCGCATATTTTCTTAAAACCTGGTTTATACTTTCAACACTTGTTTGGGCTTCTACTTCAAGGTTTAAAATAGCCAAAGAACCATTAGGTACGGGGACTCTAATTGCATTAGAAGTTAATTTACCTTCAAAAACGGGTAATGCTTTGGCTACGGCTTTACCGGCACCGGTTTCGGTAATAACCATATTTAGTGCAGCCGCGCGGCCCCGACGATATTTGCTATGCATATTGTCTACCAAGTTCTGGTCGTTGGTATAGGCGTGAATAGTTTCTAAATGCCCGTGTATAACTCCAAGTGTATCCTGAACAGCTTTTAAAACTGGAGTGATTGCGTTGGTAGTGCAGGAAGCTGCTGAGAATATCGAAATTTTATCTGGGTTATATTCTTTATGGTTTACACCGTGAACAATATTAGGAACGCCCTTTCCCGGAGCAGAAAGTAAAACTTTTGCCGCTCCTTTTGCTTTTAAATGCCTACTTAATGCCTCTTTATCCCTAAAAGCGCCGGTGTTGTCTATAATTAATGCTTTGTCTATTCCGTATTTTGTGTAATCTATATCTTCAGGTTTATCTGCCGATATTACATTTACCGTGGTGCCATTTATAATAAGGGCCTTGTGCTCTTCATCTACGTTAACCGTTCCGGAAAAAACTCCGTGAACCGAATCATTCTTTAGTAAGGAAGCACGTTTCTCCAGTACAGTTCTATTTACCGCTCCGCGCGTAACAATGGCTCGTAACCTTAGTTGGTTACCTTTACCGGTTCTGGCCATAAGTTCTCTGGCTACCAAACGACCAATGCGTCCAAAACCATAAAGTACTACATCTTTAGGTACTATCTTCCCATATTTTTTTGCGTCTTTTAATTTGTCGGAAACAAAAGCCATGGCGTTAAGGTGCCCCTGGTCTTCTAAATGATATTCGTAGGTTAGTTTTCCTATATCCAGTTTTGCAGGTGGTAGATCCATATCCTGGATTGCTTTTGCAATTTCTACCGAATCAAAAATTGAAATAGGCTTCCCTACAAATTCTCCTGCATATTCATGAAGATCAAGAATATCACTAATGTTTCTATCCAGCAATTGATTCCTGAAAAGAACAAGTTCAATAGACTTGTTGTACCAAAGATCGCTAACGATGTTAATGAATTCTACGGTCGTTTTACGCCGATTTGCCTGAAAGGAAAGTTCTTTTTCGTAAACTTTGTTAAAGTTCATGTGTGGTTTGTGTTGTTTTAATCCCTCATAGAGGGCTTAATTCATCGAGACTTATCTCGAATATTTAAAATTATTTTCTATTCATACCTCGTTTGTTTGCATCGAGGTTTTCTGATTAATGCCGCAAAAGTATATATTTCAAACGTTTTCGTAAAGAAAAATTTGTATAAAAAGAGGTTGTCTGAAAAGTTCTTAAAATTGTCATCCTGAATTTATTTCAGGGTCTAAAATATTGATATTCAAAACATCTTAGAAGCTGAAACAAGTTCAGCTTGACGAAACTAGACATTTCAGACAACCTCTTTCCTGTTTTATTAATTCAAGCCTAACGCCAAACCATATGTTGTTTTTGGCCGTTTTTATCAACGATACTGATAATAATTTCTTCCGAAAGATTTTTTCGTCTAAAAATTCGTTCTACATCACCAACATTAGAAACTTTCTTATTATCTATAGCAGTTATAATGGTTCCTACTAGCTCTGAAGCTGGTAGCCTTGGAGATAAAGTTTTGTGAATTTTAACACCATGGTCAATGTTTAAAGCTTGTAGATCTTCCTTGGTGGCATTGGTGACTTCAATTTTTATAGGTTCAATTACATAAGTTTCAAACTTACTGAGTTTTACCTTTACCTGCTTTTCGTCTCCGGATCTTAAGAAGGTAACTTCAACTTCATCATCCGGGCGTTTTGTGTAAATATAACCGGTAAGATCTGAGAATTTAT
This sequence comes from Salegentibacter maritimus, assembly GCF_016236915.1. Taxonomy (GTDB): domain Bacteria; phylum Bacteroidota; class Bacteroidia; order Flavobacteriales; family Flavobacteriaceae; genus Salegentibacter; species Salegentibacter maritimus. The sequence goes on from NZ_JAEHOK010000007.1 coordinate 19,483, forward strand.
TAATTTGTATGTTATCTATTTTCTTGATTACATCACCTTCCTTTAAACCGGCTTTTTCGGCACCGCTGCCACTGGTAACTTCTGCTACCAGAACTCCCTGGGAAGTTTTTAAGTCTAATTCTTCAATAGCAGTTTGGGTAACACTTCCACCTCGAATGCCTAAAATTCCTTTTTGAACATCACCATACTCCATGATATCCTCTACTATTTTTCGGGTATTGTTGGAAGGTACGGCAAAGGCATAACCTACATAACTACCTGTTTGGGAGGTGATAGCAGTATTAATTCCTACAAGTTCCCCATTTATATTAACTAAAGCACCTCCACTATTTCCCGGGTTTATAGCCGCATCAGTTTGAATAAAAGATTGTGGAGTGTTATCAAAGGTGTTTAAGTCTCTTGCTGTAGCACTAATAATACCTGCAGTAACCGTACTTTTTAAGTTAAAAGGGTTTCCAACAGCTAAAACCCATTCTCCAAGCTTTACATTGTTGGAATCTCCAAATGGAATATAGTCTAAATTTTCAGCATCAATTTTTAATAATGCGATATCTGAAGTTTCATCGGTACCAATAATCTCTGCTTTATAGGTTTTGTTGTTGTTTAAAGTAACTTCAACTTCGTTTGCCTCTTTAATCACATGGTTGTTGGTTACAATATAACCGTCTGGAGAAATAATAACCCCAGAACCTGCTCCCTGTAGGGCTTTTCCGCCACTGTGGTTGCCATAAATTAGGTCTCTCATAGTTCTCGGGCCTCTGTAAATAGCAACATTTTTAACGTGAACCACACCATTTACCGTATTTTCAGCCGCTTTGGTGAAATCGGCATTGGTGCCGTAAAGATTTTTGGCATAATTCGCTGAAATTACTTCAGCACCTGTATTGGAAACCGGTGGTAAAGTAGGAGGCACTTCCTCTTCAAAAAATATCTTATAACTCCCTAAAGTTAGGGCGCCTCCAAGTATAGAAACGAGAAGTAGTTTTGATAAATTTTTCATTTTGTAAAACGTGTTTTTGTATAATTCAACTTTAAAATTATAATATTAATATTTTCAGTTTTTAACTTTAACGGCCATTTAACAACCTAAAAAATCGTCTATTTTATAGTATCTTTGTAGCCCTTAAAATTTACGTAATGAAAATTCCATTTTACAAATATCAAGGTACGGGAAACGATTTTGTGATGATTGATAACCGTCAAAATCTAATATCCAAAAACAATACCAAATTAATAAACAGGCTTTGTGACCGAAAATTTGGCATTGGGGGGGACGGGTTAATACTTTTAGAAAACCCTGAAGTGGCCGGAGACGATTTTAAAATGGTGTATTTTAATGCAGATGGTAATGAAAGTAGTATGTGTGGTAATGGAGGTAGGTGCCTTGTTGCTTTTGCTAAATTCCTTGGAATTATTGAAGATAAAGCAACTTTTACTGCTGTAGACGGGCCGCACAAAGCAACAATTACCGGCGATGAGGTAAGTTTGCAAATGCAGGATCTTACCGAAATAAAACAATCGGGAAATATGGCATTTCTGGATACCGGGTCACCGCATCATGTTGTTTTTACAAAAAATGTAGCTCAACTAGATGTAAAAAAAGAAGGTGCAGAAATTAGATATTCTGATGCTTATATAGGTAACGGTGGCACCAATGTAAATTTTGTAGATATGCAGGAGAATAACACCTTTCTTGTGAGAACCTACGAAAGGGGGGTGGAAGATGAGACGCTTTCCTGTGGAACCGGTGTAACTGCCGTTGCCCTTGCGGCACATGCCTCGGGAAAGGCAAATAGCAACACCGTAAAACTTATTGTTCCGGGTGGGGAACTGTCGGTTTCTTTTAAAAAGGAAGGCGATACCTATAGGGATGTTTGGCTTACCGGCCCGGCAGAACAGGTTTTTAAAGGGGAAATAATATGCTAAGTTTAAAAGGAAATAAGGTTTATTTGCGAGCACTTGAGCCTGAAGATCTCGACTTTGTTCACAGGATTGAAAATACTGAAGAGTTTTGGGAAGTAAGTGCGACACAAACTCCTTATTCCAGGTATATGATTAAGCAATATCTTGAAAATGCACATCGGGATATTTATGATGTGAAGCAATTGCGGTTGGTAATATGTGATCTTCAGAAAAAAGAGGTGGGTTTAATAGATATTTTTGATTTTGAGCCAAAAGATCGCCGTGCGGCCATAGGTATATTAATAGCCGATGCAGCAGACCGCGAAAAAGGCTATGGTGCTGAAACGCTTAATCTTATTTGTAGTTATTGTTTTAAACATCTGGCCCTGCACCAGGTATATGCGAATATTACCCAGGGAAACGAAACCAGTATAAAGCTTTTTGAAAAGCAGGGGTTTCAAAAAGTTGGGGTGAAGAAAGATTGGACCTATTCTCAGGGGCAATTTAAAGACGAAATTCTATATCAATTGATCAATAAATAATGTACATAAAAAAAATTCTCCTTGCCATAGCCATTCTTGGGCTGGTGGCTCTTTCTATTTTTAGTTATTATATCTATAACAGTATCTTTTCTGCCAATACTTCTTTTTCAGAAGACAAATTGGTTTATGTGCCTACCGGTGCAAATTATCAAACTGTAATAGATAGCCTGCAACCTTTTGTTGAAGATATGAATTCTTTTGATTTGGTAGCCAGAAAAAAAGGCTATGCTTCAAATATTAAAGCAGGTAGGTTTGCGATTAAACCCGGTATGAACAACAATGAGTTGGTAAACGCTTTACGACGTGGCAATGTGCCGGTTAAATTAACCTTCAACAATCAGGAGCGTCTTGAAGACCTGGCAGGAAGAATCGCTCAGCAAATTGAAGCCGATAGCATTGCTTTAATTAAAGCATTTAAAGATGAAGATTTTTTAACTGAAAACAATTTTACCGAGGCTGATGCCCTGGCTATGTATATTCCAAACCAGTATGAGGTGTATTGGAATACCTCTGCTGAAGAATTTAGAAGTAGAATGAAGCGCGAATATGAACGTTTTTGGACAGAAGAGAAAAGAAAGAAAGCCAGAGAAATTGGGTTGAACCCTAAAGAGGTGTCTACTTTAGCTTCAATAGTACATAAAGAGACGGTTAAAGTTGACGAGAGACCAAAAGTAGCAGGAGTTTATATGAATAGGTATAAAAATGGCTGGAAGTTGGATGCCGATCCTACCGTAATCTATGCCCTTAAGAACAAAACCCAGAAATGGGATACTGTTATAAAAAGAGTGCTGTATAAAGATTTAGAACTCGATTCGCCTTACAATACATACAAATTTAAAAACTTGCCTCCCGGCCCGATTTTTATGGCAGATATTTCTGCAATAAATGCGGTACTTAATTATGAAGATCATGATTACTTCTATTTTGTAGCCGATGTAGAAAATTTTGGCTATCATAAATTTGCTAAAAATCTGGCGCAACATAACAGGAATAAGCGTGAATATGTGCGTTGGATTAATAAGCAGGGTATAAAAAGATAAATTAAATTTTTAGGTCCTGGGCTTAAGGTTTATCTAACACTTTGAATAGCTGTTTCTTATAGCGATGTTAAGTAGGGGTGAAACTTTATAAATTGCTTAACAGGCTGGTCTTTAGATTTTTAAAATTTGTTGTACATTTGCACGGCGAAATTGAAAGGGGTGTTAGCTATATTATTTAGCCAAAACCATTAACCTTTCAGAAACAAAATCTAATGAGAAAGAAAATTGCAAAATTTTCAATCTTGCCTGTTTTTGCAGGCTGCATGTTTTTCAGTTTTTCGACCAGAGAAGCAGCGAATTTGGAAATTGAAGGTTATTCAACTTCCAATCTTGAACTAAATTATACTGTGGCTCTTTTAGAGGAGAGCGAATTAGTAGAAGATTTGAGCCTAAAAAGGCCTTTGCCTAAGCTAGGTAAGTCTTATGACGGATTCAAAGAAGCGCTGGGATTTAAAGAGTCTCGCGGAAATTACCAAAGTGTGAACGAGTTTGGCTATATGGGAAAATACCAGTTTGGTATTGGAACATTAGAATTGTTGGGAATATACAATGCTGCCGAATTCCTTAACTCTCCTGCTTTGCAAGAAGCGGCCTTTTACACAAATTCATCAAGAAATAAGTGGATCTTAATTCGTGATATTGCTCGCTTTGAGGGTAAGGTGATCAATGGAGTAAAAGTAACTGAATCTGGTATTCTTGCGGCTGCCCATCTTGCCGGTCCCGGAAGTGTGAAAAAATATCTGAGAAGTTGGGGTGCGCAATCTTTTAGCGATGCTTTTGGAACTTCAATTAGAAATTATATGAAAAAGTTTGGCGGTTATGATACTTCGTTTATAAAACCGGAGCAAAACCCCAGGGTAAATATAAAAGCCTATAGAGCTTAAATTTCTTTCTGAAATACAAAAATAGCAGGCCTCTTGTGGAGGTCTGTTTTTGTTTTCTTCCATTCCGAAGCCGGTTTGGTTACAATGTATTCTGTAGGCAGGGTAATGTCGCAAGCTATACATAGCCTTGTTGTGGGGTGTAAAAACTGAAGCAAATCTTCAAGTAATTTGTTGTTACGGTATGGGGTTTCAATAAAAATTTGAGCTTCGTTCTTTTCAAAGGAAAGCCGCTCTAAATCTTTTATTTCCTTTTTACGTTCTTTTTTGGCTATGGGTAAATATCCATTAAAGGTAAAACGCTGCCCATTCATGCCGCTGCCCATCATTGCCAGTAAAATTGAAGAAGGTCCAACTAGTGGGATTATCTGTATACCTTCAATATGGGCAATTTTTACAATTTCGGCACCCGGGTCGGCAACACCGGGGCATCCGGCTTCACTTAATAAACCAATATTTTTTCCTTCTTTACAATCTTTTAAGAAAGAAGGAATTTCACTAGCTTCGGTAAACTTGTTTAGGCTGTAAAACTTTAAAATAGACTGCTGCTTTTCTGGAAGTAGTTGTTTGATATGCCTGCGGGCTGTCTTTTCATTTTCAACAATATAAATATCCAGCTCCTGCATAATTTCTTTCACCTGAATGGGTAAAACCTGCATTGGGTTTGCCGCTCCCATGGTAGTAGGGATAAGATAAAGTTTTCCGGAGTATTTAAAGCCTGGCATTATGCTTTCTGTTCTTCCTTTAATTGTTCAGCTATTTTATCGCAGGCCTCATCAAGCATTTGGTATACGTTTTCAAAGCCGTGGTCGCCGCCGTAATATGGGTCGGGGACGTCCACATTTTCAGCGGGGAAAATTTCATCCAGAATTAATTGCACCTTTGTGCGATCGTCGTCGTTTCTTGCCAGGGAAATTACATCTCTAAAGTTGGAATTGTCCATAACATAAATAAGATCGAACTTATAGAAATCTTCTACTTTAAATTGTCTTCCGCGTTGATAAGTGATATCCAGCTTATTCTTTTTTGCTATGGCAATAGACCGCGGATCGGGAGTATCGTTAATATGATAACCTGCGGTTCCAGCCGAATCTACAAAAACCTGAGATTCATCTACTTTAGACTTTAAAATTCCCTCAGCAAGCGGTGATCTGCATATATTGCCAAGGCACACCATTAATACCTTAGTTTTCATAGATACTTTTTATATAGTAAGTTTTTTGTTGAGGTCTTCAACAAATTTTTTGAATTGTTTGTCGGTGGTAGATAAGTTATCTACGGTTTTGCATGCATGTAAAACAGTGGCGTGGTCACGTTTGCCAATTTGAGATCCAATACTGGCTAAAGAGGCTTTGGTGAATTTTTTAGCAAAAAACATAGCTAGCTGTCTTGCCTGTACAATATGTCTTTTACGAGTCTTAGATTGTAAGGTTTGTATATCCATTTGGAAATAATCGCTTACTACCTTCTGAATATAATCTATAGAAACTTCTCTTTTGGTATTTTTTACGTAGTTGTCTACAATTTTTTTAGCGAGTTCTAAGGTGATATCCTTTTTGTTGAAAGAAGAGTGGGCTATAAGCGAAATAATCGCCCCCTCCAATTCGCGAATATTCGTTTTAATATTATTGGCTAAAAACTCAACAATCTCCTCAGGCATCTCTACACCGTCTCTGTAAAGTTTGTTTTTAATAATAGAAATCCTGGTTTCAAAATCTGGATGTTGCAGTTCGGCAGAAAGCCCCCATTTAAACCTGGAAAGCAGGCGTTGCTCAATATCCTGCATATCTACCGGTGCCTTATCACTGGTTAAGATAACTTGTTTACCGTTTTGATGTAAATGGTTGAAAATATGGAAAAATACATCCTGGGTTCCCGCTTTACCTGATAACAATTGAATATCATCAACAATTAGAACATCAATAATTTGATAAAAATGAATAAAATCATTTCTATTATTTTTCTTGACTGATTCTATGTATTGCTGGGTAAACTTTTCAGCCGAAATATATAGAACGGTCTTTTCGGGATATTTATCTTTAATTTCAACCCCAATGGCATGTGCTAAATGGGTTTTTCCTAATCCTACCCCGCCAAAAATAAGCAGTGGGTTAAAAGAAGTTCCTCCCGGTTTATTGGCCACAGCCAGTCCGGCCGATCTTGCTAAACGGTTAGAATCTCCTTCCAGAAAATTTTCGAAATTGTAGCTCGGGTTTAATTGTGATTCAATTTTTACATTTCTAATTCCCGGGATTATAAATGGGTTTTTTAATTCTGGGTTTTTATTCTTTATAGGTACATCTACTTCCTGGGAAGTCATATTACTGCGCTGTGTACTCGGAATCTTTTCGGTAAACGGCATTTTGTTTCCGTAAGTATTTTCCATCTTAATCACATACACCAATTTTGCTTTTTCTCCAAGCTCTTTGGTAAGTGAAACTTTTAAAAGCTTTACGTAGTGCTCTTCCAGCCACTCATAAAAAAACTTTGAAGGCACTTGAATACTTAGGGCACAGTCTGTAAGTTTTACTGCTTGTATGGGTTCAAACCACGTTTTATATGCCTGTGGAGTAATATTATCTTTGATAAAAGCCAGACAGCTATTCCAAACTGATTGCGCAGTTTTTGACATGCTTTGTGTTGTATTATTTTAGGTTAGTAGTGGTTTATTTGTAGTTAAAAAGATATAGGGGTCTCTTAACTTAAGTGGAACAAATATGTGAACAAATTATCTAATAAAAAAACCAGTTTGGGCTTGACTTTTAAGAAAAATTTACGCATACTTAATTCCGCCAATGAAAATACAAAACCTCATTCACATTACCTGTTAAATTCAGTATGAAAAGTCATGTCTCTTATGTTAAAGTCCGTTATGCAGAAACCGATCAAATGGGGGTGGTGCACCACGGAAATTATGCTCAATACTTCGAAATAGCACGTCTTGAGTGGCTTATGGCCTTCGGGATTTCGTATAAAAATATGGAAGAAACCGGGGTGATGTTACCTGTTTATGAGCTTCAAACAAAATTTTTAAAGCCAGCCGTTTTTGAAGATGAACTTAAAATTGAAGTAAAATTGAAAGAACTTCCGTCTGTGAAGATAACTTTTGAATATGTAATTTATAATCAAAATAAAGAACTACTCACAACCGGGGCTACTACACTTGTTTTTATGGATGCTATTTCTAAAAAACCTATTCGATGCCCAAAATATATTTTAGATAAGTTGAAATAATAATTAAACAAATTCTTATACTTTTAGACCTGTAGGGTTTGCGCGATTAAACGTCATTTAAAATGATTTTAGGAATGTATGCTGTTTAAATTTTAATGCTCCATTCTTTTTATTCCTACCTTGTAGGTTGAATTGAATTTTTCAAAAATTGCATCTGCTTCTTTTTTTCTAACAGAAATATAAATTTTGCAATCCAGGGCCAGTTTTTGCTCTATAACTGTAAGGTTATTTTCCTTTATTAAGCGCATTACAATATTCATTTCGGGATAATCAAAACTAATCTCAAATACTTCGTCTATAGTGTATGTAATTATATTGGCTTCTTCCAGAGCCATTTGTGCGGCGGTTTTATACGCATTTATAAGTCCGCCAACACCAAGTTTTACACCACCAAAATACCTTACCACAACAATTAAAATATTGGTAACTTCAAACGACTGGATTTGCCCGTAAATGGGCATTCCGGCAGAATTTGAAGGTTCTCCATCGTCGTTGGCCCGATATTGAAAATCAGATTTTCCTAATTGCCAGGCATAACACCAATGCCGGGCTTTGTGGTGTTTCGATTTTAATTCTTCTAAATGAAGATTAGCTTCGTCTTCAGTTTTGACCGGAAAAGCATAACCGAAGAATTTTGAGTTTCGGTCTTTAAATAAAACTTCGGGAGAAGCTTTGGTTATGGTTTTATAGGTGTCTTTCATTTTAAATTGTTTTTAGGCCTAAAGTATTTGAAACCCACGAAGCCTTCTTCTTGATAGATTTATTGGCAACGCCAAAGGGTGTACCCCGAGGCTTGCCCCGACTTAGTTTACTGACTACTTGCCACCAGGATAATACTTAGCACAGCCAGTGCAATACCAATCCAGTTTTTCTTCAGTAAAACTTCTTTAAATAATACAATTCCCAAAATAGTAGAAGCCAAAACAATTCCTACATGGTTTAATGTAAAAATCACCGAATTTTCAAATCCCGGAGAACGGAGGGCCATTACTAAAAAATAGATCGAAAAATAATTGGGAATTCCTAATGCGATTCCGCCGGCAATGTTTCTCCAGGTAATTTTTAATTTTCCTAAAAATGCCTGGCCAATTAAAATAAGTGTCCCAATTATTCCTGCAATACCAAAAATACTGGACGAAAAAAGTCCTACATCATTTTCTGAAACATAAAAGTTTTCCAGGTAATTTATAGTGGTATCAATAACTCCACTTCCAATAAAAACCAGTAAGGGAAATATGAGGTTTTCTCTTTTTATACTTATGCCTTTTTTTGTTTTTATTGAGCTTAAGTATACCGCCAGCAAAGCAAGGATAACCCCCGTAATTTTTAAGAATCCCAGACTTTCATTATAAATAAATATTCCGCAGAAAACCGGGATGGCAAGCGACATTTTGGTAGCTACCGAAACCACCGATAGCCCGCTGCGCTGTGTGGTGATAGCTGCAAGATTAAATACAGTAATAAACAGGGCACCTAAAATGATAATACCCATAAACCATGATTCAGAGGGAATCCTTATCAGGTCTTCCGTACTTTCAATATACCCAAAAAAGCCTACGGTACATGCTATAAAATAATTAATAATTATAGCCTGTAGTGTGTTTACACCATATTTTTTATAAAGTCTAAAGACTACAAAAATTATGGTAGAAGAAAGAATGCTTAGCAGTAGGTAAATCAAAACAATTCCTTTCTGGCAGTAAATAAATCTATAATGTCTTCCTGCTGCGGATTAATATTCCAGGTGTGTAGCCCTAAGCTTTTGGCGGCTTCGGTGTTTTCTTTGGTGTCGTCTATAAAAAGGCATTCCCCGGCTTCTAAATTATGCTCTTGTAGTACAAACTCATAAATCTCGGTATCGGGTTTTCTAAAATTTATTTCGTGCGAAAGATAAAATGCATCAAAACAAGCTTTAAAATCTTCAAAAAACGCTACATTTTCTTTTATCCAATCTATATGAATTTCATTGGTGTTGCTTAGAAGAATTAACCGGTAATTTTTTTCTTCAGAAAGTTTCTTTAGAAATCGGTAGCGGTATTCGGGGAAGTCTATTAAAATGGCATTCCAGGAATTTTTAAACTGGTGTTCCTGAAGCTTAGGATATTCGGTTTGGTAAGATTTTATAAAAGCTTCTGATGAAATAAGCCCCTTTTCATATTGCTGATTTACTTGCAGTAAATTTTCTGAAAGTGCTGGGATTTGATGTTTACTCATTTCACGCATAGTTGCCGGTTTGTCCAGGTTTACAAATACGTCTCCAAAATCGAATATTAGGTTTTTAATCATTTTTGTAAATTTTTAAAGTATCTCGTTCCAGGTTGGTTTTTAAAATTGTCTTGCCTGAAAATCCCGGTGCTTTTACACCTTCATGAAACTCTGAAATTCCCGAAAAAACCCTGGCTTCGTCCCAAAGATTAAAATTTATAAATTCCTGAAGCGTTTTTGCTCCTCCTTCAATAATAAGCGACTGTAAGTTGTGCCTGTGTAGCACCTCGCAAATTTGTGCCGGGAGCTGTTCCTTAAAATTTAAGGTTTCAAATACTAAATTAGGGGTAGATGTTTCGGTTTTTTTGGTGAAAACAATAGTTTTTATACTACTATCAAATAAAGCTGAATTTTCTGGAATTTTTAATTCCCTGTCTATCACTACCCGCACAGGATTTTCGCCTTTCCAAAGTCTTGTGTTTAATTTAGGGTTATCTGCAATGGCAGTGTTTGTACCTACTAAAATAGCTTGTTCTTCACTACGCCATTTGTGTACCAATTGCTTAGAATATTGATTGGTAATCCAAACCGGCCCCCTTGTTTCCTGAATTTTTGGAGCGATAAAACCATCGGCGGTATGGGCCCATTTCAAAACAATATAGGGGCGCTTTTTTTGATGAAAGGTGAAAAAGCGCTTGTTGAGATCCCGGCATTCTTTCTCTAAAACCCCAATTTGGACATCACAACCTGCTTCCATCAATTTCTTAATACCACGCCCGGCTACCTTAGCAAAAGGATCTATGGTGCCAATTACCACCTTTTTAATACCTTTTGCAATAATTAAATCGCTACACGGAGGAGTTTTTCCATAGTGGCTGCAAGGCTCCAGGCTAACATATATTGTGGCGTGCTTTAAAAGCGATGTGTCTTTAACAGAATTTACCGCGTTTACTTCAGCATGGGCTTCCCCTGCTTTTTGATGCCAGCCTTCACCAATAATTTTATTTTTATGAACAATTACGCTGCCTACCAATGGATTAGGGTAGGTGGTTCCCAGGCCATTTTTGGCCAGTTCGATACAACGTTTTATGTATTTTTCGTGTATATTCACACCGCTAAAATAGGATTATTTACCAAGAATGAGCATACTAAAAATACGCGAGATTCAAAAGGAAGACAACCAGCAAGTTGCCAAAGTGGTGAGAAAGGTTTTATTAGAAATGGGCGTTCCCAAAGTTGGTACTGCCTATGAAGATGAAGCCCTGGACAATATGTTTGCTACATATCAAAAGCCACGAATGGCCTACTTTGTGGTAGAAGAGAAAGGAGAAATTCTTGGTGGTGCGGGTATTGCCCCACTGGTGGGACTGGAAGAAAACATCTGTGAATTACAAAAAATGTATTTCCTGCCCGAGGCCCGTGGCAAAGGTTTAGGAGCAAAAATGATGGATGCCTGCCTGAAATTTGGTAAATCCCAGGGTTTTAAACAATGCTATATTGAAACTTTGCCTTATATGCAAGACGCAAGAAAACTTTACGCCCGTAGCGGATTTAGATCTTTAGAAAAACCGCTGGGAGAAACAGGTCATTATAATTGTACAATGTGGATGATTAAGGATATTTAAAAGTGAAGAGGAGGTGTTAAATACTTTTCCTAACCCACAAACAGAAATAACTGAAAACTTACACAGGAGAACTGATAACTCATAAATTTAAATGAAATTAAAAGCACAAAAAGAACTTTTTCTAGAAACGCTGGAAAAAGATTATCCGGTTGAAGAAGTGCTTTCATTTTTCTTTTTGCTCACTGAAGCATTTTTGGGAGTAAGGCGCTTAGACCTGGCTTTAGATCCGGATCTTGAAATAGAACCTGCTAATATAGGTAGGTTTGAAAATGCTTTAGCAAGGTTAAAAAATCATGAGCCTATTCAGTATATTATTGGGGAAACCGAGTTTTTCGGATTAACTTTTAGTGTAGATAATAATGTGCTGGTGCCAAGACCGGAAACAGAAGAACTAGTGCAATGGGTTTTAGAGGATTTTGCTCTGGAAGAAAAATCATTGAAAATTTTGGATATAGGGACCGGGAGTGGCTGTATTGCGATTTCCCTGGCAAGACATCTTCCTAAAGCTAAAGTTTCGGCCCTGGATATTTCTGATAAAGCCCTGGAAATTGCTAAAGCCAATGCAAAAAATAATGAGGTGGAAATTAGTTTTATTCAGCAGGATATTTTAAAAACCGAAACATTATCGGGCCATTGGGATATTATAGTATCTAACCCACCTTATGTGCGCGAGCTGGAAAAAAAGGAAATGCAACGAAATGTTTTGGACCATGAGCCTGAAACAGCTTTATATGTTAAAGATCAAGATCCTTTACTTTTTTATAATAAAATCACGAAATTAGCTAAGAAGGCCCTTAATCCTAAAGCAAAACTTTACTTTGAGATTAATCAATATCTCGCCGAAGAAACCAAAACAATGATGCAGAAGCAGGGTTTTATCTGTGAAAAGCGAAAAGATCTCTTTGGGAATTTTAGGATGTTAAAGGGAGTTGCATCAACTAATTAAAGTACTATGAGAAAATTTATTGGTTTGCTCATTTGCGCCTTTATCATGAACTCGTGTAACTTGTTTGAAGGAACCGGTGTTGATTTTGAAATAAAAAATAATACTAATGTTGTGTTACATAACGTACAGCTTAAAACAAACAAAGGTTCTAAAACTAAAATTTTTAATAGACTCGAGCCCGGTAAATCGGTTTCGGGTTTTTTGAAAATGAAAAAGGGCAAAGGTAATGGGGGTTATGTTCTGCAATATGAAAGGGAGGAGGAGAAAGCTGAGAAAATCATCAACGAAAAATTTTCTGATGGAAACGCCATGAGCCATAAATTGATTTTTGAGATCGAAGCAGATACTGTATATCTTGATATAGAGCATTATTATTAGTAATACCCTTGAGGCTTATTTCTATTAAATTGGGATGAGTTTACGCAAGGCTTTTGGTTGGGAAGGTTAGAAGTTTATCCCGGTAATTTTTAAACAAGAAAACATTTATTTTGGAAAAAAGCACTAAAAATAATCTTAAGAGTATTGCCGTTTTTTGCGCAAGTAGCGACGGAAATGATGAAAAAATATATGCCGAATCTTACCGCCTGGGCAAAACTTTAGCTCAAAAAAACATTCAATTGGTTTATGGAGGAAGTAAACTTGGTTTAATGGGGCAGGTAGCTACCGGCGCATTACAAAATAACGGAAAAGTAATTGGGGTGATTCCAGATTTTCTGAAAACAAAAGAATTGGTGCACACAGGTTTAAGCCGGTTAATTACCACGCGCGATATGCATGAGCGCAAGCTTAAAATCCATGAACTAAGCGACGGTTTTATAGCTCTTCCTGGTGGTTTTGGTACTTTTGAAGAACTTTTTGAAATTGTTACCTGGGCGCAGTTAGGACTGCATCAAAACCCCATTGGCTTATTAAATATCGACGGATTTTATGATGATTTAATAGCTATGCTTAAAACTATGGTTAGAAAAGGTTTGCTTAAAAAAGAGAATTTTGATCTTCTGATAATTGCTGAAAATACTGAAGAATTGTTGGAAAAAATGTACCACTTTAAGCCTATGCCTGTGCCTAAATGGATGCGTAAAGACCAGACTTAAAAAGGATTCTTAGAAATGAAAATCCAGAAGCTTCAAATATATTTATAATGTAGCTAGACAATTGCTGTTTTATAGGGAGCTATCAAATTTGAAACTTGCCGAATATAGATGATGGATTTAAAAGGAGATGCTTGGCATGTTTTAAGCTTTCCTGTCTATAGCTAAAAATCGATTAATTTCTGTGGTGGCGCCACTTTAGTGTAACAATCACTTTTCTTAATCGTCTTTAACAAAAACATAATTTATGAGGAAAATATTATTTTTCGTGCTTTTAATCATTTCTGTAGGCCAAATTAACGGACAGGAAAAACCTAGTATCTCGGAAATCATTAACGAGGCTAATACGCTCTATAAAGAGAAAAACTACAAGACCGCCAAAGACAAATATTTAAAAATAGTAGAACTAGCAGATTTTGAGTGGCAAAAAATGAATGCTACTTACAATGCTGCCCGTTGTTTAGCTTTGCAAAAAAAAGTAGATAGCGCTTTTGTTTTACTAGATGATGTTGTGAAGTATGGGTTTAAATATAAATCTTACCTTATGAAAGATTCCGATTTAGCTATTTTGCATAAAAATAAAAAGTGGGAAAAATTAGTAGATAAAATCCCTGAACCTAATTTGCCTAATAACGACCCAAATCGTGCTCAAATTGTTACGAGTGATATTCATAATTTTTGGCAAGCCTATAATTTAGTGCGAGAAGACTCTTTAAATGCAAAGAATATTTACAAAAAATACTATTTCGAGAAGGCTAGTGATGGTATGCAAGATTATATGGGTGTAAAAGTAAGTTCCATCGATTATTTTGTAAAACACGTTGAATCACATCCAAGATTATATAAAACGATAAAAGAGAACACTTTGATGGTCGATGAATATAAAAAAGGCATTCAAAGCAGTTTTAAGAATCTTAAAGAAATATACCCCAAAGCAATATTTCCAGATGTATATTTTATAATTGGTGCGTTTACAAGCGGTGGAACAGTTACACCTACAGGTTTGCTAATTGGTGTAAATCAAATGAGTGATGGAGAGGGAGTGGATACAGGAGAACTTGATTTTGGCGATAAATTATTGATGAATAAATCTAAATACCTCCCTAATGTGGTTGCTCATGAATTAATTCATTTTCAACAGGACGGAATGAAAAAAGATACAACCACTCTTGGATATGTAATACAAGAAGGGATGGCCGATTTTATTGGTGAATTGATTAGCGGGGAGACGCCCAATCGCAAAATTTTTGAATGGGCAAAAGGGAAGGAAAATAAAATATGGAGTGAATTTAAAAAGGATATGTATTATGATAGATACAATAATTGGATAGCTAACTATAAAACAGCTTCTGAAGATAGTTATCCAGATTTGGGTTATTGGGTTGGTTATGAGATTTGTAAATCTTACTATGAAAAATCAAAAGACAAAAGGCAGGCAATAAACGAAATGCTGAATATTCAAGATTATAAAGAATTTTTGAAGGACAGCAAATGGGAACACAAACTGAAAATAATAAATCAACGCGAAGAGCGTATATAAGAAATAGTGGTTTAAGGGCTTAAAATAAGGAGGTTTTGGTGAATATATTGCCAGTGCCAGGGCTGAAATTCACGCCAGGAATCTGCTGCTTTTTATTTACAATTAGGAATAAGGATAAAATATAATTGAATTTACCTCTTGCTAGGACTTCCGTAAACCTAAATCGGCCATTTTCTCGAATAAAAATTTTTTTAGTATTAGTGAAGTTTGACTTGCACCTAAAAATATTCAGAGGAAATTCAATTTTCTAAATATTAATTGTAAACTTGATATATGTGATGGCAGTTTTAAGCTGTTTTGTGTAGTTGGTGAAGATGAAAGCTTGTCTGTAGGTATTTTTCAAAACCTTAAAAACTGGTTTCCCGCCAAAAGTCCCAATGGTAAATTTCAATTTGAAATAAAATTTACACAGCATGGAAAAAAACATTGCCTTATTTTTGAAAACGATAAACTAAAAACTCAGCAATAATTTAGCAGTTCTCCTTTTTATGACTATCCAGGAAAAGATTAAACAATTACGAGAAGAATTACATAGGCACAATTACCTATATTATATTGAAGATAAACCTGAAATAAGCGATTATGACTTTGATATGAAGCTAAAAGAGCTTCAGCAACTGGAAGAGCAGCATCCCGAATTTGAGGATAGCAACTCGCCAACAAGACGTGTAGGGGGCGCGATAACTAAAAATTTCAATACTGTTGTTCACGATCATAGAATGTATTCGCTTTCCAATTCCTATTCGAAGGAAGAGTTAGAAGACTGGGAAAAACGTATTGAAAAAGCTATTGGAGGGAAAGTGCAGTATGTTTGCGAGTTAAAATATGATGGTGCTTCCATTAGTCTTACCTATGAAAATGGTATGTTAAAACGTGCTGTTACACGGGGTGACGGTTTTCAGGGAGACGATGTTACCAATAATATAAAAACAATAAAATCTGTACCCTTAAAATTAAAGGGCGATTTCCCTAAGAAATTTGATATTAGGGGAGAGATTGTTTTGCCGTATGAAGGTTTTGCGAAGATGAATGCAGAAAGAATAGAAGCAGGCGAAGAACCTTATGCTAACCCCAGGAACACCGCCTCTGGAAGCCTGAAACTTCAGGATAGTGCCGAGGTTGCCAAAAGACCTTTGGATTGCTTGTTGTATAGCCTGGTAGCCGATAGCTTACCGGTAAAATCTCAATTTGAAGGCCTTGAAAAAGCAAGGGAGTGGGGTTTTAAAGTTCCGGCTGAAGCGGAATTAAAAAACAGTATTGCCGAGGTACTGGAGTATGTGAATTACTGGGATCAGTACCGCCACGATCTTCCTTATGAAACCGATGGCGTGGTGGTAAAAGTAAATAGTTTTGATCAACAAGACGAGCTGGGGTATACAGCTAAATCACCTCGTTGGGCCATGGCCTATAAGTTTAAGGCAGAGCAAGAAAGTACAAAACTGAATAAAATTACCTACCAGGTAGGCAGGACAGGTGCAATAACCCCCGTGGCTAATCTCGATCCGGTGCAATTGGCGGGAACTACGGTAAAGCGGGCTTCTTTGCACAATGCCGACCAGATTGAAAAATTGGACGTAAGGGAAGGGGATATCGTTTTTGTAGAAAAAGGAGGTGAAATTATTCCAAAAATTGTAGGTGTAGATTTTACACAAAGAGATCCGGCAACCCCCGAAACCCAGTATGCTGAAACCTGCCCTGAATGCGATAGCGAGTTAGTTAGAAAAGAAGGGGAAGCACAACATTACTGCCCTAATTATCATGGTTGCCCCCCGCAAATTATTGGGAGGATTCAACATTTTATTTCACGAAAAGCAATGGATATTGAAGGCCTGGGCGGGGAAACAGTTGCTTTATTAGTGAATGCTAATTTAATTGCCAATTACGCCGATTTATATACGCTAAAAAAAGAGGATGTTCTTCCCCTGGAACGAATGGCAGAGAAATCGGCTGATAACCTAATTAATGGTATTGAAAAGTCTAAAGAAATTCCCTTTGAACGTGTTTTGTTTGCTCTTGGTATTAGGTATGTAGGGGAAACAGTAGCTAAAAAACTGGCGATATATTATAAAAGTATAGATGCATTAGCTTCAGCGAATATCGAAGACCTTACCTCAGTTGATGAAATAGGGGAACGCATTGCACAAAGTGTCACCGACTTCTTTGCTTCAGAAGAGAATAAAGTAATTATTGAGCGTCTTAAAGATTACGGGCTTCAATTAGAAATAGCTGTTGAGGAACTGGAAAACCAGAGTGATAAACTGGGAGGAAATACTTTTGTAATTTCGGGGGTTTTTGAAAAGGTTTCCAGGAATGAACTCAAGAAAATGATAGAAGATAACGGAGGGAAGGTCTCCGGATCTATTTCGGGAAAAACAAATTATTTAGTAGCCGGGGACAATATGGGGCCTAGTAAACTCACAAAAGCAGAAAAATTGGGGACTACAATTATAAGTGAAGATGAGTTTTTGGAGATGCTTGATTAATTTTTTTTGAGTTCGTTTTTCCATCAATAGAAAAAATGAGCTTTAGTATTAATAGGTACGAAGTTTTTATAAAACCCATAGAAAAGCCTTTGTTTATTGGCAACGCCAAAGGGTGTAATACCCCGAGGTAGTTTGCTGAGGTTTAAGCTTTAAAGCTTAAACCTCAATTTTTAATCCATTAGCTTCAATATTATTTTTATCGTCTAAATAAAAATCAATTCTTCCCAGGTAAAGGCCATAACAGCCTACCTGATTTACCAGGACTTTTTTACCTGCTTTATTTGTTTCAACAGTAGGTTTTTCTAAAAAAGTATGGGTGTGACCGCCAATAATAAGGTCAATGTTTTCTGTGGCTTTTGCTAGTTTAAGGTCAGAGACTTTGTCGCTATTGTATTTGTAGCCTAAGTGCGAAAGGCAAATTACCAGGTCGCATTTTTTTTCTTCTTTTAAAATTCGGCTTTGATCTTGTGCAATTTCTATAGGATCCAGGTATTTAGTTTCTTTGTAAAGACTATCGTTTACCAGCCCTTGTAATTCAACCCCCAAACCAAAAACGCCAATTTTAACTCCGTCTTTTGTAAAAACTTTATGTTGGTGGGTATGGCCATCCAGTACAGTATTGCTGAAGTCGTAATTAGAGGAAATAAAACTGAATTTGGCATGTGGGAGTTGCGCAAGCAACCCATCTATACCATTGTCAAAATCGTGGTTTCCTATGGTAGCAGCATCGTATTGCATTTTACTCATTAGTTTGAACTCCAATTCACCCCCATAGAAATTAAAGTATGGTGTGCCCTGGAAAATATCTCCCGCGTCTAACAATAGCGTATTTGGATTTTCATTTTTAATCTGCTCAATTAAAGTTGCCCGCCTGGCAACACCACCCATATTTGGATTTCTGGAATCATCGGGGCCAAAAGGCTCAATATGGCTGTGAACATCGTTGGTATGCAGAATGGTAATATGCTTTTTATAATTTGGCTTAAAAGAAAATGTGCTTAAACCACCAATTCCTATAAACGCGGTTGCTGCCGAGGTTTGTTGAATAAAATTTCTTCTTTTCATTATTTCCTTCTCAATAATCGAAATTTAGATAGCTGTATGTGAATTTCGAAATTAAAAACTTAATTAATAGACTTTTATAAAGTCTCTTTGTTGGCACCGCCAAAGGGTGTAATACCCCGAGGTAGTTTACTGTCTAATAAACCTATTGTCTTTAGTTACTTTTAAGGTGTCTACTTTTTTAAAATAATCTATAATAGCATTACGTAACTTATAATTTATTTTAGTTAGGCCTACCGGATTCTTAAAAAACAGCATATTATCGCCCCCTTGCTGTAAATAGTCTGAGGTGGCTACAAAATAAGTCTTGTCTTTTTCTATTTTTTTTCCTTTTATTTCTGCGCTTTTAACTTTATAATTTTTATTCATTATAATTTGAATGCCACTTACAGGATGGGCAGTTTTTGCACGCTCAAGATAAGTAAGCATTTCTTTGATTTTTGCTCCAGAAATTTCAGCAATCACAATTTCATTCTCAAAAGGCATTAGTGCGTAGGCGCTTCTGGTAGATATTTTTCCTTTATTTAAGCCAGCTCTAATTCCGCCGTGATTAAGCAGAACCATATCTATCTCGTTTCCTGTTCTGCTTTTAAAAACAGGACCGGCTTGTTCCATAACCACATCGGCCATTAAATTACCAATGGCAGTATTTAAATCGCCGTCGCTTTTTACCATAGCTCGCGGATTATAAGCTAATGTGCTATCTAAAGTTTTATTTAAATGCTCTTTAAAAGGAGTTATAAACTCTTTAATTTCAGCATTGGATTCAATCTTGTTATCTATAGCGATACGCTGCCCTTTAACTTTAGCCGTTTCAATAGAATCGTCTTTACAGCTCAGTATAATTAGGGCAAAGAATACGCAATTAATCAATTTGAATAATTTCATCTTTATTTTATTAAAAATGCAAAGATAAATAGATTATCTGTGTAGTTAAGGTTTTGTCTTTTAAAACTATAGCGGTAATTCAGCGAGGAAAATAGATGTTTTGTCGAAAAATGGGAGACAAGCTTAAAAATGAGCCTTGCTATCCCTCTAAAAAAGAAATTTAACAATATTATTTTTTTATTTTCGGCAGGCAAATGAATGAAAATGAGTTTTTTTCAATATTTATTACTTCTTTTCCTTCCGGTATTGAGCGTAAATATATATGCTGCAATAGGGGATTTGAATTGGTTGATGCGGCTAACTCAGCTTCTATTTATTGTAGGTGTTTTTGTTATATACGTAAGGCGCAATAAAAAAATCGGCTTTAATGCATTGTGTTTTTTTGTTTTTTTCTTCCTGGCTCAGCTTGTAGGGCTCTTTTTTCATTCAGATACCTTTTCATTTCTTTTACTTCTCTTCTATATAGGTGGTTATTTTTGCTTGTGTAGAGAGGCTTTTCAAAACACTCAAAGACAGGCTGCCACTAAAAGTATGCTTATATACTTTCTGCTTTTAATAAGTGTAAACACCTATCTTTTGTTTACCCATGTAACAGAACTCAAAGATTATATGAGTAATGATTTAGAGTTTGCGGTATATATACTTTATTATCTTAATTTATTGATTCTGGGGATAGTTGGACTTATCTATTACCTGAATTCCTACTCAAGAAAATCGGTATACTTTATTACCCTGATGCTTTCATTTATTTTTTCTGATGTTTTAAGGGATGGAGCACATTTTTATTTAAACGACTCTGCAATTTTAATCACCGGTAATTTATTATGGTTTACGGGTTTAATATTTTGCTTGCTTTTCTTCCTTACCCCAGAGCGTAAGCTTAGGCTAATGAACCTGGTTTAAATGATATAAGAAACATTGTATTCTGTTCATTTTTTAACAGAAAAAATAAAGCTGTTAAATATGTGCTTCATTTAAAAACCGAAGCTAAGTTTTGCTTTTAAACATATACAAAATCAATACATTTGTCTCCCAAAAATCTTGCGGTTTTAATTTAAAAATGGCAAGCCTTTTGGATTATCATCAAAATAAAAAAATATAATGAAATCATTTATTGGTACCGGTGTAGCTTTAATAACTCCTTTTAAGGAAGACTTATCGGTAGATGTACAAGCACTGGAGAACCTGGTAGAGAGCCAGATTGAGAACGGAGTAGATTACCTGGTGGTTTTAGGAACAACCGCCGAAAGTGCCAGTCTTGATAAAGAAGAAAAGCAACTAGTAAAAAATACCGTAGTTAAGCAGAATAATAACCGACTTCCTCTGGTTTTAGGCCTTGGTGGAAATAATACCCGTTTGGTATGTGAAGAGTTGAAAGCTGAAGATTTTACAGGTTTTGACGCCATACTTTCTGTTTCTCCTTTTTATAATAAACCAACCCAGGAAGGAATCTATCAGCACTTTAAAGCGGTGTCTACTGCTTCTCCTTTGCCCATAATTCTTTATAATGTACCGGGGAGAACTGCATCTAATATGCTGCCGGAAACTATAAATCGTATAGCAAGGGATTTTGAAAATGTAATCGGGGTTAAAGAAGCTGCCGGAGATATGGTGCAGGCAATGAAATTAATAAGTTTGGTACCGGAAGATTTTTTCGTGATTTCAGGAGACGATATGCTTACCCTGCCTATGACCTTGGCCGGGGGTAAAGGAGTAATTTCTGTGATTGCACAGGGCTTACCTGCCGAGTTCTCTAAAATGGTGTCGCTGGGCTTAGATGGTAAATCGGCCGAAGCTTATAAACTTCATTATAAAATACAACACTCTATAGATTTAATTTTTGCCGAAGGAAATCCGGCCGGAATTAAAGCCTTGTTGGCCCAAAAAGGGAGCATTGAGAATTATGTGAGATTACCTTTAGTAAAGGCTACACCTGAACTTCAGCAGCAAATTCAGGATTTTCTTAGCAATTTTAAATAATGTATCTAAATCTCGATTCTCGAGTATCTTTTAAAAACTAATAACAGAGACTGTCTGAAAAGTCTAGTTTCGTCAGGCTGAATCTGCCAATCCATTTAGGCGGACTTTTTTTAGCTTCTAACATGTTTTGAATACCAACATCTTAGATTCTGAAATAACCCCGATAGCTTTCGGGGTAGAATGACGATTTAAAAGCTTTTCAGATAGTCTTACTTTTTTCAGTAATAACTTATTTTTTTTCTTCATAATATAATAAAAAGGGAGTTAGAAGGTTGTTTAAGGCTATAGCACAAAGTTTTTTTTATACTGAAGAAAAATGTACTTTTGCCAGATGTTTTTACAAATGATGAAGAAAGCAATTTTATTAGCAGCAGTTTTAATGCTCACTGTATCCTGCGGGGAATATCAGGACTTACTTAAAAGCGATGATAGCGGAAAGAAATATTCTTATGCTGAACAGCTTTATAACGAAGCCCAGGAAAATGGAGATAAGCGTAAGTATCGCAAGGCCTTAAGGTTGTTTGAACAAATTGTTCCGCAATACCGTGGAAAACCTCAAGGGGAGAAGCTTAGTTTCTTATTTGCCAATACTTATTACGAATTAGGTGATTATTACCTTTCTTCTTATGAATTTGAGCGTTTTCAGCAATCTTACCCTAATAGTGAAAAAGTAGAAGAAGCTGCTTATAAAAAGGCTAGAAGCTTTTATGAACTTTCACCAAGGTATGATTTAGATCAAACCGATACTAATAAAGCTGTTACAGAGTTACAGGCTTATTTAAATACATTTCCGGAAGGGGAGTACGTAGATAGGGCCAATGAGATGGCGACCGAGTTGCGTATAAAACTAGAGAAAAAAGAATTCGAAATAGCTAAGCAATATCATTTAACAGGCGAGGCCAGAGCCGGAAACTACAGGGCTGCTATTACTTCATTTACAAACTTTTTGGCCGATAATCCCGGTTCTCCTTTTAGGGAATCTGCCCAATATTATAGATTCGATTCTGCCTATAGATTAGCAATTAATAGCTTTAGGAGTTTAATGGAAGAACGCCTTAATGAAGCACTCGAGTTTTACGAAACCTATAAAAAATATTATCCGGAAGGCGAATATATGGCGCCAATGGAAGCTTCGGCAGAAGATATAAAATCACGCTTACAAAATTTTTAATAGTAGAAGAAAGATGGATATTAAAAAGACAGACGCACCAATTAACACAATTACCTTCGATAAAAACAAGGTAGACGAGCCAACAGGTAATATATACGAGGCTATTTCGGTGGTTGCTAAAAGAGCTAATCAAATTAATTCTGAGATCAAAAAGGAATTATTGGAAAAGCTTGATGAGTTTGCTACGTACAACGATAGTCTTGACGAGATTTTTGAAAACAAAGAGCAAATAGAGGTTTCTAAGTTTTATGAAAAACTTCCAAAACCACATGCGCTTGCTATGCAAGAATGGTTAGATGGTAAAATCTATTACCGAAACACAAAAGATTCTGAAGCAGAAGCTTAAGCAAGATGTCTGTACTAAAAGGCAAAAAAGTACTTCTTGGTATTAGTGGCGGTATTGCTGCTTATAAATCTGCTTTTTTAGTACGTTTATTTATTAAGGCCGGTGCGCAGGTAAAAGTTATCATGACGCCGGCTGCCAAAGAATTTGTAACCCCGCTCACCTTATCTACTTTATCAAAAAATGAGGTGTTTTCTTCTTTTACCGAAGATGATGAAGATGAGCAATGGAACAATCATGTAGAACTCGGCCTTTGGGCCGATTTTATGCTTCTAGCCCCTGCAACAGCCAATACCTTGTCTAAAATGGCTTCGGGCAATAGCGATAATTTTTTGCTGGCAACCTATCTCTCGGCCAAATGCCCGGTGTTTTTTGCGCCTGCAATGGATTTAGATATGTTTAAGCATCCTTCCACAACCAATAGTTTTGAAACCTTAAAGTCTTACCAAAATATTATGATTCCGGCAGGAACAGGTGAACTTGCCAGTGGTTTAACAGGTGAGGGGAGAATGGCAGAGCCTGAAGTGATTATAGATTTTTTAGAAAATTATTTTTCTGAAAGCCTACCCTTAAAGGGGAAGAAGCTGTTAATAACCGCCGGGCCAACTTACGAGGCTATAGATCCGGTACGCTTTATAGGAAATCATTCCAGTGGTAAAATGGGCTTTGAATTGGCTAAAAAAGCCGCCGATTTTGGTGCTGAGGTAATTCTAATTTCTGGTCCTACTCACCTAGAAATTAATGATTCAAGGATTAATTTAATACGTGTGGTGAGTACAGGCGAAATGTATACCGCCGTGCATAATTATTTTGAAGATGTTGATGTGGCTATTGCAGCTGCTGCGGTTTCAGATTATACCCCAAAAAATGTAGCTACACAAAAAATTAAAAAGGCCGATGAGAATTTAAGCCTGGAGCTTACCAAAACCCCGGATATTCTCTTATCTATGGGTAAAAAGAAAACCCATCAAAAACTTATTGGCTTTGCCCTGGAAACCAATAACGAACTTGTGCATGCAAGAGAAAAGCTGCTTAAGAAAAATCTAGACTTTATTGTGCTTAATTCTATGAATGATGCCGGTGCCGGCTTTAAAAAAGACACGAATAAAGTTACTTTGGTCTATAAAGATTCAGAAAAAGCCTTTGATCTTAAATCCAAGGCAGAAGTGGCTGCTGATATTATAAATGAAATTGTACATTTGTTAGATGCGTAACTTTCTGTTTTTTATTTTTTTACTTGCCGGGATGACTTCTACCCGTGCCCAGGAGCTCAATTGCGAAATAGTAATAAATACCGAACAAACAGGTCAAAGCAATCTTTCTGTTTTTAGAACTTTAGAGAACTCACTACGGGAATTTGTAAATCAAACTTCCTGGACCAGTAAAGAATTTGAACCGGGAGAACGTATTAATTGTAGTATGTTTATTACTATAAACGAGTTTGAAGGCGAATCGTTTAGTGGTACCATCCAGGTGCAATCTTCAAGGCCGGTATATGGTACTAATATGGTTAGCCCTGTTTTTAATTTTAACGATAATCAATTCAGTTTTAATTACAGGGAATATGAGCCGTTAAATTATAGTCAGAACTCTTTTTCCAATAATCTGGTTTCTGTGGTTTCTTTTTATGTGTATACTATTTTAGGTTTGGATGCCGATACTTTTGCTAAAGAGGGCGGAACCGATTATTACCAGGAAGCTAATCAAATTGTAAATACAGCGCAACAAAGCGGAAGGACAGGCTGGAACGGTGCCGATGGCCAAAACTCGCGTTTTAGGTTGAATTCCGATTTGCTTTCTAATATGTTTACCGAATATCGTACTGCTTTATACCAATATCATCGCCAGGGATTAGATGTAATGCATAAAGATCCTGAAGCCGGGAAAATAGCTATTGCCGATGCGATAGAAAGCTTAAACACTATGAATTCCCGACGGGCAAATTCTTTGCTACTAAGGAGCCTTTTTGATGCCAAAGCCGATGAAATTAGTCAGATTTTTAGTGATGGGCCAGATATTAACCGCCCTGGCTTTAAAGAAACTTTAAGTGGTCTTGCTCCGCGTTATTCCAGAAATTGGAGAAACCTGCAATAGGCTTTTTAAGTTTATAATCTTAATTTAGGTAGATTTTTATTTTTAAAACCTGTTTAATTCAAATTCTTAGAGTTACCAAAACTTATGGAATCAATCCAAAAGTTTATTGTTGATTGGGAATAATTTCTCCCTTATATTTAGCCAAAATTTAGTTTACATTGCTTACAGCTCTATCTATAAAAAATTACGCCTTAATTGAAGATATAAATATTAGGCTTCAGGAAGGTTTTACGATAATTACAGGCGAAACAGGTGCCGGTAAATCTATTATGTTGGGTGCACTTGGCCTCCTTTTAGGAAACCGCGCCGATTATGGTAGTATTAGGGACACAGATAAAAAGTGTGTAATAGAAGGCTCTTTTAATATTGCTAATTACAGATTAAAAGATTTCTTCGAGTCGGCAGATCTGGATTATGAGGAAAATACAATTATTAGGCGCGAAATTTTGTCTTCGGGAAAATCCCGGGCCTTTGTAAACGATACGCCGGTAAAGTTAACTTCGTTGCAAAAACTTGGGCAGTATTTAATAGATATTCACAGTCAGCACGAAACTTTAAGTTTGGGTAATAACGATTATCAATTTCAGGTAATTGATACCATTGCCCATAGTGATGCTTTATTATTGGAGTATAAAACCGAACGTAGATCATACAAAGACCTTCAAAAAAAGCTTGAGGATTTAAAAGAGCAGCAGGCGCAGGCCACCAAAGAATATGATTATAACCTGTTTTTGTTAAACGAGCTTGAAGAAGCGCGCTTAGAGGAAGGAATACAGGAAGAACTGGAAGCCCGCTATGAAGAATTAAGCAATGTGGAAGAGCTAACCGAAAACCTAAGTTCGGCCTTAAATTTATTAGAACAGGAGGAAATTGGAAGTTTAGATAGTTTAAAACAGACGCGAGCTTCCCTGTCTAAAATAGCCGGTTTATCTTCAAATTATGAAAATTTTCATCAGCGAATTGAAAGTGTAATTATTGAATTAGATGATCTTTCAGGCGAACTAAGCCAGGCTTTAGAAAATATAGAGGCTAATCCTGAAGAGCTTGAAGCAACCAACCAAAAACTTCAGGTGATCTATAATTTACAGAAAAAACATTCCGCAGAAAATATCGCCGAATTATTACAGATAAAAGAGGAATTGCAGGAAAAAGTAGCTGTAAGTGAAAATGCCGAAAATGCGCTTTCTGAAATAGAAAAGGCTATTGTTAAGCAGGAAAGTAAATTGGGCGCTATTGCCGATAAGCTTCATGAAAAACGAAAAGCCATCGTTCCTACTTTTATTAAAGAAGTAGAATTTTTATTAAACGACCTGGGAATGCCAAACGCACGTTTAAAAATAGAACTTAAAAAAGCAGGCGGTTTTCTAGCGAATGGCAGGGACGAATTATTCTGGTACCTGGCAGCTAATAAAGGTGGTGATTTTAAAGAAATTAAAAAAGCAGCTTCCGGAGGGGAACTTTCCAGGATTATGTTGGCGGTAAAAAGTATTTTGGCGGCCCAAAGTAAACTTCCTACTATTATTTTTGATGAAATAGATACAGGGGTTTCCGGTGACATAGCGCAAAAAATGGCCGGTATTTTACAGCGTATGGGGAATTCTATGCAGGTAATTGCTATTACTCACCTGCCGCAAATTGCCGGTAAGGGAAATAGTCATTTTAAAATTTTTAAAGAAGATTCAGTCAATGCTACAACCACTAAAATTAAGGAATTAGAAGCTGAGCAAAGAATTGAAGAACTAGCCCTTATGCTTGGTGGGGCAACAATTGGAAAGTCGGCAATGGCACATGCAAGAGCACTTCTGGATTAAAACTATGGGCTGATTGTAATTTTGCTATCTTTACCGCAAAATTGGGAGCTAAAGCACTTTGAGGCTTGCTTCGAAATTTAATATTTATCATTACAAATACCTTTTTGAGTTTTCTCTGAGGTAATTAAGCTAACAACCACGAAAAAATATATCACTATGTCATACAACCTGTTAAAAGGAAAAAAAGGAATTATTTTTGGCGCTTTAGATGAAAATTCCATTGCCTGGAAAACCGCCGAAAGAGTGAAAGAAGAAGGTGGGGAATTTGTGCTTACCAATGCTCCTATTGCGTTAAGAATGGGCACTATTGATAAACTGGCCGAAAAGACCGGTTCGCAAGTTATTCCTGCTGATGCTACTAACCTGGAAGATCTGGAAAACCTGGTTGAAAAATCTATGGAAATCCTGGGTGGGAAAATAGACTTTGTACTTCACGCTATTGGGATGTCGGTAAACGTAAGAAAAGGAAATCATTATACAGAGCAGAATTACGATTTCACCCAAAAGGGGTGGGATATTTCTGCGGTGTCTTTTCATAAAACCATGCAGGTACTTTACAAGAAAGAAGCGATGAACGAGTGGGGAAGTATTGTAGCACTTAGCTATATGGCCGCACAGCGTGTATTTCCCGATTATAATGATATGGCCGATAATAAAGCCTTTTTAGAGTCTATTGCCCGCAGCTTTGGTTATTTCTTTGGGAAAGATCACAAAGTAAGAGTGAACACTATTTCACAGTCCCCAACCCCAACCACTGCAGGACAGGGTGTAAAAGGATTTGACGGATTTATCGCCTATGCCGATAAAATGTCTCCACTTGGTAATGCAACCGCGTTAGAGTGTGCCGATTATACCGTGAGCCTTTTCTCTGATCTTACTAAAAAAGTTACTCTTCAAAATCTTTTCCACGATGGTGGTTTTGCCAATATGGGCGTAAGCCAGGAAGTTATGGAGTCTTTTATTAAAGGACAGGAGGAAAAATAAAATTTATTCGCGCTGAACTTGTTTTATGTATGGGTTTTTAACTAAGCCTATACCCTGAAACAAGTTCAGGGTGACTTTTTTTTCATGTCATGCTGAACCTACCCGATGGGTCAGGTGGGCTTGTTTTAGGGTCTAATATGATGGGAACTCCACTCAACCTGGATTCTGAAACAAGTTCAGAATGACGAAAAAAACAACGTCATGCTGAACTCATTTCAGCACCTATTGTGATATGCGCTTTTGCTCAACTTAGACCTCCGATGAAATCGGAGAAAGCACTGAAACCAGTTCAGGCTAAGTAGAAAAGTAGTTTCAGCGTAATATTGATTTAGAATAAAGAGTTCACAATTAAGGTCACGCTGAATTTATTTCAGCGTTTAGTTTGAATAAAAGTTCTCACAACTTATACCTCCGATAGAAATCGGAGCAGGTTCTGAAAAAAGTTAATGGTGACGTTAAGAAGAAATATTTAATTAAAAATCTTCAAATTCTATTTAAAGCATGGCCCCGGATTATTCTTTTGTAATTCCCG
This sequence comes from Salegentibacter maritimus, assembly GCF_016236915.1. Taxonomy (GTDB): domain Bacteria; phylum Bacteroidota; class Bacteroidia; order Flavobacteriales; family Flavobacteriaceae; genus Salegentibacter; species Salegentibacter maritimus. The sequence goes on from NZ_JAEHOK010000007.1 coordinate 47,837, forward strand.
TGTACAATCGCCCCGATGAGGTGAGGGAGTTGTTGGAAAGCATGCTTAAGCTTAAATTTTCACGAGATTTTGAGATTGTTATTGTGGAAGACGGCTCTAATATTTCTTCCCAAAAAATCGTAGAAGATTTTCAGGATAAGCTGTCTATTAGTTATTATTTTAAACCGAATTCCGGTCCCGGCGATTCCCGAAATTTTGGAATGAAAAAAGCCAAAGGGAATTACTTTCTTATTTTAGATTCTGATGTTTTATTACCACAAAATTATCTGCAGGAAATAGATAGTTTCCTTAAGAAAAATTATTGTGATTGCTTTGGTGGACCAGACGCTTCACACCCTTCATTTAGCAAAACCCAAAAAGCCATAGATTATGCCATGACCTCCTTTTTTACTACCGGGGGGATTAGGGGTAAAAAATCTTCGGTGAACAATTTTCAGCCCAGGAGTTTTAATATGGGAATTTCCCAAAAAGCCTTTAAAGCATCAGGCGGATTTGGACAAATTCATCCGGGCGAGGATCCCGATCTTTCACTTCGGCTAAAAAAAATGGGCTTTAAACTCTGTCTTATCCCCAAAGCTGTGGTTTTTCATAAACGCCGTATAGACTGGTCTAAATTTTATATCCAGGTGAAAAAATTTGGCCTGGTAAGACCAATCCTTAACCAGTGGCATAAAGGTTCTGCCAGGATTACCTATTGGTTCCCGGCGGTTTTTGCATTTGGGCTTTTGTTTGCTATTTTGATTTTAAAATTCGGATTTTGGTGGTTATTTCTATTATATGTTTTATATTTTGTACTTATAGCCACCCACGCTGCTATTAAAAATAGAAGTTTAGAAATTGGCTTTTTGGCTGTTTATGCTACATTGGTACAATTTCTTGGTTATGGGTACGGTTTTATAACGTCGGTTTGGTATATTCAAATTTTAAAAAAAGACCCTCAATTAAAATTTCCGAATTTATTCTTTAAAAATGTTTAAAAACATAGAATTTAAACGAATTTCTGTAAAAAAATCTAGCCTAAAGACCTTTGGGTTCTTTTTGCTGTTCTCTTCTTTTATATGGTTTTCAGTGCAAATTTCTAAAGAGTATACGCAAATAATAGACATTCCGGTTTCTTATGTAAACATTCCTTTAGACAAGAGTATAACTAAAGAAAGACCCGGCTTTTTAAAATTAAGGATTCAGGATAAGGGTTTTGCTATTTGGTATTATAAACTTTTTAAGCCCAGGGTAGAACTGGATCTTGGAAAAGCCTTAGAGCAGAATGGGGCCCTGGTTTATAACTTTGAAGCTAACCGGGAGACACTGGAAGACCAGGTTAATATTAATTTCGAAAAAGCCCGGTTTTTACAGGAAAGTATCGCCATAGCATATCAAGCTAAAAAAGTAAAAAAGATAAAGATAAAGCCCAGGATAGACTTAAGTTATGCAGTAGGTTATTCGGCTAGCAGAGAGATAAAACTAACTCCTGATTCTATAAAAGTAAGCGGCCCCGAAAACATTATTGATACTTTACAGAGCCTGCAAACGGTGAAATTACAGGTGAGCAATATTAAAACTGATGTTTCGGGTAGTGTGAGAGTAGATACTTCTAAGCTTGGGATGCTTAGCTTTTATACCACAAAAGTGAACTATAGCCAGGAGGTAGAAAAATTTACGGAAGGCAGCGTTAAAGTTCCGGTAACAGTCTTAAACCTACCTGAGAATACCAATATCTCTATATTTCCCAAACAGGTTCTGGTATATTTTCAGGTAAATTTAAAGCAATATGAAATGGTAAAACCCGAAGATTTTAGCGTGGTTTGCGATTTTAATGATATAAGTGAGGGAGATGACTTTATAATTGCCAGTATTGCGAAGTCCCCCTCTTTTGTTAGAAACCTTAGACTTAACGAACGTAAAATTCAATTTGTAATAAAAAGATGATGGTAGTGGGGCTAACAGGCGGTATTGGTAGTGGGAAAACTACAGTGGCGGGTTTCTTTAAAGAGAAAAACGTGCCGATTTATATTGCAGATGATGCCGGGAAACGCCTGCTGGAAACTTCAGCAGAAATAAGGGAACATGTAATAAAATTAATAGGAGAAAAAGCTTACACCGATACTGCTCCCAATCGCAAGTACATTGCTTCTGTAGTATTTAAGGATTCAGAAAAATTAGAAGCTTTAAATAAAATAATCCATCCGGCGGTAGCAAAAGATTTTGAAAACTGGCAACGTAAACAAAAGGCCGCTTATGTAATTTACGAAGCCGCGATTCTGTTTGAAGCAGGTGGATATAAAAAATGCGATATAAATATTTTGGTTACCGCAACCAAAGAAGAAAAGCTTAAAAGATTGCAGGAACGTGACCAAAGTACTATTTCTGAAATTGAAGCACGAATGGAGAAACAATGGAGCGATGAGCAGAAGAGAAAACTGGCTGATTTTGAAATTGAAAACCACGATTTAACCCTTACCAGAAGCCGGGTTGACGAATTACATGAGATTATCTTAAAACGAGGTAAAAATTAGCAGAAGTTTTGTTAACATTTGGTTAAACGATTGACGCCCTAAATGTTAAAATATTACTTTTGGGCACATGAATAAGAAGCTTTTTTTACTGCTTGTAATCTTAATGAGCCTGTCCCTAATAGGTATTATTTTCGTACAGGGATACTGGATTAAGAGTACTGTAGATGATAAAGAAGCACAATTTACCTACGACGTTAAACAGGTGCTTTTGCGCGTGGCAAACCAAATTCAAAATCAGGAAATTGAAGATTACTGGATTAAATTTAAGGATGCCGATAGCACCAATAGTCGGTTAGAATCTTCTACCGTTACCGAATATTCTTACGTAAATCAGAATAAATTAAGAAACCAAACCCTTTTTCATTCAGATGCTATTTTAGAGGAAGATTATAAGGTTTCTTCCAGCTTTATAGAATCGGCAAGGGATAGTATTCCGTTCACCAAGCTTATCAATAAAAAAGTGACCAAAATTGTAAACAGTCGCAATAAAATAGATGGGCGGGAATTAAGTTCACAGCAGCAAATAGAGCGTATTATTCGAATGGACGAATATGAGAAAAATTTGTTGAAAGAATATATAGCCGATCATACCAGTAAGTTGCCTTTGCACCAAAGGGTAAGTGAACAAACTATAGAAAGGCTACTTGCCCAGGAGCTTAGCAATCGTGAGATAGCATCAGAGTTTGAGTATGGGGTTTATAGCAATAGTATTTCTACAAATTTGCATAGCGATGATTTTTCGCTTAGCCACCCGGCCACCTATGGTGTGCCACTTTTTGCAGACGACCTTGGGAATAGCAATTACCAGTTGTTGGTTAATTTCACCGAAAAGAAAAAAGTAGTGCTCTCTTCGGTAACTTTAATGGCATCACTTTCTATAATTTTTACCCTAATTATTGTAGTTGCGTATTCCAGCGCATTATCGCAATTGATAAAACAACGGCAAATCTCCCAGATAAAAACCGATTTTATCAATAATATGACCCACGAATTTAAAACACCTATCGCCACGATTAACCTGGCTTTAGATGCGATAAAAAACCCTAAGATTAGCGAAGATGAAGAAAAGAAAAGGCGCTATCTTAAAATGATTCGTGACGAAAATAAACGTATGCACGCCCAGGTAGAAAATGTTTTGCGCATTTCCAAACTTGAAAAAAACGAGCTGGACCTTAAAAAAGAAAGGCTGCAGTTACATGAAATTGTGGAAGATGCCATTACCCACATAGAACTTATAGTAGAAGATCGCGGCGGTTATGTACAAACCCATTTTGGAGCCTTACGCTCTTCAATTTTGGCCAATCAGGATCATTTTACCAATGTAATGGTTAATATGCTGGACAATGCTGTAAAATACTCAGACGATCGCCCCAAAATTGATATTTATACCGAAAATGTTAAGAACTACATCATTCTAAAAATCCGGGATCAGGGAATAGGAATGTCTAAGTTGGTTCAAAAGAAAATATTTGAAAAATTTTATCGCGAACATACCGGAGATATCCATAATGTAAAAGGCCACGGCTTAGGTTTGGCGTATGCCAAGCGAATTATAGAAGACCATCATGGACAGGTTTGGGTGGAAAGCGAAAAAGGAAAAGGAAGCACATTTATAATTAAATTACCTCTAATATCTTAAATATATGGAAACTGAAGACAAGAAAATTTTGTTAGTAGAAGACGATCCAAACTTTGGAACGGTCTTAAAAGATTATTTGGCGATGAACGATTACGAAGTAACGCATGCCAAAAACGGAATGGAAGGATTTGAAAAGTTTAAAAAAGACGATTTCGACCTTTGTATCCTGGATGTAATGATGCCTTACAAAGATGGTTTTACCCTGGCTAAGGAAATAAGGGAGAAAAACGAAGATATTCCAATTATTTTCCTAACCGCTAAAGCGATGAAGGAAGATGTACTTAAAGGTTATAAGGTAGGAGCAGACGATTACCTAAACAAACCTTTTGATAGTGAAGTATTGCTTATGAAGATTAAAGCCATTATGCAGCGCAAAGCTACAGATAGTGTGGCAGACTCTAAGCAGTTTGAATTTGAAATTGGTTCGTTTCATTTAAACTCTAAATTAAGGTTCTTAACTTTTAAAGAGGAAGAACCACAAAAACTATCTCCAAAAGAGAACGAGTTGTTGCGTTTGCTGGCCCTGCACGAAAACGATTTGATGCCAAGGGAGCTGGCACTTACCAAAATTTGGAGAGACGATAATTACTTTACTTCCAGAAGTATGGATGTATATATCGCCAAACTGCGTAAATACCTTAAAAAAGACGAGAATGTTGAAATTTTAAATATTCACGGCGAAGGATTTAGGTTGGTGGTAAAAAACCAGGAAAACGCCGAAGCATAAGGCAAGGCGGTTTTTTCAGTTTCCGGGAATAATGAGAGTGGCGTAAATGTATATTTTCGTCCATTTAAGATTTATCGTAATGCTGAGTTATTTCGGCGTCACATGTTTCGTTCTATCGTCTTGCTGAATTTATTTCAGCATCTAAGTTGATAGGGATTCTAACATGTTAGATCGCCGAAAGAATTCGTGGTAGGCTCTGTAACTAGCATGCCTGAACGGATATGCAATTAAGCATGACGATATTTAGACGAAGAGTCTTAAGCAAAAAGGCTGCTCTCATTGTTTTCCTCCCCGGGATTTTTTGTTAAACTTTACGCGCTATGCCCGGAGAGCGGTTTTCGGCTGCTTTTAAATTACGGAAAGCCGTAGAATTAACGTTATTTTTTAAGCTTTCCCATTACAAGTTTTATCTTTACTGCCGGAGGTGCTAATACCCGGCTATGAAACACGATTACTTTACATTACCCGGCTTTTCTTTTCGGCTAAGGCCGTGCAGTCTTTCTATAGCACTTTTTTTACTTATTTTTTTATTGAATGTTAGTTTTGGCTTTGGGCAGCATCCTGAAACTACACCACCCGAGTATGACTGGTATGATGATATAAATCTACCAAGTATAGGTTTGTCAAATCTAATTACAGACGATATTGTAGTTGCTTCAGATATAGATTCTTCTGGGATTATTTATATTTTAACTTTTGGAAACGGTGTAAAAAAAAGAAATCCAGAGGGTGGAAGTCCTGAAGTATTTATTCCAGGCAATCAATTTGAAAGTCCACTAGATTTAGAAATTGATAGTCAAGGTAATGTTTATGTTGCGGATTACTTTGCTCAAGATGATGGAGAGGATAATGGGAAAGTTAAAGTTTATAGTCCTGAGGGAAATTATCTTCGAACGATTTTTACGGATTTTTACAGACCAGTTGGTTTAGCTATAGATAATGAAGATAATATTTATGTTGCCGAATATAATGATGCAAAACAGGGGCCAGAACAAGATCAAGTTTTAAGTAGATTAAGTATTTATGATTCTATCGGAGGAATAATTGATAGAACTGATGAAAATCTTGAAGCACCATATCGCGTAGCTGTAGATTCTAATCAAAGAGTTTTTATAAGTCAGGCGGGGGATGGTAATCCGCAGGTTTTAATTTTTAATTCTGATCTAGACTATCAAGGTGTTATGCCCGGGATAGATTCTCCAGGTAGCATTGTCATTGATAAATTTGATTTTATTCACATAGTTGAATATTCTGGGAGAGTTGATTTTATTGAATTTTTGACAATTTCTGATGCGGGCGATGCAATTGCAATTGCAGGAGATATTTATGAAGGGATTCAGAAAGAAGTTTTTTTTATTAGAATATTCGATAAATCTCTAAATGCAGTAGGAATTGAAAAAGATAGATTAGAATTTCCTCTTGACATTGCTTTCAATGATTGTGCGAAAATGATTGTGCTGAATTCGGATGTGGAGGGTGTAAGTCTTGGATTCTTTATACCCACTAATTTATATTTCTCACTAGAATTTTTTAATCGCACTCCATCTTTCGATACAGAAAATCCAATCGCATTATGTAAAAGCGGATTAGATTTCACTTTAGAGAATGGAGAAGTTACGATTACAGCCGAAGAAATTGATGGCGGTTCTACCGATAATTGCGAAATAGCAGAAATGGATATTTCTCCTTCTGTTTTCACCGAAACCGGAACTAAAAATGTTACTTTAACTGTTACTGACAATAATGGCAATACGAATACTTGTATTGCTCAAGTAAACATTCTTCCGGGGGATGAAGTAGATCCCGAAGTAACTTGTCCTTCTAATTCTGAACTTGACCCTCTTTCCTTAGACCAGAACTGCGATTATCGATTACCGGAGTTTGAGGCAATTATTGAAACTAAAAATTTTGATGATCTAAACTTTCAAATAACAGAAAATCGAATTGATAATATTTTAAATGTTGAAGTTGAGGTTTTAGAGGGAAGTCAACTTATTGAAACTTGCGAGCTTCAGTTTGAATTAGTTGATAAAACGCCGCCAATAATTACTTGTCCCCAAAATATTACTGGGAAAATTCCAGCTGGAGAGGATTCGATAGAGATAAATTACACGTTACCTTCGGTTTTAGATAATTGCAGCCAAAACCTTGTTCCAGAATTGATTTCTGGGCCTGAGTCTGGAAGTGAATTTCAGGAAGGAACTTATAAGATTGAATTTGAAGTGACAGATGAAGCAAATAATACGGAAACCTGTGATTTTACAATTACGGTAAGTCAGGCTGAGGCTCAGCCCGAAGTAACTTGCCCTTCGAATGCAGAATTAGCACCTCTTTCTTTAGACCAAAACTGCGATTATGAATTGCCCAATTGGACCGATATAATTGAAACCGAGAATTTCGATGATTTAGATTTTTCGGTAAGTGAAAACCGAATTGATAATATTTTAAATGTTGAAGTTGAGGTTTTAGAGGGAAGTCAACTTATTGAAACTTGCGAGCTTCAGTTTGAATTAGTTGATGAAACGCCGCCAATAATTACTTGTCCCCAAAATATCACTAAGAAAATTCCTGAAGGAGATACTTCAATAACTATATATTACAATTTACCTGTAGTTTCAGATAACTGCAGCCAAAACCTTGTTCCAGAATTGATTTCCGGGCCTGAGTCGGGAAGTGAATTTCAGGAAGGAACTTATAAGGTTGAATTTGAAGTAGTTGATGACGCAGGCTTAAGTGTAACCTGTAACTTTACGATTACGGTAACTCAAGTAAACCCCAACGCACCGGAAATAGATTGTGTAAACCACGAGCTTTTCCTTGATGAAAACGGACAGGCAGTTTTAAATCCCGGGGATCTTTTGGTTGGCGAGCCCGGTAACTTGATAATAACTGCAGATAAAGTGAATTTTGACTGTACTAATTTAGGAGCAAATGATGTTATTTTAACAGCAACCGATCCTGAAACCGGTTTAAGCAGTACTTGTTCCACCAATATTTTTATAATAGATGATATTTTTCCGGTAGCAAGCTGTAAAATAGATTATAAAGTGTATCTGGACAATAGCGGCAATGCCACTTTAGCTCCCGAAGACCTAAATAACAATTCTACCGATAATTGTGGGATTGTTTCCATGGCCTTAAGTCAGACCGAATTTACCCGCGCCGATCTTGGTGAAGTACCTATAATTTTGACTGTACGCGACGAAGCCGGAAATATGGATTCCTGTGAAACTACCGTAGAAGTAGTAGAGGAAGCTTCGGGCAATTTTGAATGCCGCGAGAGCATAGTGGTTTATCTAGATGAAAACGGAGAGGCCGGCCTAGGCTTGGAAGAGCTTTATACCGGAGATACAAGTGGAATAACCCTGGAAGCAAGTCAGTTAAGATTTAACTGTAAGGATGTGGGGAAGGTTTCTGTTCAACTGGATTATTCTGGTGCACAAACCGGGAATTGTAGCATTAGTGTAGAAGTGCGGGATGAAATCGCCCCAGAGATTATTACAGACGTGGTAGAACTTAGTCTGGATGCTGAAGGTTTTGCTTATTTAGAAGAAAACGATGTTTTAGTGCAGGATAATTGTAGCCGGGAGTTTGTTTATCGTTTCGGGAAATCGGTTTTTAGCTGTGAAGATGTAGGCTCCAACACTATAAATGTTGAGGTGGAAGATATAAACGGTAATATCGCTACTAAAAATATTGAAGTGAGGGTAAATGGAGAAGCTTGCAAAACTCCAGACGATTTAAAGTTTTTATTTATCTATCCAAACCCCAATAACGGTATTTTTACCATTGTGACCCCCGATGGTATGACGGTAGAAAAGGTACGTGTTTTCGATTCCCGGGGGCGTTACATTCTACAGCAAAATTATAATGTGAGTGGCCGATTTTACCGAATGAGCATCGAAGCAGTGGCCGAATCGGTTTACACCCTGCAAATTTTCACCAACAAAGGCATTGTTGTAAAACGAGTGATTGTTAGTAGGTAGGGCTCGGTAAGCGGTAAGTAGTTGGCAGTTACAGTTTGCAGATTACCGTGATTGCGAACACGCTGTTACTTCTAGTTTCTAGACGTGAGTCGGGATATATCGAGAAGTGTTTTTAGTTCCCACTTCACAAGATTCTCGGTACGCCGTTATTTTCGTTTGCACGCAAATACCGCCACTCGAATTGACGCTCTCCACTTAGTAACAAACCTGGAATTATAAAAGCACAGCTTGCCACAATGGCTAACGCTGCTTCGCATTGAAGAAACAAAAAATTTTCGTGTATTCGTGGCAAAAAACAACAAACCCCAGACTTGACAAACCGTCAACCCATAACTCACAACCGACAACTCAAAACTAAGAACCACCAACTTATTTTACCAAACCAACAACAAACTCTTAACGCTTTTTTGGCAGTGAAAATTAAGCTTACTGCCTAATTTCGTTAAGTGTCCCAAAGAGATATCCTACCGGGAACCTGAATTAAAACTATACGAATTGAAGCAAAAATACATAAAACCAAATTGGCTCTTTTTGGGCCTTTTTATCATCATTGTTGAGGCCTGTAATCAACATAAACAAGAAAAAATAGAAGAAACGGCACCTGTTCAATTAGATACTATTTCTTTAGAACCACCGGTTTTTAAAATAACTTACAGTTTAGACTCTATTTCCAATCAGCAACATTTAGACAGTCTTAAATCTAGCCTGTCTAAAACAGAAAGAAAATTGGTGTATGCACTAAATAGAATTGATGAACACCGAATAAAACCGGGTTCAAAATTAATAATTCCTGATTCGCTGATAGCTGATATAAATTTGTATTCCCCATTTCCCTCAACTTTAAGTTTGCTGGATTCTATACAAAAAACGGTATTGATCTCGCAGCGTATACAAGCGTTTGCGCTTTATGAAAATGGCGATTTATTGCGATGGGGTCCGGTTAGTACCGGCAAACAAAGCACAGGTACACCTTCAGGTCTTTATTATGGAAATTATAAAGCAAAGCGAAAAATAAGTACCATAGACGAATCCTGGGTGTTGCCTTATTATTTTAATTTTATGAATTTTGAAGGTATAGGCACCCATGAGTATACACTTCCGGGGTATCCCGCCAGTCATGGATGTGTAAGAATGTACCGGGAGGATGCGCAAGCTATCTACCAATGGGCCAATATGTGGAAATTGGAAAGTGATGTGATTGTTCAAAACGGAACTCCCTTTATGGTAATAGGGGAATATAATTTTAAGGGGGAACTGCCCTGGTTAAAACTTGTAGAAGATAATACAGATAACGATTTAAATCTTCAGGAAATAGACACGATTAAAGTCTATGCTCAGCGTTATAAAAACGATCCTTTAAATTTGAAACTGGAAGATATGGGTGAAAAGGAAATAGTGCTTTAAGTTATTTTTCATTTTGTATTTTAGAGAAAAATAAATTTATGAAACTTAGATTAAGCTTTATTGGTTTGTTAAGTGCTTTTTTATGTAGTTTCGGAAGCCTGGTGGCACAAGAAGAAACCACAATTATGGTAAGAGCTTTGGCAAAAGATGCAAAATTTATAGGAAGCTCTATTGGCGGTGCTAAAATTATTGTGAGCAATGCTGAAACGGGCGAAATCCTGGATCAGGGTTTTACCACGGGAAGTACTGGAAATACAGAACTTATTCTTAAAACTCCCCATAAGCGTTACGATAATATTACCGATGAAAAGACCGCAGGCTTTAAAGCGGTGCTTTCTATCGAGGAACCTACATTTATAAACGTAGAAGCCCATGCTCCTTATAATAAAAAGCAGTCCAGGGTAGTTTCCAGTACACAACTTTGGGCAATACCAGGTAAAAATATAACAGGCGATGGGGTAGTACTGGATGTTCCGGGTTTTGTGGTAGATATTCTTGCCCCCCAAACCCACGAGCGAATTAAATCTTCAAGCAAAATAAACCTTAAAGCAAATATTGTAATGATGTGTGGCTGTCCCGTAACCGAAGGTGGTATATGGGATGCCAATCAATATGAAGTGAAAGCTATAATAAAAGGAGAAGGTCAGAAAGCCCAGGAAATCACATTGAAACCAACAGACAAGCCCAGTACTTTTGAAGCAGCAATAAACTTAGACAAAGCTTATTATACCATTACTGTTTATGCATTTGATCCGTTAACAGGCAACAGCGGAGTAGACAAAACCAATATTATTGTGAATTAACTCACTAAGTGAGATTTGATAATGGAGGTTGGGACTTACCGTCATTTAGTGAATAAAATGAGCGCAGCAATCTTTTGTAGTGAAAAGTGGGTATTGATGAGTTAATTGTTAAAAGTGAAGAGTTAATACCTTCCGTCACTTCAATTTCTATGACAAAACAACCCATAACCGATAACTCATAACCGAGAACCGCTAATCGCCACTTCGCAATGACGTCACTAATTACTACACTCAAAACATTTCATTAATCCTGGACTTATTTCAATGTCTTCAGAGCCTTTAAGAGGTTTGTTTAGTAATTCTCTTTCGGTTATAATTCGTTGAAACTCTTTTGCATATTCCACTAAATTATCTCTACGGGATTTTATTTTTTCAGTGATCTCTTTGCTGCTTTGTTTAGCAATATTTTTTGGCCAAACTTTAAATGAATTGGCAATGGCTTCATCGGTTAATAGGTTCTGCAGATTTTTTGCTTCCGTAATAAAGATTTTAACCGGGGTATTGGTAAGGAAATAAATATCATTAGGATAAACCAACCCGGGCATATGCTCGATCTCTTTTTCAAAAGGTCTTACTTTTGGCTCAATATTTTTATTGGAAATGATCCCGGGAATTACACCGCCTAAATTAAAGAAAGCATTATCGCGATCTCCAGCCAAAGGTATAGCTTTAAAGTTTTTGCCTTCCTTTTGAACTACCCAGCCCCATTGCTTGGTATGGCGATCCCAATCGCCAATGAGCATATCGAATAAACGCGCTCTTACAAAGGCATTTTTATCTATGGAAACCTTTTTCGGATTTTCCTCTTTTAATTCTTGCAGGTTTTTGGTGTCTAAGATTTGATATACATTTTTATAGTCTGTCCAGTTCTCTTTGCCTTCGGTTTCATATTCCAGCAGAAATAAACGATTTCCATATTTTTCATTGTATTGTTTTCCTAAAAACTCCTGTTTCGGCACAAAAACTACTTTGGGATGGGTGTGCAAAATTCCTGCTTTTTCAGAAAGAGATGCTGCCAGAATTGCGCCATAGGGATGCGAAGCCGAAATGGCGTCTATTACAATATTTTTAAGACCCAGGTTGCGAGCCCACTCTGGAACGTGGGTAGAGGGATCTTTGTTAACACTGCGTAGGGAATATAAAAATCCGTTTTTATCCTTTAAGCGAAGCGAGTGGGTTTGTGTGCCGCCACCTTCTTTTACGATCTTCATTCCCCCATACAGGCTGTCCAGAAAAAGTACCGGAACTTTTATCGGGCTGATCCAGGCTTCACGGTAATTCGCTCCCTGCATGATATTCTTAAGTTCATTTGCTTTGTATAAGCTACTGGCAGCAACTTCTACCGAATCATATCTTCGAAAATCTATGTTTTCCAGATCATCAAAATCTTGTATAGTGACCGTTTCAAATTCTTTATCTGTGCTGGAAACCGAAAAATATACCAGTGTTATAAACCCAATAATAAGTATAAAAACTAACCAAAGTAGTTTTTTCATTTTCTTTTATTTTAAATAGGTTTAAAAATACAGATTTATGAATTATTCTAATGAAAAAAAGGATTATACCTGTTGAGGTTTTACTCCATAACTGGGATTATATAATCCTGGGCTTGCTTTAAAATTAAAAATTTGATTCCAAAGAGTGCCTTGATGGCCGGTCCCGACGTAGTTTACTATCTCAGGAAATTTCGCCTTTTAAAATTGAAATTTTCCAGTGAATAGCAAAGCCTTACTTTACCGGCAAACAAGCCAGCAAAGAAATTTAGATATACAGATTTGGAATTACATTTACGGAAAAATGTTCCTGTAAACAGAAAAGCGCTTTACTAAGATTTTGTAAAAAGAAACGATAAGCCTAGCCTAAAACAATAGTTTTTAAGGCAAAATCCAGGAAGATAACAAGCATAAGGGCGGTAAAAATAATTCCAACTAATTTTAAGATATTAATACGATCTTTCATATTTTAAATATTGGTTATACATAGGTTTAAATAGAACATTCTGTAACCAAAGTAGGTTCTTTACAGAAATATAAACCTCTTTAAAATTGTTTTTTAATAGAATATTCTATTAAAATTAACTATAAATATAACTAAAATTAATTATTTTATCCAAATTAGATGTGAATCTTGTGGTTTTTCACACTGGGTTGATGTGGTGTTTTTAGATGTTTTTTTCTTGTTCGAGTTTTAGTTCAATTTCTTCTAAAACCTTATTTAGCTTATAAAAAGACTCCTCTTCAATTATATCTTTGTTGATTTTTATCTTCTTGCTTTTTGTTGCCAGGATATAACTTTTATCAAGCTTTACAATAGTCTCAATTTCATTAAGTTTTACACTTTTTGGAAAGATAGAGTTTTTGGTTAGGTTATTCTTGTCTATGCTAAGGTATTGATGCTTCTTTTCATAATACCAAACGGCTAATTGTAGTAGGCCAAAAATAATCCAGCTAAAATAAATTAGCGAAAAATTGTTTAGGGGAACTAGAATAATTCCAATTGCTAAAAAGCTTATTCCAAAATAAAGTTGATAATTAAGCCTTTTCTTTTTATAATATATAATCACGGTTTAGGATATTTTTAAAGGTGAATTATTAAAATTTCTGTGGATAATTTAAACCTTCTCAACCACTAAAGTTTTGGATAGTTTATCATAAAGATTCTGTTTTTTATCATCCCAAAGCAACCAAATAACAGGAATTAACAGGTAGCCCAATACATATTTAAGCATTTCTCTAATGGCACCTTCCTGCCCTTTATTTATATCTTTACCGGTTTCAGCAGAAATAACTTTTAGATCAAAAATACGATGGCCTAGATTTCCTGAGAAAATGGGATAGAAAATGGCACCTACAATTAATCCCGTGACTGCTGAAATCGGGATGTCTATAAGCTCTAAATCCTGCTCCCAGTAATAGCTAAAAGATTTTCCAAATAGTAGGTAAATGCCAATTATGACAATTGTATATAATATCCCTTCTGTAATTGTGGCTGCCAGTCTTTTGCCTCTTGAGGCCAGTTTATAGCCGTGAACTTCTTCTTGTTTCATATATTATTATATAAATTACAAAGTAATTGTTACAGTTTTAAAAAAAACAGCAAGCCAGACTTTGGAATAAAAATAAATTTAGTCCCAGGACGGTAGCTGCCAACTGTATTTTTTCTCAATAATAGAGATTTATACCTATAGCTGTCGCGATTGAGAGGCTTTCACCGCAATCGAAAACAGCTATCGACTTGATATGTTGTTGGCTTGCCACCAGGTCATTTACCTTTTATAGTAAGACTTTAAAAGGAATCGAGTAGGTAAATTATAATCATTATAATTTCGATGCCCCGGTAATTTTAGAAAAATAAATACTTTTTTGCAAGCTATGCCAAAGTTTCCCCAGTTTAAAAGTAAGCTACACTCAAATATTATTTTTTAGAATAAATGCTTTAGAGCAATTTATTGTCTTCATAATTGTTTTTGTAATAAGTGATCAAAAATAATAAAATGTTATACAAATAACTAAAATATAGAAATGGATCAATTAAAATAAATATCGATACAATTTTCCCAAACTTTGCCATTATGTTTTAAAAGGCTAAAGTTTTTAACCGAAAAGGAATCAGTGAATTTACGTGTTTTAAAATCTGCCCAGGCTTTAGGAAATTCTTTATAATGAAGATCGCGAGATGCTAGGCTTATATGGGGGTGGATCTTAGAAAAAGTTTCGTGCTTTTTAAAGCTGAAATTTTTATGAAGAATTGCTTGTAAATCCTTGTGCAGGTTAATAAGTTCTTTATGGTCTTCAATATTTATAAAAATTACTTTTTGACCAAATCTTCCAAAATCTTTTAATTCCACCTGAAAATTGTTTTAGGTTTCAGCAAAACCCTGTAAAGCTTCTATGAGTTTTTCTTCTTCGGTTTCCGGAATCTTAAATGGAATTTGCAGCGTAATATGCGCCGGGAGTTTTAGTGCATGTTTTGCCTCGTATTTTTCGGCAATCTCCAGCTTCAGCGATTTTATTCGCATACTTATTTCTTCCGGGAGCATTATGGCTATAAAATACAGTGGCATTTCAGTTGAAATTGCGATTAAACCTGCTTTAATTTCCGAAGAAAATTTTAGAAAACACTTTAATTACCTGCAAAAACTCACACAGCTTTAAAACCGATTTTTTTCAGTAATAAAAACGCTTGTCTTATTACAATAATAGATAATCAAACCAAAGGTAAACAGCAGTAAATTTTGTACCAGGCTGTTTACCATTATGTTTAAATCGTCTCCAGTGACTACTTTTATAAGTTTTCCAATTATGGAAAGTCCGGGGGGCAGTCATAAATGTGGTGACTTCAAAAGCTTATTGTCAATTAGGATGTAGGAAATCCGGGATTGCTAATAGAAAAATATAAATAGTAAGAGGTTAAAGACCACTTGTTTTAAAATCGATTTATATAGGTTTATTCGGTTATTTTTTCAACTGTTTCCCCCAGGTCTATCACTTTTTGATGTCTTAATAAATCTTCAAAGCTTTCGCGTTCTCTAATTAAATGTGCTTTGCCGTTATACCATAATACTTCGGCAGGACGGTAGCGGGAATTAAAATTACTGGCCATAGAAAAAGAATAGGCGCCGGCATTGCTAAACGCCAAAATATCGCCTTCAGTAATTTCGGCAATCCTACGATTGTTTGCAAAAGTATCGGTTTCACAAATATAACCTACCACCGAGTAAAACCTGAATTTCCCATCGGGATTGGAAATATTGTGAATGTCGTGATGTGAGCCATAAAACATTGGGCGGATTAGATGATTAAAACCTGTGTCTACCCCGGCAAAAACGGTAGAAGTGGTTTGTTTTATCACGTTTACCTTAGTTAAAAACTTTCCTGCTTCACTAACCAAAAATTTTCCGGGTTCAAAAACAAGGGTTAACTCTCGGCCATATTCTTTACAGAAATTCTTAAAACGTTCGCTTAGTTTTTCTCCCAGTTCTTCTATATCGGTCTCAATGTCATTTTCGCGGTAAGGCACTTTAAATCCGCTTCCAAAGTCAAGAAATTCAAGATTTTTAAAGTTTTTAGCCGAATCAAAAAGAATTTCAGAAGCACGCAGAAAAACTTCAATATCAAGAATATCACTTCCCGTGTGCATATGAATCCCATTTATGGTCATTCCTGTATTTTCAACTATGCGCAACAAAAGTGGCATTTGGTGAATAGAAATTCCAAACTTAGAATCTACGTGGCCTACCGAAATTTTAGAATTACCACCCGCTAAAATATGCGGATTTATACGTATACATACGGGAACCTCGGGGTGTTTGGCTCCAAATTGCTCTAAAATAGAAAGGTTGTCTATGTTGATTTGTACACCCAGTCGTACCACCTGTTCAATCTCTTCCAGGGAAACCCCGTTTGGAGTGTAAATAATATCTTTTGGCGTAACCCCCGCTTCCAATGCAAGTCTAACCTCTTGTATAGAAACGGTATCCATACCGCTCCCCAGGGAGTTTAGATATTTTAAGATAGAAATATTAGAAAGAGCCTTCACTGCATAGTGAATACGTAAATCTTTAATTTCTGAAAATGCACTTTTTAGTCGGTTGTACTGAAAAGCAATCTTTTCGGCATCATACACATATACGGGGCTTCCAAATTCCCGGGCAACAGCTAGTAAATCTTGATTAGTCATAACAGCTAAAAAATTAGTTGGCAAAAAAGAGGAGAAATTTCAACTTCCACAAACACAAGCTCCAAAAATAACGAATTCTTTGAAATTGTTAAGATTATAGAAAAACATCTTTTACGGCTCTTAGCTCACTGCAGCTAGTTCAATTTTTCTTTTTCTTCTAATAAGAATAATAACTATAGCAATAAAAACTCCCATTCCTGCCATCACAGCTCCTACTAAAGAAGCAGCGGTGAAACTATATCCAAAAGCAATGGGGAGACCGGCAAAATAAGCTCCCGAAGCGTTTCCCATATTAAAAGCGCTTTGGTTCATAGAAGATCCAAGGCTTTCTGAACCTTTAGCCGAGTTGATCATAACCATTTGTATAGGCGTAGAAAGGCAAAAAGCGATCGTAGCAATAAGGAATGTCATTACTAAAATTGCGATTTGATTTTCGGCTACGTAGGCATTGGTAATTAATGCTAAAGCCATTAGAACCATGCTCATCAATACTGCGTAAATAGGAGAAAATCTTTCGGCGAGTTTGGCGCCAATAAGGTTACCTATTACCATGCCTAATCCTGCTAAAATCATAACATAGCTTACAATTCCTTCTGGATGGCCGGCCACTTTGGTAAGTAATGGCGCAATATAACTATACCAGGCAAAAAAGCCCCCGGTGCCAATAGTAGTAAGTAAAATAACCATCCATAGTTCACCGCGTTTTAGTACTTTAAGGTCTTTTTTTATTCCTTCAGAAGAAGATTTTGGTAATTCGGGCATCCATAATTTTATACTGGTAATAGCCATTAAGCCTACTACACCAACCAACATAAAGGAAAGGTTCCAACTAAAGTTTTGTCCCAAATAAGTGCCCAGGGGGACCCCAATAACATTCGCCATGGTTAAGCCCGTAAACATGGTAGCAATTGCCCTGGCAGCTTTGCCCGGTCTGGCCAGTTGCCCGGCAACTACAGCGCCAATTCCAAAGAATGCACCGTGGGGTAAACCAGATAAAAACCGGGAAACCAATAAAAGCTCATAAGAATTTGCAAAAGCCGAAAGCGAGTTAAATAGGGTAAACCACAGCATAAGAAGAAGTAGGGTTTTATGTGCCGGCCATTTACTTCCAAAAGCGGTTAATAAAGGGGCGCCAATTACGACACCCAAAGCATAGGCTGAAATAAAATGCCCTGCCTGCGGAATACTAATATCTAATGCCGAAGCTACTTCCGGGAGGATTCCCATTATTACAAATTCTGTCATTCCAATACCAAAACCTCCAATGGCCAGGGCAAAAAGTGCTTTATTCATTTCTAGTTTCAGATTTTAACAAGCGGCAAAAGTAATGGGAGTAGTGCTAATAAAATATAAAATCACGCAAAATCTACGATAAGCTTATAGTGCTTACATACCAGTAATAGCTTGCTTTTTTAAAATGACTTCCTTAATAAAAAGCTAAATTTTACAGGATAAATGAAATTCTGTAGCTCGGGTTACCAACTTGAAATTCAAAACTTTCTTCAATTAGATAGCTTGTGAGCTCGTTGCGAGCGAGTTTAGCCGAAAAATAGATTATAGAAGAGTATGGGATATCCTAAAAAAGATTGGTACAATAGCTATACATTTGTTACTTTTGCTAACCATAAAAAATACTGAAGAAATAGCTGATTATGAACATACACGAATATCAAGGAAAGGAAATTTTAAGCAGTTTTGGCGTACGTATTCAACGTGGCCTGGTTGCGCATAATGCAAAAGAGGCTGTAGACGCTGCTAAGGAGTTAACCGAACAAACCG
Organism: Salegentibacter maritimus; assembly: GCF_016236915.1. Lineage (GTDB taxonomy): Bacteria > Bacteroidota > Bacteroidia > Flavobacteriales > Flavobacteriaceae > Salegentibacter > Salegentibacter maritimus. Next base: position 66,367 of record NZ_JAEHOK010000007.1, read on the forward strand.
GTACCGGGTGGCACGTTATTAAGGCTCAGGTACACGCAGGTGGCCGTGGAAAAGGTGGAGGTGTAAAACTAGCCAAGAACCTAAAGGAAGTTGAAGAAGTTGCAGGAGACATTATTGGGATGAACCTGGTAACGCCGCAAACTTCTGCCGAGGGTAAAAAAGTACATCAGGTTTTAATTGCCGAAGATGTGTATTATCCAGGAGATAGCGAACCCGAAGAATATTATATGTCTGTATTGCTTAACCGTGCCACGGGACGTAACATGATTATGTATTCTACCGAAGGAGGAGTGGATATTGAAACTGTAGCCGAAGAAACTCCGCATTTGATTTTTACCGAAGAGATAGATCCTGCTACCGGATTAATGCCTTTTCAGGCTAGAAGAATAGCTTTTAACCTTAAGTTAAGCGGTGCTGCTTTTAAAGAAATGACCAAGTTTGTGATGTCGCTTTACAAAGCATTTGAAAAATCTGATTCTTCACTTTTTGAAATCAACCCGGTTTTAAAAACAAGTGATGATAAAATTCTTGCAGTAGATGCAAAAGTAACCCTTGATGATAACGCGCTTTTCCGTCATAAAGACTATGCTGAAATGCGTGACATTCGTGAGGAAAATCAAACTGAAGTTGAAGCCAAAGAAGTTGGACTTAACTATGTGGACCTTGATGGTAATGTGGGCTGTATGGTAAATGGCGCCGGACTTGCCATGGCTACTATGGACCTTATTAAACAAGCGGGAGGAGAGCCGGCAAACTTCCTTGACGTTGGTGGTACAGCTGATGCGAAAAGAGTAGAAGAAGCTTTTCGTTTAATCTTAAAAGATGAGAAAGTAGAAGCTATCCTGGTAAATATATTTGGAGGTATAGTTCGTTGTGACCGTGTGGCACAGGGAATTGTAGATGCCTATAAGAATATGGGAGACGCGGTTAACGTGCCAATTATTGTACGTTTACAGGGTACCAATGCTGATATTGCCAAGAAATTAATTGACGATAGCGGTTTTAAGATCCACTCGGCAGTGCAATTCCAGGAAGCAGCAGATAAAGTACAGGAAGTACTTAAATAATATATTTTTCAGGATTAGTTATCCTGATTAAATAAGGACTGTCTAAAGTTTGATTTTGACTGTCTGAGAAGTTTTACAATTCGTCATTCTGTCCCGAAAGCTTTCGGGACTATTTCAGCATCTAAGTTTATAAGAATTTTAGAGGCTGAAATAAGTTTAGCTTGATGTATAAGAAAGACTTTCCGGATAGTTATAACATATCAAACCTTAGACAGTTTTTTTTATGCCTAATTTTTATTTGTTAAAGTGTGTTAAAAATAATATAAGCCTGTAACATATAGAGTTTTAAGTTGGTCTTTAATATGTATAACCTTAAAATTTTATATTATGAAAACTTTAAAATTCGTATTATGTGCTTTAGCCATTAGCGCCGGAACTTTACTTCACGCTGCTCCTGAAAAATCAACTGAAACTTCTGTAGCTTTTAATAAGGAGATTCAGCAATTATTAAAAAATATTGATCTTGAAGTAAGTGAAGATGTGGAGGCTTATTTAATAGTTAGATTTAACTGTAAAAATGAAATGGAGGTGCTTTATGTAGGATCAAAAAACGCTGAGGCCCGTAAGAAAATCAAAAAATGTTTAAATAATAAAGAGATAAAAACTGTTTTAGATCCATCTGTAGAAAATTATAAGCTTCCTATAAGGCTAAAAGCTTAAAAGTTGCTTCAATCAAAAAATGAAAAAGAATAAAAAAACCCGGCTCATCACCGGGTTTTCGTTTTTTAGAATTTCTATTTTTCTTTGTCTGGATACCAATCCAACATTTCTACTTAAATTTCCGGATTTCCTTTGTTCACCAGGGTTTTAAACTTTTCTATATCAGCAAAACCATCTTTACCTCTAAAATGATAAGGAATTACCTTTTTTGGGGCAAAAGCCAGCACTCCATCGGCGGCAGCTTCTACCGTCATGGTATAAGGTAAATTCATAGGAATTAAAGCCAAATCTATATTTTCCAGGTTTCGCATTTCAGGAATATCTTCGGTATCTCCGGCTATATAAAGCCGCTTACCATTCTTTTCCAGCACATATCCATTACCGCGCCCTTTGGTATGAAAAGCCTCAGGGTCTTCCGGTAAGTTATACATGGGAATGGCTTCAATATTAAAGTCCATCACTTTTGTGTTAGCTCCATTTTCTAAAGTCTCCAAAATTGTATCTAATTCCTTAGGTAGGTTTTCTTTTACAGCCTGTGGTACAATAACGGGAATCTCTTTAAGATTCAGAGCTTGCAAGGTCTCAGCACTCATATGGTCTCCGTGAATATCGGTTATAAGAATGAAATCTGGCTTTTCCATTCCTTTAAATGCCTCAGCACCTCCTAAAGGGTCTATGTAAAAAGTCGCGTCGCCCCAATTTATTACGGCAGTAGCGTGAGAGATGGGGGTAATGCTTATAGATGCTGTTTCCTCTTCATCTTGCTGCTGACTTATTTTAGAGGAATTTTCTGTTTCTGCTAAGGGGTTTTCGTCTTTTTTACCTTCATTTTTACAGCCGGAAAATAAAATTCCAAGGCTAATTAGTGTTAGTAAGTATTTCATATTTAGTTGTTTTCTATTAAAAATAAGGAACGACGACCAAAATAGCTTAAGATTTGTAAAACTTTAAGAAAGGTTCAGGCGCATTTTAATGTCTCCACGAGAATAGGGGTTGTTTTCTCCCATGGGAATTTCTTTAAATCCATATTTCTCATAAATATAGATTGCGTTTTCAAGCTTTCGGTTTGAAAATATAATAAGCTGATCCCAATTTTGTTTGGCTGCAAACTCTAAGGTATGCTCCATTAATTTCTGCCCTATTTTCTTTCCCTGGTGTTCAGGGCTAATTGCCATTTTAGTAAGCTCAAAAATTCCTTCCTCAATTTTCATAAGGGCCACACAGCCAATTGTTTTTTCTTCTTCTTTTACTAAAAAAATTGTACCCCCTGGGTCTATAATGTGTTTTTGTGGATTTCCTAATACTTCTTCATCGTGAGGCTCTACCCAAAAATATTCTTCTAACCAGGCAATATTTAGAGCTTTAAAATCAGTAGCGTAAACTGGACTGTATGTGATTATTTTCATTTTTAAATTAAATTTTTTATTTGGGCAGGGGTTAATTGTTTGTTTTCTCTATAAAGTCGGTAACAAAATATGATAGGGCTTTTCCTACTTGTGCCGGATTATGGGATCCAGGAGCAGCTTCACAAATGTGTAAATACTTGCAATTTTTTTCTTCAGAACTAAGTTGAAGAAAACTTCTAAGCGTATTTAGATCGAAGCCTGAAGGCGATTGCGCACTGCTTGGGAAGTTTATAATTGCATCACAATCTACTTCTATACCAAAGTCTTCTTTACTTATAAACTCCAGCTGAGAACTAAAGGCTCTTAATTTTTCCTGGTGGGATTGCGAAATAAGATCGTCAAAAAGGCAAAATTTAATATGGGAGCTTGCTTTTAACTCGTCAAAAATATATTGAGGTGTATAGTTTTTATGTAAACCAAAAATTGCATATTTCTGCAGGAATCCATCGTGTTTGGCAAAGCTAAAACCGTTGCCACTATGCCTATGCTCTAATTTTCTAAGATCAGTATGGGCGTCTATGTTTAAAACATTAATCGGGTTTTTTAGGGCCCTGGAAGTACCTTTTATATTTCCAAAAGCGTTGTTGTGGCCACCCCCTATAATTATGGGAGTTTTACCTGCAGCAACTATTTTTTCTACAAGCAAGCTTACTTTTTCATCTATTTCTGCTACCAGGTCACCAAGTTTCACAAAATAATTAGGATCACTAGCATCTATATTGGCTGCTTTTTGCATTTCGGGTTTACACTCAATTTCACCAAGGAGTAAAATATTCTTAGCATTGGTGAAAACATTCTCCTGTATATTCAAAAAAGAACTTAAAAAAACTTCCCAGGCTTTGGAAGCACCGGGTTTTCCGTAATTAGCCCTAATTCCAATATCTTCCGGAATCCCAACAAGCACAAACTTAGCCTTGCTGTTTGTAATTTCTTCCAGGTTTTCAATAAAAGCGATTTTTTCACCTAAGCGCGTTTCGCCTTCTCTTCTGGAAATTAACTTTTCTATGGTTTTGTAAGCGTATAATTTTAAAACTTCCATTAGCCTACAATTTTCCCGTTAATAAAAACCGATTCTATAGCATTGGTGCCGAAGGCATAGGGTAAAAAGGTATAAGACGGAATTTCTTTAGTAAGTATAAAATTGGCTTTTTTGCCCCTGGTGATGCTTCCGTGGGTTTTGCTGAGGTCCATTGCGTAAGCCCCGTTTATAGTAGCTGCATTTATGGCCTCTTCGGGGGTCATTTTCATTTTTATGCAGGCCAGGGAAACTACCAGGTTCATATTTCCGCTGGGGGTGCTTCCCGGATTAAAATCGCTTGCAAGTGCTAATGGCAATCCTGCATCCAGCATTTTACGTGCCGGGGTGTAGGGAATACTAAGAAATAATGAGCAGGAGGGAAGCGCAACCGGCATAGTATCAGTTCCTTTTAAACTTTCAATATCTTCTGGTCGCATTACCTCTAAATGGTCTACACTTAAAGCTTCATGCTCAATACCTGCCTGAATACCGCCAATAGCATGAAATTGATTGACATGTATTTTGGGTTTTAAGCTAAATTTTTTCGCTGCTGAAAGTAGTTTATGTGTATCATCAACGCTGAAATATCCTTTTTCACAAAAAATATCTATGTATTCTGCCAGGTTTTCTTTGGCAACTTTTGGTAAGATTTTTTCAATTACCAGGTCCATATAAGCATCTGGGCTTTCTTTGTATTCCCTTGGGATAGCGTGTGCACCCAAAAAAGTTGCTTTAATTGGAAGGTCGTAATTTTCCTGAAGCTTTTTTATTACCCGAAGCATTTTTAGTTCACCTTCTTCGGTCAATCCGTAACCCGATTTAATTTCAACCGCAGCGGTACCCAGTTTTATTACTTCTTCCAGCCTTTTAGCAGATTGCCGGTAGACTTCTTCTTCTGAAGTTTCCTGTAAGGTTTTGGCAGAGTTTAAAATTCCGCCACCGCGATTAGCTATTTCTTCGTATGAAAGTCCGTTAATACGGTCTGCGAATTCCTGCTCCCTGTTGCCGGCATACACGATATGCGTGTGGGAATCGCACCATCCGGGCAGGATTATCTTTCCTTTGGCATCAATAGTTGTATCTACTTCAAGTTTAGGTAGTGAAGACATTTCACCATAATTGGCAATCGTATCATTTTCAATAAGCAACCAGGCATTTTTAATAGTTGGCAACTCTTTCATTTCGGCACCAGATAATTTGGTAATGTTGTTTTCCCTTATTTGAAGAAGTTCTTTAATATTGATAAATAATTGTTTCATTGTGGTTTGTTTTTGTGTAGGTTTTCTGCTGATTTTCGGCCTTGAACAAATATAAAAACTAAGCCGGGAAAACCGACTTTTAACTACAAACAAAAAAGCTTACAGAAAAGTCTTTTCTAATTATAAAAGCGTTTTTAATTTCTTAGTTAACACAAGTAGAAATATTTGTCGAAAAAAAATCGTCACCTTCAATTAATTTCAGGGTGACGAATTATAAAAGTATACTAACTCGGGTTAAGCCCAAGAGGCATTGCTTGGAAACAAATTTTAATTTCGAGCTAAACCTCTGGGTATTATACCCTTTGGCGGTGCCAATAAAGTGATTTTTTAATTCACATCTAATATAGAATTTGTTTTATAGCTTGCCCCGATTTCTATAAGAGATCTAAATATCATATTAGAAGTAGAAACCTGCCGTAGGTTTAGCCGGGCAGGTTTCAGCTTGATGCTACTAAACCTTTTAGGAATTCTAATTTTTTAGGGATTTCATATCTATTACGAAGCGATATTTAACATCAGATTTTACAACCCTGTTAAAAGCTTCATTTATATTTTGCATATCAATCATTTCAATATCTGAAACAATATTATGTTTCCCACAAAAATCCAGCATTTCCTGTGTTTCTTTAATTCCGCCAATTACCGAACCGGCAATACGTTTTCGCCCGGTAATTAATCCGCCTCCATGCACCGGGTCTAGCGGTTCAATGGCTCCTACCAGTACCATGGTGGCATCTCGTTTTAACAAAGCTACATAAGGATTCATATCATGACCAACCGGAACGGTATTCAACAGAAAATCGAAAGTACCGGCCTGTTTTTTCATGTCTTCTTCGTTTTTAGAGATCAGTACTTCGTCGGCACCCAATTTTTTGGCGTCTTCAGATTTTGAAGGAGAAGTAGTAATCATAACTACGTGTGCTCCCATGGCATGGGCAAATTTTACTCCCATATGCCCAAGTCCGCCTAATCCTATTACACCAACTTTATCTCCTTTTTTTACATTCCAATGCCGTAATGGAGAATAAGTAGTAATACCTGCACAAAGTAATGGGGCAGCAGCTTTAGCGTCTATATTTTCCGGTACTTTAAGTACAAATTCTTTATCCACTACAATTTGTTCGGCGTAACCTCCAAAGGTATGTCCTCCCAAATGTTTGTCTTTGCTATTGTAAGTTAAAGTAGCCCCGTTTTCACAAAATTGCTCCAGGTCTTCCTTACAGGAATCGCATTCCTGGCAGGAATCTACCATACAACCAACCCCTACAAGGTCTCCCTCTTTAAAGTTGTTTACGTTTTCTCCAACCTGGGTAACACGGCCTATAATTTCGTGCCCGGGTACTACCGGGTATACAGAATTTTTCCAGTCGTTTCTAACCTGGTGTATATCACTATGGCAAACTCCACAGTAGTCTATTTCAATCTTTACATCGTTGGGGGTTATTTCTCTGCGTTCAATATCTAAGGCTTCTAAATTGGCATCGCTGGCTTGCGCACCAAATGCTTTTACTTTACTCATAATCATTCAATTTTTCTTAAAGATAAAGAATTGATGGCGCAATTATTAATAGGATAATTGCTTTAACTTTATTTAACTTTTGTTTTAAAAAATAATTCTTTCAATACAGGAAACAGCTTTAAAACCCGAAGTATTTAGATTATTTATTTTTACATTAGGGCGAATTTTGAATGTATTATAAATGACAAAGAAAAATCCGGGATTAAATACCATTTGTACCCATATTGGAGAATTGGAAGACAAGCAGTTTAAGGGTGCAGTTTCGCCCTTATATATGGCTACTTCTTATGCTTTTGAAGATGTAGAGGTAAAACGTTACCCGCGTTATTTTAACACGCCAAATCAGGTAGCTTTAGCTCAAAAAATGGCAGCTTTAGAGCACGCTGAAGCCGCTTTGATCTTTGGTAGCGGTATGGCTGCAGTAAGTACCGCTCTTTTGGCTTTTGCACAAAAGGGAGACCACGTGGTGTTTCAAAATACGCTTTACGGGGGAACCAGTAATTTAGTGACAGAAGAGTTTGAGAAATTCGGGATGGAATATTCTTTTACAAAAGACGCTACACCTGAATCTTTTGAAGCTGAAATAAAAGAGAATACCAGGGTGATTTATATTGAGACACCTTCAAATCCCTTACTTACCGTAACCGATATAAAAGCAATTGCCGAAATTGCTAAAAAACATAATCTGGTAAGTATGATAGATAATACTTTTGCTTCGCCGGTAAACCAGAACCCTATAGATTTTGGGATAGATATTGTTTTGCATTCGGCTACAAAATATATGGGTGGCCATAGCGATATTCTTGCGGGAACTGCCATAGGTTCAGAAAAGCATATAGACAGGGTTTTTCAATTAGCTAAGAATTTTGGCGGAAGTTTAAGTGATTTTACGGTTTGGATGTTAGAAAGAAGCTTAAAAACCATGGGCTTGCGCGTGCGTGCGCAAAATGAAAATGCGCTTGAATTAGCTAAGTTTCTTGAAGAGCATAAGGATATTTCCAGGGTTTATTATCCGGGATTAGCATCGCATCCAGATCATAACCTTGCTAAAGCCCAAATGAAAGGTTTTGGAGGGATGATGTCTTTTGAATTACGCGAAGGTTTGGATTATGATCTTTTTCAGAAAAAATTAAAACTTATAAAATCTTCTATGAGCCTTGCGGGTGTAGAATCAACTATACTTTTACCAGCAAAAACATCACACGGGTTGCTTTCTCCTGAAGAACGGGAAGCCCAGGGAATCAAAGACGGCTTAATGCGATTTTCTGTGGGAATAGAGGAGAAGGAAGATTTAATAGAAGACCTGGAACAGGCTTTAAAGGAAATACAAGCTTAGAAATACTAGATGTGAAGTTTGAAAGATTAACTTAAAATTAGATTTCCGCGGCAGCGGAAATGACAAAGTAAATATTATGAAATTAGATATATTGGCTATAGGTGCGCATCCAGATGATGTAGAGCTAAGTTGCGCCGGTACTATAGCAAAAGAAGTAGATAGAGGAAAGAAAGTAGGAATTTTAGATCTTACCCGTGGCGAGTTGGGCACCCGTGGCACAGCTGAGACCAGAGACCAGGAAGCTAAAAATGCGGCTAAAATTTTAGGCGTTTCTGTTCGGGAAAACCTTGAATTTAGTGATGCTTTTTTTATGAATAACGCTGCGCATCAGCTGGAAATAATAAAAATATTAAGAAAATATCGTCCGGAAATTGTGTTGTGTAATGCGATAGATGATAGGCATATAGATCATGGAAAAGGAGCAAAACTAACCAGTGATGCGTGTTTTTTAAGCGGACTTCGTAAAATTGAAACCATATATGAGGGAGAAAGCCAGCAAGAATGGCGGCCAAAGCATGTATATCATTATATTCAATGGAAAAATCTAAAGCCCGATGTAGTAGTTGATATTTCGGGATATATCGATAAAAAGATGGCGTCGGTAAAAGCCTACAGAACCCAGTTTTACGATGAGGATTCCAAGGAGCCGGAAACGCCAATTTCCAGTAGTAACTTTTTAGAAAGTATTACTTACAGGGCAAGAGACCTGGGAAGGCTTATTAATACCGAACACGCCGAAGGCTATACGGTAGAACGCTACCCTGCTGTAGATTCTATTTTCGATTTAATTTAAAAAATACTTTTTAGCTAAATTGTTCGTTTAAAGCTTTTTATAATTGTTGCTCAAAAATAAACTTGAATTTCAATTTAATATTGATTTTTTTTCTTTGGGAAATTGCTAAAATAGCTTACATTTGCAACCGCAATTAAAATGGTGGTTGTAGCTCAGCTGGTTAGAGCGCCGGATTGTGGTTCCGGAGGTCGCCGGTTCGAAACCGGTCTTCCACCCTTTATTCAGCCCTTCGGAAACGAAGGGCTTTTTTATTTTTTAGAGTTGAGGTTTTGAATATTACGTTTGAGAAGCCTGTCCCGATTGGAGTTCCTGGAACGGAATATCGTGAAAACAGGTTTTCCTCCCTTTATTCAAGCTTTCAGGTTGCTGACCAGAAGCTTCGGGATTGTTTCAGCATCTTTTAAGCCTTGAATTCGATGAGCTTATATTCTGAAATTAATCCAGAATGCCAATTTCAAGTATTTATTTCCCGCCTAAGATTCTAAAATCCTATTAGCAATCCTTATTTTTGCCAAAATCAAAATTCTTATTTCATGAACTCCAGAGAAGCACAGCTAAAAGCATTTGATCGTTTATTAACTATTATGGACGAGCTTAGGGAGCAATGCCCCTGGGACAGGAAGCAAACCATGGAGTCGCTAAGGCACCTTACTATTGAGGAGACTTACGAGCTTGGAGATGCGATTTTGGATAAAGATCTGGAAGAAGTTAGAAAAGAATTGGGCGACCTGTTGCTTCACCTGGTTTTTTATGCGAAAATAGGTAGCGAAAGCGAGGACTTTGATATTGCCGATGTAGCTAATGGTATTTGTGACAAACTAATAGACCGTCATCCGCATATTTATGGAGATGTTAAAGTAACCGATGAAGCCGAAGTTAAAAAGAACTGGGAAAACCTAAAGTTAAAGGAAGGTAAAAAAAGTGTATTGGAAGGCGTACCACGTTCCCTGCCGGCTGTAGTAAAAGCCAGTAGAATTCAGGAGAAAGTTGCCGGGGTAGGATTTGATTGGGAAAAGCCCGAGCAGGTTTTTGAAAAACTTCAGGAAGAATTAGGGGAATTACAGCACGAGATAAATACAGCCAATAAGGATAAAATGGAAGCCGAATTTGGCGATGTGATGTTCTCTATGATAAATTATGCCAGGTTTCTTGGAATAAACCCTGAAAATGCCCTGGAACGAACCAATAAAAAGTTTATAAACCGATTTCAATATCTGGAAGAGAAAGCCAAAGAACAAAATAAAGCTTTAAAAGATATGAGCCTGGCTGAAATGGATGTCTTTTGGAACGAGGCCAAGTTGAAGTAATTCTTCTTCAGTTTTATTCTTACTTTGCTCTAAATTTTGAGAAATAACTATCAAGGGCTTTCTTGGTTTATTTACTAAAAACAATAGAATCAGCCCTAATTTCCAGGCCTGAAAAACCTAAATTCTCTTTTATCCACTTCAAACTTTTTTCAGTATAGAAAAAGACGTGCGTGGCGTCGTTTTTATAATACCAGTTATTAAAATCAATTTTATCTGAATAGAGAGCGGTTTTACAGTAGAGTTTTCCTCCCGGTTTTAAAAGAGATGCCAGTGTTTTAAATTCTCCTTTCGGTTTATAGAAATGCTCCATCACTTCACAGCATATTATAAAGTGATATTGTGACTTTAGAGCCTCTTTGTTGGGGTGAAAATACGGGTCGTATAAAGTAGTTTTATAGCCTGCTTTTTCTAATTGAATACTAATTACGGGGCCTGTTCCACAACCATAATCAAGGCCGTTATCCTCTGGAGAAAAATCCTGAAGAATACGGGAAGTTATAGGCTTAACAAAATCCTGGTAACCGGTGTTTTCTACATCATTGTTATGGGTAAGGTAGCGTGCCTCTTCTGCTTTTTTGGAAATATAATATTCAGGTAATAGTTGAATGCTCCCACAATGGGTGCATTCAACAAATTCCCTGTTTTTATCTGACCAAGATTTTTTAGTTGCTCCCTTACAAAGAAGGCAATTCATAGCTGCCGTGCTTAGTAGAGCGATTTGATTTTACGCAGCTTTTCTTTCCAAATCTCAAGCTGTTCTTTTTGGGCGGCTATATTTTTATGAACATCCTGTACCAGCGGGTTATCTTCATCTACATTAGAGAAAAACTGTAAGTTATTCTCCAACTGTCTAATTTCAGCCTTTGTTTCTTCTATTTTCTTAGTTAGGAAATAATGTTCGTTACGAAGTTTTTTATCGTCATCGGCATCGTTTAAAGCCTGTACCTTATTTTCATATTTAAGCATTTCGGCCTTGGTATGATCTACATCAAGCTTATTGAAAAGTTGATCTAAAGCCTTATTGAATTTTCCTTCAATAAAACGCTTGTTATAAGGTACTGATCCTAAATTTTTCCAGTCTTCAATAAACTGTTTTATTTTAGGCAGGTCTTCTTTTTTATCGCCACTAAGTTCAAAAGATTTAACCTGTTCCAGGAGGTCTTTTTTCTTGTCGAAAGCTTCAAATTCTTCTTTGTTCTCTTCTTTGCGCGTTTCGTGCAGGCGTTCAAAATAGTGATTACAGGCTGCTTTAAACTGTTTCCAAACCTTATCGCTATCTTTTCTTGGAACATGGCCTATTTTCTTCCAATCTGCCTGTATTTTTTTCATTAAAGGCGTCACGGTTTTAAAATCCTCACTATCCTTGTTGTCTTCCGCAATTTGAATAAGCTCTTTTTTCTTCTCGAGATTATCGTATTGTTGCTTTTTAAGGTTCTTATAGAAAGCATTTTTATTACGGTTAAATCGGCGAACACTTTGTTTAAAATCAGTCCAGGTTTCTTCATTCTTATTGCGTGGTACCTTACCTGCATTAAAGAATGCTTCCCTTAGTGCTTCAATCTCTTTAATCTTCTGTTGCCATTTGTTATGGCCTTTATATTCTTCAGCTGCAATTGCTTTTATCTTTTCGATAATAGCCTGCTTGGCTTTCCAGTTTTCTTCGTAACGCTCATCTAAGGTATTAAAATACTCCTGGCGTTTATCGTGAATTTGCTTGGTAGCATTGCTAAATCGGTTCCAAATATCTTCCCGAAATTCTTTGGCAACAGGCCCAAGTTCTTCTTTCCACATTTTATGAAGCATTTGCAGCTCCCTAAACGCACGGTTTATGTCATTTTCCTGTGCTAATTCCTCAGCGCGGTCAATAACCTTTAATTTTTGATCTAGATTGTGTTTAAAATCCAGGTCCCTAAACTCACGGTTTAAATGAAGAAAATCATAAAAATTCTCTACATGATGGTGATAAGTGTTCCAAACATCGTTGTATTTTTCTCTTGGAATTGGTCCCGCAACGCGCCAGCTATCCTGAAGATCTTTAAAATGCTTGTAGGTGGTATTTATATTTTCTTCCACATCTATAAGCCCCTTTAACTCTTCAATAATTTCCAGGCGTTTGGAAAGATTTTTATTAAGGTCTTGTTTAAGTTGCTTATAATAATTATTGCGTTTCTCCCTATAATCAAAATAAAGGGAATTGAAACGCTTTTTAAGAGGGGTAGAGTAGTGGAAGTCTATAATATTACCGCCATCGGCAAGAAATTCTTCTTTCTTCTCCTCTTCCTCTTCATTAAACTTGGCATTAAATTCGGCACGAATTTCAATAACGTGATCTTTAATGGCCTGTACCTTTTCGTTTTTAAGCAAAGTTTCAAATTCATCTACCAATTGCTCTTTGCTCATCGCATGGTAATCTTTCTTCGGAATATTGTGCCGTTCTGCCTTAGATTCATCTTCACTATCTTCGGCAACCGAGTTGTCTATATGTTCCTGATGGTGTTTAGAGTCCCTTTCTTCCTCTTCAGAAGTTTTTTCATGATCATCATTATCATCTTCAAGAGTCTTATTTTCTACTTCAGATTCAGACTGATTTTCTTCTTGAGGCCGGGTTTGTTTTCGGCTTTCCTCCAAAAGAGCATCATTATCATCGTCTTCTTCGCTATTGGCTTTATTTTCTTCTGAAGTGTTCTTTTTATCACTGGCTTCTGCAATCATGGCATCTTCCAGCTTATCGTCTTCAGTTTTGATTTCAGAAGCAGTTTCTGCAGGTTCAACCACCGTATTATCTGTGGGCTTGGTTGTTTCGTTTTCAGACTTTTCAGAAAATGATTGTTCTGCTACATTTTCATCCCGGTTTTCTACCTGTTGCTTTTCGTTATTCCGAGTTTTTTCAGAATTTTTGGCAGCTTCATTAGAAAACTCCTCTTTATTTTTATCATCTTCTTGCTGAGACATATCTTTCAATGTTAAGGTTCTTGTAAATTAATTAGGCTGAAAGATAGTAACTCCAACAAAATTGGGCAAACAATTCGCTTTTTTTGTAAGATTTAAAATAAAAAAAAGGGCTTTATTTATTCCAAATACGCCAGGCACTTTCAGCTTGTAATTCAAGCATTTCCAATCCGTTTTTAATTTTGGCTCCCTGTTCTTTTGCCAGGGCCAGGAGTTGGGTGGTTTCGGGGTTGTAAATAAGGTCGTAAACCAGGTGTTTGTTGGTTAAATGCTCAATGGGGAATTTGGGATATTTTTCTACGTTGGGGAAGGTACCTACAGGGGTAGTGTTAATAATAATGTTGTGGTCATTAACTATTTCCTGTGAAAGATCCTGATAGCTTAATTTTAGCTCTCCCGAAGTTCTTGAGACAAATTTATAGGCAATTCCCATTTTTTTAAAGGCATATGCTATGGCTTTTGAAGCTCCACCGGTTCCCAGGATAAGGGCTTTTTTATGATGAGGTTTTAGCAAGGGTTTTATAGATTCAGAAAAGCCTATGTAGTCTGTATTGTAGCCAATAAGTTTATTGCCATTTATTTTTATGGTATTTACTGCGCCAATTTCTTCAGCCTCAGGAGCCAGATCGTCCAAAAAATTAATGATTTCTTCTTTGTAAGGAATGGTGACATTCAGGCCTTGTAGGTTTGGTGTCTCTTTTATAACATCCCGAAATTGGTTTATATTTTGTAAATCGAAATTAAGATACTCGGCATCAATATTTTCTTTTTTAAATTTTTTGCTGAAATAAGTTCGGGAAAATGAGTAACTAATATTTTTACCTAATAAGCCAAAAGTTTTCATTTGATTGCGGGTTTTTGGTTTTTCTTTTCGTACCAGGCGAGTCCTAATACAATGAGTATTCCTATTAAGATAAAGAAAATTGCCAACCAGGTTTCAGCTGAAGAAAAAGTTGGAAAATAGCGGTCGTAATAATCTATTACCCCATTCCCCTGGCTATCCAGAATTATTTCCCCTTCTTTATCTAACTTAAAAATTTTTTCTTTCCATGGCCAAACCACTCCAAGTGATCCTGTAATAAAGCCAATTATGGCGGCAAAAGTATCTTTTTTATAATGTTTTAAAACAAAGCCAAGAACATGCGAAAGTGTTACCAAGCCGGCCAGAGAGCCTGCGCCAAATACCAGGAGTACTTCTAAAAGCCTTATTCTTTCCGGATCTTGTGTAAAGCTAAAATCAAGTAAAATTAGTTCAGACAGGGTGTCGTAAAGGGCATTTACCGAGTCTACCAGTAGTAATACATAATTTCCAAATAGAATAAGAATAAAAGATCCCGAAAGTCCCGGCAGCGTCATTCCCGATACGCCCACCATACCGCAAAAAAATACAAACCAAAGATTGTCGTTTTCTTTTGCAGGTTCAAGGAAACTAATGGCTACCCCGGCCAGTATTCCCAGGAAAACAAATATTAGGGAGCGTTTGCTCCATTCGTCAAAATCTTTACTTATGTAATATATAGAGCCTATAATCATGCCGAAGAATGAAGCCCAAACATATAATTCGTAATGAAGAATTAGGTAATCCAGTAATTTTGAAACACTAAAATAGCTAATAAGCATTCCTAAAATAAGTAAGCTTAGGAATCTCCCGTTAGTATAATGAAACAGACTTCTAAATCGCCCATTTATAAGCAATATAAAAGCCTTATAATTTATTTTTTGAAGTGAATAAATAAATTCTTCGTAAAACCCGGCTACAAAAGCCACAACACCTCCAGAAACACCGGGAACTTTATTAGCAGCTCCCATGGCCAGACCTTTAAGGACTAAAAGTACTTTATCTGTAAAGGTTCTAGTTTGTTGCATGGGTGTTTTCTGAGCTTTTTGCGGCAAAAGTTTCTAAGCCTAGAATTAAGAAAAATCCTGCGAGCATCAAAATAATAGCAACTAATGTTTGTGGTTCTCCATTAAAATTCCATGGTAAAACTGATGCTTCTTTAAGAACAACTTCTTTGTCTCCATACATTTCGGTTTGCAACACATGCTTCCAGGGCCATATTTTATTGAGAGAACCGGCAATAAACCCGGTTAATACGGCAAGTGTAAAACTACTATAATGTACAAAAAGCCATTTAAGGATCTTAGAGAAACTAAGTAACCCAACTACGGCTCCTATAGCAAAAATGCCCAGGGTTTGAAAATCGAAATCGTGTACAGCATCGGTAAGCTTTTTATAGGCCCCCAGTAAAACCAGGATAAATGCACCCGAAATACCGGGAAGTATCATAGCACATATTGCGATAGCTCCAGAGAAAAAGATGTATATGTTACTATCTTTTGCGGCCATAGGGGGCAGGGATACAATATAGAATGCAATGGCTGCACCAATAACCAGGGCCAGTACTATTTTAAAATTCCATTTGGGAATTTGCTTACCTACATACCAAATACTGGCAAATACAAGTCCGAAGAAAAAAGACCATATCATTATGGGATGATTTTCCAGCATATATTTCGCAGCCCTCATAAGAGAGAAAAAACTGATAAGGATTCCAGTAAAAAGTGCTAAAATAAAAGGGCCGTTAAGCTGTTGCCACATGGCTTTAAAACCTTTTTCTTTCCAGGTAGTGACCAATGAAAAGTTTACACCGCTTATGGTAGAAATTAATTCTTCATAAATTCCGGTAATAAAAGCAATAGTTCCTCCAGAGACCCCGGGAACAACGTCTGCCGCACCCATTGCCATACCTTTTAAAGTTACAGGTAGATAATCTTTAAACCTTTTTCGCATGTGAACAAATTAAAATTCCGGCTCAAAGTTAGCAAAATAACTAAGAGAGATTTATAAAGGAATTTATAATTTGCTTTACACTTTTTCGGTTAAAAACATTTGGAAATAATTCTTCGATAACAATATAATACTCGGCATCTAATTTTAATCCTCTATTCAAATGAAAATAAGCTTTTTCGCCTTCATTTTCACTAAAATATAATCCTGCCAAACGAAATTCAATCTCTGCGGTATTCGGATAAAATTCCACTGCCTGGTTTAGGTTTTTAATAGCGGTATCAAATTCTCCAAGATCTATTAAAATATCACAACGTCTAATCCAGGTCTCCAATTCATAGTTCCCCAGGTCTAAACTTTTTTTATAACCTTTTTCTGCTTCTTCAAAAAACTTTAGACGATTATTGATTTTGGCGTAGCGTTTCCAATATAGCACATTGTCTTCGTCAATATTTATGGCTTTGTTGATGTAGTACAGGGCTTTCTGGAAATTTTTCTTTTTTATGTAAAAATCGGTGATGGCAATCCAACCTTTATCCAAAAGCGGATCTTCATGTACGCAATCTTTGTAATGTTTAAGCGCAAGCTCATTTAAGCCCAGTTTTTCGAAGCATTTTCCAATTCGTAAATAAGTAAAAGACGTAGGGTCGTCTAATTCTAAGGTTAATCGGTAATTTTCTATAGCTTCGTGATAGCGGCCTAGCTTCTCCAGTACTTTTCCTTTTTCCAGGTAAGCGCCAATAAAATACTCATCGCTTATTATCGCAAAGTCGAAAGCCGATAATGCTTTTTCATAATTTTTTAAATCAAAATATTGTTTGCCTACCTGGTGCCAGGCTACTTCACAATACGGATTTTTGTCTAAATACATGTTTAGATATGCGATGGCTTCTTTTTTTTGATCCAGAAAATCAAAACAATACATTACATTGTATAAAGCCGAATAATCTTCTTCATCGGCTTCTAAACATTTCATAAAGCTAAACTTGGCATTTTCAAAGTCTTCAAGGAAGAGATATTCCATTCCAATTAAAGAGTAGATCTCTGCCGGGTCCAGGGTTATATCAAGTGCCATCTTTAACACCTGTATAGCTTTAGCGTGAAGGTCGCGTTTAGAGAGAATTTGTGCTTTTTGAATATAAACTTCTTCGTTAGAAGATTCTAGTTGCTGTAATTCGCTTAGCATAGACTCGGCTATATCCAGCTTATCTTCAAAAACAAGAATTTCAATCTTAAAGAGTTTTAAATTGGTAGAAGTTGGATGTTGCGCCAGGCCTAATTTAACAGCTTTTTTGGCCAGGGCAAATTTCCCGTTCTCTAAATAGTAATTAATAATATCTTCAAATTCGGCCGAATCAAAGAATAAAACATCATTTGTTTTAAGCATAGATTCAAAGCGTGAAAGTGAGAATTTGTTTTCGTCGTTATGGCTTAACTGCATACGTGGGTAATTACGGGATTTCTACTTGCTCACTAAGTGAGACTTAAAATATTTCAACACTTAAATTGAAATTGCCTGATCTTTTAAACTTAATATCTTGAGACGAGCCCAAAGACATTTCTTAAAAATAAAAATGATTATGTTTTAAAAAATCAAAAATCAATATTCTTGTTAACAAATTAATGAACAGTTTGTTGCTGTCTCATTATTTCATCCAATACGTCAATAATGATGCCACAGCCTTCTTTTATCTCCTCTTCCGATATGGTAAGCGGCGGTGTTATTCTTACTGCCTTTTTCTCGAATAACAACCAGAAAAGTATAAGTTCTTTTTCCTTGCACTTTAAGATTAAATGATTTGTTATTTCTTCAGAATTAGTAATAATAGCAAGCATTAAGCCTATTCCCCTAACTTCTGAAATAAGTGGATGCACCAGTAATTTTCTAAAAAGTTTTTCTTTTTTTAGACTCTCTGCCATTAAGTCTGAACTGGTAATTTCCTTTAAAGTAGCTAAAGCTGAAGCAGCAATTACAGGATTTCCCCCAAAGGTTGTAATATGTCCCATTTTAGGATTGTCTGAAAGGCTATCCATAATTGGGGCAGATGCGGCAAATGCACCAATGGGCATTCCGCCACCCATTCCTTTTCCTAAAGCAACAATGTCGGGAACCATATCAAAATTTTCAAATCCAAAAAGTTTTCCGGTTCGTCCAAATCCAGGTTGAATTTCATCTAAAATCAATAAAGCACCTACTTGTTCACAGCGTTGTTTTATCTTTTTTAAATAATCGTTCTTTGGAAGAATAAATCCGGCACCTCCCTGTATACTTTCCAGAATTACGGCTGCGGTTTTCCTGGTTATTTTTTTCAGATCTTTTTCCTCATTAAACCGAATAAAAGAAATATCTCCCAAAAGCGGCCTAAATGGCTTTTGGCGTTCTTCGTAATCCATTAAGCTAAGCGATCCCATGGTGTTGCCGTGATAGGCCTGGTGGGCAGCTATAATTTCGGATCTTCCTGTATAACGGCGTGCTAGTTTTAAAGCGCCTTCTATAGCTTCTGTTCCAGAATTTGTGAGATAGGTTTTTTCAAGTGGTTTAGGGTAGTATTTGGCCAGTAAGCTTGCTAATTCTACGGCAGGTTGCTGGGCGTATTCCCCGTAAACCATTACATGTAGGTATTTTTCAGCCTGTGTTTTAATGGCATGAACCACTTTGGGATGGCAGTGGCCTAAACTACAAGCCGAAACACCGGCTACAAAATCCAGGTGTTTTTTTCCGTCAGTAGTAAAAATATAGGAGCCTTTTGCCGATGCTACCTCTAAACCTAAGGGATGTGGAGTAGTTTGCGCCTGGTACTTTAAAAAGTCTTTATTAATTGCCTTCGTCATCTTCAGCTTCGTTCTTGTTGTCTTTTTGTGAGTTTTCTGGCTTTATTAAAGGTGTTGGTACTTTCTTTGAAATGCTATCTTTAACTGTCTTTTTTGCTTCTTCTGCCTTTTCCTTAATTATTTGCGGGCTTTCTTTTAACTGCGGAATACTGTCTTTTACCTTGTTTTGTAAATCTTCCGGCTTTAGCCTGGACTTGTCATTTAGTAGCATCTCATCTCCTTCTTCGCGTTCATCGAAGAACTCCCCTTCTTCTTCAGGTAAAGCTATTCCTTCAATTTTAACCAATTCGGGTTCTGGCTTTCCTTTAAATAAGTCTTCCTTAGAAAGTAACCTTTCGTCACCACGCCAATTAAAACCAATTAGTTCACGAACATTAAGGGGGAAGTCTTCTTCCGGAGTTAAATTTCCGTCTACGTTCTGGTAATAATAGATATCCTGGATTTCCCGATTTTCAAATAGAATTTTAATAGAACTGGACAGGGTTTTATTTATTCCTATAAGTTCCTGGTCGTTATTACGGCTGTAGTATAGGGTTTCGGTATTTTTGTTGATATCTACCTGGTACAATTCATTATCCTCAAATAAACCAACCAAATCCATTCCTTTTACCTGGTTATAGCCTTCTATAGTGTCTTTCTGAATCAAAAATGCATTATTAAATACCCGCATCGAATCCAGTTGTTCTGTTTTGGTATTGCTTTGCAAATGAATAGTGTCCCCCGTCATTTGGCTAAGTCCGCTCCATAGCACCGGACTTCTTTTTTTATCTACAGAAGAAACCGGGCCGCTGTTTAAGTTAATCATTTTGGTAAGGCCGGTTTCCTGGTTAATATGAACCGAATCGCTTTTGCCACTCATATCGCTCTTAAATAGGCGCACGTCATAAAATCCCCGAATAATACGTTTCTCGGGTTTCCCGGTAATCATTATGGTATCACCATGAATAAAAAGCGAATCATTATCCTGAACGCTGGCTGCTACCGCCCTTTTTGTAATAAAAACAGAATCTTTATCTCGAAATACTTCGGCGTAGTGCCCGGTTACAACACTTTTGTTAATGGTATCAATAACCCGAATGTTGTTGGTGGCCGAAGCAAAATTTGTATTCCTATTAAAATATAGGCTATCGCCTTTTACCGTTCTGTTATTGTAATCTATCCTGGAGTTTTTTACAAAATAGCCTGTATCGCCACGGGTATCATAAAAACCGCGTTCACAATATACCGTACTGGTTTCACTCTTAATTGTAGATGGACCATACAGGTATGCGTGCCCGGTTTTTCCATAAAAATCAAGTTGTTCTGAATTTATAACATACTCGGGATTGGTAAGCACTACATCTGAAACAAAAGAATATTTATCCTGCTCCATATAATACCTTCCAATATTACTGGTAATAACCCCACCGGTATCTATTACTTTACCACCACTTCGGTAGTAAGCCTGTTGTTTTAGTCTATCAAAAAAAAGACTGTCAGATTCCAGGGTGGTTTGGGGGCGTTTCATCACTACGTCGCCACTGGCAAATGCAAATTGGGAGTTTCCATTATACTCAGCATAGCTACTGTTTAGTTTTACAGTATCGCCTTGCTGCATTCTTACATTTCCGAAGGCTCTAAAAAAATTCTCTTCTTTATAATGAATGGCAAGATCGCACCACACTTCTATACCTTCGTGTTTAAAATACACCTGGTTTTCTACTTTGCTTAAAACAAAAGCTCCTGGATATTTTTCATCCTGGATATTTCTATCGGCACTATAATCAATCTCTTTGGCTTCCTGGGCCTTAACTAAAGAAGGAATGCACAAAGTTGCCAATACTAAGAAAAGAATGATTTTTTTCAAGTCTATAATTTTTTCAAAAGTAATTAAAATTTGGGGGAATAATCTTTTTAAGATAAGGAGGTGTACAATAAGATGAACCTTGATTTTTTAATGAGTAACATTTTTTTTAGAAAACTTTAACTCTCTTATAAAAACCATCATTGCTAAGCATACGTAAATATGGTAAATGATCTCTTGAACAATTCAATGAGGCATTGGATAGAATTTTTTTGGTTTCGAGATAAATCCCGGAGCACAATAGATTATCGAGTAAACAACTAAAAACTTAAATTATGGAAAAACCACGTATTAAGGTAGAAGCAGTAACTGCAAAACCTTCAAAAAACAGGAGTTCAAGACGAAAGTTTCTTAAAATGGGCGGACTCGCCATGGCAGGTTCAGGCTTACTGCTCTATGGATGTAGTGATGATGATATGACCCCAGATCCAACTCCCCCGGGAGAAGTTTTTGATCTTGGGAGTGGCGATGTAGGGATACTAAATTATGCATATGCGTTAGAGCAACTGGAAGCTGCATTTTATACAAAAGTCTTAGATGGCTCTTATTGGGCAGGAGCTACTGCTGAAGAAAAATTGATTTTAGAAGATTTATATGATCATGAGGTTATACATAGAGAGTTTTTTAAAGCTGCAATTAGTGCTAACGCTGAAGCCAGCCAGGTGCTGCCAGAGTTAGAATTTGATTTTAGCGGTGTAAATTTTGCAGATAGAGATTCTGTATTATCAACAGCCAGGGTATTGGAAGATACCGGTGTTGCCGCGTATAATGGAGCAGGTAAATTATTGCAAACTCCAGATTTTTTAGTGATTGCAGGTAAAATTGTTTCGGTAGAGGCAAGGCATGCTGCTGCTATTCGTTCTATTTATTTAGAAGATAATACGGCTTTTGCCGGAGACGATGTTATTGATGCTAATGGGCTGGATCTGGCTAAAGATCCGGAAACAATTCTTGGGGAAGTTGGCGCAACCGGCTTCGTAGTTACACCATTTACAGCCAATAATTTACCTAAGTAATCATTTTTAACTTTAAAAAACAATATTATGGATATTATAAAATTTTTAGACGAATTTACTTCAGAAAGTCTTACTAAGAAAGCTTCTTCCAGGCGGGAAATGCTGGGTAACCTTGGAAATTTAGGTAAGAAGGCGGCTATGGTAGCTGTTCCTTTTGGACTTGCTTCTACCTCTGGAAAAGCTTTTGCACAAAGTAACGGGAACGATGCCATAGGTGCGTTACAGCTTGCCCTTACCCTGGAATATCTTGAAGCCGAATTTTATATAAAGGCCCTGGATTCTGGAGTATTACCAAGCGGTGGCAGGGCTGAAGCAGTTTATAACCAAATTTCTAAGCACGAAAGTGCCCACGTAGAATTTCTAAAAGCAGGCTTGGGAGATAACGCCGTAGATTCGCCTGAATTCGATTTTACCGCAGGAGGGGCTTTTGATCCTTTTAATAAGAATAATGATATGGCTTACGCCCAGTTATTGGCGTTGGCCCAGGCCTTTGAAGACACCGGTGTAAGAGCTTATAAAGGTCAGGCAGGAAATCTTATGGGAACCGATTTTCTTACTCCGGCATTGCAAATACATTCAGTTGAAGCAAGGCACGCCTCAGAGATTAGAAGGTTGAGAGCCGATGTTTTAAATGAAAACACCAATGAAAATGCACTAGGCTGGATAAACTTAAACAATAGGGGGCCGGGAATGCCGGAAGCTACCCAGGCTGTTTATGACGGGGAAGAAAATATTATGCAGGGAGGCGTAAACCTGGTAGATGCTACCGGCTTTAGTGCCGAAGCAGTATCACAATCTTACGATGAGCCTATGAGTGGACAGGTAGCTCAACAAATAGCCAGCTTATTCATCGTTTCCTAAGGATGAATAAATAACTTAATTCTAAGTTTTTGTTATAGAGGATTTTGTTATGAAAAAAGCCGTTTCAATTTGAAACGGCTTTTTGTTTTTTTATCAAATAAGATTTTTGATTAACGTGTGATAGTTTGGGTTCTGTCTGGCCCAACTGAAACCACTTTAATCGGAATTTCCAGTTCTTTCTCTAAAAATGCAACATAATCATTAAACTCTTTAGGAAGTTCCTCTACTTTTGTCATCCCGGTAAGATCGGCTTCCCAACCTTTAATTTCGGTATAAATGGGAGTGATATTTTCTGCTTCAATATTATAAGGCAAGTGGTCAATTTCCTCGCCTTTGTAATTATAAGCGGTACATACTTTTAAGGTTTTAAAACCACTAAGTACATCGCCTTTCATCATAATTAACTGGGTGATTCCATTTACCTGTACGGCATATTTTAGAGCTACAAGGTCTAACCAACCACATCTACGCGCACGACCGGTTGTAGCACCAAATTCGTTTCCAACACGTCCCATGGTTTCACCGTCCTCATCAAAAAGTTCGGTAGGGAAGGGGCCACTTCCAACTCTTGTGGTATATGCCTTGAAAATCCCATAGGCCTCACCAATTTTATTTGGTGCAACTCCAAGACCTGTACAAGCTCCAGCCGCAGTAGTGGTAGAAGAAGTTACAAACGGATAGGTTCCAAAATCTATGTCTAATAAAGATCCCTGAGCACCTTCGGCTAAAATAGTTTTACCTTCTTTTTGTGCCTGGTGCAAATAAGCTTCACTATCTATAAAAGTTAGTGATTTAAGAGTTTCTACCGCATTAAAAAATTCCTTCTCCAATTCAGCAAGATCGTATTGCACGTCTACATCGTAGAATTTGATCATTTTCTCATGCTTGTCGGCCAGGGTTCTGTATTTTTCTTTCCAGTTTTCCAGTTCCAGGTCACCTACACGAATTCCGTTTCTCCCGGTTTTGTCCATATAAGTTGGTCCAATTCCTTTAAGGGTAGAGCCAATTTTAGCCTTTCCTTTTGAAGCTTCAGAAGCTGCATCCAGAAGTCTGTGAGTAGGTAGGATTAAATGTGCTTTTCTGGAAATAAATAATTTAGACTTATAATCTATATTATTTTTACTAAGATTATCCAGTTCTTTTTTAAAAATTACGGGATCTATCACCACACCATTACCTACAAGGTTAATGGTTTGATCATGAAAAATTCCTGAAGGAATTGTATGTAAAACGTGTTTTTGCCCATCGAATTCGAGGGTGTGTCCTGCGTTTGGTCCTCCCTGAAATCTTGCAATGATATCGTATTTAGAGGTGAGTACATCAACAATTTTTCCTTTGCCTTCGTCACCCCACTGGAGACCGAGTAGTAAATCTACCGCCATTGAAATCTTAAGTTAATTGGTTGTTTTTTTGTTGCCGTAAAAATATAAAGAATGTTTGGTAATTTCTATATCAAACACCTCTTCAATTGTTTTTTTTATGGACTGAATGCGTGGATCGCAAAATTCTATAACCTCACCGGTATCGGTTAAAATAACGTGATCGTGTTGCCGGTCAAAATATGACTTTTCATATTGCGCCTGGTTTTGCCCAAACTGGTGCTTTCTAACCAAGCCGCATTCCAGCAATAATTCTATAGTATTATAGAGGGTTGCACGACTTACCCGGTATTTTTTGTTTTTCATTTTAATGTAGAGTGATTCTATATCAAAATGATCGTCGTTATTATATATTTCCTGAAGTATGGCAAAACGTTCGGGGGTTTTTCTATGCCCTTTTTCCTCCAAATACTTGGTGAACACGTTTTTAACTACTGCCTGATCGTTCTTATTTACAACTTTTTTGCTCATAATTCTTTGTAGCTTACAAAGGTATAGGATTATTCACGGCTAACCTTATCGATGCCGTTAATTTTTTTAAGGCGGTTAATAATAGTGGTGAGTATGGCATTGTTCTTTACTTTGAGCGTTATTTCACCGCTAAAGACGCCATCTACACTTTCAAAACCTACCTTTTGCATATTCACATTGAGGTTGCTCGAAATTTCTTTCGTTACCTCGCTCACCAAACCTAAGTTATCAATTCCGGTTAATTTTATAACAGCTTTAAAGTCTTGCTGAGAAGAATCTATCCATTTTGCCGGAATAATCCTGTAGGCATAATTACTTTGAAGCTGAAGTGCATTGGGACAATTTTTCTTATGTACTTTTATACCATCATTTACGGTTACAAAACCAAAGACCTGGTCTCCGGGTATTGGATTGCAACAATTGGCCAGTTTGTATTCTAAAGTTTCATCTTCGTCCCTTCCAAAAACAAGCTGGTCGAATTTAGAGGTAATTTCATCTTTATTGAGATCTTCAGCAATAACCGGTTTGGTGATTTTACGTTTAATATAACTCACCAATGCGTTGCTCCTGGATGAAGCAAACTCTTTAAGTTTTTGATTGTCTATCTTACCAATTCCAACCCGATAAAATAAATCCAAACTGGTTTTTAAATTAAAATGAACAACCAACTCATTAATTACCTTTTCATTAAAAGGAATTTTTTGCGCGCGCAGTTTTCTGGTGAGAATAGCTTTGCCTTCTTCGGCTATTTCACGTTTTTCATCTTTTAAAGAAGATTTTATTTTAGCCCGTGCTCTGGCTGTGGTTGCATAATCTAACCAGTTTACGTTTGGTTTTGCGTTTTCTGATGTTATTATTTCAACCTGGTCGCCGCTTTTTAACTGATGGCTTAAGGGTACCAACTTATTATTAACCCTTGCACCACGGGTTTTTAAACCAATTTCGGTATGAATGCTAAATGCAAAATCTAAGGGGGTAGCCCCTTTAGGCAGAGATTTTAGATCTCCTTGTGGTGTAAAGATAAATATCTCTTTAGAGTAGAGATTCAGCTTAAATTGCTCTACAAAATCTACTGCATTAACATCTGGGTTTTCAAGAGCCTCCTGAAGCCTGTTTAACCATTCTTCAATTCCGCGGTCTTCTTTCGTGTCTCCTTGCTTATATTTATAATGTGCAGCATAACCTTTTTCGGCAATTTCATTCATTCTATGACTCCTAATTTGCACTTCTACCCAACGGCCTTTTGGTCCCATTACTGTAATATGCAGGGCTTCGTAACCGGTAGATTTTGGAGAAGAGATCCAGTCTCGAAGACGGGTAGGATTAGGCCTAAAATGGTCGGTAACTATAGAGTAAATTTTCCAGGCAAGAAATTTTTCGTTGGCCTGGTCGCTTTTATAAATAATTCGGATGGCAAATTTATCGTAGACCTCATCATAACTCACATTTTGAGCCTTCATTTTACGATGTATAGAATAAATAGATTTAGGCCTTCCTTTTATATCGTAATCCAGCTCTTCCTGATTAAGGGAGTCTTCAATAATTTGTGAGAACTCTTTTATATAGGCATCCTGTTCCTCTTTGCTTTCTTTTATTTTTTTTAGGATGTCCTGGTAAACTTCGGGTTCGGTATATTTTAAGGAGAGGTCTTCCAGTTCGGTTTTAATATTGTAAAGACCAATTCTATGTGCCAACGGAGCATAAATATATAGCGTTTCGGAGGCAATCTTTTCCTGTTTGTCACGTCTCATTGCATCCATGGTTTGCATATTATGCAACCTGTCGGCAATTTTGATAATGATTACCCGAATATCGTCGTTGAGCGTGAGTAGCATTTTCCGAAAATTCTCGGCTTGTAACGAAACATCTTTATCTTTCTTTAAGCTGGATATTTTTGTGAGTCCGTTAACGATGGTCGCCACCGTTTTTCCAAACATTTCTTCTATATCCTCAAGCGTATAAATTGTATCCTCAACAACATCGTGCAGGAGCGCTGCAACAATAGAAGTGGCGTCCAGGCCAATTTCGGAGGCTACAATTTTAGCCACAGTTATGGGATGGAAGATATAGGCTTCGCCAGATTTTCTTCGTTGATCTTTGTGTGCCTCAACAGCGGTATCAAAAGCTTTTCTAATTTGCTTTTTATCCTCGTCGTTTAGACTGCGATAGCTTATACGCAGTAGCTCTTTATACTGTCGGGCAATTTCTTTATTTTCTTTTTCTATAGCAGCTTCTGTCATAATTTAAAAGTACGATTAAGATTATAAAGAAACAACTACAAACTGCGCTTTAGATTTTTAAATCTTTGTAGCAGGGTAGGGTGTGAATAGTGCATAAAAACATAGGCCTTATGTGGCGTAAGATTACTTAAGCTGTTTCGACTAAGTTTTTTTAAACTTGAAATTAAGGGCTGGGCAGCATAGGTTTCTTTTGCAAAATTATCGGCCTGGTATTCAAATTTTCGTGATAAATAATTCATCAATAGACCGGTAATTTCTGAAATAGGACTATACAGTATTCCAAAGGCAATTAACCCAATATGAAAACTTGGTTCTTCTACGCCCAGGGCCTGGGATAGTACAGGGCTTCCTACAAATAAAGAAAGAAGCCATAAGGTAAAACCTGTGGTTACAATAGAAGCAACTAAGTTTACCAGGATATGGTTTTTTTTATAATGTCCAACTTCGTGAGCCAGTACTGATACAATTTCTTCTTCTTCCAGGTCTTTTACCAAAGTATCAAAAAGTGTAATACGCTTTTCGCTGCCAAATCCTGAAAAATAAGCATTGGCTTTGGTACTTCTTTTAGAACCATCTATTATAAAAATATTATCTAATTTAAAACCTACACTTGCTGCATAGGTTTCGATTTTAGTTCGTAAAGATCCTTCCTCCAGGGGGCTTTGCTTATTGAATAAAGGCACAATGAGTTTTGCATAAAACATATTAAGAAATACAGAAAAAACAGCCACAAGTATCCAGGCATACCACCAGAAATCATTTCCGGCAAATTGATAAAACCAAACGATAAGTGCCAGAATTCCACCGCCAAGTACCGCCATCATTAGCCAGCCTTTTATCTTATCTAAAAAGAAGGTGTTTTTAGTTGTTTTATTAAAACCATATTTTTCTTCAATTACAAAAGTGCTGTACCAGGAAAAAGGCGTGGTAAGAATATCACTGCCTATCATTATAATTCCGAAGAAAATCAGGGCTGCCAGGATATCATTATCGGTAAAATTCCGGGCAATCCCATCTACCCAGGCAAATCCATCAAAAACAATAAACCCCAAAGTGAGCAATACCGAAAAACTACCTGTTAAAATACCAAATCGGTAACGTTCTTTCTTATAAGCTTGCGATTTTTCGTACTCTTCCGGATCATAAACATCATCAAGTTCCTTTGGGATGGGATCATCAAAATGTTTTGCGTTAAGTGCATCCAAAATTTTATCGATGATAAAATCGATAATAATAATGCCAATAATAATATAAAATAGGGTTTGCGGATTCAAATGATTTTAGTTTTAATGCTGAATTATACAATACAACCCCGGTTTCTCTTTAAAAACCGCGTTGTCTTTTGGCTTCAAAAATAAGTATTCCTGCAGCAACAGAAACATTCATAGAGTCAATTTCACCACTCATTGGAATAATTATGTTTTGCGTTGAATTTTTACGCCATTCTTCGCTTAAGCCTGTAGCTTCTGTACCAACTACAATGGCTGAAGCCCTGGTAAAGTCTATCGTATGATATGGCTTTGAGGCTTGCAATGCCGCAGCATATATAGAAATGTTATGTTGCTTTAAAAAAGCAATGATCTCTGAAGTGCTTCCGGTAGCAATTTTATTGGTGAATACACAGCCAACACTAGAGCGAATTATATTGGGATTGTATAAATCGGTTTTTGGGTTTGCAATAAAAACAGCATCTACTTTTGCAGCATCGGCAGTTCTTAAAATTGCGCCAATGTTTCCGGGCTTTTCTGGTGCTTCTGCGATAAGGATTAAAGGATTTTTTGTTTTGAATGTAATATCCTGAAGCCTGTTTTCCTTTGTTTTGAAAATAGCTAAAATACCTTCAGTACTACCTCTATATGCTATTTTTTCATAAACTTCAGCAGAAATTTCAGTAATAGGAACCTGGGATGAGTTTAGTTTTTCAACTTCCTTCAATTCAATTAAGCCGGGGCAAAAGTAAATAGCTTTTAAAGATAAGTTTCCTTTTATAGCCAGTGCTATCTCCCGTTGGCCTTCTACTAAAAAAACACCTTCTTTTCGGCGTAGCCTGGATTTTTCCTGCAATTGGAGTAGGTGCTTAACTTCCTTGTTCTGTGTGCTGCTTATTTGCTTAATCATAGGCGTAAAAATAGGGAGTTTAAACCTATTGCAAAGAAAAGAGGTTAACAAAAATACCTTTACTGGTAAAACTGTTAACCTCTTAATAAATTTCGGGAAATGCAGATTACTTACTTGCGCTCTCGTACTTCTTTTTATAACGCTCGTAAAGTTCGGTTTGGTGCGTATCTAAACTTACCTGGCGGCCCTGTATAAAAGCGTGGGTAAGAATATTTCCGCGCATATCTAAAGCGTCTCCTTCACTAATAAATAGGGTTGCTGTTTTTCCTTTTTCTAAAGTCCCAACCATATTATCTATTCCAAGAATTTTGGCGGTATTTGAAGTGATTAATTTAAGGGCTTCTTCTTTTCCCAAACCATAAGCACCGGTGGTTCCGGCATAAAATGGAAGGTTTCGAGTGTTCATTCGTTCCATGCTACCGCTACTTTCGAGGGCAACCAAAACCCCCTGGTTATGCAAAATACCCGCTAATTTATAAGGGAAATCATAATCATGGTCGTCACTGTTTGGAGTATCATGAGGCCGTTGTACCAAAACAGGAATATTATTTTCTTTTAGATCTTCAATAGCCTTATGGGCTTCATAACCCCCAACAATAACTAAATGCTCCAGTTTCTGGTCTTTTTTAAAGTCTATAACATCCAGAATTTCCTTTTTTGCGTTTACGTGAACATATACTCTTTTATCTCCGGTAAAAACATTTTTCATCGCTTCATACGCCAGATTGGTTTTTTGGTTGTTCCCGGCTAAATATGCTTTAGCTGAAGCAAAAAACTCTTCCAGTTTTAAGATTTTTTCCTGGTAGTCTTCGCTTACTTTTATTCCGGAATCTTCACCCGCCCACCAGCGGCCTCTGGTAAAGCTATCTGGCCAGTTAATATGCAAACCATCATCTTCTTTAATAACGGCGTCTTCCCAATTCCAGGCATCAAACTGTACAATAGAAGAAGTTCCCGAGATGCTCCCACCACGCGGAACAATTTGCCCCATTAGCACTCCATTTGGTCGCATGCTTTCCACAATTTTACTTTCGGCATTATAGGCAATTATACTTCTAATGTGCGGAAGCATAGAGCCTATTTCGTCCTCATCGTCTGTAGCGCGTACTGCATCAATTTCTACCAAACCTAAAGTAGCGTTGGGTGCAATAAAACCGGGGTAAACGTGCTTGCCTTCGGCTTCAATAATTCTCCCACGGTATTGCATTTTTGTTTCAGTGGCATCCATTACCTGGGTGATTTTCCCATCTTCAAAAATTATTAAACTATTTTCAATTATTTCTCCATTTCCAAGATGGGCGGTAGCCCCCACAATAGTTACTGCTTCGGTTTGTTTTGAAGCAGGGGTTTGCTGGGCAAAAGAATTTCCTATGCAGGCAAATAATGCTAGTAATATTAAATATTTCATCTTCATTCGTTCTTTTATTAATGTACTTCTTCTAATAAGTTACAGTGGATGTGTTGTTCTTCTTTTTTAGTCACCGGTTGCGTTTTTAAACCTTTGTTTTTGGCCTGCAGCATTTGGGTGATAATTTTGCTTCGTTGTTCCTGAATTTCTTCTCGTAATTCTTTGTCTTTCTCTATATCAAAGAAAACCTTTCCCTGAATAAGGGTTTTTTCAGCTTTAGCATATATAGATAATGGGTTGTCTGACCATAACACAAGATCGGCGTCTTTTCCTGTTTTTACACTTCCAACCCTATCGTCTATATGCAATAATTTTGCCGGGTTTAGGGTAACAAACTTCCAGGCATCTTCTTCAGAAACTCCGCCGTATTTTACAGATTTTGCGGCTTCCTGGTTGAGCCTTCTACTCATTTCGGCATCATCACTATTAATTGCTGTAACAATTCCCTGGCTGTGCATAATTGGTGCATTATACGGTATTGCATCATTCACTTCATATTTATAAGCCCACCAATCTGAAAAAGTAGAACCTCCCGCACCGTGTGCCTTCATTTTATCGGCTACTTTATAACCTTCCAGAATATGGGTGAAAGTATTGATTCTAAAATCAAAATTTTCGGCAACTTTCATCAACATATTAATCTCGCTTTGCACATAAGAGTGGGCTGATACAAAACGTTCGCTATTTAGAATTTCAACCAGCGTTTCCATTTCTAGATCTTTTCTAAAATCTTCGTCGTTATTTCTGGCTTCTTCATATTCTCTTGCCCTGGTAAAATAATCGGTAAAAACCTGTTCTACCCCCATACGGGTTTGCGGAAATCTGGAGCGGCTTCCCCAATTAGATTGCTTTACATTTTCCCCTAATGCGAATTTTATAAATTTAGGAGAATCTTCAAAAATTAAGTCTTCAGCGTTTTCCCCCCATTTTAACCTTAAAATAGCAGAACGCCCCCCAATAGGGTTTGCCGAACCGTGTAAAAGCTGAACGGTAGTTACCCCACCGGCAAGATTTCGGTAAATATTGATATCTGTAGGGTCTACAACGTCTTCCATACTAACTTCGGCAGTAGAATTATGCCCGGCTTCGTTAATGGCAGATGCTGCAATATGGGAATGCTCGTCTATAATTCCGGAGGTTAGGTGTTTTCCCGTGGCATCAATTACACGGGCGTTACCCGCGCGAAGATTTTGACCTATTTTCGAAATTTTCCCGTTTTTTACCAATACATCGGTATTTTCTATAATCCCTTCTTTTTCATTGGTCCAAACCGTGGCATTTTGAAAAAGAATAATTTCTTCTTTTGGCATTTCTGAAAAACCGTATGCTTTATTAGGAAAACTTACCGGCATAATTTCACGAAGTTCTTCTTCTTTAGCTTCTTCGTCGTCATTTTCTTCTACCTCTTCTGCTTCAGCGGTTTTAGTTGAAACTTCCTTAGTTGCGGTAAACCTGGTTTCAGAGCCATCACTTAGGTAAGCGGTTCCGGAAATTTCATTAGCATTTTCTCCAATTTTAGCTACCAAACGGGTAAATGCTGTTTTTGTAGTATCGGGCGAAGAAAGTAATAAATTCATCCAGTTATTGGAAAAACTAAGCTTTGCGCCCAATTTAGTGTCGTTAGACTTTATACTGGCTTTTGGCGCTTCCGGTTTGCCGGTTATGTTAAGTTTATAGTCTTTTCCTTCTAATTTAAGCTGGTAATTACCGGTAATATCGTTGGTTTTTATTTTGTTGATCACTGTTCTTTTTCCCTGGGTCCAGTTTTCGTAGATACTTGTTTCTTTATCAAAATAATCGCCCGAGGTAATGATAAAGTTTGCCCAGGCACCTTCTTTTAGAGTTCCCAAACGATTTTCTTCTCCAAGTATTTTTGCCGGGGTTGTGGTTAAAGCGGCAAGTGCATCTTCCTTATTTAAGCCATATTTAACCGCTTTTAATAAGTTGCTTCTAAAATCTTTTTCAACATTCAGGTCGTGTGTGGTTATAGTAAACGGAATGTCATTTTCGGCAAGCATTTTAAGGTTTGCCGGGGCCTGGTTCCAGGTTTTCATTTCCTCTAAGCTGAGATGTTCTGCCAGGAAAGGATCTTCTATATCGTAGGCATTCGGGAAATTTAAGGGAACAATAAATGTGCTTCCGGTTTCTTTAATTTCCTGCATGCGCTGGTATTCTTTACCATCGCCTAAAATCACATAATTTATGTTAAATTCTTTCCCTATTTTCCCTGCTCTTAAAGCATCAAGAAGATTATCGGTGGCAAAAATTTGGGTAAGATTTTTATTTCTGTTTAAAGCTTCCAAAGCCAAGTCTTTGTTCTCAGACTTTCCCTTTTCGTACCAATTGGCATCCAAATATGCCTGCCTAATTAAAGCCATTGCCCCCATAGTAGAGGTAGGATAAGATTGGTGGGACAATTTACTTTTATCGAAAGAAAGGTATTGCGCCGAACGATCTTTTAAAATTCGTTCTCCTTCGCTGCCGGCAGGGTTTAGGGCTACCAACATTCCTGTTCCCCGAATAATACCATCTGGTACGTGGGTGTTTACTACTCCAAACCCGGCTTTATGCAGGGAAGTAGCAGCTTTATCATCATAACTAAAAACTTCTACGGCCTTAGTTTCTGGTCTAATATGATCGTTCCAATAGTAGCCTTCACGACTAGCTTGGTATTGAGGCTGGCCATTACTTCTTTGAGCTGTTTTAAGCTCTTTTACGCCAAAACTGCTGTAAAGGTCAATAAAGGAAGGATATACTTCGTTTCCTTCCAGGTCTATCACAATACTGTTTGTAGGTTCTTTAACCGATTTACCTATGGCGGTGATTTTGCCATCTTTTACAACAAAACTTCCGTTTTCAATAATTTCCTGCGGACTTACGTGAATCTTTGCATTTTTAAATACGGTGTAATTGGTTTGAGGATTTTTCACCCCATCGTTTTTGGGGAAGTATTCCTGGGCTTTACTTTGCAAACTTGCCAGAAACACCAGACATAGTAAAAGTCTTAATTTCATAAATTTTAGTTGAATTAAATGTGGTTTTGCACTTAAGAGGGGGAAATTAAGAAAATTATAACTAAGCTGAAATTTGTTTTGAAAATTAGTTGAGATTTCATTGGCACCGCCAAAGGGTGTAATATCCCGAGGCTTGCCTCAAAATTAAAAATCTGTTTCCAACGAATGCCCCGTGGCCTTACCCCGAGGTAGTTTATTGATGCCTTTTTTTTCTCAGTAAATCAAAATCATGAATAATTGGTCATGATAAACTTGTTTCAGCATCTAACACGAACAGTCTATGCTTTTAAGCCCACCGAATAAATTTCGGGGTTGAGGTTTAAATTTTAGAATATGACTGTTCGAGGATATTAAATTTATTTTCTCAATCCTAAATAATGAATAGGTTAAAGACTATTTTTTTCTTCTGAAAAATAATTAACCAGCAAGGCGACTACATAACTATAGCTTTTCATCCCGTCTGCCTGGTTATTTACTATTAAAAAACGATTGTAAAAAGCCTGAAACAAAGGTTCAAACGGATTTTGATGGGCAAGCCAAAAATCTTCTACTTCCCGGTAATTTTTTAAAATCCCCACATTCATTTTTGCTTTTAAGATTTCAAATTTATCGGGATCCCTACGGTAAAGTTCACTTAAACAGTAGCGTAAGGCAAAGGTGTAGCCCGAATACCTAAAATAAGCATCGGGGTGATTCATAGTGCTTAAACAGGCTATAAAATTGGCCTCGTTTTCTTTCGCAAAACCTAATTGATGACCAATTTCGTGACTTGCGGTGGTAGGAATTTTATAGGGTACAATTTGCGTGTTTACCTGGGCTTCCCCGGTTAATGGATTCAGATAGCCATTAAAACCCATATACGAAAGCGGAATACTGTATAAGGAGCGTTTTAGGGATTCTCCTTTGTAGGTGAGTTCAGGATAAGTCTTGCTAATATTAGTAAAACCTGTTATTGTTTTTGCAAAGATTTCATCTTTAGAATAGGGAATCACTACACTTACAGAATCATTATCTGCAAGTTGTTGGTGAAGTTTGTTAGATTCGGTAATTAAAATTTCAGAAAGTGAATAAAGCTCTTCGGTAGTATAGTTATTTTCAATTTTTAAAGTTTTGTGAAGGGGTAATCGGTAGTAATTAAATCCCCAAAAAATATGAAAGCAGGCATACACTAAAGATAAAACTGCCATGGTATCTATTACCCAAAATCTAGGGTTTCTAAATTTTTGTTGAAAACGCCTAGTAAGCCAGCGAATTATTAAAATTCCGAAGAAGGTATACAGAAGGTCACCAAGCGAAAAGGGTAAAAAGCCGTGCCCATATCGCATTAATTTAGAGATTTTAGGATAAATAAGGTTGCTGTACCAGTTTTCAACCAACTCGGGATAGCCACCCAGGAAAAAGATAAAAATTACCTGTAGCGGAAGCAAAAATGCTAAAATATAAAGTCCTTTTTTCTTCACGATTTAAAAATACAATAATTACTCAGCCTGGTTTAAAAATCTTAATCAACTCAGCCTGTATTGGTTAAATTAGTTTTAAAAAGCCGGGAAATTTTCCTTCTTTGTTAATAACCAATACCTTTGTGAAAGACCAAAATATAAAACAATGAGCGAAGAAATAAGGGAATTAGAACCAAAAATCTTATGGAATAAATTTGCCGATCTAAACGAAGTGCCACGACCTTCAAAGAAAGAAGAGCGGGTTATTGAGTTTATGAAAAAATTTGGGAACAATCTTAGCCTGGAGACCCTGGTAGATGAAACCGGAAATGTAGTGATTAAAAAACCGGCCACTGCAGGGATGGAAGATAGAAAACCAATTGTTTTGCAGGCGCACTTAGATATGGTGCACCAAAAAAATAACGATACCGACTTTGATTTTGAAAACAACGGTATTAACATGTATGTAGATGGCGATTGGGTGAAAGCAAAGGGCACAACCCTGGGGGCCGATAATGGCCTGGGAGTTGCCAGTATGATGGCTATTTTAGAAAGTAAGGAGATTGAGCACCCGGCCATTGAAGCCTTGTTTACCATAGACGAGGAAACAGGGATGACGGGAGCTAAAGGTTTAGACCCTAATTTACTTGAAGGGGAAATCCTTTTAAACCTGGACACCGAAGAAGATGATGAAATAGGTATTGGATGTGCCGGGGGAGTAGATATTACCGCAGTTAGAGATTATGAAGAAGAGCATACCCCAGACAATTCGGTGGGATACCTTATTAAAGTAAAAGGTTTACAAGGTGGGCACTCCGGAATGGATATTATAAAAGGCCTGGCCAATGCCAATAAAATTATGGCTCGTGTACTTTTTGATTCGAACCGCGATTTTGGTTTACGTGTGGCCGGTATTAGTGGCGGGGGATTAAGAAATGCTATTCCGCGTGAAAGCGAGGCGGTTGTAGTGGTAGATAAATCGAATACCGAAACTTTTCTAACAGAAATTATACAACAGGTGCGGGAGATTAAAGCTGAATTTGCTTCTCTGGAACCTAATATGGATATTGAAATTTCTGAAACTGAAGTTCCTAACAAGGTTATGAAGGTAGAAGACCAGCAAGAAGTGGTTAAGGCGATTTCAGCGGCACATAATGGTGTTTATAGAATGAGCCCCGATATTGAAGGTTTGGTAGAAGCTTCTAATAACATTGCCAGCGTTAAGGTAGAAGACGGAAAGGTGAAAATTAATTGCTTAACAAGATCATCGGTAGAATCTTCTAAAAACGATTTGGCCAATAGTTTGGAGGCTACGTTCGAGTTGGCGAAGTTTAAAGTAAAACTTTCAGGAGAATATCCCGGGTGGGCACCAAACCCTAATTCTGCTATTTTAAAAGTAGTAGACGAGTTATACCAAAAACTGCATAACGAAAAAGCAGATGTGGCAGCCTGTCACGCCGGACTTGAATGCGGAATAATTGGAAACCATTACCCCGGGATGGATATGATTTCCTTTGGGCCTACCATTAGAGGAGCACATTCACCCGATGAAAGGGCAAGTATTTCTTCAGCCCAGAAATATTGGAAATTTTTACTTGAAGTGTTAAAAAATATCCCGAATAAATAATTCGGGATTACAGTAAATTACCTCCGGGGAGGTTTAAGAGATATTAAATCTCGATTACTGAGTAAATAAAAAGGCTGTTTGATTATTAATCTTTCGTCATCCTGAACTGGTTTCAGGATCTAGTTTCAATGAAAATTAGAAGCTGAAATAAATTCAGCTTGACGTTAAGAAATAATATCAAACAGCCTTTTTTATATTCAATAAGGAAATTATTCCTTAATGCTTTCCAGCTTTACCCTAAATACAAGGTTGGTGTTAGGAGGAATTACTCCGCCGGCACCACGCTCACCGTAACCTAAATGGCTGGGGATATAAAGCAAGGCCTGGTCTCCTACACTCATTTGTTGTACTCCTTCTTTAAATCCGGGGATCATAGGTGCATCGGGGCCATAAACGATAGCCATAGGTCCATAACCGCCCTGGGCCTCACGATTAGGATTGAAAAGCCCCATTTCTTTGGCCAATTCTTTTTTACTGGTGTCAAAAATATCACCATCTTCAAAATAGCCCTCGTATGAAACCATTACCATTTGGCCGGTTTCAGGTTTTTCGCCCTCTCCTTTTTCTTCAAAATAAATTTGAAGTCCGCTGTCTAAAGCTTTAGCTTCATCTTTATGGCTTTCAAAGGTTTTGGCCATTTCTTCTTTTGCTTCCTGGCGCTTTTTAGCTTCAGCGTCTTCTTTCTCTTTTATGGCTTGCAACTCATCTTCAAAGACTTTAGGTGCTTCAAAATTTTTGGCATCTTTACCTTTTCTAATGATATTAACCTCTTCCATAGTTACCGTTTTAATAGGTTTGTCCTGTGGGCCGGTTTCAACTTTACCAATAGAATCTACAACATCCTGGCCTTTTACAATTTTACCAAAAACGGTATGTCTTCCATCTAAGTTTTGGGTAGGGGCAAGAGTTACAAAAAACTGACTCCCATTGGTGCCGGGGCCTGCGTTGGCCATAGAAAGTATACCTTTAGAGTCGTGGCTTAAACTGTCTACAATTTCATCTGGAAATTTATAACCTGGGCCTCCGCTACCGGTTCCGGTTGGATCCCCACCCTGAATAACAAAGCCGTCTATAATTCTGTGAAATGTAAGTCCGTTGTAATAGTTTTTTCCTTTGTAGGTACTGTCTACCATTTTGTTGGTACCCTCGGCAAGGGAAACAAAACTCGAAACGGTAATAGGGGTTTCCTCGTAAAAGAGCTCGGCTACAAAGGTTCCGTAATTTGTTTTAAATTCGGCATACATCCCATCTTCTAGTTCGGGATATTCGTCGTTACAGGCAAACATGGTAAATACCATGGCAAAAAGTAGTAAAAATTTACTGGTTCTCATTTAGTGTAAAAATTAAAAAGGCCTCCTATGGCCCTGGGTTTAACTTATCGTTGATTTTGGTTTTCTTCTTTTTCTATAATTTTATTCAAGGTTACTTTAGTTTGTAAGGGCCAATTAGTACCTATCTTGTTTTTATCTCCATAATAACCATATGCTTTATAGGAAGGGAAAAGAAACGTAATTGTTTCTCCTTCCTGCATCAGTTTAAGCCCCTGTCTTAAACCGCTAAATAGTTTTTCCTGATCTATGGCATAGGTTCTGGTAGCTTTTTCCCCTTCGGCATAAATTACCTGTCCGTCTAATGTTTTGATGCTATAATCGAAGCTTACAACATCCCCAAATTCAGGTTTTAGCGTATTGGCAGTATCTTTATTTTTTTTATTGTAGGTATACCAAAAACCATCGGGCGAAGATTGGTATTCCCGGGTAGAATCGGCAGCAATTACAGCCTCAATTTGTGCTACTTCCTTTTCCAGAAGTTCCTGGTTTTTAGCGATAGATTCACTAATGTGCGAGCCAGATTTTTGTATGACCGGATATCTTGCTTCCGGAGACTTACAGGCTGCCAGAGCTATAATAGTTATAAGAATTAAAGTTTTTTTCATCCTTGTAATTCTTTATAATCGGGCAGGATATTATTTAATTTGGTAATGGTGTCTTCCATAGAAAGTTCACTTTTACCACCTGCGGCATTGTTGTGCCCTCCGCCTTCAAAATGTGCGCGGGCAAATTCATTTACATTAAAATCGCCCTTAGACCTAAAGGAAATTTTAATGATGCCCTCTTGTTTATTTTCAATAAAAATAAGGGCAAAAATAACATCTTCTATCGCCAACCCATAATTTACAAAACCTTCTGTATCTCCCTTCTGAAAATTATGTTTATCCAGTTCTTCCTGAGATAAAGTGATATAAGCCGTTTTATAGTTGTGCTTTACACGAAGGTTCTGCAAAGCGGTTCCTAAAAGCTGAAGCCTACTTTCATTAAAAGTATCAAAAATATTATTGTGTATTTCGTGGTTAACGGCCCCTTTGTCTATAAGTTTAGCTATTACACGATGTGTCTCTGAACTGGTGGCACTAAACCTAAACGAACCGGTATCGGTCATAATCCCTGCATAGAGACAGGTGGCAATTTCAGGGGTGATTTTTTCTACAGCGCGTAGTTTATTTATAAAATGGTACACCATTTCGCAGGTAGAACTCATTTCGGCATCGCTGTAGGTATAGTTGGCAAAATCTGATGGTTCCCTATGATGGTCTATCATTATAAAAACCGCTTGTGAAGCAGTTAAAATATCCTGCATATCACCAGAGCGGTTTAAGTGATTAAAATCTAGCGCAAAAACAATATCTGCATCACTTATAAGCTTGTCTGCATTTTCTTTATCTTTTTCATAAATCATTACCTCTTCATTTCCCGGCAACCATTTTAAAAACTTCGGATATTCATTGGGCGCAATCACATCTACCTGGTGCCCTTTGTTTTTTAAAAAATGCATAAGCCCTAAAGACGAGCCTATGGCATCACCATCGGGGCCTTTATGGGGTACAATAACTATATTTCGCGCCTCTGAAAGTTCGGCGGTGATTTCTAAAATTGCTTGTTCTATCATAATTGTAAAATAAAATACCCTGAAACAATTCTACAAGGTATTAAGGAAAAAAAATAATCTTTCTTCAATAATGAAGGTTTAAATACTTTGTGGCTTACCAGGAAATCTAATTTTTTAGTACCTAATACGATTGCCACGAGGTGATTTTTTGTAATAGCCAATAAATATACAATTTATTAATACCGGCTTACTAAAGCAATCTTTATTTTTGCAATTCACAAATCAACAAAAATGAAAGGAATAATCTCAATCTTAATTAGCTTTTTTCTATTGGTTTCTTGCGGAAGCAATTCCAAATCTTCCCAAAATGGAAAGGAAAGCGCCACTGAAAGCTGCGATTATATAATTGCTTTTGGAAGTTGCAACCGGCAGGATAAACCACAGCCACTTTGGAACGCGATACTGCAGGAAAGTCCGGACCTGTTTCTTTGGGGCGGAGATAATATTTATGCTGATACCGAAGACATGACTAAAATGGAAGCCGATTATGAAAAGCAGAAAAATAATGAAGGCTACCAAAACTTAATTGAAACCACGCCGGTTTTAGGCACCTGGGACGATCACGACTATGGTAAAAACGATGGTGGCCGTGAATGGGAATATAAAAAGGAAAGTCAGCAGTTGTTTCTCGATTTCTTTGATGTATCAAAGAGTGATCCTCGTCGTGAAAGAGAAGGGGTGTATCACGCTAAAGATTTTAAGGAAGACGGCAAAACTATAAAAGTAATTGTTTTGGATACCCGGTATTTTAGGTCGCCCTTAGAAGCTAGTGAGAAACCGGGCCAACGCTATAAAATTAACTATGAAGGAACTATTTTGGGTGAAAAGCAATGGAATTGGTTGCAACAGGAATTGAATAACAGTACTGCCAATTATAATTTAATATTAGGATCTATTCAGGTGCTTTCTGGAGAACATGGCTTTGAGACCTGGGCTAATTTCCCGGCAGAAGTAGAAAAATTGGAAAAGCTTATAGAAACTTCTAAAGCTAAAAATGTAATTCTGCTTAGTGGCGACAGGCATATTTCAGAGTTTTCAGAAAAGAAAATAAACGGATTGGATTATCCGCTGGTAGATTTTACCTCTAGCGGGTTAACGCATTCTTATACTGATTTTAGTGGAGAGCCCAACCAATACAGAGTAGGAGAGGTGGTAAGCGATTTAAGTTATGGTTTGCTGAAGTTTAATTTTGCTTCAGGTGAAGTTAAGATGGAAATGCGCGGCGTTGGAAATAAACTTCAGCAAGAATATTTAGTAAAGTATAAAGATTAACAAACAATAACTTTAATGATGCAGCTGCCTGAAAGCTAAAAGCATATAAAATAGAAAGGAACTTGTAAATGCAGCTTATTTATTTATTTTTGCCAAAATTTTAAAAAACCAAACAATGGCAGGAAAAAGAACATTCACCATGATAAAGCCCGATGCAGTTGAAGCCGGGAATGTAGGTGCAATATTAGAACAAATAACCAGTTCAGGCTTTAGAATTGTAGCTTTGAAAATGACTCAAATGACTACCGCTGATGCTCAGGAGTTTTATGCAGTACATAACGAGCGTCCTTTCTTTGGGGAGTTGGTAGAGTTTATGACTCGCGGGCCAATCGTATCGGCTGTGTTAGAAAAAGAAAATGCCGTAGAAGATTTTAGAGCTTTAATAGGAGCGACAAATCCGGAAGATGCTGCTGAGGGAACTATAAGAAAAAAATACGCGAAATCTGTTGGTGAAAACGCTGTTCACGGAAGTGATAGCGACGAAAACGCACAGATTGAAGCTGCTTTCCACTTCTCTGGTAGAGAGATGTTCTAAGCAGAACTTTTTAAGTAACATAAAAAGCCATCAGTTATTCGCTGATGGCTTTTTTGTTAAATCTAAGTGAAAAAGATTTTATTGGCATCACCAATATGGTATAATACTCCGAGGTAGTTTACCAGTAATGCATTAAGTGGTTAAAAAATTATCTCGGTTGGGCATAAATTTGGTTATCTATTACAAAATTATTGCCAGTTTCTACCTCGTCTTTAAATAGCACAATTTTATTTTTTGCTGTCAGCCAAATATGTTGCGGTTTTTTATCTTCTAAAGGAACTGTAAAGTGTTTTTTGTAAATTTGTTTTAAATCTTGTGTCTCAGAATAAGAATATTGAGGGCTGGCGTATAGCTCTACCATGTACTTATATAAGTAGGTCTCCTTTTCGTTTTCTATAAGTTTTTTATTTACAAGATCATAATAATCTATATTTTCCCAGTAGTTATTTAAAACTACAAGCGGGAGAGAATCTTCAAGTTTTTGAAAAATACCTAGAGTGTTGTTGCTTAGTAAATTAATGTAACCCGTATTTGAAACCTGAGAAAAAGAATTCCAATTTACGTTTAAAAAATCCTTCTCATTTTTAACTTCTATAGGTATTGCTTTTTCAGTTATAATGCTTCCTTGCTTGTATCCAATTAGTGTTGCATCATATTGCTTAGGTAAATAGAAGCTATGAGACCACTTATAGGAGAGGCTATTTTTTTCAAAAACTGTAAAGCTGCCATATAATCCTTCAACTTTAAAAATTATGGAGTCATATTTTCTGGAGAAATCCAGTTTAGTAACTTCTTTGCTACTAACAGGAATTATTTCGAATGTAAATAGATCTAAAATATTACCCTTAGTCATATTGGCAGTAAACTTAAAGTCAAATTTATTATTTAAATCATCAGTCTCTTCTTCTTTGGTACACGAAATCACTAAGAGTATTAGGAGTGAAAATGTAATTCTTTTTAATATCATATAAGTTTTTATGAGGATAGACTAAAATTTTCTGTGGTTACTTACTACATTTTTTTAGCCTATTTTATTTAAGCTATTGAAAGCTTATATTAAATATTACGGTATAACAATAGAACATAATACTCCGGGTAACCCGAAGTATTATGTGGGAATATATAAGTTTAATTAGGAACCGGGAAACCACGATCACGCATTAATGCATCAATCTTTGCATCTCTACCTCTAAACTTTCGGTAAGCTTCAGCGGGGTCCATGGCATTTCTTGGGGCAAAAAGATATTTTACCAATTTTTCGGCAAGGGTTGCATCATAAAATCCGCCGGGAGCTTCTGCAAAAGCTTCAGAAGCATCAGAGGTTAATACGTCTGCCCATAAATAGCCGTAATACCCG
The DNA here is from genome assembly GCF_016236915.1 of Salegentibacter maritimus. Taxonomy (GTDB): domain Bacteria; phylum Bacteroidota; class Bacteroidia; order Flavobacteriales; family Flavobacteriaceae; genus Salegentibacter; species Salegentibacter maritimus. Next base: position 108,827 of record NZ_JAEHOK010000007.1, read on the forward strand.
GTAGCATAACCTTCCCCTGAAAAAACGTGTCCAAAATGTGGAGAACGGTGTCTCATTACTATCTCATCTGGCATTCCCAATGCGTCAAGGGTTTCTTTTTCAAATTGTTTAGGTTCGATTTTTTCGGGATCTGTAGTATGATATTTCATATCCATTAAAGCCGAAGCTAAAAACTCGGTGGTCGCAAAGCCCTGGTTAAAAGTGGCTGCTTTTTTAATTTTAGCTACCAGTTCGTCTGGAATTACCTCTCCGGTTTCGTGATGTTTTAAATAACGATTTATCACTTTATCTGTAGATAACCAACGTTCTAACAACTGCGATTGAAATTCTGTATAATCACGAACGCCGCTGTTTAAGGTTGGATATTTAATATCTGCTGCTAAGAAGTGCAAGGCGTGTCCAAATTCGTGGAAAAACGTTTCGGCATCGTCCCAGGAAACCAAAACGGGTTCACCGGGAGCCGGTTTTATAAAGTTAGAATTGTTAGATGCCAATACGGGTTTTGCACCTTCTAATTCAGAATAGCTTCTATAAGTAGTTGCCCAGGCACCTGAACGTTTTCCCTGGCGGGCAAAAGGATCTAAATACCAAAGTCCAATAAGTTCCCCCGAATCTTTATCGGTCACTTCCCAAACTTTTACATCTTCGTGGAACACAGGAACACTTCCTTCTTCCACAGGTTTAAAATCAAAATTAAAAAGTTCTCCTGCGGTAAAGAATAAAGCCTGGGTAAGGTTACCTAATTCAAGGTATTGTTTTACTTCTTCACTGTCCAGGTCGTATTTCTCTTTCCTTACTTTTTCGGCATAATAGCGATAATCCCAGGGCTTAATGGTAATATTAGCGCCTTCACGATCGGCAACCGCTTGCATATCTTTTACTTCCTCTTCAACACGGGCAAGAGCGGCCGGCCAAACTGCTTCCATAAGCTCCATCGCATTTTCAGGGTTTTTTGCCATGCGGTTTTGTAATCGCCATTGGGCAAAATTATCGTAGCCTAACAACTCTACACGTTCGTCACGAAGTTTCAGGATCTTTTTTATAACTTCATTATTATCAAATTCATCATTATTGTCTCCACGCGAATAATAATTACGCCATACTTGTTCCCTTAATTCACGTTCATCTGAATAGGTTAAAAAAGGATCCATGGAAGAGCGCGTGTTGGTTACGGCATATTTTCCGCTTTCACCATTGGCTTCAGCCGTGCTGGCCGCAGCTTTAATATAAGATTCCGGAAGTCCGCTAAGTTGATCTTCGGTTAAATAAACAATGTAATTTTCCTCTTCGGCAAGAACATTATTAGAGAACTTGGTATAAAGTTCAGACAGCTCTTTGTTTATTTCAGCATAACGCGCTTTGTCTTCTTTATTTAAATTGGCACCTTCCATAGCAAACTCTTCGTAAATAAGGTCAATTACACGTTGCTCGGGAGCCGGTAGCGGATTTTCCTGTGAATTTTCATAAACTGTTTTAATCCTTTCAAATAGGGCGGTGTTTTGAGAAATCTTAGAACTGTATTCAGAAATTTCGGGAGAGAGTTCCCGTTGTACTTCCCTGAATTCGGGACTGGAAATATTGCTGCTAAAAATCCCATAGTAGGTGAATACCCGGCTTAAAAGATCGCCAGAATCTTCAAACGGCACAATGGTATTTGCAAAAGTTGCCGGTTCGGGATTTTGGGTAATTTTATCAATTTCGGCAAGATGTGCGTCCATGGCTTTAAGCATTGCCGGTTTTACCAGCTCTACTTTCATTTTATCGAAAGCCGGAACCCCTGCATAGGGGCCGCTCCACTCAGCAAGTAAAATATTATCCATAGTGTTTGTTGCTTGATTTTGTTCCTGAGAATTAGCCTGAAGTCCTGCAACCAAAGCAAATACTCCCAGGCTTTTTATAATTCTTTTTTTCATGGATTGTGGTTTTAATTTTAATGTATGAAGATAAGTGATTTTGATAAAATAATGACTCCTGTAATCCCGGTATTTCTTATTGATTTCATAAAAAACCTGAATGTTTATATTAGCTACTAAAATTAAATTATCTTTGAAGTAGAACATAAAAACGAAATACAAATATTAAAAAATTAGGAATGAGATTTTTAAGCAAAACTGTTTTGATTTTAGGAGCCGTGGCAATGATTGCATGTGGTGATAAGAAAGAAGAAAAAGAAGATAAAATAACTATTGGAGACGGTGCCAGCCCAAAATCTGAAACTACTACTAAAGAAGCTTCATCAAGCAGTGATGCTGCCGATGCAGATGTAGTAGAGGTAAGTATTGAGGGGAATGACCAAATGCGTTTTAATAAAGACGAAATTAAGGTAAAAGCCGGGCAAACCGTTAGGCTTACTTTAAAGCATGTGGGAGAGATGGAAAAAAGCGTTATGGGGCACAATTGGGTATTGTTAACTCAGGGAACGGTAATTAACGAATTTGGACAGAAAGCGGTTCAGGCCAAGGATAACGATTATATTCCTGAAGGAACAGATGCTGTTATTGCACATACCAAAATGATTGGTGGCGGGGAAGAAGTAACCATTGAGTTTGAAGCTCCCGCTGCCGGAGAATACGACTTTATTTGTAGTTTTCCTGGTCACTATTCTGTGATGAAAGGTAAATTTATTGTAGAGTAACAATACTTCTATAAAGTTCTTGCAATGCCTTTACTATGGAAGAAATTCCTGGGTAAAGGCATTTTTTTGTGTCCTGATTTTTAATTTTTCAGTTTTGTATTAAATCTTTTTGTTTTAAAAATCAATAAAACTTCAATTTTATAAGCTAAAATTCTCTGGATTTTAACAGCTTTTTATTTTATTCTGATGCATATTATGAAATATTAAAATCTATAGATCACCAGGTTTTTCCCTTCGTATTTTTCCTGAAATAAGTATAATAAGATTACTAAAAATAGTAGTTTTAGGGTTCATTTTACAGCACCTTTAATATGAGTGAAAATAAGCACTTTGTAATAGATTTTGATAGTACCTTTACCCAGGTTGAAGCCCTTGATGTTTTAGGCGAGATTTCCCTGGCAAACGATCCCGATAAAAATAAAAACCTTGCCGAGGTTGAAGCCTTAACAGATAAGGGAATGAAAGGCGAGATGTCTTTTAGAGAATCTCTTGTGGAACGCCTGCGTTTACTAAAAGCCAATAAGAGTCATTTACCAGATTTGGTAGAAAATCTAAAAGAAAGGGTATCTTCTTCTTTTGTTAGAAACCGGGAGTTTTTTAATGATTATCACGAAAACATTTATATTCTCTCAAATGGTTTTAAAGAATTTATCGTGCCTATTGTAGCACCTTACGGTGTTAAACCCGAAAATGTATTTGCCAATACTTTTGAATATGATGAACAGGGCAATATTATAAGTTTTGATCACAATAATGTTCTATCTTCTAATAACGGGAAAGTAGAACAACTTAAAAAATTAAACCTAAAAGGTGATGTTTATGTAATTGGAGATGGTTATACCGATTACGAAATTAAAGCTGCAGGTCTTGCTAATAAGTTTTATGCTTTTACCGAAAATGTGGAAAGAGCAAATATTCTTGAAAAAGCAGACCATATCACACCAAGTTTAGACGAATTTTTATTTGTACATAATATGAACAAAGCAATCTCTTATCCTAAAAACAGAATTAATGTCTTACTTCTTGAAAACGTACATCAAGACGCGGTAGATATTATGAAAAAAGAGGGTTACAATGTAACGGTACATCCCGGTGCCATGGATGAAGATGAACTTTGTGAGAAGATAAAAGATGTTTCAATTATAGGAATTAGATCTAAAACCCATTTAACCGAAAAAGTTCTGGCCCATGCAAACCGTTTAATTGCGGTAGGAGCATTTTGTATAGGAACTAACCAAATAGATCTTCAGGCTTGTTTAAAGAAAGGAGTTGCGGTATTTAATGCACCTTACAGTAATACAAGATCGGTTGTAGAGCTGGCTATAGGAGAGATTATTTTGCTAATGCGTAACCTTCCAGATAAGATGAGGTTAATGCATGAAGGTAAATGGGATAAATCGGCTAATAATAGTTTTGAAACCCGCGGAAAGAAACTTGGAATTATAGGTTATGGTAATATTGGGGCACAACTTTCTGTAATGGCAGAATCTGTTGGTTTCGACGTATATTACTATGATGTTGAAGAAAAGTTGCCAATGGGTAATGTTACCAAGTGCAATTCCTTAAAAGAACTTTTAGAGACCGTAGATGTTGTATCGCTTCACGTAGACGGAAGAAAAGAAAATAAAAACTTAATTGGGGAAAAGGAATTTGGTTACATGAAGGATAATGTGACCTTCATAAACCTAAGCCGTGGGCATGTGGTAGATATTAAGGCGCTTAAAAAGAATATAGAGTCCGGTAAAATTATGGGAGCCGGTATCGATGTTTATCCGCAGGAGCCCAAAACCAATAATGAAGAATTTGTTTCAGAATTAAGGAATTTACCTAATGTAATTTTAACGCCACACATTGGAGGTAGTACATTGGAAGCCCAGGAAAATATTGGAAATTTTGTTCCGGGAAAAATTATTGAATATATCAATACCGGAAGTACTACTAACTCTGTGAACTTCCCTAATTTACAGTTGCCTGTACTGCAGAATGCACATAGGCTTATACATATTCACGAAAACAGGCCTGGTATTTTAGCGGAAATCAATAGAATTCTTGCCGGGCATGATATTAATATTGAAGGTCAATATTTAAAAACCAATGAGACCATTGGTTATGTAATTACAGATATTGACAAACGTTACGATAAAGCGGTTATAAAAGACTTAAAAGGTCTTAAAGGAACCATACGTTTTAGAGTTCTATATTAAAAGTCTTTTAAATAGGTTAGATCCCGTGAATTATTTCTCAAACTAAAAGAAATAACTCACGGGATTTCTTTTTGGTCTTCACTCGATGATCCAGATATAAAGTTCCCAGACCTGCCTCGAAATTAAAAATTTATTTCCAACGAATGCCTCTTAGGCTTGCCTTTAGGTAGTTTACTTTGCGCGGTACAATTGCTCTACTTTTTTAAGATTAGTATTGCTGTATATTTCATAGAAATAATCTAATTGCCATTTTTGGGTTTTTTCGGCTTGTTTACTCCTTACAAGATCCCATTTAGGATACACTCTAAAAGCTCTCTTTCCTTCTTTTGTTTTGGTTGAGATGATACCCTTTTTTATCAAAATAGACCTAGGGAATATAAACTGTCCAAACCTTTCACCGGTTCGACTGTTCACTACAAAAAAGTCAATATTGTCATCATGGTTAAATGGCTCAATTGGTCCCTTACCAATTCTTTTCCAAAATGTCACAAATTGCCCCGCTTTTTTAGGGGTAACTTTCGCGTTTCTGCTTAGTATATGTAGATCGTTTAATTTAAATTGACAGGCATCGTATTCTTTGCTTTCTAATTCAGTTTTAAACTCAGAAATTTTAAGATTGCACCTGTCATAAATTTCTTTCTTTATTTGAGTGAGATTTTGGTCCATTTGATTTAAATAGGGGTGTTCACTGTATATTTAAAATAATCAGTTTTATAGAAGAACCAAAAGTAAGTCTATTTTAAAAAAGAAAATATACCCTTATTAGGGTATTGTGTCCAGGCTCTTTTCTGGATAAATTTGGTATAATATTTTGTTTGGGATAAAAAGGTCGTGATCTGGTTTAGGTAGGGATAAATCAGGTTGTTTTTTTTTATTGGCAGCACCAAAAGTATATTACCTCGAGGTCCCCTCTAAATTAAATATTTGTTTCCAACAAATACCTCGTGGGCCTGGTCCGAGGTAGTTTACCCGATGGCTTCAGGTTTAAAAATATTTAATCTTTTAAAATAAATTCGGTAGCCATTTTTGCGTGAAGCCTGGTAGTATCTAAAAGCGGAATTTCAGTATCATTTTCTTTAATAAGCATGGGGAGCTCGGTACAGCCTAAAATTATTGCTTCAGCGCCTCGTTCTTTTAGTAATTGCATTTGCTTTAAATAGAAAATTTTAGCCTTATCGGTAAATTTTCCCTGGGTAAGTTCTTCTGAAATAAACCTGTGGGTTTTATCAATATAACTATCGCCAGGGATTAAAGTTTCTATTTGGTGCTCTTCTCTTAATCTACCCGATAAAAAATTACCAAGCATTGTTGGTTTTGTGCCTAAAATCCCTAGTTTTTTAAACCCTTTTTGTTTAGCCTCTTTGGCTATAGCATCAGCAATATGAAGTATTGGAATATTGAGTTTAGGTTGTACAAAATCAAAAACCATATGGGGGGTATTAGCACAAATAATTACAGCTTTAACCCCTGCCGTTTCAAGTTTTCTAGCAATACCTAAATAAGCGTTTTTAATTTTTTCAGCATCATTTTCACGCATTAATTGAACATTGAGACTGTATAGAAGTAAAGGCGGGTTTTGTTGTGTGCCAATCTTTGCACCAACAAGTTCATTTAAAAGCCTGTAATATTCTATAGTAGAGTGCCAGGAGGTACCCCCAATCATTCCCAATAAATTCATAATGCATGGTTTTTGCTGAATTTAAGCAATTTTTAGGTCTTTGTCACATTGATCTTCATTTTCTGACTTTCGAAAAGAATTTAAAATACCTACAGCCTCCAATGCGGCAAATTCAGTTTTATAAATAAAGGAAACCCTGGCTTCTTTCTCGTTAGCCGAGATATCATAAATATCTTTAATTTTAGACAATCTTTGGGTAATGTATGTTATACAGTTTCTGCAATTGAGTTCTTTTAGTGAGATTGTAGCTTTCATAATAATTCATTTTTTTGCTTTTCCATACTATGGTAAACTTACTGTGTATATAGTAGGTTTTGTATGAGCAATGTCAGTTTACCACATATTTGGAGTATAAAAAGTTTTTTGTTGGGTGTTTTTAAAATGCTCGTGCTAAGCTTACGGGATTTTCTTAAAAAATGAAGGTAGAAAACGGCTACAAAATCATTAATTCTCTTGTATCGAGTAAAATACTTTTAAGAAATGGTTAAAAGCAAATTGAAGTATTAAGTTGGGAGATATTTTTCTTTACTTGCAAGGCTTAAATTTTCAGAAAATTGCGAAAGAAAAAACGACCCATAAAATATACCGAAGGTAAGATTTTTAGCTCTTTGGCTAATTTGGCCTGGCCTATTATATTGGCAAATATATTACAAACCGCATACCAGTTAATAGATACATTTTGGTTGGGGAGATTAGGAGCCGATGCCGTTGCAGCGGTAAGTATAAGTTTTCCTATCCTTTTTTTAATCCTTTCGTTGGGTGCCGGTTTAACATTGGCAGGAACCGTAATTGTTTCGCAACATAAAGGAGCCGAAAACCAGGCTGAGGTAAATTACAGTTCTTCGCAAACTGTTTTTGTAATCTTTTTTATATCGGTTTTGTTGGCTATTGTGGGCTATTTTTCTTCAACACCACTAATGAAACTTATAGGTGCCGGCCCCGAAATACTTAGTGATTCGGTAAGCTACTTTCAGGTTTCTTCTTTGGGTTTCATCTTTCTGTTTATGTTTTATGTGTTCCAATCTTTAATGCGGGGAATTGGAAATGTGCTCTTACCCATGTATGTGGTTTTGGCTACGGTATTTTTAAATTTAGTATTAGATCCGCTATTTATTTTTGGATTCGGCCCTATTCCTGGGTTTGGGGTGGCCGGGGCTGCGGTAGCCAGTGTTGTAACCCAGGGTTTATCGGCATTAGCCGGTTTACTTATTCTTTTTAGGGGTAAAAGAGGGATTAAGATTAATTTTAGCGAGATGAAATTCGATTTCCCCTGGACACGAAGAATGTTCAATATAGGTATTCCTTCCAGTATGGAGATGTCTACCAGGGCAGCTGGAATGACGGTTATGGTGATGTTGGTAACCAGTTTTGGGAGCGAAGTTGTGGCAGCTTACGGTATTGGAAGTAGAATATTAAGTCTTATTGTAGTACCGGCACTTGGTTTTGCCATGGCCACTACCACCTTAGTAGGCCAGAATATAGGAGCTGGAAAAATAAAGCGTGCCGAAAGAATAGGGAACTTAAGTACTAAAATTGCTTTTTTTGGCTTAACCGCCGTTGGCTTGATTCTTTTCTTTTTAGCTGAACCTATTACCGCATTTTTTGTTCCCAATGACCCCGGTGTAATTAGAGACGGATCTTTATTTATTAAAATTATGGCACCCAGTTTTGGTGTGCTTGGCGTTCAGCAGGTGTTAAATGGGGTGTTTAATGGTGCCGGCTTTACAAAAGCCTCTTTGTTAATTTCGGTTTTTGCCCTCTGGATTATTCGTTTCCCTATGGCTTTTGTTTTATCCAATAATACCAGTCTTTCTTTTGAAGGTATTTGGTGGGCATTTCCTATCTCTAATCTTATTGCGGCCATTGCGGCTTTTCTATACTATAAAATGGGGCATTGGAAATTAAGGACTATTCGTTACCGCCACAGGCAACTTTAATTTATTGTGAGCTAAAACAAGTTTTATTTCTTTTGCTGAAATATAATAAACGGCAATTTTTATATCTGAAAATTTTAAAAATGAAAGTCGAAATTCAACAACGAATTGCTTTAAGTACCTATTTTTTCTTATCTGGGTTCTGTTTTTCTACCTGGGCCTCCCGAATTCCTACTATTAAAATGGCATTCGAACTTAATGAAGCAGAATTAGGAAACTTACTAATGGTGATGCCTATAAGTTCTCTTATTGGGCTTCCGGTTTCAGGATGGCTAGTGTCGCGTTTTGAAAGTAGATATCCCTTAATGGTATCCTATATCTTTTTGGCCATTTCGCTTGTTCTTATTGGGTTGGCCCATAAACTTGTTCTGCTTATCGCGGGGATCTTTTTCTTCGCTTTTTCAATGAGGATTTTTAATATTGCCATCAATACTCAATCTATCACCTTACAAAAATCTTTTAAAAGAAAAATTATAGGTTCTTTTCATGGGCTTTGGAGTAGTGGCGGACTTTTAGGAGTTGCGCTTTCTACTTTACTGGTGAAATTGGAGGTTCCTATTTATAAACATTTACCTGCTGTAGCTATTTTTACGCTTCTTCTTGCTTTTGCAGCTTTCTCATTTTTACTGAAAAAAGATAGGTCTAGCCAGGGAAATAAACTCCGACTCGGAAAACCGGATAAGCCTACCATGTATCTTGGCTTTATAGTTTTTCTTGCCGCAATTACCGAAGGTGGAATGTTTGATTGGAGCGGTGTTTACTTTAAAGAAGTGGTAAAAGAAGATGTGTTTACCCTTGGTTATTTAATATTTATGGTTTTTATGGCTCTTTCCCGTTTTTTTTCTGATAGGATTGTGGAAAAAATAGGAATGAAAAAGAATTATTTAATAAGTGCCAGCCTGGTCTGCCTGGGGGTTTTGCTTATGGTAGTATTTCCTTATTTTTGGCCCGCAATAATCGGATTTTGTTTAGTTGGTATAGGAGTTGCCTCAGTAATCCCCATGACCTTTCTCCTAGCCGGCACCTCTAAAAAATATTCGCCGGGAATGGCTATTTCTATTATTAGTACGTATGCTATTGTGGGAATGCTTTTAGGCCCACCACTTGTGGGTTATTTGGCACATATTTTTAACTTAAAAATATCTTTTATCCTATTCTTTACTTCAGCATTAATGCTTATTCCTATTTCGCGGCTCTTTTTTAAATATAAAGAGGCGAATATTCAGGAATAAGTTTTTCAATAGAAATGTCTAATTTTTATCTGCCGGGGTAATCATAATATGAGCGCGGTGGGTTCCTGGGTCCATAAGCCATGGCATTCCGGGAGTGTGTGGCTTATCTGGTAGCCCTGTTTCTTCTGTGGTAGCATAAGGCATATAAATTACATAGCGTAATTTTGCATCTTTAAGTTCCCCGGTTTCGCGATTTAAATTCGCCTCCTTTCCGGTAAGTATATAAGTCATACTTGGCGCATCGGGCATTTTTAGTTTGCCGCTCTCTACTTCTTTTTGTCGTATAGCACGACGCTCCATCATATCTTTTCCTTCAGTCTTTAATTCTCTGCCGCGAGACATAAACGGCTCAAGTTTTTTATTATAACAACTTACTGAAATACCATTCATGCCAGGGTCGTCTGCAATGCAAACCAGGTTGTTGCTTCCTTCTTTTAGTAAAACTACTTTTCCTTCTTTATCATATCCGTAAACAGTAATGTTAGCCCTATCTTCTTCGGGCGCAGCCAAACCTGCCATTTTTATTTGAATTTCTTTAGAAAGATATTTTTCCTGGGCTATTCCCTGAAAACCGAAAGCCAGACCTAGTAGGGCAAAAAGTAGATTCTTCATAGTAAACAGATTTTAATTTATATTTTTTATGGTGTTATGCCGAATTTTTTTCAGCGTCTAAGGTGTAAAATATTCACTTGTAGACTATTTATAATTCCCTTCTTTATATTCCATTCAGCTAAAGATATAAATTTTACTCGATAATTTTAATGTAATGCTTCCAGGTAGCTTAGGTTACTTCTTTTCTTAAAACTTCTAAAGGTGGTTTTCTAATTACGCTCAAACTATTACTTAAACCAATAATTAATACCAATAAAACAATTCCCGGAAATAAGACTAAAAATGGAAATAACGACGGCGTAAATGCTGATTCAAAGACCAACCACGCCAGTAGCTGACTGCCAAGTAGCGACAAGAGTACTCCGGAAAGCCCCCCAAGCACGCCCAAATAAATATATTCTAAAGCATTAATATTCAGGATTTGTTTGCCTTTTGCACCTAGCGTACGCAACAGCACACTTTCCCGAATACGCTGATATTTACTGGTCCTTATCGCACCCAAAAGCACAATAACACCTGTGAGAATACTAAAAAATGCCATAAAATTAATGATCCATGAAATTCTGCCTAAAATATCTTCTATAACACTTAGCACCTGCCGAAGATCTATAATGGAAACATTGGGGAACTTTTTAACCAATTCCTGCTGTAATTGAGCCGATTCTTCTTCTCCGGGGACTTTGGTGGTTAGCACGTGAAATTGTGGGGCATCTTCTAATACACCTTCTGGAAATACCAGGGAGAAATTCAATTGCATTCGTGACCAGTCAACTGTTCTAACGCTTCCTACAACCGTATTTAGCAAAACACCCTGCACATTAAAGACCAGCTCATCTCCAACGCCAACTTTAGCATCTTCGGCAAAATTATTGCTTATGGAAATCGGCACAGGATTAATATCACCTGCTTCTGTCGTCCATTTTCCACTTTCAATACTTTCAGAAGTAATTAGAGAATCACGGTAGGTAACGCGGAATTCGTGGTTTAAAACCCATCTGTTAATTTGAGAACTAGTGTCTTTCCTTATCTCATTAACCGGTTTCCCTGCGATGTTCTGTACACGCATAGTCACAATAGGAATATTGTTTAAAACCGGTAATTCCTGAGCCTTTATTGTTTGGGCTACTGCTTCCTGCTGATCACTTTGTACATCTAAAAGAATCATATTAGGACTGTTGGCCTGGGATTCTATAGAAGCCTGGGCCAGTAAAAGATCTTTAGTAAAATATAAGGTACTTATTAAAAAAGTACCTACTCCAATGGCCAGTACGAGGGTTAGGGTTTGGTTTTGGGGTCTAAAGAGGTTTAGCAAACTTTGTCTTGCTACAAACCCCCATTTATGTGGGAAATATTTGCGTAGTGCTTGCATAAATAAGTAAGCTACCCCGGCAAGTATAGAAAAGGTGATTAAAATACCACCTACAAAACTCAGGGAATATTTCCAGTCTTCTAATAACCAAAGCGAAAACAAAAAGATGAATAAAAAGATGCCTAAAGAAACAAGGATAATTGCCCTACGCGATTTTTTGGTCTCCTCTTTTACCACACGTAATGCCTGTAAGGGCGAGATATAAAGCGTCCCGATTAAAGGGTAAAGAGCAAATAAAACCGACATAAAGACGCCAAGTAAAATCCCCATGATAATCACCGGAAAAGAAAAGTTAATCGCTACATCTATTGGAAGTAATCCTTCTAAAAGCCAAGGGAATAATTGCTGGAGTACAAGGCCTAGTATTGTTCCTAAAACCCCACCAATGAAGCCTATAAAAGCTACTTGTAAAAGATAAATTAGAAAAGTTTGCTTTTTACTGGCTCCCAAACATTTTAAGACGGCTACAGCGCGTAATTTTTCTTTTATATAAATATGTATAGCGCTTGCAATTCCTACACACCCCAGTAACAATGCTATAAAAGCCACCAGGTTAAGGAATTTTCCAAAGTTTGCGTATCGTCTTCCCAGCCTGTCACTTGTTGAGGTATGTGTATCTAAATCGGCGTCCTGGGCATCGAGCATGGGGTCCAGGGTTTCATCCAATTTTTCCATATCGGTAGTGGGAGGCGCTGTAAAATAGAATTCATAATCTATACGGCTACCGGTTTGTACCAGGCCCGATGCTTCAATAAATTTATAGGGAATAAGCACCGGTGGCGCTACCGAGCTAAAAATAGCCGCACTTCCGGGTACTTTATTTAAAGCCCCGGCAATAGGTAGAGTTATTTTACCAATCTTTATACTATCGCCCGGTTTTATGCCTAATTGAAGCATTACGGTAGCATCAACCAAAGCAGCTTCTTTTTCCTGATAAGTTTTTGCGGCATCTACGGGCCGGGTTTCCAGTTCGCCATAAAAAGGAAAACCGCCTTCAATGCCTCTAACCTGCATTAATTTTGTGGCTTCGCTTTGCGGAAAAGCGGCCATAGAAGCAAATTTGATCTCACGGGCTTTGGGGCCTCCCAGAGAATCCATAATTTGTATAACTCGTTCATTGGGTAGTTTATCGCTATCTATTTTATAATCGGCACCCATTAGCGCTTTAGACTGTAGGGCGATATTGTCTTTTAAGTTTTCACCAAAAGATTGAATTGAAACTACCGCAGCGATTCCCAGGACGATAGAAGCCATAAAAAGAGATAACTTTCTGGCACTGGCTTTACCATCGCGCCAAGCCATTTTTATGAGCCAGGGAAAACCCGGTTTATAAGTTTTGTTGTTGCTCATTACACGTGTTTTTCCCGGTTTTCAATAATTCTGCCTCCTTTAAGTCTAATAATATGCTGGGTTTTCTCTGCCAGCTCAAGATCGTGGGTAACTATAATTAGCGTAGTTCCTGCTTCCTTGTTGAGGTCAAAAAGTAATTGCTCTACTTTTTCACCTGTTTCAGCATCAAGGTTTCCGGTAGGTTCATCTGCAAATAAAATAGAAGGTCGTGTAGAAAAAGCGCGTGCCAAAGCCACTCTTTGTTGTTCTCCGCCCGAGAGTTGGGAGGGATAGTGGTGTATGCGATCGCCCAGACCTACTTTTCTCAATAATTCCTTTCCTGTTTTAGAAGCATTTTTGTTGCCTTGCAGTTCTAGTGGCACGGCCACATTCTCTAATGCCGTAAGCGTAGGAAGTAATTGAAAATCCTGAAATACAAATCCAATATGTTGGTTGCGCAAAAGCGCTCTTTTATCTTCACCCAGGGTGCTAAGTTCGCTTCCGCATAAATTAATAGAACCAGCATCGGGACTGTCTAAGCCGGCACAAAGCCCAAGAAGGGTGGTTTTGCCGCTTCCAGAAGGTCCAACAATAGCAAAGGTTTTTTGTTCTTCAACTTCAAAGTTGATATCCTGTAATACTTTTAGTTTTTTAGATCCGCTGGAATAGCTTTTCTCCAGGTTGCGAACGTTTAATATCTTTGCCATCTTAGAACTTATTATTGTCTTTTTTGAATTAAGGCAAAATAAGGAAATCATTTGATTATAAAGACTGTTGCTATGAGAAAATTGGTTCGTTACTACTTGATTTTATCGGTATTTATTCTGTCTTCATGCGGAGAAAATACCGATAAAAAATCAGGTGAAAATACTGCTGAAGAAGTTCAAACTGAAACTGAAGTTCAGACAAGTGAAAAAAACGTGATTCTTTTCTTCGGAAATAGCCTAACAGCAGGAATGGGTTTAGAGCCTTCTGAGGCTTTTCCGGCCCTTATTCAAAACAGGTTGGATTCGCTGGATTATGATTTTGAGGTGATAAACGCAGGATTAAGTGGGGAAACTACTGCTAGTGGGAAAAACAGGATCAATTGGGTTTTAAATCAGGATGTAGATGTTTTTGTTTTAGAACTTGGAGCCAATGATGGTTTACGCGGAATTCCTTTAGAAGAAACCCGTAAGAATCTTCAGGATATTATAAACACCGTAAAAGAGAAAAATCCTGATACTAAAATTGTGTTGGCCGGAATGCAAATTCCGCCAAATATGGGAGAAGAGTATACTTCAGAATTTAGAAACATTTTCCCCGAACTGGCCCAAAAAAACAATGTAGCACTTATTCCGTTTCTTCTTGAAGGGGTGGCCGGAGACCCAAAGTTAAACCAGCAAGATGGGATTCACCCAACGGCCCGGGGCTATAAAATAGTGGCCAATAATGTTTGGGATGTTTTGGAAAATGTAATAGATAAAAAAGGGTAATAATAAGTGAGCGGCATTTTGGCATTGTCCCTAAACTTAATTTAGTACTTGTTCTCAAGATCACTTTAAAAAACTTTAATAAATATTAAAGCAACTAAATCTTCAACATATTTATTATAGGTTTTTGTGCTTCATTTTAAATTTAACACTATTTCGGGTGTTTTGTTGTGAAGTATTTATAAAAAATGTTATTTTAGGCTTTTATTAAGAATAATCGCTCTAAAAATTAGTCTTGTTTCATTTTTAAATAATTTACGATCTCGTTAAATTATAAATATTTAGTGGTTCTTTTCTTAATAATTGAAAAGTGATTCATTCAATCTAAAAACAGAAGATTTTTTATGAAAAGAAGAAAATTCGTTCAATTAGCCGGTATGGGCACAGGGGCTTTGATGCTTCCTTCCTATCTAATGGGAAGCAACGTTTCTGCTGAGGCACTTTTACATCCCGGTATGGATATTCTTACCAAAAGAAGGCTTGCCGATGTAGCATTAAACACAGCCAAATCTCTTGGTTCTACTTATGCAGATGCTAGAATAGGCCGCTATCTAAATCAATACGTTTTTACTCGTGAAGATAAAGTTCAAAACGTTGTAAATACTGAGTCTTTTGGAATTGGGATTCGAGTAATAGCCAATGGTACCTGGGGTTTTGCCTCTACCAATAATGTTACCGAAGATGGTATTATGAAAGCTACTCAGCAAGCTGTTGCCATTGCTAAGGCAAATTCCAGGATTCAGAAAGAGCCGGTAAAGCTTGCTCCTGTAGAATCACATGGTGAAGTTTCCTGGAAAACTCCAATTAAAAAGGACTTTAAAGAAGTTCCGGTTTCAGAAAAAGTAGACTTATTGCTTAGCGCGAATGCTGCGGCTCTTGATAATGGGGCAAACTTTGTTAATTCAGCACTTTTTATGGTAAATGAGCAGAAATATTTTGCTTCAACCGAAGACTCTTATATAGACCAGGACATACATAGAATCTGGCCAACATTTGGTGTTACTGCTATAGATCGGGAGGCCGGAAAATTTAAATCCCGCTCGGCGATGAGTGCTCCAATGGGCATGGGCTACGAGTATATGGATGGTCTGGAATCTGAAAAACTGGAAGGTCCCGGCGGATTAAAGTTGTATCGCAACAGTTACGATATGGTAGAAGATGCCACTTTAGCGGCAAAGCAGGCCAAAGAAATGCTTTCAGCTAAATCTGTAGAGCCTGGAAAGTACGACTTGGTTTTAGAACCAAATCATTTGGGGCTAACTATTCATGAATCTGTAGGTCATCCATTAGAGCTAGATAGGGTACTTGGTTATGAGGCGAATTATGCCGGTACCAGTTTTGCAACCTTAGATAAATGGAAATCGGGTGATTTTAAATACGGAAGTGATATTGTAAATCTTGTGGCCGATAAAACACAACCGGGTTCCCTTGGGGCGGTAGGTTTTGATGACGAAGGGGTGAAGACCAAGAAATGGGACCTGGTAAGAAATGGAATCTTAACCAATTATCAGGCTATTCGCGATCAGGTGCATATGATAGACCAAAACGAATCTCATGGTTGTTGTTATGCACAAAGCTGGAATGATGTTCAATTTCAGCGTATGCCTAATGTTTCATTAGAGCCGGGGAAAGAAAAGTACTCTATAAACGATATGATCAAAAACGTAGAAAAAGGTATTTATATCGCCGGGCGCGGTTCATATTCCATAGATCAGCAGCGTTATAACTTTCAGTTTGGCGGTACCGTATTTTTCGAAATTAAGGATGGAGAGATTGTGGGGATGCTAGACGATGTAGCTTACCAGTCTAACACCCAGGAATTCTGGAATTCCTGTTCTAAAATTTGTGACGAAAGCGATTATCGTATGTTCGGATCATTCTTCGATGGCAAAGGCCAACCTTCGCAGGTTAGTGCCGTTTCTCACGGAAGTTCAACTTCCAGGTTTGACGGGGTAAACGTGATCAATACCGGTAGAAGTGTATAACCCCTCGTTGGGAGTTTAATTTTCCGAGGTTTTCCTCGAAACTGTGAAAATATTTTTCGAACTCATAACTCTTGGGCCTGCCCCGGAGGTACTCATTAACTTGGACTAAAAAAGAAATATAGAAATGGCAATATATACAAAAGAAGAAGCCAGGCAAATTATGGAAAAGGCTTTAAGTTTTTCTACTGCAGATGCCTGTGTAATTAATATGGGGGGTAGCGAAAGTGGAAATATACGTTATGCCCGTAATACGGTTTCCACTTCAGGACACCGCTCTAATCAAACACTGGCAGTTGAAGCCAGTTTTGGAAAAAAATCTGGAACGGCCACCATAGATGAATTTGATGATGAATCATTAAAAAGCGTGGTGAAAAGAGCTGAAGAATTAGCAAAACTTGCTCCCGAAAATCCGGAATTTATGACGCCACTTGGCCCACAAACCTACGATGAGTCTATAAGCTTTGTTGAGTCTACGGCCAATATTACTCCAGAATACCGTGCTGAGGTTGCTGCGAAAAGTATTAACCCTGCTTCTGAAAAAGACGTAACCGCCGCCGGTTTTCTTAACGATTCTGCCGGATTTAGCGCGATGATGAATTCTAGCGGGCTTTTCGCTTATAATAAATCTACAAATGTGGATTTTACCGTGACTATGAGAACTAATGACGGTACAGGCTCAGGCTGGGTAACACGTGATTACAATGATATTAATAAGTTTAAGCCTGAAGAAGCAGCAAAAGTAGCGATAGATAAAGCAGTGATGTCTCGGGAGGCAAGGGCCATAGAACCGGGAAAATATACCGTAATTTTAGAACCGGCTGCGGCCGTAGATTTGCTACGTAATATGTCTGGTGCTTTTAACGCCCGTACTGCCGATGAAGGTCGAAGCTTTATGTCTAAAGACGACGGGACTAAAATGGGCGAAAAGATTGTAGATGAACGTGTAAATATTTGGAGCGACCCTTTACATCCCGATGTGCCAACCTCAACCTGGAACGGTGAGGGCATGCCGCTTAAAAAGATGAAATGGATTGAAAATGGAGTGGTGAAAAACCTGGCTTATAGTAGATACTGGGCAAACCAGAAGGGCGTAGAGCCTGTTCCTTATCCGTCTAATTTTATTATGGAAGGGGGCAATGCTTCTCGTGAAGAACTTATAAAAAGCACGAAAAGGGGAATTCTAATAACCAGGTTGTGGTACATAAGAAGTGTAGACCCGCAAACTTTGCTGTATACCGGACTTACCCGTGACGGAACCTTTTATATAGAAAATGGGGAAATAAGATACCCGGTTAAAAACTTCAGGTTTAATGAAAGCCCAATTATTATGCTGAATAACCTGGAAACCTTAGGGGAACAGGTTAGGGTTAATGGAAATTTAGTTCCATATATGAAAGTAAGGGACTTTACTTTTACCAGTCTTTCAGACGCGGTTTAAAATCTATAGATCTTTAAAAACTGGTTGTAGTGGAGTTTTCATTACAACCAGTTTTATTTTGATGAATTTGTCAATTTTGAATCTCTGATTTTTTGCAGACTAACAAGGTTTCTAAGACCTTGCGGGAGAAAAAAGTCGAATTGCTAAATAAATTGAAGTCTATTTTTTTACTTTTTGAGAGATGCGGAGTCTAACTATTAATTAGGTGAGGTTTAAAAACATTATTCGTGAATTCACGGCAATAAACATTACACAATATTCAAGATACATTATACATTAAAAATGAATAGCTTTTTTTTTACCAGGCTTCAATATGAATCGGGAGATTGGGATGTGGACCAAAGGATGCCTTCCAATTTGCTGAATTCCCTGGTGGAGTATACCACCCTCGAGGTAGATACCCGTGAGAATATTGTTCCGTTAAGTAGTAACGAAATTTTCAAATGTCCGTTTTGTTATATTTCAGGGCATAAACTGGTACAATTTACAGCAAAGGAGAAAGAGAATTTTGAAAAATATGTAAAAAATGGAGGTTTTATTTTTGCCGATGATTGTAATCACGATATAGATGGGCTTTTCGCCAAATCTTTTGAAAGACAAATGGAAGAGATTTTTGGCCCGGGAGAATTGAAAAAAATTCCTAATGATCACGAAATTTACAATGTGTTTTTTGAGTTTGAAGATGGTCCGCCAACTACTTCCCAAGAACTGAATGGCTGGGGAGACGATTTGGTACACGAATATTTAAAGGCCATTGTAATAAACGGAAGGATTGGCGTGCTTTACAGCAACAAAGATTACGGTTGCGAATGGGATTATGATTTTAGAAATAAACGATTTTATAAAATAGACAATACCCGTTTTGGGGTGAATATTGTGATGTATGCACTTACATCTTAACCAGCCAGCAGGCTGCTGGACGCAATATTAGCAATAAAATTGGAAACCTATTTTAAGTTCATTCTTTTGAGTAAACTATCGATGCAAGCTTGAGAGACATAAATTGAAAAAAAATGATTTCGAGATATCGCGATGGCTCGGGACGGAATATTTAAATCTCGATTATCGAGTAAATTTATAATAAGATGAAAATATGGATCAGCAATTAGCCGATTTAGACCGGGAAGTAAAAATGCTTACCGGCAAACTTAAAGACTTAAAAACTGAGATTGCTAAGGTTATTATTGGGCAGGAGGATACCGTGGACCAGTTACTTATTACATTTTTGGCGGGTGGGCACGCACTTTTAGAAGGTGTTCCCGGTTTGGCGAAAACCTTAATGATAAGAACACTTTCCCAGGCGATAGACTTAAAGTTTAAGAGGATTCAATTCACTCCCGATTTGATGCCATCAGATATTATTGGCACTGAAATTTTGGAAGAAGACCATACTACGGGAAAGAAATTCTTTGAATTCAACAAAGGGCCAATTTTCGCAAATATTATTCTTGCCGATGAGATTAATAGAACGCCACCAAAAACTCAGGCCGCACTTTTGGAGGCCATGCAGGAGTTTGAAGTCACTTATTCCGGGAAGACTTATAAGTTGGAGCGTCCGTTTTTTATTTTGGCAACTCAAAACCCAATAGAACAATCGGGAACCTTTCCTTTACCCGAAGCGCAGCAGGACAGGTTTCTTTTCTATATTAAAATTGGCTACCCGACAGAAATTCAGGAAAATCAAATTTTAAAGCATACCACAGGAATTAACAAGAAAACAGTTACCCCAATTCTCAATGGTGAGGAAATCTTAAAACTCCAAAAATGGGTACGGGAAGTACCTATAAGTGATGAGCTAATTTCTTATGTAAGCAAGATTATTAGAGCCACTCGTCCTGAAAACAGTAGTAGCGATTTTGTTAAAGAGTGGGTTAATTGGGGAGCAGGGCCAAGAGCAGGGCAGGCAATGATTCTTACTGCGAAAGCCAGAGCTTTACAACAGGGAAGATTGGCAGTAACGATGGAGGATTTGGAGCATTGTGCTTACCCGGTTTTGCGTCATAGAGTAATCGTTAATTTTAAGGCAGAGGCCGAAGGAATAACTTCAGATGATGTAACCCGGGAATTGCTAAAATCAATAATACCAGCTGAAAAGTAAAAAATAAGTAAACTGTCTCACGGCAAGCTCAAGAGGCATTTATAGTAAAGGATTGTTTAATTTTTGGGGCAAGCCCCTAAGTCCCGATAATTATCGGGATAAATCTCGATTAACGAGTGAAGCAGGATCATCGCCAGTTATTAAAATCCGAGATCATCAATAGCGTAAGTGGTTTGGCACTTATCGCCAGGGTGATTGTAGATGGTTATCTTTCAGGCTTAAACCATAGCCAAAGGTTGGGGGGCGGAATGGAATTTAGTCAGTATCGGGGTTATGAGCCGGGAGACGACATGCGCCTACTAGACTGGAAAATGCTTGCTCGCTCCGGTAGATATTACATTAAACAATCTGAAGTAGAGACCAATGTTTCGGTGAAATTTATTCTGGACTCCAGCAGGTCTATGGAACACGAGGAAGCCGGAATTACTAAAATGGATTATGTTCGGGTTTTAGTCGCTTCTTTAGCCTGGCTGGCCCGTGAACAGGGGGATGCCATTGGACTTTTTTCTGTAAATGACCACCAATTGCAGGCACTTTACCCCCAAGTTCAGAAAAGGCATTTTAATAGGTTATTGCGGGAGTTGATTAATATTAAGACTGAAGGAAAGTGGCCAAAAAATGCAAATGCCGTTGAAAAACTACATGACAGGAGATATAAAGAACTTATATTTTTTATTTCAGATTTACATGAGAAAACTTCTGAATTAACCAATGTAATTACCAAATTGAAAACTCCGCGCAATGAAGTGGTGGTTTTGCACCTTTTGGGCAAAAATGAATTAGAATTTAATTACAAGGGCTCGCTTACTTTTGAAGATCTGGAAACTGGTACCCGAATGAAAATAGATGCTAAAGAAGCTCGGGAAAATTACCTGGACAGCCTGGAGAAATCCATTAAAAGAACTAAAGAAATTTTCCTGACCAATGCTATTACCTATCAACTTTTAAGGCTTGACGAACCAATTGGCAAGGCGCTTCAATTACTATTGAAAAAGCGAAATAATTTAATGTAATATGTTTTTTCTTAATCCTTCATTTTTATGGGCTTTATTGGGAGTTTTTGTTCCGCTGGCAATTCATTTATGGAACAAAAAAGAAGGAAAAACCATTAAAGTTGGGAGCATAAAACTCCTGCAGGAATCTGCTTCCCGAAAAAGCAGTAGCATTAAATTAAATGAATTTTGGTTGTTATTACTAAGAATGTTACTCATCGCTATTTTGGTGTTTATCATGGCCAAACCACGTTTACATTATAAAACTAGAAATTCACCAATCACTTATTTGGTTGAAAAGTCTTTGCTTTCTTCTTTGGAAGTAAAAATGCTAACAGATAGTTTAGATAATAAGGCTGAGGTTCGTTTTTTAGAAACTGATTTTCCGGAATATGAACCTGAAGATGTAAAGAATACTTTTTCTGAAACCCCGAATTACTGGAAATTGGCCAGGCAAATGGAAAACTTAAAAACCGATAGTATTGTAGTTTTTACCAATGCCTTTGTGAGTGGAGTTAAAGGGAAACGTCCAGAAATTTGCAAAAATATTCATTGGATTAATCTGAATCATGAACTCACAAAAACCAATTTGGTTGGTGCTTTTAAAAGAGATAATGAACTTGAAAGAATTTCGGTTACAAGTGATGCTGAACATTTTAGGTTTCAGCGGGAAAAACAAAATTTGGATATTTCAGGATTAGCAACCGAATTTGTAAACCTTCCGTTGGCACAATTAGATACTTTACAGGTGCAAATATATTCTGAGGATGATTTCCAGGCTGAAAGTAAGTATATAAAACTTTCTTTTTCTGCCCTGGGAAAATACCTGGAAAGGCCCATTGAAATTATAAAGTTTGAAGAAGAAAATTTCAATTTAATGGCCAAAGATATATTGATATGGTTGAGTGAAAAAAAAGCTCCTGAAACTGCAGGAAAAATAGTGATATTCCGAAGAGATTCTTTAGCTAATTCACTTATCGTTTCTGGAAACTCACTGAACGAATATTATTTAACCCGCGAATTAAATTCAGAAAATATTGTAGAAGAACATCTCGCTGAACAGCTTTTGGAGATATTGAATCTTTACCCTGAAATTAATAAGGAAGCTGAAAAGTACGATCTTCGAATGATGGATTTAACGCTTTTAAAACCAAACTTGGGAGAAATCTCAAAATCATCTAAAAACAGAGAGGGTAGAGATATTTCTAAATATGTATGGATAGTATTAATTATACTAATCTTATCAGAACGCGCTTTGGCAAGAGTTAGAAAACAATGAACAAAAACGGAAAAGGCATATTAATCAGTTTTCAAAAGCGCTGGCAACTTTTACTTTGGCTGGAGGTATTCCTATATGCTATTGGTGCTGCGGTTTTTACCTGGTTCTTTTCTTTCAATTTACTCATTAGTAGTTGTGTTTTTGTAATTGTTTTTATTGCCGTTACTGTACTAAAAAGACCCTGGAAAATTGATTTACAGAAAGTAACTGGTTTTATTGACCGCAAATGCAATAAACTGGAATACAGCAGCGGATTATTATTAAAATCCACCGAAGAACTTTCTGGTTTGGCAAAACTTCAGCAGCAAAAAATTGCCAAAGAAGTTGAAGTTGAAAGCAAACAAATTCGTCCTGAGCATAAACTGGAAACAGCGGGAATTACTTTGGTAGTAATGATGATAATTGGTTTTTTGGGGTACTATTTCGGGTTAACCAATCATTATTTTTCAAAAGAAATTACAATTCCAAAAGAAGAAATTTTAGTTTTTCGACCTACAGACTCCACTGCAGAAAAATATAAAGTACCGGTTTTAAAAGATCAGAAATTAACAATCAATTATCCACTGTATACCAGATTAGCAAATTTTACGTCGTCAAAAATGGATATCAAAGCAGTTGAAGGTTCTCGCATAACCTGGGAGCTAAGTTTTGATGGAGAGGTAGATAGTGTGAGCCTGGAAAGTGTGGGGAGCCATAGGTCCCTATATAAAAATGAAGGCTCTTACACCGGGACTTTGGTTTTGGAAAGTTCAGGCTTCTATAATTTTAGGTTTGTCGATACGGCCGGGGTTAGCTATGTTTCTGATCTTTATGCGATAGAAGTTACTAAAGACAAGGCACCAAACATTACTTTGGAGGGTTTGAAACAGTTCAACTCGTTTAATTATGATGATCAAAAACAAATTGATTTTAGTGCCTTCATAACAGACGATTTTGGACTTGCAAATGCTTACATTATTGCAACGGTTAGTAGAGGATCAGGAGAGTCGGTGAAATTTAGGGAAGAAAAACTGTTTTTTGATAATGCTTTTAAGACTGGGGAAAGTAACCTTAACTTAACCAAACATATAGATTTAAATGAAATGGGAATGAAGCCCGGTGATGAGCTCTATTTTTATGTGGAGGCCCTTGACCTTAAACAACCTCAGACCAATATTTCCCGTAGTGAAACATATTTTGCGGTAATAAAAGATACAGTAGATTACGGTGCCGGGGTAGAAAGTGGGTTGGGTGTAGATTTAATGCCCGATTATTTCAGGAGTCAGCGGCAATTGATTATTGATACTGAAAAACTTATTAGCGAGCGTGATGAAATTTCAACAGAAAAATTTAATAAAAACAGTAATGATCTTGCTTTTGATCAAAAAGCACTTCGGTTAAAATATGGGCAGTTTATGGGCGATGAAGCCGAGGGTGGTAATGGTGCCGGGAGTGAAAAAGCAACTGAAGATGTTCACGAAGAAGATCTATTAGCTGATTATACCCATGATCACGATGGGAATAATGAGCATAATCTTGTAAAAGAAGATGATGGTCACCACCACGATCAAGAAAGTGAAGCAGAAGACCCACTTGCCGATTATTTGCACAATCATGGCGATCCTGAATCTTCAACTTTGTTTACCGATAACTTAAAAAGAAAGCTACGAAAGGCGCTAAATATTATGTGGGATGCCGAACTGCATTTACGACTTTACGAACCCGAAAAATCCTTGTCGTTTCAATATGAAGCCTTGTCACTTATTCAGGAAATTAAAAACAGCGCTAGAATCTATGTACATCGTATAGGTTTTGAACCACCACCAATTAAGGAAGGTGCCAGGCTTTCGGGAGATATAGGCGAAATAGACAATTACAGGAAAAAAGAGGCGCTTGAAAGAACTGATAAGTATTTTTTTATGCGAAAAAGTATTCTCAGGTTAGAGGAATTAAAAAATTCTAATTTTGAGATTTCAAAAACCGATAGGGAGCTATTTGAAAAGGCAGGTAATGAGTTGGCAGAAAAAGCAGTAAATGAACCTGGGAGGTATTTAAACACACTTCAGCAATTGAAGCAGCTTGCCGATATCCAAAAGAATGGAAATAAGTTTATAAACGAAGTTCAGAAAGGTTTATTACAGGCACTTCCAAATACGAGTATGAAGCCTGGTAAGCAGAGTGGATCTGGCGGTAAATTAAACAGTTTGGTGCTAAAAGAGTTAGAGTTAGATGGACAATAGTTTAACATTCTTAAATTCCGCCTGGTTCTGGCCGGTGTTTGTTTGCTGGTTACTTTTGTTATTGGTGTTTATGTGGAAGGAATTATCTCAATTTGGAAAAAAACACTTGTATCTAAAAGTTGTGTGTGTATTTTTTGCAGTTTCATCTTTAGCTCTAATAGCACTAAAACCTGCAGTTTTTGAAGAAGTTAAGCTGGAAAAGCTATTAATTCTTACCGAAAATTTTAAAGAAAAACAGCTGGATAGCCTAAAAAGAGAATACCATGAGATTGAAGTTTTTGATTATCGTAAGCAAGAAAGCTTACCCGATGTGGAAAATGTACAGGAAATCTTTATTCTGGGCAATGGAATTAGGGATTACGATTTGTGGTACTTCAAAGACTTATCGGTTGTTTATTTACCCGGAGAAATTAATTCGGGAATAATAAAGTTGCATTATAGACAAGAAAGTAAGCCGGGGGATAGGCTGGAAATTAAAGCTGAATTTTTAGATCCAGGTATCGGGGGGAGTCTTTGGCTTGAAGATGCGGGTGGAAATAAACTGGACTCAGTTATATTTGCTTCAGGGGAGCACACTAGATTTAAACTTTTAACCGATTTAAAAACTTCCGGAAATTATGTTTTCAATATTACAGAGAAGGATTCTTTAGGGAATATTTTAAATCGAAATCCTTTACCGGTAAAAGTTGGAAAAGAAGAAAATTTGAGAGTTTTGATCCTGAACTCTTATCCTACTTTTGAAATTAAATACCTTAAGAATTTTTTAGCCGAAGTGGGGCATAAACTCGTGGTAAAAAATAGAATCACTACCGGTAAATTTAAATTTGAGTTTTTTAATACCGAGAACACGCTTTTAGGAAATTTAAATAAAGAAGTTTTAGAAGGGTTTGATTTAATTATTTCAGATTCGGGAGCTATTCGTAACCTTTCTTCAAAAGAAAAGAATGCATTGCAAAATGCTGTAAGAAAAGATGGCTTAGGAATTTTAGTATTAGGAAATCCTAATTCTTTAAGTACCCTGGGAGATTTCTCTGTTTTTGAGCTCCAAACTGTTGCTACAACCCAAACGGTATTAAATGGCTTCCCCGGCACTACTCTAGAAAGGCAGGCTTTTCAACTTAAGCCAGAGGTTGGTCTGGAAGAAATTCATACTTCAAACTCCTCGGTTTTAAGCGCCTATAAACGCCTGGAGCAAGGCAGGATTGGTACTACTTTACTAGAAAATACCTGGCAATTACAATTGGGAGGAAAGCATAAAACTTATCAACAAATTTGGACTGAAATTGTGGAGCAATTAAGTAAAAGAAAATTACCAATAGCCTCCTGGAACCCAGAAAGCACATTGATTTTTAAAGATGAACCATTTCAGTTTCAATTGAGAACCTTGATAGAAAAACCAAGAGTGCTTGATGAAAATAATAACTTAATTCCGTTAAAGCAGGACTTAAATAATTCAGAGTTATGGACTGGTAAGACGTATCCGCGCGCTGAAGGCTGGAAACAATTAAAAGTAGAACAGGACTCTGTTTCGGTTTTTAATTATTTTGTGTATAAAACCCGAGATTGGAAGACGTTAAAGGCCTTCCATACTTTGCAGAAGAATAATAGATTTTTTTCCCGGAAATTGGTAAAAGATGTGAAAGAAAGGATGCCGGTAGCCATAAACCCCTTATGGTTTTTTGGTCTTTTTCTAATAGGGATGGGCGGTTTATGGTTAGTGCCTAAACTCTAAATATCTATTTTCTTTTTCGGGAATTCCTATAGTTTCTAATCTTCTTTATTTTCTCACTTCTTGAAACCACTGCCAGGCTTAAAGAAACCAATACAGAAATAGATGCGGTAGTGCCCAATGCACCTCCATATCCTTTAAAAAACGGACTTGCATTTAAATAGATTATTGAAAAAATAAAACCAGAAAATCCTACCAATAAATAACTGGACAGTATTTTAGAAGAAACCATTCCTATAAAAGTGGCGCCAATAAAAACAATAGGGATATTTTTAGTTAAATATGGACTGAAAATTTCAGGAAAGAAATAGAAAAATAACCCCACAAGTAGTGATAATCCTGCAGAAGCTCTTACTGCACCCTGCCTGTGTTTATTATTTACAATATATGTAAGAAGGGCAGAGATAATACCGGTGATAAAGAGAATGAGTATTTCCATCTAAAATAAGAGATATAAAATAACAGAGGTAATGGCAATACTACCAAAAGCGATGGTCCCTAATTTACCTCCCAAACCGTTAAAAATGTTTTTAGAAAGAATAAGAATACTACCCGCAATAATCCCTGCCAGTAAAATAAATTTTAGATTAGGGGCTACACTTGTAGAAGTCATTCCCACAAAAGCACCACAATAAACGGCTGCAGGAGCCTCTTTTAAGAGATTTGACTTACGGTTTATTACTGGTATAAAAGAAGCTATGGTTCCTATAAATCCGGCGGCGATCACCGGCCCAAACTTAAGTCCGGTGTTTATGAAAAATGTACTTACAGCACCAGATACGGCAAAAATGATAAGGTAAAGATCTTTTGTTAAATACCTTTCTTCTTCGCGTGGTGCTTTAAAATAAGCAAGACTTATTAACACCGAAATTATCCCAAGAAAAAGGAGTATCAAGGGCGCATTCATCTTATCAAAAAATATAGCAGACAAAAATGCAAACTGCATCAAGATTAGAATAAAGAAAGATAATCTTCGGAATATTCTCGTCATACCTCAGACTTTAGCTTAAATTTTTAAGTTGCCAAACTTAGTAAA
This sequence comes from Salegentibacter maritimus, assembly GCF_016236915.1. Taxonomy (GTDB): domain Bacteria; phylum Bacteroidota; class Bacteroidia; order Flavobacteriales; family Flavobacteriaceae; genus Salegentibacter; species Salegentibacter maritimus. The sequence goes on from NZ_JAEHOK010000007.1 coordinate 136,068, forward strand.
TATGTAAGATTTAGTTTGTTAGATTTTGATAATAAAAGTGCTTTTGTTTTGATTTATTTAGAATTATAAGGGCTAAAAATTCTTTTTTAAAATTTAACGTAAGCTAGTTATTTTGAGTCTAAATATTTTATAATTTTGGAAAATATCCTATTAAAAGGAAATAATCCAAATATGAAAAATAAGTCTATTTTACATCTGGACCTTGATACATTTTTTGTTTCGGTAGAGCGTTTACAACATTCTGAACTAAAAAACAAACCTCTTATTGTTGGTGGAATGGGAGACCGTGGGGTAGTGGCCGCGTGTAGTTATGAAACCCGAAAATTTGGAGTACATTCCGGGATGGCTATGAAGGTAGCCCGACAACTTTGCCCACAGGCTACAGTAATTAAGGGAAATGCAAGTACCTATACCAAATACTCTAAAGAAGTAACGGAAATTATTAAAAGTAAAGTGCCCAGTTTTGAAAAAGCCAGCGTAGATGAATTTTATGCCGATTTAAGTGGGATGGATAAGTTTTTCGGTATTAATCAATTTGCTCACGAATTAAGACAAACTATTATAAAGGAAAGTGGACTGCCAATTTCGTTTGGGCTTTCACAAAACAAAGTGGTTTCCAAGATTGCCACGGGAGAAGCCAAACCCAATGCAGAAATTGTTATTCCGCATGGAAATGAAAAGACCTTTCTTGCACCATTAAGCGTAAATAAAATTCCCATGGTTGGTAATAAAACCTTTCAAAAACTATTGAATTTAGGGGTTAGGGAGATAAAAACCATACAGGAAATGCCGGTACAAATGCTAGAAAGTGTTCTGGGGAAAGCCGGGCGAACTATTTGGAAACGTGCTAATGGCCTTGACAATACACCTATTATTCCATATCACGAAAGAAAATCTATTTCTACCGAGCGCACTTTTGGGCGGGACACTATAGATATGGTACGCCTACATGCAACTTTGGTGGCAATGGCAGAGAGTTTGGCGTACCAATTAAGACGCGGTAATAAGCTTACCAGTTTAATAAGTGTAAAGATTAGGTATTCAGATTATCAAACACATTCCAAACAGGCAAAAATAGCTTATACCAGTGCCGACCATATTCTTATTCCTAAAGTCGAAATGCTTTTTAAACAACTCTATTCGCGTAGGTTATTGATTAGGTTAATAGGTGTAAAATTTAGCGGTCTCGCGGGTGGGAATTACCAAATTAACCTGTTTGATGATTCGGAAGAGATGCTGAATTTATATAATTCTCTAGATAAAATTAGAGAGCGCTTTGGCGAACACAGCGTGATGCGAGCAGTTACCATGGGTACAAAAACCATTGGGCGTATGGGAAATCCGTTTAACGGCGAGCCGCCAATTGTGCTGGCCCACAGAAAACAATAATGATTTATCTAAATTGCCATACCTGGTATTCGTTACGCTACGGGACTTTTTCGGTAGAAAAGCTCTGTGAGTTGGGTTGTAAATTTAAAGTTGAAGCTATAGCCCTTACCGATATCAACAATACTTCAGCCTGCCTTAATTTTATAAAAATTGCTTCAGGATATGGCATAAAGCCAATATTGGGAATAGATTTTAGAAATGCAGCCCAACAACAATATATAGGCCTTGCCAAAAACAATGAAGGTTTCAGGCAGTTAAACGAGCATTTGTCGAAGCAACTTCATTCAAAAAAAGAGTTTAAACCTGAAGCCCCTAAACTGCCTGATTGTTTTATTATTTATCCTTTCGAAAAAGTAGTGGCAAACAAAAAGACAAGTTTCAGAAATAATGAGTTTATAGGTATTTCTGTAGAAAGCCTGCGGAAGCTAAAATTCTCAAAATACCTGGAATATCAGGATAAACTTGTCTTACAACAAAGTGTGAGTTTTAGAAATAAGCAAGATTATAACGCGCATAGATTGTTGCGTGCCATAGATAATAATATATTGCTTAGCCGGCTTCCCAAAAGCGAACAGGGTTCTTTTTCTCACCAAATGATGCCTTCGGAAGTTATCGCTTCAGAATTTGAAGATTTTCAGCATATTTTAGAGAACACACGAGAATTGGTGAATGCCTGCCGGGTAGATTTTAAATTCGGAAAAACCCAAAATCGAAATTTACGGGTTTCAGGAGAAAGCCTTGAAGCTGATGTGGCCAGACTAAGAGAATTATGTGATAAAAATTTACCAAAACGATATCCCGCTGCCAATGAAAAGGTCTTACAACGAATAGAAAAGGAGCTGAGTGCTATTATTAAATTAGGTTTTGTTTCTTATTTCTTAATTAATTATGACATTGTAGGTTACGCCCGGTCACAGAATTTTCCGTTTATAGGGCGGGGGAGTGGTGCCAATTCTATTATAGCCTACATTATTGGAATCACCAATGTAGATCCTATTGAGCTGGATCTTTATTTTGAACGCTTTATTAATGAAAACAGGAGTTCGCCGCCCGACTTTGATATAGATTTCTCCTGGAAAGACCGCAATGAAATTACCCGGTTTATCTTTAAGAAATATGAATTCACTGCTCTTATGGGAACTTACGTGACCTTTAAGCGTAAGGCCGTAGCCCGGGAACTGGGGAAGGTTTTTGGTTTGCCTAAAGAAAATATCGATAAACTTTCGACAGGTTTTTTTAGTCTACGTGAGTTAGATGAATTAGAGAAATTGGTACTTCGCTATAGTACTTTAATTGAGGGTTTTCCTAATTACTTAAGTGTGCATTCCGGTGGAATTTTAATCTTGAATGACAGTGTTTATAATTATGCCGCCACTTTTTTACCACCCAAAGGTTTTGAAACCATTCAGATAGATATGAATATCGCAGAAGAAGTGGGGATTCATAAATTTGATATTCTTGCCCAACGCGGTCTCTCGAAGATTACTGATGCTATTGAAATTATAAAGGAGAATCAACCAAATGCTGAAATTGAGGATATTGAGAATGTTGATGTTTTTAAAGAAGATCCTGAAATTAATAGACTATTAAAAACCGGGGATTGTATGGGGGTTTTTTATGTTGAATCCCCTGCAATGCGTGGCTTACTTACCAAACTGCAAACCGACAATTATCTGAATCTGGTGGCTGCCAGTTCTATTATCAGGCCCGGGATTTCCAGTGGTGGTATGAAAGAAGAATATATAAAACGGCATCGCGATCCTAAACGTAGAAAACAGGGACACCCCGTAATGTTGGAAATTATGGAAGATACTTATGGGATTATGGTCTACCAGGAAGATGTGATGAAAGTAGCGCATAAATTCGCCGGACTTAGTTTTGAAGATGCCGATGTTTTGCGCCGGGGAATGAGCGGGAAGAAAACTTCTAAAGGCCAGATGCAGCGAATAGAAGCAAAATTTAGGAATAACTGCAAGCAAAAGGGCTACGATAAAAAAATTATTGATGAGGTTTGGGAACAAATCTCCTCCTTTGCCGGTTATGCATTTCCCAAGGGACATTCGGCTTCTTATGCGGTAGAAAGCTACCAAAGTTTATATTTAAAAAAGTATTTTCCGCTGGAATTTATGGTGGCTGCACTTAATAATGGCGGTGGATTTTATGATGTAGAAACGTATATCCAGGAAATTAGAAAATGCGGTGGGAGAGTGCATCCCCCTTGTATCAATAAAAGCGATCACCCCAACAGTATTTTTGGAAAAGATATTTATTTAGGATTAGGCTATATCAAAGAGTTGGAGACTAAAACCGTACAGCAAATCCTGGAGAACCGTCAGTTTTTTGGTGTTTTTAAATCGTTTGATGATTTTATAGACCGGATTTCTATTTCTATAGAACAGCTTAGTATTTTGTTAAAAATAGATGCATTTAGGTTTACAAAAACAGATAAGCATCATTTACTGTGGAAAGCTCATTTTAAGTTGAATGCTTCTAAACCAGTGACTAAACAAGAAAAGTTGTTTAATATTTCCCATCGGGATTTTGAGCTTCCGAAGTTTGAATATTCAGCATTAATAGAAGCTTTTGACCAGATGGAATTATTGGGTTTTCCGCTTTGTTCTCATTTTAAATTGCTTAAAAACCCTATAGAAAAATCGGTAAGGGCAAAAGACTTAAAGCATTGTGTAGGTAAAGAAATATTGATTTATGGTGCGCTAATCACTGCTAAAAAAACCGGGACTTCTAACGGAAAATATATGTATTTCGGGACTTTTTTTGATATTGAGGGGAATGTTTTTGATACGGTTCAATTTCCGGCTACTGCAGAAAAATATCCATTGCGAAGCAAAGGAATTTATAAATGCTACGGCAGGGTAAATAACGACCTTGACTATATTTCTATTAGCATACAGTGGCTGCAACGACAGGACACCTTAACCGATCCCAGGTTGGTGGGGTATCAGTTTTCTTAGAGATTAACCTAAACGTCATCCTGAAATAAGTTCAGGTTGACAAATACCACCTCATGCTTTTCAGAAAGCTTTCGGGACAGGATGACTAGAATTACGTCATGCCGAATTTATTTCAGCATCTAATATGAATAGAAAGTTTAAGAACTTCCTTTTAATGTAGACCCCGAAATAAATTCGGGGTGACGTAAAAAACCAAAAACCTTTATTGGCACCGCCAAAGGGTGTAATGCCCCGAGGCTTGCCTCGAAATTAAAAATTTGTTTCCAACGAATGCCTCGTGGGCTTGCCACGAGGTAGTTTACTTCAAATACTCCAGAACATTATCTTTAATACGCGTTTCAATATTACTGATGTCGCTTTTTACAAAAGCTTCCCCGGTAATTTTTTCATAGAGCTCTATATAACGTTCAGAAACAGACTCGATATACTCATCGCTCATCTCCGGAAGAACCTGGCCTTCCTTTCCCTGGAAGTTATTTTCTATAAGCCATTGTCTTACAAACTCTTTAGATAATTGTTTTTGTGGTTCATTTTTATCCTGGCGTTCTTTATAGCCATCGGCATAAAAATAGCGGGAAGAATCCGGGGTATGAATTTCATCTATTAGTACAATTTTTCCCTCAGCATTTTTTCCGAATTCATATTTGGTGTCCACCAATATCAATCCTCTTTTGGCAGCGATTTCGCTTCCACGTTTAAAAAGGTTTAAGGTGTATTCTTCTAAAATTTTATAATCTTCGGGAGAAACAATTCCCTGTTTTAAAATTTCTTCTTTCGAAATATCTTCATCGTGATCGCCCTGTTCGGCTTTGGTGGCGGGCGTAATTATTGGCTCGGGGAATTTATCGTTTTCCTTCATTCCGTTAGGCATTTCTACCCCGCAAAGCATACGTTTTCCTGCTTTATACTCTCTGGCAGCATGGCCGGCCAGGTAGCCGCGAATAACCATCTCAACTTTAAAAGGTTCACAAGCCTGCCCAATAGCCACGTTAGGGTCTGGGGTTGCTTCCAGCCAATTAGGTACAAGGTCTTGTGTTGCCTGCATCATTTTTGTGGCAATTTGGTTAAGGATTTGGCCTTTGTATGGGATGCCCTTTGGCATCACTACATCAAAAGCCGAAAGCCTATCTGTAGCTACAATTACGAGCTTGTTATCTTTTAAGGTGTAAACATCCCTTACTTTACCTTTGTAAACATCGGTTTGCCCCGGAAAATTAAAATCGGTTTTTATAATGGTGTTATTCATTAGAATTTATTCTGAATTTTTGGAATTGAATTAAATATAAATTGAAGCATTACTTTAATCGGTATGTTCAATTTCTTTGTAAGCAGAGATGATTTTTTTAACCAGTTTATGGCGAATTACATCTTTATCGTCCAGGTAGATCATTCCTACTCCTTTAACTTCTTTAAGTACAAGAAGAGCTTCTTTTAGACCTGAAATTACCCTGCGTGGCAAATCTATTTGTCCCGGGTCTCCGGTAATCATAAACTTGGCGCTTTTCCCCATACGGGTAAGAAACATTTTCATTTGCGCGTGGGTGGTATTTTGGGCTTCATCTAAAATAACAAAAGCATTATCCAGGGTGCGGCCACGCATAAAGGCGAGCGGTGCAATTTGAATGATGCCTTTTTCTATAAATGAATCTAGTTTTTCATGCGGAATCATATCCCGAAGGGCATCGTATAAGGGCTGCATATACGGATCTAATTTTTCTTTAAGATCTCCGGGAAGAAAACCCAGGTTCTCACCGGCCTCTACGGCGGGACGGGTTAGGATAATTCTTTTTACCTGTTTTTCTTTTAAAGCTTTCACGGCAAGTGCCACCCCGGTGTAGGTTTTCCCGGTACCGGCCGGGCCAATGGCAAAGACCATATCGTTTTTACGCATTAGTTCTACCAACTTTCTCTGGTTGGCAGTTTGTGCTTTTACCAATCGGCCGCCAACTCCATGAACCAAAACTTCACCACTTTCTTCTGAAGTTTGATAATCTGAACTTTTCTCACTGGTAAGCACTCTTTCAATTACATTTTCATCCAGTTTATTATACTTTCCAAAATGATCCATAAGCATCGTAATGCGTTCATCAAATTCTTCCAGCATTTCTTCGTCCCCAAAAACTTTAATCCTATTTCCCCGTGCTACAATTTTTAATTTTGGAAAATATTTTTTTAAAAGTTCTATATGTTCATTTCCCTGCCCAAAAAATTCGCGGGGGTTAATCTCTGAAAGTTCAATCACAATTTCGTTCAAAAGCTTATGGTTTTAGTTGAAAAGAGATGTTCAAAACATTTTTATTTATACTGGCTCTTTATTTGTTGCTACTAAGTTTTAATGCTAATTTTGACTACCTAATTTTAAGTTTATTCTCATTGATTTTTTGAATGAAAATTTAATTAAAATTATCTTTGCTTACTATACAAACTTACATAAAATAAGCGCTTACAAGCTAAAAAAATATTAACAATTACCTATGGCAATTATTACTTTAACTACCGATTTTGGAGAGAAAGATTACTTTGTGGGCGCGGTTAAAGGAGCTATTTATAATGAGTTGCCCGATGTGAGGATTGTTGATATTTCACATTCGGTTTCGCCATTTCATATTAGCGAGGCTGCCTATATTATTAAAAACGCCTACAATAGTTTTCCAAAAGGTAGTATTCATATTATTGGGATAGACTCAGAATTTACTCCAGAGAATAAGCATTTGGCGGTATTGTTGGACGATCATTATTTTATTTGTGCCAATAATGGAATTTTATCTTTATTGGCATCAGAAATTAAGCCGGCAAAAATTGTTGAAATCAACATTCATGGGGCTATTCAAACAAATTTCCCGGTTTTAGATGTCTTTGTGAGAGTGGCCTGCCATTTGGCCCGTGGTGGAACGTTGGAAGTAATTGGCAAGAATATTAATGATATAAAATATTTAAAGCAGTTTGAACCCATTATAAATTCAGAAAGAAACCAAATTGTTGGTCACGTTTTATATATTGATAACTATGGAAACGTGGTAACCAATATTAATCGTAAGCTTTTTGAAAGCGTTGGAAAAGGAAGAAAGTACCTAATAAGTGCGAGAATGGTTACCTTTCCAAAAATATATGAAACCTATTCAGACTGGATAAACTTTGAAGTTGAAAAGGAAAAAAGGGGAGAAGAAGATGGTAAAAAACTTGCACTCTTTAATTCGGCCGGTTATATAGAATTGGCTATTTATAAAAGTAATCCCTCTACGGTAGGTAGTGCATCTACACTTTTTGGGTTGCAACACCGGGATACGGTAACCATTAATTTTGAAGAGAAATGATACACAGAATAGTGAAAATGGAGTTCGATCCTTCAAAATTACAGGAATTTCTGACTAATTTTGAAGAGAATAAGTCTAAAATAAGAGCATTTGAAGGCTGTAAGAAATTAGAACTATTACAAGATAAACACAATACAAATATCTTTTTTACGTATAGTTATTGGGTAGATGAGCCTTCTTTAGAACATTACCGAAATTCAGAATTATTTAAAGGCGTTTGGGCAAAAACTAAAGTGCTTTTTAATGCAAAACCGGTGGCCTGGAGTACGGTGGTGATGAGTAGTGAGTAATAAGTATTTAGAAAAAAATAAAACAAAAATCTAGCTAATGCCTTGTGAGTCTGCCCCGAGGCATTTTACTGGGACATCCAAAAAGCAAAATAACCCATAACCGACAACCGACAACCGATAATGCTGGCCATACTACATAAGGAAATAAATTCTTTTTTTTCATCTCCCACAGGTTACCTGGTAATAGGGATCTTTTTAGTAGTATGTAGTTTGTTCTTATTTGTTTTTACGGGCGATTATAATATTCTGGATAATGGCTTTGCCGATGTAAAACCTTTTTTTGACCTTGCCCCCTGGATCTTTATTTTTCTTATCCCGGCCATAAGCATGAAAAGCTTTTCTGAAGAAAAACGCCAGGGTACTATGGAGCTGCTTCTAACCCGGCCTATTGGTTTCACACAGCTTATATTAGGGAAATATTTTGGGGCTTTAATATTAGTTATTTTAGCAATTTTACCCAGTATTTTATATGTAATTACCATTCATCAATTAGGTAAACCGGTAGGGAATTTTGACTTTGGGGCCACGCTTGGTTCTTATCTGGGGTTAATTTTTCTTGGCGGCTGTTATACCGCCATTGGGATTTTTGCTTCTTCGCTTTCCCAAAACCAGATCATTGCATTTATTATCTCGGTTTTCTTATGCTTTCTAAGTTATTTTGCCTTTGAAGGGCTGGGTAACTTAGATCTATTTGGTAGTACCAGCTATGGTGCAGAATATCTGGGTATAAGTTTTCACTACCAAAGTATAAGTAGGGGAGTAATAGACACCAGGGACGTGATCTATTTTTTAAGTTTTATAGTTTTCTTTTTAAAACTTACGCATTTAAGATTAATTGCAATTCAGAATAAATCTTAGGCTGTGAAAAACTATACTATTTATAAAACCTTATTTCTGTGGCTTATTGGCATTGTGGCCATAAATTTTATTGCTGCCAACTTTTTTGAACGTATAGATTTAACTCAAGACCAGCGATACACACTTTCTCCGGCAGCGATGGAAATTGTTTCAGATGCCGATTCTCCTGTTGTTATAGAAGTTTTCCTGGAAGGGAATTTCCCCTCAGAATTTAGGCGACTTCGGAATGAAACCAGGCAAATGCTGGAAGAGTTTTCGGCTTACAATTCAAATATTAAATTCACTTTCACCAATCCTTTAGAAGAAAGCAACGATGCCGAAGCTGTTGCCCAGAAATTTTACCAGCAGGGAATGGCGCCGGCAAGAGTGAGCGTTCAGGAAAATGGTAAAAGCTCTGAAGCTCTGGTTTTTCCCTGGGCGGTGGCCAGGATGGGAGATCAAAAAGTGCAAATTCCATTATTAAAAAATAAACTGGGTGCTACAGAGGAAGAGCGTGTATCCAGCTCGGTACAACAACTGGAATATGCCTTCGCTAATGCGCTTAACAAATTGGTATATCCGCGTAAAAAGAAAATAGCGGTAATGCGAGGCAATGGGGAATTACCAGATGCCCAAATAGCAAGCTTTATAAAAATCTTGCAAGAATATTATTTTATGGCGCCGTTTACTTTAGATTCGGTGGCGATAAACCCTCAAAAAACACTGCAACAATTAAGCGAATTCGATTTAATTATTGAAGCAAAACCTACCCAGGCTTTTACCGAGAAAGAAAAATATGTGTTAGATCAATATATGATGCAGGGAGGGAAGTCCCTTTGGTTAACTGAAGCCGTTGCTATGGAAACCGATAGCTTGTTAAACCCTTCGGGCAGGGCATTTGCCTTACCGCGCGACCTTAATTTAGGCGATTTTTTCTTTTCTTACGGCATTAGGATAAACCCTGTTTTGATCAACGATATTTATTCGGCACCAATTATTTTGGCTTCGGGGCAGGGAAACAATACACGGTTTAATCCGTACCCATGGTTTTACAGTCCGTTAACCACTTCGCCAAACAACCACCCAATTATCAATAATATTGAAGCGGTTAAATTTGAATATGCCAATCAAATTGATACGCTCCAAAATACTCTTGAAAAAACGGTTTTACTAAGCAGTTCTCCCCAAACCAAAGTAGAGGGTACACCTCGTGAAATTAGTCTTGATATGGTGAGTAGGGAGCCTAATCTAGCTGCCTATAAAGATGGTGAGCAGCCATTGGCGGTTTTACTGGAAGGTAATTTTACTTCGGTTTATAAAAACAGGATTAAACCTTTTGAAATTGAAAACCCTTTGCAGGAAAGTAAAGGCACAAAAATGCTGGTGATATCAGACGGTGATGTTATTAAAAACCAGGTTCAGCGTGGTAAACCCCTGGAGCTTGGTTTTGAGCCTTATACGGGAAACACCTATGGCAATAAAGAATTTTTGCTGAATGCCGTTAATTATATGCTTGATGATAATGGGCTTATAGATATACGAAGTAAAGAAATAAGTATTGCCTTTCTGGACGATCAAAAAACTTTAGCAGAACGCGAAAAGTGGCAGGTAATCAATATTGTTCTTCCCTTAATTGTTTTGGGGCTATTCGCCTTTGGCTTTAATTACTTCCGAAAAAAGAAATATCTGAAATAGCATTTCTGTACTTTACATTTATAGAAACGAAATCGACATATTAACAATTTCAAACCTATTATTTGGTTTAAGTGTTTGTTTTCTAATGTTTTGTATAATATTTTGTTGTTTTTGATGTTAATAAAAACTCCCCGTCGCAAGCTTAACTTTTAATCAATTAAAATATATTTGTATTGATTTCTAATTAATCACAAAGCCGATGAAATTTATTGTATCCAGCAGTTATTTGCTGAAACAGCTTCAGATATTGGGTGGGGTTATAAACAACACCAACACCCTTCCAATTTTAGACAATTTTTTATTCGATCTTAAGCAAGATGAGCTTACGGTTTCTGCTTCAGATCTTGAAACTACCATGTCTGCAAAACTTAAGGTAGAATCAGATTCCGAAGGAAAAATAGCGGTTCCGGCTAAATTGCTTTTAGACACGCTAAAAACCTTCCCGGAACAGCCATTAACCTTTGTAGCCGAAGATAATAATACCATTGAGTTAAGCTCTAACCACGGAAAATACGCACTTGCTTATGCCGATGGCGAGGAGTTTCCTAACCCTGTGGAATTGGAAGACCCGAGCAGTACTGTATTAGAAGGAGATATTTTAGCAACCGCTATTAGTAAAACTATTTTTGCTTCAGGTAACGACGATCTTCGTCCGGTAATGAGTGGGGTTTTCTTTCAGTTTACGGGAGAAGGCTTAACTTTTGTAGCTACCGATGCACATAAATTGGTAAAATATCAGCGCGAAGATGTTACTGCTTCGCAGGCTTCAGAATTTATAATGCCTAAAAAACCGCTAAATCTTTTAAAAGGAATTTTGGCCGGTAGTGAAAGTGAAGTTCTAATAGAATATAACGATGCCAATGCGAAATTCACTTTTGATGATACGCAACTGGTCTGCCGTTTAATAGACGGGAAATATCCAAATTACGAAGCGGTAATTCCAAAAGAAAACCCGAATAAACTAAGCATAGAGCGCAACCAGTTTTTGAGTTCGGTGAGAAGGGTTTCTATTTTCTCTAATAAAACCACACACCAGGTAAGATTAAAAATTGCCGGTGCCGAATTAAATATTTCTGCTGAAGATGTAGATTACAGCAACAAGGCAGAAGAGCGTTTAACCTGTTCTTACCAGGGAGACGATATGCAAATTGGCTTCAACTCTCGTTTCCTTACCGAAATGTTGAACAATTTAACTTCAGATGAAGTACAACTGGAAATGAGTTTGCCAAATCGCGCGGGAATTCTAACGCCTGTAGATGGTTTAGATCCGGGAGAAAAAATTACAATGCTGGTAATGCCGGTAATGCTTAATAATTAGTATTGAGTATATACTATTGATTATTTATTAGAAAGCAGCCAATTGGCTGCTTTTTTATTGGTATTTTAGAAGGTAAACTGCCCCGAGGTAGTTTACTGAATAGAGATTCTAGCGTATTTTGAAACCTGTAAGGTTTTTTACCTTAAGTGTGTGCAATAAAAATATAGTAAAAAGGCAGCCAAATGGGCTGCCTTTCTGGTTTTCGAAATTATTTAAGATGAAGATTTAAATAACGAATCTTTTACTTTATTATTTGAATGCTTAAAGGATAATTGGGAGTTTCTCCATTCCCCACTTTTATGGCATTTAAAATAGGGAGGATAAGCATGATAAGGGCAATGCCAATAAGCCCAATAATGCCAAGCCCGAACAAAAAGATTAGCGGAATACATATTAGGCTGTATATAAACATACTTATTTGAAAGTTAAGAATCATTTTTCCGTGAAAATCCATTCCGGCAACTTTGTCTTTTTGTGTAAGCCATAAAATTAAGGGAACAATAAAACCACCAATTCCTGTAATAAGGTCCAGTAACTGACTTAAATGGGTAATAACAAGCATTTGGTTGTCTTCTCTCATAGCGTTCTCTCGGCTTCCCTCAATAGTGGATGAGGCTGTATTTTGATTCATAACGTATTAATTCAATAAAAATATTTTACAGTAAAGATATCCTATTTTCTTCTAACCTGGGATAGGTTTTAGATTGATTATAATGTACCTTTTATTAATAGACGAGTTCTTAAGTACTTTGTTACATTTTTAAACGATTCAATTTTCCTCCCCCCTTTTTGAAGAATTTTGATTTTATGTTACGATTTTATTGGCACCGCCAAAGGCTGTAATACCCCGAGGTAGTTTATTTTAGACAACTGCTGACTAAAACCTGCATACTGCAAACTGATTTTTTATCTTTGCAGTATGAAATTAAACGATACCATTGTAGCCCTTGCCACACCTTCAGGTGCCGGGGCTATTGCTATTATTAGGGTTTCCGGTCCCGAAGCATTGAACATTGTTTCTCCACTTTTTAAGGCTAAGAGTAAAAAAAAGCTAAGTGATCAGGCCAGTCATACCTTACATTTGGGAAATTTGATGGATGAGGATCGTACCCTGGATGAAGTGCTGATTTCGGTGTTTCGAGCCCCTAAATCTTATACAGGGGAAGAAACTGTAGAGATTTCCTGTCATGGAAGTCCTTATATTCAGCAGGAAATTATTCAGTTAATGATAAGAAAAGGATGTAGATCGGCCGAAGCCGGTGAATTTACCATGCGTGCTTTTTTAAACGGAAAAATGGATTTAAGCCAGGCTGAAGCGGTAGCCGATTTAATTTCTTCTGAAAACCAGGCTTCTCACCAAATGGCCATGCAACAAATGCGAGGCGGATTTTCGAATGAAATTCATAGGTTACGACAGGAATTACTGGATTTTGCTTCTTTAATCGAGTTAGAATTAGACTTCTCGGAAGAAGATGTGGAGTTTGCAAATAGAGATCAGTTTAAAGAATTGGTTGCCAGAATTCAACAGGTTTTAAAACGTTTAATAGATTCTTTTGCCACCGGGAATGTACTTAAAAATGGAATTCCTGTAGCGATTGTTGGCGAACCAAATGTTGGAAAATCTACATTATTAAATTCCCTCTTAAATGAAGAACGAGCTATCGTTTCTGAAGTAGCCGGGACCACAAGAGATTCTATTGAAGACGAAATGAGTATTGGCGGTGTTGGATTTAGGTTTATTGATACTGCCGGAATACGTGAAACTGAAGATATTGTAGAAAGTATTGGTATTAAGCGAACTTTTGAGAAAATTGGGCAGGCGCAGGTAGTAATGTATTTGTTTGATACGTCCAGATTAGAAGAAATTTCTCAGGAAAAATCTTCTCAGGATAACATTAGTTTATCGAAATTAATTGTTGAAATAGAAAAAATAAAAAATCAATTTCCTCAGAAACCTTTAATCATTGTTCCTAACAAAATAGACCAGCTTTCTGAAGATGCTTTGTTACGGTTAAAAGAAAGCCTGGGCACTATTTCCGGAACCAGTTTACAGTTATTATCGGCTAAAACCGGAGTTGGAGTAGAGGAGCTAAAGGAAAAATTACTTGAGTTTGTAAACACAGGTGCTTTGAGAAATAATAATACCATTGTAACCAATAGTCGTCATTACAATGCACTTTTAAAAGCTTTGGAAGAAATCAACAAAGTAGAAGAAGGTCTAAACACCGGTTTATCAGGAGATTTATTGGCCATAGATATTCGCGAAGCTTTGGAATATTTTGGAGAAATCACCGGCCAGGTCACCAATGATGAATTATTGGGGAATATATTTTCTAATTTCTGTATTGGAAAGTAAATAAGCGATTGTTTTATCTGGTATTTCAAATGTTATTAAAGATTAGTTTACAATACTGAGAAAATGTGTCCAACATCAAATGATTTAATAGGTTGGAGGGATGGTAATGAAATATTTATTTCAAGGATACTTTTATGCAATAAGGATGGAATATCCCTGACTCAAGAAGAAATTAAAGTACTTCGGGTTATTTCATCCCAAGAAATATTAGATCCACAAGTTCTTAAAAGGAAATTGTAACCTGCGATCTAACCAAGGAAATAAAGAATCCTGAGTAGAATAGCTTAACGCAACAAACCAATTCTAATTAAAGGTGATTACAGTTTAATATGAGTCTATCCATAAATGTCAAAAATCTTTTAGTTAGTAAACCTTATTGCTATTTTAAAAACTTAGATTGAATTAAAAACATCATGAAGATATTTACACTGTTAGTATTTTTAACCTGTTCCCAATTTTGTTTTTCACAAGCTAAACTTTCTGAAGAAACAAAAACTGAAAAGCTTATTCAGGTATGGGGATTATTAAAATATCATCATCCTGAAGTAAGTAGGGGTGAATTCAATATCAATGCTGAGTTCCTTACGCAGTTAGAAAAAATGAAGAGGATAGATAGTCGCAAGGAATTTAATGCAAAACTCCTGGACTGGGTAGAAGGCTTTGATTCAAAAAAACTAAAGCCGAAAAAGAATTGGAAAAAGAGAGATAGACTCTTTAGTGAAAATGCTGACTTTGATTGGATAGCAAAGTCATATTTTAGTAAAAATTTACAGGCACTTCTGGAGAATATTCAATTCAATAAAAACTATAAAGATCATTATGCATCGGTCCATAGTTTAGCCAGTTTTGTTGAATTTGAGAATGATAAACCACTGGAGGATTTTGATGCAACCAACAAAGCTCACCGGCTACTATTTTTGGCGCACTTCTGGAATGCCATGAAATACTGGAACGTTAATATTTATCTTACTGAAACACCCTGGAATCAAGTGTTACCTGAAATGATCAAGGAATTTAGCAAGGACGGTTCAGGGACCTTTGAGTTGGCTAAAGAGAAACTTTTCAGTAAACTAAACGATTCCCACGCAAATTACTACTCAAGTCATACACTAAACTCGCTTACTCATTTTCCAAACTTTGGAGGGAGAATAATCAATGATTCCCTTCTAGTCACAAGGATCTTTAATAAAGATTCAATAAAGAGGAATAAAATTTCTGTTGGAGATATTATCTATTCCGTAGAAGGTGTGAAACTCGGGAAGTATTACACTGATAAATTTTCATCAGTTATTAGTGTTTCCAATGAAAACTACCTTAAAAATGAAATTCAAAATAATTATTTACTGGCATCTGATAGAGACTCCATTAAGGTAGGTCTCTTAAAAAAGAATGGAGATAGGGTGAAGCAATATATTCATTTATATACATTGAAGAATTCGTATGAAAAGTATCGACGGAAGCACCCTGAAAGAACTGAAAACTGGAAAATGTTGAGTGAACAAATTGGTTATATGAATTTGTATGAGATTACCAAAGATGAAGTAGATGTTGCATTTGAGAAATTTGAAGGAACAAAGGGAATTGTTATAGATCTTCGTAATTATCCACAAAATATTTCTACAGGTACTCTTCCGAAGCATTTGTATCCACGTCGAAAGAAATTCGTAAAGGCACTTGCTCCTAATTTGCCGGCGTATGGGAAGCCTGATTATAAATCACCTCTAAGGTGGGTTATGAACCCTTTTGCTGCCGGAAAGCGGAATAAAAGTTATTATAAAGGAACAGTTGTTCTGCTTGTAGACAGATCTACTTTAAGTAAAGCAGAATGGATAGGAATGGCAATACAAGCCGCTCCGAATGTTATTACGCTTGGAGAACAAACCGGAGGTGCTGTTCTCAACAGAAATGAACTAATTTTAATGGATGGTACATCCATAGATTTTACTAAAATGACCGCATTTTATCCAGAGGGAATGGAGGTGCAACGTAATGGCTTACAATTGGATCATGAAATTCAAGAAAGTGCCAAAAATTATAATAAAAATCTTTATCTGGAAAAGGCAATAGATGTAATCGAGCAGTCCTGGAATTGAAAGAAATTGGAGCTTAAAAAAAGCACTTTGAGAGGTTTAAAAAATATACCTTCAGAAAGATAGATAGTACTAGATTTTATGAGATACATAATTTTATATATTTCAGATTTTAATATATGAATAATGTTCAAAATTAATCAGCATTAAATACCTGATAATATTTTTCTAAATGTTAAAAATAACATTTGTACCCATTAAACCTCATCATTCCATAGCCCCAATTTTTTAGGGAATAGGGGACTTATCCTTAGTAATATTTAAAACAGACTTTGTTGATTATAATTAATCGAAAACTTAAAAAGGGATTTAAATACCCTTACTTAATAAATGATTTAATGAGTTTGCACTAATATTTGGTTTTGAAACTGCGAAATAAACTAAAGCGAATAAAAGCTTTTATTTCCCCAAAAAAATCCTTTACATTTGAAAACGTAAACTTTAGGGGTGCTAATTGTTAGCAATTGGCTGAGATAAAACCCTTTGAACCTGATCCGGTTAATACCCGCGAAGGGAAAAGTGTTATCTACATATTTTCTATCATGATTCCATTCTGGAGGAATCGTGGTTTGTATTTACTTTTTCTTTGGGGAACCTCCCTACAGTTTACAGCTATAAAATATTAAACAAATGATAACTGTAAACGTAAACAACACCGCCCACACCTTTAAATCACCATACAGCCTTCAGGACCTCCTGATAAAGCTTGCTATTTCTGAAAAAGGGATTGCTGTAGCCGTTAATAACCAGATTATTTCTAAGAGCAATTGGAAGCAGCACGAATTAGCCGAAGGTGAAAACATACTTATTATTAGGGCCACTCAGGGAGGATAAATATACTTCGGAAGAGTTTTCGAAAGTTAAAATATATAACCACTAAACAGAAGTAATTATGAAAAAGGAGCAAACTCCAAAGCAGCAAACCATTAGCCGGGAACCTTTTCCCAATTCCGAAAAGATTTATGTAAACGGAAAAATTCACTCTGATGTTAAAGTTCCAATGCGAAAGATCTCCCTTAGTGATACCGTAGATAAATTTAATGGAACAGTAGAAAAAAACGATCCTGTTTTAATCTATGACACCAGTGGTCCATACACCGATACCTCTATAGAGATAGATGTACGAAAAGGACTGCGGCCTATTCGCAATAGTTGGATTGCCGGCCGGGAAGATGTAGAGCAACTCCAGGGACCTTCTTCGGCCTATGGGCGAGAAAGAGGGAATAATGAAAAGTTGGAGGAATTTCGTTTTAAAAGGAATCGAAAGCCGCTTAAAGCAAAACCCGGACAAAATGTAACCCAGATGCACTATGCCAGGAAAGGCATTATCACTCCAGAAATGGAATTTATAGCCATTCGTGAAAACCAAAAGATGGAGGAGATAAATCATATTTCAAAACAACATCCGGGTAATAGTTTTGGTGCCAGTATCCCTAAAGTAATTACTCCTGAATTTGTACGAGATGAGGTTGCCCGCGGAAGAGCAATTATTCCTTCCAATATTAATCATCCAGAAAATGAACCTATGATCATTGGCAGAAACTTTCTGGTAAAAATCAATGCCAACATTGGAAATTCAGCAGTGTCTTCTTCCATTGAAGAAGAAGTTGAAAAAGCGGTTTGGGCCTGCCGTTGGGGAGCAGACACTATTATGGATCTTTCCACCGGAAAAAATATTCATGAAACCCGGGAGTGGATACTTAGGAATTCTCCGGTGCCCATAGGAACAGTACCAATTTACCAGGCCCTGGAAAAAGTAAACGGCAAAGCCGAAGATCTTACCTGGGAAATCTTCAGGGATACACTTATCGAGCAGGCTGAGCAGGGAGTGGATTATTTTACTATTCATGCCGGAGTGCGGTTAGCTTACATCCCACATACTGCTAAAAGAGTAACAGGTCTTGTTTCTCGTGGAGGATCTATTATGGCAAAATGGTGCTTGGCACATCATAAAGAGAGCTTCCTGTACACCCATTTTGAGGATATCTGTGAGATTATGAAAGCTTACGATGTTTCTTTCTCTCTTGGAGATGGCCTACGCCCTGGAAGTATTGCTGATGCTAACGATTATGCACAATTCGCCGAACTTGAAACTTTGGGTGAACTTACAAAAATTGCCTGGAAGCATGATGTGCAATGCATTATTGAGGGACCCGGACATATACCCATGCACATGATAAAGGAGAATATGGATAAACAATTGGAAGTTTGTGGGGAAGCACCTTTTTATACTTTAGGACCATTAACCACAGATATTGCTCCCGGTTACGACCACATTACCAGTGGAATTGGTGCCGCAATGATCGGTTGGTTCGGCTGTGCCATGCTCTGTTACGTGACTCCAAAAGAACATCTGGGATTGCCTAACAGGGATGATGTAAAGGAAGGAGTAATAACCTACAAAATAGCAGCCCATGCTGCCGATCTGGCAAAAGGACATCCCGGAGCACAGCACAGGGATGATGCTTTGAGTAAAGCACGATTCGAGTTCCGTTGGGAAGATCAGTTTAACCTTGCTCTTGATCCAGATACCGCCAGGTCTTATCATGATGAGACCCTACCTTCTGAAAATGCCAAAGTAGCTCACTTCTGTTCTATGTGTGGCCCGAATTTCTGTTCAATGAAAATAACTCAGGACGTTCGAAAATTCGCTAATGAAAACGGAATGGATACAGAAGAAGCGATCGAGGAAGGGATGAAGAAAAAATCGGAAGAGTTTAAAGCTAAAGGAAGTCAGGTTTATCTCTAAAAGCGATTTTAATGTTAATTCTTTTTACGCCGGAAGAAAACAAAAGTATAGAAAAGGAGCAGCTCATTTATTTTTTGGAGAATGAGCTGTCAGTTTTGCACGTTCGCAAACCTAAAATAACAGAATTAGAATTGAGATCCTGGTTGTCTCAATTTGAAGAAAAATATCTTCGGAAAATGGTACTCCATCAGCATCACGGTTTAGCTGAAGCTTTCCCTGTGAAGGGGATTCATTTAAAAGAAAATATCAGGAGAAAACAAGAGAACCTGGAGCTATATATAGAGCATTACAAATTAAATGGCTTTACTATTAGTTCCTCATTTCACGATTTTGAAAATATGAAAACCGAAGCTCTGTTATTTGACTACGTTATTCTGAGTCCTGTTTTTACTTCTGTTTCAAAAGAAGGGTATCAAGGAAAAGAATTTAATGTAGAAAAATTTCCTCACAAAGTGGTCGCGTTAGGGGGAATTGAAGCCGATAAAATACCTAGAGTAAAATATCTCGGATACGAGGGAGTAGCAGTAATGGGGGCCATATGGCTGGCTGAAAACAAGCAACAGGCTTTTAATGAAATCTATAATAAATACAGAAATGTTTATAAATAGCAAGCCCTTTGTATTGAGTATAGCCGGATTCGACCCCTCAGGGGGAGCCGGATTACTGGCAGATGTCAAGACCTTTGAAAGTCTGGGGTGTTATGGACTTGGGGTAAACACAGCAAATACTATCCAGAATGATGTCAAATTTGAAGCTTGTTACTGGACTTCTGAAGCTATTATTCTTCAGCAACTCGAACTCTTATTGGAAAGATTCCCGGTGGAAGTTGTAAAGATAGGAATCATTCAAAACCTTCAGACCCTAGACCTAGTCATCAATAAATTACTGTTGAAAAATAAAGACATTAGGATTATTTGGGATCCGGTTTTAAAATCCAGTAGCGGATTTTCTTTTCAAAATTCACGAGAATTCCAGGAAGATGAAGATATTGACTCAATTCTGGAGAAAATATTTGTTGTTACTCCCAATTTCTATGAATTAAAAATGTTCTACCCTGAATTAGATATAGAAGAAACTATCGGTAGAATTACTGGCAAAAGCAATTTATATCTTAAAGGGGGGCACAGAATTGCAAATACCGGGCGCGACGAACTATTTACCACAAAAGGTGGGTATCTTGGTTTAGAACCCCTTAGAACAGATTGTTCAGAAAAACACGGTAGCGGATGTGTTTTTGCATCGGCATTGGCAGCGCATTTAGTTTTGGGTGAATCTCTTCCGGGAGCTGCCCGAAAAGCAAAAATATATATTGAAAAAATATTAGGATCAAATAACACATTACTAGCATACCATAACCTATGATTTCGAACTTACATTATATATCGCAGGGAAAAACTCCTGAAGAACATTTGAAAAATATACATAAGATGTGTGTGGCTGGAGCCAACTGGGTTCAATTACGGCTTAAAGATGAAACTTTTGAAACAGTTTTGAAAACAGCAAAAGCAGGAAAGGACATTTGTGATGAATTCCAGGTGAAATTAATAATTAATGATTTTCCGGAAATAGCACACAAAGTTGATGCCCATGGTGTTCATTTGGGAAAAGAAGATGAGTGTCCTTTGGAAGCCAGAAAATTACTGGGGCCAGATAAAATTATTGGAGGAACCGCTAATACATTGAAGGATTGTGAAGGCTTGTGTGAAAAGCAGGTAGATTATATTGGCCTTGGTCCATTTCGTTTTACAACTACCAAAAAGAAGCTCAGCCCTATATTGGGGGCAGAAGGATATCAAAAACTGTTGAGTAACCTTCGTGCCGGTGGAAAATTCATTCCAGTGATTGCTATTGGAGGGATAACTCTGGAAGATATTCCGATTTTAGCAAAAAGTGGAGTACAGGGAGTAGCTATTTCGGGCCACCTAAATGCACAGGCAGAACCTGAAAAAATACTTCAGAAAATCAAACAACAATTTTCAGAAAAACAATTATGAGTAAAATAGATCAATTAAACATTGCAGATAGAACCTTTTCTTCCCGGTTATTCACGGGGACAGGAAAATTTAGCTCTTCCCAAGTGATGCAGCAAGCAATATTAGCTTCAGAAAGTGAACTGGTCACGGTGGCTTTGAAACGAGTAGAGCCTGGGAATGATGACGATGAAATGATCTCATCTTTGAAAAATCCTGGCATCAGTCTACTTCCTAACACATCAGGAGTGCGCAATGCAAAGGAAGCGGTATTTGCCGCGCAAATGGCCAGAGAAGCACTTGAAACGAATTGGGTGAAAGTAGAGATCCATCCCGACCCTAAATATTTACTGCCCGACCCCGTAGAAACTTTAAAAGCTTGTGAGGAGCTTGTAAAATTGGGGTTTGTTGTGATGCCATACATTCATGCAGATCCTGTTTTGTGCAAACGGTTGGAAGAAGTTGGGGTACAATGTGTAATGCCTCTGGGCGCGCCCATTGGTAGCAATAAAGGACTCAAAACACTTGACTTTCTGGAAATTATAATCGACCAAAGCAATGTGCCGGTAATTATAGACGCGGGAATTGGAAGCCCATCTCACGCTGCGTACGCGATGGAAATTGGAGCCGATGCTGTTCTGGTGAATACTGCCATTGCGGTTTCGCAAAATCCGGTAGCTATAGCAAAAGCATTTAAAATGGCCGTAGAAGCCGGTAGGATAGCTTATACCTCAAAACTAGCTCCACAAAGATCACAAGCCCAGGCAAGCAGCCCATTAACACAATTTCTATATGAGTAGTTTTAAACATACTTTGAATAAGTATTCCTGGGATGATGTGCAGCAAAGTATTTCTGCCAAAACAGAAGCAGATGTGCATACTGCCCTGCAGAATGGGAAAAGGAACCTTGAGGATTTTAAAGCCCTTATTTCTCCTGCCGCAAAGCCTTTTCTCGAACAAATGGCTCAGCAAAGCAGAATTATTACCAAAAAGCGCTTTGGGAATATCATGCAAATGTACGCCCCTATGTATTTAAGCAATGAATGCCAAAATATTTGTACCTATTGTGGGTTTAGTATGACGAACAAAATCCCCAGAAAGACCTTAAGCGATTCAGAGATAATTAAAGAAGCCGAATTTTTAAAATCTAAAGGTTATGATCATATTTTACTGGTAACGGGAGAAGCGAACAAAACTGTGGGAGTTGATTATATGTGCAATGCTGTAAAGGTGTTAAGACCATATTTCTCCAATATTTCGATTGAAATACAGCCTTTAGATCAGGATGAATATAAAACACTGATTGAAAACGGACTTTATGCAACATTGGTTTACCAGGAGACTTACCATCGGGAGACTTATAAGATTCATCACCCAAAAGGAAAAAAATCAAATTTTGATTATCGCCTGGAAACTGCAGACAGGTTGGGAAAAGCAGGTATCCATAAGATAGGTATAGGGGCTTTACTGGGGCTGGAAGACTGGAGAGTCGACAGTTTTTTTACCGCTTTACACCTTAAATATTTACAAAAAACCTACTGGAAAACGAGATATTCTATTTCCTTTCCGCGATTGCGTCCCTTCAGCGGCGGGCTGGAACCTAAAGTGGAAATGACAGACTCTGATCTACTTCAGGTAATTTGCGCATATAGGCTACTGGATGAAGAGGTAGAATTATCTATTTCTACTCGGGAAAATGAAGTTTTCAGGAATAATATAGTCCACCTTGGCATTACTTCAATGAGTGCTGAATCTAAAACAAATCCAGGTGGTTATGTGGTAGAATCACAGTCTTTGGAGCAATTCGAAATTTCTGATGAAAGAAGTACAGAGGTTATTGCACAAATGCTTTCCGGATCGGGTATAGAGCCTGTCTGGAAAGATTGGGAGAAAAGCTGGTAAATTATGTTGACAAGAAAAGAAAAACAGCGGTACAATCGGCATACCTTGTTGGATGAAATAGGAGAAGCTGGGCAGTCAAAATTAAAAGATGCTAAAGTACTGGTAATTGGAGCAGGTGGTTTGGGTTGCCCTGTTTTACAGTATTTAGCTGCTGCCGGAGTTGGGAAAATAGGGATCATAGATGATGACGTGGTAGATATTTCTAATTTACAGAGGCAGATTCTTTATGTTGAAAAAAATGTAGGTGAACCAAAAGTGATTGCTGCCAAAAATAGGCTTCAGAAGATGAATTCTGCTATAGATATCGTGGTTTATAATGAGAGGCTAACGGCAAATAATGCACAGGAGCTTTTCTTAATGTATGATATCGTCGTGGAAGGAAGTGATAATTTCACCACTAAATATCTGGCAAATGATGCTGCAGTTTTAACAAATAAACCATTGGTGTTCGGTTCTATTTATAAATTTGATGGGCAGGTTTCGGTATTTAATTATAAAAATGGACCTACTTACCGTTGCCTGTTTCCAGCAGTAGGTTCTGCAGAAGAAATGCCTTCCTGCAGCCAAGTTGGCGTTTTAGGAATACTTCCGGGAATTATCGGAAACCTGCAGGCGAACGAAGTGCTAAAAATAATTTTAGGGATAGGCGAGGTTTTATCAGGAAAACTTCTGCTTTTTGATGCCCTTCAAATGCAAACCCAATTAATACCTTTCTCCAGAGATCCCGAAGCGAAAATAACGGAATTGAAAGAAGTTAATTCTTTATGTGCAACTGCTATTTCAGACTCAGTCACCTACGATGAGTACCTTAAGTCTCCCGAATGTTTCAATTTGCTGGATGTAAGGAGTGCTGAAGAGCGAATAGCATTTAGCATCGGAGGATTACACATTCCACTTTCACAGTTAGAAAGCAGGTATAGCGAATTAACTTCCAAAGATAATCTGCTGGTTTATTGTGCCTCTGGTATAAGAAGTTTGAAAGCAATTACTGTACTTAAAAAGATATTTAATAGGAAGAAGATATTTAACCTTGAAGGTGGGATACAAAAGTTAAAATTTGATTCTGAAAGATAAAGTTTAAAGGAATAGGACAAAAAACTGTATAATGAAATTGTATGAAAGGCACTTTTATTGAATTGCTTATCTTTCATTTGTAAAGGTACTATAATATTGAAATTACGTTCTTTAAATTGTCTCTGGCTTGTTAAATAAAGCTAACGGGCTTGTAACAAAAAAATTAAACTTTAAGCTGAATAACTAAACGTAAAAGCGAGGAAGGTAAAAGTATTTATTGTGATGGTGGAGCTGAGCTAATTAACGAACTAACTAAAAATGATCTCATAAATGAACCTGACATTTCGGTTATACCATTTTTGCTGAAAATGATACAAGGTTATGACTTTCATCTACATTTTCACCTCTTCTCAAAAACTAATCATGAATAATTTTCTTATTTTTAAACAAACTCTAAAATAATGGAAGACTCCTTTTTTAAAAAAATATACAACCATACCAATATTAAAAAGGACGACTACAATACCATTATTAATGCCCATACCAAAGTTGATTTTTCAAAAAATGATATTGTACTAAATGAAAACCAAATCAATAATGCTTACTATTTAGTAAAAAGCGGATTGTTCCGATCGTATGTTGTTGATTATAAAGGCAACGAAATTACAACCGGATTTTTTGGCCCTTATGATATTTTAATTGAAGTCGCTTCATTGTTTCTCCGCATTCCTTCAAAAGAAACTATCCAGGCGCTAACAGACTGTGAAGTTTATAAAATTAAGTTTAACGATTTCCAGAATCTTTACAGCAACATAGAAGGTTTCACAGAATGGGGCCGTAATTGGATGTCTCACCAACTTTTTATGGCAAAAAAAAGAGCGGTTACTATGCATACGCAAAGTGCTTCCCAAAGGTATTTAAGTTTAGTTAAGGAAAAACCGCAAATCATTAAAGAAGTGCCGTTAAAATATATTGCTACTTATTTAGGGGTTACCGATACTTCTTTGAGTAGGATTAGAAAAGAAGTGCTTTCTCAAACAGAGAAGTTGCCATAGGACAAGATTTTATTGAGTTCTTTTTTTGAAGTTTGTAAGTATCTTATTTAGAAATAGAAATGACAGGGATAGAAGAAAATACATTCAATGAATTTCATAAAATAACGTTGAGATTATTGAAAATTCTTGCTGCTTTATCTGAGGAGCAAATAAATTCTTCTCCCAATAAAGGCTGGTCTCCAGGGCAATTAGGAGAACATCTATTAAAATCTTATGCATCTGTTGATACATTGAACGGCAAAACGAAAAGAACAAATCGGCCTATGGGCCAAAAATTGGGGCCAGTCAAAACCTTATTTTTGGATATTTCGATTAAAATGGATTCTCCGGAGGCTATTCTCCCAACCCAGGAAAGAATAATCAAAAAAGACTTAATAGAGGCCTTAAAAGATAGGGTTGAGCAAATAAAAGAAGTGATAAAAAACAAAGATTTGTCTTTAACCTGTACGGATTTTTCAATTCCCGAGTATGGCGAATTCACAAGGTATGAATGGATATGGTTCAATATTTATCATACCCACAGGCATATTCTTCAACTGGAAAATATGAGGGTATTGGGTAGTAATAAAGATGTTGAATCAAAATGAAAATTTTAAAGGTAATTCAGGCTTATTTTCTTGGTTTTAAATAAGTGGTAATGCAATTTTTGGATATCTTCTCGATGATAGGTTTAAATTCAGTCGTCCCCAAATCTTCAGCACAAAAAATAGAAGGGATATCCTATTTCAAAAAGGTATTAGTAGAAGAGTGTAAGAGTATCAAATTCTATAAGTTCATCGAGTATAAAACTGTTTTTTAAAATTATAAAGCAATAATATGTTGTCCTAAATAGAGAACTTGCCATATGGAAAGTTCTTTTTTGTTTTCTTTTTTAACTTTTGTAATAATAACTGTTTAAAATATTCAAAATATGAAAAGAATTAATCCCGTGGTATGGTTCGAAATTTATGTAAGTGATATAAGTAGGGCTACAAAATTTTACGAAAAAGTACTTCAAGTAGTTATGGAAGATATGAGCGACCCAACAAATCCATCCATCCAAATGAAATGTTTTCCCAGTGATATGGAAATTTATGGGGCTGCTGGCGCTTTGGTGAAAATGGAATCAGTAAAGCCCTCCACCAATGGAAGCCTTGTTTATTTTGGTTGTGAGGATTGTAAAATTTTAGAAAATCGGGCGGCAGAAAATGGAGCTGAAATTATTCAACCCAAAATGGCTATTGGTGAGCATGGTTTTATTTCTATAATTAAAGATACTGAAGGTAACTCTATTGGATTCCATTCTATAAATTAAGTGTGTGTTATGGAAAGCATTGAACATGTTAATTATATAAAAGCACCAATCGCAAAGGTCTATAAAACACTAACCACTAAAGAAGGTTTAGGGAACGTTTGGACGAAGAAACTCAAAGTGAAACCTGAAATTGGCTTTGTCAATGAGTTTGATTTTGATGAAGGTTATATCACGAAGTTTAAGGTTATTGAACTTATAGAGAACAATAAAATCGTTTGGGAATGTATCGCTTCTGATGAAGAGTGGATAGGCACGAAAGTTTCTTTTGGACTATCGGAAAAAGATAATGTCACAACCGTAACCCTTATACATTACTATTGGAGGAAGCGCACAGACTTTTATCGTTGGTGCAATTACAATTGGGCTATGTTTCTCTATCGATTGAAGACTTATATTGAAAACTAAAACTGCTTATGATAGAAGGTATAAAGTGTGATTTAATAAATACAACACTGGTTTATTTAAAAGATTAATAGATGAAACAACAGATAACATCCTTTTTGACATTCCAAAAAAGCAATGCAGAACAGGCTATGAACTTTTACGTGGATGTATTCAATAATTCGAAAGTGATTGAGGTACAACGTTACGGAAATGATGGGGCAGGTAAAGAGGGAACGCTTATGAGAGGTGTTTTTGAGTTAAACGGTAAACAGTTTATATGTAGCGACAGTTTTATTCAACATAAATGGGACTTTACACCTGCAGTATCTAATTGGGTAGAATGCGAAACGAAAGAAGAGCTTAATCGACTCTATAAAACCCTCTCGGAGAGCGGTGATGTTAAGATGCCCTTAGATAATTACGGTTTTAGTAAGCTATTTGCTTTTGTAGAAGATAAATTTGGGCTTTCGTGGCAATTAAATTTGGAATAAGTATCATTCGGTTGGGAATAAATTAAAGTTTAATAAACAATGAAAGTAAATCAAATTTGGGCAAATCTTGGCGTAGAAAATATTGAGCGAACTAAATCTTTTTATAAGTCGTTGGGGTTTCAGTTAAATGGAGAGCCTTCAGAAGACTTGGTCAGTTTCTTTTTTGGTCCTGAAGATTTTGTGATTCATTTCTTCAAAAAAGAAAAGTTGGAAGCAAGTTTAGAAGGAAGTTGTACCGATTTAAGTAGTGGTAACGAAGTACTGTTTTCTTTAGCTGTTGAAACCAAAGGAGAATATGACCAATTCGTAACAGACATAAAGAATGCAGGAGGCAGAATTTTATTCGACTCAAACAAGAATAAAAAAGAATTATATGATAAAAATGGATTTATCGTCTGTGTCTTTTCAGATCTTGATGGTCATAAATTTAACTTGCTCTACACTGCAAATATGTAAACTTAAAAGCTTTAAATAATGACCAAAATGATATCCAGGACAGATTGCGGCAACTCCCCTAAAATGGAGTTTTTAAAACAATTTAATATTGCCTTTGCCGAAGGGAACGTCATATTCTTAAAAGAGGGTGTTACAGATGATATTATATGGAACATAATTGGGGATAGGAAAATTGAGGGCAGAGCAAATTTTGTGAAAGCATTAGAAGAACTACAATCCTTGAAAGCATCGGAATTGATGATAGACCAAATCCTGTCCCATGGAAAAGAAGGGGCAGTTAATGGATGGATGATAATGGAAAACGGAAAAAAATATGCCTTTTCAGATTTTTATTTCTTTCAAGATGCCAAAGGTGAAAAAATTAAAGCTATAACATCTTACTGTATAGAAGTATAAATCCTTTACATAATTATTTGAAAAAGTGTGATTTTAAAACAATGCTATTATGAAATATTGTAGATTTTTATTGATTTATGCCATAGTAACAATATCATTTCAAACTTCATATTCCCAAACGAACAATAAATCAGTTTTTGTGCTTGTTCATGGAACTTGGGGTGGTGGATGGGCTTTTAAGCAAGTGGACTCATTACTTACTGAAAATGGTAACGTAGTTTATAGGCCAACACTTACCGGGCAAGGTGAGAGAGTTCATTTATCTTCACCTGAAATTGGATTAAAAACACATATTACAGATATTGTAAATACAATTCTTTATGAAGACCTTCATGATGTTATTTTGGTTGGTCATAGCTATGGCGGAATGATTATTACCGGAGTAGCTGATACTATTCCAGAGAGAATAAAGAAACTTATATGTTGATGCAGTAGTTCCTGAGAATGGCGAGAATATGCTATCCATTTTAAAAATAAACAATGAAGTTCTTTTTAGAAATGTAAATGGATATCTAATTCCATCTTGGGTTCAAGGCGGACAAAAACCACCAAAAGATGTACCTCATCCGTATAAAACTTATACAGATACTATCTTTCTAAAAAATCCCTTGAGGATAAAACTTCCAACAACCTATATTCTTACGGTAGACAAAGGGAAAGAACCTAAAAATGATGATTTTGTCTTTCATGCTGAACGTGCTAAAGAAAAGGGATGGAATATTTTACGTTTAGAAGCAGACCACAACCCTCAATGGTCTTCTCCAGAGCAATTCGTTAAATTACTTCAGGAAGACATCAAAAACTAATAAGACGCACCCACAGCACTGTGTGTTTAATGCGCTGGCTTTTATGTTTTGGATTATTTGTTCGGTTTTTATTTGCTGAATAAAGAATATTAATCATTCAACCTGGCATCAAGTTTAGTTTAGTAATTCTACCAGGTTTTTTAATTTATTTATAACAATTTGTTGTTATCTTTCAGCTTCTGTATCATTCATAGTATTTTTAATGACAATTACCGGTTCTAGTTTATCTTTTCATATTAACAGTAAGAATAAAAAGGATGAAAATAAATTAAGAAGTAGATTCCATAACATTCAAAGCCTTTTTAAAAAGAAGCTTATTTTATATTGTGTATTAATGGTATCGGGTATTATCTCTGGCCAGGATACCATAAACAATATTCAGCTTGAAAAAAAATTACAGCTTGTTGAGGGTAATTCTAAAAAATTACAGGTATTAGATAAAATATTAAAGAATAATACTGTAATTAAAGATAGTCTATCGGCGAATCTCGTAGCACATTATAGGGAGATAGCTATCCGGGAACAAAATTGGGACAGTGCTTTATTATATACCAATAAACTTGCCGATTATTTTATTCTAACTCAGTTGAAGTCTAAAAAAGCATTTTCAGTATGTAAGACTTTTATGCCATATATAAGTGAATGTAAGAGCACAAAAGATATAGGGGAATATTATATTTTGTATGCACAAGCGGCTACTTTCTTACAAGAATTTGATGAATCGCTAAAGATAATTGATGAGGGGATTGCCTATTTAGAAAAGCATAATGAGATGGATAGCCCTGTTTATGCAAGAATACATCTTATTGCAGGAGAAAATAGCTCTAAAACAAACAACCTTATTAAAAGTGTGACTTATTTTGAAAAAGCTTCGGCACTTTTTTTACAGCAACAAGATACGGTTTCTTTTTTATGGTCTCAGAATGGATTAAGTCGTTTGTTAGGAAATAATGGCTTGTACGAAGAAGCTGAGGAAGCTCGAGAATCTATTTTTTTATGGCAAGACAAAATAGAGACAAAAGATGTTGTTGTTATGGCACACGTTACCGCTTCTATTGAAGGAGCAATGCAAGGCAATCGTGTAAAAGAATTGTATCATGCAAAACAGGCACTTTTGCTAAAAGACGAAATGTCTTCAAATATTAAACATGTTATAGAGATACTCACAAGGGCTTGTGCTACCTATGTCTTTGCTCGGTACGATTACTTAGAAGAGTCTGATGAAAATTTAAATCACTTAAAAACCTTAATGCAAGACCTAAAAGGCAATGCATTTTTGAATACTTATTACACTCTGGCGGTCGGTCAAAATGCCTATGCGCATGGGAATTATAATACAGCTAAAAATATACTATTAAAAGGCCTCGAGGCTGTTAAGGATTCTGAAGAGCCTGAAAATATTTTAGATTATGAGCGTTTGTTAGCGCAGACTTATCATAAAATGGGTGATGCAGAACAATCGCTCGGGCATTATATAAATTATTCTGACCTAAAAGATTCTATTCAAAGAAGTACGGCCAGAAAACGATTTGCCTATGTTCAAAACCAGTTTGAAGTTGAAAAGAAAGACTTACAAATTTCTAAACAGAAAAATGACATAGAATTATTAGCAGCTCAAAATAGGGTAAAAAAGCAGGGGCTGATTTTTGGAGGTATAGGTTTGGTAAGCTTGTTTGTGCTTATTTATTTATATCGCTCAAGGGAATTCGTAAGGCGAAAACAGAAATTACAAAAAGTCTTTTCTCAAAAGTTATTGTTGAAACAGGAAAATGAACGTACCAGGCTGGCACGTGAGCTCCACGACGGCGTAGGGCAACAACTTACCCTTATTAAAAAGAAAACCCAACAGAATAAACAAGCACAGCTTACCGAACTAACCCATCAGGTATTGGAAGAAGTAAGGGCTATCTCGCGAGGGCTTTACCCACCAATGCTGGATAAGTTAGGGCTTACATCGGCGATTAATCAATTAATATATGACCTTGATAGCGATACAAATCTTTTTGTAACACAAGAAATAGCGAATATAGATGAATGCCTTCAAAGAGAGCAAAACTTAAATTTATATAGGTTTGTTCAGGAGTCATTAACCAATATCATAAAACATTCTGAAGCTACTTCGGTATTTATTACTGTAAAATTAAAAGAAAGCACTATTTTTATCATCATAGAAGATAATGGGAAAGGATTTAATTCTGCTGATTTAAAAACATCAAAAAGTTTAGGATTAAAAACATTGAGGGAAAGAGTTAAAATTCTAAGAGGAAACATTCAGATAGAAAGTAAAGAAAATAAAGGAACGCTTATAAAAGCCATTATACCGTGTGCCCAGTAAAAAAAAGTCCTACTATTCTTGTTGCAGATGATCATCCATTACTTTTAAAAGGGCTTGTAGAAGAGTTGGAAACCAAAGCCTATCAAGTAATTGGTCAGGCCAAAAATGGTTCCAATGCGCTTAGTATGATTATTGAAAATGAGCCCGATATTGCTATTCTAGATGTAGAAATGCCTTTGTTGTCAGGAATAGAAGTGATTCAAAAGGTCAAAGAAAATCAAGAAGTAACAAAGTTTATTATTCTAACATCTCACAAAGAGAACGGTATTATTATACAGGCCAAAAATCTTCATATTAGCGGATATTTACTAAAAGATGAGCCTTTTGAAGAACTTGAAAATTGTATACAGGCCGTGATTAGAGGAGAAATGTATTTTAGCAAGACTTTTTCTGAAGTTTTGGAAGAGAAGGTTAATCCACAATTAAAAAAGATAAAATACCTAACACCTTCAGAACGCACCATTCTAAGAATGATAGCACAAGATAATTCATCAAAGAAAATTGCCCTAAAACTTAGTATCTCAATAAGAACGGTAGAAAAACACCGAAGTAATATTATAAATAAATTAGACCTTTCTTTCTCTGAAGCTTCCCTCTCTTCCTGGGTAAGGGATAATAAAGAGCTTATTTTAAGTTTGTGAAACAGGAAGCCTTTAAGTTGCATGGAATAAGTATTTGA
This sequence comes from Salegentibacter maritimus, assembly GCF_016236915.1. Lineage (GTDB taxonomy): Bacteria > Bacteroidota > Bacteroidia > Flavobacteriales > Flavobacteriaceae > Salegentibacter > Salegentibacter maritimus. Next base: position 167,860 of record NZ_JAEHOK010000007.1, read on the forward strand.
GTTATAGAATTAAAATACGGTAGCTCTTTATCGAATAATCAAGATTTGAATATTCCGAGGTATGCTTCAAATTGTGAATTATTTCAAATCGGATATCTAGTGTGTATCGAGGGTTATTTACTCGGTAATTCTTGTTTTTTAGAATGAATCGAAAGTTTCCATTTCTGGAACGAAATTAAAAATATCTTCGTTTAAAGCACCTGGTATTCTTTTCCCAATATATTTTTCGAGATATATAGTAAGTTAAACTTGCACAGGCTCTCGCGATTTTTTTTCGAAATTCCCGCAGTATGTAGGTTTGTAAGCCTATTGCTAATTAATTCTTAGGGAATGTTGCAAGCATCCATTATATATAAAAAGCAATAGATAACAGGAGATTTTCACATTAGTTTTCTGTTTTTGCTAAATGCTAACAAAACTCCTCTACGTACCCCTACGTAAAATATGTAGACAGGTACGTATTTTATTTAGGCATATGCCGATTTAATTTGCACTTCCTAAATGCCACCTGAATATTTATCAAATACATATACCATGTTTAACCTAAAAATTGTGAATAAATTCCGGTATTCCGGAACTCTACGGAAAACCGACGAAAGCGGAGAGTGGGTTATAAACCATAACCATACCGCTGAAGTAAAAGATTTAAAATCTGCTTTGCTTCAAATTTATACAATCGGTGATGTTGCCTTTCTCGATCTGGGAGAAAAGAAAATAGAAGGCTTCCCTTACCCGACAGAAAAATACGGAGTTCTGGTTCGTTGTCATAGCACAGAAGTATACTATCGCTACCAGGAAAAAGGAGATATTATTCTTACCATAGATGAATTGGGCTATTATAGTCTGGAAGTCAATAATGGTGCTGTAATTCAAATTAAATTACCCGAATTATCAATTAAAAACTAAAATTATGGATGCTTATATAGGAGAAATCAGGTTTTTTGGCGGCAATTTCGCCCCAAGAGGATGGGCTTTTTGTCATGGACAAGAGATATCAATATCACAATGTCAGTCCTTATACTCTTTGTTAGGGACTATGTATGGAGGCGATGGCCGTTCCTTCTTTAAATTACCCGATCTAAGAGGCAGAATGCCGATTGGAGCAGGAACCGGTTCAGGACTGTCTGCTTATAGGGAAGGGGAACAGGGGGGAATAGAAACAGTTCCATTAACAGTCAACCAAATGCCTAAGCACTCTCATACTACTATTATCAATGCATCGGACGCTGATGGTATTGGCGGGACTACCCAGGAGGTGACAAAAAACTACTGGGCCAAAGGAGGTACGTATGCTGCCTCAAAAAGTACCACTATGGCAGAAGATGCTGTTGTTATTGAAAACGCCGGAGAAGGACAGCCCCATGAAAATAGGCCCCCTTATACAGCCTTGAATTTTATAATATGTATGCAGGGAATTTATCCTCAAAGGAATTAATAAGAATAATATAAAATGCAGCATCCTGAGAGCTAAGTCAATTATGGGTTTCAGGTTGCTTTGTTAATAGAGCATAATCAATCTAAAAACGGTAGCCAGAATGGAATGTGATACGACTTTAAGGAATAAAAGACCATGGTTCTTTTTTTTAAGTATAATTCTTACAGGTGGTATATATGGTCAAACCCTTAATTTTGATATGGACGATGCTATCTTATATGATAGTAACGATGCTATTATCTCGGGTGAAAATGACCCTGGAGAATACATCTATCAATCAGTAACTTCCGGGGCCGACACTTATACCGTTCAGGTACGGCATGCCAACTATACAGACAGAACCCTCTTAACCGATTTAGGAGGGGGGAACGAGGTTTTCTATTTCCAGGCTGGAGGCGACACTAACCCATGGGTTATTAGTTTTACCAAAAATGGGAACCCTACCGACTTTACGTTAAACAGCATACGTTATTATGCTTATAACAACGATAAAATAAGCCTGGTAAACCAGGATAACAATATTATTTCAGCTGCTAATGCCTATGGGGCAGGAGCTAATGGCACTGTGAATATTACCAATACCGCTAATGCAACCGATATTAGCAGTTTTAAAATTCTTCCTGAAACTAGTATTACGCTCAATAATTATGGTTTCGACAATATTAACGTTAGCTTTCCGTCTACGGGTTTAACACCCTATACACCAGATGTCAACAACATTCTTTATGTAGATAAAAACGTAAGCGGTGGGAATGGTAACGGCTCAAACTGGACCAATGCAGTACCCGAGTTAGCCGATGCTCTGTTGTGGGCCGCCAACGATTGGGACGGTTCCGGTGCACCCCTGCAAATTTGGGTGGCTGAAGGGGTCTATTACCCTGATGAAGGAGATAGACAGACCAATAACGATCGTAACGCCACGTTTCAGCTTATAACCGGCGTAGAAATTTATGGCGGATTTGAAGGAAACGAGAGCAATTCTAACGATCGAAACCTGGAAGAACATATCACCATACTTAGTGGTGATATTGATGGGAATGATACTACTAATAGTAGTGGGATAGTGACAGATCCATCTAATATTTCAGGAGCTAATAGTTATTCAGTGGTTACTGGTTCGGGTACTAATAACACCGCTAGATTAGATGGCTTTATAATTACAGCTGGTAGTGCCGACGTTGATGGAGGTGGTGCTCATAGGGACAAGGGAGGAGGAATGTATAACTTGAATGGTGATCCCACATTAACAAATATTGCTTTTTCTGGTAACAGTGCTTTAAACACAGGTGGAGGCATGTACAACTACGATAGCTTTCCCGTACTGTTAAACGTAAGCTTCTCCCATAATAACGCCGGTGATGGCGGTGGTGGTGGAATGTTCAACCGATATAGTTCTCCTACACTAACTGATGTCATCTTTAGAGGAAACAGCACAAGTTTTCCCGGCGGTGGCGGCGGGATGCACAATTCTTATGAAAGCTCTCCTGTTCTTAAAAATACAACCTTTACCGGTAACACAGCTACAAGTGGCGGAGGTATGTACAACTTCGTCGATAGTTCCCCTGTTCTTACAAATGCTATCTTCACAGACAACAATGCAAGCAATTATGGCGGTGGGATGATGAATGATAATGAAAGCGATCCCATGCTAACAGGTGTAACTTTTACCGGAAATAACGCTACCCACGACGGCGGTGCAATATACAGTAGTAGCCAAAGCAATCTCACATTAACAAACGTGATAATTTGGCAAAACCAAGCAGATGGGAATAGTTCAACGACATCCGCCTCTATCTACAATACCAATTTGGCGAGCGCGAATATTTCCTTCAGCCTAATTGCCAACTCCGGGGGTAGTGGGTTAGACTGGGATAATGCTATCGGTACAGATAACAATAATAATATTGATGCCGATCCACAGTTTGTAAATCGATCAGACCCTAACGGATTGGATAATATTTTTGGCACGAACGATGACGGGCTCACTTTGAAAGCCACCAGCCCGGCAATTAATGCAGGGGATAACAGTGCTATTCCATCTGGTTTAACCACCGATTTGGCCGGTAATAACCGAATATTTAATCTTGATGTTGTAGACATGGGCGCTTACGAATACCAGGGTGAAAAAGAAGAACCAATCTCTCCAGATGAAAATAAAATTCTCTATGTAAAAAAAGGTGGAGCAGGTAATCGAAGTGGAGACTCCTGGAGCAACGCCATTCCCGAGTTACGGGAAGCATTAAATTGGGCAGTGGGAAATTGGAGTACTGAAGATGGTAATCTTCAGGTTTGGGTGGCTGAAGGGACTTACCTTCCCACTTCTGAAACGACGCCCTTTCGCCTGATAGAAAACCTGAGCCTCATTGGTGGGTTTGAAGGTACTGAAGAGGATCCTTCCGAGCGGGACATATCCGGTCATCCAAGCATTTTGAGCGGTGATGTGAATGAGTCAGGAACAGCCGATGCAGGAGATGCCCACATTATCGTTTTAATTCCCGGAATAACGAATGGTGTTACCATCGACGGGTTTATTTTTGAGTCCGGTTATGCAGATGGTGGAAGTACTGGTGATCGAACGGGTGCTGCAATAGACAATAATGGAAGCAACACTATCTTGAATACCATCTTCAGGGATAATCATGCAGTGGGAAATGCTTCCAATGGAATAGGTGGGGCAGTTATAAGTTTTGGGGGCGAGTTAAGCTTTATTAATACACTTTTTTATAACAATACTTCTACTAGTGGTGGCGGAGCTATTTCTGCTGAGAATGGAACTGTGCGATTTATAAATTCTACTTTAGCTAATAATGAAAGCCCTAAAGGAGGAGCTATTAATATTTGGGCAGGAAATGTAATAGCCATCAACTCCATTTTTTATAATAACTCCGGAACAAACGGAAATATGAATGATGACGGTGGACCTGGAACGGGAAGTGCTGAACACAGCCTGTTTTTTAATGAAACAGACGGTAATACCGGAGATATCCCTGACGGAATTACAGACGGCGGCAACAACCTGTTTAACACTAATCCGGTGTTTACAAACGAAGAAAATGGAAATTACTCCTTGTTGAATACAAGTTCGGCTATCAATGCAGGCTCTAATAGCCCTTTTGGGACGGGAGAACCTGCTGAAGGTATTATTATAGATTTGGCCGGCAACGACCGGATCTACAACTCCGGCACAGTGGATATGGGCGTCTATGAATTCCAAGGAGAACCTATAATAGTTCCCACACCGGATGAGGACAATATCCTTTATGTAAATAAAAACGTAAGTAGTGGGAATGGCTCTGGAGATTCCTGGGAGAATGCTATTCCACAACTGGAAGATGCCCTATTTTGGGCAAGTCAAACCAATGGTCCTGCCTGGGCAACAACTCCTTTACAAATTTGGGTGGCCGAAGGCATCTATTATCCAGACGAAGGAAGAAATTCGATGGATAATGACCGAAATACAGCCTTCCAGCTGATTACAGGTGTACAAATTTATGGCGGATTTCAAGGAAACGAAGATAAGCTTTCCGATCGTGACTGGCAGGGCAATGAAACCATATTAAGCGGTAATATTGATGGTGACAATACCATTACAGGTAACAGCTATCATGTTGTGAATGGTACCGGTGCCGATAATACTGCCATACTCGACGGGTTTACGATAACCGGTGGAAATGCTGATAGCTCTTATCCAGACAATGGAGGAGGTGGGGTTTTTATTAATAACAGTTCTCAAAGCAGTTCGCCAAGATTATCTCATCTACAAATTGTTAAAAATGAAGCAGATAATATTGGTGGCGGAATCTACAGTTATAATTCATCCTTCACTTTGTTCAATGTAGAAGTTAGCGAAAATACGGCTTCTTATGGCGGTGGAATTTATCTAACGGTTGGTCACCCGAAATTACTGAATGTTGGTATCTATGGTAATTCAGCCCGGAGAGATGGGGGCGGAATCAATAATACCGATGAAATAACACTTACCAATGTAAGTATCTATAGCAATTCATCTGGTGGTGATGGCGGCGGGTTCTATAACACCGGAGATACAAACATCCAAAATTCCATACTTTGGGGCAACACTGCTGGAGGAACTGGAAATCAAATTCATACCGATGCTTTTTATGGAAGTGTACCAATTTATACTAACAGTTTAGTTCAGGACAACGACCTTACAGGCACGGGTATTGGCAACTTAGATGGTTCGGCTTATACAAGCGAAATGATTTTTGCTAATTTTTCAAGTGGTGATTACACCCTGGCTGCAGGAAGCTCTGCCATTAATGCGGGCGGTAACCAGATCTACACAGATGCCGGAGGTGACCTTCAAAACGATAAGGATCTGGCGGGAAGTTCACGCCTGGATGCCGTTATTATTGATTTAGGAGCCTATGAATTACAGGGTGCCAGCATACCTCCTACACCTAACGGAGGTGCTCTCTACGTAAATAAAAATGTAAGCGGTGGCAACGGAAGTGGTGACAGCTGGGTCAATGCCATTCCGGAGTTGGCTGATGCGCTTAAATGGGCGCACCAGGAACACCAGATAGGCACTCCCTGGAGTGAGTCCAACCCGCTTGAAATTTGGGTGGCAAAGGGTACCTATCACCCAGATGCTGGAGACCGTGCAACTAATAATGACAGGAACGAAACTTTTCAGCTAATTAGCGGTGTGAGGGTTTACGGTGGATTTGAAGGAGTTGAAGATAACCTCACCGATCGTGACTGGCAAGAACATATTACTGTATTAAGTGGAGATATTGATGGGAATGATGCTTCAGATAGTAATGGAATAGTAGTAGATCCCGTTAATATTTCAGGAGCTAATAGCTATACCGTGGTGACCGGTTCAGATGCTGATGACACCGCCATTTTGGATGGCTTTACAATTACCGCCGGTAGCGCAGATGATGAAAGTGTAGACACTGATGCTCCCGAGAGAAATGGAGGTGGGATTTACAATTATGAAGGCTCACCTACACTAACCAATCTTATTATTACCGGAAACATAACGGAATATAGGGGAGGGGGTGTCTTTAATTTTAATAGCTCACCGGTGCTCACGAATGTTAATATAGAGGGAAATCGTACAATAGTAGGAAGTAGCTCAGCCCATTATGGTGGAGGAATTGCCAATATATCTGGAAGTTTTGCAGTACTAATAAATTCAAAAATTGTTGGAAACAGCGCGCAAGCAGGAGGAGGAGTTTATAATGATGGAAGTCCAACTACAATCATTAATACTCTTATCGTTCAAAATACAGCTATAAGCAGTAACGGTGGAGGAATATTTAACTTTTTAAGCACTCCAACCGAACTAATAAATGTTACGATTAGTGGCAATGATGCAGGTAATCTGGGTGGAGGAGTATTTAATGCTTTTGCCTCTCTGAATTTAAAGAATACAATAGTTTGGGGCAATACTGCTAATAGCGGAAATGAAATTGCTACCCAAACTGTTCCTGTAATCCTTCAAAATAGTCTATATGGCAACAATACCGGAGATATCGTTGGAAATTTAAGTGCTACGTTAACATTAAATGATGAGCCTCAATTTAAATCTGTAGATCAACAAGATTATAGCTTAAAAGCTAACAGTCCTGCCATAAACAAGGGAGATAATAACTTATACCCTGGCGATTTAAATATCGATCTGGATTTAGCCGGTAACCCCCGCTTATTTAATGGCACCATAGATATAGGAGCGTTTGAAAGTCAAAATGCCCCTCCAACTGCTATTTGCCAGGATATTACGGTTAACTTAAATGCAAATGGAGAGGTAAACATCACCGCAGCTGATATTGATAAAGGTTCTTCAGACATTGAAGGAGATGTTACTATCAGTATAGATATAACCAGTTTTGATTGTGATGATATAGGCAAAAATACTGTTACACTATCTGTAGAAGATGAAGATGGAAGCACCGCTACCTGCGAGGCCATCGTAACTATAAAAGATAATCTTGCTCCTGTGCCAGGCACCCCAACATTAGACGATTTTACCGCTGAATGTGAGGTGCTGGAAAGCGATATCGCTACACCCCCAGCTACTGATAATTGCAGCGGAACAGTAACGATAACGAACGATGTCACTTTCCCAATCACTTCACCAGGAACTACGGTGATCACGTGGACTTACGAAGATGAAAACGGCAATACTTCAACCCAGACACAAAATGTAATTATTAAAGATGTAACCGCCCCGGTAGCCGATCAAACGATTTTAGCAGATATCACAGCAGAGTGTGAAGTATTAGCTACCGATGTAACCGAGCCATCTGCTACCGACAATTGCGGTGGAACAGTAAGGGCTACCAACGATGCTACCTTCCCAATCACCACGCAAGGAACTACAGTAATCACGTGGACTTATGAAGATGAAAACGGCAATACTTCAACCCAGACACAAAATGTGATTATTGAAGATGTAACCGCCCCGGTAGCCGATCAGACAATTTTGGCAGATATCACAGCAGAATGTGAAGTTCTGGCCGGTGATGTGCCTACACCAGGCACTACCGACAATTGCGGTGGAACAGTAAGGGTTACCAACGATGCTACCTTCCCAATCAGCACGCAAGGAACTACGGTAATCACGTGGACTTACGAAGATGAAAACGGCAATACTTCAACGCAAACACAAAATGTGATTATTGAAGATGTAACCGCTCCGGTAGCCGATCAAACGATTTTAGCTGATATCACTGCAGAATGTGAAGTATTAGCAAGTGATGTGCCTACACCAGACGCGACCGATAATTGTGGAGGCACGGTAATGGTAACCCATGATGCCACTTTCCCGATTACTTCATCAGGAACAACAGTAATTACCTGGACCTATGAAGATGAAAACGGGAATACTTCAACCCAGACACAAAATGTGATTATTGAAGATGTAACCGCCCCGGTAGCCGATCAAACGATTTTAGCAGATATTTCTGCTGAATGTGAGGTGCTGGCCGGTGATGTGCCTACACCAGGCGCTACCGACAATTGCGGTGGAACAGTAAGGGTTACCAACGACGCTACTTTCCCAATAAGCACGCAAGGAACTACGGTAATCACGTGGACTTACGAAGATGAAAATGGAAACATTTCAACGCAAACACAAAATCTAATTATTAAAGATATAACCGCGCCGGTAGCCGATCAGACAATTTTGGCAGATATCACAGCAGAGTGTGAAGTATTAGCTACCGATGTAACCGAGCCATCTGCTACCGATAATTGTGGAGGAACAGTAAGGGTTACCAACGATGCTACCTTCCCAATCAGCACGCAAGGAACTACGGTAATCATGTGGACTTTCGAAGATGAAAACGGAAACATTTCAACGCAAACACAAAATGTAATTATTAAAGATGTAACCGCCCCGGTAGCCGATCAAACGATTTTAGCTGATATCACTTCGGAATGTGAAGTATTAGCAAGTGATGTGCCTACACCAGACGCGACCGATAATTGTGGAGGCACGGTAATGGTAACCCATGATGCCACTTTCCCGAT
>NZ_JAEHOK010000070.1 GCF_016236915.1 Salegentibacter maritimus
CTAAAATAATCAAATTCAGTTAATTTGCCCGCAATTTGCCATAACCGATGTTGCAAACTGTACTAATCCGATTTATTCTATCATGCTTTTTTAAAACAGTCTGCTTTACGCTCAGATGAGTGTTTTATTTTTAGGTACATTTAAAAACTTTACTTCACTTTTTTTCTTAAGATTATTTTTGTGCGCTGCTTGGATTAAATTTTTATCCGTGCTTTTGCTTTTTTTCTTCTTTTCGGGATTTCTCTTGTGGAGTTTTTTTGCGTATTGCTTTTAAGTCCGCGAAGTGATTTTTGTTTCTTTATTCTCTTTTTCTTT
>NZ_JAEHOK010000071.1 GCF_016236915.1 Salegentibacter maritimus
TGAATGAATTCCATTTCATAATGAAAAACACAACTTTTAATAAGTTCTATTTCTTCTGATTTCTTCAAATAATCAAATAAATCTTTCATTAAAAAAGGGACATTTTGATGTGGCGGAGCAAAGTGCTCTACCTCTGAGCCCTTCATTATGCCAACACCTTGTTTTCTATATTTTCCGGCATCTTCAATTAGGTTTTTCATTAAATGTTTATGACATTTTAGAAATGATTTCTCATCAAAGGCATTATAATTTTCCAGGTGTTCATAAATTTCAATTGCATT
>NZ_JAEHOK010000072.1 GCF_016236915.1 Salegentibacter maritimus
CCATTACCATTTGTAAAAGTATATACCCCATCGGTTACACTTACTGAAGTAGTGTTGGCATCAATAATCACCTCCGTACCGTCTACAGCGGTATGCGTATAGGTGCCGTTGCCATTAGCAACTAAAACATCGGTAGTATTATCCAGGTTAGACTGAATTTCATCTAAAGCATCCTGTACATTGGTAGAGGTTAAACCTGAATTGGTATTGTCATAACCGGAAGCACTTGCATTAGTATCGATGGTCGTAATTACGTCTCCATTACCATTTGTAAAAGTATA
>NZ_JAEHOK010000073.1 GCF_016236915.1 Salegentibacter maritimus
TCATCTGTCACGGTCCATGTAATATTGGTGGTTCCCACGGGGTATTCCGCATCTAATGGCTGGTTATCATCCCTTGTTCCGTTTACATTTCCAACCGAACAGTTATCAGTAGCCGCCGGAGGTACAATTTCTATCATCGCCCCACAGGTATCTGCATCTGCAGTAGTATTGATGGCTTCCACAGCAGCGATTACCGGTGCCTGGTCGTCAGTTACCGTTACGGTTTGTATTACCGGTTCAGCCTCGTTTCCATTATCATCTGTCACGAT
>NZ_JAEHOK010000074.1 GCF_016236915.1 Salegentibacter maritimus
AACGGAACAAGGGATGATAACCAGCCATTAGATGCAGAATACCCCGTGGGAACCACCAATATTACATGGATCGTGACAGATGATAATGGAAACGAAGCTGAACCCGTAATACAAACCGTAACGGTAACTGACGACCAGGCGCCGGTAATTGCTGCTGTGGAAGCTATCAATACTACTGCAGATGCAGATACCTGTGGGGCGATGATAGAAATTGTACCTCCGGCGGCTACTGATAACTGTTCAGTTGG
>NZ_JAEHOK010000075.1 GCF_016236915.1 Salegentibacter maritimus
TATTTTCTGTTTGAAACTATCTAAAGTTTCCTTTTTCTTCTCCTGCATAAAAATCTTTTTAATTTCCTGTTATTCGTGATTATTGCATACAACGGTTACGGTTATTGACAATTTGCGGAGTAGGGAGTGCGTATTTGTCAGCGTAAACAGTTTTGTTGGTGACTAAAATAATCAAATTCAGTTAATTTGCCCGCAATTTGCCATAACCGATGTTGCAAACTGTACTAATCCGATTTATTCTATCA
>NZ_JAEHOK010000076.1 GCF_016236915.1 Salegentibacter maritimus
ATACTCTTTTAGACGAAAACCAAAACCCGGTAAGCAATTCGATTGCTAATGGGGAATTCAGCGGATTAGATGCAGGTACTTATTTTGTACAGGCAGACAATGGCGATTGTGAGTCTGTTTCTGAAGCTTTGGTAATCATAGAAAACCTAGGAACTCCTAATCAACCACAAGCTACTATTGCGCAACAACCAACGTGTGAGGATACCACCGGGACTATTTCGGTAACTACGGTACAGGGAATTAC
>NZ_JAEHOK010000077.1 GCF_016236915.1 Salegentibacter maritimus
TTTTACAAGTAAATTCGGTGATATCCAAACTTAGGCTAGCAATACCACAGGCATCATTAGAGCCATTGTCAATATCAGCTGGAGCGATAGTAGCTATACCATTGGCATCAAGCTGTACCGTAATGTCCTTTGCTATTGCTGTAGGGGCAACATTATCTTCTACCGTTACCTTTGCCGTGGCTGTGGTTTCATTTTGGTTGTTGTCCACAACGGTCAGGGTCACTGTATTAGGCCCAA
>NZ_JAEHOK010000078.1 GCF_016236915.1 Salegentibacter maritimus
TCATAGATTAATTTCTACTACAAAGATAAATAAAAGTTCTCTATTTTAGAACATTTGTTATCAGTTTTTCTTTTGTGAAAATAAAGGGTAACGGTTACGGTTATTGACAATTTGCGGAGTAGGGAGTGCGTATTTGTCAGGGTAAACATTTTTTGTTGGTGACTAAAATAATCAAATTCAGTTAATTTGCCCGCAATTTGCCATAACCGATGTTGCAAACTGTACTAATCCGATTT
>NZ_JAEHOK010000079.1 GCF_016236915.1 Salegentibacter maritimus
CCGGTGGTATCCTCACACGTTGGTTGTTGCGCAATAGTAGCTTGTGGTTGATTAGGAGTTCCCAGGTTTTCTATGATTACCAAAGCTTCAGAAACGGACTCACAATCGCCATTGTCTGCCTGTACAAAATAAGTACCAGCACCTAATCCGCTGAATTCTCCATTTGCAATCGAATTGCTTACCGGGTTTTGGTTTTCATCTAAAAGAGTGTAAGTAATTCCCTGTACCGTAGT
>NZ_JAEHOK010000008.1 GCF_016236915.1 Salegentibacter maritimus
ATGAAAAATAACAGACGTTCCTTTATTAAGAATTTAGGAATAGTGGGCGCAACTGCGGCCGTAATCCCGTCCAGTTTTGCTGCAGAAGCGAAAGAAGTAAATTTATTGAATAGAGCTGCAAAAACTTCAACAAACAAAGTTCTTAAAATCGCTTTAATTGGCGCCGGGGGAATGGGTGTTGCCGATACCAATACGGCATTAAAACACGAGAATATAGAACTTGTGGCCGTATGTGATTTATACGATGGGCGTTTAGAAGATGCTAAAAAACGTTGGGGCAGCAGTTTGTTCCTTACCAAAGATTATAAAGAAGTGCTAAACCGCAGTGATATTGACGCGGTAATAATTGGCACCCCCGATTTTTGGCACAAAAAAATGAGTGTTGATGCGCTTAATGCAGGTAAACACGTGTACTGTGAAAAACCAATGGTACATAGTGTAGAAGAAGGAAACGATATCATAAAAGCCTGGAAGAAATCTGGAAAAATCTACATGGTAGGTAGCCAGGGAATGTCTTCTTTGGGTAATGAAAAGGCCAGAGAACTATTGGCAGCTGGTGCTATAGGAACGCTTAATTATGCTGAAGGCTTTTGGGCCAGGAATTCGGCCTTGGGTGCCTGGCAGTATCCAATCCCCAAAGATGCCTCTACCCAAACCGTAGATTGGGAGAAGTATACTTCTATAAGCAAAGACATGCCTTTTGACCCTTTAAGGTTCTTTAGATGGAGAAATTACCTTGACTACGGTACGGGTATGGCCGGCGACCTATTTGTGCATTTATTCTCCAGTCTTCATTTTATTACCAATTCGTATGGCCCCAATAAAATTGCGGCAACCGGTGGATTGCGCCACTGGGATGACGGGCGTGAAGTACCGGATGTACTTTTAGGAATGTTTGATTACCCCGATACAAAACAACACCCGGCATTTAACCTTTCCTTGCGTTGTAATTTTGTTGACGGTACCAGCGGAAGTACTTTCTTAAAACTGGTAGGAAGTAAGGGTTCTATGGACATAGGTTGGGATAACCTTATCTTAAGGCGTAATGCCGGTGGAGGAAGTGATGATCCTTTCCTGGCAGAAAAAGCAAAAGAAAATTCAGGCAGGCCAGATCGTAAAAAACTGGTTCCACCTTTAGAAACCGTTTACCGGGCAGAAGATGGCTACAAAGGAGCGCATTATGACCATTTTGCCAATTTCTTTATGGCAATTCGTGAAAATGGCTCGGTAGCCCAAGATCCTGCTTTTGGGTTCCGTGCAGCCGCACCGGCTTTATTATGTAATGAAAGCTATAAAAAGAATGAATTTATAAACTGGGATCCGGAAAAAATGAAATTAGGTTAAACCAATAACACTAATTAAACTGGAATAAAATAGAAACGGGTAGTAGAATCTTAAAAGTATTCCCTGCCCGATTTCAACTTAAAAAATACCAAATGAAAAAAATAATGATGTGCATGCTGTTGGCGGCTTCAACCATAGCTTGTAAAAATTCAGATAAAAAACAGGAGCAATCCGAAACTAAGAGCCAGGAAAATACTGCTGAAGTTCAGCAAAAAGATGAAGATTGGCAGTATTTATTTGACGGTAGCAGCCTGGACGGCTGGAGAGGATATGGTGAAGAAGAAATGCCACCGGGTTGGGTAATAGAAGACAATGTATTAACCTATAAAACCAAATTAGGCAAAGAAGAAGACTACACAGGAGGACGAGATATTATTTATGGCGCCGAAGAGTTTGATAATTTTGAACTTTACCTGGAGTGGAAAATTCCAGAAGGTGGTAATAGTGGTATTTTTTATCACGTAAAAGAAGGCTATGCAAATCCGGCAAAAGTAGCTCCGGAATACCAGCTTATAGACGACGAAAACTACGAAAACATACACGATCTTACCGGTTACAACAAGAGCCTGGGCCATACTGAAAATCTTTCAGAATTAAAACCGCTCAACAAAACAGCAGCCGATTATGCCATGTATGAACCTGATACCACTAAGAAACAATTAAACCCTGTAGGAGAGTGGAATACCAGTAAAATAGTATATACCCCAGAACGTGTAGAACACTGGCTAAACGGAGAAATGTTGCTTTCTTTTAATCCACAATCTGAAGAATGGCAGGAGAAAAGAGACTCCGGAAAATGGAAAGATAGTCCCGACTATGCAAAATTTAAATCTGGCTATATTGGTTTACAAGATCACGCCAGCCCAATTTGGTTTAAAAATATTAAAATTAAAAAATTATAACCTTACCCCTGCCATATACTAAATGGCTAATTAAGTATTAAAATAATAGAACATGAAAAAAATTAGTTTAGTTGCTATTTTACTAAGCATCGCACTTACAAGTTGTCAATCTGGAAAGGAACTTTTTAATGGAGAAAATCTGGATGGATGGAAAATACACGGTACCGAAAAATGGTATGTTGAAGATGGTTTATTGATTTCTGAAAGTGGTCCAGATAAAGAATATGGATACCTTGCTACAGATAACAATTACAAAGATTTTGAACTAAACCTGGAGTTTAAACAAGAGGCCGATGGTAACAGCGGTGTTTTTATAAGGTCTGAAATTGAAGGTACAAAAATAGCCGGTTGGCAGGTAGAAGTAGCCCCACCTAACCTACACACAGGGGGGATTTATGAATCTTACGGTCGTGGTTGGCTTATTAAGCCAGATCAGGAAAAAGAAGATGCCCTTAAATACGGTGAATGGAACAAGTTAAAAATAAAAGTAAAAGGCGACCAGGTAACCAGCTGGCTAAACGGCGTGGAAATGGTTGATTTTTCTGATGAGAAAATTGGAGAGGCAAATGGAAAAATAGCCCTTCAAATACATGATGGTGGTGGTATTAAGGTTTACTGGAAAAATATTACAGTAAAAGAGCTTTAAACCTTTATTATTTTTGATAAAAACCTGCCCTGATTAGCTTATAGGGGAAAATTGAAGGCTGTCCAATTTTTTGGACAGCCTTTTTTGGTCTATCTATGTAATTCATTTTCATTGAAAACTACATACCTCGACCTATAAAAAATCTTCAGCCCTCAGTTTAACAAGCACTTGCTTCTTTTAAGTTTTAGCTAGAAAGAATATTAGCATTGCTTAAATCATCATTTCTGCAAGCTATAAACCTCAAAGCTATAATCCAGGCTATAAAAATCGTCTTTTCATTTTTAATGTTTTCAATTAAAAATGAAACACAAAAACCGAAAAAACTGGAACTATGAAGAACAAGGTACCAGAGACTTTAAAAATCAAGGTGAAAATTATGCTTTTCTGTAAAGGAGTACCTTAGTTCAATTTGGTATTTTTCGGCAATGCTTTGTGCGATAGCCAATCCAATTCCATTAGAGTTTGCAGACTCAGAATTTTTCTGAAAACGTGAAAATAATCTTGATTCATCTAAAGCTTTCCGGTTGGAAACATTACTTATTCTAAAACTATTTTGAGAGATCTCAATAATAATTTCACTCCCTTCTTTACCGTGTATAATGGCATTTTTAAGCAAATTAGAGACTAAAATTCCTGCCAGATCTTTATTCATAGTATGCTTTAAGTATGAAGTCATTTCTATTTTAATCTCCATTTCCTTATGGCTGGCCAGGTCTTTATAATCTTTTTTAAGATTGGTTACCAAATCTACAAAGTCTATCTCCTGTTCATCAGGAAATTGCCGGTTTTCTATCTTAGAAAGCAACAACAAAGATTTGTTCATTCGGGTTAATCCTTCCAAATTATTTAAAACCGAAGCCACTAACTTTATTTGCTGCTCATTGAGCTCTTCATTTTCTACGAGTAGCTCCAGTTTGTTAATACTTATGGCCAAAGGGGTTTGCAACTCGTGCGCTGCATTTTCAATAAATTGCTTTTGACTATTATAACTAGATATAGATTTTTCCAGCATTTGTTCAATGCGCGTATTCAGTAAATTGAATTCTTCTATATTAGAGGAAATAGTAAGTATTTTTTGATCTTTTTCAAGTCTAAAATTTTTAAGTTGCTGTAAAAGATTATAAAAGGGATTCCAAACTCTTTTAAGAATCCAATTGTTAAGTAAAACAATACTTAAAATTAGACCTATATAAAGTAATATAAGTGAAAATAAGAGGTCTTCTATCAGGTCGTCTTCTTCTACCATAGAAGTAAAAATTTGCAACTTATAGAACCCGTCCCCTTCTTTAAACACAGTTTCTAACAACCTTACCGGCTCAAATTCTTCTTCGTTGTGCATATACATAAGCGTATCGCGATAAGAATCTTTAAACCTTAATGCCCGCTCCTTATTAATTGTTTTAATTTTATAACTAGCCTCTTTAAAATCTAATTGCTTTATAGTTTCGGGATCATTTTTTACGCGGTTTATAATTAGCATCTTCTGGTTATTTAAACCATCATCCAGGCTATCGTATATTTCATCTAGCATTTCTACATAAAATATCACAGCCCATATTCCTAAAAGAATTAGTAATACTGCTGAAAAATAACTGGTAGTATAATTTAATAATTTCACCCTTCTACCAATTTATAACCAATACCGTAAACCGCTTTAATCTCTATATTTGCTCCGGCGGCATTTAGTTTTTTACGTAAATTTTTAATTTGGGAATAGATAAACTCAAAATTATCAGCCTGGTCTATATGGTCGCCCCATACATGCTCTGCCAGTGCTGATTTGTTAACAAGCCTATTTTTATTGGATGCAAAAAATAACAAAATTTCAAATTCCTTTCTATTCAAAGCCAGTACCTCTTCATCTATATCTACTTGATGCTCGTCTATATCTATACAAAGATTTCCAAGCTTAATTATGTTATTACCCCTAAAATGGCTCCTTCTTAGTACTGCCTTTACCCTCGCGTTTAATTCGGACATATGGAAGGGTTTCGCCAGATAATCATCGGCCCCCAGGTTAAGTCCTTGAAGTTTATCGTCCAGGGAATTTCTTGCAGAAACAATAATTACCCCATCCTCTATTTCCTTTTTTTTGAGATCTTCTAAAAGGCTAAAACCACTCCCATCCTTTAAGTTTATATCAAGCAAAATACAATCGTACGCATATACCCCAATTTTATTTTGTGCTTCAAAAACACTACTGGCAGTTTCTACAACAAAATTCTCTTTTTCCAGAAAATCTTTCATATTCTGCAGCATATCCAATTCGTCTTCTATAATTAAAATTTTCATGATATAAAGTCAATTTTAATGAGGTTTCAACATAAAAGAATACGAGCTGCTTGCCCTATAAATAATATTAAAGGCTATAAAAGGCATAAATTTACAGGTGCAAATCTACCTGCAACCTATATACCACCTGGTTCATTCCCGGATCTGGATTATCGTTAAAACTTATATCTGTTTGTACTTTAAGCTTGTGTTTTGATATATACTTAGAAACACCCAATGTATATTGATTTAAATTTGGAAAACGAGCCCCGGCAATAGTCTCATGAACATTGGTAAACCTTCCTACAAACTCAATATTATTATCCAATAAATAGCCTCCCTGGAGGTTAAAGGAATTACCAACATTTACAACGGCACCGGTAGGCGTGCCATCTTCTTCTATTGCAATTGGATTATCGGCATCCCTATGAGCAAACTCCCCAAGTACTGAAATAGCTTTATACTTAAACATAAAATCTGCAAAAAAGGTAGTAATATTGGTACGATGCAGGCCATTCTCGGTAAACATATATTCTCCCATATTAGAACGAGTCTTCACGGCTTTATTATTATAATCGTAGGTAACTCCCATTGCTAGTTTAGGGGTTTCGTACCTTTCCAACGAGGCTTCGCTATAGTCCTTAAATTCTCCAAATGGCAAAACCTCTAAACGGCCGGTGTATTGATAACCGCCCAAATTTCCTGTAACCACATTTCTTCCTTCCCCCTGTGAAAGAGCAAAAGCCTCTTTTATCACTATCTGGTTACCAAGGTCTATTTTATGGTGCAATTGTAAACCAAGGTCCCGGTCTATATTAAACTGGCCATTTAACAAAGATCTATCTACAAACTGAAGGTTCCCAGACGAAACCACCCTTTCGCGGTTTCCCGGTAGTTTTGCCTGTCCTGCCCAGAGCACAAAATTTTCGTAGAAATTCCACTTTAAAACAGCGTCAAGCACATACCTTGGGGCATCACTTGTAAATTTAGAAGCTCCTGAAATATCCCTATTAGATAAACCTAATTCGATCTTATATTCTAACTTTGGAGAATAAGCAAATCCATTAAATTTTAAACGGGCACGACGAATAAGAAAATTCGAACTTTCCGATTTAAAACCTTCCAATTCAGAATTTTTCCAATTGCTTATATATAATGACTGAAAACGTGCTCCAAATTTAATACTGAAGGAACTATCTTTTGCCACTGAATTAATTATTCCATTCCCAAAACTATTTGAAGTTGTTTCCTGAGCACTAAGATAAAAACCAGAAATTAGGAATATGCAAGTAAAAACTAAATATTTAAGCTTCATTCTTCTGTTTGACATTTTAAAGATATAAGACATATAAAAAGGCGATATAAATTAAAAAATTCAAAATTGCATCTTTTTTTGCAATTCTCCATAGAATGCAAATATGAAGAACAAAACTGAAAAGAAATGGGAAACATTATTTTTTTGCCCTATTTTAATCTTTTTCTAAAGTAAATTATCCACAGAAGGCCAACAAGTCATTAATAAATAGAAGGATTTTTATCTTAAGGCAGGTCTCTATTTTTCAATAATTATAGGTGGCAAATCTCTATTAGCGAGTTACAAGTTTTGAGAAAATTTTAAGATTACACCTCCGGTCGTTCCTAATTCTTTCCAGTTTTCAACCTTTACTTCGCATAGAATTTTAAAAACAATTATTATGAAAAAAGTAATTTTATCAGGATTTTTCGCACTCTGTTCTTTTGGAATGTTTGCACAGGCAGACGCCAAAAATTTACCTTCAAAAGCTAAGAGTTTTATTGAACAACACTTTTCATCAAATACGGTGGAAATAAAAGAAAATAGTAACTGGCAAATATGGGAAGACGAAAAATATGAAGTAAAACTCGCAAACGGGGTTGAACTGGATTTTGATGAAGATGGAAATATTATTGAAATAGAAAGTCAGGATAACACCGTTATACCAATTGAAGCGCTACCTTCAAAAATCATTTCTTATTTAGAAAAAAATTATGCGGATGTACAGGTAATTGGATGGGAAAAACAGAAAAAAGAGCAGGAAATTGAATTAGCCAATGGTATTGAACTGGAGTTTGATGGACAGGGAAATTTTAGAAAGATAGATTAAAATGTATTCTATACTTCTAAAAGTGAATTAATTATAGAGGCTGGCCAAAAATAAATAATGGCCAGCCTTATCTTTTAATTAAAACTAAAACTAGTTTAAGGCAAAGGAATTGCCAACAACGGAATCCTAAGATCGTCTATAAGGTCTTTCTTCTTATTGGCTGTAAATAATGAGTAAAGCAAGTTCCTCTTTTTATGACCAGCCAAAACTAGGTCTATATTACGCTCTGCAACAATCTTCTTTATAGATTTTACTACCTCCCCCTGAATCAAGAAACCTTCTATATCTATACTATATTTTTCTTTTACCTCTTCAACCCAACTTTCAATCTGTAATTGGGAGTCTTTACGCTCTTTTGCCCTTTTCTCGTAAACATATTGCGGCCCCGCTTCCCTGGCTAAAAAATCATCAGGTTCTCCCTCCATTACATGGATAATCCAAATTTTTGCGTCTGTGAGTTTTGCGATTTTTATAGCATGTCCAATTAATTGTTCCGCGTCTTTACGTCGGTCTATAGCCACAAGTAAGTTCTTCATAAGATTGAGGTTTTTATAAAATTACACAAAAGCTAAGCATTTATCAATCAAAGGCTCACTTTTGTTATTCATCAATTTTTAATAAATAAATTTGTATTATTCTATTTAATTTAAAAAATCGAAAATAAAAATTCCTAAACTTAACAGCCTATACTTTTAAAGAATTCTTAGCTTTTTTTCAATTTAAAATAACAATATCATTCTTTTAATCCTCCAGAAACCCCAAAAGGCAATTATTTAAATACAATTTAAAGCTTAAAAGCAAATAAAAACGAGATAGTAAATAAACAAATAAGCGCCTGTTTTATAAGCATAAAAGCAGCTTTAGGCACTAAATGTTTACTTGTGCAATTTGCCATTTTGCAATATCTTTAGACACAATTTTAAAAAAATAAAATCTAACATGAAAAGATCTATTACGTTTGTTTTATTCTTTGTTTTTCAGGGACTGTTCGCTCAGCAAAGTGGGCTTAGTCCAGAAGATGTAGCAAACATCAGTCAAATTTCAAATGCAGTAATTTCTGCCGACGGAGAACATATAGCCTACCAACTTTTGGTGCCGGCAAATCCTAAAAAAGAAAATGTACCTGCATCTACCCAACTATACGTTTATAATACGGAAACCAAAACAACTACACCATTTATAACCGAATATAGCGTTTCTAATCTACAATGGAGACCGGGACATAATAGTATTAGTTTTACCACTAAAAAAGAAAACGATAAGACTACGGCTTTATATGAAATTAGCCTTCAGGGAGGTGAAGCGCAAAAAGTTTATGAATTTGAAGGAAATATTTCTTCTTATAACTGGCAGGCCAACGGAAATAAGCTTGCTTTCGTCTCTGCAGTTAAAAAAGACGAGGACAATATGCTTCCCTATCAACCCGAGATCTACGAAACTAATTTAAAGCAGGCATCTGGATATATTGTAGATCTTACTAATAAGAATGCTAACAAGTTAGAAGTAGAAGGCCATGTAACTTCGGTACAATGGAGCCCGGAAGCTTCTAACCTTATGGTAACCGCTGCACCTTCTTCTTTGGTTGACGATTTTTATACAAGCCAGAAGATTTATTTTGTAGACGCCAATACTTTAAAAGTTACTGCCCAGGTTGAGCATAAAGGTAAACTAGGAGCCATAGATTGGAGTCCCAATGGTAAAAGAATAGCTTTTATTGCCGGTGAAGATAAGCACGATCCTATTGATGGTCGTATTTTTATAGCTGAGACCTCAGGTGGTACTCCGCAGATGCTTCAGGAAGATTTTGAGGGGCAATTTCACTCGCTTAGCTGGAAAGATAATAAAAACCTTACTTTACTTGGAAGTGAAGGAGTTTATAGTAGCTTATTCAACCTGAATATTAATGATAAAATTAGCAAGGTCTTCACATCTCAAAACCTAAATATCACCGGGTTTTCTGCGGCTACAAATAAGCATATAGCTTTTACTGCAAATGCAGCCGAACATCCGAGAGAGCTTTTTGTTTTAAATACCAAAAACTCGTCAATTAATAAAATTACAGACTCTAATCCCTGGTTAAAAGACAGGAAGTTAGGAAAACAAGAAGTGATTACTTACAAGGCTAAAGATGGTCTTGAGTTACAGGGAATTTTAATTCATCCTTTAGAAAAATCGGGAAAGACTCCCCTTATTACTGTAGTACACGGAGGTCCTGAAGCTCATTATGACAATGGTTGGCTTACAGCATACAGTATGCCCGGACAGGTGGGTGCGGCAAATGGATATGCAGTTTTCTATCCTAACTACCGAGGAAGTACAGGTAGAGGTGCCGAGTTCGCTAAATCCAGTCAGGGTGATCCTGCCGGAAAAGAGTTTGATGATATTATAGACGGTATAGACTATCTTATTGAAAATTATAATATTGATAAAAATAAAGTAGGAGTTACCGGTGGTTCTTATGGAGGTTATGCCACTGCCTGGATGTCTACCCGACATACAAAAAGATTTGCTGCCGGGGTAATGTCGGTAGGTATTAGCAACAATATTTCAAAATGGGGCACCAGTGATATTCCTGAAGAAATGTTTCTTGTACATAGTCGTCAGCGAATTTGGGAGGATTATAAGTTCTACCTTGAACGTAGCCCTATTTTTTATGCAGATCAGGGTGAAACCCCACTTCTTATACTACACGGTAAAGAAGACACCCGTGTAGATCCCGGACAATCTTTTGAGTTGTACCGCCATCTTAAAACCAGAACAGAAACACCTGTTAGACTGGTACTTTACCCCGGCGAAGGCCACGGAAACAGAAAAGCTACCGCCAGGTATGACTTTATGCTTAGAATGATGCGTTGGTTTGACAGCTACCTTAAAGAAGGTGTAAGTGAAATTCCGGCAACACAACTGGAACTTCAAGAAAAATAATACAAACTATTAGGTAACTAAAAGCCGGTTTACACAAAATGTAAACCGGCTTTTTTATTAGCATTCAATTTATAGAGCTATTCTAGAACTTAAATTAACCTACTGGCTGGACTCCGGCGAAAAACTTTTATAAATTTTTACTGCTATATTTATAAGTAGTAGCACTATAAAACCAACAAACAGGCCGGTTAAAAATTCTACAATAATTCCGGGAAAGGGTATATTTTCAATTAAATCGTGATAAAAATGAATATTATGTACAAAAATACCTCCCGAAACTAAAAGTAAGGCTATAGTCCCAATAATAGATAAGCCTTTAATTACCTTGGGCAATGCACTAACCAAAAAGCGTCCAAATTTATCTGAAAAGCTGTTATCTTCCTCATTCAGGTTTATAAGTTTAGTACCAAGTTCATCCATTCTTACAATTAAAGCTACAATTCCATAAACACCTACTGTAGCCACAATGGCTATCACACTAACTACCAGCACTTTTGTTAATAAGGGTTCATTTCCTACAGCTCCAAGAGCAATAATAATTATCTCTACAGAAAGTATAAAATCGGTTAAAATAGCCGATTTAATTTTATCTTTTTCCTGGCTTAATGCTTCTTCTTTGCTTAGTTTTTCCAGCTTTGGCTTCTCTTTTTTATGAGTATGCGGAAAGAAATATTCGTGAATTTTCTCGGCACCTTCATAAGCCAGGTAAAGACCTCCAATAACCAGTATAATAGTTATAGCTGAAGGTAGAAATGCACTAAGCAAGAAAGCCAGTGGTAGGATAATAAGTTTATTTAAAAAGGAGCCTTTTGTAATAGCCCACAACACAGGTAGTTCTCTAGAAGACACAAAACCTGAAGCTTTTTCGGCATTAACGGCTAAATCATCCCCCAATAAACCAGCCGTTTTTTTTCCTGCCACTTTACTCATCACCGCAACATCGTCCATTAAAGTTGCAATATCATCTAAAAGGGCAAATATTCCTGAAGCCATAGTTTTTTGTTTAAAGGGCCAAGATAAGTGTAATTAACAAACTGAAATTAAAATAATTTCGTAAAGTTTTCAGGAAATTAAGACCTATACCATCTGCAACATTTACAAAACTCTAACGTCATTCTATAAACTACTATCCATATTTCTGCGAAATAACTATTCTATTAAAGCAAAACAAACTTATGCGAAAACTTACTATTTTCTTAGGCCTAATAATAGTTACCACGCTTTCTTATCTCTTCAATTCTTTTGAGTTTATTTTAATAGCAGTCATTTTAGTAATTGCTATTTTTTTAATCCTGCTTAGACTTCTTCAGCTTTTTAGAAAGGTAAACTACCTCGGGGCAAGCTCAAGAGGCATTCGTTGGAAACAAATTTTTAATTTCGAGGCAAGCCTCGGGGTATTACACCCTTTGGCGGTGCCAATAAAAGCGTACTATTTTAGAAACTCTTTATTGCTTATGTTGATTTGTATCTCTGGAGTGTGCATTTCGCTAATTAGACCTTATGATAAAGCTGTAATTCACCAGGGAAGCCTAAGTGAGAAATTAAAATTTGCTTACGAAAGCGACCAAAAAGATAGAATGCAACTTAGGTCTTTTCTGAGTTATTTTAGCAATTTAGAACACAGAGACTTAAAAAGGTTGAACCAGGTAAAAAATATTAGAAAAATAAATACCATAAAAAAACCACGAGATAAATTCTATGCAGCCTTCATTTATCATCATGGTAAGGATAGTATAGATTATAAAACAGCTTCAAAACTAGCAACAGAAGCTGCCCTCCACAGCTCTCTAAAAAATGACTATAAAGTACAATGGTTAAGAAAAGCTGCCCATGATCGTTATTTATTAGCTATAGGAAAGCAGGAAAAGTATAATACCCAAAACAATTTCAGCTTTGATATAGAATAAGCCACTTCGCTCTTAAATGGATAAGAAAAAGCAAACCTCTTTAATTGTATACAATTCAAATTACCAGACATACGCCTTTAAATAAACGATTTGGTTTAGTACATTCATATGCGTACTTAATAAAGGAATAAATTCCAGTAAGTTGGTCTACTATAGTTTTCATTTAAAGACTATAGTTATTTGGTATAGAAATAAAATAACCATAAGAAAAAATTATAGTATTTTTAAAAAACAAAACTTCTAAAACTATTCAATTATGGAGAATAAGCAGTCAAAAAATCCCGATAATCATAAAGTTTGGGATGTAAACGAATCTAGCAGATGCCCATTTATGGGTGGGGCTGTAGAAAAAACAGCAGGAATGGGACCAAGTAATAGAGATTGGTGGCCAAATGCTTTAAACCTGAATATACTAAGGCAACATTCCAATCTATCCAGCCCAATGGATAAAGATTTTAATTATGCTGAAGCTTTTAAAAGCCTTGATTTGCCAACGGTTAAAAAAGATCTAACCAATCTTATGACCGACAGCCAGGAATGGTGGCCAGCAGATTATGGACATTATGGGCCATTCTTTATTCGTATGGCCTGGCATAGTGCAGGTACCTACCGTATTGGCGATGGCCGTGGTGGGGCAAGCTCTGGTTCGCAAAGATTTGCTCCTTTAAATTCCTGGCCAGATAATGCCAACCTGGACAAAGCCAGACTTTTACTATGGCCAATTAAGCAAAAATATGGCAATAGAATTTCCTGGGCCGATTTAATGATCCTTGCCGGTAACGTGGCCCTTGAGTCTATGGGACTTAAAACCTTTGGTTTTGCCGGTGGGCGTGAAGATATTTGGGAACCTGAAGAAGATATCTATTGGGGGTCTGAAGGTGAATGGTTGGGAAACAAAGAGCGATACCAGAATGGGGATGACCTGGAGAATCCATTAGGGGCTTCCCACATGGGGCTAATTTACGTAAACCCGGAGGGACCCAACGGAAAGCCAGATCCTATTGGAGCGGCTAAAGATATTAGAGAGACTTTTGGCCGAATGGCGATGAACGATTATGAAACAGTAGCATTAATTGCCGGCGGGCATACCTTTGGAAAAACCCACGGTGCTGCAGATGCCAATGAATATGTGGCTGCTGAACCTGCAGGAGCCGGTATAGAAGAAATGGGACTTGGTTGGAAAAACAGTTTTGGTACCGGAAATGCAGAGAATACAATAACCAGTGGAATTGAAGGGGCCTGGACGCAAACCCCCACAAAATGGAGCAATAGTTTTTTTGATAATCTTTTTAAATACGATTGGGAATGTCACAAAGGACCAGGCGGTGCTTACCAGTGGAAACCAAAAGATGGTGCAGGTGCCGGAACTATTCCAGACGCGCACGATGCCAATAAAAAACACGCACCTTTTATGCTAACCACCGACCTTTCTTTAAAAGAAGATCCCGCATATTTAAAAATATCTAAACATTTTCATGAAAATCCCGATGAATTTGCCGAAGCTTTTTCAAAAGCCTGGTACAAACTTACACATCGTGATATGGGACCAACCTCGCGCTACCTGGGACCGGAAGTACCTACCGAAGAACTTATTTGGCAAGACCCAATACCTGCTGTAGACCATGATTTAATAAACGATAAAGACGTAGATGAGCTTCATAAAATGATTCTAAACTCAGGCTTATCTGTATCTCAATTAGTATCAACTGCCTGGGCTTCCGCTTCAACGTTTCGGGGCTCGGATAAACGTGGCGGTGCTAATGGCGCACGTATTCGCTTAGAACCACAAAGGAATTGGGAAGTCAATAATCCTCCGCAGCTACAAGAGGTATTAACAAAACTTGAAGGTATTCAACAGGAATTCAATAGTGCTCAATCTGGAAATAAAAAAGTTTCCCTTGCCGATCTTATTGTACTTGGAGGCTGTGTTGCTATTAAAAAGGCCGCTAAGGAAGCGGGTCACAATGTAGATGTGCCTTTTATTCCGGGGAGAACTGATGCTACAGCAGAGCAAACCGATGTTGAAGCTTTTGAACCTCTGGAGCCAAATGCTGATGGATTCCGTAACTATTTTAAGAAGAAAGATAAAATCTCTACCTCAGCTGAAGAAATGCTGGTGGATAGAGCTCAATTGCTAACTTTAACTGCTCCCGAAATGACAGTTTTAGTAGGTGGCCTACGTTCCTTGAATGCAAACTTTGATCAATCTAAGCATGGCATTTTCACAGAGAGACCGGGACAGCTTACCAACGATTTTTTTAAGAATATCCTTGATATGAAAACCACCTGGAAAGCAACTTCAGATTCTCAAACCGTTTTTGAAGGCCGCGATCGTGCTACTAATAAGGTAAAGTGGACTGGTACCCGTGCCGACCTTATTTTTGGATCAAATTCGGAGCTTAGAGCTTTGGCTGAAGTATACGCAACTATAGATTCAGAAGAGAAATTCATAAAAGACTTTGTAAAAGCCTGGGATAAAGTAATGAACCTGGACAGGTTTGATTTAGAGTAAACTATTAAACTATATAAAAAGGGAGAGGTTGTTTGAAGAATTTTGGAAATTAGTATCTCCATATTGAAACCGAAGCTTCAATAAATTAATAAGTATTGAAATAAACTCTGCTTACTCTATATGATAAAAAATATTTCGTCTTTAGTGAGCTGTGAGATTTTCTAATAACATTTTTTTCAAACAACCTCTTTTTTTTATACAATACAAGACCTTACGGGTATTTTAAAATAAGTTTATTTACTAAAAATTAGACCTACTTTTCTATAAATAATTTGGAAAATTATCATTAAATTTTACAAAAAAGCTTAATCTTGCACATTTTTTTCATATATTAAACCACTATAAAACAGATTAGTACCTATGCGAAACAACTCTTATCTGGTTAATGAGCCCGCTCCCAACTCATATTCATTTAAGGATCTAAATTCGGTTTTAGAAAATAAAAAAGAAGAAGAGCTCAAAAAGCCACACGAAAACAATAACAGTAAAAAATCAAACTTGTTTAGCGTTTTGATTTCTTTCTGGAATCGCCTGGTAGCTACACCCAAAAACTTTCCTCAAGCTGCCCATACAGAGATAAGTAGCATTCTAAAAACTGAAAAAAATATTGTAGCTGATAAAAAGATAAAACTCGTACTATCAAAAATATTAGACTTGCCCGTAGACTCAGAAAACCTATTAAAAGCTGTAGCAAACTCCAAGAAAATTTTTCATGAAGATTATCCCTTTGATTTTATATTGGAATATCAAAACAAAAGATTGGGGATGATGCTATTAGATGTATGCTATAACGAAAAGAATCAGGAAGAAATAGACTATAATTTTAATCCCGAATTAAAGAGCTTTAAAGGATTATTTTAATTGGCTAACAAAGTACATATAGTGCCTGCTAAGAAAGAAATTGGTTAATTAAGTCCATTCCATCTCAGGTTAACCCTTCAGCTCAATTACCGAATCTATTTTTGCTCAATTCCAACACAAAGCTTCAGACGTTAATTTCAAATAAATTTTTATTCGCTAGCCTACTTTCTCTCAACATTTTTTCGGCTATTGTCGATACATAATTTTTTCTGTGGAAAATACTCACACTAAAGTCAAAAAGTCTACACAATAATTATCCTTTTCGGCATTAAACACAAAACTTAGTAAATAAAATTATCCGCGTTATGCTTCTAAATTCAGCGGGTTTATTTCGCAATTATTAAGCTAAAATTTCCTGGCATAATATTGACTATATCTTTACATACCGATGTATAAGTATTCTCTTACATATTTCATAAAAAATTGATTTATAGAGGTTAACATCATTTTTAAATGATTAAATCACTTGTTTTATCGGTTTTAATAATTAGTTTCGCGCAAAATTTTTCGTAAAAAAAATATAGTAAAATGTCCCTATCCCTACAAGTTTATGAAATGCTCAATTACCGTACTTTTTGTACCAATTTCTTATTGTGTAAAAATCAAATAGCACAAATCAAATAATCCAAAAATTAAAAACATACACAGTTATTAACATCATGGATGATAATTTTCAGTGCATAATAGAAAATGATACCATTGTTCTATTAGCCAATTATTCGTCTATTGATAAAGCAATACCTGTGTAAGATTAGAAACTATTAGTAATATTTAAATTATTTATAATGAAAAAACTTTTTTATGTCTTGTTACTTGCCATAGCTGCCTGTTCACCGGATAATGAAACCTTAGAAGAAACTACTGCCGAAGACTCTCTGGAGTCTATAGATTTAGAATCGGAACCACCTTTATATCAAGATTCTGGCAATTTAATTTATATAGAAAATTTTGAAAACCCCGATTTAAACAAGAATCCACAATCGGGTGATTTTTACCTTGAACACGCCGAAGACCATAGTTTTCAGCTAGAGGAAAATATTGTAAGAGAAGGTGCTAATTCAGGTAGATTTGAAATCAAAAAAAGTGATACTCAAATTTGGGGTGGTAACCGAACTGAGATGTCACAGGCACAAAGTACTACACAAAGTGAAGGTTGGTATGGCTTTTCACAGTTTTTCCCAACTAATTATACTTCTGATGCCTCTGGAGAAGTAATTGGACAATGGCATGTACAGGCAGATAAAGGGGAAGCTACCAACAGAAGCCCTTCCAATGCATTAATCGCTTCAGAAGGTAAATTAAAATGGATGTTAAGATGGGATGCCGATCGTATTATGGAAGATGGTTACTCAGACGGACTAATCTATATAGATCTTGGAGCCATACCTAAAGGCAAATGGATTGATTGGGTTGTACACATTAAATATTCACATACCAATACCGGTATATTGGAAGTATGGAAAGATGGCGAGAAAGTAATTGATAGGCAAAACATGCCAAATACTTATAATGATGAAAAATATCCTTATTTTAAATTTGGTGTCTATAAATGGTCTTGGGGAAATCTTTCAACACAAAGAACCATCTACTACGATGAGGTTAAAATAGGTAATAGATATAGTAGTTACGATGAGGTTGCAACTAGTACAAGTACAATAGACAATGGAATTAACATGATGATAAACAGTTATACCGTTAATTGTGTGGGAGAAATGGAAGGCACCTGCTTACTTGTTCAGGAAGGTAATATGATTGGTACCGAAAACTGGGAGAATTTTTACTTTGTTGATGGTATTGAAGGTTTTAACTATGAGCCCGGTTTTGTATATGGTCTTAAAGTGAAAAAAACAGAAATAAAGAATCCTCCGGCCGGTGGTTTTTCTATTAGATACGAGCTGGTGGAAATCGTTTCTAAAGAAGCAAAATAGCTATTTGGTAAATAATATATTTGATAACTAAGAACCGGTACTGTTCACGTGCCGGTTCCTACCAATTTAAATTCCCACATAAGCTTTCTAAATAGCAAACCAACAATAACATAATAGGTTTAGCTATTTCTTTCCTAAATTTTACTCGCTTCAACGAATCACAAATCACTGACTATCAGTTAAGTCATTTATTTTTTTTAGTATCTTACTTATAGATTTGAAATTATATAATTGATTATAGACTGCTTTAGCCTCAAAGCTCAAAATTTTCTATAACTGATTAAAAACCGGTAATGTAGATGCAGTTAGAATAGGCTAATGCCTATTTCATAGCAGAAAATCTCCATTTACTATACGCTTCTCTTTAGAAAAATGTTAGCAAGCCAACGAGCGGTATTAAATGATTTCATTTCGATTTTGAGATAAGTCTGTGTGTATTATCACGATTATCGAGTACTATCTATGTTGTCATGAAATACATTTGCTATTTATTACTTTTTTCGGTTTTTATTTTTTTACAGGGATATCAGTTTAGCATTGGTAAAAAGCAAACACTTAGTTTTTTCGCTCCCCTACCTATAGATCAAATTTCCTCAAATTTAATTTTAGAGGAAAGTTTTGAAAATATTGCCCTGGAAACAAATCCACAGGCGGGAAATTTTTACCTGGAATATGCCAAAAACCATAGTTTTCAGCTTGAAAAAGATATTGTAAGGAAAGGTGCTACTGCCGGTAGATTTGAAATCAGAAAAAATGATCCTCAAATTTGGGGTGGTCATAGATCAGAAATGTCCCAGGCTCAGAGAACAACAAAGAAAGAGGGCTGGTATGGTTTTTCACAATTTTTCCCAACTAGCTATACTACTGATGCTACCGGGGAAATTATTGCACAATGGCATGTTCAAGCCGATGAAGGAGAAGCTACCAACAGAAGCCCTTCCAATGCATTAATCGCTTCCGAAGGTAAATTAAAATGGATGTTAAGATGGGATACCGATCGTATTATGGAGAATGGACATTCAGACGGACTTATCTATATAGATCTGGGAACTATACCTAAAGATAAATGGGTTGATTGGGTAGTGCATATTAAATACTCCCATACCAATACCGGAGTATTGGAGGTGTGGAAAGATGGTAAAAAAGTAATTGACAGACAAAATCTGCCGAATACTTATAACGATGAAAAATACCCTTATTTTAAATTTGGTATTTATAAATGGGAATGGACACCAACCTCTTCCCAAAAGGTAATCTATTATGATGAGGTGCGTATAGGAAATGAAAATAGCAGCTACGATGAAGTAAAGCCGGGTGCCAATTAATTGGCACAGGCTGCTACCTTTCTTATCTAAAAACTTACTTTCTGGCTGTCAAAATGATGAATTGTAGCTACCGTATTTTCAATATTTGCTTTGGAAGATGCTCCAAAAAGAATGGCCTCAATATTAGGAAATTTACAAACATATTCTAAGGCTTCTTTGGGAGGGATTGCCCCACCACCTAAGACTTGCATGGCAATGGCCCTAAATTTTCGAATTTTAAGTGTTTCTTCGTATAAACCTTTTCCTCCACTCATTCTAAAATTAAGCTTATTCATGGAAAAACAAATAATAGGATTTGTTATTCCGGCGGTTTCAAGCATAGTTAACAACCTGGGCATATTCATAGTGATAAATCCGGGCTCTGCATCGTATTTATTTTTTATATAATCGTAAAAACCTTTCAACACCTCAACCATTCCCAACCCTAAGAGTAGATCGGTGATTACGTTTTGCAGAAAAATAACCGGGGTATTAATTCCTTTAAACATTTTCATTTCGGCATCGATAAGCAGTTCCATAATCTTTAGAAAATCTTTTGATACAAATGCCATTCCTCCTTTAAATAGGGTACCAAAGAAATTTCCGGGAACATATTGCTTAATAGTACCTTGAATCCCCAATTCGGTTACGGCATTGGCATATTTATGGGCATAAGGCATACAAGGATAAATTTTAAAGTTTTCATATTTCCCGGGATTAGCCCTAATTATATCACAAATGTTGGCTATTCTATCATGAGTTGTACACATAAAGGTATTGAGACCCGATGCCCTGGCAGCATCTATCGTATTTATAATAGCTTCATCGGTTTTAAATTTTATAGATTGCGCCATAGATTTGGCATCAGAAATATGATTTACCGCAAAAAACTGATTGTCTCCGTATAATATTCTATCCATCCTATTTTAGTTTTGATTCCTTATTATTGAAATAGCCCTATCGGTAAGCCAGGCACTTTGAAAGTTATTTACATTATTAGGAACCGTTCCCTTTACGGCTTTTATAAAATAATCGACCTGTGCTGAATATTCTTCTCCTCTGAGGTAAAAATTTACCGGCTCGGTTAAATCGGTTACATATTTTACATTCCAACCTTTAGAGTAGCCTGTAGGGCATTGATTTTCTTTAAAATAGACTTTTAGTTCGTTGGCATCAGATATTATTTTTCCTTTATTGCCATTTATGGTAATTGAAGTAGACATTTTTCTGTAAGTTTCGTCGCTCCAGTTTACAGAAAGTACTCCGGTGGTTTTATTGGAAAGCTCCAATATAGCATAGACGGCATCCTCTACTTTTTTGGAGTAAACAGATTTTAGAATACTTCCTTTACAGGCTGTTACAGGCGATAGAATATCGTTAATAAGATCTATTACGTGAGAGGCATAATCCATTAGGCAGCCTCCGCCTTCGGTTGGGTTAGAACGCCAGGTTCCTTCTTTCTTCTTTGTAACCACCGGCCCATAGGCCTCACCCAGAAAATGGTTAATCTCTCCTATGGCACCATTTTCTACCAATTTCTTGACTTCTTTAAAAGTGCCTATAAATTTATTGTGATAACCTACCTGGTTTACTACATTTTTCTTCGATGCCAGGCTAGCTAGCTCCAGTCCTTGTTCCGAACTTAAGCAGAAAGGTTTTTCAACAAAAACGTGAATGTTTCTGGCTAAAAGTTCTTTCACTAAATCAAAATGAAATTTGGTAGGTGTAGCTACAAATACTGCATCGGGTTTTTCCTCTTCCAGCATTAGTTGATAGTCTGTATAACAGCTGAAGCTACTATATTTCTCCAGTGCACTAAGCACAAGTTTAGAAGTTTCACATACCCCAACCACCTCTACATCTGGATGAGCACCTAAAATTGTTAAATGAGAGATGCCCATTTTTCCCGCACCTATTAAGCCGACTTTTATCATAAGGTTCTAATTATTTAAGGTTATAAATCTTTACAAAGAATCGATATATTCTTCTAAATGATCTATTATATTTTGCTTCGTGGAAACGTAGGTTGTTGGCTCAAAAGCATCTACTTTGGGTAGTATGTCCTCCAAAGCCATATCTTCGGTCCAGGGTAAGATATAATTCTGTTTGGTAAACTCTTGTAGTATCTCTTTCTGATGGTTATCTACCACTTCTTTATATTTTGCCAGTCTGGGAATAGCAATTATCTTTTTTTGCAGCTTCATTCCTTTAATTAAAGATCCGGTACCGGCCTGTGTAATTACAAGTCGGGCTTGTTTATAGAGTCCGGTCAACTCATCGGGGGCAATAAAAGGTCGCATGTCTAAATAGTTCGAATCAAACCGGGTATGCCCGCTTTGTACAATTACCTTTTCGTTTATAATGCCATCTTTACAAAGCCTGTCTATTTCAACAAGTGGCCGTTTAAAAGCAGTTGGAAAAGTGCCCAATAGTACTAGTATCATAGTAAAAATGTTAGTCTGAATAATTAATATATCCCTCCAAGATAGATGGCTTTCTTATAAAATTTCTGTACTCCCGGCCATTGAACTATAAATTTATTGGCTATCGGATAAATTATATCTGCCGAAAAAGCCCTTGAATTTATTCTGGCGTAGCTAAGAATCCAAATAATCTTAGCTCCTACCAATTTCCCTAAAAAACACATGGGAATGGCTGTATGACTTCCGGTTGTAATAATAACTTTAGGATAATGCTGCATTAAAATTTTTAGGGAGAGAAAAGTATTTACAAGTAAACTAAAAATAAAAGATAGATTTCTTTTTTGCCCTTTAGACCTACCTTTTAAGTATTTAATATTATACTTTTCTTTTAATGGAATTGTAGCCGGAGACTTTTCTGTAACAATTAGGTAATTGTAATTTAGGAACATATCCCTTAACTCTAAAATTTGAGCAAGGTGCCCCCCATCAGAACAAATAAGTATAATTTTTTTCCTTTTATCTCTCATAAGTTCAAATTTTTAATGGAAAAATCGTCTTAAAAAGCCCTGATTTGCCGCAAGCTGATTTATTGAACCAAAAGGCTTTGGTAGACATCATAAATATTAGAACAAACTTTTTCTTGGTTCAAAGCCAACTGTGTTATCTTTTCACTACCATTAGTAAACCTGTCTTTGGGAGCTAATTTTAGTATTTCACATACTTTTTCTGCCAGCAGGCAAGCATCAAAAGAATCTACTACGGCACAGTTTTTTACTCCATTTAATAAATTTGCTACATCCCCTACCCTGGTGGTAACAATGGGTACACCACAAACCATAGCTTCTTTAACAATTTGGGGAGAGCCTTCACTAAAGGAGGTCATTAAGAGACAGTCTAATCGGCTTAAATTTTGAGCCATTTCTATTCTACTGAAATTGGCAAATTCTAAAGTTTCTATTTGAAATCCCTTTTCAAGCAAAATATTGACCACTGCTTTAAACAAAGGGTAATTTTTCACTTCCCTGTTTCTATCTGAAGGGAATCCAATTACTAGTTTTTTGTTCTTTAAGTTATTACGTGCTACTTTAAATATTTTTGTATTTATCCCGCAGGGAATTTTAACCGATTTATTTTGATATTTCCCGAGTTTAGAGGCCATTTTATCATTTAGAATAATAATCTTATCGGCCCTGGCAGCAACCATGTGGCTAATTTTCTGCATTAATCCCTCCCTTTTTTTAAATGAAATTATATCGCTACCATGAAAGGTTACAATTACAGGTACTTTAATTAAAGGATTTAGTAGTAAGAAAATCCCGGCCAGGCCAAAATGTATATGAATAAGGTCGAAATTACCTTTAGAAATAATATTCTTAATTTTAAAAATACTGCTGAAATAATTTAAATATTTGTGCCGGGAACGATCAATAACAAACAGTTTATAGTTGATACCATATACTTTATGACAATACTCAACCTGTTCTTTGATGAACACTCCTTCAAAAGGTGTAGCTTCTGAAGGATACATATTGGTTACATATAGAACATTCATAAACTTCTACAGAATGGTATTTTATAATTATTAATCTTTAAAAAACCGCTGCCATATCCCCATCATTCGGCAAATAGCTTCAGCTTCAGATATTCCTTCATAAATGCAGAATCGCGGTAGTTCATAAATTTTCTGAAGCTTTTCTTTAGTAAGGTAGTCTGGCTTTGTAGTGTACGCTGAAGAAAAATTTAGCTTTTTTAAATAATTGATTTCCCTTTCGGAATAATCTCCATTAGGATAGGCGAAAGAAAAAACCTGCCTGTTTAACCATTTTTCAATTTGAAACTTAGAATTCTTAATCTCCCTGAAAGACTCCCCATCTTCACAATTTATAAGAATAGGATGGTGAACCGTGTGGGCACCTATATTTATATACCTGGAATATGATGCCTTTTTTAGTTGCGATAAATCTAAAGCCTGCCTTTCTAAACTAATTTTCTTTTTTACTTTGGCTACTAATCTTTCTCGTTCCTTATTTGAAACTTGCTTTAACTTTTTGACGGAAGGAAAATCCATTCCTAAATCCTGGGCTTTTGTAATATATGGCCACCAATAATTCCCATTTTCAATAGCATCTGTAGCTACAAAAATTGTAATGGGCACCTGGTGTTTTTGGGCTATTTCAATAACATTTTTTTCATTGCTTAACCAGCCATCATCTACAGTTATAACCACTGCGCTCTTTGGAAAGGGTTTCTTGTTATTTGCAATGGCCACAATATCTTTTTCAGATAGAAAAATAAATTTGTTTTTTTTTAACCATTTAATGCAAAACTCAAATAGGGAGGCATCTGGTGCATGAAAGTAAATCGAAATTATAAATTCCCCACGAAGCGCCTTGTTTTTAAGCCTTTTTGAAAGCCCAAAAAGAATAAGCAACCTGGAAATAATTGAGGCGTAAAAATTTTTAATATTATTTCTCAAAAGGTCTATAATTATCTGTTACTTTCTTCTTAAGAAAGCTAATTGGCAAGCTTTCTCACCAAAGGAATAAAATGATTTTTCACGGCATTCTCCCAGGTATTGTTGGAATATGCTTTTATAATTCTTTCACTACAAAACTCCTTTTTATTCTCCTGAAGCTTTATAATTCCTTCACAAAACGAATTAGGGTTATCCTTAACAATAACACCAGACCAGGGTCTAATAATTTTCTTATTTTCAAAAGTCGCGGTTGCGATTACGGGCAAACCGGAAATTAAATATTCAAAAGTTTTGGTGGGGGTTTGATATTCGTAATATGGCAATATGGGCACATAAGACACACCTATATTTGCATTCTCAAAATAAGGTTTTAAATCTTTTTGAGGTATATACCCCAGTATACTTATATAAGGTGAAAGCCTGTAAGATTCTACATAAGCCTTTAGTTCTTCTAATTCGTTATTTGGCCCGTCCCCAATAATTTCAAACTTAATACTATCATTCTTATAACCTGTTCTCTCCAGGAATTTGTGGAAACCTTTCACGCAGTCTATCATATTTCTATTATCAAAAGTGCCCACGTATAATAGTTTTAGGCTATCAAAAGACTTATGATTTGTATTGAAGACTGCCCCACCCAGCGGAAGTATCTCATATTTGTTTCTATTTAAAAGTTTGCCGAGCCCACTATTAATCACTGCTACATTTTTAAAGAAAGAGGTTTCAAATTTTAGCATAAGATCATAGACATATCTTTTGCTGGCATTTGGCATCACGCCAAAAGTATCTACATACATTAAAACGTTAGCTCCCGGATTTAGAAGTTTCACCAAAGAAATTCCTCTTACATAAGTTGTTAGCACAAGGTTATATCCCAGCGAAATCTCTTTATAAAAAGCCTTTAAAAGTTTAAAATTTCTTTTTAACAGGTTGCCCTTTCTGCTTACATATTTCACTTTAACAAGAGATAATTCTATTTTTGGTAATTTGTAATCCCAACCTACATAGGTTATATCAAAATCATGCCTAGCAAATTCACAATATTTATAGGTTGTTGTAGAATAACCAAACTGCGCAGACCCCAGTATAAGTATTTTTTTCTTTTCCTTTTTCAAATTAAAAGTGCCTTAGTATTAGCCGAAATTCACCAACCGTATCTATTTCTAACATGTTTAATTCAGTGTTCAGGTATCTATATAATTATACAAAAACCTTAAATAAGGAAATCATATCTTATTATTAATCAGAGAAATAATTTGAGATAGCCCCCTTTTTTTTATAAATTTAAATAGCTTACCAAAGCGCCTACTTAAGTGAAAAGAAGTAATTAAATTATAAAACCTATTGCCTTTAGAGTAATCCCCATGAACATAAGCTACCTAATTCTCGCTCACAAAAATCCATCTCAGTTTCATAGAATGGTAAAAAAACTAGATGCAGAAAATGTTTATTTTTTTGTTCATATAGACAAAACTGCAGATGATGTTCCCTTTAAACAGGCATTTATAAATTATAAAAATGTTTTCTTCATTGAAGAAGAAAAGAGAATGATAACGCCCTGGTCCAGTATTGGGATCTGTAAAGTCACACTTCTTCTTCTTAATAAGGTAATTAAAAAATTCACTTCCAATACTTATTGTGTGCTTCTATCTGGGCAGGATTATCCACTTAATAATAATGAACACATCTATAATTTTTATCAATCAAATTATGGAAATAATTACATTGTAGCGGAAGAGATTAAAGATATTTGGCCGGAATGGGCAAATAGATTTGAAAGATATAATTTCCACCTTCCCAATAAACGTTTAAACAGAGGCATCTTTCCTATTTTCGACTCCAGGTTCTTAACACTTCGTAATTTTAAACACATATTTTATCTACTAAGAAACCTTGGTTTTACAACTACAGTTAATACAGTATTTAAGCCTAAAAGAATTCATCCAAATTACCTGGAACCTAAAGGCGGTGACACCTGGTGGGCCCTCCCCGTGGAAACAGCTATTGAAATAATTAATTATTTAAAGAAAAACCCAGACCTTTTAGAGTACCATGCTTATACCCATGTTCCCGATGAAACTTTATTTGCGAGTATTGTAAATAAACTAAAAGAAAAAGAGCAAATAAAAACTACAAATACCTATACTAACTGGCTCAGAAATGATGTTGAATTACCGGTAACTTTTAAAGAAAATGATTTTGAAGAATTAAAACAAGCCAGTAAAAATTATCTATTTGCAAGAAAATTTGATGTTGCACAGGATAGTGCTATTCTCAACAAATTAGATCATTATATTAATCATCAAAAAACTAATATTTCCTCTTAAATGAAACTTTCCATAAGTTTTTCATGTTAATTTAAATTCAAATTTATCATATTTCAAAACACATCTAAGGGCTAGCTTAGAATAGGCTATTGGTTTTATAGACCACCGATTTTTTCGTGATTTTTTAATGAAGAAGGATAAGGTCTTTAAACCAAAACCAGAAGCTTTTTTAGACAAAAAGAAAAATTGCTCGGCCACAATATCATTAAATACCTGAGTATCATATACCATTTTTTGATGATTCGCAAGCTGTAAGTTTTCTAACCACGAACAACATTCCTGAAAATGAGAAAACTTAGAGAAAATTTTTCTTGAACAAATAGCATGATGTAAACGCAATTCATATTCGGAAGCACGAATATCCAAATTTGCCAAAGCCTTCTTATAAACTGTTTTTAAAATATGAAAAGTTTGTTCTTCTCTATCTTCAAAGGATTTCATAATACTGGTTTCAGAATCGCGATAATGATATAGAACTTCCTGGATATTAGAAAACTTTAAATATTGAGAGCAATTAAAAATAAAATCGTAATCCTCACTTATTTGAAGCCCCTCATCATATTTTAAATTGTACTTTTTTATTTCCGATAACCTAAGCATTGCGGTTGCATTTGGAACACTGGCCGGTTTAAATAGAAGTGATACTTTTATCTTTTCAGAACTTTTAAAAGCCTTTGTTACATAATACGTTTTAGAGTCTTTAAACCTGGAAAGCCAGGTACCACAGCCGCCAAAATCTAAGTTATTTTGTAGAAAATTCAGTTGTTTTTCAAATCGG
Organism: Salegentibacter maritimus; assembly: GCF_016236915.1. Lineage (GTDB taxonomy): Bacteria > Bacteroidota > Bacteroidia > Flavobacteriales > Flavobacteriaceae > Salegentibacter > Salegentibacter maritimus. The sequence continues at coordinate 26,728 of NZ_JAEHOK010000008.1, forward strand.
GTAGGTTCGTTAAGATCATCACTATCTGTCCAGGCAATAAATTCGCCCCTGGCCTCCTGCAAAGCAAGATTTCTACAGTGGGCTACCCCTCTGTTTTCTTCAAGATTAATCAATCTAATACGTGCATCTTTATATAAAGAAACTACGCTATGGGTATCATCTAAAGAGCCATCATTAATTATTAGCAATTCAAAATCCCTGAATGTTTGATTAAGCACACTTTCTATAGCTTCACCAATATACCTTTCGGCATTATAGGTTGGCATTGCTACTGTTAAAACCGGATTTTTCATTTGGAAATCATCATTTCACGATCTATCTCTTTGGCTGGCTCTGGCTCTCGTGATTTACCATTTCCCTGCCCTAGATAAACGGCCTGGTACATATATAGCACGTAAACCGTAATTATTAAATAGTGATAGTGGTAAGTAGTATACCAGGTTAAACTGGTTAAAAGCATAAACCACAAATAGTATTTTAAGTATTGAAAATTTCCCGGAAGCGGAATTATAAAACTTTTTATAAAAATAAGTAAGTAGGCTATAATGGCGAGTACACCAAACATAACATAGACTGCTATAATACCTACATCAGATAAAAAATATTCCTGTGTTACCCCTAAACTATCTACATACAGGCCAAAATTTGAAACTCCAAAATACGGCACCCCATTTCCCAAAATTTGAGTGCTTAAATTCGGAGAGAAATCGGTTAAAAAAAATTCTCCCGCCAAAACACGAATATAATTTGAACCTAAATTAGCATCATTACGGGTAGAGTCTATTAATCCATCAATAATTGGATGGTTTACATATTGTAGAAAAATTATAATGCTAACCAAAGAAGCAAATACCACTAATTTCTTCCAAGTTCTAATACTTCTTATTACGTGATATAGATAAATTAAAAGTATTCCCACTATAAATTGCCGTGTTACCTGCATTACCGGGATAACAATTCCGGCAATTGCTAAAAGCAGCCAAAACCACTTGTTTTTATCCTGGGAGGTTAATTTATTAATCGCAATAAAACTGGTTAAAACAAACACACCACCTCCCGGAAATATAATTCTTGTAATTCCGCGAGAAACTAAAAATTCATCTCCCCACAGCGGTTTTCCAAAATAAACGGTGCCACTGGTTATAAACTCGAATACGTATAAAAGGATGTACAGTGAACCATAAAATACAATTATTTTTTCTAGAATATTTACGGGAAATTGAATATGCCATAAATAAAAAAAAATAAATACAATTAAATATGGTGCTACTGCTATTAGACTATCCAACAAGCTTTGATCCCAATATAAGCCCGCCATTATTATAGAAATAAACATAGCTATAAGCAATAACTGCACAGGAAAAACAAATCCTTTATTAGTCGGTAATACATAGGGAACAGAAATAAAAACTGTAACTATAAGGGTTAAAAACAATAAATAATTAAGAAGACTATTATCTAAAAACCGTGCATCAAAAAATTTTAATGAAATAATAATCAGCAGAAAAACAAAAGCTATTTCAAAATGTCTTTTCATTTAACAAATAAAGGCTTATAGATTTTAAAAGAATATGGAAGCAATAAGCTTAAAATAGTAAAGCATATTATTAATTTATAGAATAAAGATATCCCTGAAGCTAGATAATATGATATTACAAATAAGCTTATAGCGAGTAACCAAATTCTAAGGTCGTACTTAATCTTTATATTTAAAGATTTTTTAAATGTGAGCCATACATAAATTAAACAGGCACCGTAAGAAACTACATAGCCATAAGAAATTCCAAGCGCACCATATTTACTACTAAAAAAGAGTACGGGAGTACATACTAGAAAGTAAACAATACTAAATCTTAAAATAAGCTTTTCTTTATTTGCTGCTCCCAGTACTACACCTACCATACTATCTACCGATGTAAAAAATAAATACCACACCTGCATTTGGCAGACTTTAATTGCGGGTAAGTATCCATCAGGGAATAATAATATCACTATTTCTTTAGAGAAAAGGGTAAATATGAAGCAAATAAGCATAGAGGCAATCATATACACCCCAAAACCAATAGATAAATACTTATAGAATCTAGACCTGTTATTACTCCACATGGCCGATAAATTTGGAAATATAGCACTTAGAGACATTCCCACTACCAGTGATATAGGGCCTAACAATCTTTCAGATAAATTAAAATATCCAATTTCGTTGTTGGTAGAATTTATATCTAAAAAATTATTGGCAAGACTGGTTAAAGGCAATAGAATAAGAATCATCGCAAAATACGGCCAACTTTCCTTAATTATTTGCTTAGCAGAAACCCTAAAGTTCTGAACCTTGCCTTTAAATAACTTATAATATTTAATAAAAGCTAAGTAAAGAATAGCCTTTACCAGTGTTATTGAAATATAAAGCAAAAAAATAAAGCTAATACTTATGCCTTCGTCGAGAATAAAAAATACAATTACAAACCAAATAAGGCTATAGGTTAGATTAATAACCGCAGAAGGCAGCATTTTTTGATTTCCATGAAAGATTAATTCAAATAAATTTGCAAAGCAACCAAACAGCGAGAAAACAAAAATTAAAAACAGGTTATTAAACGATAAACTTCCGAAGTAATAATTATAAATGTAGTAAATAAACGATAGAGCCATTATGGCCAGTACCCTTAGAATTGCCCCATTAACCAATAAATCATTAGTATGTGATGAATCTCTGGCAATGGTTCTTATTACAATATTTCTATTTCCTAAATCCCCAATTCTTAATAACAGCATTCCCTGAGCTATAAGAAAAGTAAACAGGCCATAATCATCAGGATTTAAAATACTGGTAATTTTAAGTACCGTAACCAAACTTATAAGTTGAGCTATAATAGTACCTATGGTTAGGTAGGAGAAATTTTTAAATACTATATTACCCAGGATTTTTTTTATCATACGAGAAACCAAAATCAAAATTCTGGCTATTATTCTTTATAGTTCTGGTTAATTAGAAGTATCCATAGAATCGTATTGCTTTCGCTATTGTTTAGCATAAGAAGCCATTCTATGTTTTAAATCATAACCATAGCCATAATCGGTTTCAATCATTCCTCTATTTTTTAGACCATTAAAAACTATAGAAACATTTTTAAGGGCCTGTATGCCTGCAGATTCGTCCAGCCTTTTAAGAGATTCTTTTGAAGTATAGCCATGCCTTATAACCAATAAGGTTTTTTCGCAAAACTCTGCTATAAGGTTTACTTCGGCCAAAATATTTACAGGAGCAGTATCTATAATAACATATTCGAAATCATTAGACAGTGTATCCACTAAAGAAGCCAGGTTTCCGTTTAGGAGAATTTCAGTATAATCATCTGCTTTGGCTCCGGTACCAATTACAAAAAGGTTGGGGTTAACCTTAGAGGGATGAATAATATTTTTATAAGTTTCTTCACCTTTTAAGTAACCAATAATTCCGCTAGAATTAGATACATCAAATAATTCTGATGTATGATGTTTTCTGAAATCCATATCAACAAGCGCTACCCGCCTTCCGGTTTGAGCCAGGCTAAAAGCCAAATTAGAACTCACAAAACTCTTCCCTTCCCCAGAAATTCCAGAGGTTACCAATATTCTCTTATCATGAATATCCTGACGGTATAAGCCCAGCCGCGCACCCAACTGCCTAAACTGTTCTATTAGCACAAACTCCTTTGGTTTTGTAAATTTCTTCGCCTTTGAGTTTTTAGCGTAAAACAGTTCTGCAATCACCGGTATTTTGGTGTGATCCTCAATATCTGACCTATACAAAACTTTGCCGCTAAGAATTTCTTTTCCAACCACATACCCACTACCTGCTCCCACAGCAAGAAACATCGCAATTAAATAGGTGAAAAGTGGCTTAGGGCTTACCGGTTTTATAGAAGCCTCAGCTTTATCAATCATCGCACTATTTTCATTTGTTGGCACATTGGCCAGGGCTGCTTCTTCCCTCTTTTGCAGAAGATAAGAGAACAAATTATTCTTAATTGCTTTTCGTCTATTTATTTCCAAAAGGGTTCTTTCCTTTCCCGGAATATTCCTCAAAGTAGAGTTAAACCTTATATTGTTAGAATTTAAGCTACTTAGCCTTGACTCTAAATTCTGTCTTTGACTTTTTACGTTTTCTAATATACTGGGCCTTATTTTAGATATTTGATTAGAAATAGAAATTAAAATCGGATTATTCTCCCCAGTTGTTTTCTTTAATCTTTCATATTCTACTTCAAGGTCATACAGCTTCTCTATAAGCTGCGATAATATGGGATCGCTAATTCCAAGTGTAGAAGGAACCATTCCCCCGGCGCTACCTTTTGAGATTACATAGTTTTCAACATTATTTAATACCGCCAACTGAAGCTCCAGTTCTGAAATTTGCTTATCGTTCTCACCAACATCTTCAAGGTATAACCTACCTTGCTCACTCAAATCTATTACCCCCTGGTTCGATTTATATTCCTGTATTTTATACTCAAGCTCGGCTAAATCTTCTTCTACATTTTCTATTCTTTCATCTATAAAAGTCATTGTATTTAACGCAAGTTCATTCTGGTCCTGAACAATCTTTTGATTATACTGCCAAATTAATTGGTTAAGAATATCTTCGGCTTTTTCTGGTACCTGATCCTTTATGCTTAAATTAACTACCGATGAAAGCTTATTGGAAGTACTTATATCTAATTCATCAATTAAACCTGCAGTAATTATTTTAGGATTCAATAAATAAAAAAACAAAGGGTCTTGTGCTGTTTTATTGACGTTTTCATTCCTGGTAAACATAATACTATGCCCACCAGAAATATTTAACCACGTATTCAAACTATACTCCTTTCCTAAATAAATAACCTTTTCTTTCTTAAAATTATATTCAAAAAAATGCTTTTCAGGTTCTTCATCTGCAAAGCCTATCTTCTCAGGATTTTCAACAATCACTTTAATTGGGCTGGAAGTATAAGCCGATTTCGTTTTAATTCCGGCATCTTCATAAATAGGCGCATAAAGCCCCAGGTTTTTCACTACGCCTTTCATTAAATCCCTGGACTTTAAAACTTCAATTTCATTCTCAACAATCTTTTTAGAATCAAAAGGATTTATACTTTCCATTATTTTAGAATCATCTACCCCCTTCTTTTCGTCCTTAATCATAATGGAAGCAGATGCCTCATAAACCGGAGTGGTATATTTTAAATACCCCCAGGCTGCGGCAACACAAACCACAACAAGCACCAGGAATAAAGGCCAAAAAGGAAAAAATGTTTTTATGATGTACCTGAAAAGATTATCCTCTTTTCCGGTTTTAGAATTGTATTTCATGGCTTTGCTATTTAATTATAGGAACCTGTCAAAAGCAATGACAGCGAGGGAGAGGGTACTAATGATAATAGGTAACCATTGATTGATTCTACTTGTAGAAGCGACCTTAGATTTGTTAGCTTCCACATAAATAATATCATTAGATTTAAGGTGATAATATGGCGATGTAAATATTTCTTCCGAAGTTAAGTCAAGCCGGACTAACTTTTTTACATTTCCTTCTTCCCGTATTAGCAAAATATTGTCGCGTTTTGCATAAACGGTAAGATCTCCGGCAAGTCCCAATGCTTCTAGTAAGGTTACTTTTTCGCTAGGAATAGTCACAACCGATGGATTCTTTACTTCTCCCAATACTGAAACCCGGTAATTTAGGTACCTAACGTCTACTATTGGTTCTAATAAAAGTTTTCGGTCTATTAATTCTTCTGTTATTTCTTCCCGTAATTGCTGTTTTGTTTTTCCTGCTGCTTTTAGGCTACCCAAAATTGGAAACCTAATAAATCCCTCGTGGTCTACCAGGTAACCTGAAGCCTGAGTAGTAGTTCCTGTAGCTGTTGAAGTTTGCGTTACCGAAACATTAGATGCATTAAAAACTTCGGTAGCTTCAGGGTTTAAACTACTAACCGAGATACTAAGCAAATCGTTTTCCTGAATTACAGGTTCCATATTTTCAAATCTAGACCTGAATTCGGTATCGGGAATATCATTAAAATAGGTGGCTTTCTTAACATTCACGCAAGAGCTTAGTGAAATTATGGAGATAAAGATTAATATCTTCAATTGAAAGCTTTTTTTAGGGACAAGCGCTAAGGGTGAAGTTGAATTTTTCATAGGAGGTGACTAATTTTATAAAAAGGATTGCTAACATTTAATAAGCTTTTTCTTCGCCGTAAAAACAATTATAAATAGTTTGGTAAATAATTTTCAGGTCTAATAATGCCGTCCATTTTTCCAGGTAAAAAATATCCATTCGGGTTCTATTAATAATATCTGATTTTCTTATAATTTCGCCCCGATATCCCCTTACCTGGGCTAAGCCGGTTATACCGGGTTTTGCAAAATGCCTTACCAGGTATTTATCTACATTATGCTCGTACTCTATGGTATGAAGCTCCATATGGGGCCTGGGACCAACCACACTCATATCGCCAAGAAACACGTTTATAAATTGTGGTAATTCGTCTATGCTGGTCTTTCTCAGAAATTTTCCAATTTTAGTTACTCTTAAATCATTACGTGTACACATTTTACTATTAGCCTCAGTATTTACGGCCATAGACCTAAACTTATAGCACCAAAAAATCTTTTTGTCTTTCCCGTGACGTAATTGCTTAAAGATAACCGGCCCTTTAGACTCAAAAAGGTTTAGTATAAAAAGCAGTGGTATTAACCATGAAAGAATACATATAATTACAAAAGATGAAAAGACTATATCAAAAATGCGCTTACCATATTTTGCATAGTTTTTTTCAAGTGGGGATTTTCTTAAATTAAGAATGGGCAAGTTTTCAAAAATTTCAAATTCCATAGAACTTGAATAAACCCCTTTATTATCTGGAATTAATTTTAATTTAGCTAAGTGATTGTCTGAAAACGCTCTAATTCTAAGCAGTTCTTCTTTAGAAAATCGGCTAACTGAACAATAAATCTCATCTACCTCCTGATTTATTATAAAACGAAAACAATCTTCAAAACTACCAAGATAATTACCTACAGCCCGCTTTTCTTTTTTATTGTGGAAATACCCCAGGTATCTATACCCATAATCCGGATCATTAAAAATATTCTCAAGCCGAGTTAGATTCGAGTCATTTCCTAGAATTATCACTTTCAATGAGTTACCACCACCCTGACGATAGAATTTTCTAATCTCAAAAAAGAACCACCTGTAAAACAACAGGAAAAACAACAACGACAATAAAACTAAAATTTGTTTTTTCGGATCAAAGTCAATCTTTAGGAAAGCTAATACACTAAAGTAAGAAAGCACAAAAACAAAAAAGTGCCGTAAAAACTTGTGAAATTTATGTCTAAATTTCTCTTTTCTATCAATGCTGTAAAAATTTAGCCCAACACCTATTAACAACCAGGAAATATTGATACTTATAGCCAAGGTTTCGGTATAAGTTTCGGGTGTTAGAAAATACAAACTCAGATTGATAATCATTAAATGAATAACAACTGATAATGGAATAATAAAATAAGACCCCTTCACAATTTTAATATTAGATTAATAGTGTAATTGTTTAGATGAAGAACATTTTGTAAAATGCTCAAAATTCATCTATTGCGGGGGGTGGTAAGAGTATTTTAAATCTTCAAAATTTATCATGACTTCGTCACAGTGAGTCCCATTTATAATGATACCGGGGGTTCACTTTAATTCTGAAATAATAAGTTCAATTTTAGATAAAATAGAAAATGGGGACTTCTATATTTTATACCGTTAGCACAGCTTTATTGCTATTCTATTGGGATAGTAAATTTTAATATTTTAAAATTAAGGGTAGCTGGGGGGAAATAGGAATAGAAGGTGGAGGCATCTTATTCCTACATAAATTTACATATAATTAGCATCCACTTGATGTTTTTTCGATATAATACCTAAAACATTGTTAATCAGCATTATCATTCAAAATAAAAATAAGCACTCCCTAAAAAAGCATACGTAAAAACGAAACGTTTTATTGATAAAAATCAATCTTTATCCAAAAAAAGAAAGCATTTTAATTAAAGAAAAACAAAAGAAAAAAAATTAAAAAACTTGACAATTTTGAAAATTTTAAAGAAAATTCCTACAATTTACTCTAATAAAAACGCCTAATTTAATTCAAACTTCTGTTTGGGACGGCGAAGCAGTTCTTCTAAACCAAGAAGTCGCAGGATAAAAATGCCAATTAGAATGGTTAAAGCAATTTTAAAATAGTTTAGGAGTGTATGCATACCTGAGTTAGATTTGTAGTGAGCCAAAAGTTCTTCTCCTACCTCTGGCTGAATGCGCGCCATATTATGCAAATCTAAATCCAATATTTTAAAATATTCGTTGGTATTCTTTTTAATAAGATAACGCGCCGTATTATAATCGTTCTCCTGTAGATTTTTAAGTATGGTATTTTCCAGTATTAGATATTCCTGGTAATGTTTATTAAACTCTTCAAAATAAATAGCTTCCCTATCTACTAAATAAGTGTTCCCATATTCTTCTACTAGCTGATTAATCCGGGCATTATAAGCTTCAATTTCCTCTAAGTTTAATTTGGCCACAAAATCACCACCATCTTCAATATTTTCAAAAAACATTCTTTTTTCGTGGAGTATCCTGGAGAGTTCATACATTTGGGAGGCAGGTAAAAGCCTATCTTGATAAAGGGAAGAAAAATCCTGGTCTATACTTTTTAAACTCTGTTTTTCTATAAATTCTGTAATTAATAAAAGAGCAAAGAATATACTTAATATTAAAATAAGGCGTTTCCGCTTTTTTGGCTTTATGGAATACAAATCTTTCATTTTAATAAATTAAGCATGTAAATACACCTATCAATTTAATAATTTTAAGCGTTATATTTATAAAAAACACCAACAAAAAAAGCCTTAATTGAAAAATTAACAATTAAGGCTTTTTTTTATCTTAAGACATGTTATTTAGAAATAACAGCCTCTTCCTCTCCTTCGGCCTGTATTAGATTCGCTGTCGCCAATCTTAAAACTAAGGCTTAATAGAAATTGGTTTACCCTTAAATCATCATATTCGGTCAAATTAATACCATACTGTCCATTATTAAAGTCAAGGCCTTGTGATTCCTGACTTGCCAAAGACCTATCGTATCTCACGCCCAATTCAAACCTTCCTATGCTAGCTTTAATTCCGGCCTGCACAGCAAGAGGGGTGTTTTGCACAATTATAGTTTGGTTCACCGGCTCGGTACCTTCAATGGTGGCATTCATAATGTTTTGATAAGCAGGCCCCGCATAAACATCTATAGGCCCCCAAACATTATATCCAAATAAGAGGGGAATACTTAACTTTTCTACCGCGTATATTGAATTTTGCGCGGGAAATTCGAATTCCATCTCCATAGAATTGAATATCACCTCAGGACGCACAAAAAACTTCCCAAAATTCAATTCAAAAAATACCCCTGCATGGAAACCAACTTTGGGTTGCCCTTCAACAACTCCATCAAAAAAACCTGCACCTCCCGAGGAACTACCGTCAATTTCGCCGGTCATAGAGTAATTGGCACCTCCTTTTATTCCAAAACTATATTCCTGTGCCTGAGAGACAGAGACACAAAAAATGCTAATAAAAATTAGTACAAAATATTTATTCATAAAAATAGATTTAGTAGGTCTGTTCTTGTGGGTAAATATATCATATTATATAAAATAATTATAGAGTTCCCGGTTTCTTTTTAACGAATAAAAATACAATTGCGTATATCTTTACCCCATAAATCCCTTTTCCGGCTTTGATTAAAGCATTTTTAAATACGTAAAATACCCGCATAAAAAAAACGTCCGCTAAGGGACGTTTTTTTAACTAACTAAATCAACTATTAAAATTACGAAATATCAATCATTCGTTTAGGTTGCACTTTAGCTTCCTCTCGTTTTGGAAGTTCTATCGCCAAAACTCCATCTTCATAAGAAGCTGATATTTTTTCGCTATTCACAGAATCTGGTAAGCCAAATGCTCTTTTAAAAGTACTGTAACTAAACTCCTTTCTGGTGTATCTTCCATTTTTTTCTGAAGTTTCACTTTCTTTTTTCTCTTCAGAAGAAATGGTTAAAACATCATTATCTAATTCAATGTTGAAATCTTCCTTGGTTTTACCAGGTACGGCAACCTCTACTTTAAAATGGTCGTCGGTTTCCTGAATATTTACAGCAGGAATGCTGGTTCCAATACTGTTCACATTTGTAGTTCCTCCTAACCAATCGGTTTTAAACATATCGTCAAAAACAGATGGCAGCCAGTTGGCCTCATTTCTTTTAATTAAACTCATAGCTTTATAATTTTTGTTAAACTTTATTTTTTTACTTCTTCTGATAATCTATTAGCAAATTAAATTCCAATTCAAACAACATGTCTTTTTGACACCTATACGGTGAAAATAAATGTCATTTTGACAAAATGAATAAAGAAACATATCTTAAAGCATATTTAAGTACCTTTCCAAAAAATTCTATGAAGCATTTTTTTAATCGCATTTATATCATCCTTTTCAACCTGCAAAGCAAAATTGCATTTTACCCCAGTGTATTTGCTATTCTAGGTTTTTTATTCGCTTTTATACTCATCTATATCGAAAATAAAGGCATTTCAAAATACCTGATAGAACATATCCCAATGCTGGTAGTAAATAATGGAAATACAGCATTAAGTATATTAACCGCTTGTATTACCGGACTTATTTCTATGATGGTTTTTAGCTTTTCTATGGTAATGGTTTTACTAAACCAGGCCTCCAGTAATTATTCGCCCAGACTACTACCCGGACTTATCTCTGATAAAAATCACCAAATTATCCTGGGGATCTACCTGGCTACAATACTCTATTGTATTTTTGTGGCCGTTTCAATTCAGCCCGAAGGAGATTCACATCAAATACCAGGTTTTTCAGTATTGGTAGGAATTATTTTTACTGTTATTTGTATAGGATCTTTTATCTATTTTATTCACAATATTTCGCAAAGTATTCAAATTAACAATATCCTGGATCGCATTTTTCGTCAGGCTAAGAGCCGATTAAATTTGTTAGTGAAGAATGAAAAAAAAGAAGTTCAGGATTTTCCAGAAACCAAGAACTGGCACGAGTATCATTCACAGGAAAGCGGATATTTTCAAAATTTATCTTCAAAAAACCTCCTGGATATTTGCAAGGAAAAAGAAACTCAAATTGAAATCTTACCCGTAAAAGGAATTTTTATTTTAAACGGAATCCCCCTTTTTAAATCAAAAAAAGAGTTAGACGAAGAAACCGTAAAAAAAGTACTGTCTAATTTTAGCCTTGCACGCGGCGAGTTGGTTAGTACAAACTACGTTTTGGCATTTAAACAAATTACCGAAGTTATAGTAAAAGCTATGTCGCCGGGCATTAACGATCCCGGAACCGCCTTAAACGCCATAGACTATTTAACCGAGCTACTTGCGTTAAGAATGCAAAAGAAAGATACCGAATTTTTAAAAACTGAAGACCAGGTGCTAATAAAGATGCGAAGTGTAGATTTCAAAGAATTATTATACCAGGTTCTGGCTCCCATAAGAGCGTATTGCAAACATGATATTATTATCGTACAAAAAGTGGGGATGCTCTTTTATTACCTGAAAAATCAAAAAGCTATTCATAAAGACTATTATAAAATAATTGATAATGAGGCTAAAAATTTTCTTACAGACGCCAAATCAACAATAGAGAACAAAGCCGATATAGCTAAAATTACTGCCATTGAAAACCAATTAAACCTGAAAAACTAAAAACTAAACCTGGGAAAAAACTATTTTTGCACTATGGGATTAACAAACAACGATATTTTTAAAAAATTACGGGTCGCTCACAAATTAAGAGACGACGATATTGTAAAAATTTGTGCTTTGGTAGATTTTAAAGTTACCAAAAGTGAATTGGGTGCAATTTTTAGAGCCGAAGACCACCCAAAATATGTAGAATGTGGCGATCAATTTCTTCGGAATTTCCTTAACGGACTCATAATTCACCTTCGTGGTCCAATGCCTCCAAAGAAGAAAAAGAAACCAGAGAAAGAATAGTATAAAAAAGCCTCACAGATTTAAAAAACTGTGAGGCTTTTATTTATAAATCAAATTAACGTCATTCTGAACTTGTTTCAGGATCAAAGTTATTGTTAATAAGCATTTTAAACCTTAAAATAAACTCAGGGTGAAATTGGCTTATCTCACCAATTTCTTATATTTAATACGTTTCGGCATAATATCGCCACCTAAACGTTTTTTCTTATTCTCCTCATAATCAGAGAAACTTCCTTCAAAGAAATAAACCTGAGAGTCTCCTTCAAAGGCTAAAATATGTGTACAAATTCTATCCAGGAACCAACGGTCGTGAGATATAACTACTGCACATCCGGCAAAATTCTCTAAACCTTCTTCCAGTGCCCTAAGGGTATTCACATCTAAATCGTTGGTAGGCTCATCAAGCAGTAACACGTTACCTTCTTCTTTAAGCGTCATCGCTAAATGAAGTCGGTTGCGTTCTCCACCAGAAAGCATATTTACTTTCTTATTTTGTTCGCTTCCGCTAAAGTTAAATCGGCTCAAATAAGCTCTTGAGTTTACCTGGCGGCCACCCATCATAACTAATTCCTGCTCGTCGCTAAAGTTTTGCCAAATAGTTTTTTCAGGATCAATGTTAGAATGTGCCTGGTCTACATAAGCGATTTTTGCAGTCTCACCAACTTCAAAACTTCCTTTATCTGGCTGCTCTTCTCCCATAATCATTTTAAAAATTGTGGTTTTACCGGCACCGTTAGGACCGATAACCCCTACAATTCCAGCCTGCGGAAGTTTAAAATTTAAATCTTCATATAGCAATTTATCACCAAAAGCTTTACTCACGCCATTGGCTTCAATCACATTGGTGCCCAGTCTTGGACCATTTGGAATATAAATTTCCAGCTGTTCGTCCATTTGCTTTTGATCCTGGCTCAATAGCTTATCGTAATTTTTAAGCCTGGCTTTTTGCTTGCTTTGGCGACCTTTAGGGTTCATTTTTGCCCACTCCAACTCACGTTCAAGCGTTTTTTGACGTTTGCTGGCTTGCTTTTGTTCCTGTGCCATTCGTTTAGACTTCTGGTCTAGCCAGGACGAGTAATTTCCTTTCCACGGAATACCTTCACCCCTATCTAACTCTAAAATCCAACCGGCAACGTTATCAAGGAAATAACGGTCGTGCGTTACAGCAATCACGGTTCCTTTGTACTGGGCTAAATGATGTTCTAACCAATGTACAGATTCGGCATCAAGGTGGTTTGTAGGCTCATCAAGCAGTAAAATATCCGGTTCCTGCAGCAATAACCTACACAGGGCTACACGTCTTCTTTCTCCCCCAGAAAGCACCGCAATTTTTTTATCGGCCTCGGGTGTGCGAAGTGCATCCATCGCAATTTCCAGCTTAGTATCCAGCTCCCAGGCATTAGAAGAATCAATTTTATCCTGAAGTGCCGCCTGCTTATCCATAAGTTTCTGCATTTTTTCAGCATCCTCATATACTTCAGGCAAACCAAACTGGTCGTTTATTTTATTATATTCATCCAGAATAGCAACCGTTTCGGCCACACCTTCTTTTACTACTTCAAGAACTGTTTTATCTTCATCTAATTTTGGTTCCTGTTCCAGGTAACCAACAGAATATCCGGGAGAAAAAACCACATCGCCCTGGTAATTTTTATCCTCGCCTGCTATAATTCTAAGCAAAGTAGATTTACCGGAACCGTTTAAACCTAAAATTCCAATTTTTGCACCATAGAAAAAACTAAGGTATATATTTTTCAAAACAGGAGTATTCGCATTTTTAAAAGTTTTGGTTACCCCAGACATTGAAAAAATCACTTTTTTATCATCTGCCATATACTATTTTTTTAATCTGTTTAAGTTTGCAAATATCTAAAATAAAACTCACACCACCCCACTATTTATAAAGTCCCAGTAGACGTAAAATAATGAGCATTTGGCCCGTGTGATAGGCCGTATGTTCTATAACCAGAAGCACCTCCCGAAACAAGCTATGCTCTTCAGAATTAATAACCGGATTATTAAGCTCGTTTTTGGGATCTAGCAGGAATTTTTCCAGCAACACCCTATTATTAAAATATTCCTTCTTGAGGTTATCCCAGGCTTCCATGCTTTCAGGCGCCAACCGTTCAGGCCAATAATCATCGGGCCAATTAGGAGCTTTGTACTCACTTGAAATAGCATAATCTACGATGTCTTTTTGGGCAAAAACCACATGGTAAAAAAGTTCATAGAATGAATATGGTAATTGATAGGGACGCTCCCCCAGTTTCTCAAAAGGAATTTTATCTATAAAACTCTCTAAAGAAGCAAAAGCTTCTCCACCTTTTAAATGCTTAAGCAGTTGATCTTTTGCAGCACTCATAGCTTATAATTTCAACTTAAATCCTGCCTTTTAGAGCATTAAAAGCCCAGGAAATTGCAAAAAAACCAATTCCCACCACCGAGAATCCAATAGCATAATCCCTATATTTAAGTACGCCTAATAAAATAATTGCGGCTCCAATTAAAAACAAAGCAAAAGATGCCCAGGCGAAGATGGTATTTTTATTCATTCCCATAATAAAAGGTTTTGTACAAATATCGAACATTTTAGCCTCAAAATCCACTTTAAGAATAAAGCCTATTTTGTATTTTAGCCAAAAGAGAACGAAGTTTTCGCTTTTTACTGAAAAATTGATAAAAATTTTAGCAGTATTCAAGTTTATTTAATAACAATAAAGCTCGAAACTTACAATATATGAATATGAAATTCAATAAGAATGAAGATCATAACAAACTTTTGGTTTCTTCATTAAATCATAAACTTAAACGCGTAAAGCTGGGAGGAGGTGAAAAACGTATTGAAAAACACCACGCCAAGGGGAAAATGACAGCCCGTGAACGTATTGATTTTTTACTGGACGATAAATCGAAGGCTATAGAAATTGGTGCATTTGCCGGTGAAGGTATGTACAAAGAACACGGTGGCTGTCCTTCAGGAGGCGTAGTGGTAAAGATTGGCTATGTATCGGGGAAGCAATGTATTGTAGTCGCTAATGATGCTACTGTAAAAGCAGGTGCCTGGTTCCCTATTACCGGAAAGAAAAACCTGAGAGCCCAGGAAATAGCCATTGAAAATAAACTCCCCATCATTTACCTGGTAGATAGCGCCGGGGTTTACCTTCCCATGCAAGACGAAATTTTCCCTGATAAGGAACACTTCGGAAGGATTTTTAGAAATAATGCAGTAATGAGCAGTATGGGAATCACTCAAATTGCAGCCGTAATGGGAAGTTGTGTTGCCGGAGGTGCTTACCTTCCTATTATGAGCGATGAAGCCCTTATTGTAGAAAAAACCGGAAGTATTTTCCTTGCCGGAAGTTACCTTGTAAAAGCTGCCATTGGAGAATCTATAGACAATGAAACCCTGGGAGGAGCCACGACACATAGTGAAATTAGCGGCGTTACAGATTATAAAGCTACAGACGATAAGGATGCTCTTACCCGCATAAAAAACATCATGGATAAAATGGGCAATTTTGATAAAGCCGGATTTAACCATAAAAAAGCCGCAGCACCCAAAGAGAAGCAAGAAGAAATCTATGGAATTTTGCCTAAAAAGCGAAGCGATCAATACGATGTTAGGGAAATTATCTCCCGACTGGTAGACGGTTCTGAATTTGAGGAATATAAAGAAGGATATGGGCAAACTATTATTACCGGTTACGCCCGTATAGATGGTTGGGCCGTTGGTATAGTCGCCAATCAGCGTAAAATTGTAAAGACCAAAAAAGGAGAAATGCAGTTTGGTGGAGTGATTTATTCCGATTCTGCCGATAAGGCCACCCGTTTTATTGCAAACTGCAACCAGAAAAAAATTCCATTGGTTTTCCTTCAGGATGTAACCGGTTTTATGGTAGGCAGTAAAAGTGAGCACGGCGGAATTATTAAAGATGGGGCCAAAATGGTAAATGCGGTTAGTAATTCGGTAGTACCAAAATTCACTATTATTATGGGCAATTCTTACGGTGCAGGAAATTATGCGATGTGTGGAAAAGCTTACGATCCTAGACTTATCGTAGCCTGGCCCAGTGCCGAGCTTGCTGTAATGGGCGGCACACAAGCAGCAAAGGTTTTAGCACAAATTGAAACCGCTGCCATGGAGAAAAAAGGCGAAAAAGTTGATGAGGAAAAGGAAAAAGAAGTTTTTGATGCGATAAAATCACGTTACGACGAACAAACTTCTCCTTACTATGCAGCCGCAAGACTATGGACAGACGCTGTAATAGATCCTTTAGACACCAGAAAATGGATCTCTATGGGGATTGAAGCCGCCAACCATGCGCCTATTGAAAAGGATTTTAACTTAGGAGTGATACAAACATGAAATTACAAGCCCCCTGCCCTCCCGAAGTGAATTCAGGACAGGCTCCAAAGGGGGAATATATTTCTGGAATGCTTCTGAAAAGTAAGAGATAAAAAAACTTCTAATTATTGAAGAGTTAAAGAGGAATTCAAATTTTAATCATTCAAAAATCAGATTTCGAATTTACACAGATTAGTTCCTTTTTTTATTTCAAATCATAATAAACAAATAATGAAACCAAGCCTATTAACTTTTATACTTTTAATACTTACACTCAATTTAAGTGCCCAGGTTTTAAGCAACAAAGACGGTAAATATACCGAAGCCGATTCCTTAAGGGGCTCTTTAAGGCCTGAACGCGCTTTTGATGTTCAGAAATACCATTTAAAGCTTAAAGTAGAACCCGAAAAACAATTTATTTCGGGCTCAAACACCATTAGCTTTATTGCTGAAGAAAATCTTTCTAGCATTCAAATAGATCTTTTTGAGAACATGGACGTAGATTCTATTCTTCAAAACAATAAAGCCTTAGATTTTAAACGTAAACATAATGCGGTTTTTATCGAATTAGATGAATTGGTAGAAGCAGATGAACAGGGCGAAATTCAGTTCTATTATTCCGGAAAGCCTATTGTGGCAAAAAATGCACCCTGGGATGGTGGTTTTGTATGGGACAAAGATAAAAATGGCAATCCCTGGATTGGCGTAGCCGTGCAGGGAACCGGGGCAAGCCTTTGGTATCCAAATAAAGATCATCAAAGTGACGAACCAGAGGAAGTGCAACTGGATATAGCCGTTCCAAACGGACTAATGAATGTTTCTAACGGTCAATTTTTAGGCGAAAAAGATTTGGATAACGGCTTTACCGAATGGAGCTGGAAAACCGTAAACCCTATTAATAACTACAACGTGATGATTAACATCGCAAATTACGAGCATTTTTCAGATTCCTACGGAGATCTAGATTTAGACTATTACGTGTTACCCTACAACCTGGAAAAAGCTAAAAAGCAATTTAAAGAGGTAAAACCCATGATGGATTGCTTCTACGAAAAATTTGGTGAATATCCTTTTGTGGAAGATGGTTTTAAGCTAATAGAAACCCCTTACCTGGGTATGGAACACCAAAGTGCTGTGGCCTACGGAAATGAATATAAAATGGGCTACAAAGGCAATGATCTTTCGGGGACCGGGATTGGTCTAAAATGGGATTTTATTATTATTCACGAATCGGGTCACGAATGGTATGGCAACAGTATTACCGCTAGAGATATTGCCGATATGTGGATTCATGAAGGCTTCACTTCTTATTCTGAAGCAGTGTATATAGAGTGCCGTTGGGGTAAAAAAGAAGCGCAGGAATACCTTAAAGGCACCCGCAGCGGACTTGGGAATACCTCAAAAATTATTGGCGATTACGGCGTAAATAGCGAAGGCTCCGGAGACATGTATTTTAAAGGAGCTAATTTGCTAAATACCATTCGTAGTATTTATGATAACGATGAATTATGGTGGAAGACCTTAAAGGATTATACTGAAACCTATAAGCATCAAATTATTGATACCCGAACTACCGAAAATTTCTTTAATGAAGCAACTGAAGTAGATTTACAACCAATATTTGACCAATATCTAAGACATGCTGCCCTACCTAATTTGCAGTTCAGAAAAAAAGATGGGAAAACACAGGTTAAATGGGTGACAGATGTTGAAGGTTTCAAAATGCCTGTCGATATTTTTATAGATGGAAAAGAAATAAGGATTAATCCTACTAACCAATGGCAAAACATAAAGCAGAATGTTGCGATAGATAAAATAAAAGTAAACGAACTGGAATTTTATATTCAAACCAGTTTTAAAAAATAGAGAAGCTAGAGCCTTATAATATGGCTGTTTAGGAAGTAATTAAATTCAAAAATTGATACTAATTCCTTCTTAATCAGCCATTTTTTTGTGCCTAAAAATAAAATAATAACAAATAATTATCACAACAAATCATTAATTTTCAGTAACTTAAGTCAATATAACTTTAAAGCTAGAGATATGACAAGCGTAAAATCCCTCAATAAGTGGGCAAATGCGCACACTTATTATTTCATTGATATTTTAAGAATTGCCCTGGGAGTTTTTCTTTTTATAAAAGGAATCAACTTTATTTCTCAAACAGAAACCCTTATAGCCCTTATAAAGCCTCTTGAAGGTTACGGAGGCACCATGTTTACGGTGCATTATGTAGCTTTTGCCCATTTAATTGGCGGTGTACTTATAGCGGTTGGCCTACTTACACGTTGGGCCATTATCGTTCAATTACCTATTATTCTTGGTGCCATTGCCATAAACTTTATAGGTGTTATGCAGCCCGGCAGATTGTTGGAAGCTAGCATCGTACTAATTTTAAGCCTGTTTTTTCTATTTTATGGCTCTGGTAAGCATTCTATGGACTATTCAATGAAAATGCAGCAATAAGAAGATTTTGTTTGGTATTAAATTAGGATACTTAATTCATCTTACTTTTAAACGTATTTTCTCTATGTATTTTCCCGGTGTGAGTTTCTTCAAATTTTTCGATAAGATAAATCTTTTTTGGTCGTTCATATTTCTCCAGGCTTTTTAAAGCTTTAATCTCTTGCTGTAATTGAGCCAAAAGAGCTTCAGAAAATTCGTTTTCAACAAATAACACCAATTTTTCTCCCAAAGAATCATCGGGCATCCCAATTACAAATAAGCGCTGATCTATAATTTTTGAAAGCTTTTTCTCTATTTGCTCAGGGTGCAGTTTTATTCCTCCCGAGTTAATTACATTGTCTAACCTGCCTTGCCATCTAAACTTTTTATAGGTAAGAATATCAACTACATCATTTGTAACGATAATATCATCTGAAAGTTTAGGAGCTTTAATTACCAGGCAACCCCTATCGTCTTTAGAAATATTAATATTAGGTAAAACCTTAAATACGCGTGACTTTTTCTTGTTTTTTGACGGATTTAATCTTTTGGCGGCAATATGGGTAACCGTCTCTGTCATTCCATAAGTTTCGTAAACTTTAGTATCTACATCTTTTACCATTTTTTGCAATCTTGGGGAAACTGCCCCACCTCCCACAATTAATTTTTTTATAAGATGTAACCGCCCCACCGAATTATCTAATTGAAACGGGGTCATGGCACAAAAGTCATATCGCTTAAAAACCTGATCTAAGGGGTTGGAGGAAGGCGGTACCATATCTAAATGCCAACCTAATACCATTGCCCTCACCAGCATCATCTTTCCGGCAATATAGCTAGCGGGTAAACACAATAAAGCAGTTGTCTTTTCGGGTAGGTCGAAGAACCGGGAAGTAGCTATGGCCGAATTAATCATAAACTCCTTTTTAATTCTTATCACTTTTGGAGTTCCGGTAGAACCCGATGTTTTTACTTCTACATACTTAGAAGGCTTAATCCAATCTAACAGGAAACTTCCTACTTTTTCTTCAAAAGCTTCTCCTTCCTTTATAAAACTATAAGCAATAGAATGTAATTCGGCATTGGTAAAATGTCGCTTATTCAGCCTAAAATCTGGATGCGTTTCCGGTAATTTATAATTATCTGCCATATTTAAAACCAAATATGTTACATTCCTCTATACTGAAAGTTAATAAATTGTAATGATAAATTTAAACTTCTTCAATAGGTTTTATTACTTCAGGCTTTTCTACGCGACCAAAAAGTTTATTTTTCCAATCACTCCAACCGTATTTTTTGGCCATGATATAAAGGAAAAGAGGGTATATTATAAATACCGGCACCAACACGTCAAGACCGGCAGTTGGATCGGAAATATCCTTAAAAATAGATTCGGTTTGGAATGCAGTCCAATCGGCGGTAATTAACAAGGCCGCGGTAAGGTTGTTTCCGGCGTGAAAGCCTAAAGCCAATTCCATACCTTCATCCATTAATGTCATAATTCCCAGTAAAAATCCTGTACCTATGTAATAAACCATGATTAAGTTTCCCATTTGGGTTACTTCAGGATTAAAAAAATGTAAGCCTCCAAAGCAAACTGAAGTTACCAGTAAAGGTACCCAACGATTTTTGACCAATACCCCCAGGCCCTGCATAAAATATCCCCGGAATAAATATTCTTCAAAGCTGGTTTGTAACGGAATCATTACTAAAGCAACTGCCACAAGAATAGCAAAAGGAACCGGTTTAAAATTCACCAAAAAGTCTTCAGGGCTTAGCATATACTCTATCAAAGTAACACTAATTGTAAAAGCAGCTACAAGCCCAAAACCAAACCAAACGCGTCCCCAGTCAACTTTTTTACGGCTGGTGGTAAGCGACTTTAAGGTTTGGTTATGCAATAACTTTACTACCAAAACCAGGACTCCCAATCCTGCAGCAAAAGTTAATAGGATTAGAAATAAGGTAAAGTTAGAATCTAAAACCCGCATAAGTTCTCCCTCAGTCATCGATGCTATTTCCATTCCCCGCTCCAGAAAAATAGCTACACCTAAAGGTATTTGGCCTATAAGAACTCCACCAACAACCAATATTGTTCCAATGATGTATCGCCAAAATTCGTGGCGATATTTAAAAGCTTCAGCTATATACATGGTTTAAAAATTAAAATCCCAATTTTTTGTTGGGTTATATTGAATATTTCCTTTAGTGACCTCTAACGGACATGCTATATTATTAGTATACAAACTCCCCGTTCCCAGGCCCTGCGGCATTTTATTATTTTTGCTAAAGGTAAATTGAGAAATTGCATTTAACCCCAGATTGCTTTCCAGGGCACTGGTAATCCACCAGCCAATATTTTGTTTTCCGGCAAGATCAATCCACTCTTGGGCACCTTTAAAACCTCCAATTAAGCTAGGTTTTAAAATAATATACTGCGGTTTTATTGTTTGTAACAATTCTTTCTTCTTCGTTACATCAAAAACACCAATTAATTCTTCGTCTAAAGCTATAGGAAGCGGAGTCTCTTCGCATAATTGAGCCATTTCTTCCGTTTGCCCCTGTTTAATGGGCTGTTCTATACTGTGTAACTGGAATTCACTTAAGCGTTTTAGCTTCTCCAAAGCTTCGGTTGGTTTAAAAGCTCCATTAGCATCTACGCGTAACTCTATTTCTTCAGGAGAAAATTCGGTTCTTATATATTTTAAAAGTTCCAATTCGGCCTCAAAATCTATGGCGCCAATCTTCATTTTAATACAATCAAAACCGGCTTCAATTTTTTCCTGGATTTGCGACTTCATAAACGACTTTTCACCCATCCATATCAATCCGTTAATTGGTATTGCCGATTTCCCCCGGGTAAATTCAGAAGGGTATATCTCAAAAGGATTGGCCGAATGTAAAGACCTAAAAGCCATTTCTACCCCAATTTGAATGCTGGGAAATTCTTTTAATTCTTCCCAAAGCATAGTTTCGCCTAAATTAATATTGTTACAAACCCATTGTAGTTTCTCTTCATAATCTGGCCTGTCGTCTACGCTAAGGCTTCTAAGAATTCCACATTCTCCATACCCGGTTTTACCGGCATCGGTAATTTTTAGGAACCAGGTTTCTTTAGTAGTAAGAACGCCCCGCGAAGTTCCGCTGGGGCGTTTAAATTTTAAGACATACTTCTTGTATTCTGCCTGCATATATTTTTATTGTTTAGCTAAGTTGTAACTAAAGCTCCAAACTTTCTCCAATTTCCAGCAGCATTAAGTCTTTACCTTCATCAAAGAATTTTCTTTTAGCTTCTTCGTGATTAATCTCAATGTAGCCAAAAGTATCGTAATGGCAGCCTAGAACTTTATCACATTCTACAAAATCACTGGCAATAATAGCGTCTTCTACTCCCATGGTGAAATTATCTCCAATAGGGAGAATTGCTAAGTCCAGGGTGGTATGTTGGGGTATTAATTGCATATCCATGGTTAGGGCCGTATCTCCGGCAATATAGATATTTTTATGCTCCCCTTCTATCACAAAACCTCCGGGTTGGCCACCGTATTTACCATCTGGAAAAGAACTGGTATGTACAGCATTTACATATTTTACTTTTCCAAATTCAAATTCCCAATTACCTCCGTGGTTCATAGGGTGAACTTCTATACCTTTTTCTTCGTAATGATTGGCAATTTCAAAATTACTTACAATTACAGCTCCGGTGTTTTTTGCAATTTCCTCTGCATCTAAGGTATGATCCTGATGGGCGTGCGTTAATAAGATATAATCGGCCTTTATATTCTTGATATTAATTTTATCCTTTGCCAACTCATTACCGGTAATAAACGGATCTACCAATACATGGATATCCCCAATTTTAATTCCCAAACAACTCTGTCCGTAAAAAGTGATTTTCATAACTTCGTTTTTATGGTTTTTTCTAATTTAAGCATTCAATAAAAATTACTTCAAATTACCAAATATATAATTTTGTTAAACTTGCTACCAAACCTGTCCCAGCCCAAAAAGTATGGAAGTGGCAAAAGTAGAAATTGCCAAGATTTTTAACTCGGGATCCAGGAGTACGGCATTTTCATTCTCCACCACTCTTTTAAGATGAAGGATTAATGGAACGAGAGCCGGGATATAAAGAAAATCGTTTATACTTTCTAAACTAAGCACAGTAAATAAAATTAGACATAAGATAGCGACCAGTATAAGCGAATAGTGATAGTTCCTGGCTTTTTTCGCGCCTAATTTTACAACTAGTGTAATCTTTCCTGCCTTTTCATCTGATACGCGATCGCGCATATTATTAAGGTTTAAAACACCCACGCTTAAAAGCCCTATGCTAAAAGCAGGTAACAATACCAACCAATTCCAATGGTGTGCATATAAAAAATAAGAACCATACACGGCCACAACTCCAAAAAAAAGAAAAACAAAAACATCGCCCAATCCACGATATCCGTATGCCGATTTACCAACGGTGTACTTTATGGCGGCAGCTATTGCAGCTATTCCCAAAAAGAAAAAAAACAAAGCATAGCCTAAATTTTCCTTTCCAAAAGCGGCATAGATAAGTAGTACAGCAAAAAGCAGGGTAACAACAGTAGTGATAATAATTCCCTGAAGCATTTCTTTTTGAGTAATTAAGCCACTTTGTAAAGCACGTTGTGGCCCCACCCTATCCTCATTATCGGTTCCTTTAACACCGTCTCCATAATCGTTCGCAAAATTGGAAAGCACCTGCAAACCCAGTGTTGTTGCCAGTGCAAGGCTAAAAATAACAAGGTTAAAAACACCTTCACTAACTGCAATAGTGGTTCCCACAATAATCCCTGATATAGAAAGTGGCAATGTTCTTAACCTGGCAGCACTAATCCACGTATTTATTTTGCTCATATTAGTTTAAGATCTTTACCATTAATTCCTTGAGCAAATCGCCGTGAGAAATATTCACCGCTCCCACACCTTTTCCCTTCACATCGCTTTCGTGCAAAAGTCCAATTACCTGGCTTACTTTTTTCATAGGATAATTTTTTGCCGCAGCTATATAATCGCCTACAAAATAAGGATGCACTTTAAGCTGCCTGGCCACATTCGCTTTAGATTTATCGGGGAGCCCATGATACTGCATAATTTGAGAAAAATAGGAAAATAACAAGGAAATGGTTACCACCATTGGATTGTCTTTAGGATTCTGTGCAAAATAATTTACAATGCGATGTGCCTTTAAAGAATCTCGCATTCCAATAGCTTTTCGCAATTCAAAATTATTAAAGTCTTTGCTTATTCCTATATTCTGCTCTATAAGCTCTGGAGTTATTTGGGTACCTTCAGGGGTAATAAGTTGAAGTTTATTAAGTTCATTATCAATTTTCCCAAGATCAATTCCTAAAAACTCTACCAGCATTTGCGCGGCTTTGGGCGAAATAGTATAATTTCTTGACTTTAAAGTCTTCATAATCCAATCGGCCACCTGGTTTTCGTAAAGACGTTTACTCTCAAATAAAACTGCATTTTTCTTTAAAACCTTAGAAAGCTTTTTACGCTTATCAAGGCTTTTGTATTTATAACAAAAAACCAACGTAGTGGTAGCCTGCGGGTTTTCAGCGTAATCTACCAGTTTTTCTATGCTTCTCGATAGGTCTTGCGCTTCCTTTACAATAATTACCTGTCTTTCGGCCATCATGGGATAGCGCTTGGCATTACTTACAATTTCATCTATGTTGGTATCTCGACCATACATAATAATTTGATTAAAACCCTTTTCTTCCTCCGCCAGTAAATTTTGTGCTATAAAATCTGAGATCTTATCTATATAGTAGGGTTCTTCGCCCATTAAAAAATAAAGCGGAGATACAGTTCCTTTTTGAATATTATTTACAATCTCTTTTGCTTCTTCCATGTAGGTGAAGGATTTTTTAATTTTAAATTATACTGAAGCTTGCGGCGCTGTGATTTTCTTTTTTACTTTTGGCCTATGTTAGCGCTTAATTTTCCCAAATATTCGTTTCGGTTCAAAAATAGTGAAAATAAAGTAGCCGTTTTTGATGAACTCAGGAAAAAATTTGTGATTCTAACCCCTGAAGAATGGGTGAGACAACACGTGGTAAGATTCCTTATTTTAGAAAAGAAATATCCTAAAAACCATATTAATGTTGAAAAGCAGCTTAAACTGGGGAAGCTAAGCAAACGTTATGATGCCGTAGTTTTTTATCCTAACGGAAAAATAAAAGTAGTGGTAGAGTGCAAAGCTCCACATATAAAAATTACACAGGAAGTTTTTGACCAAATTGCCCGGTACAATTTAAGTTTAAAAGCAGACTATTTAATGCTTACCAACGGCCTGCAACATTATTTTTGCAAACTGGACTACAAAGAAGAAAAGTATCAATTTCTGCCCGAAATCCCAGATTATTTTACAGCTGAAAAAGATAAAAAACAATGACAATAGCGGTAGTGGTTTTAAATTGGAATGGACGCGCTTTGCTAGAACAATTCCTGCCTTCGGTAATTCGCTTTTCAGAAGAAGCCAATATATACGTAGCCGATAATGCTTCTACAGATGACTCTATAGAACTTTTAAAGGAAAAATTTCCTGGGGTAAAAATTATTCAGAACAAAGAAAATGGCGGATTTGCCAAAGGCTATAACGAGGCACTTTCTAAATTAAATGAAGATATTTTTGTATTGCTAAACAGCGATGTAGAAGTTACCGAAAACTGGCTAAAACCTATTATAGAAATTTTTAAAAATCAGCCTAAAACCGCGGCTGTTCAACCTAAAATCCTGGATTTTAAAAGAAAAAATTATTTTGAATATGCCGGGGCTGCGGGAGGATATATAGATAAATACGGCTATCCCTTTTGCAGGGGCAGGATCTTTGACAGTTTGGAAAAAGACCATGGGCAATACAATGACGATGCATCTATTTTTTGGGCCAGTGGTGCCTGCCTGGTAATACGTAAAAATGTTTATTGGGAAGTCGGTGCACTAGATGAGGATTTTTTTGCGCATCAGGAAGAAATTGATTTATGCTGGCGTATTCATAATTTAGGCTATCAAATAAAATCTTGTGGCAATTCTGCCGTTTACCATGTGGGTGGTGCAACCTTAGACAGCATGAATCCCCAAAAAACCTTTTTCAATTTTAGAAATAGCCTGTATATGCTTTTAAAAAACATACCGGCACCAAATGTGTATGGTATATTGTTTATTAGAATGGTTCTTGATGGAGTAGCAGGAATCAAATTTATTGCAGAAGGTAAGTTCTCTCATTTTTACGCTATCCTTAAGGCCCATGCAGGATTCTATTCAAACTTTAATAAAATTCGATCAAAACGAAAGAACCTTATAAAAAACAAGCATTATTTCCTTACAAAATCCATTATTTGGTCTTATTTTTGCTTACGTAGAAAAGAATTTTTAAAATTAAAATAAAAGGAATCAAACTTATGCTAAAGCTTCTTTTTCTGCTTTACTTTTTTTGATACTTTTGAAACATCTAACATTAATTACAATTACAAGATTATGAAACGAATTATGCTTTTATCGGCTACTGCCGTTCTTTTGTTCTCCTCTTGCGTATCTAACAAGAAATATGCAGAGCTTGAAGAAAAACAAAAACAAACTCAAGATGAGTTAAACACTGCTACTATTAAGTTAAATGCATGTTTAGAGGACAAACAAGACCTTAACCAACAAATTTCAAGACTTAATAACACCAATGCGGCACTGCTTAATAACGTGGGCGATCTGGCAACTCTTTCTAAGAAAGAAGCAGAAAACCTTGAACGTTCTTTAGAAAGCATTAAAGAAAAAGATTTGGCTATCCAATCTATGCGTGATGCCATTAGCAAAAAAGATTCTGTAACATTAGCTTTAGTAACCAGCTTAAAAGGTGCTTTAGGTAATATGGCCGATGAAGACATTGAAATTAATGTTGAAAAAGGTGTGGTTTATGTTTCTATTTCAGATAAGCTTTTATTTGATAGTGGTAGATACAATGTTACCAGCCGTGCCAAAGAAGTACTTGGTAAAGTTGCTACTGTAGTTAAAAACAAGCCAGACATCGAGTTTATGGTAGAAGGCCATACAGACGATAAGTCTATCAAAACAGCTATGTTTGAAGACAACTGGGATCTTAGTGTAAAAAGAGCTACCTCTGTAGTTAGAGTTCTTCAGGACGAATTTGGTGTAGAGCCAGCAAGAATGACTGCCGCTGGTAGAAGTTACTATGTTCCTGTTGCTACAAATGAAACTGCTGAAGGTCGTGCTAAAAACAGAAGAACAAGAATTGTAGTTCTTCCTAAGTTAGACCAATTCTACGGAATGATCGAAGAAGGAATGAAGTCTGCTAAATAAGACCTAATTTCTAATAAATATGAAAAGGCCCTCTAAAAATTTAGAGGGCCTTTTTTTATACTTACTAAAAAATATATTTAAACTATAAGTTTTCGGTACTACCTTTTCCCTCTCTTATCACTTCAGGTTGGGAAGAAGTTAAATCTACCACTGTAGAAGGAATATTATCTCCATAACCACCGTCTATAACAAGATCTACTAAATGATCCCATTTTTCTTTAATCAATTCGGGATCTGTGGTATACTCAAGTACCTCATCTTCGTCGTAGATTGAGGTAGAAACAATAGGATTTCCTAAAGTAGAAACAATACTTTTACAAATAGCATTATCGGGAACTCTAATTCCCACGGTTTTCTTCTTTTTAAAAACATTTGGCAGGTTACTGTTTCCAGGCAGAATAAAGGTAAAAGGACCGGGAAGGTTCCTTTTAAGCACTTTAAAAGTGGCAGAGTCTATTTGCTTCACATAATCTGAAAGATTACTAAGATCTTCACATACAAACGAGAAATTAGCTTTTTCCAGCTTTACGCCCTTAATTTGTGCAATTTTCTCCAATGCCGAGGTGTTGGTAATATCACACCCCAAACCATATACGGTATCTGTAGGGTAAATTATTAGTCCGCCGTTTCTTAAAGTCTCCACAACTTTATTAATATGTTTCTGACTTGGATTTTCATTATAAATTCTAAGTAATTCAGCCATAGTTATAAATTTTAATGCTCGAAAATTTACAAATTTTCGAGCAGATATTTCTAAAATTGGTTTTAATTAATCTTCTTGAGAAACTTCAGTTTCAAGCTTCAGTACTTTACTACCATCTTCCTGTTCAATAAAAAGGGCTTTATTCCCAGGCTCACCTTTACGTGTAATTTCACTTCCATCTATGGTTTTGGTAATTTCTTCTGTATAGGTTTTAATCACTTTTCCACTCGCTTTACCATTTCCCCATTTCCATTCAACTTTACTACCTTCTCTAATCATAGTTTTCTTTTGAAGATAAAAAGAAAGCCGCTTGAAGCGGCTTTATATAACAGAAGTTTAACGAAGCTTAAGATATAAATTTTAATTTCGCAAACCTTAAAAGCAAATTCTTAATCCCCCCATTTTCAAAATCAATCTCGGCTTTTTTATCCTGTCCAACACCACTTATAGCCAGTACTTTTCCTTTTCCAAATCGCATATGTTCCACAACATTACCAACTTCCAGTTTAATTTCATTTCTGGCTTTTTCAGGCTCGGGACTGGCGGGCTTCAATTTTCTAAGTTTTCTTAATTGAGATTCACTGGGCTTATGGGCCGGTGGTGGGGTTCCCTTTTTAGGTTTAGTTTGTCGTAATTTACTTTTATCAACCTCATCGCCAAAAATATCGGTATCAATAAGCGGTTTGTATTTATAATCATCTTGCGGAATCATATAATCTACATACTGCTCATCTACCTCTTCTATAAACCTGCTGGGCTCTGCATCTATTAATTTTCCCCAACGATAGCGTGATTGCGTATAGGTTAAATAAGCCTGCTTTTCGGCGCGGGTAAGTGCCACATAGAACAATCTTCTTTCTTCCTCCAGTTCACTTCGGGTGTTCATACTCATTCCTGACGGAAAAAGATCTTCTTCCAGGCCAACAATATAAACATACGGGAACTCCAGGCCTTTTGCCAGGTGAATGGTCATTAAAGCAACCCGATCGTCATCACCGGTATCCTTATCCATATCGGTAGCAAGTGCTACATCTTCCAGAAATTCTGCTAAAGACCCATTGGCATCTGCCAATTCTTTTTGTCCCTCTACAAAATCTTTAATCCCGTTTAATAATTCTTCAATATTTTCAATCCTGGCAATCCCCTCTGGGGTACCATCTTTCTTTAGTTCCTGAACCAAGCCGGTTTTTTTGGTCACGGTATCGGCCACAGTAAAAGCATCGGCATTTTCAGCAAGAATCGTGAAACTCTTAATCATATTCACGAAATTATCAAGCTTGGCACGAGTACTTTTAGTGATCTTTAGATCAAGATGATCTATATTTTCAATGATTTCAAATATCGATTTTCCATATTGATTCCCGGCAATACTTAATTTATCCATGGTGGTTTGTCCAATTCCGCGGGCAGGATAATTTATTACCCGTTTTAGCGCTTCTTCATCTTTAGGATTTATAAGTAAACGTAAATAGGCCAACACATCCTTAATCTCCTTTCGCTGGTAGAATGAAAGCCCGCCATAAATTCTATACGGAATTTCCTTTTTCCGAAGCGCATCTTCTATAGCCCTACTTTGGGCGTTGGTTCGATAAAGAATAGCAAAATCGCCATTATTCAATTGATTTTGCATTTTATTTTCAAAGATAGAACCTGCAACAAAACGGCCTTCTTCCCCATCGGTAAGCAACCTGTTCACTACAATTTTAGGTCCTTCATCATTCGCCGTCCAAACTACTTTTTCCAGCTTGGTTTTATTCTTTTCAATAATAGAGTTGGCGGCATTCACAATATTTTTGGTAGACCGGTAATTTTGTTCCAGCCTATACATTTGCACATTATCGTAATCTTTCTGAAAATTCAGGATATTGTTAATGTTTGCTCCGCGGAAGGCATAAATACTTTGAGCATCGTCTCCCACCACACATATATTCTGAAACTTATCGGAAAGGGCCTTTACAATAAGGTATTGTGAGTGGTTGGTATCCTGGTACTCATCTACCAAAATGTATCTAAACCTGTTTTGGTATTTCTGAAGTACTTCGGGAAACCTATTTAAAAGTTCGTTTGTTTTCAGCAATAAATCATCAAAATCCATAGCGCCGGCTTTAAAACAACGCTCTACATATTCCTGGTAGATTTCACCCAAACGTGGCTTTTTAGCCATCGCATCGGCCTCCTTTAGTTCGGGGTTTTGAAAATAAGCCTTTACGGTAATTAAGCTGTTTTTATAGGAAGAAATTCTGCTATAAACCTGCTTATATTTATATACGTCTTTATCTAGGCGCATATCTTTTATAATAGACCTAATTACACTTTGTGAATCCTGGGTATCGTAAATCGTAAAGTTTGAAGGATAACCTAATTTATCGGCTTCAAAACGCAAGATTTTAGCAAAAATGGAGTGAAAAGTTCCCATCCAAAGATTTTTTGCTTCACTGTTTCCAACAATTTTAGCAATACGGGTTTTCATTTCCCGAGCTGCTTTATTGGTAAAGGTTAAAGACAAAATATTAAATGCATCTACACCCTGGCTCATTAGGTAAGCAATACGGTATGTAAGTACCCTAGTTTTTCCAGACCCTGCTCCTGCAATCACAATCATGGCACCATCCTTTTGTAATACAGGTGCGCGTTGTGCATCATTTAATTCGGCTATATAAGATTCCAATCTCTTTAATTTTTTAAATGTGTGAAATTAACCAAAATGAGACAAATTATAAACCCGATTTCTACTTTGTTTTAAACAACAAGATTTAGAAGAGTGATTATCTAAGTTTTTAATATCTTTAAATTCCTACAATCCCCCTTTGAATACAAACCAAAGCTTATGAAAAAGAAATAGAAGAACAAACAATCGAGTATCTAAAGGGTTTTTATTGTTTTACTAATGAAAAAACTTTAGCTTGGGCCAATTCAATTTAAACTGAAGTGCCTGCTTTCTTCCTAAATAAATATTAGGAAAACCAAGTTGAAGAAGTAGCTCTAAATCGGTATCGGATTATTTAAATAAATTATATGGAAGATATTTTAAGTTCAATTCCCTGGTGGGGATGGGTTTTAATTTTTTTTGCCTTCATAGCGATTAAAGATATATTCTTTAACCGCAAACATACTATTAAACACAACTTCCCAATTATTGGTCACTTTAGGTATATTCTTGAAGGGATTGGACCCGAATTACGGCAATATATCGTAGCAAGTAATCGCGAAGAACTCCCTTTTAATCGTAGCGAACGCGGTTGGATCTATGCTTCGGCAAAAAATGAAAACAACTATGAAGGCTTTGGCACCGACCAGGATATTTTTTCTACCCACTACATATTCATCAACAATGCCATGCTTCCTTTAAAGCTTAAAGAAGATCATCCCAATAATCTGGATCCGGGCTTTATTGCCTGTGCAAAAGTTATGGGCGAATTTAATAATAGAAGAAGACCTTTTAGGCCGGCCTCAATTATTAATGTTTCGGCCATGAGTTTTGGATCACTTTCGGCCAGGGCCATTGCGGCTTTAAATGAAGGCTGTAAAGAAGCAGGTGCCTATCATAACACAGGCGAAGGAGGGCTCTCACCCTATCATCAAAAAGGAGCTGATGTGGTTTTTCATTTTGGAACAGGTTACTTTGGCGTTAGAGATAATGAAGGTAATTTCTCTATGGAAAAACTAGTGCAACTGGTAAATGAAAACAAAGAGATTCGTGCCATAGAAATTAAATTATCCCAGGGAGCCAAACCTGGAAAGGGTGGCGTTTTACCCGCTTCAAAAATTACTAAAGAAATAGCAGCAATAAGAAATATTCCTATTGGTAAGGACGTATTGTCTCCACCAAGTCATTCTGCTTTTAGCAATACCCAGGAGCTGGTAGATTTTATTGAAGAAATAGCAGAGGCAACAGGCCTTCCCGTAGGGATTAAATCGGCTGTTGGAAAACTGGACCAATGGAAAGAGTTAGCTTCTATTATGTCTAAAACAAAAAAAGGTCCAGACTTTATTACCATTGATGGTGGTGAAGGAGGAACCGGAGCTGCACCACCAAGTTTTGCAGATCACGTGTCCCTACCCTGGATTTATGCTTTTACCGATGTATATCAAATTTTCCTAAATGAGGGTATAGCTAATAGAATTGTATTTATTGGGAGCGGAAAATTAGGCTTTCCTGCCAATGCCGCCATGGCATTTGCCCTGGGTGCAGATTGTATTAACGTAGCCCGAGAAGCTATGATGAGCATTGGCTGCATACAGGCACAATCCTGCCATACCAATACCTGCCCCACCGGCGTTGCTACACAAAACAAATGGTTGCAGGCGGGTATCAATATAAAAGATAAAGCCCGGCGTGTTAATTTTTATTTTACAAAATTTAGAAAGGAACTGCTGGAAATGACCCATGCTTGTGGTTATGAACATCCCTGCCAATTTACCATGGATGACGTTGAAATAAACCTTAGCGACCAAAACCTGGCAAAAAGCCTTGCAGGTACTTTTTCGTATCATAAAGAAAAAGTACCTTTCGAGGGTGTTCATGTTCACAAGAAAGATCCCAATTTGGGTGCTATTTATAAAAGAAAAGAAGTAATTACTAAAGAGGCCGAAACCAAAGAAACTTCGCCCCATAATAAAAACCAATGAATCAAATAGAACTTTCGCAAATCCTATTAGCCATTCTTCCAGCCCTAATTGTTGGAATAGTAGCCTTTTATTTTTTTAGCTCATATAATAAAAATGAACAAAACAGAAGGAATTTCTTATTACACCGGGAAACCCAAAAAACGGCACTACCCCTAAAATTACAGGCCTACGAAAGAATGACACTCTTTTTAGAAAGGATTTCGCCCGGCAAAATACTATTTAGAATAAAACCAAACTCTAATGATAAAGAAGCCTACGAGCGCTTATTAATTCATACTATTGAGCAGGAGTTTGAGCATAACCTAGCACAACAAATCTATCTTTCTACTGAAACCTGGGACTATATAAAAACAGCTAAAAACGCGACTATAGGCATTATTAGAAAAGCCAATCAACAAGAAAGCGTCACCGATGCCGATAAATTAAGGGAAGTAATCCTTAAAAACCTGATAGAAAAGCAATCCCCAACCGAAGCTGCACTGGCTTATTTAAAAAATGAAGTAAAACGCTTTATTTAAAATAAACCAAAAAAGCCTTTTCTTTTAGTGGCCAAAAATTGTAAATGTTTTTCTTTGGCGTGATCGTAACCTTGTTGCCACCACTCACCCATCAATTTTTTATTAAAAACAAGGGAGTTTTCCGTTAGTTTTGTAGGGGTATAATAGGTGTTTAGCTTTACTTTTTTATTTAAAGCGGCAAGTTTTCCTTCTACGATATCGTGATATTCTACCTGATCCAGGAGAAAACCAAAAAGATTTATCATTAAAGAAAACGGATTTTTCCCAAGCACTTTATTATACTCCATATTTTCTGCTTCCAGGATTATAGCATCAACTTCTGTTGCCCCGCGTTTAATGGCTTCACGAATGGGCACTACGCATCCCAATCCACCATCGGCATATTCAAATCCGTCTTTTTTCGCCAAACTCATAAAAGGGATATAATTACAACTTATCCAAATCCAATCGCAAAAATCCTCGTAAGTAAAATCGTGGATAGATTTATACTCTACGCGATTTTTAGACAAATTAGAGACCGTTACTACTACATCTCCCACCTGACTTTTAAGCTGGCTAAAGTTTTCTTCAGAAAAATTACGCTTAATATGTTTTCTAAGATTCTGGCTTTCCCCAAAGGTTCTTTTCTTCCTAATAAATTGCCAGAACATATTAAAATAATTAATTGTTACATACTCCCTACCTTCCTTTCGCTTCACCACAAAAGGATTTATGCTAAAAATTTTACGCTGGTTTACATTGGTGTAGATATCGTAAACCTTATCAATGTTCCCCATGGCAAGATGCGGAATTAATAAGCTTCCGGTAGAAGTGCCCAAAAATAAATCGTATTTCTTGCCTTCTTCCTGAATTAAATATTGAGCAACGCCGCCAGCAAAAGCGCCTTTACTTCCCCCACCCGATATGACCAGTGCACGCATTAAGGTTCAATTTGGTTTATTTCCTCGCTTTTTTCCCTGGCATAAGTATAGCCGGTTTTCCACCAGGTTTTCATTTGTTTCTCATCAAAAATAAGGGAATTGGTAGTTAATACCGTAGGGGTAAAGTAAAAATTTATGGTCGCATTTTTATTTGCTGCTGCAAATTTCCCAATTTGAATGTTTTGCTTTTCTATTCTATCTAACATAAACCTAAATAAATTAGTGATGAGACCAAACACATTTTTGGAAGGCATTCTATTATAAAAAGTGGCTTCGGTTTGTAATATAACTGCATCTATATGTGTTGCTCCTCTCTTAATAGCTTCTTCGATAGGCACCATGGTTCCCAGGCCGCCATCGGCATATTCACAACCATCTTTTTGTACCAGGCTCATAAAAGGCGTATAGTTACAGGAAATCCAAATCCATTCACAAAATTCTTCGTATTCAAAATCTTTAATAGATTTATATTCTACCGTATTAAGCGAAATATTAGAAACCGTAACCACAATATCTTTTTTACTAAATTTTAATTTCAAAAACTCGTCTTTGGCCAGGGTTTCAGCTATAAGCTTTCTTAGGTTTTTACTTTCTCCAAATGTTTTTTTGCCTTTAATAAAGTTACGAATTACGCTAAAGTGGTTAATACTAATTTGGTCGTAACCGTAACGTTTTTTTATAAGAAAAGGACGATTACTAAAAATACTATCCTGGTTTACCGAAGTATAAATTCTTTTAATCTTTTCGCACTTATTTAATGCCAAATGAGAAATTAATAAGCTCCCGGTAGAAGTTCCCAGGTAAAGATCGTAATCCCGTTTTAATTCTTCTATCAAATATTGGCCAACACCGCCGGCAAAAGCGCCTTTACTCCCTCCACCAGATATTACCAATGCCCGCATTGATTAAAGTTTAGTTTGCAAATAATCCCTCTCTTTTTGAGAAAGACGTTCATCTAAAGCTAAGAATTTTTGGCGATATTCTTCTTTCTTTAATAAAGCCGTAAGCAATTGCCTGCTATAGTCCCTAAATCTATATGCATGATGCTGGGTTCCTTGCAATAAATCTAATAAGTTCTGGGTGGTAAAACTATTTATTTGATATAAATACCCAAAAGCATTTTCTCTTACTTCCAGGGGATAATGTACTGCAGTATATCCTGAAAGTTCACGATAATTTTCCTGCTGTTTTCCGGGTTCATAACCCGGACTTATAAGATTTAAAGTTAACCAGAGCATACGTACATTTTTATTACTAAAGCCGTTTACATCCCTGGTTTTATCTAAGTAAGCAGCAATTTCTTTGGGAAAATTCATCCATAACTTTAATAGGGACACCTCTTTGGTTAGGTATGATTCGTCGTCTAACAAAGATTCAAAATCACTTTTTAGTTCTTTCGGAATTCTCTCCATGCTACTGGCAATAGCCTGCCTAACATACACATTATTGGTGGCAAATGCTTTTTTATAAAGCTTGATAGCTGTTGCTGAAGTTTGCCCCTCTAGTTGAAAAACCACTTCCTGCCCGGTATAATCGCTTACCGGAAAATCTAAGGCCTTGCTCAGTTCGGCCTCCTTTTTGTCCAGGGGTGTTTCCTGCAATGCTAGGATTTCTAAATGCTTCTTTATAAATTCAGAGTTTTTTAAAGAATTTAAGGCCACAAAACCCTGAAAAGCAGTCTGATTTAACCATTTTGACATAAAATCAGATAAATCAATATTGGCCGCTGCCTCCACTTCAGCAATAAAATTACTGGTAGTGGCACTTTTAAACTTATATTTAACAAGGAAATTCTTTACGGCCGTATTAAAAGCTTCCCTGCCCACCTTTTCGCGCAAAATATGCAAAGCCCAGGCACCTTTTTGGTAGTAAGTAAGTGAGCTTGCTTTAGCCTTAGTGATTGCTTCACCCTTACCCTTATCGCTCAACTCCTTTAATTGTTCGGCAGATAGGTAGAGTTTCCAGTAATAATAATCGTCTCCAAAAATTTCCCGCTCTGCCAGCAAAGCATAAAAAGTAGCAAAGCCTTCATGCAACCAATGATCGTTGGCTGTTTGGGCCGTCACTAAATTTCCAAACCACTGGTGGGCCAATTCATGCGCATTTACGCCTACATAATTTTTATCTTTAAAAGCTATAGAATCGGTAATAAAAGCATTATCAAAAATCGTTGCAGTAGTATTTTCCATTCCCGAATAAAGAAAATCCAATACCGGTGCCTGTTTATAATTCTGCCAGGGGTAAGCCACACCAATTTCACTTTCCAGGAAATCAAAAATTTGTTTGGTATAACGGTAAGTCGGCTCTAGCCTTTCCTTTTGGCTAACCGGCATATAAAATTGCAAAGGAACGCCCGAAGCAGATTTTATTTCTTCTTTTATATAATCGCCTGCTGCAAAAGCCAGTAAATAACTACTCATAGGCCGCTGCATATCAAAGGCCCACTTTTTTAAAGAATCGTTTTTAGAAATAGCTACAAGCTTTCCATTGGCCATTACTTCCAGGCTTTCAGGAAACCGGTACGAAATGTCAAACTCTATTTTCTCTCGCTGATCATCAAAGGAAGGCA
Source organism: Salegentibacter maritimus (assembly GCF_016236915.1). Taxonomy (GTDB): domain Bacteria; phylum Bacteroidota; class Bacteroidia; order Flavobacteriales; family Flavobacteriaceae; genus Salegentibacter; species Salegentibacter maritimus. The sequence continues at coordinate 63,312 of NZ_JAEHOK010000008.1, forward strand.
GCCAATTAGAGGTATATCTCCCCTGCCCCTGCGTCCAGATTTGTTTGGGTGCATTTATTACTTCCGGAATGTCCCAATTTATAAAATAAACGGCCTCCTTTGGCTGCGCCGAGAATTTTAAAGACAAAGTGTTTTTTTCAGAAACTGCTAGATTATTTTTTATCCAAATACGTTTTCCGTTATTTCTTGATGTTGCGGGCTCTTCATTAAGCAATACCTCATCTACAATCATACTCCTGGCATCTATGTAAAAGGAATCTAGCGGTTTTAAAATTTCAAAATTATACTTTACTACGCCTGTAATTCTTTTTTCCTTCGGAATAACAAGGATTTCAGCTTCTGCTTTTTGAAAATTTATACTGTTTATTTGGTCTAGCGAATCTGCTATTGGCGACTGGCTATATGTACACCACGAAAAACAAAATAGCCAACTAAAAAGGAAGTATTTCATAATAAAAATCTACCCTTGCAAATTACAAAAACTATAGAAAAGGAAGGCTTTAGAAAAATTCAGATTTATTTTTAAAAGAAATTCAACCTAAAAAAACTGATTTTAATATCTTCGTTTTCATGAATGCTAATATACTGCAAACGCCTATAGATTACTTAAAAGGAGTTGGCCCAAACCGGGCCGATTTACTGCGAAAAGAACTTGGCATTCATACCTATCAGGATTTAATAAATTTCTTCCCAAATCGTTACCTGGATAAAACCCGGTTCTATAAAATAAATGAATTACAACGCAACTCGGCCGAAGTACAGGTTGTGGGGAAAATCACGCATATAAAATCGGTAGAACAAAAACGTGGCAAACGCCTGGTAGCCGACTTTGTGGATGAAACCGGTAAAATGGAATTGGTTTGGTTTCGGGGACAAAAATGGATTCGGGAGAATTTAAAGATAAATACACCTTATGTTATTTTTGGGAAAACCAATTGGTTTAACGGACTTTTTAGCATGCCCCATCCCGAAATGGAACTGGTAGAGGAATACAAAAAGCAGCTTCGCACTGCAATGCAGCCTATTTATCCCTCTACCGAAAAACTTGCAAAAGCTGGAATTAGCAACCGGGTGTTTCATAAAATAATGCAGCAGCTTTTTATTGAAACCAAAGGTAAATTCTATGATACGCTTTCAGAAGAACTTACTTCAGAATTAAAATTGCTCCCAAAAGCACAGGCAGTATTTAATGTGCATTTTCCACAAAACCAGGAATTATTGGCGCAAGCCCAATTCCGTCTAAAATTTGAGGAACTATTTTATATCCAGCTGCAATTGCTCATTAAAAATATGTTGCAAAAACAGAAAATAAAAGGTTATGTTTTTGAAGCGATTGGGGAAAATTTTAGTGAATTCTATAACAACCACCTGCCATTTGAGCTAACTGGTGCCCAAAAAAGGGTAATAAAAGAAATTAGGGCCGATTTAGGAAGCGGGGCGCAAATGAACCGATTGCTGCAGGGTGATGTAGGTTCAGGAAAAACCATTGTAGCACTCATGTCCATGTTTATTGCTTTAGATAATGGTTTCCAGGCTTGCTTAATGGCTCCTACCGAAATCCTAGCCATTCAGCATTACAACGGACTTGTAGAACTCTGTAAAAATCTGGATACCAGTATTTACTTACTTACCGGTTCAACTAAAACGAAAGACAGACGCGAAATTCACGAGAAATTAGAAAATGGCGAAATAGATATCCTAATTGGTACGCACGCCTTACTGGAAGATAAGGTGAAATTTAAAAATTTAGGCCTCGCGGTTATAGACGAGCAACACCGATTTGGAGTTGCACAACGTGCAAAATTATGGCGAAAAAACCAAGTGCCGCCGCATATTTTGGTCATGACGGCCACCCCTATTCCCAGAACCCTGGCCATGAGCCTTTATGGCGATTTAGATATCTCGGTAATTGATGAGCTGCCCCCCGGCAGAAAGCCCATTAAAACCGTGCACCGTTACGACAGTAACCGGCTTAAGGTATTTGCATTTATTAAAGATGAAATACAAAAAGGCCGGCAAATCTATATAGTTTACCCATTGATTCAGGAATCTGAAAAAATGGATTATAAAGACCTTATGGATGGTTACGAAAGTATAGCCCGTGAATTCCCGAATGAGCAAATTTCTATAGTGCATGGCCAAATGAAATCTGATGCCAAAGATTATGAAATGGATAGGTTTGTACGCGGCGAAACTCAAATTATGGTGGCCACCACCGTTATTGAAGTGGGTGTAAATGTGCCAAATGCCAGCGTTATGATAATTGAAAGTGCCGAACGATTTGGCCTATCGCAACTGCACCAACTTAGGGGACGTGTAGGCCGTGGTGCCGAACAAAGCTTTTGTATTTTAATGACCGGCCATAAATTATCTAAGGATAGCAAAACCAGGTTGGAAACCATGACCGCCACTAATGATGGTTTTGAAATAGCCGAAGTTGATTTAAAATTACGAGGGCCTGGTGATATTATGGGCACCCAACAAAGCGGGGTTTTAAATCTAAAAATTGCGGATATTGTAAAAGATAATGATGTTCTAAAACTAGCACGGCATCACGCAATGCAAATCCTAAAAGAAGATCCCAGTCTTTCACTGGAAAAGAACAAAGTGATTCGTTTTACCTACGCACAATTGGCAAAACATAAAAATATCTGGAATTATATTAGCTAAAAATCAACTTTACTTCAGAAAAAATACTACTGAATTTCCCTTAATTCCTGCCAAATTTAAAAATAGTTCCCCATAACCTCCCATAGGCCTTCATCTTACTAAAACTAAGGCTTCCCAACTATAAAATTAAAATTAGACCTCTAATTAACAGCTATTTACTGCATTTATCAAAAATTATTTAAAGCCATTATTGCGTAAATTTAAGTGTAAACCAAAACACACGTCATTATGAAAAAAGAAATAATTTTTAGAAAGTTGATAAGTCTGGTCATTATTTTATGTGGCGGATTAGTATTTGCCCAGGAAGAAAACAAAACAAGCCTGGACGAAAAATTGTATCAGGAAATTAAAAGTAATGGACTTGAGGAAGCCATGAAAATGTATGAAAAGCATAAAACAGCGGCCTATGAAGGTTTGCAGGAACCTTTAAATTTATTGGGCTACAAGTTAATGATGGAAGATAAAGACCTTGAAACGGCAGAATTAGTTTTTAAGGCGCAAATAGAAGAATATCCTGAACAGGCCAATCCTTACGATTCTTATGGCGATTTATTGTTGGAAAAAGGAGAAAAGGAAAAAGCCAAAAAACATTTCAAAAAATCAGCAGAGTTAGCTGAAAATATACAGGATGAAGCTGAAAGAAATGAAATGAAGCAGGCCTCACTTTCAAAATTAGCACGTCTGGAAAACAAGCATCGAAAATTAGACTTTCTTACGGGCGACTGGGAAATAACACAAACGGGCTACAGAGATGGCCAACCTGTAGATATCCCAAAAAGTACGCAGAGTATATCTTATTTACCGGGTGAGTCAGTTTTAAGAGTCACACATACCAAAGAAGGTAATACTGCCTGTTGCGAAAGAATCGTAGCTTATGATGCGCTAGATGACACTTACGAGATGGCCTACATTAGTGCTGTGAACCCAAACGGAATTCAAGTATCTGATATTCACATAAAAGAAAAGGGCAACGGGGAATATGAGTTTATAGAAGACTATACCCAAAATGGCGAACAAAAACAAGCTAAACATATAATCTCAAAAAAAGACCAAGATCATATAGAATGGCAAGTTCTTATTCCAAAAGAAGGTTCACAGAACTGGGAACTCGTAAATAAAATGGAGTTTAAAAGAAAAGCTTAATTATTAGTTTAAGTTTAATTAGCGTTAAAAGGAGCAACCTGGAAGCTCCTTTTTTCATTTAAAAAATTACGAAATAAGTCATAAAATTAAAATTTGAAATTATGTCAAAACTATTCGTAATACTATCTTTGCCAACTGAAAATATTGAGACATGAAAATTTCATATAACTGGCTTAAGCAATTCATTAAACTTTCTGAAACTCCGGAAACAACCGGGGAGTTACTTACCGATCTTGGTCTTGAGGTAGAAGGCCTAAATAGTTTTCAAAGTATTAAAGGCGGTCTTGAAGGAATTGTGGTTGGGCACGTGTTAGAATGTAAAAGTCATCCTAATGCCGATAAATTACAAATTACAACTGTAGATCTTGGTAATGGAGAACAGGTACAAATTGTTTGCGGCGCACCCAATATTGCCGCGGGACAAAAAGTTCCGGTTGCCACTATTGGCACCGTGCTGTATGATGAAAAAGGAGATGCCTGGCCTATTAAAAAAGGGAAAATTAGAGGCGAAGCCAGTTTTGGAATGATTTGTTCAGAAAAAGAACTTGGTCTTGGACAAAGTCATGAAGGAATTATGGTTATGAAAGAAGACCTTATTCCAGGTACTCCCGTAGCCGAAATTTTTGAAGTGGAAAACGATCAGGTTTTTGAGATTGGCCTAACACCAAACCGTGCAGACGCTATGAGCCACTGGGGCGTTGCCAGAGACCTTAAGGCCGGTTATACGCAACAAGGTAAAAACCTGGAACTTATTACTCCATCAGTTAGTAGTTTTCATGTAGATAGTAGAAGCCTTAAAATTCAAATTCAGGTTGAAGATTCTGCACTTGCACCAAGGTATTGTGGAGTAACAATTTCTGGCCTAAAAGTAGAAGAATCTCCAAAATGGCTTCAAAACAGGTTAAAAGCTATTGGGCTAAGCCCGAAAAATAATGTGGTAGATGCTACCAACTATGTTATGCACGAGCTGGGCCAGCCTCTGCATGCCTTTGATGCCGGAAAAATTGCCGGAAATGAAATTAACGTAAAAACATTAGAAAAAGGGACTAAATTTATCACCTTAGATGATGTAGAACGAGAACTTCACGAAGAAGACCTTATGATTTGTGATGCCGAAAAGCCACTTTGTATTGCCGGTGTATTTGGCGGGGCATCTAGCGGAGTAACCGATGTTACCACACAAATATTTTTAGAAAGTGCTTATTTTAACCCGGTTAGTGTTAGAAAAACAGCAAAAAGGCACGGCCTTAATACCGATGCTTCTTTTAGATTTGAAAGAGGTATTGACCCTAATATCACCGAGTATGCTTTAAAACGTGCTGCTCTTTTAATTAAGGAAATTGCGGGCGGTGAAATTACCAGTGATATAGATGATTTATACCCCAAGAAAATTGAAGATTTCCAGGTTTTTCTAACCTTTGACAAGGTAAACAAGCTTATTGGAGAAAACCTGCAACAAGAAACAATTAAATCTATACTGGCATCTCTGGAAATTCGGGTAAACAATGTTACCGAAACAGGAATGGGACTTACCATCCCATCTTATCGTGTAGATGTACAGAGAGAAGCCGATGTGATTGAGGAAATCTTAAGGGTTTATGGCTATAACAATATTAAGTTTGGTGACAAATTAAATGCTTCGGTTGCCAATTCTTCTAAATTTGAAGATTACCGGGTTCAAAATTTAATTGCCAACCAACTGGTAGGACAGGGTTTTTACGAAACTATGGCCAATTCTTTAACTTCCCCAACCTACTCGGAGTTAAGCGAACAATTAAACACCTCTCACAATGTAGAAATGTTAAATCCATTAAGTCAGGATTTATCAGTGCTACGCCAGTCTATGCTATACTCGGGCCTGGAGTCTGTAAGCTATAATATAAACAGAAAACGCAGCAACCTAAAACTATTTGAATTCGGTAAAACTTACCACGATTTTAATGGTAGCCGAGTAGAAAACAAACATCTTTCTATTTTTATTAGCGGAGACCGAAGTGCGGAACGTTGGAACTCTAATCTAGGTAAAACCGATTTCTTCTTATTAAAAGGTGTTATTCAGTCTATTTTCCAGAGATTGGGAATTGATAGTTTAAAATCTTCGGCAGTAAAATCTGATGTATTTTCTGAAGGGCTTGTTTACTCATCGGCTAAGAATAATTTGGTTGCCTTTGGGGTAATTCGGAAAAAAGTATTAAAGCATTTTGATATTGACCAGGAGGTATTGTATGCCGATTTTAATTGGGATGCCCTGTTGGAAGTAACAAAGAATAGAAAGACCAGCTTTAAGGCCATTCCAAAATATCCTGAGGTAAGACGTGATTTTGCCCTTCTATTAAATAATAATATTTCCTATAATGAAATTGAAGAGATCGCTCTAAAAACAGAGAAGAAACTTCTTAAAGAAGTAGATCTTTTTGATGTTTACCAGGGGAACAACCTTCCGGAAGGGAAGAAAAGTTATGCGGTAAGTTTCAAGTTTAGAGATGAAAACAAAACCCTTACCGACAAACAGGTAGATAAAATGATGAAAAAACTTCAGCATAGATTTGAAGAAGAACTTCAGGCTGAATTGAGATAATTATATATAAAATTGGCTGTTTAAGTCTCGATCTTACGTCAACCTGAATTTATTTCAGGTTCTAATTTGAATCAGGTGCCATTTTACTTAGATTCTGCAACAAGTTTAGAGTGACGTTCGGAATATTTAAACAGCCAATTTTAATTCTGGATTAAAGAAAATTAAGGAAATTCTTTAAAAATTTCATCTATATAATTTCTTATATCCCTTTCCCATCTTTTTGAGCCAATTTCTTCATTGGCAGTTCCACGCCATAAAATTTGATTGGTTTTTCTGTCTATAAAATCTATAACAATAGATTTCTCTTTGTAAGGTATTTGTTTAATCTCCCCACCTGCTGTAATTCGTTGTATGGTAAAGTAATTATCGTAGGTATAATCTGTATAATAATCACCTATGTAAAGTCCCGGGCGGTAATAGGAAAAATTTGTATATACAGGATCGGCATTAACATCGGCTACTCGTTCATCAAACATTGGATGAATATACACCAACACATCTGGCCTGCTATTATCTATGGCATAGTCTTCGGCAGACATGTTATTGTTAATTGTAGAAATAATAAGCTCGTGAATGCGATGGTTATTATACGATCTATCTTTAATTGTATCTTTATTGGGCAAAAAAGAATAGGTATTATAATCTTTTAATTTTCTGGCAGCATCTTTAGAAATGTTGCTTCCAGAGCCACAAGATATCATAAAGGCTCCCGCCAAAATTAAGGTAATAAATAGTTGTATTTTCTTCATAAATTTCAATTTTGCGAGCAAATTACATCTTCCCCGAGAACTATAAAAAGCTTCTAGCTCCTTTGATATTTTATTAACAAAAAAGAGCTGTCTAAAAAGTCCATTTCGATCAAGCTTAACATTTTTCAGCTTCTAAATTACTTATTGATTGTAAGCAAATTAGATATTGAAATAAAATTAATATGGCGATTTTAAGATCTTTTCAGGCAGCCCTAATTTTTCTTTTTCAAAAACAATCTATTTCCCGGGCAAAATTACAGTATCAATCACATGAACAACTCCGTTCGATTGATTAACATCTGCCTGTGTCACAGTAGCTACGTTTCCTGAGGCATCTTTAAGTTTTACTTTACCGTTTTCCATCATTGCATAAAGTTTTCCACCTTGTACAGTTTCAAAAGTAGCTTTACCATCGGCATTTTTAATAGCTGCTACCACATCTTTAGCCTTAAAATCGCCGGCAATAACGTGGTACGTAAGTACAGCCTGTAATTTTTCTTTGTTTCCTGGCTTCAACAATGTTTCTACAGTTCCGGCAGGTAATTTTTCGAATGCGGTGTTGGTAGGGGCAAATACGGTAAAAGGACCTTCACTTTGTAATGTTTCAACTAAACCTGCAGCCTTCACTGCCGCCACTAGAGTGGTATGATCTTTAGACTGCGAGGCATTCTCTACAATATTCTTGCTGGGATACATCTCTGCACCACCCACCATAGTAGATCCGTTCTGGGCTATTAAAGTCCCACCAATAAATAGAAAACAAAAAAATCCTAATAATTTTAAATTTTTCATAATAAAGTTTTTAAATGGTTTATGATATAAACGAGATAAAAAATGCTTCGGTTTTTTTGAATGTACGATTTAGCATTTTTTTAAGAACCCGCTTGTTTTAATATTTGTCTAATTTATTTTTATTTAGATTAAACATTTTTAAAAAACATCTAATTGTGATAGGTTTAACATGAAAGACTATAGAGTGAAAATAGGATTGCAGAAATCATCTTAATTACTTAATTTAGTGACAGATGCTAAAGAAAAAGAAAATGAAGTTGAAAGTAAATCTGCCACGTACCAATCTTGAAGTACAATTGCACAAGTCTCGTGAAAAAAGAATCTCTACTGAAAATATATTACAACAAGTACAGGATATTTTTGAAAAAGAAGCAAAGAAAGACGACAAGATTCTAAATGAAATCTATACAGGTAATGATGAAATAAATAGCCTCAACCTCGATTTATTGGAGAGTCATAGAATATTTCATCTTTCAGATATTGAAAGATTATGTATAGATTATCGCCTGCGCTTTTTAGACAGTAGTTATTTTAAAGGGGAAATTCCTTACGAGGTACTTTCTAAAATCAAGGCTTTAGAAAAAGAACAGCAAATTGCTTTAAAAGGCTTTAAAATTGTAGCTCCTTCTAAGCTATTTAAACTGGAAAATGCCGACGACCCCTTACTTTTCGTGCCCATGGGAAACGATTATTTCTACCTGGTACATAAATGGGGCAACGATCTTCATCCTTTTAGAAAGTTAATCATGTGGCCTTTTAGGCATCTTGAAAATTTTACACTTGTCTTGCTTGGTTTTAGCTTTTTACTTGCGTTGCTCATCCCGGACGGACTTTTCTCTCCCCAGCAAACCACCACACAATTCTTTATTATATTTTTCTTTGTATTTAAATGGGTAGCGGGTTTGTCTATTTTTTACGGTATTAAGAAAGGAAAGAATTTTAGCTCAGCTATTTGGCAAAGTAAGTATTATAATGCCTAGAACGTTAAACTCTATTTAAAATAAGCTTTGAGCTATATTTTAGTTTGTACTTTAGATAGGACTAAAAACTAGAAATTATGAGTTCAAAAGAATCTTACGAACGCGTGTATACAGGTTCTGAAACCAATGTTCAATACTTGCAGGAAATTTTTGATAAAGCCGGAATTTCTTCCCGGGTTAGAAATGATTTTGATTCGGGCTTGCGCGCCGGATTTGGTGGCGGTTTACCGGGGCAGGTACAGCTGTTTGTAGTAAGAAATCATTTTGACGAAGCTTTAAAAATAGCAAAAACAACCTTCCCAAAAGATTATAAAGATGAGTAACCTCAAAGGAGGAAAACGCAACAAGTGGTACTTAATATTGGGAATTATTTTTCTTGTATACGGTACTTATAGGCTCTACACCCACTTAACAGCCGCAGAAACCGATAATTTTGGATCTATTCTGGCAGTTGGCTTTATTGTTTTTGGGATTTACGACCTTTTTAGATACTTTAAAAAAGTATAACTAAAAATGTATACCAATAAAAAATGCTGTCTTTAAATAAACAGGCTTAAAGACAGCATTTTTTTATTTATTAAGATCAACAACATTAGCTTTACCAACTTATAACCGCACTTGCCCAGGTAAATCCGCTACCAAAAGCAGCAAGCACTACTACATCCTCATCTTTAATTTTTCCTTTCTCCCAGGCTTCGCATAACGCAATAGGAATAGATGCCGCAGTGGTATTTCCGTATTTCTGAATATTGTTATAAACCTGATCATCGCTTAATTTAAATTTCTGTTGAATATATTGGGAAATACGCAAATTTGCCTGATGTGGTATTAGCATATCAATATCCTTAACTTCCAGGCCATTGGCGTTTAATCCTTCCATAATCACTTCAGAAAATCGCTGAATCGCATTTTTAAAAACAAATTGACCATTCATATAAGGATAATAAGGGATATCGTCTCCCTGCGGATTTTCAGCTATAATCTCAGGAACCCAATGCTCTGTACTTGGTCCTTTTAAAGAAAGTTCCAAGGCGTGTTTTCCTTCAGAATGCAAATGGGTAGAGAGAATTCCCTCACCGTTATGGTCACTTCTGGTTAGGACCACTGCTCCCGCTCCATCCCCAAAAATCACAGAAACCGAGCGACCACGCGTAGTAAAATCAAGTCCACCACTATGGTTCTCGCTACCAATAACCAGTACATTCTTATACATTCCGGTTTTTATAAATTGATCGGCCGTTGAAAGCGCATATATAAAACCACTACATTGGTTTCTTACATCTAAAGCCGGGCAGGTATTAATATCCAACATTTCCTGTACCTGAACGCCACAACCTGGGAAATAATAATCGGGGCTTAGGGTAGCAAATACAATAAGGTCTATATCATCCTTATCAATTTTAGCACGCTCAATAGCAATTTTAGCAGCTTTTACACCCATGATAGCGGTAGAATTACCATCGCCCTTTTTAATATGACGCCGTTCTTTTATTCCGGTTCTTTCCTGAATCCACTCATCGTTGGTGTCCATAACTTTCGCCAAATCATCGTTAGTAACAACATTTTCTGGCACATAACTCCCAACTCCGGCTATTTTAGATTGATACATATTCTATTGTTTAGTATATTTAGACTTTAGTCGAATTAAATGTAATAAAAATGAAGAATACAATATAATAAATAACCCGCGCTAATGAGACATTTAAATCTTTATTATCGGGTTAATATTAGTAGTATTATGCTTTTACACATTTTTATTCCATTTTAAAAACCACACATTTATGAAAAAAACTATCTTAAGTATTTTTAGCTTTATGCTATGCTTTCCTGCACTCATTGCCCAGGAAGACTTAACTTACCAAAAACCACCCAAAGAGATTCTTGAACTGGTAGATGTACCCCTGGCCCCTTCAACTATTTTAGATAGTGACGGTGAAATGATGGTATTTCTATATCGCGATCAATATAAGTCTATCGCCGAGCTTAGCGAAGAAGAATTAAGACTTGGCGGATTACGAATTAACCCCGTTACCAATATAAATAGCCGGGCAAGATATTATAAGAACTTAAAGGTAAAGTCTATTGATGCAAAAAGTGCCACCCAGGTAAAAGGCTTACCAGAAAATGCTCGTTTAGCTAATTTTAGTTGGTCTCCAGATGAATCGAAAATAGCTTTCACCCATACTAGCAATAAAGGAGTAGAACTTTGGGTATTACACCTTAAAGATGCCAGGGCACAAAAATTAACCGAAGCAAAGCTTAATGCTAATATGCGGGATGTAACAAACTGGTTTAAAGATAATTCTTCAATTTTGGTGAAAATGCTTCCTGAAGATCGTAAAGATTTAATAGATACTGAAACTGCGGTTCCCACGGGTCCCACTATTTCTGTAAGCGATGGAGAAAAAGCGCAAAATCGAACTTACCAGGATTTACTTAAAAACCCAAACGACGAATATAATTTTGAGCAATTGGCACGTTCAGAATTGGTAAAAGTAAACCTGGACGGTACTTCAGAAAAATGGATGGATGCTAAAATGTATAGTAGCATTTCGTTTTCTCCCAATGGGGAATATATAATGGTGAACCATATTAAAAAGCCATTTTCTTATTTGGTTCCTTATTACAGGTTCCCTTCAGAAACAAACATTTTTACTGCAAACGGAGAACTGGTAAACAAAGTTAACGAAGAGCCCTTATTGGAAGATCTTCCCAAAGGCTTTATGGCTACCCAAACCGGAAGAAGAAATTTACAGTGGCGTAGCGATAAACCGGCCAGCCTGATTTATGTAAAAGCCTTAGACGAAGGAGATCCTGAGGTTGAAGTAGAATTTAGGGATGAAGTTTTTGTTTTAGAAGCGCCCTTTAGCGGTGAAGGAAATTCAATCCTTAAAACCAAAGATCGTTTTTCAGGGATTACCTGGGGCAATGATGAAATTGCCATAGCAAACGATTATTGGTGGAATACCCGTAATACCAGGACTTACGTCTTTAATCCCTCTAAACCATCAGAAACACCTGAAATAATTTTTGATAGAAACTATCAGGATCGTTACAGCGACCCGGGAAGATTTGTGACTACCAAAAACGAATTCGGGCAAAGTATTTTAAAACTGGATGATGAAGATGCTTTCTTACTGGGCGCAGGTTATAGCGAGGAAGGTCAATTCCCTTTTGCCGATAAAATAGATTTGGAAAATGGCAAAACCGAACGTTTATACCAATCTGATTATAACGATAAAAAAGAAACCCTTGTAGAAGCTTTAGATATTGAAAAAGGGGAAATCCTGGTAAGAATCGAATCGGCCACCGAATATCCCAATTATTATATTAGGGATATTGACAAAAAGGATGATATCACCCAAATTACTTCATTCGAAAATCCTTTTAAAAGCCTTGAAAATGTAAGCAAAGAAGTAATTACTTACGAACGCGAAGATGGATTAGAATTAAACGGAACACTTTATCTTCCTGCCGGATTTGACAAAGAAAATCCCGAAGAACATCCTATGATCGTTTGGGCTTACCCAAGAGAATACAAGGATAAAAATTCGGCTTCACAGAATACTTCAAATGCAAACGACTTCACGTACCCTTATTATGGTTCGCCAATTTATTGGGTGAATCGTGGTTATGTGGTGTTAGATGATGCGGCTTTTCCTATTATTGGAGAAGGTGAGGAGGAACCCAACGATAGTTTTAGAGAGCAGTTGGTAGCAAACGGAAAAGCGGCTATAGATGCGGTTGCCGAAATGGGTTACGTAGATAGGGATCGTGTTGCCGTAGGTGGCCATAGTTATGGTGCATTTATGACTGCCAACTTATTATCACATTCTAATTTATTTGCTGCAGGCATTGCCAGAAGTGGTGCCTATAACAGAACCCTTACTCCGTTTGGATTTCAAAGTGAAGAAAGAAGTTATTGGGAAGCCCCCGAGGTCTATTACAATATGTCTCCTTTTATGCACGCCGATAAGATGAAAACACCTCTTTTATTGATTCACGGGGAAGCCGATAATAACTCAGGTACCTATCCTATGCAAAGTGAACGTTATTTTAACGCTTTAAAGGGGCTGGGTGCTACTGCACGTTTAGTTATGTTGCCAAAGGAAAGCCATGGGTATAGCGCAAAAGAATCTGTTTTGCATGTGCTTTGGGAGCAGGATGAATGGTTGGAAAAATATGTGAAAAATAAAAAAGAAGCCGGAAATATTGAAGCTTCAGAGGAAATGAAAGATTAAAATTTTAGGCTCTATAATTAATTAGGCTGTTTGGGACGCTTTTTTCCGTCAAGTTGAACTTGTCTTCAGCTTCTAACCTGAGTATAGTAATCGACTTGTTAGTCCTGAAATAAATCCAGGATGACGTTTTTAAAAGCTTTCCAGACAGCCTTTTTATTTCATAAGTCAGTTAGGTTTGGAAATAGGAAAAGCGCTATTACCATGTAGGGATGGTAACAACGCTCTTCCACAACCTAACCAATAAATAAAACCAACAACTATGACATATAATTGCGGAACTTATTAACCTCTATCTTCGCCTGGAGATCGTGCAATAAATTGTATAAACCAAAAAAGGTGCGGTTTATATACAAAAAGTGCTTACTTCCCCTATTTCCATTCATTTTTCGCAATTCGGTATCCTTGCTATATTTTTCGCTAAGAGTTGTAATTGAATTCCAAAAACTTTCGTCTGCAAAATCAAAATTCTCTTCATGAAATGGACTTGTAAATAAGCTGAGCATTTCATAAAACAACTCTGAAAAATATTTAATTTCACGCTCTGAATCGTCTTCCCTTAATATTTCCAGTTCAAATAACTTAGCATTAAAAAATTCCGGATTATTAATATTTTCTTTATTTGCCAATTCAAAATAAGGCACATAAAAATCTTCGGGCACTTTTTTAATACAGCCAAAATCTATAGCAATTAGATTAGCCTCTTTATCAATAAGGAAGTTTCCGGGATGCGGGTCGGCGTGTACTTCTTTTAAACCGTGCATCTGGTACATATAAAAATCCCAAAGAGCCTGCCCTACCTTATTCGCTTTGTTTTGGTCGGTATTTTCCTTTGAAAATTCACTTAAATGTTTTCCGTTCATCCAGTCCATCGTAATAATTCGCTCACTGGACAACTCTTCATAATAATTCGGAAATTTAAGATTAGGAATATGTGCGCAGGCTTCAGAAATTTCTTTACTCTGTTTTACCTCCAGGATATAATCGGTTTCTTCCAATAATTTTCCTTCAACCTCCTTAAAGTACTTTGCGGAATCTTTACCCTGAAGATTAAACATTCTGGTAGCAATGGGTTTTACCATTGCCAAATCTGAACTTATACTATCTGCGACACCGGGATATTGAATTTTCACAGCAAGTTTTTTCCCATCTTTTTCGGCTTTATGAACCTGACCAATACTGGCAGCATTAACAGATTCACTCGCAAATTTATCGTATAAATCTTCAGGGTAAGCCCCATTATATTTTTTAAAAGTTTTTCTAACCAAAGGTGCAGAAAGCGGCGGCACACTAAATTGAGCCAAACTAAATTTTTCTACGTAGGCATTGGGTAAAAGGCTTTTTTCCATAGAAAGCATTTGCGCTACTTTAAGCGCGCTTCCTTTTAAGCTTTTAAGACTATCATAAATATCATCGGCATTGCTTTGGTCTAACTCATCTCTTGTATAATCGGGATTAAAAGCTTTTTTACTGTAATATTTAAGATAATTGCCCCCTAGCTTCACCCCTGTTTGCATCAGTTTTGAAGTACGGCCAATTTTACCTGTTGGTATTTTATCTATTGTTTTCATAGTTATTAGATGTAGGCTTTATTATGCCATTTTCTCTTTCCATAGAAACTTCCCCAAATCTATTACCCTTTCTAACGGGGTATTGTCAAATACATCAAAAACCGTATTCACTGACTTTTCTATAGCGACATCGGTGCTCTCAAATTGGGCAGAATTATCATCCATCCAAAATTTCATTAAGAACATAAGTTGTACCCAGGCCGCTTCCGAAAATATCTTTTCTGGTTGTTGCAATGCCTGAATGTTTTTCTCTGCATTGGCATCCTCAATTAACTCGGCCGCAAAAGATTTTACATTTTTCCTTAAACCTTTCAATTGCTGCAGGTTTTTAAGTTGGTTCTCGTGCTCCTTTAAAGAAAATAAAACATAGCTTCTGTTGGCGGTTAGCATTTCAAAAAATGTGTAGAAAAAGGTGAGCATTTTTTCGCGGTTAGAAAAAGTTTCAAACTCAGGGCTTTTCTGAAGTACATTGATAGTATGCTCGTAAAAACGCTCCCAAATTCCTTTTTGCAAACCTTCTAAGCTTCCGTAGAAATTGTAAAATTCCTCCTCCTTCATCTTATTCTCCTTACAAAATTTATAAACCGTTTTTGGACGCTTCTCTTCCTCCAGCACGTAATCCATATATAGGGAAATAAGCTTATCTTTATCTAACGTTTTTTTTGTTGTTGATTTTTTTGCTGTAGCCATAATTAATTTTCTTTCTTCAAAGATATAATTTTGTTTAATCTTTATTTCATAATATTAAACAAAATGTTTGTTAAAAATCTTATTGGTTAATTTGTAGTTCAGGAGTTTAGACGCTTTCATCAATTTCACATTACAACTTATGCCAGTTTGTCAGCGTAGTTTTAATGGTATTTTTTTTGACTATAAAAAGAGAACATTAAAATTTATTAAAACAAACATATATGGCAACCGGAAAAATCAATGTTTCTGTAGAGAACATTTTTCCACTGATAAAGAAATTTCTTTACAGTGATCACGAGATCTTTTTAAGGGAGTTAATCTCTAATGCGACTGACGCTACCTTAAAATTAAAACACCTCACCGATATTGGCGAGACCGATGTAGCATACGGTAACCCGGTTATTGAGGTAAAAGTAGATAAGGAAGGCAAGAAACTTCACGTTATAGACCAGGGAATTGGAATGACTAAAGATGAAGTTGAAAAATATATTAACGAAGTAGCTTTCTCTGGAGCTGAAGAGTTTCTTGAAAAGTATAAAGATACGGCCAAAGACAGCGGAATTATTGGCCATTTCGGTCTTGGTTTTTACTCTGCTTTTATGGTGGCCAACAAAGTAGAAATTATCACCAAGTCTTATAAAGACGAACAGGCTGCACATTGGGTATGTGAAGGAACAACCGATTTTACCCTTGAAGATGCCGACAAAAAAGAGCGGGGAACAGAAATTATTCTTCATATAAACGAAGAAGATGAAGAGTTTCTGGAAGAAAACAGAATTCAGGAATTATTGGTAAAGTATAATAAGTTTATGCCTGTTCCAATTAAATTTGGTACTAAGGAAGAAACTTTACCCCTTCCCGAAGATGCGCCTGAAGATGCAAAACCAGAGACCAAAACGGTAGACAATATTATCAATAATCCTGCACCGGCCTGGACAAAACAGCCCACCGATTTAGAGGATAAAGATTATAAAAATTTCTACCGCGAATTGTATCCTATGCAATTTGAAGATCCTTTATTCCATATTCACTTAAACGTAGATTACCCGTTTAATCTTACCGGAATTCTTTACTTCCCTAAGATGACGCAGGATATGAATATACAGAAGGATAAAATTCAGCTATATCAAAACCAGGTCTTTGTAACCGATAATGTTGAAGGAATTGTTCCTGAATTTTTAACTATGCTTCGCGGAGTTATAGATTCTCCAGACATTCCTTTAAATGTTTCACGTTCTTACCTGCAAGCCGATGGTGCTGTTAAAAAGATTTCCAGCTATATTACCCGTAAGGTAGCCGATAAACTAAAATCTCTTTTCAATAACAATCGTGAAGATTTTGAACAAAAATGGAACGATATTAAAATTGTTATTGAATACGGAATGCTTTCTGAGGATAAATTTTATGAAAAAGCGCAGAAGTTTGCCCTTTATCCAAGCGTAGACAATGCTTTTTATACATTTGAAGAATTGCAGGAGAAAATAAAAGATAACCAAACAGATAAGGATGGAAATCTTGTGGTATTATATGCTTCAAACCAGGATGAGCAACATAGTTATATTGATGCGGCCAAAGCAAAAGGATATGAAGTATTGTTATTAGATTCTCCAATTATATCTCACCTGCTTCAAAAAATGGAAGGTGAAAAAGAGAAAATTTCTTTTGTTCGTGTAGACTCAGATCAGGTAGATAACCTCATCAAAAAAGATGAAGAAAAAGTGTCTAAACTTTCTGATGAAGAAAAGGAGAAACTAAAAGGAGATTTTGAAAGGGTTATTCCGAAGGAAAAATATACTATACAAATGGAAGCCATGGATAGTGATGCCGCTCCATTACTAATTACCCAGCCAGAATTTATGCGCCGAATGAAAGAGATGCAGCAAACCGGTGGTGGGGGTATGTTTGGTATGGGCAATATGCCTGAAATGTACAATTTAGTGGTAAATACCAATCACCCCTTGATTTCTGAGATTCTAAATACTAAAACCGAGAAGAAACAGGATCGCTTAATTAAGCATTCGTTAGATCTTGCCAGGTTATCCCAAAATTTACTTAAAGGAGAAGAACTTACCAATTTCGTAAAACGCAGTTTTGAAATGGTAAAGTAATTTCTTTTTTGGAAGAAACTCTATAAAAGGCCCGGAAAGTCTTGTAATCGTCAAGCTGAATTTGTTTCAGATTCTAACATCTTAGATCCTGAAACGGATTCAGGATGACGAAAGAAACAGCTTTCCAGGCCTTTTTATTTTACAGAAGTTTGGGAAGATATACGGAGAATAAAAAGCTTAATTCTTAGAAACAGCTTCAATATTAGCGCTCAAATTTCGGTTAACAATTTGGTAGAAGCGTTCTATATCATAAGGTTTCACAATAATATCGTTCATCCCCGAAGCATAAATCTCATTTCTAACCTCTTCTATTTCTACAGCGGTTAAGGCAACAATTGGCACCAACTTATTAAATTCTCGTATACGCTCGGTAGTTTCCATACCATTAATTCCCGGCATATTTAGATCCATTAATATTAGATCAAAATTTTCAGCAGAGGCCTTTTCAATAGCTTCCACCCCATTTGAAGCTACAATACATTCAAAATTTTGCTTTTCAAGAATCCTTCTTGTAACTACCTGGTTTATTTTATTGTCATCTACAACAAGAATTTTTTGTACTCGTTTTAGGTTATCGAGATAAACTTCATGGGCAAAACCCGCTTCTTTAGAAGGAGCCTTATCTTCTTTAAGACTAAGACTAAAGCAAAAAAGTGCGCCTTCACCTTCCTTACTTTTTAAATGAATTTGAGAGTTAAACAATTCCAGTAAACGTTTAACAATAGGCAAGCCCAGCCCAGTGCCCTGATAATTATAATTTGCTGCCCTAAGTTGTGAAAACTCCTCGAAAATTAATTTTTGTTTACTTTTTGGTATACCAATTCCATTATCCTTAACCTCAAAATATATAACAGCCCTATCATCTACCCTGGCCTGCAATTTTATACTAATATAAATATCTCCATTCTCGGTAAATTTCACCGCATTACCAACAAGGTTCATAAGTATCTGGGACAAACGCACAGGATCACCAATTAAATTTTCCGGTATATCTTCATCTATAAAGTAATGTACTTTATTATTATTTTGAAGTCGGGTAAACTCAAAAGTATTCACAATACTGAGTACTAATTCCTTTAAATTAAATGGAATATTCTCCAGTTTTACCTGTTTAGACTCCATTTTATTCATTTGTAACACATCGTTAATAAGGGCGAGCAGATAATCGGCTGAAAATTTCAAAGACTTTAAATCACTTTCATGTTTTTTCAGGCTTTTATCGTCTAATAATAAAGAGGCTAATCCCACCACGCCATACAATGGTGTACGCAACTCATGGCTAACTGTAGAGAAAAACTCGGTTTTCAATTTAGAGAGACGTTCTGCATTATCACGGGCGTCTACCAGTTGGTTATTCTTTTCTTTTAATTGATGGATAAGCTTTTTTCTATCCTGATTAATCTTATTTAAGATAAGTAGGGTTATAATAAGTATTAGGGAAGCTACCACCATAATTAGGATCTTCTCGGTAGATCTACTTATTAATTCATCCTGGTAAGCCTGTTCTTTTTTGGAAATTTCAAGATTACGGCGGTACTCATTTACATCAAAACGCGCATTAGCAGCTTCAATTTGTGCCAGCTTATCTTTTTCAAATAACTGTGCCTTATAATTATCATATTTTTCCAGGCTTTTATAAGCCGCTTCAAACTCACCTTTCTCAAACAACATAGCCGCAAAATCTTTACAAATTAAAGATGCCGGCAATATTAAAGAATCTGCTTCTGCTAGTTGTAATCCCTGGGTAAAATAATAGCTAGCAGAGTCTAGTTTATTTGTTTTATGATGATACCTTCCTAACAACATATACAGTTGAGAACGAGTGTTATTATTCTTAATGTCCCCTAACAGCCTTAGAGACTCTTTAAGGTAAGGATAAGCTTGTGAGTATTTACCATCATCTATAAAAGTCCAGGCAATATTTATGGTAGGTGCTAATTTTTTATCGGGAATTTTCAAACTGTCGGCCAAATCAATTACCCTATTGTAATAAGCTATCCCTTTTTTTGCACTACCTTTTTCTTCAGCATATACATTGCCAAGGTTATTGTAAATATAAATTAATAAAGTATCGTTCTCGAGATTGTGGGCAATATCCAGGGCTTTTAGGTAATTAGATTTTGCTCTTCGATTATCCTTTAATTGGTTATAAGCATTACCCAAATAATTATGAGCGTGAAACTTATAATAATCGGCATCAGAGTTTTCGGCACCTTCAAGAAGAAGATAAGCATTCTCTACCCCATCTTTATAATTATATTTAAGCAGATTTTCTCTGGTAATATCAACTAAACTCTCAAGGCTATCTTTAGAAATAGCCCCGGTATTCTGCGCAAAAAGCAAATTAACACTTAGTAAACAAAAAAGAATTAAGGGGTAATTATGTTTCAATATTTCAGCAAGTTAGTAGATAGAAGAATCCATAAATCTAC
Organism: Salegentibacter maritimus; assembly: GCF_016236915.1. Taxonomy (GTDB): domain Bacteria; phylum Bacteroidota; class Bacteroidia; order Flavobacteriales; family Flavobacteriaceae; genus Salegentibacter; species Salegentibacter maritimus. The sequence goes on from NZ_JAEHOK010000008.1 coordinate 83,263, forward strand.
TATAATTTTAGGAAATATGCAATATTTTCAGTATAAGTTAGATAATACTATAAAACCTACAATCCTTTCAGATATATTTTTATCTTTAAAAAATGCAATATCCCTGGCACCTTTATCTTATGGGCACGATGTATATCGTAGCCGGAATAATTCACTTTATTAAACCAAAAATGTATATGCGCATTATGCCACGCTATTTACCTGCTCACAAAGCATTGGTTTTATTAAGCGGCCTGGCCGAAATATTTCTTGGTTTTTCATTATTTTTTCCGGTTACCAAAGATCTTGCGATATATGGAATAATATTAATGCTGCTAGTGTTCCTACTGGTTCATTTCTACATGCTTTCTTCTAAAAAGGCAGGAGCAGGAATCCCTAAATGGGCTTTAATTCTAAGAATCCCACTACAATTTTTTCTTATATATTGGGCCTGGTTCTATTTACAATTTTAAGAAATGAAGTCTGAAGTTTTTAGTTTGCCAGATGCCGAGCTGGAGTATTTCCCCAATTTTGTTAATAAAGAGAAAGCTGATTTATTGTTCCAAAAATTAGTAAATGAAATTCGCTGGCAGCAGCAAAATATTAAATTATTTGGAAAAGAAATCCCCCAACCCCGCTTAACTGCATTTTATGCTGAAAAAGGAATTTCCTATACCTACTCCGGGTTACAATTAAACCCCACGGATTTTTCAGCTGAATTATGGGAATTAAAACAAAAAACCGAAATGCTTTCAGGATTTAGCTTCAACACCTGCCTTGCCAATCTTTACCGCGACGGGAGCGATAGTATGGGGTGGCATGCCGACGATGAGAAAGTTTTAGGCAAAAATCCTGTAATCGCTTCAATTAGTTTTGGAGGCATTAGAAGATTTCAACTTAAACATAAAACCAATAAAGACTTAAAAGAAAGTATTGATCTTAACCACGGAAGCCTGTTAATTATGAAGGGTAGGATGCAGCATTTTTGGAAACACCAACTTCCAAAAACTAAAAAAGAAGTACTACCAAGAATTAATCTTACATTCAGAAAAATAAACTAAAAAGCCATTGTAAACAAGGTTATACAATGGCCTTTTAATAGTTATATTGTAATCTAACCGTATATATCGTTTAAAATTTTCGCCAAACGTATGCCTCCTTTTTGTAATTGCTGTAGCACTTCTGGCATATAGTTATACATATATTTATAGCCTAATTTCTCTCCTATTTCGACAGAATCATATAGTTCATTTGCCATTTCTCTAGACTCATAAACCCAATCTATAATTTCGCCTTTTTCAATTTCCTTTATTTGTGCCCTACTAAGTTTACGACTATTCGCAGCAAGCTCTGTATAGCTCATTTGGTACGAATCAATCATCTGGCTATCCCAAACCCTATGAATATTAGAGCCCTTATTGTACCAGCGCACCTGAATATCGTTCCCGCCTTTATCGGCTCCTCTTCCTACATGAAAAGGTTGATGTAAATCCCCTACAAAATGCACCAGCATTTTTAAGTAGAATTGTTTCTCTTCTTTGGTTGCATCTTTGCTTTTTAAAACCTCTTTACATTTTAAAATAGCCTGATATAGATCTCCTTTAGGGTTTGCAGTTTTCTCGTTATATTTTTCCTCATCCGGGGCCAGGTTTACATAATGCCAGGGACCATATTTTCTAAAATCAGGATCACTTTTAATGTCATCGGCATAATTAGCTACAAAGGCCAAACCCTGTCCGTTTAAAATTTTACTTATCGCCTTTTTGGCCTTTTTGTTTAAAAAGTTTTCAGCTATTTCACCGGTAGCACGATGACCTGTTTTTCCCCAGTCGGCTTCATTGGCAAAACTCACATTAATACTAAATAACACAAAAACAAACAATACTATTTTTTTCATCTGTAGAATTTTTACAAATATAATGAAGCCATATTTTTTATGTGTTAAAACTTTTTTTAGTTTAAAATTAAAACAATACTTTTATGATATCATTTTAATATCAACCAATTTTAAAATATCATGACTCAGGAAAAAGAACTCAAGGCATCAAACGGTTATATAATGCTGTTTGTTTTTTTACTATTATTCTTTGGAAGCATTATAAGTTTTGCTATGACCACTAACCCCTGGTTCATTGCGGGAACTATTGTTGCATTATTTATTCTTCCCGGTTTAATTCTGGTAAACCCAAATGAATCCAGGGTACTGCTACTATTTGGAGATTATAAGGGAACGGTAAAACAAAACGGCCTTTTTTGGGTAAATCCTTTTTACACCAAGAAAAAGATTTCGCTTAGGGCCAGAAATTTTGATAGTGAACGCTTAAAGGTGAACGACAAACTGGGAAATCCGGTAATGATTAGCACTATTCTGGTATGGAGGGTTCTCGATACCTACAAAGCCTCTTTCGATGTAAACGACTTTGAAAATTTTGTGGTAGTACAAACTGATGCTGCGGTTAGAAAACTTGCCAGCCTTTATCCTTATGATAATTTTGCAGATGAAGGTTTAGATGAAGATATTACCTTGCGGTCTAGCGTAAATGAAGTAAGCGATGCCCTGGAAAAAGAACTGGAAGAACGTCTAGAAATTGCCGGAATAGAAGTTCTGGAAGCTAGAATTGGGTACCTGGCCTACGCCAATGAAATTGCCAGCGCTATGCTAAAGCGTCAACAAGCTACGGCTATTGTAGCTGCTCGACATAAAATTGTACAGGGCGCTGTGGGAATGGTTGAAATGGCTCTGCACGAATTAAGTGCAAAAGAACTGGTAGATCTTGATGCCGAACGTCGCGCCGCAATGGTGAGTAATTTAATGGTGGTACTTTGTGGTGATAAAGATGCTACCCCGGTGGTAAATGCCGGAACACTAAATCACTAAGCAAATTACCACGTGGCAAACGCACGAGGTCTTGAATACAAAATTTTTTTATTTCGAGTCCAGCCTCGGAGCATTCGATTATCCAAAAAAAATGAAAAACTTAAAACTCAGCATTTTCTTAATTTTTCTCGCAAACTCTGTAGCTTTTGGCCAGGAGGCAAACTTTTATGAAGAAGCGATTTCTATAGACAAGTTTACTGATGGAACTCTCACGCTGCCTTCTGATGTTGAAAATCCTTCATTGCTGATTTTTATTCAAGGCTCGGGCTTAACAAATCGTGACGGTAACCAAAGCGGGATGCAAAGTGATTTTGCTAAAAAAATAGCACATCAATTAGCTGGATACGAAATAGCAAGTTTTAGATTCGATAAACGAAGCCTTAAAGCTCAGGAATTAAGCTTAGAATCAATTATCTTTGCCGACTTTATAACCGATGTAGAAAATATTCTGAGGTATTTCAAAAAAGAAAACAAGTTCAGGAATTATATTATTGCCGGGCATAGCCAGGGTTCTTTAATTGGAATGATAGCTGCAAAAGACCATGCTGATGCATTTATTTCTTTAGCCGGGGCCGGCGAAAGTATAGACCGTATTTTGGTAGAACAACTTACTAAACAATTGCCCCAATTTAAAGCTGAACTGCAAAGGAGTTTTGATGAAATAAAGAAAATGGGCAGCACTAAAGAATACCCGAAAATATTCAGTAATATGTTTAATCCTTCTGCACAAAAGTTTCTAGCCTCCTGGATAAATTATGATCCCAGCGCCGAAATTGCTAAACTTAAGATTCCTGTCTTAATTATAAACGGAACAAGAGATCTTCAGGTAAACGAAAAACAGGCTGAAATGCTACATAAGGCAGCTAAAAATTCTGAATTTGTTTTACTTGAGAATATGAACCACGTTTTTCGTGAAATAGTTTCTAATGATTTGACTAAAAACTACCAGACCTATAATAATCCTGAATTACCCCTACATCCCGAATTGATTCCGGTTTTAAACGATTTTATTAAAAATCTGGAAAGAAAAGAGAAATGAGTAATAAAAAAGCATTCGCACTTAGAGTTGATGAAAAGATGCTAAAAGCCATTGAAAAATGGGCTGCTGATGAATTTAGGAGCACCAATGGGCAAATTGAGTGGATGCTAAATAAAGCACTAAAAGAAGCAAATAGACATCCAAAAAATAAAAAAGAAGAATAATGCAATATAAAATAGTTTTTTCTGACATTGACGGAACTTTACTAAACCACGATAGAGTTTTATCTCCTACCACCATTTCAACCATAAAAAGCTTAAAAAACGAACTGCCGTTTGTACTTATTTCAGCCCGAATGCCGGCGGCTATGAGACACCTTCAGGAAGATCTGGATATAAACGAGCAACCCATAATTTGCTATAACGGCGGCTTGATATTAGTAAATGGTGAAGCGGTAACATCTACTGAGATTCCAATTAACACATTAGATAAGCTTTGTGATTTCAACAAAAACATCAATTGCCATTTAAGCCTGTATCATAAAGATGAATGGTATGTTCCCGAATACGACCAATGGGCTGCACGCGAAGAAAACAACACTAAGGTAAAACCTGTGATAAAAGCCAATACCGATGTTCTTGCTTCATGGAAAAATGAAAACAAAGGAGCACACAAAATTATGGCCATGGGTGATGAAGCCCACATAGATAAAATTAAAGACTTTTTATCCCAAAACTTCCCCAATCAGTTACATTTATACCGTTCTAAATCTACCTATCTTGAGATTGCGAACAAAGAAGTATCAAAACTTACGGCGATTCAGTTTTTACTAAAAAACCATTTTAACTTGAGCATTGAAGAAAGTGTTGCTTTTGGTGATAATTACAATGATGTAGAAATGATAAATGGTGTGGGTATGGGAGTAGCAGTTGGAAATGCCCGAAAAGAAGTTCTGGAAGTTGCTAATATTGTAACCCATAACGGCAAAGAAGACGGGGTTGCTAAAAGCTTACAAGAACTGTTTAAATCCTATCTACAGGATTAACGATAATCCCTAAAAAGAGTTTAAGAAAAATTGTATTTTGCCACCGTTTAAAACCTTTTATTAATGGAAGATACTCCTATTTTCACCAATGATGCTATAGTATTTGGACTTTTAATGCTCGCCCTGGGTTTTGTGTTTATCACTTCATCCAAAAAAGAGGGTTTTTGGAAAAAATTCTATGCTATTGTTCCCGCACTTTTAATGTGCTATTTAATTCCTGCAATCTTTAATTCGTTAGGATTAATAGACGACAGCACCTCCCAGCTTTATTTTGTGGCCAGCCGTTATCTTTTACCTGCTTCCCTGGTTTTAATGACCCTTAGTATAGATTTAAAAGCAATTTTTAATCTTGGCCCAAAAGCTCTTATCATGTTTTTTGCAGGTACCGTGGGAATTATTGTTGGTGGTCCACTTGCTATTTTAATCGTCTCAGCTATTTCTCCTGAAACTGTTGGCGGTGTTGGCCCCGATGCTATTTGGCGTGGCCTATCTACCATTGCGGGAAGTTGGATTGGCGGGGGAGCCAACCAGGCTGCGATGCTGGAAATTTACGAATACAACCCTGAACTCTACGGTGGTATGGTACTGGTAGATATAGTAGTTGCCAATTTACTTATGGCAGGTTTACTAATGGGGATTGGAAAAAGTGAAAAAATTGATACCTGGCTAAAAGCTGATAATTCAGCAATAACCGAACTTAAAAACAAAGTCTCCACTTACGCTGAAAGTGTAACCCGCAATCCCAGCTTAGCAGATTACATGGTGATGTTAGCCCTTGCTTTTGTTGCTGTTGGAATTGCCCATTGGGGTGCCGATGAAATATCGGTATACTTATCCTCTAATTTTGAAATTTTTCAGGATAGCAAAAGCGCACTCTCTTCCTTTTCTTCTACATTTTTCTGGATGATCACCATCGCTACAGCTATTGGAATTGGTCTTTCCTTTACAAAACTAAAAACTTATGAAGGTGCCGGGGCCAGTAAAATAGGAAGTATTTTTATTTATATACTTGTAGCTACCATTGGTATGAAGATGGACCTCGGAATGGTTTTCGATAATCCTGGGCTAATAGGTATTGGCTTAATATGGATGTCTATTCACGTTATTTTTCTATTTACAACGGCAAAACTTATTAAAGCTCCGTACTTTTTCCTTGCAGTTGGAAGCCAGGCAAATGTTGGAGGCGCAGCCTCTGCACCCGTGGTTGCAGCAGCATTTCACCCCTCACTTGCCACAGTAGGTGTATTGCTGGCTGTTTTTGGATATGTAGTAGGAACTTACGGTGCAATTCTAACTACTATTTTAATGCAAATCGCCGCCGGGAGTTAGTTTTAAATAGAAATTTATAAGATATTTGCCGCCCAAAGCTGAGCTGAATTAATTACCTGGCGACAAACATTTAAGCATAAACCTCTATTATTGAGTAAATATCAGCTTACAACAAGCACTGGATAGAAGAAAGAAAATTATAAAAAAGATGAAAAAAATAAGCATTCTTTTAATAGCTGTTATAGCCCTTATTTCCTGTAACAATAAAAAAAGTAATCTTACTGTAAATGCCAATATTGAAGGCCTTAAAAAAGGAACCGTTTATCTTCAGAAAATAGAAGATACACTAATGCTGGATGTGGACTCTGTAGAAGTTAGCGGTAATTCCAATATTACACTTGAAACTTTTATTGAAAGCCCACAGGTAATGTACCTTTATCTTAAAAAAATAGATAACTCGCAGTACGACGATCGCATAGATTTCTTTGCAGAAGAAGGCCAGGTAACCATTAACACCACACTAGAGAATTTTGTAACCGATGCAAAAATAAGCGGCGCAAAAAATCAGGAAAAGTTGGAAGAGTATCGTAAAATGATGAGTCGCTTTAACGATAAGAACCTGGAGTTAATAAAAGAGAATTTTGAAGCACAGCAATCAGAAAATGAGGAAAAGTTGATTGAGTTAAACAAGCAGTATGAAAGCCTTCTTAAAAGAAAATATCTCTACACCGTTAATTTCGCCATTAATAATAATAACCTTGAAGTAGCTCCATATTTAGCATTGTCTGAAGTTTTTGATGCCAATATCAAATACCTTGATACTATTTATAATTCTCTACAGCCAAAGGTTAAAAAATCTATGTACGGAAAAGAATTAAAAAATTTCTTAGAAGAGCGAAAAACTGAACAAAAAGAGATTGAAAATATAAAGTCGGAAGAAACCAGCAAAGATGAAGAGACAGTGAGCTAATTCAGTCTACATCTAATCATTTTAAAAGTCCGTAGTTAATTAACTACGGACTTTTTTTTTATTATTAATTTTCAACAACAAACGCATTTTATACAGATTTTCACAATAAAAACTTATACTTGTTATCGTATTACATACGAAACAATCATTTTATTAAAAACATCATCTATAAATGGACACTACTAAGAAAAATCGTTGGTTAATTGCAGCTTCAGCAGTTTCTATTCACATTTCTATTGGCGCCGCCTATGCCTACAGCGTCTATACACAACCACTTGTAGATATTAAAGGATGGACAATGGCTTCGGTTACCACTGCTTTTACAATTATGATGGTTTTGGGCGGAGGTTCAGCAGCATTATTCGGAAAATTTGTAGAAAGAAGTGGGCCAAGAAAATCGGCTATGCTTGCCGCTGTTCTATTTAGCTTAGGCCAGGCAGGTTCCGGTTTAGCTATCTCTATGAGTTCCTTAACAGGTTTTCTGTTATCATATGGTTTATTAAGTGGCCTGGGACTGGGTATTGGTTATATAGCACCGGTTTCTACCCTGGTAAAATGGTTTCCAGACAAACGTGGTTTGGCAACAGGAATGGCAGTGCTTGGTTTTGGTACCGGTGCCTTAGCAACCGCCCCAATAGCAGCAAATCTAATAGAGTCTATAGGGATTAGTTACACTTTCTATGTATTGGGAGCTTCCTATTTTGCACTAATGATGCTTGGCGCATCCTATATTGCTCCCCCACCCAGAAACTGGATGCCTGCCCGAATGAAGGAGCTTATAAAAGATGGAACTAAAAAGATTAAAAAAGATTTAACCCAGGCCACCTCAGGAGAGGCGGTTAAGACTAAACACTTTTGGATGTTATGGACTATGATGCTTATCAACACCAGCGCGGGGATTATGATGATCTCGGTAGCTTCTCCCATGGCACAAAATATTGCAGGCCTCTCAACCGCCTCGGCTGCCACTATGGTTGGCCTCATGGGAATTTTTAATGGCGGTGGTAGATTAGGCTGGGCGGCAGCTTCAGATTATATTTCCCGGCCAAAAGTTTTTATTGTCTTCTTTATAATTCAGCTAATTGCTTTTACCACCCTCCCGGTTATTACTTCGGCGTTTATATTCCAAATTTTTATCTTTTTGGTGGTAAGTTGTTACGGCGGTGGTTTTTCTAATCTGCCTGCCTTTATAGGCGATCTCTTTGGAACCAAAGAACTGGGTGCCATTCACGGTTATTTATTGACCACCTGGTCTTTAGGCGGACTTATTGGTCCTACCCTGGTATCGCAAATTTACACAAGAACAGGAAGCTATATTCCGGTGTTTTATGTTTTCACCGGGCTAATAATTATAGCGCTGGGCATCAGTATTTTATTAAATAGAAGTATTAAAAAAGCAAAAGGACAACAGGAAAAATTACAATATGAGACTTCTGTCTCAGAATAGTATGATTTAGGTTATGCAAAGACCTGCCATATTTTTGATTCGGGATTAAAGATATAAATGATTTGGAGGCTAAAACAATCTGGACTGAACAAGTGAGCAAATTCAGTTTAATCCAAACAGGCGTTCAATTTAAGAACGAAGAACTCCACCTCTCGCGCCCAGAAAAAACTGCATAAAAAAACCTCCCTAAAAAAGGGAGGTTTTTTATTAAGAGCCGATGGAGGGACTCGAACCCACGACCTGCTGATTACAAATCAGCTGCTCTAGCCAGCTGAGCTACATCGGCCGGTTAATTCTATAACGCATTAATCTTTGCAATAAGGGCTTCAGCTTTCACTTCCAGCTCCTTTTCTATTGCCTTAAAATGCTGTTTTTTATTCTCAACATCTTTTTGATTGATCTTAACGATCAATTCGTCAAAATTAGAGATAGCTTCATCTACAATCGCTTCCGTCTTAGATGCGTCGTCAGGGTTAGCCATTTGATGTATGTATGCAGCATCAATAATGTCTCCCATTACATAATTCACATCTCTTTTCAATAATCTTTTACTTGCCATATCACTTAAATTTCGGCTGCGAATTTAGTATATTTTTCGATACAAATAACCAGATAATCAAATATTATTTTCCCTGAATTTTCTTTAGAGAGTTAAGTGCTTCGGGAATGTGCTGTGAAGCCCCCATGCTATTAAACCTATGAATTAACTTTTTATCTTTATCAAATACAAAAGTTTCACGCCCCGGGAGCAAACCAAGTAAACCCGGTTTTACACCAAAAGCCTTTCTTGCTCTTTTTTCCTTATCTGAAAGCAAAACAAAAGGAAGCTTATATTTTGAAGCAAATTTTTTATGGGAGTTTTCATTATCGGTACTTATACCTACAACCTCAGCCCCCAAATCCTGAAATTCCTGATAATGGTCTCTAAAACTACATGCTTCTTTAGTACAGCCCGGAGTAAAATCTTTGGGATAAAAAAATACAACCAGTGCCGTATTTTCCAATCTCGAAAAATGATAGTTCTCTCCTTCCTGATCTTTTAAAGTTAATCGGGGTAATTTATCGCCAAGTTTTAGTGCCATTTATTCTCCTTTATAGGTTACATAATTTCTGGGGGTTTCGTAAAGCGTTATTTCCAGATCTAGCTCAGGCTTCAATCGTTTTCTGATCTTGTTCCAAATTATCACGGCTATATTTTCAGCTGTAGGGTTTAGTTCATCAAACGGCTTAACTTCTTTATTTAAGTTCTTATGGTCAAAAGGCACTTCCACCTCTTCGTAAATAAGATCTTTAAGTCGTTTTAAATCCATTACAAAACCCGTTTCCTTATCTATTTCACCGGTAACCTTTACAATTAAATCGTAATTATGCCCGTGATAATGAGGGTTGCTGCATTTCCCAAAAACTTTCAGGTTTTTCTCATCGCTCCAATCTTTTCGATAAAGCCTATGTGCCGCATTAAAGTGAGCTTTTCTATGTACACTTAACCTCATTATTTAATACTTGAATAATATTTGTCGAAAATAATCTTAAACCATTCGGTATAAAGTTCCGGATTTGTCTTCATATCAGATTTTATTTCATCGAGACTCATCCATTTCCAGCTAGCTACTTCATCTGGATTGGGTTTAGGATCATCTTCATAGTTTCCAATCAGGATATAATCGAATTCATGTTCTGTAAGCCCATTATCAAAAGGAGCTTTATAAATAAAGTTCATAACCTCCTTCAACTCGGTACTAAAGCCCATTTCTTCCTGAAGTCTTCTTTTTCCGGCAGCTACATTACTTTCTCCCTCGCGTTGGTGACTACAGCAGGTATTGGTCCATAAACCCGGAGAATGATATTTATCCAGGGCGCGCTGTTGAATCATCAACTCACCTTTTTTGTTAAAAATGAAAACCGAAAATGCCAGGTGCAACAAGGCTTTTTCGTGTGCTTCAATCTTTTCCATCAAGCCAATTTGCTCGCCTTTCTCGTTAACTAATACTACGTTATCTGTTCCCATGTTTTTCTTTGAATGCCAAATGTACGAAATGAAGTTTGGCTTTTACAAGTCCACATTTCCTAAAATTATGTTGCAATTTTAATTCTAAATAGCATTATAAAAAACTACTAAAATCCTTTTCGGGAATATACATCACAATTTATACTTAGAATGAATTCTGACCTTCTATTTTTTCTGTGCTCCGCTTCATTACATTCGGTATTATTCCCACAGTGATTAAGCAATGCCGTTTCGCCATAGCCTCTTCCCGAAATACGTGAACCCGAGATGCCTTTTTCAATTAAATATTGAATAGTAGCCTTCACCCTTTTTTCCGAAAGTTGGAGGTTATAAACATCATTCGCCCGGCTATCGGTATGGGATCTTATATCTAACAAAAGTGCCGGATGATCCTTCATGAAATCAGCAATACTATCCAGGGCCGGTTTATCAGCAAGCCTAATTTCAGCTTTATCCAAATCAAAATGAATGGGGTTTAGCTTTAATGCTGTAATAAGATCGTCACCAACCTTAGTATCCAATATTGGCACACCTTTACTATTTTTAAATTCCAAGGCGTTTTCCCTTCTTTTCACCTCAGCTGCATAAAAACTCCAATTAAAAAAGGCTCGTATAGCAGCAATATTTTCGGGATTTTCACCATATATACTATGCCCGGCCTGATACATTACCAATCCATTTTTAGGGTTCCCATATGCGTGTCCGTAGGCAGTAATTACCGCTGTATCTTCAGAAATCTCAGGAATATCAGGAGCATCGGCATCTATTACAATTTTCTTTGTTTCTTTACGCCATCTGTTTATTTTTTTGGGCAAAAAGATTCTTTCTGAACCATTAAGATGCGCTTTATCGGGGCTACCCATATATTGCGCCACCGGGTCTGATGGGAATAAGTTTTGAAAGGGTGGAGTTCCATGGCTATGCTTCCTATATGGAATCAACCCGGCACTTTGAGCTCCGGGAAAACCGGCGCTTAAAAAGTTCAGTTGAATAAATGCTGTACTGTCATTATCTTCTGTTTTTATATTACCCGTAAGATTTTCCAGGATACTTACAGCGTGGCACCCAGCCCAAATTGCGCCTTTATATTTTCTGTTCCAAACATAAAGATTCTTATGAGAATGAAATCGCGGATCAGCGTGGGGCATCACAAAAATATCATCACAAACACCCAGGTCTTTCGGTGTTTTCCAATTTCGGCTATCATTTCCACCATAAGCTTGTTCAGGAATATTGGCAGCCTTAAAGAAAGGTACAGCAATATAACCGTTTTCCCTATCTAAAGTCCATTGTGGGGCCATAGATAAACTGGTAAAAACCGGAGCCTGAATGTCCTCTTCCAAATATATGCCAACCCCCCCTTTCTCTTCCCAGGCAGTAATTAATTTCTTTACATCTTTTGTTATATAAGAGACCGGAATAATAAATGTACCTCCTTTAAAGCTTTTATCCCTATAGTTAAAGTCTACACCGTCTTTTAACTTGCCTGGATTAATAACCCATTTTACTTCAAGTTTTTGATTTTTCAACAAAGTATAGAGTAACCCATAGGCTTGCAAAGAGTTATCGGCAGTTTGTGGGGTAACTCCCATATTAATAACATAGCTCCCCTTTGCTATTTGCTGCATGGTAGATTGCCCATAAAAATTCAAACTAACTAAAAAAATGGTCAAAAAAACCATTATTATTTTCAAAAAATACCCCATAATGTAAAATTAATGAATGTTTTCAAAGCCGGAAGCTTTTAATGTTTTTTTGATGCCCATCCGGAAATATTTTATAAAACCGACTTTTAAATTATCCCTACTTTTCCTTAAAATAATAGTACTTTTGCGGCGCTTAAGTATTTGGAGGCAAATTACCCCGAGACAGGTCTCGGAGCATTAAATTTCAATGATCGAGTAAACTCCGGTAATTAACAATTATCACAGCGGCTTCTTCATTTTTACCTTGTAGTAGAAGGAGAATCCATTAATATTTTTACAGATGAAGAGTTTTCAAAAAGAATTAAATCGAAGAAGAACCTTTGGAATTATTTCCCACCCCGATGCCGGTAAAACCACGCTTACCGAGAAATTGCTCCTTTTTGGAGGTGCTATACAGGAGGCAGGGGCGGTAAAATCTAATAAGATAAAAAAAGGTGCTACCAGCGACTTTATGGAGATTGAACGCCAGAGAGGTATCTCGGTTGCGACTTCGGTTTTAGCTTTTGAATATAGAGATATAAAAATAAATATCCTGGATACCCCGGGACACAAAGATTTTGCTGAAGACACCTTTAGAACTTTAACAGCTGTAGATAGCGTGATTGTGGTTATTGATGTTGCCAAAGGTGTGGAGGAACAAACTGAAAAATTAGTGGAAGTTTGTAGAATGCGAAGCATCCCCATGATTGTTTTTATCAATAAATTGGATAGAGAAGGGAAAGATGCTTTTGAATTACTTGATGAAATTGAACAAAAATTAAATCTTACCGTTACACCTTTAAGTTACCCTATTGGAATGGGGTACGACTTTAAAGGAATCTATAATATTTGGGAGAAAAATGTAAACCTTTTTACCGGAGATCCTAAAAAAGATATTGAAGATACTATTGAAATTTCTGATTTAAATTCTGGCGAATTGGATGACCTAATTGGAAATAGCGCGGCAAACAATTTAAGGGATGAACTTGAACTTGCCCAGGGTGTATATCCAGAATTTAATAAAGATGCATACCTGGAAGGCCGCCTGCAACCCGTATTTTTTGGTTCGGCATTAAACAATTTTGGAGTTAGGGAATTACTGGATTGCTTTATTAATATTGCCCCTATCCCAAGATCTAAAGAAAGTGAAGAGCGCCTGGTAAAACCCGATGAAGATAAATTTACCGGTTTTGTATTTAAAATTCACGCCAACATGGATCCCAAACACCGCGATAGATTAGCGTTTATAAAAATTGTTTCGGGTAAATTTGAGCGAAATAAAGCCTACTTGCACGTACGCCAAAATAAAAATTTAAAATTCTCCAGTCCAAATGCCTTTTTTGCAGAAAAGAAAGAAATTGTTGATGTTTCTTATCCCGGCGATATTGTTGGCCTACACGACACGGGAAACTTTAAAATTGGAGATACACTTACCGAAGGAGAAAAGCTTAATTATAGAGGAATCCCCAGTTTCTCACCAGAACATTTTAGGTATATAAACAATGCCGATCCTATGAAATCTAAACAGCTGGCTAAAGGGATTGACCAGTTGATGGATGAAGGGGTTGCGCAGCTTTTTACGCTTGAGTTAAACGGAAGAAAAATTATAGGAACCGTAGGAGCCCTTCAGTTTGAAGTTATTCAATATAGATTAGAACACGAATATGGCGCCAAATGTACCTACGAAAACCTAAACGTTTATAAAGCAACATGGATAGAAGCCGAAGATGAAAAAAGCGAAGAATTTAAAGATTTTAAAAGGCTAAAATCAAAATTTCTGGCAAAAGATAAGAAGGGACAATTAGTGTTTTTGGCAGATTCTCAATTTTCGCTGCAAATGACTCGCGATAAATATCCGTCTATTAAATTTCATTTCACCTCTGAATTCTAAACAACTGATTTACAAAAACTAACACAAAACTCTCAAGAAACATTTTAAAGGGCTGTGTTAGATAGGACTTAATTTCATATATTCTGGCCGTAATCAAGATTTATGGATGCATTAGACGAACTCATTTCCCAATTCGCAGCGGCAGTTTGGGGACTTCCCCTGGTAATTTTGCTAATTGGCGGCGGATTTTACTTGCTTATTTTATCTAATTTCCTTCCGTTTAGATATTTAGGGCATTCATTAGATCTACTTAGAGGAAAATATAACAACCCTAATGATCCTGGGGAAATAAATCATTTTCAATCACTTTCTACCGCTCTTTCCTCTACCGTAGGAATGGGAAATATTGCCGGTGTGGCTGTAGCAATAGCTCTTGGAGGACCCGGTGCAATTTTTTGGCTTTGGGTAAGCGCAGTAGTTGGGATGGCTACCAAATTTTTCACCAATACCCTGGCGGTTATGTACCGAGGCAAAGACACCCAGGGAAATATACAGGGTGGGGTTATGTATTTTATTGAAGAAGGCCTCGGTAAAAAGTGGAAGTTTTTGGCCATCTTTTTTAGTGTAGCAGGACTTATTGGGGCACTTCCGGTCTTTAATGTAAACCAACTTACCGAAGCTATAAATTACATTCTTTTAGAACCCAATAATATTCCTACGGGTTTTAAAACAAACCTTATAATAGGTTTTATCCTGGTTATTCTTACTTCGGTAGTTATTCTTGGCGGGTTGCAACGAATAAGTAAAACCGTTTCCAAATTGGTTCCGTCTATGGTGGCACTTTATTTTATTTCGGTAATTATTATTTTGATTGTGAATTATGATGTAGTCCCCTATTATTTTTCATCCATATTTACAGATGCTTTTGCTGCCGAAAATTATAGAGGAGAACCTATGTTAGGCGGTATGCTGGGTGGTTTGATTATTTTAGGAATAAGAAGAGGTGCTTTTTCTAATGAAGCCGGAATAGGAACCGCAACAATGGCACACGGAGCAAGTAAAACTTCTGAACCTGTTAGAGAAGGATTGGTAGCTATGTTGGGACCTGCCATAGATACTCTAGTAGTATGCACCTTAACCGCGCTTTGCATTTTGGTAACAGGTATATGGCAAACCTCAGATGAGAATGGAGTGAGCCTAACAGCAGCGGCTTTTGAAGATTCTATTCCTTATGTTGGAGATTATCTTTTATTGCTTTGTATCTCGGCATTTAGTATTTCGTCTCTATTTTCTTTTTCTTACTACGGAACAAAATGTCTCTCCTATTTGGCCGGTGCCGAAAACAAACATTATTACAACTATTTCTACATTGCCAGTATTCTTGTTGGGGCCACTACTTCTTTGAGTATGATGATTAACCTCATTGATAGCTTTTTTGCCTTTATGGCCATTCCAACCATGATTTCCACCTTAATTCTTGCACCGCGTGTGATGAAGGCAGCCAGGATTTATTTTAAAAAATATAAAGACTAATTTATTTTCAATCTTCCAACACCTGAAAAATCTTAAGTTTCTTACCGGTAAGTTTCTCCAGCAAGCTGCCCTTTCTTAAAGCACCCCATATTTCAAGTTCGGGGTCGCTATGGGTAGTAATTAAAAGCTCTATAGTTTCTTTTTTATTATTTATTTCAAGCTTGTGTACGTTTTGATAATGGCTACGATCTAAACCATCGGCAAGCCTTAAAATTGCCGAAAGCTTTTTAACCCTTTTTCGTAGCTTTTTACTTAATTGTTTATATGGCTTATGCCGCTTATGTGGCGTAGACTTTCTATGATACCTGCTCACATTGGCCATAATATTAATCTCATCTTCTTTAAAACCCAGTAAGTCTGAATATTTAATGAGATATAAAGCGTGTTTATGGTGCTTTCTATAGGAAATATAATAACCAATATCATGCATTAAACTGGCATATTCCAGTAATTCCCTATCAGATTCCTTTAACTCCAATTCTTCCTTAAAAACATCAAACAGTTGTAATGAGAAATTAGCAACATGCCGGGAATGTGCTTCAATCCAGTTGGTTTTTCTAAGTAATTCGTAAACACTTCTACGTCTTGGGTCTTTAAAATTGGCGACAAGATCCAGGTTAAGTTGGTCTTTTTTGGTTTCAATAAAATTTAAGATCATTCCTTCCCGAAGTGCAGCTTCAGAAATTTTAATATTTTCAACCCCTAATTTTTCAATAAGAAATTGCACCAAAATCATCCCGGCATTAATAATATCTATCCTCTTTTCTTCAAGGCCATTTTCTTTTTTACGTTGTTTTCTATCAAGTTTTATAAAATCTGAATACAACTCCTGAAAGTTTTTTGCCGTAAATTCAAGTTCGTTTAGACTCCTATCGGCAGTTAAAGATGACCTGCCAGCAACCATTTGACCAATATTTTCCATAGTTCCTGAAGAGCCTATAATGGTTTTCACTTTATGCTTTTTGGCCAACTTCAATATTTCAGGTAGCTCTTTTTTATAATGACCCTGAAGCTTTTTAATATCATCTTCTTTAATAGGATCTGATTCTACAAACTCGGCAGTCATCCTGGCAACCCCCAATTTTAAACTATTGTAATAATTAAATTCGTTATGGTTCCCAATAATAAATTCTACACTTCCACCGCCTATATCTATCATAAGCACCGGCTCTTTAGTTAAAGCAATACTGTGTTTTACAGCGAGGCCAATCATTTCAGCTTCCATTTTTCCAGAAATGGCACGTACCCTAATTCCAATTTGCTCTCCTACTTCTTTAATAAAATCACCTCCATTTTCGGCCTCCCGAATGGCACTGGTAGCATAGGCAAGAATATTTTCTACTTTATAGCTATCACATAAGAATTTAATTCGTTTAAGAGCCTCCAATCCCCTGTTTATAGCTTCGTCACTCAATCTATCTTCCAGACCTTTTTCGGCCAGGCTAACCATCTCTTTAAGCTTATTAACCGTTCGAAAACTTCCATCGGGATAGATATCTACCAAAACTGCGTGAAAAGAGTTGGTGCCAAGGTCTATGGCGGCTATTCGTTTAGTGGGCTGGGAAGTGGAAGCTTTTTTCTCCATTTTTAAGGAATATATAAGCTTAAATTTATAAAATATATTAAACTTTTAAACAGTTGGATTTTAAGTGGAGGTTACAGAGGTCTACGAGCGAATAATAGCCAAGGGAAAGAGCAAGAAACTGGCATTGATTGCAGTCTGTAATAAACTTCTTAAACAAGCTTTTGCGATCGCGAAATCAGGCCTGCCTTATGATGAAAATTTTGTATCAAAAATGGGATAGTTTACTTGGAAGTTAGCTCAGTTCTTTGTTGGCTTTAGTGCGTTTTAGAGGCCATTTTCTGAATAAATGCCTTTTTCTTATATAATCTTTTAATGTAGAAATCTAGGTTTTGAGAATAATCCTCTTCTATACTTCTAATAAAAGAAATCTTACCTGCTAACTTATTCAGGTTTATCTCTTTTTCCTTAATGATGTAATGATGAAGCTCTGCCCGGACTTGTTTTTTTAGTTTTGGATCTGCTTTTGGTTTACCTGTATTGATATTCACTCCTGTTACAGACATATTACCTTTACCGGATAAATATCTAGTTTTTTTGGAATTAAGATTAAATCCATTCTTATAAAGTAGATCATTAATAAACCTATAGGCATATTGGAGGGATTGTTTATTATCTGATGAAAAAGTTAGGTCATCTGCATATCTGGAATAATGAATTAATTCAGAATTGCAATACTTCATAATCTCATCATCGATTGGTTTAAAAACAAGATTTGATAAAGCTGGAGAGGTTGGAGCACCTTGAGGAAGATATCTTTGGTAAGTACAGATTTTTGCAATTTTTAGTGCAAAATCTCGGTCATTGTAGTTAGCATTCAAGGTCTCAAAGACTTGTCTTTGGGAAATACTATAAAAAAAATCTTTTATATCAACAGTTAGTATATGTTTCTTTTTCAAATGATATAGAGCATTTCTTTTAATCCCTCTATTTTTCACAAAACCATTAGCTCTTTTGTTAACCTCTAGTTTATTAAGAAACTCCTTTAGTATCCATCTTTGAATAGTCTTTAGATTTTTCCCTGGACAATCTATTGTTCTTTTTCCACCTCCCTTTTTAGGCAAATAATGGGATTTATAATGCTTGTCAGCAAATGTGATATAATTTTCAATCACATTTCGACTTAAACCGATCTCAAGTATTAATTTATCAAGTCTATTCATTTACTTAAAAAGGGTAAGGAAAGCTTTTACTTAAATCAATTAAGGGTTGAAAACTCTGACGTTTTTGACACTTAATTCATTGTATAAATGTAAGTTAAAACCAGTGGGACGAATCATCGCACTATTAACGGCTACTCTAATTCTAAAAGCTCTATTTCCTTACCCATATTCTTTTTATCTTTTTTAATTCTATTTCGAAGAATATTTAGTCTAATATCTGAAAACTCATTGACAATTTGAAGTTTTGGTAATAATTCTTCATAAACATATTTGTGTCCTTCATCGGATAGTGTATAAATTTCTACGAAGTTGGGATCAAAATCTTTTTCAACTCTATTTTTCTGAACTAGTATTTGAATAGAAGCATCTATAAATTTTAGTTTTATTTTCTCGTCTTTTATTTGTTCCGTAAGTCGGTTGAGATGATTGATTATCTCTTTTTTTGTTAAGGGTTGAAAAACAGAAATTAAATAAAATATATATCGGGATAAATTAAAAATGTTTTCTAATTCATAAGCGAATCTTTTATCAATTTTTTTAGTGTTGATTTCTCCCAAAAGCTTTGGAAAAATATCTTTTTCTTTACCTTTTTTATAATAAAATAAATGATTTGAGTTTTGTTTTTTAATTAAATCAATAGGTCCTAGATTTATAAAACTTTTGGCGTTCTTATAGCGAATGTCATTTATTGCTAAAATCTTTGGAAGCAATTTTTTATTTACTGTAAAAGCACCTATTTCCGCTAAAGTACCTTGTCCTTCTAACGGGATTATAATTAAGTCAACATACTTAGCAAGTTCATCTTCTAATTCTAATAAGTTGCTATCTTTTTTATTTAGAAGAGTCGCAAAAATGAATTCTGGGTAGACTACATTGAATTTTGCATATTTTTTAAATTCTATATTTAGTAAATGTCTAAACGAATCTGTATTGCCAGTATCAGCACCACACAGAAATATGTTTAATGTCTTATCGACATCTTTTTTATACAACTGATTGTATATCTTTTTTATAATCTGCTCTTTCATTTCTTACGCATTAAAGCCAACTCGTTATATCCTTCACAATATACCGATATAACCAAAAAATAAATGGAGATTAACCGGGGTTTTACTTTTCTTTTTTCATGAATACTTTTAAAAATCACTAACGTGATGTTTATCTTAAAGTCAATAAAAAAGAGGTTGTCTGAAAAAGTTTTAAAATCGTCATTTTGAATTTATTTCAGAGCCTGCCCCGATTCTTTATCGGGGATCTAACTGTTGCTTATTAAAAACATGTTAGAAGCTGAAACAAGCCCGCCTGACCGGACGGGCAGATTCAGCTTGACGAGAATAGACTTTTTAGACAGCCTCTTTGAGTAAATTGATTTTTTTAAGCCTGGCCGGTAGGACCAAAATTTAAAGGCATTGGTGCCTTTTCATAATCTCTAATTTCACCGTGAGCTTTTTCAAAACGATGTACATTATCGCCTAGAGCTTTTAATAAGCGCTTTGCATGCTGTGGCGTTAAAATAATTCTCGATTTCACCTTACTTTTAGGCTTCCCGGGCATAATGTTTACAAAATCTACCACAAACTCTGAAACTGAATGATTAATGATTGCTAAATTAGAATAAGTTCCTTCTGCTACTGTTTCATCCAGTTCTATATTTATTTGACCTTTTTTAGGTTTCTTACTTTCTTCACTCATAGTATTAATTTGAATTTTATTTAAAAGGTTCCGGCGAAAACACCGGAGCACTTGCTTTATCGCATATATAAAAATACAAAAAATCCCGACTTTAGATCGGGATTCCTCATCTTATAAAAAGAAAAGAGCCGCGATTGCGGCTCTTTTACTGGTATTAGTTATAGTTAACTTCTTGCTTGTGTTCCATCATTTCGTCAAATTCTTCTTTAGAACCAACGATAATGCTATCGTACTTACGCATACCTGTACCTGCAGGGATTCTATGTCCTACAATTACATTTTCTTTTAATCCTTCAAGTTTATCGATCTTACCGCTTACAGCTGCTTCGTTCAATACTTTGGTAGTTTCCTGGAAGGAAGCCGCCGAGATAAACGATTTTGTTTGTAGCGATGCTCGAGTAATACCCTGAAGAACCGGTGTAGCGGTTGCAGCAGTTACATCTCTTGCAGTGGCCAGGTTTTTATCTTCTCGTCTTAACAAAGAGTTCTCATCTCTAAGCTCTCTTGGTGAAACGATTTGACCCGGTTTTAAGTTTTCTGAATCCCCAGCGTCTTCTACCACTTTCATTCCGAATACTTTATCGTTCTCTTCAATGAAATCTGATTTATGAACAAGCTGGTTTTCAAGGAAAATAGTATCTCCCGGATCCTGAATTCTAACCTTACGCATCATCTGCCTAACAACAACCTCAAAGTGCTTATCGTTAATTTTCACACCCTGTAGTCGGTAAACTTCCTGAACTTCGTTTACAAGATACTGCTGTACAGCATTTGGCCCTTTGATATTAAGAATATCTTCTGGAGTAACAGAACCATCAGAAAGTGGCATACCTGCACGAACATAATCGTTTTCCTGAACAAGGATCTGGTTAGATAACTTCACTAAGTATTTCTTAACCTCTCCAAGTTTAGATTCAACGATAATTTCACGGTTACCTCTCTTAATTTTTCCGAAGGAAACAACACCATCAATCTCACTTACTACAGCAGGGTTAGATGGGTTACGAGCTTCAAACAACTCGGTTACCCTTGGAAGACCACCGGTAATATCACCTGCTTTAGATGATTTACGAGGAATCTTAACCAAAATCTTACCAACGCCAATTTTCTCTTCGTTGTCTACCATAAGGTGAGCCCCTACAGGAAGGTTATAAGAGCGAATTACTTCGTCTTTTTTACCTAAAATATGTAAAGTTGGAATAAGCTTTTTGTTACGGGATTCAGAAATTACTTTCTCCTGGAATCCTGTTTGCTCATCAATTTCAACCTGGTAGGTAACACCCTGCTCAACGTTTTCATATTTAATTTTACCGGCGAATTCTGAAATAATAACACCGTTATATGGATCCCATTGGCAAATCACATCACCTTTAGATACTTTAGCACCGTTATCAATAAAGATTTGAGAACCGTATGGAATGTTATTGTTGCTCAATACCACTCCGGTTTTTTCATCCTTAATTTTAAGTTCGGCAGTTCTTGAAATCACAATCTCAGCCTGGCTTCCGTCGGGAGCTTCTCCTTTTACAACTTTAAGGTCTTCAATTTCGGCAATACCGGCAAATTTAGCCTCAAGTTTGTTATCTTCTGAAATGTTACCGGCAATACCTCCCACGTGGAAAGTACGTAGCGTTAACTGTGTACCGGGCTCCCCAATAGATTGCGCAGCAACCACACCTACAGCTTCTCCTCTTTGTACCAATTTATTGGTAGAAAGGTTTCGTCCGTAACAATTTACACAAATTCCTTTTTTAGCCTCACAGGTTAATGGAGATCTTACCTCTACACTCTCAATTGGTGCATCTTCAATCTTACTAACAATTTCAGAAGTAATTTCTTCACCTGAAGCGACTAAAAGTTCGTTATTTGAAGGGTTTATAACATCGTGAAGAGAAATACGTCCTAAAATACGTTCTCCAAGCGATTCTACAATTTCTTCATTTTTCTTAAGTGGCTTAACTTCTACTCCTCTTAAAGTTCCACAGTCTTCCTCATTTACGATAACATCTTGTGAAACATCTACCAACCTACGGGTTAGATAACCTGCATCGGCAGTTTTAAGTGCGGTATCGGCAAGACCTTTACGTGCACCGTGAGTAGAGATAAAGTATTCAAGAATTGAAAGACCTTCTTTAAAGTTAGAAAGAATTGGGTTTTCAATAATTTCACCACCACCAGAGTTAGATTTCTTAGGCTTGGCCATAAGACCACGCATACCGGTAAGCTGACGAATCTGTTCTTTAGATCCACGAGCACCAGAGTCAAGCATCATAAACACAGAGTTGAAACCTTGCTTATCTTCACGAATACGTTTCATAGCCAACTCGGTTAGACCGGCATTGGTAGATGTCCAAATATCAATTACCTGGTTATAACGCTCGTTATTGGTGATAAGCCCCATATTATAGTTTCCTACAATACCTTCAACCTGTTCATTGGCTTCATCAATCATGGTTTGTTTCTCAGCAGGGATAATAATATCACCTAAACTAAAGGAAAGTCCACCACGGAAAGCGTATCCATATCCCATTTCCTTAATTGCATCAAGGAATTCTCCGGTTTCAGGAACACTTGTTTTAGCCAATACTTCACCAATTATATCCCTAAGGTTTTTCTTGGTAAGTACAGTATTTACAAAGCCTACCTTTTCTGGCACCGCCTGGTTAAACAGTACTCTACCAACGGTAGTTTCTATAATTTGGTAAGTTAATTCTCCTACTTCGTTAAAATCTTTCGCACGAATTTTAATTTCGGCATTAAGATCTACTCTTTTCTGATTGTAAGCAATTACTACTTCTTCATCAGAATAAAAAGTAAGACCTTCACCCTTCACCTTAACCTCGTCTGTAGATTTTCTAGACTTGGTCATATAATAAAGACCAAGAATCATATCCTGAGATGGTACTGTAATTGGCGAACCATTTGCCGGGTTAAGAATATTATTAGAAGCAAGCATTAATAACTGGGCTTCTAAAATAGCCTCAGGCCCTAACGGTAAATGCACCGCCATCTGGTCACCATCAAAATCGGCATTAAATGCAGTACAGGCTAATGGGTGTAATTGTATCGCTTTACCTTCAATAAGTTTTGGCTGGAAAGCCTGAATACCTAAACGGTGTAGCGTAGGAGCACGGTTAAGTAATACTGGGTGTCCTTTAAGAACGTTCTCAAGAATATCCCAAACTACCGGCTCTTTTTTATCTATTATTTTCTTGGCAGATTTTACTGTTTTTACAATTCCTCTTTCAATTAGTTTTCTAATTACAAAAGGTTTGTAAAGTTCAGCCGCCATATTTTTTGGAAGACCACATTCGTGCATTTTCAACTCAGGTCCAACAACAATTACCGAACGTGCAGAGTAATCTACACGCTTACCAAGTAAGTTTTGACGGAAACGTCCCTGCTTACCTTTAAGCGAATCTGAAAGCGATTTTAACGGACGGTTAGAGTCTGTTTTTACCGCTGAAGATTTTCTGGTATTGTCGAACAATGAATCTACAGATTCCTGAAGCATACGTTTTTCGTTACGTAAAATCACTTCAGGAGCTTTGATCTCCATTAATCTTTTTAGACGGTTGTTACGAATAATCACCCTTCTATAAAGATCATTTAAATCTGAAGTCGCGAAACGTCCACCATCAAGAGGTACAAGAGGTCGTAATTCTGGTGGAATTACAGGAACCACTTTCATAATCATCCATTCCGGAAGGTTCTCGCGATTGTTATTGGCATCACGGAAAGCTTCAACAACCTGAAGACGCTTAAGCGCTTCGGTTTTACGTTGCTTTGAAGTTTCGTTATTAGCCTTGTGTCTTAACTCGTAAGAAAGTTCGTTAAGATCTATTCTTCTTAATATTTCAATAAGACATTCGGCTCCCATTTTAGCGATAAACTTATTGGGGTCGTTATCTTCTAAATACATATTTTCCTGCGGAAGGCTATCCAAAACATTTAGATACTCTTCTTCAGTAAGGAAATCCATTTTCTTTAATGCTTCTCCTTCTTCATTCTTAGCGATACCTGGTTGAATTACTACGTAACGTTCGTAGTAAATAATCATATCTAATTTCTTAGACGGAAGACCAAGCAAGTATCCAATTTTATTTGGTAAAGAACGGAAATACCAGATATGTGCTACAGGAACTACCAAATTAATGTGCCCAACACGGTCTCTACGTACTTGTTTTTCGGTTACCTCTACCCCACAACGGTCACAAACAATTCCTTTGTAACGTATTCTTTTATATTTACCGCAGGCACATTCGTAATCCTTTACAGGACCAAAAATACGCTCACAAAACAAACCATCACGTTCAGGTTTGTGCGTACGATAATTGATAGTTTCCGGTTTAAGAACTTCACCACGAGATTCTGCGAGGATAGATTCCGGGGAAGCCAAACCGATAGAGATTTTATCAAATCTCTTTACTGTATTCTTATCATTATTTCTAGCCATAATAACTGCTGCTATAATTATTGTGAAAAATCTGTTTGACGGGGCGCCTAAACGCCCCTTTATAAACAGTATTTTATTCTTCTAATTTAATATCCAAACCAAGACCTTTTAATTCGTGCATAAGTACGTTAAAAGATTCCGGTAGGCCGGGTTCTGGCATAGGCTCTCCCTTCACGATAGACTCGTAAGTTTTGGCCCTTCCTATCACGTCATCTGACTTCACTGTTAAGATTTCACGCAGGGTGCTGGATGCTCCATAAGCCTCAAGTGCCCAAACCTCCATCTCACCAAAACGCTGTCCACCAAATTGTGCTTTACCACCAAGTGGTTGCTGTGTAATAAGCGAGTATGGTCCAATAGATCTGGCGTGCATCTTGTCTTCAATCATATGTCCTAATTTCAACATATAGATTACCCCTACCGTTGCAGGTTGGTCAAAACGATCTCCTGTTCCACCATCATAAAGATAAGTATGCCCGTATCTTGGGATTCCGGCTTCGTCTGTAAGCTCATTAATCTGGTCTATGGTAGCCCCATCAAAAATTGGGGTAGCATATTTCTTACCAAGCTTTTGACCTGCCCATCCAAGTACAGTTTCGTAGATCTGACCAATGTTCATACGTGAAGGTACCCCAAGTGGGTTCAACACGATATCAACCGGTGTACCATCATCAAGGAATGGCATATCTTCCTGGCGAACTATTCTGGCAACAATACCTTTGTTACCGTGACGTCCCGCCATTTTATCACCTACTTTTAGTTTACGCTTTTTAGCAATGTAAACTTTAGCTAGTTTAAGAATACCAGAAGGAAGTTCATCTCCTACAGAAATAGTAAACTTCTCTCTTCTAAGGTTACCCTGAAGGTCGTTTTCCTTAATCTTATAATTATGGATAAGATCTGCTACCAATGAATTTAAGTGATCGTCTGTGGTCCAGGTACCATGTGTTAAATGCGTATAATCATCTACCGAGTTAAGCATTTTCAAGGTATATTTCTTACCTTTTGGCATTACCTCTTCCCCAAGATCGTTTTGAACTCCCTGAGCAGTTTTTCCACCTATAATAGCAAATAACTTATCTACAAGTTCAGCTTTTAAATTGGCAAATTTAGCATCGTACTTCTTCTCAAGCGCTGCAACATCTTCCTTATCCTGAGCTCTCTTACGCTTATCTTTAATTGCGCGGGCAAAGAGTTTTTTCTCTATTACCACCCCGTTTAAAGATGGAGAAGCTTTAAGCGATGCGTCTTTAACATCACCTGCTTTATCTCCAAAAATCGCACGAAGTAATTTTTCCTCCGGTGTTGGGTCACTTTCTCCTTTTGGAGTAATCTTACCAATAAGAATATCACCGGGTTTAACCTCTGCACCAATTCTAATCATCCCGTGTTCATCAAGATCTTTTGTAGCCTCTTCTGAAACGTTAGGAATATCGTTAGTTAATTCTTCGTTCCCTAATTTGGTATCACGAACTTCAAGTGAATATTCATCTACGTGGATAGAAGTAAAGATATCTTCTCTTACCACTTTTTCTGAAATCACAATCGCATCCTCAAAGTTGTAACCCTTCCAGGGCATAAAGGCAACCTTCATATTTCTACCCAATGCAAGTTCCCCTGCTTCGGTAGCATAACCCTGACATAAAACCTGGCCTTTGGTTACTCTATCTCCAACCCTAACAATTGGTTTAAGGTTAATAGAAGAACCCTGGTTAGTTTTACGGAATTTTATAAGATCGTAACTCTTTGAATCACTATCAAAGCTCACCATTCTATCTTCTTCCGTTCTATCATACTTAATGATAATCTTTCTTGCATCTACATATTCTACTTCCCCTTCTCCTTCAGCATTAATCAATACTCGAGAATCTGTAGCTACCTGGCGCTCTAGTCCTGTTCCCACAATTGGAGAATCGGCTTGAAGCAATGGAAGTGCCTGGCGCATCATGTTAGATCCCATCAAGGCACGGTTTGCATCATCGTGTTCAAGGAAAGGAATTAAGGATGCAGAAATTGACGAAATTTGGTTTGGTGCCACATCGGTATAATGTATTTCCTTGGGATCTACCACAGGGAAATCTCCTTCCATTCGTGCAATTACCCTGTCTGTATTTATTGTACCGTCTTCCTTAAGCGGAATGTTAGCCTGTGCAATTTTCTTGTCTTCTTCCTCTTCAGCACTTAAATAAATGGCTTCTTCTGAAAGATTTAATTTTCCATTTTCAACCTTACGGTATGGTGTTTCAATAAAGCCCATTCCGTTCACTTTAGCGTAAACTGAAAGTGAGGAAATAAGTCCAATGTTTGGACCTTCAGGAGTTTCAATTGGGCAAAGCCTTCCGTAGTGAGTATAGTGAACATCACGTACCTCAAATCCTGCTCTTTCTCTTGATAAACCACCTGGCCCAAGTGCTGAAAGTCTACGCTTATGCGTGATCTCTGCAAGCGGGTTCGTTTGGTCCATGAACTGAGACAACTGGTTGGTACCAAAGAAAGAGTTGATTACAGAAGATAGTGTCTTCGCATTAATCAAATCTATCGGGGTAAATACTTCGTTGTCACGAACGTTCATTCTTTCACGAATGGTACGTGCCATACGAGCAAGACCAACTCCAAACTGTTGAGATAATTGCTCACCTACAGTTCTAACACGACGGTTAGATAAGTGGTCAATATCATCAATCTCTGCTTTAGAATTAATAAGCTCGATTAAGTATTTAATTATGGTAATGATGTCTTCTTTGGTAAGCACTTGCTTATCCATGGCAACATCAAGACCTAATTTTTTATTCATTCTATATCGACCTACTTCTCCAAGGCTGTAACGCTGATCTGAGAAGAATAATTTATCGATAATACCACGTGCAGTTTCCTCATCTGGCGGTTCTGCATTACGCAGTTGACGATAAATATGTTCTACCGCTTCCTTTTCAGAGTTGGTAGGGTCTTTTTGCAATGTATTATGAATAATAGCATAATCACCGGTTTGGTTATCTTCTTTATGAAGAAGAATAGTTTTACTTCCGGTTTCAAGAATTTCTTCTATATGCTCTTTTTCAAGTTCTGTATCACGATCTAAAACGATCTCATTACGTTCTATTGAAACTACCTCTCCCGTATCTTCATCAACAAAATCTTCATACCAGGTGTTCAATACACGGGCCGCTAGCTTACGACCTAATACTTTTTTAAGTCCTGTTTTTGAAACTTTAACCTCCTCAGCAAGATCGAAGATTTCTAAAATATCTTTATCGCGCTCAAAACCAATAGCACGGAAAAGTGTAGTAACAGGTAATTTTTTCTTTCTATCGATATAAGCATACATTACGCTGTTAATATCGGTAGCAAATTCTATCCAGGAACCTTTAAAAGGAATTACACGGGCAGAATAAAGTTTTGTTCCATTTGCGTGGAAGGATTGTCCAAAGAAAACTCCGGGGGAACGGTGCAGCTGAGAAACTACAACACGTTCTGCTCCATTGATACAAAAGGTACCACTAGGGGTCATGTAAGGAATAGTTCCCAAATATACGTCCTGTACGATGGTTTCAAAATCTTCGTGTTCAGGGTCGGTACAGTATAGTTTTAATCTAGCCTTAAGCGGCACACTATATGTTAAACCACGCTCAATACACTCCTGTATGGAATATCTTGGCGGGTCCACAAAATAATCTAAAAATTCTAGTACAAATTGATTACGGGTATCCGTAATTGGGAAGTTTTCCAGGAAGGTATTATAGAGACCTTCATTTCCCCGCTCTTCTGATTTGGTTTCTAATTGAAAGAAGTCCTGAAAAGACTTTATCTGGATATCCAGAAAGTCCGGGTAATCAGGTCTGTTCTTTACAGAAGAGAAACTTACTCTTTCAGTTTGCTTTGCTAACATCAATGGACGGATTATAATTTATAAAAAAACGGGCGCGCTATAGGGAATCCCCTATATACGCAAAAGGGTTTAGACCTTCAGGAGCGAATCCTGAGGTCTAAACCTAAATAATATTGCTTTCGTCAAGCTTATTTAAGCTCAACCTCGGCTCCTGCTTCTTCTAACTGTGATTTAAGCGCTTCTGCCTCGTCTTTAGCAACTCCTTCTTTTACTGGAGCTGGAGCACCATCTACTAATGCTTTAGCGTCTTTAAGACCAAGACCGGTAAGCTCTTTTACAAGCTTAACAACAGCTAGTTTAGATCCACCTGGAGCTTTAAGGATTACATCAAACTCAGTTTGCTCCTCAGCTTCTTCACCACCACCAGCAGCACCGCCACCAGCAACAGCTACTGCAGCAGCAGCAGGCTCAATACCGTATTCTTCTTTTAATATATCAGCTAACTCATTTACTTCTTTTACGGTTAAGTTAACCAATTGTTCTGCGAAATCTTTTAAATCTGCCATTTTCTATCGTTTTTAAAAAGTTCTTTAATTTATAATTGTTAAAAAGTGCGTACTAATTTATCCTTCCTTTTCAGAAAGTGTCTTAAGGATTCCAGATAATTTACCACCACCAGACTTAAGTGCTGAGATAACATTCTTAGCAGGCGATTGTAATAAGCCAACGATATCCCCAATAACTTCTTCCTTAGATTTGATATTCACAAGGGTGTCAAGGTAGTCATCTCCTACATAAATTCCTTCGTCTACAAAAGCACCTTTAAGAAGTGGTTTTTCGTTTTTCTTTCTGAATTCTTTGATTACTTTGGCTGGTGCATTACCAGTCTCAGAAAACATTATGGATGTATTGCCTTTTAAAACTGAAGGAAGTTCTCCAAATTCTTTCCCTGAAGCTTCCATAGCCTTAGCAAGCAATGTATTTTTAACTACAGCCAGCTTTACGTTAGCTTTAAAACAAGCTCTACGCAAGTTTGAAGTTGTTCCGGCATCAAGGCCAGATATATCTGCTAAATAAACAACAGAATTATCTGTTAACTGGGCAGTTAAATCTTCAATTACTATTGATTTTTCTTCTCTTGTCATAATCTATACTATTATTGCTCAGTGAACCTTTTAGTATCAACCTGAACGCTCGGGCTCATTGTAGAAGACATGTGGATACTTTTAATATACACACCCTTAGCTGCCTGAGGTTTCAACTTCACTAAAGTAGTTAATAATTCTCTTGCGTTACCAGCAAGTTTTTCGGCGTCAAATGATGCCTTACCAATTCCAGCGTGAACAATACCGGTTTTATCAACTTTAAAGTCGATTTTACCAGCCTTAACATCAGATACTGCTTTAGCAACATCCATTGTTACTGTTCCTGTTTTTGGGTTAGGCATAAGCCCTCTAGGTCCAAGTACACGTCCTAAAGGTCCTAATTTACCCATTACACTAGGCATTGTAATAATAACATCTACGTCTGTCCATCCACCTTTTATCTTATCTAAATACTCATCTAGACCTACATAATCGGCTCCGGCTTCTTTCGCCTCCTCTTCTTTATCTGGAGTAACTAACGCAAGTACTTTTACATCTTTACCAGTACCATGCGGGAGGGTTACAACACCTCTCACCATTTGGTTAGCTTTTCTAGGATCAACGTTCAATCGAACCGCTAAATCCACAGATGCATCAAAGTTTTCGTTAGCAACGTCTTTAATTAAAGCAGAAGCTTCCGCAACCGAGTAAGCTTTATTGCTCTCGATCTTAGACTGGGCTTCTTTTTGCTTTTTAGTCAATTTTGCCATTTTTAATTTCTTTTTGGATTAAAACGGTGCATCACCTTTTACAGTTATTCCCATTGAACGAGCTGTTCCAGCAACCATTTTCATTGCAGATTCTACGGTAAAGGCATTCAAATCCTGCATCTTATCTTCTGCAATAGTTCTAACCTGATCCCAAGAAACACTTGCTATTTTCTTTCTATTTGGTTCTCCTGAACCCTTTTTGTTTTTAGATGCTTCCAACAATTGTACTGCAGCTGGAGGAGTTTTAATCACAAAGTCAAAAGACTTATCTGAATAAACCGTAATCGCAACAGGCAGTACTTTACCTTGTTTATCCTGGGTTCTACCATTGAATTGCTTACAGAATTCCATGATATTTACCCCGGCAGCACCTAAAGCAGGTCCAACTGGTGGTGATGGGTTAGCAGCACCTCCGCGAACTTGTAGTTTTACAACTTTACTTACTTCTTTTGCCATTTTATAAATTTTTAAGGTGATAGTTTGTTAGAGTGGAAGCTTTAAAAAACCATCAAAAAATATGTAACTAAAATCTTTATACTTTCTCTACTTGCATATAACTTAATTCCAATGGTGTTTTTCTTCCAAAGATTTTCACCATCACCTCAAGCTTACGCTTTTCTTCATTAACCTTTTCAACTGTACCGTTAAATCCGTTAAACGGACCATCAATAACCTTTATAGTTTCTCCTACAGTAAAAGGAATAGCAACATTATCAGTTTTCACAGAAAGCTCATCTACTTTGCCAAGCATTCTATTTACCTCAGACTTTCTAAGCGGGACAGGATCTCCTCCCTTTGTTTCACCTAAAAAACCGATAACGCCATTTATATTTTTAATTACGTGAGGCATCTCACCATCAAGATTAGCCTGTATCATTACATAGCCAGGAAAGTAAACACGTTCTTTATTTACTTTCTTACCATTTCTAATTTGAATAACTTTTTCGGTGGGAACTAAAACCTGATCAAGATAGTCTTCCATCCCAAGATGGTTTACCTCTTTCTCAATATAGTCTTTAACCTTATTTTCCTGACCACTAACAGCACGAACTACATACCATTTTTTTTCTTTTCCTTCTACCATGCTAATATTTTTTTTAAGATTTAATCCATTCAAAATATTGCTCGATAGCCGAACTAAAAACGGTGTCTATACCCCAAATAGCCAGGGAAAAGATTATAGAAAATACCGCAACCAATATCGTTAACCTTTGAGCTTCAGACCAGCTTGTCCAGGTAACGTGGTTTGTTAATTCGTTGTAAGATTCTGATATATAATTGCCAATTCCTGCCATGTGATTCTTAAGGTATTTTGCACGGGTTGAGAGGCTCGAACTCCCGACACCTGGTTTTGGAGACCAGTGCTCTACCAACTGAGCTAAACCCGTATGTATAAAGGAAGGTTTCCCGCCCCTGGCGGGAAACCTATTTATCATAAACTATAATTAGTCTAAAATTTCAGTAACCTGTCCAGCACCTACTGTTCTACCACCTTCACGGATAGCGAAACGTAGACCTACATTCATAGCGATTGTCTGAAGAAGCTCAACAGTAATAGTAAGGTTATCACCAGGCATTACCATTTCAACACCATCAGGAAGACTAATTGTTCCTGTTACGTCAGTTGTACGTACGTAGAACTGAGGACGGTAGTTATTATGGAATGGAGTATGACGTCCACCTTCTTCTTTTTTAAGGATATAAACCTCTGCTTTAAACTTAGCGTGAGGAGTTACAGATCCAGGTTTAGTAATTACCATACCTCTAGAAATCTGAGTTTTCTCAATACCTCTTAATAAGATACCTACGTTATCTCCAGCTTCACCTCTATCAAGAATCTTACGGAACATCTCAACCCCAGTAATAGTAGAAGTAAGTTTTTCAGCTCCCATACCAATAATCTCTACAGGATCTCCAGTGTTAGCTACACCAGTCTCAATACGACCAGTTGCTACAGTACCACGTCCAGTAATAGAGAATACATCTTCAATAGGCATTAAGAAATCCTTATCAACATCACGCTGAGGAAGCTCAATCCAATTATCTACAGCCTCCATAAGCTCAAGAACAGTCTTAGACCATTTATCATCACCTTCAAGAGCACCAAGTGCAGATCCAGAAATTACAGGACCATTATCACCATCATACTCATAGAAAGAAAGAAGATCTCTAACTTCCATTTCAACTAATTCTAAAAGCTCCTCATCATCTACAAGATCCACTTTGTTCAAGAACACAACAATTCTTGGAATACCAACCTGACGTCCAAGAAGGATGTGCTCACGAGTTTGTGGCATAGGACCATCAGTTGCAGCAACCACAAGAATAGCACCGTCCATTTGAGCAGCACCAGTAACCATGTTCTTCACATAATCGGCGTGACCAGGACAGTCAACGTGAGCGTAGTGACGATTAGCAGTTTGATACTCTACGTGAGAAGAGTTAATTGTAATACCTCTTTCTTTTTCTTCAGGAGCATTATCAATTTGATCAAAAGCACTAGCTTCTGAATATCCAGCATCAGCCATTACTTTAGTAATCGCTGCTGTTAAAGTAGTTTTTCCGTGATCTACGTGTCCAATTGTACCTATATTAAGGTGCGGTTTGGAACGATCATAAGTTTCCTTTGCCATAATTAATACTTATTTAATCTTAGTTATATATTAGTGTTCAATTTAATACAATCTAGAGCCAACGACGAGAATTGAACTCGTGACCTCTTCCTTACCAAGGAAACGCTCTACCCCTGAGCTACGTCGGCAAGCCGAAAGTTACACCTTCAAAGTTCACCGGTTCAAACAAGAAAAACCATAAACCAAAACTGGCTTACGGATATCTAAATTACTCTCAAACCGGAAAAATAAATTAAAACAGGATCAAAACCCTATATTCAATTAAGAGCGGGAGACCGGGTTCGAACCGGCGACATTCAGCTTGGAAGGCTGACGCTCTACCAACTGAGCTACTCCCGCATTGAGTTCAAGATCTAAAATTCTAAAATTCAAAGCTAACATTGAATCAAGAATTCGGAATTTTGAATTGATAAGTGGGGAGAGCAGGATTCGAACCTGCGAAGTCGAAAGACAGCAGATTTACAGTCTGCCCTCGTTGGCCGCTTGAGTATCTCCCCAATTTATTTTTCCACTATTTCATAGAACCGTAGCTGCTATTACAGCTAAGCTTTATGATGGCTTGTTGTTTTAACGGCTGCAAATAAACGTAATTTAACAGCACCATCCAAAGCATTTTTAAAATTTTTTCTATAAAATTTTCAGCAACTTAATTTTCAACAAATTAAGTTTTAAAAACTACTTATTTCAAAATTTCAAGAGCCGATGGAGGGACTCGAACCCACGACCTGCTGATTACAAATCAGCTGCTCTAGCCAGCTGAGCTACATCGGCTTTTACACTACTTTTTTAGCATAAAAAAGTCCGCTATTTCTAACGGACTGCAAATGTATATAAATTATTTCTTTCACAAAACAATTTTTAAAAAAAATATCTAAACGTGCGCACTTAATTTCTCCTTACGCTTAATTAATTGCCTCTGCAAGGATGAAACACATTCATCTACACACTCCTCAAACTTTTTACATGTTTTTTTCACCATAATATCATCTCCAGGAACACTCAACAAAATCTCAGTAACCTTATTATCCTTCGCACTAGTATTTTGCACTTTCAAAAAGACATCTGCATAGATAACTTTGTCATAATAATTTTCTAGCCTATCCAGCTTACGCTGAATAAAATCAATTAATTTTTGATCGGCGTTGAAGTTTACAGATTGCACATTTACTTTCATATTCTGTATAATTTAATTAAACAATTATTTTAATTGGCTTTTTTATTTCTGGGGTGCGCCATTTGATGCACCTTACTAAGCTCTGAAATACTATTATGGGTATAAACTTGCGTTGCTGCAAGACTGGAATGCCCAAGCAATTCTTTTACAGCATTAAGATTAGCACCCTGGTTCAACAAATGTGTTGCGAAAGAGTGTCGCAGAATATGCGGACTCTTTTTTATCTTACCAGATACCCTACTAAAATAATTATTTATAATCCTATAAACAAGACTTTCGTATAATTTAATACCTTTTTGGGAAACAAAAAGGGAAGATTCCTGCCGGCCAGCCATTATACCAGCACGCACATCTAAATACCTCTCCAGATTCGCAATTACACCCGGCAAGAGCGGAACAATCCTCTCTTTTTGTCGCTTACCCAATATTTTTAATTGTTTCCCTGCCAAATCAAGATCCTGAAGCTTTATTTCAATAAGTTCTATACGCCGCATCCCTGTAGTATAAAAAAGCTCTACAATCAACCTATCTCTTAATCCATCAAAACCAGAGGTGTCAATTTGATCAAGGACATTCTTAATTTCAAGTTCAGAGAAAGGTACCTGAATTTTAGAAGCGGTTTTTAAGGCCTTATGTTTTGCTAGCGGTGAAAATTCTATATCCCCGGTTTTCTGAAGAAAGCGATAATAAGACTTTAAAGAAGAAATTTTACGATTTATACTGCGGTTAGACACTCCTTGCTCTACCAAACAAATAATCCAATTTCTTATTTGTGAATAATGTAATTTACTTAAATCCTCTTCATCAAATTCATAAAAAATAAACTCAGAAAAAGATTCTAAATCTGCTTTATAAGCTGTTAGCGTATTGAGAGAATAATTTTTCTCTACCTGAAGATAATCTAAAAATTGGGAAAAAGACATAAAAAAACTGTTGACAAACAAAGTTAGCAAACTTTAATCTATCAACAGTTAATTTTATATTTTCTGAAAAAAATCAGAAAATTCGATCACATCCTTTTCACTAGATATCTTCCTGATCTCTCAAATGCTGGATGTACTCGGCTTTTTGATGCTGAGCTCTCTTCGCAACAGAAGGCTTCGTGAAATGCTGGCGGCTTCTTAGCTGGCGCATTGTTCCGGTCTTGTCGAATTTTCGCTTAAAACGCTTTAGCGCTCTATCTATATTTTCTCCGTCTTTTACTGGTATTATTAACATAGTGTCATCACCTCCTTTCTTTAGAAATAGGCTGCAAAGATAATCTAAATCTAAGAACCCACAACCAATTTTTAATTTATTTCGCTACCGGCTTATACTCATTTTTATCGATCACCATTTTAGCGATAAAAGTGGAATTTTCGCAAAAATGTCAATCTAAAAAGATTACTTCGCCGCCGGCTTGTATTCTTTTTTGTCGATCACCATTTTAGCGATAATCTCTCTAAGAATTTCTGAAGTTCCTCCGCCTATTGGGCCTAAACGACTATCTCTAAACATTCTGGCCAAAGGATAATCTTCCATATAGCCATACCCCCCTAATAATTGAAGACAGTCATAAATAACCCTATCGGCCATTTTGGTAGAAAGCAGTTTAGACATACTGGCTTCCTTTACCACATATTGTCCATCATTAAGGCGCTTGGCAATAGAATAGTTAAACTCCCTATTCACCTCTATTTCGCTGGCCATATCGGCAACCGAATGTCTTAAAGCCTGAAACTTATCTATAGATTTCCCAAAAGCTTCCCGTTCAGCCATATAACCCAGCGTATAATCTAAGGCAAATTGAGCACGAGCATGGGCATTTATTCCCATAATAAGTCTTTCTAAAGCAAAATGCTGCATAATATAAGAGAAGCCTTTCCCCTCTTCACCCATAAGATTTTCAGCCGGGATTTCAACATTATCAAAAGCAAGCTCGGCGGTATCTGAAGCTCTCCATCCCAATTTATCTAACTTTGAAGCTGAAATACCGGGAGCATCCCTATCTACAATAAAAATACTCATTCCTTTATTCCCTTTATCAGGATCGGTTTTAGCAGCAACTACCAGGTAGTCTGAATAAACACCATTAGTAATAAAGGTTTTAGATCCGTTTAAGATATATTTATCTCCTTTTTTTATTGCAGTGCTGCGCATTCCTGCCACATCAGATCCTCCAAAAGGCTCAGTAATACAAAGACAACCTATTTTTTCACCTTCTATACTAGGGGCTAGATATTTCTTTTTAATCTGGTCATCACCTTCTTTGTTTACATGCGTCATTGCTAAATATGCATGGGCCCAAATTGCAGCAGCAAAACCGCCACTGTTTATTTTTTGCAGTTCTTCCAGGAAAATGACGGTGTAGAAAATATCGAGGTTCATCCCACCATATTCTTCCGGTTGGTTAAGGCCAAAATATCCCATCTCTCCAAACTTCTTCCAGATAAACCGGTCTATGGTTCCAGATTTTTCCCATTTATCAATATGCGGTACCACTTCTTTTTGTAAAAAGTCCTGAAAACTCTTCCTAAAAAGCTCATGTTCCTCGGTAAAATACAATGAATTCATATTAAATTATTTTTTTCTTTTTCTTCATAGCAAAGCTATCGCCCTACAAATCAACCAATATTATTTTTTTTAAACTATTCGGAAAGATAAATTATGGAAGTTCAATATTTCCGAATATTCAATTTAAGCTCAAATATAATTGAATTCTATCGATTTTATCTGAAGGAAAACTTTCTATTTTCGATAGTTCTGCAAAAGACTTAATCCCTTCATGAAGCTGGCGATAATCTATTATTTCCCTTGCCAATTCATATTTAATATAAGGAACGCTTACCAGATCTAAAACTTTCGCCTTATTAATATTTATCAAATTGAAATTTACATCTTTAGAAACGCGAAATTGTTTTTGAAGTTTCTCGCGGGCCTCATAGTTTAAACCGTAAATATCCTTAAGCTGAATTTCACTTCTAAATCCGCCAATTCTTGTTCTGTAATTAACTATTCGGTTAGCCAACACCTCTCCTACCCCACTTACTTTTTGCAATTCATTTACATCAGCTTCATTTAAATCTGAAATAGGTATTACAGGTAATACTTTTGTGTTGTTTTTTTGCTTTTGGGCATCAACCACCCAGTCGGGGAATTTAAAATAGGGAGAAATCAAAGCGAGCAAAGAATCTGAAACGCCGGTTACTTTTTGAAAATCTTCTGCAGAATTAATCCAGTTATCTTTATTTCTAAACCGGTGCAGCCTATCGATTTCTGCAACACTCATCCCCAACGTATAGCCCTTAAAGTCTGTTATATAATTTGGATTAAAAGGAAAAATTTTCACTTCATTTGCATCAGCCTGAAGCTGTTTTAATGAATCTATTTTAGCCTGGAAACCCTGTATTTCTTCCGTGGTTATTTCTTCAGTTGAACCATCAGGTCTAAAGTTTAAAAAATAATAGACCCCCTGAAGAATAATTATAATACATAATAAAAGAAAAATCCCATTTTGTTGGCTCCTGCTGAACACAAAATGGGATTTTATCGGTTTCATATTATTGCATAAGATTAGCTGGCTTTAGCCTCCCGTTGTTTTTTAAACAATTCTCCTGCTTTAAGCTTTCTGGAATATTCATTAAGATCTCTTCTAACCTCGGTAGACATAATGTAAAGCCCTATAATATTAGGGAAAGACATTGCCAATATCATCATATCAGAGAAATCCAGCACCGCTCCCAAACTAATAGAAGCACCTACTACAACAAAAATAAGGAACAATATTTTATACGCCAGTTCTGTTTTTTTACTCTTTCCAAATAAATAGGTCCAGGAACGCATTCCGTAATAAGACCAGGAAATCATGGTAGAGAAAGCGAATAAGAAAACTGCCATTGCCAACACATACGGGAACCAGGACACCACACTTGCAAAAGCATCTGAAGTTAATTGAACCCCACCTACTCCTTCTACTTCGTGCATTCCGGTAAAAATTAACACTAAAGCAGTTAGGGTACAAACTACCACCGTATCAATAAAAGGTTCTAATAAAGCCACAAAACCTTCAGATGGTGGATGATTTGTTTTTGCTGCCGAGTGCGCAATCGCTGCCGAACCAACACCGGCTTCATTAGAGAAAGCCGCACGTTGAAACCCAACAATTAACACCCCTATAATACCACCTTTCATTGCGGTAGCGTTAAAAGCACCATCATATATGGCCCCAAATGCCGGAACTATATTTTCTATATTTATAAAGATTACCGTTAAAGCACCAAGCACATATACCGCAGCCATAAAGGGCACTACCTTACCTGTTACTTTAGCAATACTTTGAATACCACCAATAATTACAATCCCTACAAGGATTGCTACAGCTATTCCAAACCAAAAACCATTTCCTATAAGGAATGAAAATTGTCCTGAAAGAATCTCGAAAGATTGATTGGCCTGAAACATATTTCCACCACCAAAAGAAGCACCAATACCCAAAATTGCAAAAAAGGCAGCCAGGAATTTACCTAAACCACGCATATTTCTTTTTTCCAATCCGTAGCGTAAATAATTCATAGGTCCACCAAAAATTCTACCTTCAGAATTTATAAAACGATATTTCACCCCAAGGGTACATTCTACAAATTTTGATGCCATGCCCAATAAACCGGCAATAATCATCCAAAAAGTGGCCCCTGCCCCTCCAAGGGAAATAGCAACGGCAACCCCGGCGATATTACCAAGGCCAACAGTTGCCGAAACAGCTGTAGCCAACGCCTGAAAGTGCGTAATACTACCCGGTGCGTTAGGCTCGTCATACTTTCCTCGCGCCAGATCTATAGAATGTTTAAATCCTTTAAAATTAATGAAGCCCATCTTTACTGTAAAGAATGCTGCTCCAAAAATCAACCAAACCACAATAAAAGGAATATTATGGGTTTGTGGTGTCCCGTTGGGGTTGGTTAAAATCTGCGGCTCATCGTATTGAATTTGCGCCAACATATGCGCGTTGGTTTCAATAAGATCTGAACTGTTTTGATAATCCCAAATGGTTTTACCTTCCTCTACTAAATACTTTACTGTTCCGTTAGCATTAGCTGTAACTTGTAATTCACCGCTATTTTCAGAACTAACTATTGCTATAAGATCTCCTTCATTTACATGAGCACCTTCTTCTACCAACCATTCTTTTAAAGTAAATTTATCTTCAACATCGGCACTCCACTCAGGAGTAGGCACATTACTTAATTCGGCATACACTTTAGGGTCATAAACACCAATTGCGGTAAATGGATCCCAAAAAAGCACTGCAGTCATCGCTTCTACAATAGGAACAAAGGTTCCGTTAAAATGTTCGGTAATAGCCTTAGCTTCTATTTCAAAAGTTTTGGTAACAGAGTTATTTTGGCTATCGGTTACGGTAACCTCGTAAGGGACGCCTTCGGTTAGGTCTTCGGCCCGGGAAGATTGGAGAGAAGTTTCAGGGTTTGACCATTTGTACTGGTAAGGAGGCTCTCCTCCCGTCACCTCAAGGTCTATAAATCCATCATTAATAATATTTGACGGATTGCCTACTTTGGCTTTTACATCCAGTTCTTGTGCATTACCTGCAAAAATCGAAAACAAAAAGAACATTGAAAGTAGATACTTTCTCATATAGTATATTGGTTGTTTAATTTCGAATTAATTTTTTCCGCGAAGCAAGATGCTAAAAAATTAGGCTTTTTCAAATTTTTGGGAGTTAAATTGTAAAGAAATTGTTAAATAATAATTTCATTAATTTTACTTAATACCTGTTTTATTAAAAAAAATCCTCCAAAAACAACTTAAAGATCAAAAACTGAAGTTCTTTTAGTATATACAAGATCCTTAAGCTTTAGCCAAAAAGCCAGAATTAAATAAACTACAAACCAGGAACCAAGGGTGAAAAAAGATGCATAGATAAAAAACAAACGCACACTTTTAGCACGCATTCCTAATTTATCGGCCACTCGTGACGACACGTAGAAGCCATGTTTTTCTAAATAATATCGAATATTATGTACCATTCTTGTCATCCCTACAAATATAATACTTTAAGCCTTTCGCTGTAATAATTTTATACCAATAGCACAATCAAGGCATTTATTGAATTCACAATAGCGTTGTTTTAACTGTACCATTGCCTGAGAGTGCAGGGAATTTTCTACACAGTCTTTTTTAAGCTTGTTATAATTTTGAATAATTTTATTATTCTCGGGAGGTAGTTGTTCCATTAAAGATATCAGCTCTTCCACTTTACCATTTCCCATCGCTTTAGAATAACAAAATTGTAGTGGGATAATCGTATTAATAAGCAATAGATTTTTATAAGCCAGGCTTAAAGATTTTCTTCTTTCTTTATGTTTCTTTTGAAATGTAAAATGTGTCTTCCAAAAATTAGAAGTTTCTATCTCCAGAATTTGGTAAACTACTTCCAGGGATTTTGAAACAATTAATTCTGAAAATAATTTTCTATGTTTATGGTAAAGCGAAGCCAGTTGAGACAATCTTATGTTTGGAAAGTTATCTGGTCTAAGCCTGAAAAATTTAGGTCTTATCACACCTAAATTTGATAGTTTATATTTATGGCTCAAATAAATATATTCCTTTTTAAGCTCTAGAAAATAGGGAATATTAAGTTGTTTTTCCAGCAAACCACACTGCCCAAAAAGCAAAGCTTCCATCTGTAAATTATTTTGCGAAGCTTTTTGTAAAACCGAAAAATTGAAGCTTTGTGCCATACTTAAAAATGCATCTCCATTCAGGTTTAGTCCAAAATTTTTAGCCAACATCTGAAACAAAACCATTTCCCAATTATTTCCAGATTTTTTTAATAGGTCCTGAATTAGCACCGACTTTTCTTCCAGGCGTTCTATATAAAGGCGCTCCTGCCAGTGCCTTAAGGTGAAACTACTGGTATTCTTGAAGCCTTTTCCGCAATTAATCCAGTTTTGAGAGGAAACAAAAAGTTTTTGATACCCGGAAATTAAGCTCCTGTCTACTAAATTTTTAAGACTTAAAGCCGGAATTGCACTCTTATTACGCCTTTGCACCTCAACATCATCTTCCCAAACCACGTGCAAAATTACATTATCGTAATTGCGATCGTTTTCGTGTTGATGAAAATACCAATCGGAAGCTTTTATATGCAACTCTACATTACCAGCCCAAATTTGATCTCCAATTTTAACCCGGGCATTAAAAAAATCGGGACCTGAATTATAGTTATGAGTTCCGGTATCTATTAGAAGTACCTTCTCTCCCTGCGTAGTAACAGCATTGGTAAAATCGAATTTCTTATATTTCCAGAGATAATGTAAAAAGTCTTCCCGCATCTTTTAAAATTAAAAAAATACGGTTCAAAATGTAGTGTTTAGACTACTGTGGCAACATTTGGGGGATATCATCTATAATCTCATCCACCCAATAACGATACATCAATTCACTTGGATGTAGACCATCGGGTGCAATAAGTGCATCATCCCTGGCGGCTTCTCTAGATATTGGAGTTATGTTATAAAAGTCAACTTCAAATTCTCCCGCCACCTTTTTAAATACAGCATTAAATTGATCT
Organism: Salegentibacter maritimus; assembly: GCF_016236915.1. Lineage (GTDB taxonomy): Bacteria > Bacteroidota > Bacteroidia > Flavobacteriales > Flavobacteriaceae > Salegentibacter > Salegentibacter maritimus. Next base: position 124,838 of record NZ_JAEHOK010000008.1, read on the forward strand.
ATTTCCGTGGCAATAGTTTCAGCGTTTTCCTGCCCAAAAGGGGTTACCCCATAGTCTGGGATACTCACTGCAAAAACACCCTTTTCCCGTTGTTTTGAATGATTAAGGGCTAACTTAAATATTTCACGTAACTCCTTCTCATAAGCTTCAATACTTTTTCCCTGATATTGATTATTAACACCAATTAGTATAGAAACAAGGTCAAATTTCCTGGTATAATTTAGCTCAGACCGCATAACGCTTAAAAGATTTCCGGTAGTCCAGCCTGTTTTTGCTATAATTTTAGGTGGGGCAACTTTATATCCTCGCTCTCTTAACCTCACTGCAAGTTGTACCGGCCAGCGTGCACTTTCTGGCACACTCTCGCCTATTGTGTAAGAATCACCAAGCGCCAAATAACTATAATCCATAGCATAGGAATTCCCGGTTTCTGAATCTTCAGAAATAACATTTGAAGTGCCACAGCCAATTATAATAAAGCTTAAAAATATGATGTAAAATTTGTTCATGGTAAAACTTTTAAAAAGCGTATTTTGCAGCAATTTAAAACATTTACAGCATTTGTGACATGAAATTAAAGTTCATTTTTCTTCTATTAAGTGTTTCATTATTTGCCCAGGAAAATCCCGCAGCAAGCTTTTGGAAGCAACTTCAACAACATTGCGGAAATACTTATGAGGGTGTTATTACAAAAGATTTGGGGAATGATGATTTTGCCAATAAAAAATTACTGATGCATGTAAGGTCTTGTAATGAAAGTGAAATTAAAATTCCATTTTTTGTAGGGGAAAATAAGTCCCGAACATGGATTTTAAGATTTAAGAATAATAGAATTCAACTAAAACACGATCATCGAAAACCTGATGGAAGTGAAGAAGAAATTACACAATATGGTGGTATTTCTACCAATACCGGCTTATCAAATGTTCAGGTTTTTCCTGCAGATACGGAAACCGCTACACTACTTCCTGCCGCAGCAACCAATGTATGGTGGATAACCTTGGATGAAGAATCTTTCACTTACAACCTTAAAAGAATAGGAAGGGAAGGTCATTTCACAGTAAAATTTGATCTTTCAAATCCGGTAGCCACTCCTGTAGCACCCTGGGGTTGGGAAACAAATTAATTTTAATCATCTTTATCTGGAACCCCAAACAATGCTTATTATTTAGGCGAAGTTCTCAAATCTTAAAAAACTCATTTACCATCACTTATAAAAAGTGAATTACAGAACAGACATGAAACCAACCCAGAAAAACACTACAAACACCCCTTCTTCAACTTCTGAAAAGAATAAACCCAAGAGTTCATTTTCAAAATTCTTTTCAAAATTGGGGTATTCCATCTGGATGATTGTTATGGTAGTTGGCGGGGTACTTGCATTTTTAGTTTCCCTCTTTTTACTATGAAAAGCTTAAAAACAGTATTTGTTTTATATTGTATTGTTTTTACTATACTTCAACTTTTCTATTTTTTAGATCAACCTATCCCTGGTTTTATAAGAAATTACCTGGCAGATTTTCTTTGTATGCCTATTGTTTTAAGCATTTGTCTTTTTGTGGTACAGCTAGTTAAAAAAGATAAAAGCATTCGCTTAAACATAAGTACGATATCATCGGTTTTTTTAATGTACAGTATTTATTTTGAAATGATACTTCCTCCTATTCATTGGCGATATACCGCCGATTATAGAGATGTCTTACTCTATTTAGCAGGAAGTATCATTTTCTATTTTCTACAAAAAGCACCTTAAAAAACAGGTCAAAGATCAGGATGGTTCATCAAAACCATCCTGATTTTTAGTTTTGCGAACTAGGCTTCAGCTTTTCTAAACTTTTCACTGATATATAAACTTCCCGCTTGAAGTCGGTCCCAATAAACCGCCATATCATTTCGCACTTCAGAAGACATAATATAGAGCCCTATAATATTTGGAAAAGACATAGCCAGAATCATCATATCTGAAAAACTAAGCACAGCACCTAAACTGGTTGAAGCTCCTAATACCACAAATAGTAAAAACATAATTTTATAGACCATTTCTGACTTTACGCTTTTTCCGAAAAGGTAGGTCCAGGACCTCATTCCGTAATAAGACCAGGAAACCATGGTAGAAAAAGCAAATAAAAATACGGCGAAGGCAAGCACAGCCGGAAACCAGGAGATTACGCTACCAAAAGCATCAGAGGTAAGTTCTACCCCACCAAGTCCGTTTACTTCGTGCATTCCCGTAAAGATAAGAACCAGGGCGGTCATAGTACACACCAACATGGTATCAATAAAAGGTTCAACCAGAGAGGTAAAACCATCGGCAATAGGGTTATTGGTTTTAGAAGCACTATGTGCAATTGCGGCAGAACCTACTCCTGCTTCACTGGAGAAAGCGGCACGCTGTAAACCAATAATCAAAACTCCTATAAATCCACCTTTCATGGCATCAGCCGAAAGTGCACCATTATAGATCGCAGAAAAAGCTCCGCCAATGTTTTCGATGTGTGTACCAATTACAATAGAGCAACCAATAATATACACCATGGCCATAAAAGGAACTACTTTACCGGTAACCCGGGCAATACTATTAATTCCTCCAATAATAACCACTCCAACCAGAATAGCGAAGAAAACACCAAACCAAAAACCATGACCTTCCAGAAAAGGCATTTGTTCTGATACAATTTTAAACGCCTGGTTAGATTGAAGCATATTTCCGCCCCCAAACGAAGCTCCAACTCCCAATACTGCAAAAAGACTAGCCAGGAACTTCCCCAGGGTCTTCATATTTCTTTTTTCTAAACCATAGCGTAAATAATTCATGGGGCCACCAAAAATTCGGCCTTCACTATTTATAAATCGGTATTTCACCCCCAGGGTACACTCCACAAACTTTAAGGACATAGCAAAAAAGCCGGCTAAAAACATCCAAAAAGTTGCGCCTGCACCCCCTAAAGAAATAGCCACGGCTACCCCGGCAATATTTCCAAGCCCAACTGTGGCCGAAACCGCAGTTGCCATAGCTTGAAAGTGCGTAATTGTTCCTGGTGCGTTTGGATCGTCATATTTTCCTCTGGCCAAATCTATAGAATGTCCAAATCCGCGAATATTTATAAAACCTAACCTAAAAGTGAAAAATATACTTCCAATAATTAACCACATTACAATAAACGGAATGGAGTTTTTCTTTTTATCGCCATTTGGGTGTAATAGTGGTTGTGGTTCGGCATAGATTATTTCTGCAAGCATATGGGCATCCTGCTCTATAACATCACTGGTACTATTAGGGTCAAAAATAATTTGCCCTTCTTCTACCAAATAATTGAGTTTCCCTTCAACCGGAGATAAAACAATAATCTCTTCTCCTGCATCGCTTTCAATAATCGCAATTTCATCACCCTCTTTAACCTCACTTTCCTTGTCTAGCAACCATTTTTTTAGGGTATAGGCTTTTTCATTTGTGGCGTCCCATTGTGGGATGGGAACCTGTTTACTGGGTGTGTAAACTATGGGATCAAAAAGACCCAAAGACGCAAATGGGTCCCAAAAAAGAATTCCGCCAAGAAAATCTACCGCAGGCTGAACATTACTATTGAATATTTCGGTTATAGATTTTGCCGGAATTGTAAAAGAAGTAGTAAGGGTATTGTTATTGGCATCGGTCACTTTAACGGTATGCTTCATACCCTCTATAAGACCTGTAGATTTTTTGGCATCTAATGCGGTAGATTGATTAGTCCATTTGTATTGGTATGGTGCTTTACCTCCGGTAACTTTAACTTCGGCGATGCCATTATTGATTTCACGGGACGGATTTTCTAAAATCACCTCTATTTCAAATCCCGAATTATTTTTTTTGTTTTCCTGTGCGCTGGTAATGGCTGTTAGCATTAAAAATATACTTGTAAAAAGCCATAAATTCCTCATAAAATAAATCTGTTATATTAGTATTTAATTTTAAAATATTCTCCCTAACCAAGCCTTCTAATTTATAGGTCACCTAAAATCAGTTAGCTCTCATAGGTTAATCTAAAAAGCCTTGTTTTCTCATCCAATCGTCGTTAAAAATTTTACCTACGTAGCGGCTACCGTGGTCGTGAAATAAAACTACCACCACATCGTCTTTGGTGAAATGTTCTTTTAACTGAAGTAAACCTTTTGCTGCCGCTCCTGCCGAGTTTCCTAAAAAGAAACCTTCTTCTTCGGCAAGCTTTCTGGTATAAATAGCAGCATCTTTATCGGTTACTTTGGTAAAACCATCAATTACACTAAAATCTACATTTTTGGGCAAAATATCCTCCCCAATCCCTTCAGTTACGTAGGGATAGATTTCATTTTCATCAAACTCACCAGTTTCGTGGTATTTCTTAAAAACCGAGCCGTAGGTATCAATACCCCATACTTTAATATTGGGATTTTTTTCTTTTAAATATTTACCAACCCCAGAGATAGTTCCGCCGGTACCAACTCCTACCACAAAATGCGTCACTTTCCCATCGGTTTGTTCCCAAATTTCGGGGCCGGTACTTTCGTAATGCGCTTTGGTATTTGCCAGGTTGTCGTATTGATTCACATACCAGGAATTTGGTATTTCTTCGGCCATTCTTTTTGAAGTCGAATAATAAGATCTGGGATCGTCTGGTGCTACTTCGGTAGGGCAAACTACTACCTGGCAGCCTACCGCTTTTAAAATATCAATTTTCTCTTTGCTCTGTTTATCAGAAAGCACGCAAATCATTTTATAACCTTTCACTATGGCAGCAAGTGCGAGCCCCATTCCGGTATTCCCTGAGGTACCTTCAATAATAGTTCCTCCCGGTTTCAATTTCCCGGTAGCTTCAGCTTCTTCTACCATTTTTACAGCCATACGATCTTTCACCGAATTCCCCGGATTAAAAGTTTCGTATTTAGCCAAAACAAGGGCATCAATCTCTTTAGTAATCTTATTCATCTTCACCATAGGGGTATTCCCAATGGTTCCCAATATATTATCTACATAGTCCATGTCTCTATTTTTGAATTTGCAAAGGTAAAAAATTGAATCTACTTCAACAGAAATAGCAAAATCTCTTGATTTTTTAAACTTTATTCAAATTTTATGGCTCTGGACGGAGAAATTTTTGAAATTATTACTGAAGGAATAATCAGCATTAGCATACACAAAACCAGCGTACCTAAATTTACGGCAAAAATATAGTCCCAGTTTAGATATACTGGAACCTCAGTAACATAATAGGTTGCCGGGTTTAATGGAATTAGTTTAAAATATTTCTGAATTAACAACAGCCCCAGCCCTATTAAATTCCCCCAAAAAAGTCCCTTTACAATAAGATACCCCGCATTGTAAAGAAAAATTTTTCTAATACTCCAGTCGTTTCCACCCAGTGCTTTTAAAATACCAATCATTTGGGTACGTTCCAAAATTAAAACCAATAAAGCCGTAATCATATTTATTCCCGCCACCAAAATCATAATTCCTATAATTAGCGCAATATTAAAATCGAAAAGTGCGAGCCATTCAAAGATGGAATAATAATTTTGGGTAATGGTTTGGGTGTCTAAAAACGAGCCTGTGTTTTCATAAACCTCCTGGCCTTTTATATCAATTTCATTAAAATCATCCAGGAAAATCTCAAAATTCCCTACCTGATTAGCTTCCCAACGATTAAGGCGTTGTATATGGCGAATATCTGCCAATACATACAGCTTATCAAACTCCATAAAACCCGAATCGTAAATTCCGGTAATCACAAAGCCACGGGTTAAAGGGCGTTCACTTCCATCCCTTAAAAAGTAGGTGGGTACTTTATCGCCTACACTTAGTTGAAGTCTATTAGCCAGATAAGAAGAGATAATAACCTCATCATTTAATTTATCTTCAACATTGGGCAGCTCTCCTTCAACCAAAAAGTCTTTAAAATAGCTCCAGTTATAATCGGTTCCTACCCCTTTTACCACCACCCCTTCAAAGTCGGTTTCAGTTCTAATAATACCAAACTTGGTAGCTACCGCCTGTACATGGGCAATGCCGTCTATGGAATTGAATTCAGGGTAAAATTCCTGGTTTTTATCTACCGGTGTAAGGGTAACCTGCGAACTATTATTATCGTAATTAGAGATATTGATATGCCCGTTGAACGCGGCAATTTTATCCCTTATTTTTTCCTGCAAACCAAGGCCTGTGGCAAAAGAAACCAACATCATCACCACTCCAATAGCAATTGCTGCAATTGCTATTTTTATAATAGGTGCAGAAATACTACTTTTATGATCTTTACCGCCAATTAGGCGTTTAACAACAAAAAATTCAAAATTCAATCTATCACAATGCTTAAAAGGTTATTCAAAAGTACGTTTTTATTCGCTTTTATAGGTATTCTTTCCTGCGGAAACCAAAATAAGAAAGAGCAAAACTCAAAAGATATTGCAATTACTAATAAAGAAGTTGAAGATCAGGAAATAATACTGGCAGCCAACCGTACCCAAGCCTATCTTCCACTCCTGGAAGGAAAAAAAGTAGGGATTGTAGGAAACCAAACTTCTATTATGAAGAATAAAGAAGGAGGATTTACGCACGTGGTAGATTCGTTACTTGCCCTGGAGGTTAACCTGGTAAAAGGTTTTGCTCCCGAGCACGGTTTTCGCGGCACTGCTGATGCCGGAGAAGCAGTAGAAGATGGTAAAGATGCACAAACCGGTCTTCCGGTAATTTCACTTTATGGCGATAACAAAAAGCCAAAAGCCGAACAATTAAAAGATCTTGATGTTTTAATTTTTGACCTGCAAGATGTAGGCACAAGATTTTACACCTATATTTCGTCTTTACATTATGTAATGGAAGCCTGTGCTGAGAATGATGTGGAGCTTATTGTTTTTGATCGCCCTAACCCAAACGGCCATTATATAGATGGACCAATACTGGAAACCGAATTCAAAAGTTTTGTGGGTATGCACCCTATTCCTACAGTTCATGGATTAACTATGGGGGAATACGCAAAAATGATAAATGGCGAAAAATGGTTAAAAGAAGGTATTCAATGTAAGCTAAAGGTAATAGAAATGGAAAATTACGACCACTCCAAAGCTTACGATCTTCCGATAAAACCTTCTCCAAATTTACCCAATGCCCAGGCAATAAACCTATACCCAAGTTTATGTTTCTTTGAAGGCACCAATGTAAACGCCGGTCGTGGAACCGATAAGCAGTTCCAGGTATTTGGCTCCCCCTATTTAGCTGAAGATTATTTTGATTTCACCTACACGCCAACATCTAAAGCCGGGGCAAAAAACCCAAAACACTTAGGAAAAAAATGTTATGGAAGAGATCTTAGCGAAATACAACCTATAGATAATATAAATTTAGAATGGCTCATTGAAGCTTATCAAAATACCGAAAATAAAGACACATTCTTTAACGCCTTTTTTACCAAACTGGCCGGAACTAAACAATTACAGACTCAAATAGAAGAAGGATTATCTGCAGGGAAAATAAGGGAATCCTGGCAAGAAGGATTAGCAAAATTTTCAGAAAAACGAGAAAAATATTTACTATATTAAGGTAAGATACCTCGTGGTAAATCAACGAGGCATTAAATAGAAACATTTATTATTTCGAGGTAAGCCTCGGAGTCCCGATAATTATCGGGATAAATCTCGATTATCGGGTAAATATTTCATTGTGATAAATTTAGATACTTCTGGCTTTTGGGCTTCGGCTTTTATGCTGGCCGTCCTAATGATGGCAGTCTTAGCTATTGTAAGTTTATTAAGAAAGAACTTAAAAGGAAGGCATCAACTAATTTGGCTACTAATAATTATCTTCTTGCCATTGTTTGGACCAATCTTGTATTTTTTAATGATAAAAAGGTACCGAAAAGTAAACCTAGTAAAGAGAAGAGTAGGTTATTTCAGGCAAAAACATTAGACTTTTAGCCTTCTCTTCATCTCCTCAACAATATTAAAAGCAGCAGGACATATTGCGGTATTTTTTAAGGTAAGATTAGATATTTTATGAAAATCTTTTCGATCTGTATGAGGGAATTCCCGGCAGGCTTTTGGTCGCACCTCATAGATTAAACAATAATTATCTGCTGCTAAAAATGTACAGGGCACCTGCTGTAACACATAATCTTTATCTTCATCTATACGCAAATATTGTTCAATAAATTGCTGAGGCTTTAGTTTTAAATGCTTGCTAATGCGTTCTATATCTTTATTGGTAAAAAGAGGGCCGGTAGTTTTACAACAATTAGCACAATCCAGGCAATTGGTTCGGGAAAATTCCTCTTCGTGCATTTCCTGCATTTGCCTATCCAGGTTTTTAGGCGGCTTTTTTCTAAGCTTTGCAAAAAACTTCTTATTTTCCTTATGCTTATCTTTGGCCTTTTCAGGGAGATTTTTCAGGATTTCTTCCATAGGGCAAAGATATAAAACCAGGCAATACCGAATTCATGAATCAGGAAACTTCAATAAAAGATATTTTTGGAAAAGCTATCTCGGCTTTTTATCACAAAAAAGATACGACCGACATTACGGTACATTCACCAGATTTTGATGATGATGTGATTCCGGTTCCTTATTTGTTTAGGGAGTATGCCGAAATGCCTGCTTTAGAGCAAAAAGCCTTACAACTTTGTACCGGCAATGTTTTAGATGTAGGTTGTGGAGCAGGAAGCCATTCGATTTATCTTCAGCAAGAAAAAAAATTAAAAGTTACGGCTATCGACACTTCTGCAGGTGCTGTTGAAGTTTGCCGTCTTCGCGGAATTAAAGATGCACGAAATATTGATTTTTTTGAATTAAAAGATGAAAAATTCGATACCATATTATTACTTATGAATGGTAGCGGAATTATTGGGAAGTTAAAAAACTTAGATAGATTCTTTAAAAAAGCAAAGCAACTACTTCATACCGGTGGTAAAATACTGCTGGATTCTTCAGATCTCAGTTATTTATTTGACCGCGATGAAGATGGTGGGATTTGGGTAGATTCCGAAGCGGCTTATTATGGTGAGTTACAATTTAAAGTTTCCTATAAAGGAGAAAGCTCAAATTACTTTGACTGGCTTTATATAGATTTCCAGACGCTTAACTTTGCCGCCGAAACCAATAATTTTAGTTGCAAGCTTATAAAAAAAGGAAAGCACTTCGATTATTTAGCTGAATTACAGCCTTTAAATCAATAAATTTCTATTTTTACAAAAAAATGCCTTTTAATGTTTAAATATAAATACACACTTCTTTTAATTTTTATTTCTCTGTTAAGTGTTTCATGCTCTTCAGACAATGCCGAAGATGATGTAACACCGGGAATAGATAAAACCGCAAACTTACAAGGTCTTGGTGATTCTGCTTCGCAGCTTTTAAGCGACGCTGAATTTACTTCTATGAATATAGAAATTGTATATGTAAACGGATTTGCCCCCAGCCAGGCCGCCCTTGCCAATTTTAAAAAATTCCTGGAAGAACGTACTTTTAAACCCGATGGAATTAAAATTAACCTGAGAGCAGTTTCATCTTCCGGAAAAGCACCGTTCACTATAGAGGAAATTGTAGATATTGAAGAAGAAACCCGCACTGCCTATAATGCAGGAGATGAAATTGCCGTGTATATCTATATAGCCGATGGAAAAAGTGAAAAAGATGAAGAAAACAAACTAACACTTGGCTCGGCATTTAGAAATACATCCATGGTTTTATATGGTGCCACTATAGACGATTTTGCTTCCAGGCCAAATGCCCCTGTTAAAAGCGATATTGAATCTGCAGTATTAAATCACGAATTTGGCCATTTATTTGGGCTGGTTGATATTGGTACAGAGCCACAATCTGACCATAAAGACGATGATAACGAAGGACATTGCAATGTAGAAGATTGCCTGATGCGTGCTTCTATTGAATTTGGAAGTGGTATTCTAGATGAGATTGAAGGCGGCCGAATTCCTGAATTAGGCCCCGAATGTATTAGAGATCTTCAAGCCGCCGGTGGTAGATAATTTTACCCTCCCGTCAAGCTGAACTTGTTTCAAGCTTTTAAAATGTTTAAAACTACAAGTTTCTTAGACGCTGAAACAAGTTCAGGGTGAAGATTCTAAAAATCAATAGAACGCTTCTGCTCCTTCAACCTCTAGTTTGCCACTTCACTAATAAATTTAATTCGGTATAAACGAAGTTCTTCATCGTCATAATCGCCATCAAACTCCTCAATAGCTTCATCAATTTTATCGGTTTCAGCTTCTAAAAAGTATTCATGGATTTCTTCCTGCTGGTCTTCATCTAAAATATCATCTATCCAATAGTTAATATTCAATTTGGTGCCACTATAAACAATAGCTTCCATTTCCTTAATAAACTCGGGCATCTCCATTCCTTTAGCCGAAGCAATATCATCTAAAGGCAGCTTTCTATCTACATTTTGAATAATATAAAGTTTTAAAGCCGAATTTGCCCCGGTAGATTTGACTACCAAATCATCTGGCCTAATAATTTCATTTTCTTCAACATAACGCTGAATTAAAGCCACGAATTCTTTTCCAAACTTTTTCGCTTTATTCTCACCTACCCCATAAATATTGATTAGTTCTTCTATAGAGATAGGATATTTAATGGCCATATCTTCCAGGGAAGGGTCCTGAAACACAACAAACGGAGGAACCTCATTTTTTACGGCAACTTTTTTTCGTAAATCCTTAAGCATTTTTACCAGCGTTTTATCTACGCCTCCACCGGCTTGATTTGCTGCCGGAACGGCTTCGGTAGTACTGTCAAAAATATGATCATCTGTCATCATAAAAGACCCCGGATTATCTAAAAACTCTTGCCCCCTAGGTGTAAGTTTTATCACACCATAAGTTTCAATATCTTTCTTTAGATATCCCGCGACCAAAACCTGTCTAATTAAGGCCATCCAATATTTTCCGTCCCTATTCTTTCCTTTTCCAAATAAAGGATGTGAATCGGTTTTATGTGATAAAATCACAGCATTAGATTTTCCAATTAGTGTTTTTACCACTTCTTTAGATTTATATAGCTGTTTGGTTTCTTTCACAGTTTTTAGAAGAAGCTCCACTTCTTCCCCGGCTTCATGTTGTTTCTTGGGGTTTCTAACATTGTCATCCATGGAAGCCCCTTCACCGTTCTCTGAGTCAAATTCTTCTCCAAAATAATGTAGAATAAACTTTCTTCGGGAGATTGAAGTTTCGGCATAAGCTACTACTTCCTGTAAGAGGGCGTGACCAATTTCCTGTTCGGCCACAGGTTTGCCACTCATAAACTTCTCAAGCTTTTCTATGTCTTTATAAGAATAAAAAGCAAGGCAATGCCCCTCTCCGCCATCTCTACCGGCACGACCGGTTTCCTGGTAATAACTTTCTATACTTTTGGGAATATCATGATGAATAACAAAACGAACATCAGGTTTATCTATCCCCATACCAAATGCAATAGTAGCCACAACTACATCAATATCTTCCATAAGAAACTGATCCTGGTGCTTACTTCGTTTTTTTGCATCCAGCCCGGCATGATATGGCACAGCATTTATTCCATTTACCTGTAAGGTTTGCGCAAGCTCTTCTACCTTCTTCCTGCTTAAGCAATAGATAATTCCCGATTTTCCGCTATTCTGTTTAATAAACCGAATTATATCTGCATCTACGTTTTTTGTTTTGGGTCTTACCTCGTAGTATAAATTTGGACGGTTAAAGCTGGCTTTAAATGTTCTGGCATCAGGAATCCCCAGGTTCTTTAGAATATCCTCCTGAACTTTTGGTGTTGCGGTAGCCGTTAGCGCTATAATAGGAATGTTATCCCCAATACGTTTAATAATACTTCGCAAATTACGATATTCGGGTCTAAAATCGTGCCCCCATTCACTAATACAATGAGCCTCATCTATGGCCAAAAAAGATATCTTTTGTTGCTTTAAAAACTCAACATGGTCTTCCTTGGTAAGCGATTCAGGAGCTACATAAAGCAACTTACAGACACCGTTTTCGATATCGGCTTTCACCTGCTTCACTTCAGTTTTATTGAGGGACGAATTAAGTACATGGGCTACGCCATGTGCTTCAGAAACACTACGAATAGCATCTACCTGGTTTTTCATTAAAGCAATAAGGGGCGAGACCACAATGGCTGTTCCTTCTTCAATCAACGCAGGGAGTTGGTAACATAGGGATTTCCCCCCTCCGGTGGGCATTACCACAAAAGTATTATTTCCTTTTACAATACTGGTAATCACCTCTTCCTGAAGCCCTTTGAACTGACTAAATCCAAAGTACTTCTTTAGCTGTTGGTATAAATCAATTTCCGTCAAACTCATTCAATTGTCTTACAATTTTACATACATTTGCATAACTAAAGATACATATTTCTTTAAACTCACAATCCTTAATTTTATCAAAATTTGAAACTGAAGGAAAAAATTCTTACCGCAGCTAAAGAAACCATTTCCATAGAGGCCAAAGCAATTGCAAACCTGGAAAATGTTATTGATCATGAGTTTGCATCAGCCGTAGAACAAATATACAAATCTAAAGGCAGGGTAATCCTTACGGGGATAGGAAAAAGTGCTATTATTGCTACCAAAATAGTAGCTACCTTAAATTCTACCGGAACACCGGCTATTTTTATGCATGCAGCCGATGCTATTCATGGAGATCTTGGTACCATTCAAAAAGACGATGTGGTAATTTGCATTTCTAAAAGTGGAAATAGTCCAGAAATAAAAGTACTGGTACCTTATATTAAAGATTTCCAAAACCTGCTTATAGGAATTACGGCAGATAAGGATTCTTTTCTAGGTAAAGAATCTGATTTTGTGTTAAACTCTTTTGTTGAAAAAGAGGCCTGCCCAAACAATCTTGCCCCTACAACCAGCACTACTGCACAAATGGTTATTGGCGATGCCCTGGCTATTTGCCTTTTAAAGCTGAAAGGCTTTTCCCGAAAAGACTTTGCTAAATACCATCCCGGTGGCTCCCTTGGGAAGAAACTGTATTTAAGGGTAAGCGATATTACGGCTCAAAACCTGAAACCCCAGGTAACTCCCGAGACTTCGGTTACCGATGCGATTATTGAAATATCTGAAAAAATGTTAGGGGTAACCGCAGTGGTTGAAAACAATAAAATTATAGGAATAATAACCGATGGTGATATTAGGCGAATGCTTAAAAACAACACCAACTTTAAAGACCTTAAGGCCATCGACATTATGAGCCCAAAACCAAAAACCATAGAACAGGATTCCCTGGCGGTAGACGCTTTAGAATTGTTGGAGGCAAATAAAATCTCCCAATTACTAGCCGTAGAAAATAATACTTACGCAGGTGTTGTACATATCCATAATTTAATTAGAGAAGGAATTTTATAATGAAGCAAATTGGCACCCCTGAACCAGAGATGTCCTTTTTGGACCATTTAGAAGATTTAAGATGGCACTTAATAAGAGCGGTTATCTCTATAGTAATTGCCGGCTCTATAGCCTTTCTTTTAAAAGGATTTATCTTTGACGTATTACTTTTTGGCCCAAGTAGAGGCGATTTCTTTTCTTACGACATGCTATGTAGAATTTCTACATCACTTGGCCTGGATGCCGGGTTTTGTTTTGATGAAATGCCTTTTAGAATTCAAAGTAGAACCATGGGCGGGCAATTCTCTGCCCACGTATGGACCTCTATAACGGCTGGGTTTATTATTGCGTTTCCTTATGTTATTTACCAATTTTGGAAGTTTGTGGCTCCCGCCATGCACGATAACGAGCGAAAACACGCCAAAGGATTTATTTTTATAAGCTCCCTACTATTTTTTATCGGAGTTGTTTTTGGCTATTATGTAGTAACTCCTCTATCTATAAATTTCCTCGGAAAATACCAGGTTAGTGAAGCCGTTTTTAACGATTTCGATTTAAGTAGTTATATAGGCCTGGTTAGAGCTTCAGTGCTTGCCAGCGGACTTATTTTTGAATTGCCCATCGTGATTTATTTCCTAACCAGGGTTGGGGTAGTAACACCGCAATTCTTAAAAAAATACCGAAAGTATGCTTTGGTAATTGTACTGATTCTATCAGCTATAATAACCCCTCCCGATATAGTGAGCCAGATAATTGTCGCTATTCCGGTACTGATTCTTTATGAAGTAAGTATTCTTATTTCAAAAGTAATCTATAAACAAGAACAAAGAAGAATTAACAAAAGATAGCTATGAGCAATAAAGTTGACGAATTCAATGCTTACCGTCAGCAGATGAACGATAAAATTCTTGGCGAAAACAATAAGGTGCTTAAAAGAATTTTCAATTTAGACACTAATGCCTTCACCGAGGGCGCTGTAGATAAAAAAACAAAGGAACTGCTTGGCCTGGTAGCCTCGTTGGTTTTAAGATGTGACGATTGTGTAAAATATCACCTGGAGTCCAGTTATAAAGAAGGCTTAAGTCGTGACCAGGTAATGGAAACCTTAAGCATTGGTACTCTAATCGGTGGTACTATTGTTATTCCACACCTGCGAAGAGCCCATGAATATTGGGACGCCTTAGAAGATGCTAACCAGAAATAGGCTGGCATAAAAAATGTACCTTAGCTGTAAATCACTTTTTTAAATGAAACTACGTGCCGAAAATTTAGTTAAAGCCTACAAAGGAAAGGAAGTTGTAAAGGGTATCTCTTTGGAAGTTAACCAGGGGGAGATCGTTGGTTTGCTTGGGCCCAATGGTGCCGGAAAAACCACTTCTTTTTATATGATTGTTGGGCTTATTAAACCAAATTCGGGCAATATTGTTTTAGACAAAGTGAATATCACCAAATATCCAATGTATAAAAGGGCACAACATGGTATTGGTTATCTTGCCCAGGAAGCTTCGGTTTTTAGGAAACTAAGTATTGAAGACAACATAATGAGCGTACTCGAACTCACCGATCTCTCTAAAGAAGAACGCCATGAAAAAATGGAAACCCTTATTGAAGAATTTGGATTAAACCACATTCGTAAAAATCGAGGTGACCTTTTAAGTGGTGGGGAAAGAAGACGTACTGAAATTGCACGCGCACTTGCAACCGACCCAAATTTTATTCTTCTGGATGAACCTTTTGCGGGAGTAGACCCCGTGGCAGTAGAAGATATTCAAAGAATTGTTGCCCAATTAAAAAACAAAAATATAGGGATTCTTATTACCGACCATAACGTACAGGAAACCCTTGCTATTACAGATCGTACTTACCTTATGTTTGAAGGAAGTATCCTAAAACATGGGCAACCCGAAGAACTTGCCGAAGATGAAATGGTTCGAAAAGTTTACCTGGGCCAAAACTTCGAACTTAGAAAGAAAAAAATATTTAAGTAATTAATAAATTACAGATAATTGCTGCTCCTTAAAAGCTTTACTTTCCAGACAAGAGCCTAAAAGACGTCATGCTAAACTTATTTCAGACTCTATCCCGAATTTTGTTCTGGAGTCAAATACAAAAGTAGCTGTCTGAAAACTTCCTAAAATCCTCATCCTGAATTTATTTCAGAGCCTGCCCCGATTCTTTATCGGGGATATAAAAAAAATATCTTAGAAGCTGAAACAAGTTCAGTTTGACGAAACCAGACATTTCAGACAGCCTCGACGATCTAATGCGGTTTTATCTAAACAGTAAACTAACTTGGGGCAAGCCCAAGAGACATTCGTTGGAAACAAATTTTTAATTTCGAGGCAAGCCTTTGGGTATTACATCCTTTGGCGGTACCAATAAATCAATTACCCCACCTACTCTTTCTTCGGAAATACTATTGATAAAAGTACATAGCTTAATATAATTAAGGGTACAGCTACAAATTGAAAAACCAGGATAAGCACCAGGCATAAAAGCAAGAAAAAGTAACGTAGTTTATTATCGGCAAGACCCCAATTGGAAAATTTAAGCGCAAATAACTTTATTTCGGCATTTAAAAGGTAACAACTTAAAAAAGTTAGCCCTATTAAAAACCATTCATTTAAAATCAAATCGGTGATAAAACTATCTGGCTGATAGGTTAAAATAAGCGGAAAACTTAAAATTAAAAGAGCATTGGCTGGGGTGGGCACCCCTATAAAAGAATCGGTTTGGCGATCGTCCACATTAAACTTTGCCAACCTATATGCCGAAGCTAAACTTATTAACAAGCCTATTAACGCAAGCGTATTAAAATTCCATTCCCACCAGCCCTGGTTTGTATCCCAACCGGTATTTTCTGCGAGAGGAACTCCCGGAAGCGCATTATTCAATAATTGATACATCACTATTCCCGGAACAACCCCACTGGTTACTACATCGGCCAGCGAATCTAATTGTAACCCAAGCTCGCCGGCCACATTTAAACTTCTTGCCGCCAGGCCATCAAAAAAATCGAAGAAAATCCCGGCTGCTACAAATATGGCAGCCATAATGAGGCTTCCCTGCACAGCAAAAATAACAGCAATAGTTCCGCAGAGTAAATTCAAAAGCGTTATAAAATTCGGAATATGTCTTTTTATAGTCATAGGTTGGTTTTCTAAAATACTAAACTAAGCAATTGCCACCTGTTTTTACAAGTTTTTTCAATTTCTGAAATAACAATTACAAAAGCTTTAACTTCAAAGAAATGCCAGAAGCCTCTTTAAAAGAGAATAGTTTGCTATTTTTGAGCAGAATTTCCTTTTATGAAAAATCTTATTTACGCAGTATCAAGCGGACTTTTATTAGCACTTGCCTGGCCCACTTATGGTTTTCCTTTACTTTTATTTTTTGCTTTTGTTCCTCTGCTTTATGCAGAATTTAAAGTTCGAAATTCCGGTGAAAAATATATAAAGTGGAAAGTTTTTGGCCTTGCGTACCTAAGCTTTTTCTTGTGGAACCTCATCACAACCTATTGGATCTACTTCTCTACACCTTTTGGTGGAGCTTTTGCGATTTTGGTGAATTCCCTTCTAATGGCACTGGTCTTTATGTTGTATCATATTGTAGCTAAACGAACCGGATTTAGTGCGGCTGCAGCCTTTTTGGTAAGTATATGGATGGTTTTTGAAAAAATACACCTTGCCTGGGAATTTTCCTGGCCCTGGCTAAATCTAGGAAACGCCTTTTCAGAATTTCAAAACTGGGTACAATGGTATGAATATACCGGGACTTTTGGCGGTACACTTTGGGTATGGCTAGGCAACATTGCCGTCTTTAAAGCCGTATTGCTTTATAACGAGTTTAAAGATAAAAACTTAATCTATAGGGGCATTTTCAAATTAGGCCTTATTATTATAATTCCTATTGGTATTTCTTACCTTTTATTAAGCCAAATAGAGCAAAAAGGAGATACCATGGAAGTGGTAATCTTACAGCCCAATATTAACCCTTACACCGAAAAATACAATACTACCGATACCCGAATTGGAGAATTATTATTAAAACTAAGCGAAGAAAAAGTTAGCGAAAACACACAATTGGTTGTGGCCCCGGAAACTGTTTTTGCCGATGGCACGGTATTATCAAATTTTGAAAAATCTGAAGCGGCATTTTTTGCAAGACAACTTATTAACAGCCACCCACAGGTTAATTTCCTTAGTGGAATCTCTTTCTACGAACGGTTCAATGATCCGGCAAAAGTTAGGGAACAAAGCAATCAAATAGGCCCCAACGACTGGTACGACGATTATAATTCGGCTTTTTTAATGAATGCCCAAAATAAACCTGAGCTCTACCATAAATCGAAGCTTGTTGTAGGTGTAGAAAATTTCCCGTATCAGGAAGTTTTAAAACCTATTCTTGGGGACGTAATGATTGATCTTGGCGGCACAGTAGCCATGAAAACCACACAGGAAGAACGAGAAGCCTTTGCTCTAAACAATGAGAATTATACAGGTCCTATTATTTGTTATGAATCAGTTTATGGTGAATTTGTTACAGGTTATATTGAAAATGGTTCAAATTTCCTTAGTATCATCACCAATGATGCCTGGTGGGGAAATACACAGGGCCACCGCCAACATCTAAGCTATGCAAAATTAAGGGCTATTGAAACCAGGCGTGATGTAGTACGTAGCGCCAATACCGGTATTTCAGCCTTTATCAATCAAAAAGGAGAGATCACTAAAAGCCTCGGCTATGAAAAACAGGGAAGCATAAAGTCTACTATCCATTTGAATACCGATAAAACTTTTTATGTAAAACATGGAGATTATTTAGCACGGGTTGCTCAATTTCTGGCTTTATTTATTTTCTTATTTGCAGTTGTAAAATATAAACGAAATAGACCAGGTTAAAGCAGCAAACAACAATAGATTACTACCTTCCTATATCAATAACGAATTTTATAATTAATTGACACAAGAATAGTTTTCAACAAGAACCCCCTCCGCCTTAGCCACCTACCCTAAAAAAATGGGAGAAGATTGTAGTGAGACTTCACTTCTTAATTTACTTTGAACACTGCCGTTTTTAAATTTTTATCTAGGAGGCTCGAAATATCTTCTCAAATTAACTGTGGTCCGTTAATAAACTGAAAACCGGGAACTAAAAAACTGCTTACGGCCACTAAAAACTGGATACTGAATACTGGATACTGGATCACTGCCCTCTAAAGAAAATTACGGTACTAAAAGTTTTTAGTAAAATACTTAGGTCCAAAAAAATGCTTCGGTGTTTTATATAATAAAGATCGTATTGCAATTTTACCAGGCTGTCGGCCTGGCCGTTGCCATATTCACCTTTTACCTGGGCCCAACCCGTTAGACCGGGTTTTACAATATGGCGGGTTTCATAAAAAGGAATCGCCCTGGATAATTCTGCAACAAAAACAGGTCTTTCAGGCCTGGGGCCTATCAGGCTCATCTCTCCCTTTAAAACATTATAAAACTGAGGAATTTCATCTATTCGCGATCTTCTTAAGAATTTTCCGAAGCGCGTGGTTCGTAAATCATTTTTTTCGGCATATTGTGGCCCATTCACTTCAGCATCTTTAACCATAGTCCTTAACTTTAAAATCCTAAAAACATCGCCATATTTACCTATTCTTTCCTGTCGGTAAAAAAGTGAACCACGGTTACCTAATAGATTTGCCAATAAGATAAAAGGAAGAATGAATGCGAAAAACAGTAAGCCCATAACGGCAATAACCACATCAAATATTCTAAAAAAAACCTGATAAAACGTATTTTTATTACTTCTACTAAAAGGAAAATATCTGTAAAAGTCTTTGTCTACGTGTTGCACCGGGATCCTTTGGGTTACTTCTTCATAAACCTGGGTATAATCCTTAATAGGAAAACCCTTTTTTAATAAATAACTTAATTGATTATACAGCGACAACATTAAGCCCCTTTTATATCCACTGGCTACCACAATTTCATTGATATGGTATTTTTTAATAGCCGCCTTGATATCTTCAACTTCAAACCTAATTAACTTTTCTTCCTTAATTTCTAATGGAATTTGATCTTCGGTTTTAATATAACCTACCACTAAATAGTTTGGATCGGTCTTTTGAAGATCGGAGCTAATTCGATTAATATCAAAAGAATTGCCAACTACCAATACTCGTTTATAAAAACGTGGAGATGAAATTAAAGTGATATAAATTAAGCGCCACAATAACAATGGCAACAAAATGGCAAGAAAGAAAAAAAGAATCTGTAACCTGTTGTCTGGAAGGCTTGGTGTTAAAATAGGTGTAAGCATATAGAAGCCCACAGTGGTTGCAGAACAAAGTATAGAATTTTGCAAAACACTGTCAAACTTAGAAGCCTTTTGCAGATCGTAGAGTTCAAATATACTTGCAAAAAAGTTAAAATAAAGCAGCAATACAAGGGTCCAATACCAGTTCTCAGAATTTATTCTAAAGTAATCGAATTCAAAGATAACTCCTATTAAACCAAGGCTGGTTAAAATACACACAGAGTCTAACAAGCGTAGTAATACCTTACGCTCAGAGATTTCAAAATGTAAAAGTGGCCTTTGAGACATGGTTTACCTACTTAGGGATTAAAGATATATTTTTTTTGATTTCTACCTCTTATTATCAAATAAAATGGAAAAAATCATCGCTGCGGGAGTTTCCAATATTTCCTATTTTTTTACTGTTATTACAAACCACCTTCTTATTTCCTCCATATTTATTTTAAAACCTCATTCCAATCTTTTTTTACTATTTGCCAGTCGAATTTTTCGGCCTTCTGTCTTGCATTTTGACTTAAGTTTTCGGCTAAAACCGAATTTCCTAAGAGGCTTCTAACGGCATTTACCATAGACAGTTTATTTTTTGGCGGCACGAGCAATCCGTTTTGTTTATCCTGAATTAAATAAGGGATTCCTCCTACTTCAGTAGAAATAATAGGAAACCCCAAAGCCATGGCTTCCAGGATACTCACAGGGGTATTATCTACATTCGTGGTGTTTAGAAAAATATCATAATCTTTAGAAAGCTCAATCCATTCAGGTTTTGATAATTTCCCGGTAAACTTTACGGGTAGGTTATTCTCTTCTGCATAAGTTAGGCATTCTTTATAAGATTCATCTTTTTTTGGCCCCACCATACAAAGCTGTGCGTTAGGATAGTTTTTTAAAACTTCTTCTAAAACTTTTATGGCCAATATCGGATTGTAAATTTTTGCAAAAGCCCGAACCCATAGTAATTTGGGAGCTACAGTTTTTCTTATTTTATAGGGGTAATCTTCAAGACAAATGAAATTAGGTATGTATTTAATATTTCTAAAACCCGCTTCCTTAAATTTTTGAAAAAGATAGGAAGAAGGAGCAATATTTAGTTTTGCACGTTCGAATAAAGAAGCCGATAATCCCGGGCTTTTTTTTATTCTTTTTGGCAGCTCGCCCCCATGTAACAACAAAATATAATCCAAAGCGAGTTTTTTACAAAGTTCTGCGGTAAGCACCGCATACCAAAAATTTCTGGTACTATAAGTGTCTATAAGCACCACATCTAACCAGGATTTATTGCTGATAACAGAAGTCATCATCTCTGCCAATCTCAACAACTGATTTTCTCTTGAGGAAGATGTTTTCACCTGAAAACCTTCATTTTTAAAGAGTGGAGCTAATCTATCTATTGTAGTTGGGCTACCTCCCCTGGGCTGTAACTCATTACCAATATAAAGCAAGTTTTTCATGAGTTTAGGATCTCATTCCAATCGGTTTTCACCTTTTTCCAGGCAAAAGCTTCTACTTTATCCCTGGCATTTTTAGACAGGAGTTGTGCCTTTTCACTATCCTCAACAAGTTTACTTATTTCGGAAGCCATGGTTTTTGCATCCTTAACCGGCACCAATATCCCATTTTTATTATGATCAATAAGCATGGGCATACCACCAATATTGGTAGAAACCACTGCCAATCCAAGACTCATAGCCTCAATAACGCTAATAGGGGTATTATCTATATTGGTGGTATTTATAAAAAAGTTATAATTTTTTGAAAGCTTTGCCCAATCTTTTTTCTTTAGCTTCCCCGTAAACCGCACATTAAGTTGGTGTTTCTCTGCAAATTTTTTACAGGCTTTCATAGTTCCATCCTTATCTGGCCCTACCATACAAAGTGCTGCCTTTGGATAATCTTTTTTAAGTAATAACAAAACTTCCAAAGCCATAATAGGATTATATCGCTTCTGAAAACGCCTAACCCACAACAACTTAGGCGCAAATTCCTCTCGCTTTTTAAACGGATAATTCTCCATTTGAATTGCATTTGGAATAATTTGGGTATTAATAAAGCCTTCAGCTTTAAAAATATCGTACAAAAATTTAGATGGTGCTATATTAACCTTTGCCCTTCCAAACAGGCTTTGGCTAAATTTTTTAGAAGCACGTAAACGATCGGGAAGGTTCCCACCGTGTAAAATGGGAATATAATCTACATGATAAGCCTGACAGGTTTTGGCAACCAAATAGGCATAGTAAAAGTTCATAGCACCATAGGTATCAATAAGCACCACATCGGTTGTTTTATGATAGCGCACAATCAGCCCCAACATTTCAATAAGCCGCAGTCCTTTATTGCTTCGGGTAGAAGCAGTTTTTACCTTATAACCTTCCTTACGCAACATTTTGCTGAAAAAAGAAATATAAGTAGCTGTAAAGCTATTGATTTGTAAGTCGTTTCCTATGTACAGGATGCTTTTTGTCATCTACTATATATAATAAGGCCAATCCATACACAAATGCCGGTAAGGCAATTCGCATAGCCGAATGATTAATGGTTAAAAACCAAAAGGCTAAGAACGCCAAAAAATAATAATTGTTCTTAAATTTTGTCCAGAAAATTATAGGAACCAGGATAAGAATAAGAATAGCAACCAGCCCCAACAAGCCGTGTTCAGATAGCATTCTACTAAGTTCATTGTGGGTGGCAATAGATATGCCCTGGTTCTCCAGTCTATATTCATATCCCTTTCCAACTCCTATTCCGGTAACCGGATGATTAATAAAGGCCTGTAATTCGGTTTCTATCAATTCGGCCCTACCGGTGGTTATATCTTTCTTTAATTCTCCGGCAGCATCCCTATTGGTATAACGATTTCCCAATAGCCCTCCGGTTTGGACTAATGAAAACAACCATAATAGTAAAATTGTACCTCCAAGAAGAAAGATCTTAAAATTTAAACGATTCCTCTCACGAGCAGCTCTTTTATAATATAGGAAAATAAGGAATGCAGCTATACAGATAACAGCAGTAAACACCCCTCCACGAGAAAATGTTATCAAAGCCCGATACCCCATCATCCCTAATAAAACCAGATCTATTAAGTTTATAAGTTTATGCCTAACCACAAATAAACGCATAGCCAACAAAACAGCCCCAAAACCAAAAACCGTAGAAATCTGATTAGGGCCATACCCACCGGTAGCAGCATAATTTGCCTGAAGATTAATCCCTACATCCATCATACTGGGTGTATAAAGATATAAGTAAAACATATGCGCAATTAATGGCATTAACAGAAAAGAAATAACCGACTTAAAATCCCTTTCTTGAATTTTTTTATAGTAACAATAAATTGCGCTGACACCTAAAGCAACAGGGCCACTTAAATTAAATGCAACTAATTTTCTAACTTCAGAATCATAGCTCATAGTTATAGATGCCACCACTATTCCCGGAATGAGTATAAAAAGATAGGTCCAATAAGGTGCGGTACGGGAAGAGGTGCCTTTAAAGAACATCCCTATTAGTAAGAAAACAATTACCATATATTTTCCCGTTTCGTAAAAAAACATGGCATCAGTTTGTCTAAAGAACACTTCTCCTCCGGCAATATACGCCGCTCCCATGAGTGCTTCGTTATTCTTGTTTTCATTTACAATGGTTAAAAACAAGAAATAAACAATAACCCCTAACAGAATAAATGAAGATGAAGGTCGAAAAAAATATACGGCCAAAGCCATTCCCAAATGAATCAGGAGCAGTTCTACATAATTAAATTGATATCTACTTGTGCCGGCCATTATCTTTTATCAAGTTATTATAAAATTTTAAAAATAATGGAAGAACCTCTTCTTTTGAATATAATTTTTTAATCCTTTTTTGTAGGCATCTCGCATCCTGCTCTCCAAATTCATTATTCGAATAATATCTTTCAATAGCTGCAGCCAGGGCATCTGCGTTTTTTGCAGGAACTCCCAAAGCATTTTCTGCCATAACCTCCTTACATTGGCCAACATTGGTATAAACTACCGGCAACCCGGCAAAAGCATATTCCAAAAGTGCTAGCGGCAAACCTTCAGAACGGGAGCTCAACACTCCTAAATGGGCCTGATGAAGTAGCCCTGCCACTTCTGTAATGCTTCCGTAATAATAAATTGGCTTCGTAGAGTTCAGGATTTCTTTCCTAAGCATTTTTGAATAAGCAGTACCCGGATCGGCTCCAATAAGATGCAAACTAACCCCTTTTATACTAATTTTCTCAAAAGCTGCAAGCAGATTTAGATGATCTTTCTGTGGACGGAGATTAGCGACACATACAATTTTAAAATCAGTGGAACTGCCTTTTAAAGAACTATCAGTATTTGATCTGTCTGAAACGCAAATAAAATTGTTCAGCTGCACTACTGTTTGCGACTTTAATTTTACTTGCGCCCAATTTTTAAGGGCCTCGTTAACCGAAATTATTCCATCGAAATATCGGGAAAGAGGTTTTAAAATTCTAATATTCCTTTGCTCCAGATGCTCCGATTCCCCGTAGTGATCATGCCAAACCAGCTTTATTTTTAATCCAGATAATTTTAAAAGCGCAGCCCAAAACCATGAAGTCCCGTGGGCATGAACAAGTTCTATTTGTTCTTTTTTTACAAAGCTTTTTAATTTCAAAAATGCTCGTAGATCGAGACTGTGTTTTTTGTTCAAAAACAAATATCCAACTCCATTTTTCAGCTCCCTTTTTAACATTCCTTCCTGCCTGGTACAACATATATAGGAAGCCTCTACTTCCAGCTTCAGGGAATTAGCCAGGTTAACTGCCATACGCTCTGCTCCACCGGGGTTTAAGGTATCGGTTAGTTGTAAAACCCGAAGTTGTTTATAGTTTGGGGTTTGTTGTTTGGGGTTATCAGTGGTCAGTTGTGGGTTGTCAGTTGTGAGTTGTAAGTGGAGTTTGTTGTTTGAGGTTTGTTGTTTTGTATCGGCCGTCGATTGTGAGTTCTCTGTTCCTGATTTTAGGTTGTGAGTTGAGGGTTGTGGGTTGCGCTTTCCTAGAATTCCCCGGATTGCCCTTTCAAACCTCTCCAGTGTATATTGCTGACTCCATTTCTGGGCGGCAATAGACATTTGTTTTAATTTTTCCAGATTTGTTATTAGGCTTAGTATTTCTAACAAATCTTTTTCAGAAAAACCTGTTCTCGATACATCCCTACTCTCGTCGGAACACTCGAACTGACGGCCTCTCTGAAATTTATCCGGTAGTTGTTTACTCAGAAAATTTTCTTTATCACCTCTTCTCTCTTCTCTTTTTTCTCTATTCTTTATTCTCTGATCTATATCCGAAATAATTACACCGCGCTCCCCGTAATTTAGCATCCATGGCACACAACTTACAGAAGTAGCGATTGGAATACATCCATACCACATTCCTTCAGCAATTGCTTTAGGCCAGCCTTCACTTTTGGACAAAAGCAGCGTAAAATGTGCATCGCGATAAGCTTCTTTTAAATTTGCTAAATCTACCCGTCCCTTAAAATGCACATGTTTTTTTAAACTTTCATTTTCGACCAGTTCTCTTAAGTCATTTTCAAGGATACCATCTCCATAAATCTCCAACCGGCAGTCCAGGTTGTTAGTGCGTAAAATTTTAATGAATTCAATTGCCTTGTCAACCCCTTTCCCTTCTACAAGGTTTCCGGAAAAAATAAACTTATAAGGTGGTTTAAAGTCTTTCTTAATAAGTTCTTTTTCTTTTTCAGAAAAACTCGCTGTAAATAAAGGAAAAATATTATCAGACTGCTGTGGCCAGTCACCATACACCAAAACTTTTGTATTCCTGGTTAAAAAAGTATTTCCTAAAATTTTCTTCTGAAGTTTATAGGTGATGGGCTGGGTAGCTTTAGGGTCCCAATTCCCGGCATATTTTACCGTCTTGGGCTTCTTTGGAAAAAAAATTTGGGCAATTGCAGCCAATAATCCAATGTTGCCCGGGCAGCGTATATGTAAATGATCTGCCCTGTGCATCGCGCCCAGGATTCTAAAGAAAATAAATGGGATTTTTAGTAAAGTATCTAAAACCGCAAGAAAGTTTAGTAGATGAAAAGGTGAAATTTCGGTAAAAGTAATATTAGAATGCTTGTAATATTCTCCTTGTGGGCTATTCTCCCCTTCTTCATTACTCTCTTCTTCTAAAGCTGCTACAATTTCTACTTCATCTACATATTTCAGCCATAAATTCATTTCCCGTATATAAGGACTATAAGCATAAAATCTGCCGTTTTTTATGCCATGAATTACGTGAGTAAAAACAGCAAATTTCATTTTACAGGCTTTTTAACAAGGCGTAAACTTATATGCATACAGGAGAACAAATGTTTATCATTATTAACAGATTTTTCCCAATCTTCCTGGTGCCAGGTTTTGGCCTTTGTTATTTTTTTTTCTTCGGAAATAGGTAAAAGATTTAGAAGGGCACTCCATTTGGCCCTTCCCAAAACTCCCCTCCGCTCTTTTACATAAAAAGCCTTTTCAAATTTATAATAAGTTTCTTTTGAAAAAGGCCATTCCCAATCCCGGTCGCTTTGAAAAGGTCTATATAGATTCCTTAAAAGTTTTATAGGCCTGCTGGTTTGAAGGGGATCATAACCAATAATCTCTCCGCGGGGAGCTAGCTTTTCCTGTAATTTTTCTATCAATTCCTCTACATCTTTAAAATGATGTAAAACACCGTAAGCATAGATCAGGTCGAAATCTTTCTCTTTAAAATCTTCTGAAAGAAAATCTATAACTTTTGCGTTGGCGCCTTCAATACCTTCCAGTCTTTTATTCAGAACTGCTATCCCTTTAGGACTAAGGTCTATTCCCAGGTATTCCTTAGAATGTTGGGCCAGGTGAAGGCTCAAAACATTTCCGGCATAACACCCAAGATCAAGTACTTTTTTTTGTGAAAGATCTCCAAACCAGCTTTTATGTAAATTATAAATATCTTTTTCTACACCAATTTGTTTCTTAAGGCTATTCAAAGCCTTATTTCTAAAATAAGACCAGGCCTTACTGGGTAAATTCTTATCGAAATTTTGATAAAAATCTCTTTGCCTTTTATTTATTTCCTCCCTTTCCCTGTTCATTTAACCAAAAACCTTATTTAAAGATAATAGATTGCCCAACAAAATCACCTATTACCCGGTTTAATTCGTACTTCTTCAAAAACTGCTCATATGCCTTTTTTGAAAGTTTACCCCTCAATTGCGGCCGTGTTAATAATCTATTTATTTGCGATGCCAACTCCCCATGGTTTCCAGGTTCAAACAATAAGCCGCTTGATTCATTTTGAATAATTTCGGCTATCCCTGTAGTATTAGACCCTATTACCGGCGTACGCACCGAAAAACTTTCAATTACAACATATCCAAAAGCTTCAAAATAAGAAGGAACAATACTGCAATAAGCTGTTGAAAAGGCCTGCAGTACATAGTCTTTTTGGCGGCTACCGGCAAACTGAACATTTTCCTCTAATTTTAATTTCTTTGTAAGCTGCAGGAGTTCACTTTTCATTCCTGGCTCATCTTCCCCACCTATAACTTCCAATATTATATCCGGATATTTTTCCTTAACAATTTCCAGGGCCTTAAAAAGTACTTTAATTCCTTTTATACTATGTAACCTTCCTGCATAAACCAGTTTATGCCTATTTGTTTCAGCAGTAATACAAGGATTATTTACAGCATTCGAAATAACTTCTACTTTATTTTTATTAATACCAAAGGCCTTTATCACATCTAATTCTGCCGATGCTGAGTTGGCTATTATTCGTGTTGCAAGTTTATAAATAGCTTTTTTTCTCCAAAAAAGCAGGCGCTTAAATTCTAACTGGCTGGTTAGGGTATGGTACCAGGCCACCCGGTGTTTCACCTTTAATAGAAAACCTGCGAGCATAAACAGATTTACCGCTCCAAAGCTGGCAATTAAAGTTTTGGGTTTATATTCCTGGATATTTTTCACTAAAAACCTAAAATCTGCAAGTTTTGTAGGTCTTTTGGAAGGCCACTCCAAAACTTTTATAGAACTATCCAAATTTAAATCATGAGCTTCAGTGGCGTACGTAAAAATAAATACCCTATGCGTTTTTGATAGTTTATTTGCCAGGCTCACAAAAAATTCGGCCACCGAAGAATTCTTTAAGGTAAAAGCTATAAAAACGGTTTGCATTAGTTAATCATTAGTCATTTTTAACTACTTATTTTAAAATTTCTGAATAGGTATAAAAATTCAGATAGTGCTTTAGCTTCTTAGCAAAAATTATTAATACCCCATGTTTATATGGCATTCCAAAGCCACCGCTAATACCTTTAATCCTTAAAGGTTGAGAAAATTGTCTATATGTTCCACTGCCTTTATTTTTAAAGTCTACAATTGCCTTCCATAAAGCTTTTTCAAATGAAAAACCTACATTAATTGCCTTTCCATTTTCCTGAAGGTAAGGCCAGAAATCTATAGAAAACAAAAAACATCTCGAGTCCATTTTTAGTCTTTTGTAAATATTAGAAAGTATTAATCCATTATTTGAATAATCAAAATTATGAGTAAAACCAACTAACTTATTAATATTCAAAACCTTTAACCTACCTGTTATCTTAACAATTAAACTGGAATTCTTAATAAACCTTGAATTTTTAATGGCATAATCCATAATCTCTAATTCTTTATAACCTTTCCCCCTATCCGGTGAAATTTTTGGAGAGTTAAAGCTTATAAATTCCAATCTATCAGACTCCGGAAAATCGTTGGCCAGGGAATTTCCCGAGTTTTCAGCAAAAATAATTTTAAAAGATGTATGATTTAAATAGAACGAGATAGCATCCAGGTATTGTTGCTTTCTTATCTCCGGATCCTTTACTGCAAGGACATCTGAAGAGTTTCTCTCAATAGTACCCGTTAATAATAAAATAATATCTGTTCTTTGACCACTCATTGAATTACGGCAAATAAGTTCTAATTTCTATCATTGGATATTAGAGTTTAATCATAGCGATAAGACTTTTAAATCTTCCCCTGGCATCATCAAACCCACTTTTATCTTTGTTAAATCCATTAACAAATCTAATCAATAACAACAAAATATGGATTCCCCAAAATTTAATGGCTGCTTTAGCTGAGGGGTTTGGATTTTTTAATTTCCAAACATAGTAGCCATTTTTAACCACCATTTCTCCATATTTATAATGATTAGGCCTACCAGCCTCATCGTGCAAATGTGCTACTCTAGCTGTTGTATTTACATATAATTGGCCTAATCGCGAAACTCGTAAACAAAAGTCCATGTCTTCATATAGGCCATATCCTATAAACCTTTCTGAAAAATTTATTTCTGAAAAAAGTTGATGTTTATATGAGGCCACTCCACCCATAAAGAATTCTACCGGATATATTTCTCCTGAAGGCGGTAAAAAGCCAGTGGAAAAACCATGGGAGAAATCGGGCATAAAACCCGGAGGTTTATCAGAAAGTAATCCCAAGCTTTTTCTAAGCACATTTCTTTGTCCCAGGGGCCTTACATAATTATCAATTACAAATTCTTTAAATTGAGCTTTATAATTCGCCGGCACTTTTCTCCAATTAACATCATCCTTTATTTGCCCTCCAACTCCAATGGCATCAGGATATTGTTTGTAGCTAGCAATTAATTTCTCAAAATAATTAGGTTCCAGCACTATATCATCATCAAGAAAACAAAGCACATCCATAGCCTTAGCGGAATGTTTTATCCCATAATTGCGCTGCCGGGTTAAGCCACTGTTTTCCTTTCCTACCTTAAAATACTTTAAAGCCGGATACTTCTTTACCTCCAAAAGCTTTTTAGTTAAATCGTTTGGAGAAGCATCAATCACAAGAATCTCATCGGGATATAAAGTTTGCTCTTTTACCGATTGCATTAACCGCTCTATTGCTTTATTTCGCCGGTATGTACAAACAATTAAGTTAAATTTCATTCTTTGTAAGAAGTTTTATAAGAGCTAATTCTTCATTTAATGCTGCAGCATTAATTATATTGGTATTACTAAGGGGCCATTGCTTCAGGTCTTTTCTCGCCAAAGCCCCGGCAATTATAGCATTGGTATATTCTTCCCCTAAATAAGACTTTTTAAAATAAGATCGTAATCTTGTTTCCATTTGGGGCTGCTGATACACCTTTACCCAATTAAAGGATTTCAACAAGCGATATCTTTTCTTTGGGTTGGCAGACTTCATTAAGCGTTTAATAAGAAAATCGTCTATTTCAGATCTTAAAAACCAAATTGGTAACTTGAATATTTCCGGCGATTTAAAAGCTACAAATGGTATTTGGGCTGTAGGCACACTCGCTCCGGGCATTAATTCTGCTACCGAAGTAAACAAAGATTTTATATACCTGCCACCTACTCTTAAACCCGGATGTATATTACTGGTTAAGCGAAGTATTTGAATAGACATAGGTACACAATAGGCTTTAAACTTAGAATTTAAGATAAGTATTTGTTTTCCCATAGGAATTCGGGAATGTGTAAACCAGGAAAATAATTCGGCAACAAGCTCCATATAAGCAAGGTTATGGGCTTCTATTCTATCTATTAGCTTTTCTATATCCTTTATAATTTCGTCTTTGAGATTTTTCTCCGATATATTTAATTTTAACCTATCAATATGCTTTTGAGAAGCCAAACCGGTATATTTCCCTATTATAGTTCTTTTCCAGTCTTGAAATTTTTCTCTGGTATTCCCGGTTAAAGAATACTCCTTTCGCCCGTGATAATAATGATTAAAATTTTTCCAGCTTTTTTTCATCGGTAGGTTTCTTCCCTGTAAAGACTCTGTCATATCCCCTACCAGAATACTTTCCTTTTTCTTTAGATCTTGTCCTTCTAAAATTTCAAGCCAATTATTTATATAGACGGCCTCTGTTTCAAGGGTATATTTTTCAATAATTTTTTTCTCCGGAAAGTTTAATTGCGGGCAGGAATAATTCTTAAAATCAGCCTTGTAAATCCCGGCAATGCGCCTGGCGATACGGGTCTCATAAAAATCTTTATCACCATAGGTATGACAAAAGACTTTTTTATTCTTCGGAACACCACCAATTAGCAACCTACTATCCATTCCTCCGCTAAGGGCTATATGTAGGTTCTTCTCTTCTGCTAAACAATAAGACAGCTCCTTTTTAAAAGCTTGCCAGTAATTTGAAGGCGAAATATTTTTAGAAAGTTCCCGGTATAATTCATTATCGTATTTTTTTTCCAGGATGCTCCCCAACTTACCAAACCTAATCCATTCGCCGGGTAAAAGGCGCTTTACATCTTTTAAGATTGTTCTGGATCCAATATTTGCAAATTCAGGGCAATAAGCGCGTTGAAATAAACCCACTTCATCTCCGGCCGTTTCCGATAATGCTCCTAACCAGGCCAGGCTATTAGAAATATAAAAACCTTTCTCCCCGGTTAAATAATATAGCGGATATACGCCAATGGCATCATTACAAATAATAAGCTCCCCACTGCTTTCTTGTATAATCGCAGCAGAAAAAGAGCCACTTATTGAGTTGGGAACGGGCCATTGTTTGCTAATTAAGTCAATAGCACTTTCAATTTGAAATCCCAGCTGCGAACAGGAAACATTAAAATCCCGTATATACCCATCTATAAAAGCTTTACATTCGCTCCCATCATACACTTCGGTTTCTTTTTCTTTCAAAATGTTGTAGGGGCCAATTGCTATTTCCTGAAACTTATATTTTTGCTCCAGTTTCTGGAAATCATTTTCGGTAAGGGCTCTCTGACTTATTAAAAACTTCATTCCAAAGTTATTTTAGCATTAGTTTTTTAGCCCAGGTCTCGCTTTTAAGCCAACGCAGTTGCATATTTTTCCAATACTTTATGGGATTAAGGTTTTTGCTTAGACTATAATTACGTAGGAAAAGTTCTGTCTTAAAACCTTTTTTCTGTATAGAAGTATAATATTTTTCAGCAAACAACATAATGGTAGGTGCCGGTTTTGGATCATCTTCTTTCCAGGGCGGCAACGATACTTCCCGAAACCCACCCCTGGGAGCTTTTAAATGAACAATTTTTATATCTGGATGATAAATAATATCACAGCCGGCATTTCGCAGTTGCATACCATACTCCATGTCTTCACCGTAGCCATAGTTAAAAGCCGCATCGAACCTTATTTTTTTCGCAAACACACCTCTAACTATACTATTTCCGGCCCCAAAGGTTCCCCATTGTTTTCTTTTATCAAAAAATAAAGTTTCCCCGGGTTGAATATAATTAAGGGTTAAACAATTAATATTATATGTCTCTAATTCAATTAAAGATTTCTCCAGAACATCACTTTCCATCCTGTTATCATCATCGGCAAAAAAGACCCAATCGGCATCTACTTCTTCCAGAGCCATATTCCTGGCTGTACAGGCGCCTGTTTTGTGTATAAAATGATGTATCAGTTTAAACGGCCATTCTTCAGCAGTAAGTTCCGGCAAATCTGTTTGAGAATTAGGATCGGGATTTTGCTCTACGACGATTACTTTTTTCGGTAATACACTTTGTTTTTTTAAATCGTCTAAAACCTGTAATAAATATTCTCTTCGTCCCAGGGTTGGTATAATCACATCCAGACTATAAGGCTTTACTGTCTTTTCTATTCTTTTGAACCCTACCTTTCCAAAATCAATTTCCTTTAGAAAAACTTTTTTTCTAAACAATGATCGCAGAAGAGAAAGTATAGGAAAAGAGCCTTCAAACTTTACAAAACACCAAAACAATAACCAAAGTCTTGCTGTTTTATAATGAACATACACAAAAGAAAATAGCTCTGAAACACCTGCTACAGGCCGCAGATTATAGTCTTTTTTCAGTTTGGGAATAAAAAAACGAGGGTCTGAATAACAGAATAGCCCATTGTGTTGTCCAGATTTAGCAATAGCATTTAATAAAAATCCAAAATCCTTTATGTTCCCAAATGTTTGCTGAAATTTAGACAATATGCCCCCCCTTATACCACCGGCATCTGTACTCATCCTCCAGGTACCATAAGGCACTTCGGGATTAATATTTATAGATGGATGTTGGTCTATATAGCCAATCTTTTCGGAAAAATAAGACTGCTCCAAAGCATAGGAGGCCATGATAAGATTGTGGCCAAATATTTCCTTTAAAGAACTTTCGTCAAACTCCTGGGTATAGGTTTCTTCACACCAGCAAATCAACTCATCGGGATAGTTTTCGGCTAAAACCCAAAAAGCCTTACAAAGATTCGTTTCTTCAATCTCCAAAGGCGTTCCTTTATAATTTACACAGATAATCTTTTCAGCACGCTGGTGAACAATTTGAAGCATAGGTGATTTTCAGGTTCAAACAAATGTAAATAAATTAGTCGGTAGTCGGTAGACTGCGACTATAGTTTTTGGCTTTATAGAAAAGAGTGGAGAGCGTGGAGAATAGTTAATTGGTGATTGGTTAATTGGTGATTGGTTGATTGGTGATTGGTTGATTGGTGATAGCAATCCTCCTTTCAGTCGGGCTCAGCCTGACATTCCTCTAATTATTAAAACGCGCTGTCACAAAAAATCATCTTCTAAAGACTATAGACTACCCCCAACATCTTCCCAATTTAAAAATTCCCATTGCCTCTTTTCTTTATTTAATTCTTTGCCTAATATCTGTTCAAATTTTGAAGCATCTATACCATAGCCTTTTGGTTTTTTTGCTTCCAGATCATTAAAAGTTAATTTATGGCCAGCAGGTAAATGCTTATTTACAGCCAGGGATTTTTCAAAAATATTTTTCAGTTCTTTATACTGAGAGTTGTCTGTTTTATCTACCCTACAACGCAAAGAAGTTTGAATGTTATTTACGGCTTGTACCAGGGTTTTTACCTCATCAATTTCAAGTGAAGAAGTTGCGTCGGGTCCAAAGCTACGCCTATCAAAAACTGCGTGAAATTCAAGAATTTCAGCACCAAGGACCGTAGCGGCAATACAGGTTTCTATTTTCGCAGAATGATCGGAATAACCAATTGGCACATCATACCGCTCTTTTAATTCCCTAATCACATTGAGCCCATAATTTTGAGCTGTAGTAGGATAAGCCGTGGTGCATTGAAGCACAGAAAATTCAACATTCCGACTTTTAAGAAATTCTACCGTTTTATCCAATTCTTTTAGAGAGCTCATCCCAGAGGAAAGAATTACTGGCTTCCCGGTTCCGGCTATTTTTTCCAGTAACAAAAAATTATTCACTTCTCCAGAACCAAGCTTATATCTTTTTACCCCTAGTTCCTCTAAAAGATCTACGGCAGCATTACTAAAAGGTGAAGCAAGGAACTCCACTGCTTTTTCTTCGCATTTTTGCTTTAATAGCTTCCATTCTTCCGGGGAAAACTCCATACGTTTCCAATAATTGAGACGGGTTTTGTCCTGCTGGCTAAACTTTACACGGAAAGGCTCGAACTCACTGCTTTCGGCCGCTGCCATATGCACCTGGAATTTAACGGCGTCTACCCCGGTTTCTGCCAGTGCATCTATATAAGATAAAGCCATTCCAAGACTTCCTTCGTGGGCCTGCCCAATTTCAGCGATTATAAACATAAATAGTTTTCAAATTTTAGAAGCAAGTTAATTAATTTGATTGGTTATTTAGTTAACTAGTTAATTGGTGATTGGTTGATTCGTGATTCGTTAATTCGGGATTCGTTAATTGGTGATTGGTTGATTCGTGATTAGTTAATTCGGGATTCGTTGGTTGGTGATAGCAATCCTCCTTTCAGTTGCGCTCAGCCTGACATTGCTCTAATTATTAAAACGCGCTGTCACACTGAGTCGACGACGCAGGAGTTGAAAGTTGAAGTGCCTGGTAATTATAGAAATTCTTGTTAGAACGGAATTAGTTTTGATACACCGGTTACCTGGAGAAAGGAACAGGTTTTATTTCCCCTTACACCCTCAAAACCACATTAATGGATCCTGCCGTCAATTCTTTATCTGTAAATTTTTTAAAATCTGTATGTATGTTTAAAGATTTGAACCTCTTAAAAGAGTCGACACCGGGTTGATCATACTCAATATGCAACAGCTCCAAGCCTGCGGCTTTAAAAATAGCTTTATATTGTGGAAGCCTTAATCGATTATGATAATCAAATCTGGTTTGTTTCTTTCGCCACTGGGCTTCGCTGTATTGCAAGAAGTCCTGCAGACTCAATTTTTTATCTACATAGGCACGGTGATCGCTTGGAGAAATTAAATGTACTATTATGCTCCCCGGCTTTAAATCGGCTTTAAATTTTTGGTGCATTAACCAAAGATCTTCCGGCTTTACGTGTTCCAGAACAAACCGGGAAAATATCAGGTCTGTTTCCGGCAATTCTATATTTATTAGGTTGGTATTGGGATAATACGCAATCTCTTTTGGTAAATCCCATTCGCTTTTAGGCGCGGCGCTAACATTAATACCATATTCCGATAGAAAAACCTCGTTCAATTCGCGAATCCGTTTCCTGCTAAAATGCCGGTTTAGGTCGAAACTGGAAACCGATTTTGCTTTCCCCTTGTAAAGCATCAGGTAAGGCATAACAGGTGCCCATCCCGAACCGATTTCTAAAACATTTTTCCCTTCTAAGGATAGCTTATTTTCCTGTAACAATCTTTGCAGACCACGAAAACTGAAAGTGTTGGTTTTTAGCCGATCTAACATATTCTGCCTGTTAGCGAGGTTTTGAATTGTATGATAAGCATAATAGCCCTGTTTCGCGGGCAGCAGCTCCAATAGGTGAAATAAGCTTTCTTTAAATTTTAACTTTAGGGACATACTCAATTGGTTATTCTAAGATTTAAAATCTTAACTCCGTTTTTAAAAATTTACGAAACCTCATTTTCTAAAATAATATTTCAGTTTAGTTTTAAATTTTTCTTTTCCCCACCATATTAACTGATTAAAACCAGGGTCTGCAAAAATAATCTTCACCCCCCCTTGCCAATGCGCTTGTGAAAATGGACTGTAAATAGCATTCTTTTTATTACTTATTGCGTGAACAAATTTATGAGCCGGAATATACTTTTTAAGTAGCCTTTGCTGTGGAAGCCTGTCGCCTTCTATAACAATAATTCCCGATGAGTTTAATAAGTGTTTAATTTTTGATAGCTCGGGGTCTTTTCCGTCGATTATGATCAAATCATAATTACTTATAGGTACTTCCGAAAGTTCATAGAAAACCTTTAAATTCTGAAATTTTGTGCCAAGATTTTTCTTTAAAGCCGCAAGACAAAACTCATTATTCTCCGTTCCGGCATAGATTAAATTTCTATCGACTGATAAAATACTACCAGCAATTGCACCAATACCTAAACCTATTTCCAAAATACTTTTAATATCAAATTTTTCTATTAATTCCTGTATTTTCAAAACAGCAAATTCACTGGCAATATGCTCGTTGCCCTCAGCCTGACAAAACTTTTTATAGGATTTAAGAACTAAGTTTTTCTGATTCATGATTCAAGGCAAAATATAATATTTTTCAATTCTTCATCTACCCGAAAAGAATAATTATGATCTCTATAATTATATAAAATCTCTTTTAAGATCATATCATTCACCTGTTTCATAGAGATATAGGGCTGTGTTTGCTTTCCTAATCTTAACTTTAATTTGTATTTGGTAGACTTATAGTAATCTTCCTCAAAAAATACAGCCTTTACCACCTCTCCTTTTCGGGAAGGCAGCTCTTCTCTTAAAAAATGCTCTACCCTGGCAAGTATGTTGGGAATTTCAAGTATTATATCTGGATTATTTAAAACTGCAGATCTTTCGATAGTTATAAATTCCCCTATTTTTTCCTGCTGTAATGGTTTTATTATACCCCGATCTCTATTACGTTGAAAATGCCTTTGATTAATACGCATAATATTTTTTACCCGTGGATTCCCTGTAAGCAGCTTATCTTCTGAACCTGAAAAACTTTGATGCCAATTGTGGTAAACATATGCTTCCTTTCTTAGTTCTCTGTGATAGCCCGCATTTTCCAATCGGGCGAATAAATCTTCATCTTCAGACCCATAGAAATGAAAAAATTCGTCCAAACCTCTCACCTCGAGAAGGCTTTCGCGGGAAGTTAAGATCATGCCGTTTACCGTTCCTGTTCTGCCCGGTTTTAAAGCATCGAATTCATTATTCCCAAAAAGTTTTTCTGATTCTTCTTTTTCTAAATATCCCAACTGAAACAAATAAAACCTATCGGGATTCAATAGCTTATTCCATAAAACAGTTGTTTGCCGATGAAAAACAAGATCGATATCGGCGATAAAGACATAATCTCCTTTTGCCTTTAAAATCCCATAGTTAAGGGCTTTACTTTTATTCCATAAAAGCTGGGGTACAGGCAAATGAAAAAAACGAACAAACGGAAATTCGGCGGCAAGCACTTTCAGTTCCTCTACAAGTGCCTTTTTGCTTCCATAATCTACAAAGATCACCTCAAAATTTTGCAACTCCTGCCTTTGCAAAAACTCAAAAGATATTTTTATTCTTTTGGTGTCGCGGTTACGATGGGCATATAGAATTGAAATTACCTGCTCCATTACAGATCTTTTTCTATTAATTTATAAGCTTGTAAAACCCGTTCCTTAACCCGTTCCCTCTCCAGCTTAGGTTTGATGTTTCGTGAATTCCAGCAAACGGCCTTTTCTATTAATTCTGAATTATTTAAAGATTCCAGCAACAAGCTACTAATTTCCTTAGTATCCTCAGGTTCTTCAATTAAAAATCCATTTTTTGCATGCTCCAATATTTCTGCTGTAGCTCCACCGGGATTGGATTGAATGGGAAAAGCTCCCATCACAATTGCTTCTAATAGAGTATTAGGCATTCCGTCTGAACTACTGTTTCCTATATAAATTAAAGCCTGGCCCATCAATTTCATAAGATCCTGATAGTTTAATTTTCCATATATCTCCAGATTCCCAAATTCTTTAAGAGAGGAATTTTTTACAAAATCAAAAACTTCCGGAGCTGCCCCAAACACTACCAACCTGTAATCTTTTAAGTGTTTTTCTGCTGTTTGAATGGCCTTTAATACCTCAATACATTTACCATGCAAGCCCTGATAGCCTTTTATAAGGATAATATTTCTTTTATCGGTTTCGCGAATAAATGTATCCATTTTACTGAAATCAAAACCACCTCCGCCGGGAAAAACTCCTAGAAACTTTCCTTTAAAGCCAAGTTCCTTTGCAATACTATAATCCCTATTGCAATCAGCAAACATATAATCTATTTTCGGCAGTGTTTTTTTTATTCCGGCCAGGTGTTTAGGTTGATTCCTGTAATAATACATATCGCTACCCCAGGCGGTATAGGCCCATTTTATTCGGGAAA
This sequence comes from Salegentibacter maritimus, assembly GCF_016236915.1. Classification (GTDB taxonomy): domain Bacteria; phylum Bacteroidota; class Bacteroidia; order Flavobacteriales; family Flavobacteriaceae; genus Salegentibacter; species Salegentibacter maritimus. The sequence continues at coordinate 162,860 of NZ_JAEHOK010000008.1, forward strand.
ACTCCTGCATTACCGGCAAGGCCGGCACGCCGGCAAGGTACATCACAAAACTATGCACCACATCGGGTCTTATCCTTCTAATTTCTTTTTGCAGTTGTTTCTCAAAATTTCTTTCATTAAAAATATTAATAAATCGGGTAATACTGGGTGCATTGCTTTTAAGAAAATACCTTCCGGGGAAATCCCATTTATAACGCCAGCCAGTGATCTGCTCTACGAAATCTATCTGCCTAACTTTGGTATTAGAATCGAAAACATCCAGCCAATAAACCTCATGCCCCGAATCTTCCAACTGTTTGGTCCAGTTAAAAAAATGCGGAGCGAAGATAGAGAGCATTAGGATTTTCATTTATAAGCTTGAAATTTGATCGCTTAGATAAATTTCTGAAAGATATTTACCCAGGCTATGGTAATCGCATTGACTATTATTTGATTTCCAATTACTATACAGTTCTTCTATCATAGCAAATATTTTATCCTCATCATCAATCTCACTCCACCAGGGATAATCATTTCCCAGTAATCTTTTAGACTCGCTGTAATAAGGGCCCAATAACAAAATTGGTTTACCTACCTGAATACAGTGAGGAAATTTTCCCGGCAGAAAAGGACTTATAGAGCTTTTTGCCTCAAGGATTATATTTACCGCGGCATTATTTTGAATAGCCAGTACCTTAGAAAATGGAATATACGCCTCACTACTATAAAACTGCGGAAATACTTGCATTACTTCCTTAAACTCTTTTGAATATTTGGATTTCCTACCAATGAAAATTAATTGGCTATGATCTGCTGCTTCCGGATTTTCCTGAATAAACTTTTGAAAAGCCTTAATTAAACTACGCGGATTTCTTGGACCAAGCAAGGTTCCCGCATGTACCAATGAAAATGCATTATTTTTAAAATAAGCAGGTAAATTTATAGCTGTGGTGTCACTTTCAAAAGTTTGATGCGGAATTATCAGCCTTTTTCCCCGCATAGGAGCGTAGTAACTTTCCATCAACTCTGCCAATAACTTACTGGGGTAAGCCATATGGCTAGCCTTTTCCCCAAGCTTCAAAAAAAACTTCCTCTTTTTTAAGTAACCCGGCTCCACCCAGTCATAAGGTCTTGGGTAGCAAGCAAAAGGATAAGGATCATGAATATAAGCTACCCACTTAGAATGCCACCCGGGAAGCTTTAACAGGGCATGATGTGGGCGATAACTTCCTCCTTTACTTAAAGTTAATACCAGGTCTGGATCAAAATCAGTTATTTTATTTAATGCCCTAACAATACTGTTTCTATCATTAAAAAGGGTAAAAGAAAATCCGAATGCCTGTTCTATCTGTTTATAAACTTTTAGGTTAAACCAATAGCGCAAATAGCGTTCTAACCTACTTAAAAAAAACAGCAAACTTCTTCGGTTCTCTTTAATCGCATGGCAGGGAATATTCTCCAGCTCAATGTTCTTTCGTGTATAATGATATACCTGCAGTTTAAAGCCGGCTTTATATAAATTCTTTATAAGGGCTACGTTGGCTTTAGAGCCGCTACTGTCATCAATATCAATTGACTCGACAACGACCAGTATTTTTTTTATCAAATTAGACATTTCCTCTTTTTGTAAATCCGTAATCTTTTATGCTATAGCCTCATCTACAGCGCGGTTTAGAACCATTATAAAATCCAAGAGAGCCTCAAACACACCCTCTAAATCCTATAATCACCCTCTTAAAGATCACACTTTAATATCTTTGTTCAAGATTATATTCTACAGGTTATTTATCCTTTTGATAATTGATTTAGCCCTGGCAATGTCTGTATGATATTTACAAAGGTGTTCGTACCCAGCAGATGCTATTTTTTCTCTAACGCTATCATTTTGCAGATAATAATCTATTTTTTCATAAAGATCTGAAAAATCATTTTCAAAGTAAGCTATATTCATTTTATCTGTGAAATCATCCGGAATCACTATACTGGGTTTTTGAGATAACATGAACGTACCAAGAGCAGGCACTTCCCAAAATCGTAAAGTATCCCATCCCATACCTCTTACATTTAGAACTATTTTACATCTTTTAAGTTCCTCAAAATAAAAATTCCCTTTCCTATTAAAAGACCCAAAAGAACATTCCCTGGAAGTTCCATTCTCCTCACAATCATATTTTCCTTTGAGTAGAGAAAATATTTTCGTTCTTGATATATGTGATTCATTTGCCCAAAAAGAAACATCATATTTTTTTGCCGTAACCTTTTTAGTATTTTTAATACTATCCATATTAAAGGCGAAAGGACAAGGATAAACATTTGATGGATAATCAACATTTTTAAGCATTTCTCTCTTAAAAATCAGGTCAAAAGGCCTTTTTTTTATGGTATTTTGGTAAAGGTTAGGATAACCCAATCTAGCTAAATCACCTCCTATTTCAGCCCAATCTCCACCATCAAGAAAGGCTATAGGACAAGAATCTGGGATTATATCTAGAATTTTGGAATAGAAATCAAAAGATTGATGCTTTGTTGAGGAAACTATTACACAATCATAATTGAAACTTAAAAATCGATTTTTCAAATAGGCAAATAAACCACACTTGTGATAACCTATATTTTTAGGGTATTTTCTTAAATTAAAGTAAAATGAATAATTGAAAGGGACTGGATGCACGTTGTTGGTACCGAGTATTTTAACCAGCCCTCCATAAATTATATCTTGCAGATAATCCATTAGACTTGCATTGATATAGAGAATTTTCATAACTAAATAATTTAGGAAAAATAAATTCTATTTTTTCAACATAAAAGCTAATTATTATTAGCAAGAGAGAAAAATAATCTTAAAAGGTTTATCTTATTTTTGTTCATTGGTTTTCTTCATTTTTAAATGAAATATAAAACTATTTATAATCCTAACTTCTTAATACGGATATTTACGTGGAGTTTAAATTCCTTTTAGGAAATATAACTCCATTCCACCGGAAACCTATCAAAAAATCCTACACACTTTACTTTTTTTTCTATAATTTCATTAAGAATTATCCTTTTTTACAAAAATCCATAATATCTTAGTAATTCTTTAAAAATCGACTCGACAACGATCAGTATTTTTTTATAGCTTCAGGCATTTTGGCATTTTATGATTTCTATAATCTTTTGGGCTGCAACACCATCTCCATATGGGTTTTGAATTCCTGTAAAATTCGGAGGATTTTCCAGAATTCCCTTTAATTTCTTTAAAAGCATTTCTCCCGAAGTACCCACCAACGTTGAAAACCCTGCAATCACTGTCTCCTCCCGCTCGGTAAATTCCCGGGTCACCAAAACAGGTTTTTTTAAAAATGGAGCTTCTTCCTGTACACCACCCGAATCTGAAATAATGGCACTTGCCTGCATCATCAACCAAACAAAGCTGGGGTAGCTCACAGGTTCGATGAGATGAATGTTTGGATGATTATCTAATATTTTAAAAACCTTTCTACGAACCTCGGGGTTTAAATGCACCGGGAAGATGATTTGAACATCATTCCTTTCGGCGAACTTCTGTAGGCCTTTACATACCTTGTCGAGTCCGCCACCGAAACTCTCCCTACGATGCCCGGTAACTAAAAGTAATTTTTTATTTTTAATCAACAATTTTTTAAGCTTAATCAACTCATCATTTTCAAATCCACTATTAAGTTTCTTCTCCGCCATTTTAAGGGCATCGATTACCGTATTACCGGTGATAAAAATTTTATCTACAGAAACTCCCTCCTTTAAAAGGTTAACTTTATTAGAAGGGGTGGGAACAAAATGAAAATCAGCTATTCTACTAAGCAATTGGCGGTTAGCTTCTTCGGGGAATGGTGATTGTAAATTTTGGGTACGCAGACCAGCTTCAATATGCCCTACTTTTATTCCGCGGTTAAAAGCAGCAAGGGCAGCAATGAATGCAGTAGTAGTATCTCCCTGTACCAGGATAAGATCAGGCTTAGCTTCCTGTAGAACTACATTTGTTTTTTCAAGAATTAATGCACTAAGGGAGTTTAAACTTTGTTCCTTCTGCATAAGGTTTAAATCATAATCGGGCTTGATCTCAAAAAATTCCAGAACCTGGTCTAGCATTTCCCGATGTTGCCCGGTAACATAAACCTCGTAGTCGAGATGATTATTTTTTAATGCTGAAATTACTGGAGCCATTTTTATGGCTTCCGGCCGGGTACCAAAACAGAGGAGGGTTTTCAATCTTTTAAAATTTTGCCCTTAAGATAAAAAATGGGTTTTAAAACCGGGTAAATATGGTAACCTATTTTATATTTCCATTTTTCCATTAGTCCGGCATTAGCAGCTTTTAAAGTTAATTTAATTATTTTATAAGATTTTATCTCAAATCCCAGGCGGAGAAAATACTTTTTTAAAGAATTGCTAAATCGTCCTTTTGATATTAATGTTTGAATTATTAAAAAAGCAGCTTTACGCTGTGAATCAACTCTAATAGGTTCTCTATTTTGAAACTCTCCCGTATTTGAACTTCGATGTTTCCTATTATAATATAACACCTCATCTATTAAAAGCCCTTTATATGCTGTTGAAAGGATTCGACTATAGCATTCCCATTCTTCAGCATACATCAGGTTTTCGTTAAACCTTATATTTTCAAAACACTTTTTATCCCAAAGAACACAACAAGAGGCAAAGGGAATTTTTCCAATAATCATTTTATCCAGGTCGCTACATTTGAAAATTTTAAATTCTGGATCTTTAATGGGCTTAAAATCAATTTCATCGGTAGTCTTCCAAAAAGGCTTTTTCTCATAACGGCAAAATTGAAAATCATTTCCTTTTAACAAATTATAACAGGTTTGAAGATTCTCCGGATGAACAATATCATCATCATCAAAGAAGATAATATATTCTCCCTTAGCCAGGTCTAAGCCCTGGTTCCTGCACCCCGGCAAACCTTTTTTATAATCTTGTGATCTGGGAAGATAAGTAAAGCGCAAATCCTTGGAAGTATACTTATCAACAACATTAGCTGTATTATCCTCACTCCCATCATCGATAATTAGGCACTCCCAATTTGAAAAAGTTTGATTTTGAATAGATTCTAAACTTTCCTTAATCAAATGACCCCTATTGTAGGTAGCCATAATTATGCTTATCCTTATTTGCTTTTCATTGAAATTCACTTCATAATTCTCTTTAAAAAATCGACTAAAAATGGTACTACAAAATAACTTAAATCCATACCCTCAAAATCTAGATTTTATTATGGCTCCTATAATTTTTTTAAAGTATTTGAATATACCGTCTGATCCCTTGTTCTTAAAAATTCTTTTAAAGCCTTTTAAATATTGACCCTTTCTTAGGTAACTAAATTCACTAAGCTCCTTCCAGGATTCATCCCACAGGTGGAGTCCAAATGAATCTTCACTTACATATTTCTTTTTGTTTACCGTATGGCGTTCTCTATAAGGTAAACTATAAAAGTAACTTGGAGGAAAAATTAATATTCCAGATTCATTCACAATCTTAGAAAAGTCTCCTTGATAATTAAATACCGAACGAAATTCAGAGGTAATAATCTGAGGAATAGATATTTGAGCAAAATTAGTATTTTCGTTTACTATAACTTTATCGTATTTTAATAAACATCTTTTTATAAAGTGATTTTTGTGCTGTGTACCTATTACAGCAGCATTTATAAATTTTGAGTTCTCCGCACCAAAAAATGTTTTCTGGGTTAGAATTTCATTCAGTGGCTTTAAAAGTAACATGTCCGTATCTAAATAAATGCCGCCATATTCATAAAGCTTTTTTAGCCTTATGTAGTCTGATACGAAGGCCCATTTTCTTAAGGTAAATGCAGATTCTAGAAAAGGGTTTTCAGAAATATCAATATTGGTCTCATCCCATCGCATAATTTTAAAACCTGGCAGATTTTTTTTCCAGGATTTTAAACATCTTTTATGGATGTTATCCATCTTCTTTTGACCAAACCAGCAATAATGAAGAATTTTAGGAATTGGTATGTCTTGTTTTTCTACCATATAACCTATCTAAAAAATCTCTCTCCCTTACCAAATAAAGAATATGAAAGATAACCAATTGTGGTTTTAATAAATTCTTTCATCTCAAAAAGTTCGTATTGTCTTTTACTCAACATACAGTACAAGGCAAACTTTTTTTTATGGTTTAAAATCAGAGCTTTTTTTAATTGAGCTTTACATCTATTTTTATCATAATTCCTTAACGATAAAACATCTACTTGTAGATCCTTTTTGAGAATATTCAGATGTTTTTTCCTGGCATAAAACTCTGATTTCACTTCCTCATAATTTAATTTTATTAGTTCCCGTGATAATGAATCTTCATGTAACCTATACAATATAAGCGCTTCATGAATGTAAACCATTCTAGGTTTTTTATAAAGCATTCTCATATTAAAATCCCAGTCATCAAAATTCCTGATTTTTTCATCGAAAAGAAATGGTTGCTTTTGTAAAAAATTCCTATTCCATAAAGGTCCAAAAGTATAATAGGTAAGACGACCTACAAAGTAATCCTCAATAAGGTTTTTTTTAGACAAATAATTGTGTTCAAAATGTAATGCATGTCCTTTTCCATCAATATACTTCACCTTTGTAATTATTACATCCTTTCCTTTAAGTTTTTCTACATGAAGACTTAAAGCTTCGGGAACCAAAATATCGTCACTATCAAAAAATTTCACCCAGTCTCCTTTGCTTTTCTTAAAACCAAAATTCCTGCAGGCATTTGGCCCTGGTTTGTAATGTTCTGGTCTTTTGAAAAAAGTTATTCTAGAATCCTTTTCACAATAAAACTCTAATAATTCTTCGGTATAATCACTGGAACCGTCATCTACCACAATACATTCCCAATTAGGATAGGTTTGCGCCAGTATTGAATTTAAAGTTTCACCTATTAAGTGGGAACGATTATAAGTGGGAATAATAATGGAAACCAAAGGTTTCATAAAAATTCTTTTTATATGGGTAAAGTAAGCATCTTTTTTTAGATTTAGGCAATATGATAGTAGACTTCCTCTTATAAATACAGTATAAGTTTATTTTATCCAAGAACTTATAATTTTAAAAATTTTCTAAAACGTGTATCTCCTCTTTTTATAGTCTTAAATAATTTAAAAAAAACGGCAACCTTTAAAAGATTTTGTTGGAGATTGGCAGGTAAAAAACCTTTATATTTTAAGGCTAAGCTTAAGCATCGTTTTGCATTTACATATTCCTTTTTGGCCATATACCATCGCATAGCCCATAACAAGTCCCTAACTATATATTCCCCTATTACTTTATTGTTAGGGGTTCGATCCATAATTCTTTTTTTAACCTTTAAAAAAGAATCTACATTCAGAACAAATCCATTATCTTTAGTGCTAATCGAATCGTTCATGCGTCTTACAAAAACAAGGTTTTTATTGATAACACCCATTCGATTATTTTTATAAATTACCCGGGAATACAGCTCAAGGTCCTGGAATTGAAGAATTTTTTCATCATAAAGCTCGTTAACATTAAAAACTTCTCTCCGCCAAAGCGGGTTAACATTTAAGATAGAGATTCTCCCGGTAATATAAGCCTCATATAGGTTATTTGGAAGCCTTATTTGGGCTTCATTAGCAACAAATTTTTTACTTCTAAAATTTCCTTCAAATTTAATTAGCTTACTGATACAAAAATCGTACTTGGGACTGGATAACAAAAAATTTATTTTTTCCAGAAGATTATCCCGAGCCATCAAATCATCACTATCAAACCATTGAATAAAGTCTCCTTTACTTAATTCAAAGCCATAATTTCTACAGGCATTGGCTCCTTTGGGGCGATTTTCGGGTCGATGATGGTATTGGATTCTATGATCTTTATTGCAATAAAATTCCATCAGTTCATCGGTATAATCAGTAGAGCCATCATCTACTACAATACATTCCCAGTTTTGGTAAGTTTGCGAAATAATAGAATCTAAAGTCTCTCCAATTAAATGTGCCCTGTTAAAGTTTGGGATGACTATAGAAGTCAGGCTAATCATTATATATTTAAATTAGGTAGTAATATTATGTGGAAACATTTTTTTACGCTTCAATGAATTTTCAAAAAATCATCATTTAAAATTGAACATAAGCCTTTATTAATTTTCTAAACTAAACAACTCTGCACTAAAAGTGCAGAGGTTTATTAATACTGGGGACTGAAAGTCCCCTTTTACTATTCCAATATAAAATTGGAATTATCACTCGAATCTCGACGGTGATGTTCCAAATATTCATTGACCATTTTATCCGTAATATTCCCAGTACTCCAAACTCCATAACCGCTTGCCCAAAAATGTTGCCCCCAATAACGCTCTTTCAGTTTTGGAAACTCTTGTTGAAGTTTCCTTGAAGTTCGTCCTTTGAGTTTTTTCAATATGCTACTTACATTCAATTTTGGAGTATATTCAATGTGCATATGAACGTGATCCGAACTCACTACTCCTTTCAGTATCTCTATACCTTCAGCTTCACATATTTGGATTAAAAGTTCACGACAACGAGTTTGAACATCTCCTCGAAGTACCTTGTACCGATATTTTGTAACCCAAACAATATGGCACGTTAAATAACTTACCGTATGAGAGCCTTTTCTTTGATAACTCATAGTACCAAAATATAGATTTTTTCGCACTACTAAAGTACTGCAATAAAATTGCAGGGTTTAAATCCCTTTTTTGAGACCAAT
>NZ_JAEHOK010000080.1 GCF_016236915.1 Salegentibacter maritimus
TTATTGTTGTCTACTAATATATCAGACTCGTTTCCAATAATGCTTAAAATTTCATTATAGATCGCTCCCTGGTTTTGAATATTAGAAACCACATCATCAACTACAGTTACCGTGATACTCTCTCCATTATCGTTGGTGAAGGTATAACTACCTCCCCCATTTTCGGTATAGCTGGTAGTATTGGCATCAAAGTCTATAATATTACCCTCTGCATCGGTATAGGTGAAAGTACC
>NZ_JAEHOK010000081.1 GCF_016236915.1 Salegentibacter maritimus
ATTGGTGCTTCGGTTTGTAAAGTAGTTTAATATAGAATGGTAGTTTACGTAAATGCTATTGGCTACCGTTTTGAAGCTTTTAAAACCAGATTCTTTTACTTCTTTATACCAGTGAGCTAGTTTTGTAAAGGCTACCCCTTTGTTTTTTGTTTGGTTGAAGATATTCCTGAGGTTATTTACTAGCTTGTAAGCTTTTTCTATTTCAGGATATTCGGTAAATAAGATAGCTGC
>NZ_JAEHOK010000082.1 GCF_016236915.1 Salegentibacter maritimus
GTTGGGTCTGTCGTATCGTTAACAGTAATTTCCTGTGTTACATTGATGGAGTTCCCGGCATCATCTGTTACGCTATAGGTTCTAGTGATGATTTCAGGATTGCTATTGCCATCGCTAACATCAGAAACAAAAGCGACAGTTGGATTGGCAGTACAATTATCTGCTTCATCGGTGACCACCGTAATGTCCGGCTCAGGTACATCCGCAATACATTGCACATT
>NZ_JAEHOK010000083.1 GCF_016236915.1 Salegentibacter maritimus
ATTAGGTTTTTCATTAAATGTTTATGACATTTTAGAAATGATTTCTCATCAAAGGCATTATAATTTTCCAGGTGTTCATAAATTTCAATTGCATTTAGAACTTCTTTCACATCCTTTTTAAGGCCAATTATTCTTTTATGTTCTAGAAGCGCTGTTATTTGCTCTTCGGTAAGGGTGTTTCCTTCTATTTTTAAAGAGGAATGAATTGTTTTAATC
>NZ_JAEHOK010000084.1 GCF_016236915.1 Salegentibacter maritimus
ACAAAAGCGACAGTTGGATTGGCAGTACAATTATCTGCTTCATCGGTGACCACCGTAATGTCCGGCTCAGGTACATCCGCAATACATTGCACATTTAGCGGAGCGGGGTTACTGGCTGTTGGGTCTGTCGTATCGTTAACAGTAATTTCCTGTGTTACATTGATGGAGTTCCCGGCATCATCTGTTACGCTATAGGTTCTAGTGATGATTTC
>NZ_JAEHOK010000085.1 GCF_016236915.1 Salegentibacter maritimus
CCGGTGGTATCCTCACACGTTGGTTGTTGCGCAATAGTAGCTTGTGGTTGATTAGGAGTTCCCAGGTTTTCTATGATTACCAAAGCTTCAGAAACAGACTCACAATCGCCATTGTTTGCCTGTACAAAATAAGTACCTGCATCTAATCCGCTGAATTCCCCATTAGCAATCGAATTGCTTACCGGGTTTTGGTTTTCGTCTAAAAGAGTAT
>NZ_JAEHOK010000086.1 GCF_016236915.1 Salegentibacter maritimus
GTATCGTTAACAGTAATTTCCTGTGTTACATTGATAGAGTTCCCGGCATCATCTGTTACGCTATAGGTTCTAGTGATGATTTCAGGATTGCTATTGCCATCGCTAACATCAGATACAAAAGCGACAGTTGGATTGGCAGTACAATTATCTGCTTCATCGGTGACCACCGTAATGTCCGGCTCAGGTACATCCGCAATACATTGCACATT
>NZ_JAEHOK010000087.1 GCF_016236915.1 Salegentibacter maritimus
GCAAAGACCACCCCCGGTAAAGCCTTCCTGCCAAAACTACTTCCCAACGGAGATAGCCAAAAGCAACTTCTGGCAAGAAGCAGGTATTTACTCTATAAATCAACAGAGAAGTGCACTAATAATCAAAAAGAAAGGGCAGCTATCTTATTTACCGAATATCCTGAAATAGAAAAAGCTTACAAGCTAGTAAATAACCTCAGGAATATCTT
>NZ_JAEHOK010000088.1 GCF_016236915.1 Salegentibacter maritimus
GTAGTTTACGTAAATGCTATTGGCTACCGTTTTGAAGCTTTTAAAACCAGATTCTTCTACTTCTTTATACCAGTGAGCTAGTTTTGTAAAGGCTACACCTTTGTTTTTTGTTTTGTTGAAGATATTCCTGAGGTTATTTACTAGCTTGTAAGCTTTTTCTATTTCAGGATATTCGGTAAATAAGATAGCTGCCCTTTCTTTTTGATTAT
>NZ_JAEHOK010000089.1 GCF_016236915.1 Salegentibacter maritimus
GCAGACAATGGCGATTGTGAGTCCGTTTCTGAAGCTTTGGTTATCATAGAAAATTTAGGAACTCCGGCGCAGCCACAAGCAAGTATTTCACAACAACCAACGTGTGAAGATACCACCGGGACTATTTCGGTAACTACGGTACAGGGAATTACTTATACTCTTTTAGATGAAAACCAAAACCCGGTAAGCAATTCGATTGCAAA
>NZ_JAEHOK010000009.1 GCF_016236915.1 Salegentibacter maritimus
TAAAGTACCCCCATTTGTTAGGACAGCTTTGCTGCTAAATTAAGTTCTATTTTTCATTTATCAAGCAGCCTTTCTTTTTTGGTTTAAATATCGGTTATAAGGTATTTCATTTTCTATTCCCTGGTGCCTTCTTTGGTGGTTGTAAAATTTAAAATAGGTATTGAGTTGTTGGTACAGATCTACTCCAGATTCTGGAGGATTTAAATAAATACTTTCGTACTTCACACTTCTCCAAAGCCTTTCTATAAATACATTATCGATAGCTCTTCCTTTTCCATCCATACTGAGTTTAATATTTTTAGATAGTACCCTGTGGGTAAAGATCTCTGAAGTAAACTGGCTTCCCTGATCGGTATTAATGATCTCAGGAGTCCCATGGATTTCAATAGCTTCTTCTAAAGTTTCTTTACACCACTGGGCATCCATTGAATTGGACACAGACCAGTTAAGAACATAGCGACTATGCAGGTCTATGATGGCTACCAGATACATAAAACCTTTTCGCATAGGAATGTAAGTAATATCGATCGCCCAGACCTGATTGGGACGGTCTACTGTAAGATTCCGCAATAAATAAGGATACACCTTATGTTCTTTGTTTCGCCTGGAGGTATGTTTCCCGGGCATAATAGCTCTGAGTCCCATAATCCGGGAATAGAGACGTTCAATACGCTTTTTATTGACTTTATACCCTTTATCCAGGGTAAGCCAGGTATGCATTCTCCTGGCACCTTTAAAAGGATGATGGGTATAATGTTCATCCATCAGGCGCATCAGTTCTAAATTAAGTTTACTTTCTCCACGAGGTCTATAATAGATTCCACTGCGGTGGATGTGCAATAGCTTGCATTGCTGCTGGAGGCTGAGCTTGGAATGACCCTTGCATATCATTGTTCGACGCTCTTCTAAAGGTTTTATCGCAAGGCGTTTTTTAAAAAATCATTCTCCACTTTAAGCTCCCCAATCACCTTAAGAAGTTGGTCTTTCTTTTCCTCTTCTTCTGATTTTTTTGATTTTTCCCCTTTTGAAAAAACAGTATCGGCCTCATTTAGGAAATTGCGTTTCCAGGTATTGATCTGTTGTGGAGTAATCTCAAATTTTTGTGCTAGTTCCTTGACCGTTTGACGCTCTTTCAAGGCTTCAAGAACTACTTTCGTTTTAAACTTTGAGGTAAATTTTCTTCGTGTCATAATACAGTAAAATTAAGGTTATTTTTGAACTTAACTTACTGTCCTAATTTTTGGGGGATGATCAAAGGACTAATCTTGATTTTTCGTTCCTAAATTTTACATTATAGATATAACCATTAGATGAAATGTCCTTTTTAGATTTGAACTTTGTATTCTTTAAAATTCCATAAACTACAAATGACTCAAAATTAAAAGAGTGGTCGTGAATTTGTAATTCATTATCTTGATTTTCATTTGTATCTATCCAGAAATGTAGCCTAAATTCTTCTGTATTTGAAATTTTGCCAAGTTTAAAGTACTTAAAGCCCAAAGGATGCTTTTGAAATACAATTTTCCTTATGTTATTGATTATGTAAGAGAGTAGCGAAGAATATATTTTTTCACTATCTCTCGTGATAAATCCACGGTTTATATTTAATACATCTTTGTCCATATATTTATAAGACACCAATATTTTGTAGTTTTTTAAAACATTTTAATGTATGCAAAACATCCACTTCTGCATTGTGCGAATTTTTAACTTTATAACTAAAAAGTTTAAAATACAATTCTGATAGTTTCGGATATTTGTAGCCATAATTATTAGGAATTGCACAGAAATTAATTGTTGATTTCATAGTGCATATTTTGTTTTTACCATTAAAAGGATTTGTTCCATAATAATTGGTGTAATAATGTCCTAAAATTTCTAAATCAAACTCTATGTTGTGAGCTACTACATAATTACACATTTTAATATCCTCTACTAATTTTTTTAAAGCTTGGCTAATAGGGAATTTAACTTTTCTTGCAGTTTTAAAATCAATGTTTACAAACTCCGAGGAATCATTATTAGTAAGAAAAGGTGTATCAATTATAAAAGAGTTCTTTTTTAATATGATACCTTTTTTATTTGTTAAAACCCAAGCAACTTGAAGTATTTCAGGATATTTAGTTCCTGAATTAGTTTTTTCAGGTAATCCAGATGTTTCTATATCTACAAATAAGTATACATCATCAAGTAAATGTTTTGTAATATCTTCCTCGTTGAAGTCAGTAACAAATTCTGTTTTTGATGAAATTAGAGTCATTATTTCTCCATATCAAGTGCCAACTTCTATTTCTTTAAAGTCTAAAAATGTTTCGATAAAATTGTAAACAGTATTTGTATCTATCTTGAGAGGTGGTTTTGTTGGAAAACTTCCATTTATGAATGAGTATTTATTTCCAGAGCCGTGAACACTTGGTGGTAAAACAGTATGGGTTTCCCATAGGAATTCAATTTTGTCGAGATATTTTTCAAATTCTGGTTTGGGTGGAAATGCTGATACAACATCATCATCCTCGCACTCGTCAATTTTGTATCCACTATAATAAATATGATAACCGTTTTTACTTCCAGATTCTACAACCCATTCATAATTTTGGGGCAACCTTAATTCCATCAATAATTTTCGCAAAAAAGAAGGGTCGCTACAGCCGTCAATATCTATAACCACAAGGTTATTCCAGTTGGTAAAAGTTCCGATACCTACACAATTAGTCCAATCATAATCTTCATAGTTGAATTTATTTTGCTTTGATGTAAATAAGTTAATCCAAGGATGGCTTGGGGTTTTAAAATAACTTCTTGAGTTGGTATTATATTGATTGTCCTGATTTGTAATACAAGAAATATTAAATCCAAATTTTTTGTATCGATTTGCAATTTGTTTTATTTCAATTTCATTATTACTTATGTATTGTTCACACCAACCAATCCATTTTTTCACATCTTTGTTACCTAAGGAATAACTACTGTTAAAGTGCTTTAATGCTAATTTATAATCTTCAAGATGAAAATAGGAATACCCAGTTACATAGTTCCAATACGCATTATTCTCTCCTTCTTCACTAACAGAGAAAAGAATTTTTATAGCCTCGTCAAAGTCCGAGATATTGTTGTATGCTCTGGCTAACTGACACCTTAAATCAAAAGTGATGTCTATCCTTGGTAGACGTTCAATTTTTTCAATTATTGATTGCCACTCTTTATTATCTGCTAATTCGTATATATTTTCTAATTCCATTCAGGGTTCATTCGTATTGTAGCTAACGGTTTTGGTTAAAGGAAGTAGCGTGTAGGGAAGAGCTAGCTTGTCTGTTTAACCAGGATTAATTTAGACTTCTAAAATATAGAATTTTAGCTAGACCTAAGCTATTTTCTTTAACCGATGTTACTTGCTGTAGCGACCATTCGAGTAAGCACGGGAGATTTGCCGCTCACTTTTTATAATTTTCTTTTTTGTCAGTCTTTTTCTTGTAGATTTTTAGGGTTTGAGTGAGCATTTATCTTTTCTAAATTTCTAGAGCAAGAGTGAGAAATTTATTGTCTCTTTTTTTACTAAAGTTATCTTCTAAAACCTTTATGATTTTGCGATTTTAAGTCCGCTAGAGTGAGCGTTTGTTTTATTTATTGTCCTCTTTTTTATTAAAATCAATCTTTCAGTTCCACTTTTGTAAGTCCGCGTAACAGTGAGTTTTTCTTATTAAAGTTCTCTTTTTCTGTCCGGAGCTATTGCAAGTAACGGTAAAGGCTATGCGTAGTTGCGTGAATTGAAAAATTAATTAAATAAATATAAAATGGACTCAAATAGAATTAAAGAATTACAAGAAGAAACTGGTTATCCTCAAAGCATAAGTGTTTATAAAGCATTAATGCAAGTTTGGAACGAATGCCAACAAGAACATAATGAGCAATTACGTATAGCCAATGTTGTGAAATCGTTTACTGCGGAAGATGTGGTAAACGAACTAAAAGAGAATGAAACGTTGGATGATGCTATAAGTTACTTTGATAGCTTAAAGTAGCAGTATATGTTTTACAACTCAGTTTATACCGCTTAATATAGCCTTTTAAGGGTAAATTTATCGGGATAAACCAATGTTTTGCTAAATATAAACCAATAATACAAATTAAGAATATGGAAAACCGTAAAGGCGGCTATAGTAGACCGGGAAGTATAGCTTATTCTTCAATAAACTGTTTATAATGCTTATAGCGTAAAAATATATCTTTTACATAGTTGTAGGGTTCGGTGCCTCTTACAAAACCATGTCTTACTACCTCGTCCTGGTAGTATTTTTTGTCTTTTAATTTCAAGATATATTCTTCTACATTTTTATCCCAAATATTGGGGTTTTTACCGTTTTTTTCTGCTAGTCGCATCGCATCAAAAACATGGCCGGCTCCGCAATTAAAAGCAGCCAGGGTGAATTTTATCTTTTGAATAGAATCTTCTACGCTTTCAAAATTGCCACGCATCCTTTCTAAATACTTCACGCCGCCTTTAATATTTTGTTCGGGGTTATAATTATTGCTAACTCCAACTTCTTTGGCGGTGGCAGGCATTAATTGTATAAGTCCCGTGGCACCTGCCCATGATTTTGCTTTTGGGTTAAACCTGGATTCCTGGTATACCTGTGAGGAAAGAAAACGCCAGTCCCAGCCTAATCTTGCTGCGTTTTCTTTAATAATAGCATCGTATTTACTAATCTTATTTCCGTTTTTGCTGTAAAAATCACTCTTTATCCTGGTTCTATTAGACCTGGTATTTTTAAAGTATTTATTATAAATTACATAATAATCGTCTAATTTTTTCTCTTTGTTAATCCATGTATTTATGGCCTTTAGCAGGTTGGGGGAATTTTGCCGTACCGCCCAGGCTATACGCTGGGAAAACGAAACCCGGGTCTTGATATTAAGTACCGGGTAATAGGTTTTGTTGATAGACGCAATATTGTAATCGGCCACGGTTCTATCAATTTCACCGTCTACCACCATTTTAATAATCTCATCTGTAGTGATATTACCCTCAATATATTCTATGGGAATATCGCCTCCAATTTCATTTTGTAGGTTTTGCAGCCTTTCGGAATAAGAAGAATTCTCCCTCACCCATACGGGATTATCTATTAGCTCTAGCGTGTTTGAAATAAGTTGCTTATCTATTTTATAACCGGGCATAGATCGCCAATTATCGGGCATTCGTTGCACTAAAGCCTGGTGCGTTACATAATGATTTTCTGTAAAGCTCACCAGGTTTTTCCTGGGTTCGGTAATGGTAAGGCCATAGGCAATTAAATCTCCTTCGCCATTGTTTAGCATATCAAATAAATCGTCTATATCTTCGGCAACAGTTATTTTTAGCTCCAGGTCTAAATTTTCAGCCAGGCGCGATAACAATTCATATTCGAACCCCATTGGCATTCCTTTATATAAAAAATAGCTCGTGGAATTGTAAATGGTGATTGCATGTAAAACCCCGTCTTCTTTAATGGCTTTAAGATCTTTTGAGACTTTATAGGGTTTGGTATCCGGCTTAAGTGCGCTTAGGCCATCATTGGCATCTTTGGCTACTTGAGAACAACCAGATAAAAACACTAATACAATAAAGGAAAAAACGCTTCTTTTTATATTCATGTTCTTTAAAATACAAAGAAATGAATGATTTGTAGGGGTATTTGTTAAAAATATACTTAAATAGTATTAATTAAGCGCTAATCCTTGTCTTAATGGAAAATATCGGCAAGTGCAAATAGGGGGTAACCAGGCTTTAGGTGAAACATATCGGTTATGATTTCTTTAAAAACGGCTTTTGTGTTCGCGTAAAATTTAATTTAACAAGAAAAATCTATTCCACTAGTATACTATTATTCCTGCCAGTTATCAAGTTGTAGTTGAAATTCCTGCAAGTATCTGGATAAATGCAGGCCGTCTACCAGGCCATGATGGGCTTCAATTGAAACGGGTAAATATTTCTTTCCCTCTCTTATGCTAAACTTTCCGAAGGTGATTTTCGGAACAGATTCTTTGTTATTAAAATTGGTTGGATGCAATAAGCCGGAAAACGAAGTCCAGGGTAGGGTGGAATGCCGAATTAAATCTTTGTTTAGATCGTCGTTATTTAGCCGTAATCCGGTTGAATTATGTACCGCTTTAATTTCTTCCTGTAATTGGGTATTAAAGGTTTGAAAGTTATTCGAAAAATTCACAAAAACAAACCCGAAGGTGCCATCTTCCCTTCCTATGGTGGCGCCGGCGTGAATAATAGGGAAGGCAACAACTTTATCATCGACAATTCTATATTTTAATTCTTCTACGGCATTTACCGCAATCATAGACTTATGAAGATATGTTGCAAAAAAGGAATGCCCTTTCTCTTTAGCTTTCTTATGGGCGAGACTACAGTCTACCTCTGTGGTTATCCCAAAGAAAGGAGAATCCATTTTAGAAAAAAAGTGATAATGTTCTTTTCTATTCCAGCTTTCAATATCTATAATTTTCATTCCTTAGTTTTTTCTTGCCCAAATAGCCCCATTTTTAGTACTGAATTTTTCCAAAAGCTCTTCTTCAACAAGCTTATTTAAAAAATCTTCACTTTCATTTCTGGGAGTGCCCGATAATTCTGAAAACTCACGGGCTGTTAGGGAATTAAATTGAGTGAAAAGTGACCTCCAATTCTTATCGTAGTCATTTTTAGTAATCTCTGGTTCAATTTTAAGAAGTGCTTTTTCAAATATTTCATAGGGCCTTGCACCATAAACAATTTCTTTTTGGCCTAAACTATCTATAAAAAATATGCTAGGAAAACCTCTAACGCCATATTCCCTGGCCAAATGTAGGTCTTTTTCAAAAAGGAGTTTAGCCTTCCCTTCATAATCGGTTTTTAATAAACTCACATCAAGTCCTACATTTTTAGCGGCAGTCGCCAAATGTTCCCATTGGGTAATATTTTTTTTATCTAGAAAAACCATTTCCCTTAAGGCTCTTAAAAATAAAATAGCTTTTTTATTATCCTGTAATTGGGCGGCCTTAAAAGCAATGGAAGGGGGATAAGAAGAGTGAAGTGGGTTCTCAAGCCATAGATCACCATCTATAGGCATATCATAATAGATACTTACTTCATCCCAATGTTCGGCAACATCTGAAGGTTTACTAATACCACCACTATTGTAATTCCAATCGGGTAATAAACCTCCCATTTTATAGGCTACATCAACGTAATCTCCATATTCTAATTTAAGCTTTCTAAGCTGTGGTTCTATACCCCAACAAGAGGAACAAATTGGATCTGTAAAATAGATAATTTGTACTTTATTGGGAGTATCTGTAGAAACTTTTTGCTCATCTTTATTTTTATCGATACCCGGTATTTCACATATTCCGGTTGTAGGGTCGCATAATAGTGGGTTTATAGCCGATTTAGAATCTTTCATTTTTTTTAATTAATAGGGTTTAAGCAGGGCTGATATAAATTTTTAGAAATCTGGTTCAAATCTATGAGAAACATTTTGTATTCTTGATATTCATTTCCTTTTGGAAAGTAGTTTCCTTTTAGAAACTATCAATGTTAAATTAATTATAAGATGAAGAAAAAAGCAGAAATCAATAATACTCCAATTTGCCAGGTAAGAATGCAGGCTATAAGTGATGCTATGAGTATTTTGTCGGGGAAATGGAAGTTTCATATTCTTGGGACGCTTATGGAAGGAAGTAAGTTGGGTTTTATGGATTTGCTGAGGGAAGTAGATGGAATTGGAACAAAAATGCTTTCAAAAGAACTTCGGGATTTGGAAATAAACCGTCTGGTAAGCCGAACGGTTAAAGATACAAAGCCTGTAACGGTAGAATATGCCATCACAGAATATGGCAAAACCCTTTCGCCAATTATCGATGGTTTGGCCAATTGGGGGATAGCCTACCGAAAATCTATACTTAATACAAAGTAGGTTTTATTCGGCTAGCTACTTTAGGCTTTTTTTAATCTGTTTGGGTTCTAAATATTTTTTCAAATGCATTGTAAACCGCGATATGTAATGCGTCTCCGTGCGTTTTGTCTTCCAAAAACTCGTAGAATACGCTGGTATTTTCGGTTTTCTTCGCTTTTAACTTATCAAACAATTCTTTAGCGGTGCGTTGCATTACTTCCCCTTCTTTTCCGCCGGCTATATAAATTGATTTCTTAGAAGTGTAGGGGGTAAGTTCTTCGTTTAGGAGTTTTTCATCATTCCACCATAAGCTGGGGCTTACAATAATGTAGTTGTCGAATAGCTCAGGCTTTTTAAACAATATTTCCGTAGCTAAAAGTCCGCCAAGCGATTGTCCTATAAGGGTTTTGGTCCCGGCTGTTCGGTAGTTAGCATCCATAAATGCCTGTAATTCTTTTTCCAGAAAAGTGATAAAGTTTTCGGATTTCCCGGAAGTTGGCAATTCTTTTTGGTCCAGTTTGTTTTGGGAAGGCGATGTGAAATCCCTTTTTCTATCTACATTCCCGATACCTACCACAATTGACTCCGGAATCATATTTATCCAGGAAAAAGACCCAAATTGAACAATTCCCGAAATATGTATAAAATCTTCATCCTTAGAACCATCAAGCAAATAAATTACAGGATAAGTCTTAAGGCTGTCTTTTGAATAACTTAAAGGCAAATAGATGTTTAAGTTTCTTGTTTCGTCTAAAACTGCAGATTCAATTTCAACCGATTTTCCAATGGAAAAATCCTGTTCACTTATTTTTTTTGGCAATGATTGCCCAAAAGATACCCCTGTAAAGAATACCAGGGCTAGAATGAAGATGCTTTGTTTCATATTTTAGTTAAAATTGAATGCTAAAGCTTAATTACAATTAGAGAGAGGTCCTCTAGATGTGCTTGTAAGTTTAGTACTGATTTGTTGTTCAGGTAAATATAAATATTTCAATTAGAAACTAAAAGTTCATCGGTACCTGTCCAATCTACACCTAAATACCCTTCACTAATTATAAAGTTCTTTTACCTCTTGAAGCATATTTTCTAAGTCTGTTTTATTGTAAACCTTGTTTTTCTTTATAAGTCGGTTAATATCTTTTGTAGCCTTAATATCTTCAATAGGGTTGCTGTTAAGGATTAAAAGATCTGCTATTTTGCCTTCTGTTACACTTCCGTATTTATCTGAAACCCCAAAATACTTAGGCCCGTTAACGACTGAAGTTTGCAGGGCTTCCAATGCTGTTAGTCCCGCTTCCTGAAAAATTTCCAGTTCGTCGTGCAAGGCAAAACCGGGATAAATATAGGAGTTTAAAAATCCGGCATCGGTACCGGCAATAATGGGCATACCAGACTCTTTTATTAAAGGTATTAAACCTATTAATTTTTGGTATCTTTTGTGACGGGCTTCTATAGCTTCTGCTGATGCATTTATAACCCTATCTACCCGCCATTGATAAGTTTCTATAATTCCGGGGCCAATATATTGTAATTCAGGGTCATCTACATGTTGGTCTTTATCCCAATATGAGATGATTTTATTTCCAATAAGGGTAGGGACAATCGCTGTACCATTTTCAGCCAATTGCCTGTATTTAGTTACCGCCGTAATTTCGTCAAAACTTTCATTTATAATAGTATTTGCGGTAGCATAATCTATCTCGTTATTTTTATACTTTTCAATAACCTCCAATTCCCTGGCAGAACCTGCTTTTAGCATATAACTCATATGTTCAATACTGCTTAATCCGGCCATAGAAACTTCGTTAATTGATAGCGAAAAAGGAATATGTCCTGAAGTTTTATAACCTCTTTGCGTTGCTTTTTTGAGGCTCTTAAGAAACAGGTCGGGAGTTAAGGCGTTGTCTGTTATTTTTACAAAATCTACCTGAAGCTTATCTAAAGAATCTAAAGCTATGGTTAATTCTTTTTCATTTTCGATTTCCAAATCGCCGGGCCAAATAGAATTTTTTCCTTCTAGTTTTGGTCCTGCAGTAAATATATTGGGGCCTTCAAGTTCTCCATCTTCAATTTGTTTTCGCCATTTTAATACAGACGGACTTATATCGGCGGCACAATCCCTTACGGTGGTTACCCCGTTTGCCAAATAAAGTGGTAACATATTTTTATTTTCGTCTATAAGACTGTCTGCTCCAAAATGTATGTGCATATCCCATAATCCCGGAATTACATATTTATCTTTGGCCTGTATTGTTTGATTAGCCTTCCAATTTATAGACTGGTCTACGGCCGCTATTTTTGCAATAGTGTCTGCTATAATACCTATACTTTGCTTTTTTAAAATCTCACCGGTTTCAGTATTAACAATATTAGCGTCTTTGATAAGAATATCAAATGTTCTGGTTTCTTTTTCCTGCTTGCAGGAAGTGAAAAGTAAGCCGCCAATTAGAAGTAAATAAATTGTTTTCATAAATGTTTTATAGTTTTAATTTTGCTCCCGCTTCTTCCAGGATAGTTACAATATTTTTGTAGCCACTTTTTTTCGCATGCTGAAGTGGTGTAATACCGTCTTTGTCTGGAATATTAACGTCACAGCCGGCGTTTACCAATAGTTGTACAATTTGTGTATGTGTTTTGCCACCGTTACCTAGAACAATAGCTTCCATTAAAGCAGTCCAACCTAGGTTGTTGATATGATCTATAGGATAGTCGCTTATTTTTAATAATTCCTGTACTACTTCTATATGCCCTCTCTCACAGGCAGGAATTAGTGCAGTGCCCCCATACCGGTTTAATACCATATAATTAACTTTACCGGTGGCAAGACAGGCCTTTAGAATTTTGAGATATCCTTTAGCCCCTGCATGAAGAAACGGACTTTCCAATCGGTCGTCCTGTGCATTTACGTTGGCTCCTGCTTTTATCAATAATTCAGAAGCAGCTATATTATTCTCATAAGTTGCCAGCATTAAGGCTGTTCTTTTATGAGCATCTCGAGCATCAATATTCACCCCTTTTTTTAAGAAATCTTGAAGTTTTTCAATGTCGTTGGTTTTCGCGGCTTTAATGAATTCCTCTTCCATTTTATGGTTTATTGATTGTTGCCCAAACCCGTTTGAAAGTCCCAAAAAAACGAAGCAAAAAGCAGCACAAATATTTTTCATTACCTACAACTAATTTTTAATTGTTTATAGTAGATACAAATATCTTATTGCTGAACCGGAAAAGCATTGATATATGTCAAAGTTTTTTGCCGAATAAAAAATAGTTCCTATGGTTAATCTAATGAATACTTAAACTTTTGTATCCTAGCTGTAAAATTTATATTTTCAGTAAACTCTAACTTAGGGACTTTTTATAATTCAACTTCTACAAGAGAACTTAATTCAAATTCTTCCCTAATTATTTCCAGATTCTCGCCTTCGGAAGAGACTTCAGTTGGTAAATAATATGATACTCCACAAGGTATTTCAGTGAATTTTGCTTTAAAATCGAGATCAAATGAGGTAGAATCATTTATATGTATTCGATATGTAAAGTTTTCTTCTCTGGGTATATATAGTGAGAGTGTGTTATCATATTTTCTAATCTCCGAATCGGGGGGTAAAGATTCGTAGGCCGGTATATATAAAAAATTGGCTCCGGAAAAACTTCCTTCCACCAAAATGCTATCGGGATTAATAGTGCCGATTTCAATTAAATTATTTTCCTTATCATCTACTATTTTAATATATAAACTGGGAAATTCAGGGTCAAAAAGGCGGCAATCAATACCATTATCATCAGATTTTGAACAAGCTGAAACTAAAATGGATAGTAGTAAAATTATTAATGTTTTTTTCATAATAGGTGTTTAATATTAGATGTTACGACATAAAAAAGGTTGCTTTAAATATCAATATTATTTGTTGAAATATAGGTGATTGGGGAAGCGTAACTTAAAGAACCTATTATTTTTTCTTTTATTTTAAAAGCTTAATCCTCCAACACACCAGCTTTTTTTAAGTGTTTTACGACTTCCTCTTTAGGCAGGGCTTTTATGGTTCGGCCTTTAAAACCGGTGATGGTTTCAGCCATAAACAGAGAGTTTAAAATAGCTTCTTCGGTAGCTTCAATAGCTGCCATAAATAATGGCGACATCAAATTGTTGGGCACTACTTTTTGTGTTAAGGTTTTGGTCTCTATTTTATAAGGAATTCTCATTTCTTTGGCGGTAGAAAAGGAAATTATATAATCGCCGCTGCCATTGGAAGCAATGCCACCGGTTTTTCCCAAGCCCAGGAAAGCCCGTTTTGCCAGGCGTTCCAGGTTTCGGTTGTTTAAAGGTGCATCGGTGGCCACTACTATCATACAGGAACCGTCTACATTATTCTGTAAATTATTGCTAAAACTGTAGTTGCCCAGCTTTTGCCCCACCGGAACCCCGGCAATTTGCAAAACCCCACCAAAATTACTTTGTACAAGCACTCCCACGGTGTAACCGCCCAGGCTCTCCGGTAGTTTTCGGGATGCCGTGCCAATTCCGCCCTTATAACCAAAAGCGATGGTGCCTGTGCCGGCACCTACATTTCCTTCAGTAACTGAACCGGTTTTCGCATTCTCAATCGCTGAAATTACATCGGTATTTTTCACATGTTGCCCACGAATATCATTCAAATAACCATCGTTAGTCTCACCCACCACAGCGTTTGCCGAACGCACATTTTCATTTTCAGGCAGGTTGAGTGTATATTTTATCACCGCATCCATAGCGGTTGGAACATTTAAAGTGTTGGTAAGGATAATAGGAGTTTCCAGGTTGCCGAGCTCGTTAATTTGGGTACTGCCTGCCAGTTTTCCGAAGCCATTTCCCACAAAAACCGCTGCGGGTACTTTTTGCTGAAAAATATTCTCGCCGTGCGGAAGAATAGCTGTAACGCCTGTTCGCACCGAATCGCCTTTTATAAGCGTAGTATGCCCCACTTTTACACCCTCAACATCGGTAATCGCGTTTAAGGTTCCAGATTGCATAACCCCAATTTTAAGCGGAATCTCCTCTACACGCTGCTGGGCGTTTAGCACATTCAACATAAAAAAGAATAGCGAAGTGAGTAGGAGGAGGGATTTTTTCATTGATAATTTGACTCTTAAATTTTGATAATGTGGAAAGTTACAAAATAAATAGAATGGCAATTATAGAAATCATTAGAAGGGTTTTCTTTAATGGCCTACTTTTGTACATCCTTTTTCGCAGAATATGTGAACAAAACCCCGAGATTCAGGATGGTCGATTTTTCAATCGGGCATCCGCGGGGTTTTGGTCACGGTTTTTGGCATTTTGACAAAAAATTCCTTGAAAAAGGCGTCTTTTTCTTTGCTTCGTTTCTTTTGGACGAGCAAAAGAAATGAAGGGCAGATTAAAACTAACTAGGATTCAAGTGGAAATAATAAGAAAGGAAATGTGAATGAAGAAGTTATTCCTTTCAATATTAACCTGCTGTAGTTCAAATTATACATTGTATCTTTGCACCCGCTTTTAATTAGCTGTCTAAAATTTTTTCAGACTTCATCTATACGTCATCCTGAACTTGTTTCAGAATCTAGGTTGTTCGTAATGGAATCACATTAGAAGCTGAACCAAGTTCAGCTTGACGAATAAAAGTTTTAGAGCAGCTTTTAGAAAACAATATTATTATGAGGACAAAGTCGATAAAGAAGAACCGTATTAATGTAGTAACCCTGGGTTGCAGTAAGAATGTGTACGACAGTGAAGTGTTGATGGGTCAACTTAAAGGTAACAATAAAGACGTAGTGCACGAGCAAGACGGAAATATTGTGGTGATTAATACCTGCGGATTTATAGACAATGCCAAAGAAGAATCGGTTAATACCATCCTTGAATATGTAGGTCAAAAACAACAGGGGGAAATAGATAAGGTTTTTGTTACCGGTTGCTTAAGCGAGCGCTACAAACCCGATTTGCAAAAAGAAATTCCTGATGTAGACCAGTATTTTGGAACTACCGAGCTTCCCGGCCTATTAAAAGCCCTGGAAGCCGATTATAAGCACGAGTTATTGGGTGAACGTTTAACAACTACGCCTAAGAATTACGCTTATCTTAAAATTGCCGAAGGTTGTGACAGACCCTGTTCTTTCTGCGCTATTCCGCTAATGCGCGGTGGCCATAAATCGACTCCAATTGAAGATTTGGTGACAGAGGCTAAAAAACTTGCGGCAAATGGCGTAAAAGAATTAATTCTTATCGCACAAGATCTAACCTATTACGGGCTTGATCTTTATAAGAAAAGAAATTTAGCCGAATTGCTTGAAAATCTGGTGAAAGTTGACGGAATTGAGTGGATTCGTTTGCATTATGCATTTCCAACCGGTTTCCCAATGGATGTGCTGGATGTGATGAAGCGTGAGCCTAAAGTTTGTAATTATATAGATATTCCGTTACAGCATATCAATACTGAACTATTGAAATCTATGCGCCGGGGAACCACGAGCGAGAAAACTACAAAACTGCTAAGAGATTTTAGGAAGTATGTTCCTGAAATGGCCATTAGAACTACACTTATTGTAGGATATCCCGGTGAAACCGAAGAGCAATTTGAAGAAATGAAGGCCTGGGTAGAAGAAATGCGTTTTGAGCGTTTAGGCTGTTTTACCTATTCTCACGAAGAAAATACGCATGCTTATAATTTGGAAGACAATGTTCCGCAAGAGGTTAAACAAGACCGTGCCAACCAGATTATGGAAATTCAAAGTCAGATTTCCTGGGAGTTAAATCAGGAAAAAATAGGGCAGGTTTTTAAAGTGGTAATCGATAGAAAGGAAGGGAATTATTTTGTAGGTAGAACCGAATTTGATTCGCCCGATGTAGATAACGAAGTATTGATAGATGCTACTTCCATATATCTTAAAACAGGCGAATTCTATGAAGTAAAAGTAACCGATGCGGCCGACTTTGACCTTTATGCCGAACCAATACACGAAGCACCAAAACCGGTAAGAAAAGAATTGAAAGTGAAAACGATGTAAAGTTCGTAAACCGGTAACTTTCAATCTCTATACTGAAAAAATATGCCCTGCGGAAAAGGTGTCCAAAAACAGGCTTTAAGTCCGGCTGCTTTTAATGCAGAATTCGTCCAGGTATTGCAGGTTTTAAAAAGGTTAAAAGAAGTTTCAGCTGAATAAAACGCATCATTTCTATAATAGTGTAAACCTGAAATAGGCAGTATTTCTTGCTTGTTTTCTGCTTTTACAGTTTTTAAAATATATTCAACTAGCTTGTTGTATTGATCTTCTGAAACTGAAATTTTCACCAGATTTTTGGAAGCCGGTATTTTTTGATAAAAGCGAGTGTGTAATGCACTTTGTGATTTAAGAAAAAGCGCTTTGAAAGCCACATCCAGTTTTAGATCTTCCCATTGCGGGGTGTTTCTGTAAAAATTGAGATCACCCCAACCAAACCCTATAAATTCCGAATTTTGCGGATTTGATAGCGTATATTGTGGTTTAAAAACCCTGTTCCATTGTATAATGTCTGACTTTACCGGTAGCAGAATATCGGTGTGCATATCCTGTTTATAGAGATAAATATCAATTTTTGAGTTTTTAGTTTCGGGATTAGAATTCACAGGAATTAGCGAGCCAATTAATACCATCACCAGATAAAATAAAGCCGGCGATAAAAGGATTAAAAGGAATTTGAAGAAGTAGCGTAAAGCTTTTTTCATAGGTTTAAGGTATTGAATTTTCATGTTTTAAGATAAACCAATCTGTAGTAAGCACTTTTCATGCTTTACATTAAGATGGAAAACGGCTGTATTATTCGAAACCTGAAAAGTTGCCACAAATCCACGAATATTGTGAGTTTCGATAATTTTTAGCTGAAAAATATTTTTTTGAACTAAATTCTAATAAAATTAAACCCTTCTGACTCCTTTCGCTATCGCAGAAGAAGCCACCTTCCCTTGCGAAGGGAAGGAGTATTTTTAATTCAATTAAGTAACGAGATAAGTCTGCTCCCCTCCTCCGCGAGGAGGGAAATGAATTCTCCGCAGGAGAAGAATGGGGTGGTTGAACCTTAGTTTGAAATAAATATTAAATTTTACGAATTTTTATTATATTGTGTTTAAACCTAAATACCCATGCCACAAATTTCAAAAAAGGTCAGTTTTTTCCGAAGAAACTATCTTTACTTCATGGGAGGAATTTGGCTATTATTTGGAATTAGTATGTGGATAGCTAAGGTATATGACGTTATGACTTATGGTTATTCCATAATCGGACTTGCTTATGCGCTTATAGGTTATTTCAAAAAAGACCTGCCCTTAGAGTTTATACGCTGGGATGATGAAAAAGTAGAAATTAGCGAATGGCAACAAAGTACAAGGTCTTATAAATGGGCGAGCATTGATGGAATCAATGTTTCGGCAACCAACTTAACCCTAAAATCGGGACCGGCCGGAGGAACGATGGTGGAACTTAAAGGCTATACCGAAGCCTATATCGAAAAACTAAAAAACGAATTAACCCGCGAGCAAACCATAGCTACGGCCTGATATATAAAGAATACAGGGAAAGTTAGCTGAACAGCTTTGTCCCAATCCTTATTTACAATTCCTGCATCACCAAATACGTAGTATAACTTAAGTAAAATGCCAGCAAAATTAAAGCTTCCCATCTATCCAGGCGTTTACGTTTTCCTGTGAACATTGCTAAAAGCAGAAAAAGGGTTCCTCCGGCAAGTATATAAAGGTCCTGGTTAAAATTAAGGTTGAATTCTATGGGCCTTATTAATGAAGCGGTAGAAAGAATAAGGAAAATATTGAAAATATTAGAGCCAATGATATTTCCTACTGCTATATCGGCATTTTTCTTAGTTGCTGCCACTACAGAAGTCGCTAATTCCGGAAGGGAAGTGCCGGCTGCCACTACGGTAAGGCCAATAATCTTCTGACTAATACCCATATTTTCGGCAATCTCTATGGCGTTATTTACTACCAATTGTCCGCCTAGAACGAGTCCGGCAAGGCCGCCTATTATAAAAATACCTGTCTTTAGAGGAGTAAGCTTTTTAATAGTTTCATCTTCGGCTACCTCATCATTTTTAAGCTGCTTATACACGTAAAATAGAAATGCCAGGAAACATACAAGTAAAAGAAATCCGTCAAAACTGCTTAAAATGCTTGTTTGGCCGGGAGCAATAATTTGGTCGTTAAGCATCATAAATAAAATAATAACGGCAATAAGTGAGATAGGGATTTCTTTCCAGGCGGTACTGGATTGTACCGCTAACGGAGTGATGATCCCGGTAATTCCAAGAATTATAAAAAGGTTGAAATTATTACTGCCAATCACGTTTCCAAAAACAATATCAGCATACCCATCTGCAGCGGCGAAACTATTTACTACCAATTCGGGCGCCGAAGTTCCAAAAGCTACAATAGTTAGTCCTATGGCAAGATTGGAAATATTGAATCTTTTAGCCAAAGCCGAGGCACCATCAACCATATAATTTGCGCCAAGAATAAGAATAACAAGGCCCAAAACAAGTAATAAAGAAGCTATAATCATTATTCTTTGGTATTATTTAGCAGTATTGGTTTTCCCAGGCCAAGCTCTTCTAATTTGCTTAGTTGGGTTGCTGCATCCCCAACAATTAAAAAGTACATTTTTTCAGGATTAATATATTTTTCGGCAAGTTCCCTAATATCCATAACGGTAAGTTCGTTTACTACTTTTTCGCGCTGTTGTATAAAATCTTTATCTCTACCATAGGTGCTTATTTCACTAAGCATATCTAATTTGGCATTTAAAGTTTCAAATTTTCGGGCGTTACTTTTTATCATAAATCCGCGGGTCACTTCCATATCTTCCCCATTAAAAGTTGAAGGATAATCTTCAATAATTTCTTTAATTAATTTAACAGCATCGTAGGTAATATTGGTTCTTACACCCGTAGATATTAAAAATGTACCGGTGTTTTTTCCTGCCTGGAACCTGGATCGTATGCCGTATGTATAGCCTTTGCCTTCTCTCAATTGCTGTGTGAGTTGTGAGGCAAATCCGCCACCGCCTAAACGGTAATTCATAACCTGGGCTGCATAAAAATCGTTGTGGGTAGCAGCCAGGGCCGGAGCGCCAAACCTAATCACCGATTGTTTTGCCCCGGGAACATCATAAAAGTAAATTTGCGATTTCTCGGGAAGCTCAGGTTGAGCAATTTCCGGTATTTTAACCGATTTAGGCGGCCAGGCTACTGAAAGCCCCCGAATACCCTTTATCGCTTCTTCTTTTTTAATCGCACCGGCTATGTGAAAAACACTGCGTTTTGGAGAAAGATTTTCGGAATAATAATCTTTTAAATCTTCTAAAGTAATAGCTTTAACCGAAGCTTCAGTTCCTAAATTATTTTGCCCTAAAATATGCTTTTCACCATAAATAAGTTTTCTAAATTCGTTATCGGCAATATGGTTAGGATCGGCTTGTTCACGCTGTATTCGGCTAAGTGCCTGTTGTTTTATTAGTTTAAATTCGGTAGCATCCCAACGGGGTTTCAGTAAGATCTCCTGCACCAGGTCTATGGTTTTTTGATAGTTTTTGGCTAGCGTACTGCCGCTCAAAACCATTTTTTCGTCTCTCGCATCTATCCTGATGCTTGCCCCTAACAATTGAATGGCTTCTTCCAGTTCTTTAGGCGTTTTATTTTTTGTGCCTTTGGTCATTAAATTGGCTAATAAGTTTGAAACTCCAACTCTATTGGGATTTTCAAGCAATAGGCCGCCCTGCATTTCCAGGCTAAATTTTACTAAAGGAACTTCATTATTGGTAACTCCGTATAGTTTAAGTCCGGATGGAAGTATTTCTTTCCACATATCAGGAGTTGTTAATTGAGGTGTACTTCCATAAGGCGGCTCTATACTGCGGTCAAAACTGGATGCGGTTTTCTGGTATGAGGCTTTTTTAGAAGAGTTAACCTCTTCTTCGGCATTTGCTACAATCTTTTCTTCTGCAACATCGGCTTCAGTTGAATTGTCAAGGGCCAGCTCGGTTTGTCCTTTCGGTACAAAACCAGTGGCTACATAATTTTTGGCTTTTATATATTTGTTATAAACTCGCATCACATCTTCAGCAGTAACAGCCAGTATTTTTTCTACGTCTTTATTGATATAATTCGGATCGTTTGCGAAAATTTGATATTGCGCCAATTGAAAGCCTTTTCCTAAAACACTGGAAATACTATTGTAAAAATTGGTTTCCTGTTGCGCTTTAATACGCTCTAAGTCTCGCTTCGGAATTCCTTCTGCTTCAAACTTTTTTAATGTTTTAAAAATTTCATTTTCCACCAGGTCTAGGTCAACCTCATTAAAAGCGGTCACCTGAAGCATTATTTGCCCTGCCAATTCTGAAGTATAATTGTACATTTCTACGCGATCTGTAAGCTCTTTTTCGGCAACTAAGTTTTGGTATAATGGTGCATTTTTACCTTCACTTAAATAATTTACCAAAACTTCTAAGGCATACGAATCTTCATGATACGAATAAACACCGGGCCAGGCGATGGTTAATTCTGGAAGCCTGGCGAAATTATCTTCATAATATAGTTTTTTGGTTTCCTCGAGTTGTACCATTTGCTTTTCTTGGCGTTCAACTTCAGGGCCACGCGGAATTTCATCAAAATATTTATGAACCCATTCTTTGGCCTGCTCTCTGTTAAAATCGCCCGCAATAGTTAAGCTTACATTATTTGGAACATACCAGCGGTTATAAAAGTCTTTTACGTCCTGCAAGGTAGCGTTTTGAAGATCTTCTAAAGACCCAATTACCTGCCAGCTATAGGGATGCCCTTCTGGGTATAGGTTTTTATCTATCACATACATAGTATGCCCATAAGGACGATTGTCTACACCCTGTCTCTTTTCATTTTTAACTACCTGCTTTTCTTTATCCAGCACTGGTTGGGTAACGGTATTTATAAAATATCCCAGTTTATCGGCTTCGGCCCATATCATTTTTTCCAGCGCGTCTTTAGGTACGGTTTGAAAATAATTGGTACGATCACGGCTGGTAGAGCCATTGGCTCCCGAACCTCCAATTCTGGCACTTAATTTATCGAGCCCGCCTTTTCCAAGGTTCTCAGACTCTAAAAACAATAAATGCTCAAAGAGGTGGGCAAAGCCTGTTCGTCCTTCTTTTTCCCGGGCAGAACCTACGTGAGCAGTAAGTGCTAAAGCCACCACGGGATCTGATTTATCTATATGAAAAATGACATTTAAGCCATTTTCTAATGTAAAAGTTTCAAAATCTACATTGAAATTTGTTGATTCCTGAGATTGAATATTTTGAGTAATAGCAAAGCTACAAAGCAGTAAAAGTATAATTTTGAATTTCATTCAATTGAAGTTTTAGCTACTCAAAATTAGTATTTATTTCGATTGTTTCAGAATTAAATCATTGGAGGTCTAAAGATTGCCAAGAATACACGAATATTAGATTTGTAATTGCGAGACCTGTTTTTAAAGATCCCTGCAATCTTTCGTTGGGAATTACACTACTGTTTAGCGTTTGTGGTTTGTTGTTTACTCGATAATCGAGATTTAAATGCTCGTAGGCTTGTCTCTAATCAAAATGTTTTTCTCATAAAATGCTTAGTGGACTTGTTCCTACGTAGTTCACTTTAAATTTTAGCTTAATAACCCCAAAATAAGTGTAGAATGAATTAGTGGATTTGTGGTAAAAAAGAGTTTCTTGAAGAAAAATACCTACGAGGTTTCTTTAAACCTCGTAGGATAAGTCAGTAAACTACCTCGGGGCAAGCCCACGAGGCATTTGTTAAGAAAAAATTTTTAATTTTGAGGCAAGCACCGGGGTATTACAGCCTTTGGTGGTGCCAATAAAATTGTTCGTGCATTCGCGGCATAAAGTCTGAACTTATTATTGTTTACAAAGAAAACTGAATTAGCAAAGAACAATTTCCCATTCTCCCAAAAAGCACGGAATAATGGATTATCTACCATATAAATAATGCTTCCGCTACCCATTCTTTCTTCTCCAAAAACCAGGGAATTTTCAAGGTTCTTAACCGCTGAACTTCCTGCAAAGCCTGCAATTATTTCCGGTTGCTGTATATAGCCTACGTTATAGCCATTTTCCAGGAATTTATAACTACTGTTGCTCAACTTCAAGCTAAAATATGTGTCGTTGTAGCCAAAAGCCATAGGGTGGGTCTTGTCCAGTTTGGTTTTTATAATACTTCCCGTAATCATATTTTTTATAGCTTCTCGCTCGCTTTCAGCATAAGGAATTAAACTCTCAACTTTGGTAGTATCTTTTGAAGTTGGTTTATTGTGCTTTAGGTTAAAATCTTTGTTTGCAGCAAAAAATCCAACAGCGCGCCCTATGGCAATAAGCTTACCGCCATTGCTAACCCAATCTTTTACTTGTTTTAAAGTATTTTCATTTAAAATACTGTTGTAATTAGCTTCCGGTAGTATTAAAACATCAAACTGTGCCAGGTCTATACTTTTAAAATAATTGGTGTTTATGGAGGTTAGCGGGTAGTTAAGGTTTTGCTCAAAAAAATGCCAGATTTCCCCATAATTTAATGAAGAAATTCCTTCGCCTTTTAAAACAGCCACTTTTGGTGCATTGATTAGTTTCATTTTAGGCGATCCAAAATCGGGGCCACTACCGGCAAAACTGGTATTTGCTGCTACGAGCTCACGTTGGTGTTTATTGGCTATTTTAATTAACGTTTTGTCAAAATCTGTATGAGCTTTATTATCGCTTTTAGTGATAATTAAACTACCGCGATCAAACTTCTTATCTTCAATAGAAAAAGCTACTTCGGTAAAGCGCACTTTTATACCTTCTTTTAACAATTCGGCTAAAAATTGAGCGTCCTGAATGGCGTTCCATTTAGAAATATAACCGGCACCTGAAGGCTTTGCGGTATTTTTAATTTCAGAAACTTCAGAATTTGCTTTTGTTTCAATAGTTCCTGTAGCGGCTATGGCTTCCAGGCCGTAAGCATAAGGCAGGCTCCAGGCGGTAATATCGTATGTTAAAGAATCGCTTAGCCTGGTGGTAGGCTCAAAAAGTACGTTTACCATTTTTCCTTTAGGCTGTTGTGTGCTAATTACAAGTGTGTTTTCATCGGCTTTTAAATTGCCTTTTTTAGCTTCAGAATAATTAAAACCTCTAATATTTTCGCTGCTTGCGTTTTTATAGCTGATTTCGTGCCTGTCCAGTAATTTTTTAAGCGAAGCAATCTTATCGGGGTTTCCCTTTACAGCGTAAGATTTATATTCTAAATCCTCATTATTAAAGTACTTTTTGAATTCAGAATTTAAAGCCTGGGTGTTTTTGCTGGCAATTTCTATGGTAGAAAGTCCCGTAGTGTGGTGGTGTGCTACCCGGTCTTTTAAAGTGAGTTCGTAAGCTTCGTCGGTATTAATCCCCAACCCGGCGCGTCCGTGGCCGGCCTGTTCGTAGGTCATACCAATAGCTCCCATATAGGTAGGGTAGGTGTCTCCATAACTTGGGTAGAGTAAATCAAAGCGCTCTTTGGTAAAAAATAACCAGCCTTCCTCATCAAAATATTTAGCGTGATTCTTTCCAATTTCGGTTTGAAAATCTTTTTGGAAAGGAGTGATAATTTCGTGAAAGGGTTCTGCGGCCGGAGCGAAGTAATAAGGATCGTTAATACCCTGTTCGTGAAAATCTACGTGAATATGGGGCATCCACCGGTTATAAATTTTAAGGCGTTGCTGCGTTTCCACCTGCGTGGCCCAGGCCCAATCGCGGTTAAGATCAAATAAATAGTGATTGGGTCTCCCGCCGGGCCAGGGTTCATGATGTTCGGCGGCTGCCTGTAAGGGGCTGTAAGGTTCGGATTTTACCTGGTTGTACCAATTTACATACCTGTCGCGACCATCGGGATTTACACTGGGGTCCATAATTATCACCGTATTTTGCAGGTAATCCTGTTTTTGGGTAATGAGTTCGTACAGGGTTTTTATAGCGGCTTCGGTACTGGAAGCCTCATTGCCGTGTACATTGTAACTTAACCAAACAATAGCCTTCTCGGCTTTGGTTTCAGTTTTAGCAATGCCGGTGTTTCCAAGATGATTTTTTCTAATCTCTTCCAGATTTTTTAAATTTTCTTCCGAAGAAATAATCGCATAGATAAGTGGGCGGCGTTCATTGGTTTTTCCATAGGTATGGTATTGTACCAGGGGAGAATTTTTAGCAACGTGATCAAAATAATCTACCACATCGGCGTGACGGGAGAATTGCTCTCCAATTTTATAGCCCAGAAATTCTTCTGGACTTTGCAATTGTGCCTGAATTTGTACACCTAAAAAAAGAAAGACAGCAAAAAGTAAAGTTGATTTCATTAGTTGATTTTAAAGATGAATCATTGTAATATTCTAAAAATCTATTTTATACGTCACCCTGAATTTATTTCAGGGTCTAAGGAATTAGAATTTAAAACTTATTAGAAGCTGAAACAAGTTCAGCTTGACGTTTGATTATATATCATCAATAATCGAGTAAAAACAGTATCTAAGGCCAAATTAACTAAAAATTAGCGAATAAAATTCTTAACTTCGGTATCTTTGCCATCCAAAAATGTGCTAATGCCAACCGAATGTATTCCTTATAAAGAAACTAATTATTTTACAAAGCTTATTACAGATTATCTGGAGGAAAAGGAAGAGTTAAAAGACTTCTATAACCGTTTTCCTAAACTGGAGAATTTTAAGGAACAACTAGTAGAAAAGTCTTCTTTTCCAAAAGAAAACAGGAAGGTTCTTGTAAAAGCCCTCAAGCAACAATATGATGGGCTGGAAACTTCGAAAGCCACTTTGCAGCATATCGAATCTCTGGAAGAAGAAGCTAGCTTTACGGTGGTGACCGGGCATCAGCTAAATTTATTTACCGGTCCGCTTTATTTTTTATACAAGATCGTTTCTACCATTAATCTTACCCGGAAATTAAAAGAAGCCTATCCCGATTATAATTTTGTGCCGGTATACTGGATGGCGACCGAGGACCACGATTTTGAGGAGATCAATTTTTTTAATTTAAACGGGAAAAAATTTCAGTGGGCCAATGCGCCTAAAAATGCCGGGGAAGATGCAGTAGGAAATTTAACCACCGAAGGCCTGGAAGATGTTTTTAAACTTTTTTCGGCAGAAATTGGGGGTGGGAAGAATGCCGATTTTCTCAGGGAATTATTTGAGAAAGCTTACCTGCAGCACGATAATTTGGCTGAAGCCACTTTATACCTGGCTAACCAACTCTTTAAGGAAGAAGGCCTGGTGATTATAGATGCACAACAAAAAGAACTGAAGGAGCTTTTTATCCCCTATGCCGAAAATGAACTTTTAGCACAAGATTCGTATAAAACCACTACTAAAACTGCTGAGAAGCTAAATGAGTTAGGTTATAATGTTCAGGTAAATCCCAGGGAAATCAATTTATTTTACTTAAACCAGGGCTTGCGGGAAAGGATTATAGCGCGACATGGTGCCTATTTTGTGCACGATACAGAAATACAGTGGACAAAAACTGAAATCCTGGAAGAATTAAAGAATTTTCCCGAGAGGTTTAGTCCCAATGTAATGCTTAGACCTTTATACCAGGAAGTGATTTTACCTAACCTTTGTTATATTGGTGGGGGAGGAGAGCTTGCCTATTGGTTGGAATTAAAGGAATATTTTAAATCTGAAAAAGTGGTATTTCCAGTTTTATTACTTCGGAATTCGGCTTTAATTCAATCGGGGAAACTAGATGAAAAGCGTAGGAAGTTAAATGTTTCCAGTAAGGAACTATTTTTGAAGCAACACGAGCTTATCAATAGAAAAGTGCGGCAAATATCGAATATAGAAATTGACTTTTCATCACAAAAAGAGCATTTGGTGGCTCAATTTCAAGAAATGTACGATTTAGCCGAAAAAACCGATAAATCTTTTTTGGGAGCTGTAAAAGCACAGGAAGTAAAGCAATTAAAAGGCCTGGATAATTTAGAAAAACGTCTTTTAAAAGCGCAAAAGCGTAAGTTAAAAGATGAGGTAAGTAGAATAGCCGAACTACAAAATGAACTTTTCCCGAATAAAAATTTACAGGAACGACAAACTAACTTTTCTGAAATCTATGCCGCTTACGGCCCCGATTTGATTTCGGTATTATTAAAAGAATTAGACCCGTTACAGGCGGAATTTAAAATTTTGACTTTTGAAAACAAATAAAATGCATACCATAGATATGGATTTGGTAGAAATGACGCTAGACGTTATGAAGTATACCATAGACCGTATCTCTAACCTTAGCCCCGAAATGGGGGCACCTAAGAGTGAAACCGAATTGTTTAATATGGTTGGTGAAACCGTAACTGCCGAAGGAATTGGTGGGGAGAATGCCTTGCAACTCTTTCGTGATGTTTTGGTTAAAGCCACGGTGCCAATAGACCATCCCAGGCACTTGGCCTTTGTACCTGCAGCTCCAACCCGGGCAGCTATTATGTTCGATTTGGTGACTTCGGCTTCCAGTATTCATGGAGCTTACTGGATGGAAGGTGCCGGCGGAATTTTTTGTGAAAACCAGGCGATGAAATGGTTGGTTTCGCTTACCGGTTTACCAGAAGGTGCTTTTGGGGTATTTACCAGTGGTGGTACTGCTGCAAACCTATCGGCCATGGTGGCGGCCCGTGAAAACTGGCGCAACCGGGATAGCCAAAACGTAGGTAAAAAAGCTTTAATGTTAACTTCCCATGGGGCACATAGCTCTATACAGGCTATGGCAAAAGTTATTGATGCCGATGTGGTAATGATAGATTGCGAAGAAGAGAATCTTAGTGGGCGTGAGTTACAAAATGCCATAAACGAACTGGAAGCAAAGGATAGAAGTCGGCTTTTTGCCGTAGTTGCTACCGGTGGTACAACTAATGCGGGAATTATAGACGAATTAGATACCATTGCCGATATATGTGAAAAGGAAAATGTATGGTTTCACGTAGATTGTGCTTATGGTGGTGGTGCTTTGGCTGCTCCTTCGGTAAGACATTTGTTTAATGGGGTAGAGCGTGCAGATAGTATTACTATAGATCCGCATAAATGGCTGTTCTCTCCTTACGATTGTGGGGCGGTTATCTATAAAGATTTGGAACTGGCAAAAAAAGCGCATTCACAGAAAGGTGCTTATCTGGAAATTTTTAAAGATGAAGGAGCCCAGGGCTTTAACCCGGCCGATTATCAAATTCAGTTAACAAGAAGGGTTCGGGGGATGCCACTTTGGTTTTCTTTAGCAATGCACGGAACCAATAAATACCGGGAAGCCATTGAAACCGGAATCTCTTTGGCACAAATTGCTGAAAAAAAGATTGCAAATCGTGAAAACCTGGAATTGGTAAGGCCGGCAAGTTTATCGGTGGTTTTATTTAGAAGAAAGGGCTGGAGTCCTGACGAGTATAGGGATTGGACCTATAAAAACCATAGGGAAGGCCTGGCATTAGTAACGCCAACTACCTGGAAAAAAGAAACCGTGATTCGTTTTTGTTTTATTAATCCCGATACTACTGAAGAAGATATAGATATGATTTTAGATACTTTGGAATAGTTAGAACCTCCATCTATGTTAAGCTAAACCTGCCCGTAAGTTCAGTTCAGGAAGGCTCGTTTAAGCTTCTAGTAGTTATTGATTTCAATGGTGTTAAGAGCTCCGAATAAATTTTGGAGCAGGCTCTGAAATCAATTCAGGATTACGATAAAAGATAATATTTGGATTAAGAAAGTATAGACCTCACAGGTTTTTTTACCGGTGAGGTCTTAATATTTAATCAATTTCATAGTTTAACCGCATAGTAATAGATGCGGTTTTTTTCTTATCGGCGGTATTATAAGCACCGCTCCAGGAATAATCTTCTCCGCTGTTTTGACCGGTGATTTGAAAAACCCCCATATTGGCATTTTTTAACTCTCCAAGATTCCCGCCGCTATTTTTGGCTATTTTTTCTGCTCGTAGTCGTGCATCTTCGGTAGCTTTCGAGATCATTTCAATTTTTAGATCGGCGAGCTTGGTATAATAGTATCTGGGTGGGGTGGAGTTAAATTGTACCCCTTTATTTAAAAGTTCGGTGATTTCCCGTGAAACCTCTTCTACAAGTTCTACATCTGATGACTCAATCTTTACAGGTTGGGTAAGTTGATAGCCCTGGAAGATACTGCCTACATAATTTCCATTCTGGTATTGGTTCTCCCGCTGTTCAGATGTTTGTACCGAATTAAAGACGATATTACTTTCCTTAATACCTTTGTTTATAAGGTAATTGCGTACTGTTTCTTTGTCAGTGTTTAGGTCGTTGTAGGCCTTTTCAAGATTAGGGCTTACACGGCTAAACCTTCCCTCCCAAACAATAAGGTCTGAGGTGAAATTCTCACTACCTGAACCGGTTACCGAGATTACTCCATCTGGATTGGCCCTGCTAACATAAGCTTCGCCTAGAAACCAGGCAGCAATAACTATGGCAATAGAAAACACTATAGCACTAATATATTTCATATTGTAAGATTTTATTTCCGATAAAGATAGAAAATAAACGTATAGGGTATTTTATTTTTGCGTCAAATTCTTACTTTTGCCTATGCAAAAAAACGTACTCATTTTAGACTTCGGCTCGCAGTACACGCAACTCATTGCAAGGCGTGTGAGAGAACTCAATATTTACTGCGAAATTGTTCCTTTTAATAAAATTCCAGATGATATTTCGAGCTTTAAAGCGGTAATCCTTTCCGGGAGTCCGTTTTCGGTTCGGGGAGAAGATGCCCCGCATCCCGATTTATCTAAAATTCGCGGAAAACTGCCAATACTGGCTGTTTGTTATGGTGCACAATACTTTGCGCATTTCCATGGTGGAAAAGTAGAGGCTTCTGAAACGCGCGAATATGGAAGGGCAAATCTTTCGGTAATAAAAGATGGTGAAACCTTGTTCGACGGGATTATGGAAAATTCCCAGGTTTGGATGAGCCATAGCGATACCATAAAGGAACTACCTTCTAACAGTGTGCGAATTGCCAGTACCACAGATGTTTTAAACGCAGCTTACCGAATTGAAGGAGAACAAACTTATGGTATTCAGTTTCATCCGGAAGTTTATCATTCTACCGATGGGAAACAACTGCTGGAAAACTTTTTGGTGAAAATTGCTGAGGTAGCGCAAACCTGGACTCCGGGTAAATTTGTGGATCTCACGGTTTCAGAATTAAAAGAAAAGATAGGAGACGATAAAGTGGTTTTAGGTCTAAGTGGTGGTGTAGACTCCAGTGTAGCTGCAGTTTTATTGCATAAAGCCATAGGTAAGAACCTGTATTGTATTTTTGTAAATAACGGCTTGCTTAGAAAAGGTGAATTTGAAAGCGTTTTAGACCAATACAAAGATATGGGCTTAAACGTGAAAGGAGTAGATGCTTCTACACGATTTTTAGATGCCCTGGCAGGGATAAGCGATCCTGAAAAAAAGAGAAAAGCAATTGGAAATGCCTTTATTGAAGTTTTTGACGATGAGGCACATAAAATAAAAGATGTAACCTGGCTCGCCCAGGGAACTATATACCCAGATGTTATTGAATCTGTTTCGGTAAATGGTGGGCCTTCAGCAACTATTAAATCGCATCATAATGTAGGTGGATTACCAGACTTTATGAAATTAAAGATCGTAGAGCCTCTAAAAATGCTTTTTAAAGACGAAGTTCGAAGAGTAGGTGCCGAAATGGGAATTGCCGACGAGTTATTAGGAAGACATCCGTTTCCGGGGCCTGGACTGGCTATTAGAATCCTTGGCGATATTACCGCTGAAAAAGTTCGTATTTTACAGGAAGTAGATCATATATTTATTCAGGGCTTAAGAGACTGGATGTTATATGATAAAGTATGGCAGGCCGGTGCTATTTTATTACCGGTAAGCTCTGTAGGGGTAATGGGAGATGAACGTACTTACGAAAAAGTTGTAGCCTTAAGGGCCGTAGAATCTACCGATGGTATGACGGCAGATTGGGTAAATCTACCTTATGAATTTCTACAAAAAACCTCTAATACTATAATAAATCGGGTTAAAGGCGTTAATAGAGTAGTATATGATATTAGTTCAAAACCACCGGCTACCATAGAGTGGGAATAAAATTTGATCTTAAGTCATAATTCCCGGTGCCTGCAACTATTTTTTTAAGCTATAGGCACCGGGTAACAAAGTCTTATTGTGGGATTAAACCAAATAAAATGAAATACCTTTTAATAGTTTGTTTTTTATTTCAGCTGTCCGGTTTTACGGCCTCGGCCCAGGAATATAAATACCATACGGTAAAGGCCGGAGAGACTGTTTACAGTATCGCAAAGGCCTACAATATTTCGGAAGAAGCCATCTATAAATACAACCCCGATGCAAAAGGTAGCTTAGAGATATCTTCAAAACTGGTAATCCCTTTAAATAGCAGTAAGGAGAAGGTTTCAACTGAAAGCGAAGATATTCAGTTTATAACCCATACGGTAAAAAGAAAGGAAACACTATACAGGCTTTCTAAAGATTATAATGTTGAGATAGATGAAATTAAAAGGTATAATAAACACCTTTATGCCGAAGAATTACAGCGTGGGGAAGAGATTTTAATTCCGCAACCTAAAAAAGGATCCGGTAATACAGAATTATCTTCTACGAAACAGCTTGATATTCCTAAAGGTAACGATCAGGAAACCCGGGAGACCAGGGAACACGTGGTTTTGCCTAAAGAAACCAAATATGGGATAGCCCGTAAATATGGGATAACTGTAAAAGAGCTGGAAGAGTTAAACCCTAAAGTAGATGTACTTAAACCGGGCGTTATGATTCGCGTTGGTACCGATGTACTGGACGAACCGGTAATTTTAACCGATGAGGTTTTTGAATTTTATGAAGTAAAACCTAAAGAAACTTTATTCGGACTTTCCCAAAAATTTGATGTTTCCCAGGATTCATTGATTTCTTTAAACCCTGCTTTGGAGGACGGACTAAAAATAGGGATGGTTCTAAAAGTTCCCAATACCGATGATAGTGAGAATGTCCCCGGTAGTAACGATGATTTGGCCGATGCTTCAGATAATGAAAATGCCGGCAACAGAATAGATCTTTCAAACAAGTTGAGCAATTTCAATACGAAAGAACTGGTTGTTTTATTGCCCTACAACCTTAACCAGATAGATGAGGAATCTATTTCAAGCTATGAGGATGCTATTTTAGACGATCGTGTGTTACGAATCTCTTTAGACTTTTACAGCGGGGTTCGTATGGCAGTAGAGAAAGCTAAAAGTTATGGTATTTCTACCCGATTAAAAACTTACGATACAAGAAGAAATGTTCAGGAAGTTACCAATATAATTGCCTCGCATGATTTTAGAAATGTAGATGCGGTAATTGGACCTTTATTACAAAACACGACTGAAGCGGCAGCTTCTCGTTTAACTCAATATAATGTTCCTGTAATTAGTCCTTTGTCCAATAGGGAAATGAGGTCTTATCAAAACTTATTTCAGTCGCGTCCCACAGATGAGATACTTAAAAAAGGGATGTTCGATTACCTAAAGCAAAATGCCGTTGGTAAAAATGTGATTATTATTGCAGATGCTGCACATAACCAGGTGAAGAATGAACTTACCCAAATTTTACCAAATTCCAGAGTGATTTTGCCTTCTGAAGCCTATTTGGGGGCCGATAAAATTAAAGGTTTGTTATCTGGAAGTATGGAAAACTGGGTAATCCTGGAGTCTTCTAATATTGGTTTGATAAGCAGTGCCACTTCAGCATTAAACCGTTTGGCAAGGGAGCATGAAATTACCTTATTTACTACCAATAAAAACAATGCTTTTGAAGATGATATTATCGATAATCAGCATTTGGGCCGACTTAATTTTCATTATCCATCGGTAGACAAACAGTATAATGCCATGGTACCGGAAGAATTTATTGAAGAGTATCAGGAGAAATTTAATATGGTGCCCAGTCAATACGTAGTTAGAGGCTACGATCTTACTTTAGACGTATTGTTACGATTGGCTTCAGCCGATAATCTTTATGATTCGTTTGAGAAGTATACCGGATTTACCGAATATCACGAAAATAAATTTCATTATACCCCTAAACGCAATGGCGGATTTTACAATGATGCCGTGTATATTATGAGTATAGATGAAGAACTTCATTTAAACGTTGCTAATGACCAGTAAAGTTATTTATACAGGAAATTTAAGAACCGAATCTGAACACCTTAAAAGTGGCGCCAAAATAATTACAGATGCCCCTGTAGATAATCACGGGAAGGGCGAGGCATTTTCACCAACCGATTCAGTTGCGACTGCCCTGGCAAGTTGTATGCTTACCGTTATGGGAATTAAGGCCGAAGCTATTGATGTAAACTTAAATGGAACTACGGCTGAGGTAACTAAGACCATGGCAGCCGATCCCAGGCGAATTTCAAAAGTGGAAATTGTAATTAATTTCTCAGAAAGCTATCCTGAAAAAATATGTAAAACACTGGAAAATACAGCAAAAACATGCCCGGTATTGCAGAGTTTACATCCAGAGATGGAAAAGCTTATTAGCTTTAAATATTCATAAAACTTAAGATTCTTTTTACAAATAAAAACTTTAAAAACACTGCCTTAGCCTTTTTTGATAAGGGCTAAGGTATAATTATACTTAGAGTGCAGCAACTGCTTTTTTAGCTGTTTCGAAGTCTTGCATGATCTCTTTTACAATTTCAGCAGCAGGTTTTATCTCGTGAATTAAGCCTGAAACCTGACCAATTTCAAGCTCTCCTTCTTCCAGGTCGCCTTCAAACATTCCTTTTTTAGCCCTGGCTCGTCCCAGTAACTCAATAAGCTGTTTTTTGGTAGGATTTTTAGTGTATAATTCCTGAACATCATTAAAGAACTTATTTTTTAGAAGCCTTACGGGGGCGAGTTCTTTAAGTGTAAGTTTGGTGTCGCCTTCCTGGGCTTTTACCACCATTTCTTTAAAATTAGTATGGGAAGAAGCCTCGGGGCTGGCAACAAATCGGCTACCAATTTGTACGGCATCTGCCCCCAAAACCATCGCGGCCAGCATTCCCTGCCCGGTAGCGATCCCGCCTGCGGCGATTAAGGGAATGCTAATTTTTTCTTTTACCATTGGGATTAAGGTGAAAGTGGTGGTTTCGTCCATACCATTATGTCCGCCTGCTTCAAAACCTTCAGCAACCACAGCATCTACGCCGGCTTCCTGAGATTTTAGGGCAAATTTTATGCTGCTTACCACATGAACCACTTTAGTGCCATGTTCCTGCAGATATTTCGTCCAGGTTTTAGGATTCCCGGCTGAAGTAAAAACGATTTCTACCTTCTCTTCAATAATTATTTCCATGATCTTGTCTATATCAGGATAAAGAAGGGGAACGTTTACCGCAAATGGCTTTTGGGTTGCTTTTTTGCACTTTTCAATATGCTCTTTAAGGATTTCGGGATACATAGAGCCTGCGCCAATAATACCAAGACCACCGGCATTGCTCACGGCACTGGCAAGTTTCCAACCACTCGCCCAAACCATTCCGGCCTGTATTAGTGGGTATTGAATATTAAAAAGCTGTGTGATTCTATTTTTGGACATTTACTTAAATTTTTTTCGAATTTAAGAAATAACCCCCGAACCTAATAACTCTTCACCTTCGTACCAGGCTACAAATTGCCCTTCGGTAATGGAAGCCTGGGGATCATCGAAAATCACATACATTCCGTTTTCGGTTTGGTGTAAGGTAGCTTCCTGTAAAGGTTGGCGATAGCGAATTCTAGCCTGCACTTTTAAGCTTTCCTCTGTATTTAATGCAAGATCTTTACGTACCCAATGTACCTCGTCTTGCTGAATAAAGAGTCCCTTTCTGTATATTCCAGGGTGGTTTTTTCCCTGTCCGGTATAGATTACGTTTTCTACAACATCGGTATCAATTACAAAAAGCGGTTCGGGCGTACCGCCTACGGCAAGACCTTTACGTTGCCCCTTGGTGAAATAGTGTGCTCCCTGGTGTTTACCTACAATCTTTCCGTCAGATGGAGTATATTCATACTTTTTAACCATGTAATCCAATTCCTCTCTTTTATTGCTGAAATTGGGAGTTTCAGAAGCGTATAATTCTTTTTCGGCCTCAATTTCTATTATTTTACCTTCCTTAGGTTGTAGTTTTTGCTGAAGAAAATCGGGCAGTCTAACTTTTCCTATAAAACAAAGGCCTTGTGAGTCTTTTTTATCGGCAGTTACCAGGTTTTGCT
This sequence comes from Salegentibacter maritimus, assembly GCF_016236915.1. GTDB lineage: Bacteria > Bacteroidota > Bacteroidia > Flavobacteriales > Flavobacteriaceae > Salegentibacter > Salegentibacter maritimus. The sequence continues at coordinate 33,237 of NZ_JAEHOK010000009.1, forward strand.
CTGAAGCAATTTTGCGCACTTCAGCTTTTTGTAATTCTCCAATAGGAAATAATGTTTTTGAAAGCTGCTCCTGGGTTAACTGACAGAGAAAGTAAGACTGGTCTTTGTTATTGTCTTTACCTGAAAGTAGTTGGTACACGGTTTCCCCGTTTTTGTGAATTTCCCCTTTTCGGCAATAATGGCCTGTAGCCACATAATCGGCTCCCAGATTGAGCGCAATTTTCATAAAAACATCAAACTTTATCTCACGATTACATAAAACATCAGGATTTGGAGTACGGCCACGCTCATATTCGTTGAACATATAATCAACAATACGTTCTTTGTATTCTTCGCTAAGATCTACCGTTTGAAATGGTATACCAAGCTTATCGGCAACCATCATAGCATCATTACTATCGTCTAGCCAGGGACATTCATCAGAAATTGTTACCGAGTCGTCGTGCCAGTTTTTCATAAACAGGCCAATTACCTCATAACCCTGTTGTTGTAAAAGATATGCTGACACACTGGAATCTACTCCTCCCGATAAACCTACAACCACTTTCTTTTTCATACATCTAAAATTGATATTCTTTCCGAATTAAAGTCGGATAAACGGATGCAAAATTACGAAAATTTAAAAGAAACCCGGGGTGGGCTGAAGGTAGTCCTAAATAAAAAAGCGATCTGAAATAATAACGCGTAAATTGACTTCAGATCGCTTTTTACATATAATTATGTTAGAAATTTACTCCTCAAATTCTGGAGCGCGGGTAAAAGTAATAGAAGCATCGGGAAAAATACTAGGTCTAAAAATAAAACTTTTAGCGTTTTCCTGAAATTCTACCTTACCACTAATTCTTTCATTTATACCTCCCACAGGAATATTAAATGTGTAATTATCATTATCCCGGCTCCAGGTGCTCTCGGTATCATCTTCAAGCTCACAGGTTTCACCGGTTTCGGCATAATATTCAGAGTAGGTGGTACCGTCTCCTTCAAAAATTATAAAGGATTTTTTATTACAATTACTTAACTCAAAAGTAAAAGATTCACCACTAGGGAGGTTTGCATTAGAGACAAACCATTTTCCATAAATACGTTCGCCATTATTAGCATCATCGTCTTCACTACATGAGGTAAGCAATGCAATACTGAAAAGTACTATAAAAAATTTCTTCATAATCTAGATTTTAATTTAGTGTAAATATATTCAATTTAGAACATCTGTTACAACAAACGGATACTAAGTATAGAATATTGCAAGGAATATAACTGTGGTAGATATTAAATTCTATCAATAATTAATTTAACTATTGTTTTATGTAAATTAACAAACAGTAAACAGTTTTTGAACTACTTCTCGTTTACATTTGTGGTTAAACAAAAACTTAGAATTATGAAAACATTTAAATTTACTAAAATCGTCCTACTGGCGTTTTTAACTTTTGGTCTAATTTCCTGTAGCGACGACGATGATGGAGGAGATGTAGTTGAGCCAACAAACACTATTGCTGATTTTGTTGCTGGGAATCCAGATTATTCTTCCCTTGCAGCTGCTTTAGAAGTAACGGGTCTGGATGCGACTTTAGACGGAACAGCTAACTTTACGGTCTTTGCACCTAATAATGCAGCGTTTAATACATTTTTATCGGATAATGGCTTTAGTAGTCTTAGCGAAGTGCCGGAAGATGTTTTGACAGAGATTTTACTAAATCATGTTCAGGAAGGAGAAATCATGTCTGGTGATCTTTCTACAGGTTATATTGAAAGTATGGCTACCGGGATGGCTTCAGAAGAAGCTCTTAGCATGTATATCAATACCGATGATGGTGTTACTATAAATGGAGTTTCTTCAGTAACTACTGCTGATGTAGAGGTAGATAACGGTATAATTCATGCTGTAGATGCTGTTATTGGGTTGCCTGATATCACAACTTTTGCTACTGCTGATCCTAATTTTGATATTTTAGTACAGGCACTTACACGTGAGGAATCTTTTTCATTTGTGGAAACATTAATGATGACTGAAGATCCCGCTCCATTTACCGTTTTTGCTCCAACCAACGATGCTTTTGTAGCATTATTGAGTGAGTTAGAACTGGCGGCCCTTGGTGATATTCCTACTGAAACTCTAGAAGCTACCTTACAATATCACGTTGTTACGGCAGCTAATGTAAGGTCTGGAGATTTAACCGATGGTATGGCTGTTACTACGTTGCTTGGAGAAGACTTTACTGTAAACCTTGGTGATGATGTAGTAATTACTGATGGAAGAGGAAGAACTTCTACTGTAATTGCTGCCGATGTTCAAGCTAATAACGGGGTAATTCATGTACTTGATACAGTATTGCTTCCGCCTGCTGCAGAATAATTTTTAGGTAAAAATAAGTAAAAAGGCTGGTTGAAGATTTTATCTTCAACCAGCCTTTTTTATATCTAAAAGTCTTAACTCGATAATCGAGATTTAATTTCTCGCTGATTTATCGCGGTTAATTTACTTTTTTATTGGCACCGCCAAAGGGTATAATACCTCTAGATGGTTTACTTTGAAGCTTTATCTACTACCAGCCTTTCATCGCGATTAGCAATTTCCCAGGCAGTAAGAAATACCAACTTTGCTCTTTTCATTAAAGCTTCATATTCAATTTTTTCGGCAGTATCAGTTGCTTTATGGTAGTCTGGGTGTACGCCGTTAAAGTAAAAAATTGCCGGTATGTTGTTTTTTGCGAAGTTGTAGTGGTCACTTCGGTAGTAAAAACGGTTTGGATCGTTCTCATCATTATAAGTGTAATCTAAATCCATATTCATAAATTCTGAATTTACATTTTCACTAACTTCGTGAAGATCGGTACTTAATTTATCGCTACCAATTAGATAAATATAATTATCGTTCCCCTCGTGGTTTGCATCAATACGGCCAATCATATCCATATTTAAATTGGCTACCGTATTTTCTAATGGGAATATTGGGTTTTCAACATAATATTTAGAGCCTAGAAGGCCTTTTTCCTCAGCGGTTAAATGAATAAAAAGTATAGATCGTTTAGGCGTATATCCATCTTTTTGTGCAGCTTTAAAAGCTTCTGCAATTTCTAAAATAGCAACCGGGCCAGAGCCACCGTCATCCGCACCATTATATATGTTTCCTTCATCATCTACACCAACGTGATCGTAATGAGAAGTTATAACAAGGATTTCTTCCGGTTTTTCACTTCCTTTAATAAAACCAAGGACATTTTCTGAGTCTTTCATTTTGTTATTAAAAAACTCGGTGGGAATTACCTGATAATAGTTAGGATTACTTGCAGGTGCATCTATACCAATTTCCTGGTAAAAATTCACAATATATTCAGCAGCTTTCTTTTGTCCGGGTTCACCGGTATCGCGCCCCTCATATTCATCGCCGGCAAAAGTGTAAAGATGTTCTTGTAAATCTGAAACAGTGATGGTTTCGGCATATTCCATCGGATTTGCATTTTCAACATTTTTTTGCGTGCCACAGGCTACCATTCCGGCAGTTAGTGTCACTAAAAGCATTTTTTTCATAGTTAAATTTAATTTTTGCTAATTAATACTTCGTAAAATATTTAGAAGTTTTTATTAAAGTCGCAGCAAGATAGCAGTTTCGGTTGAAATTCTTAAAGAAGTGCGTGAAACTTTATTTTGTTATTGCTGCATAGCCTCAAGAATTGCTTTTTTAGTTAGCGGCGCCATAAGCTTATAGCCAGCGAGGTTTGGATGCACACCATCTTTAGAATATTTTTTAGGTAATCCTTCTTTTTCATCCTTAAGTACCGAGAAAAGATCGAGATATGTATGTTGATTTTCTGCGGCATATTTTTTCATCCAGGAATTTATTTCGGCAATTTTTTTAACGGGTTGTAGCCCGGGACGCCAGGGGTAATCGTATACGGGGAGGATAGAGGTAAGGATTACTTTTATGTTGTTGGCTTTGCCCAGTTGCGCCATTGCCTCAATATTATTTGTAATCATTTCTACGGAAGAAAACCCTGTGTTTCCGGCTATATCGTTGGTTCCGGCAAGAATTACCACCGCTTTGGGCTTGAGTTTTACTACATCTGGCATAAATCGAATAAGCATTTGTGGCGTAGTTTGCCCGCCAATACCACGTCCTAAATAATTATTCTCACTAAAAAAGTCTGGCTGGGCATTTGCCCAGCCTTCAGTAATTGAATTGCCCATAAAAACAACTTTGGGGTAACTCTGTGTTTTCATTAATTTCCTATTTTGAGTAGCATACTTTTTAAGATTTGCCCAATCTTGTTCCATTAGATCTTGATATTCTTTTTTTTGTGCATTTAGTACGTTGCTAAAAAGCAGTACTAAAGAAATTATAAATAAGTTTTTCATGAATTGTAAAATATAAAAATAAACGGATTTAAGCTTTAAAACTAATCGATATAATGTGATAGATATACCCTTTTTGTAGGGTGTAAATATAGCTTAGTTGCTTTAAAAGCCTATTGATATTTTAGATCTAAGCAAGCTGTTAGGTATTTGTGAAGATTGAGTGCCAAAAATAGTTCCTGTACCTATATCTATATTTAAATTGTTAAAATTGCCTCTTATTCCTGCTCTAATTTCTGTTTGTGGGAATAATAGATTCATTTCGCGAGTATTTAATCTTTCGCCTTTGTTTAAGGAAGGCGTTAAATACCGTCCAAATAGATAGAAACTATATCGTTTGTTGATATTGTATTCTAAAGTAGCGCTAAAGCTGCCGTAAAACCCCGGTGCTTTGTTATTAAAGATAGTATTTTCTTCCAACAGTCCTGCATTTAAAGTAAAGTTAAACTTATCTAAAGTATAATTGAATGTATTCTTATATAGTTTATAATAACCAAATCCATCATAAGCATTTTGGTGCTTCATTTGAGAGATGTGGAAATTGGAGGTAGACTCCAGTGTATTTTTATTGGCACCGTCAAAGGGTGTAATACCCCGAGGTAGGCTTTTTGTTTCTTGTGCGCTTATCCTACTAGCCGATAGCAGAAAAAGTAGACAAAAGTGGGAGAGTAAACGGGTTTTAAGCATAAGAGGTAACTGTAAGAACATATTTGAGTTACTTGCCAATATAAAGACTAAGCTTCCTGGAGTTTTGAATCTTAAAAGTGAAGATATTAATTTTAACTAAAACTCTTTCTTAAAATTGATAGAGATGTTAAAACCTGATAACGAGACAACTCGAAAAAAGCTTAAAAAAACTTCTTAAAAACCTTGTGTATAATTGTAAAAGCTTGTTATATTTGCATCCGCTAAGCAGAAATGTATAGCATTTTATTGGAGGAATGGCAGAGTGGTCGATTGCGGCAGTCTTGAAAACTGTTGACTGTAACAGGTCCGGGGGTTCGAATCCCTCTTCCTCCGCTATTTAATTTAAAAAATTCTACAAAAAGCCCCAAAACCCACGGTTTTGGGGCTTTTTTATTTTTCACTATCTCAAAATATACCATAATAATTTAATCTAATCGGTTACAAATTCGGTTACACTTAGAGAAGCTATTTTAGGTGTAACCAAAGTAGTATAAATCCTACAAAATAAAACTTAAGGTATTGATGTTTAAGGTTTTATATTGTATCTTGAAACTGTTTAATAAAATATAATTTGTTATGGATACAACATTTTCCCACCTATTTTACTTAAGAAAAAGTAAGTCTAAAACGGATTCTGGAATAATATATTTCAGAATAACAATTAACGGTAAACGTGCAGTTACAACAACAGGACGAGAAATACCAGTATCACTATGGAACTCGGCTTCTGGTAGAGCAACCGGAAGTTCGATGCAAGCGAAAGTTATTAATCGATTTCTCAGTAAAGTTGAGAATGATATATATAATGCGCATCAGAAATTAGTGGACAAGGGAAAAGTTTTTTCTTCAAAGGACGTTATAGATACTTATCTAGGAAAAGACAAGAAAAGTGTAGGTGACACAAAGATGGTTCTCGAAATATTTCAGGAACACAACGAACGTGTAAATAGACTTGTGGGTAAGGATTTTGCCAAGGGGACGGCCGAAAGGTATAAAACGGCTAAAAAGCACGTTGAAGACTATATAAAGAAGGAGTACAAAGCTTCCGATATTCCGGTTAAAAATGTGAACCACAAATTTATTACGGGATTTGAATATTATTTAAAAACAGAAAGAAACTGTGGGCATAATTCCGCGATTAAATACATAACAAATTTTAAAAAAATTATCCGTATTGCTTTTACCAATGAATGGATTAATAGGGATCCATTTCAAAACTGGAAGGCTAAACTAAAGGTGGTAGATCGAGAATTTTTGACCGAAGAGGAGCTCCGAACCTTGATATCTAGAGATATTAAAAATGATCGCTTGAATTTGGTTAAAGATATTTTTACGTTTAGTTGTTTTACTGGCCTTAGTTATGCCGAAGTAAAAAAACTCTCAGAAAAGGAAGTTGTGATTGGTTTTGATGGCAAAAGATGGATTAAAACTAAAAGAACAAAGACTAAATCGAAATGTAGTATTCCAATTCTTCCTGTGGCAGAAGCGATATTGGAGAAATATTCTTCGCATCCAGAAGTTAATAGTAAACGTTTACTTCCCATATTAAGTAATCAAAAAATGAATGCCTATATTAAAGAAATAGCAGATATTTGTGGTATCGATAAAAATCTGACTTTTCATTTGGCCAGGCATACTTTCGCAACTACTGTTACACTTTCAAATGGGGTTCCTATTGAGAGTGTCAGTAAAATGTTGGGACATAAAAATCTACAGACTACCCAGCATTATGCGAAAATACTGGATAGAAAGGTTGGTAGTGATATGGATATTTTGAAAGAACGTTTAGGATCTAAAAATTTTTTCGGTAAAGCCTGAGAGATTCTTTGTGGTTTAACCGTATGAGTCTATCTAATATGCAGGTAAAGAAATATTTAGTTTAGCTTTTGAAATGAACGATTGAGAAAATTACAATTATGGCCATTTTTTTATGACAGCCAATTGAAATATAATATCAGATATGAAATTGAAGACAAGTGTAGTATTTATCGTATAGGTAATTATGATAGTAACTCAATCTGAAGGTAATATTGACGCTTTTTTTACTATGGTGTTTTAAATAAACATAAGCCAAATTTTTATAACAATATGTTTTGATTTAAAGAGTTATTTAAAGTCTATCCGCCAATTTTTCTATTGCATAGATCAATGATCATCATTAAATAGTGAAAGCTTGTTTGCTTTGAGCATAGGTGATATGCTTATTCGTACTATATAAACTAACTACATTAAAGTACTGGTTTTAAAAGATTGATTCTGTGAGGTCTTTGAGTTTATTATCGGAAATAGTTTTAAATTGCGACTCCTTCCTGCATCTAAATAGTTTATCTTCATTTTACGGGCAACTCATAAAGCCGAGGAATTTCAATTCAATCTTTATACTCGGAGTTCCGATAACTATCTTTAAATTATGCAATTGATTGGCGAAGAGAGTTTCTGATTTTTTTTTCCAGGGGCTACAAAAGCGAATCCATTTATATTCGGTCCATAACGCTCGAGATTGCAAAGATTTTTAATCTTCTAAAATCGCATCCCAAGCCTTATTCCTACATAGGATTTTGGTTATAATATTTTTTGTGTCGAAATGATGACCAAGATCCAATGATTCAGAAAAGCTCTTTAAATGTGCTCTAGGCTTGTAGCTCTGAGTACCTCTAATAGATAAATTATTAAAGGTACTAGGATCTAAGAGATTCGTGAACTTCCTTTTGTCAAATGAATTTTTATAAAGGCTTATACGTTGAAACCCCAATAACTTTCCAAGTTTCAAAAATATTATTTTTACTTATAATGTAGTTCTTCATGGTGCCTGTGGTTTGAATATCCAATAGTTCAATTTCACCCTTCTTAAACAATTGGATTCTGCTTATGAAAAAACCATATTTTTTTGAGATTAAAACATAATAGGCCGTCATATCAATTTTATTTATATCTGAAAGGTCGCAAATCGCGAAGGATTCTTCTGGGATTTTGGGCGCAAGTCTATTGGTAGTTACTTGAAAAGCAATATTTTTATTAGCCTCTCCTAATAAAAAATTGTAGCGTGGTAAATTAATTAATTTATCTTGAAGTTTCCCCAGAGTATACTGTTGAATATATTCTTTTGTTACAATCGGTGTGTATTTTGTCGGTAAAAAAGGGTTATTGATCGTTTTTTCTGAATTAAATATTAGATTTAGATCCAAATTGTTCCTTTGCGCAAACCCAATAATCAAGCGATAATCTAAACTATTTCTTTGCTTCCAAGTAGATAGGGTATTGGGCTTGATTTTTAAAGCTTTAGAAAGCTTTACGTCAGTATCAATTCCTAGGTGAACTTTAAGTTTATTTAATATTAAATTCGCGTTAAGTGAACTATTTTCTTGCATAATCGCAAAATGAGTTATATATTTGAGATAAGTTATTTCCTACAAAGTAGGTTGAAAATTATAGTTTGATTGAAGCAACTAATTTTTTAATGTATATCATGCTTTAAGTAATTTGATAATTGCTGCAAAATTATTAAAAGCTTTTTGAAATTCAATTGAACTTAATTAAATAGTATCTGCCCCTACCAGATCTTGAACTTGTAAATAGACTTTAAGTTAATAAGAACTTTAATTATAAGTATATGGCTGGATTTTTTACTCTCTTTTTGTAAACATTTTTAATGAAATCTTATTTGGTATGGGGTAGCTATCCCATTTTTAAACTTTGGCTAAGAAGTAACTTTTAAGCCTATAGGATTTCTTTGTCTTTTTTTAAAGAATAAAATATGTTTTAGAAAGTGTTAAAGTCTATCCATGGCGCTTTATCTAATTAGAAACGACCTATGGAGTTTACTGTTTGCTCTTATACCAAAATCTGGGCTATTAGCTTTCATTTGTTGATGGTGATTAGCAGTCAATCCAATTTCCAGAAATCAATTTTTGCTCAAACTAAGGTGTACAGGTGCTGCTGTAACTCTATAAGTTTAATAAAGCCCTTCGCTTCTAACTCAAGAAACCTTGCCTATGAAAACTAATTACTATTCTAACTTGAAAACGAAATGTATTAGGAAATATTACTTAATAATATTATCTCTTTTAGTTTTTGCTACCTCAACTGTTTATGGGCAGGATAAAGAAAGAAAATATGCTAGTAACCAGGAAGTACGAACAACCGATCTTTTAGGGGTTGGAGGAAGTGTTACGGACGCTGGAAATGCAGTTAGCGGTAATCTAAGAGACCATTCTACTTTGAGAGTAGGTGTAGGTCTTCTGGGAGCTTTTTATGCACGACAATACCTCGATTTTGGAGAGACAATAGAAGCAGGAACTCCGGTTACCATCAAGTTTTCAGTTCCGGTTTCTGCTGTGGGGGTGGCTGAAAATTTTAGTATTCAACCTTATACAAATTTAAGAGAAGAAGGGTTTTTGGCTGAGTACTGGACTGCTGATGCGGCAGGAAGTGCATATACCGGGGCTAATTTATTAACGCTGTTAGGCGGTATCGGTACTCACGAGATAACAATTACTCCTGAAGAAGATTTTGAAGGGGTATGGGTAAACCTTTCTTCAGCATTAAGTCTGGCGATGAAGATGGAAGTGTATCACGCTTATATTGAAGAAGATGCTGCAGAACCCTATACATGCGTTGAAAAGAACACACCTCTTGATGTCCTCTCAGGAATTGATGCCGGTGGCTTGGATTTGGCTGGGTCTCTTGGTGCTGTAACAAATCCTTATAATGTAATTGATGATCCCGATGAATATAGTATGATGTCTGTAGTGGTTGGTGCCCTTAATTCTGCTTATCATACTACTTTATTCCAATCGCCATCACAAGAAAACCAGAGTGTTCGAATTGTATTGGAGCAGCCCGGAAGCTTACTGGATCTAAGCCTGCTTTCAGGATTTAGTATTCAACCTATGCTAGGAAATCAGGAAGTGGGAAGTCCTATTGCGGGTGATTCTAGTTTACTAATTGCCAGATTACTTTCCGGAACTCAAAAATATGAACTGGCATTTCCTGTAGAAGGTTCATTTGATCGGATTAAAATTGAATTAAATAATACCGTAAGTGCCCTGCAAAATATACGTCTTTACGAGGTTAGCCGACTTCCAAGGGTAAACCTTCTGGAAGAGCCTGAGCTCACGGAAAATCTTACCGCCTGTGGACAGGTTAATTTATTATCTACTATTTCCAATTATGAGCCCGATTTTTATACTTATCGTTTTTATGACCAGGCTACTGGCGGAGCTGAAATGGAAGCACCTGTGGTTGCAACATCTGGCACTTATTATATAGAAGCTGAAGATAATGTAACCGGATGCTTGTCGGATCGTGTAGCTGTGAACGCTACAGTAAATGAAAAACCTGAAATTAGTTTTGGAGGCTCGCCGACTTCCTACCAGATAGCACCCGGAGAAAGTGTAACATTTCCTACTGCCACCGGTTCCAATATTCAATGGTATGATGACGAAGGAAATGAAATGGCTTCAACTCCCGGAACGGTTATTTTTGAAAATAGCGGCGCTTATGAATATAGGGTAGATGCTACCAGTGCACAGGGTTGTGTAACTACAGAATTTGTAACGGTAATAGTTTCCTCAGATTGTCCCCCGGCTTATCCGCTTAGTTATAATACCGGCCAGGAATTTGAATTAAGTGAACTACCACTTTTAGGAACTCAGTTAGGTGTAATTCAAGATGAAGAAAATGCAGCAGATAAAGATCTATCTACCTATAGTACGCTTACTGAGCCACTTAATTTACTGGGGATTACCGGAGAAACTTCTCAAACCTTAGATTTTGGCCAAAGGTTAAACGCAGGGGAAAAGGTTACCGTTAAACTTGCTAAAGATTATGGGTTGGCCTCTGTAATAGGAGGGGTGTTTGTGGTTGCTGTAGATAGTGAAGGAAACGAAATAGGACCCAGGCGTGCTGCCGATCCTAATCTTGCGGCAGTGGTCAATGGTTTAAATGTTTTTGAGTATTCATTTATTCCCACCGATAATAATGGAGTGGCTACAGAATTTTCAGGAGTAAAAGTAATACTTGCCTCAGTATTAAATGTAGTACAATCAGTAAGAATTTATGATGCCTTTTATACAAGTCCGCAACAAGATTTTGTTTGCAGTGGGCAAGATGTTTTAGATGTTTATGGCGGTTATGAAACTATTCTTTTAGAAGCCGATGTTGCTACAGGTTTAATCTCAACTACTAATGAGCAAAATGCGGTTGATAATGATTTAGGAACTTATGCTCAACTCAATAATGCAGTAGCAGTGAATGCCTACAACAAACTGGTTGTTAATTATGAAACACCGGCTATAGTTGGTGATACCTTAGATATTGTGTTTGGTCACGAAGGTTCGTTGTTAGATGCCAATGTACTTGGAGCGTTAAGGGTTCAGCGTTATCTCGACGGAGTGCCTGTAGAAGCCCCGATAATTGTAGGAACTTCTCTGTTAACGCTTCGTTTGCTATCAGGAGACGGATTAGCTGTAGCCTCTTTACCAGTTAATGTGCCTTTCGATAAAGTAAAAATCACCTATGGAGGAGTGGCAAATGCTCTTGAGCAATTCAATATACATGAGGTTAGAAAAAGGGCGGCGACCCAGTTGCCGGGTGGTGAAGGAGAATTAAATGAAGTTGCTCTATGTGAGGGTGAGGAGCTTAGCCTGGATGGGTTGCCAACCGATTGTGATACTTCTTATATATTATATGATACTGAGTATGGTGGCTCTCAAGTTCAACCTGAAGATATTGCCACCTATGAAGGCGGGGAACATACGCTATGGATACAACCCGTGCGTAATGGATGCCAATCCCTGGCTCGTGGGGTGTTAACCTTGGATATTACCGGTACTCCCGATGCTCCCGAGGTCGTATCTGATCAAATTTGGGTAGGTGTTCAGGGCACAGCAAGTTTAGAAGTACAAAATCCCGATGTGAATTTAACCTATAACTGGTACGATTCGGCAGATAACTTGCTTGCTGAAGATACAGATACTTATGAGGCAAGCAACATTAATTCAGATGTTATAATTTATGTAGAGACCGTAGCCGGAGAGGAGTGTGCTTCAGCTAATCTTACCGAGATTCATTTGCAATTGTTACCGAAACCTATAATTGACCCGGAAACATTAACAGTAAAGCAGGGAGATTCCGATAATTTGATTACAACCAATGCGCCCGATGGTACCGAGGTACTTTGGTTTGATGAAGCCGGTGACCAGGTTAATATCGATACCAATAATCCTGCATATAGTATCCCTGGCGACCTTTCCCCGGGAAGCTATACCTACACATCACAAATTAGGGATCCTGAAACAGGAGCCGTCTCAGAAGAAACTTCAGTGGAAGTAACTGTTTTAGATAACCTTTCTCCACCTACAGTTACTCCACCTTCAGCTACATATACCGAAGGTTATACTGAAACTTTTACGGCAAGTCATGACAATCCTGATGTAAGCTTTACGTGGTATGATGAAAATGATAATGAAGTGGCTACAACACCTGAATTTACAACTCCAGATGATTTGCCTGTTGGAGATTATACATATACCGTTACCGCTTATGATGAAACTACAGATAGGGTTTCAACAGCAATTGAGGTTCCGGTTACTGTAGAACCTTTATTGCCACCAACAGTTGATCCTTCTTCAGCTGCTTATCCGGAAGGGGAAACAGAAACTTTTATGGCAAGCCATGATAATGCAGAGGTTACTTTCACCTGGTACGATGCTGATAATAATGTTGTAGCTACAACCTCAGAATACACAACTCCATCTAATCTTGAAGTTGGAGATCATATTTATACTGTTACAGCAACCGATCCAAATACAGGAATAGAATCAGATCCTGCACAAGTTGATATTACAGTAATTCCACAGGGCGATTTATTGCCTCCTGATGTTAATCCTGAAATGGCTGTTATTCTGGAAGGAGAAACAGCAGATTTTACAGCTAGTAGTGAAAACACTGAACCTGTTGAGTATGTTTGGTATGATGAATCGGGTAATGAAGTTTTCGTAGGGGAAAACTTTACCACACCCAATGATCTACCTGTAGGAGAGCATACTTATGAGGTTAGATCCAGGGATGAGGATAATCCTAATCGGGAGTCGATTCCAACTACTATTGTAGTAGAAGTACAGGCCCAAATGCTACCTCCGGAGGTAACACCTATGGCAGCTACAATTACAATAGGACAAACAGCAAGTTTTAAGGCTGACAGTGAGAATCCTGAACCTGTTGAGTATGTTTGGTATGATTCGGGTGAGGAAATTGTCGTAGGGGATAATTTCACTACACCAGATGACCTGCCAATAGGAGAACACACCTTTCAGGTTACCTCACGCCATCCTGAAAATGAGGAAAACGAATCCGATCCTGTGGAAATCACTGTAGTCGTAGAACCATTGTCCCCGCCTGAAGTAGTTCCTTCAGAAGCTACTATTACCGAAGGACAAACAGCGGACTTTTCGGCCAATAGTGAGAATCCAGGTCCTGTGGAATATGTTTGGTATGATGAATCGGGTGATGAAGTTTTCGTAGGGGAAAACTTCACCACACCCGATAATCTACAGGTAGGAGAACATACCTATGAGGTTACTTCTCGAAATCCTGAGTTCCCCAACGATCCTAATTATGAATCTGATGCGGTTTCAATTACGGTAACTGTAAACAGGTCACTCACTCCACCGAATGTTGAGCCTTCAGAAGTGACAATAACGGAAGGTGAAACCACCACTTTTACAGCAAGTACCGATTATGAAGATGTAGAGTTTGTATGGTTTGATCAAGAGGGTAAAGAAATATTGGTAGGAGATGACCAATACACTACCCCTGAAGATCTTCCAGTAGGAAACTATACCTATGAGGTTATTATAAGGGAGACTACAAACCCCGATATAGTTTCTGAGCCTACTACCGTACAGTTAAACATAGTTGCTCCTTCTGATCTAGAGGATTGTACCCTTGCCAATGCACAAAGCAACGGAACAACCCCAATATGTGTGCTTTGTGAGGTCGAAGATCCCGAATTGGCTGTTGATGGCAATATAAATACCTATTCCAGGTTTGTTGCGCCGGCTTCAGTTACGGGAAGAGTATGGCAAGAATTAATTTTCCCTAATGGAGGACAGGCTGGTGATACAATTACTATCTACGTTGGTTCAGCAAGTTCTCTTGCAGATGTCAACCTACTTGGTGGCTTAAGTGTAGAGAGTTATAATGATAACAATGCCAATAACGATGGAGGAGCAATTGGTGATGCCACTATTGATTTAGAAGTATTGACTGGGGAAACCCGTGGCGAAATTTCTTTTGTGGCCGGCGGAGATTTTGACCGGGTTCTCCTGGAATACCAACCTCTTTTGGGAGTACTTGACAGTGGCTGGCAGATATACCAGGCTGAGGTAAGCTATCAGAAACCAACATCATTGCCTGAAGTTATGGAAGTATGCCTTGGGGAATCAGCTACATTAGAAGCTACCCCTGCAGAAGGAACTACAATACGTTGGTATGATGCAGAAGTTGGCGGAGAACTACTTTCTGAAGAAAATAGCTATACTACCCATACTTTCGAAAGCGCTGGTGAACAAGTTTATTATATCGCCGTAATATATAATGGTTGTGAAGATGTTAATAGAATTCTGGTTAGTGTTGAAGTTCTTGATGCCCCGGGTGCAGATGAGGTAATAGTTGATGCCGGAGGCGGTAATTATTGTGAAGGTGAAGTAGCCACACTAACGGCTACAGCTAATGGACTTTCTAATCCTATATTTAACTGGTATTTTGATGAAAATAAAGAAAATCCAGTCACCGATGCTGATGGGATAACTTATGATATTATCAATGAAAATCTTGAAATTAGTGGTTTATCTGTTGGTGAACATACCTACTATGTTAGTGTTAAAGATGGTGTAGACGGCTGTGAGAGTATAGCTGGTGATCTTGCCGAAGTAACAGTAACTGTGAATGCCAGTGCGACTGCTACAGATATACAAACAAGTGATGTCGTAATATGTTTTGGTGAAACTGCCGAATTGGAAGCTTCCAGTTCCACTATCAATAATCCTGTCTTTAACTGGTATAATAACGAAGCTCTTTTAGGAGAGCCTGTATTTACGGGAGCTACTTTGGAGCAAGCTGACCTTACTGCGGGAAGTTATACCTACTATATTACTGTACAGAATGACGACATCTGTGAAAATACTGCAGAGGAAGCTGTGGCAGCCACCATAGTAGTAGAGCACCAAATTACTTCTGATGATATAGAATTACCCGAAAGTCTTAGTCAGTGTGTTGGTTCAACTGTAATGTTGAATGCAGGTACTGATATTGATGTAGAAAATCCCGTATTCACCTGGTATTTTGATGCTGAGGGCAACCAGCAGATCAGTGATGGAACTGAAGTAGATGGTGTTTCTTACTCAGTAAATAATGGAGAAATGACCGTGGATGGCCTAACAGGTTCAATGAATTATTATGTAAGTCTGGAAGGGGATAATGTTTGTGGAAATGTAGCCGAAGACCTTGCCATGGTAGAAATAAACGTGAGCGATGACCTGGAAGCTCCTGAAGTGATTTCCTCCGAAGTTTCAGTTTGTACTGGAGAAAATACTATTTTATCTATTCTGAATCCCCAGGATAATCTTACCTACAATTGGTATACCGAAGCGTCTGGTGGATCTGTCGTGTATACAGGATCGGATTTTGAACTTACTAATGTAACCTCAGATGCTACTTATTTTGTAGAAGCTGTAGGTGATGCTGGCTGTGAGAGTGTAACCCGAACAGAAGTAACTATTACTGTAAAAGATTATGCTACTGCCGATGATATAAGTATAGAAGGAACTACGGAAATTTGCAATTCAGATAATCTCACCCTTGAGGCTATAGCTGACAATTCTATTTTAGATCCGATCTTCCAGTGGTATATGGATTCAAATAAAACAAATCCAATAAATGATGGAGATATTGGTGGTGATGTTTTATTCAATATAGGTGCTGACGGAATGCTAAATGTTTCCGGACTAAATGATGGTACTTATACCTACTATGTTAGTGTAAAAGAAGGAGAGGAAGGTTGTGAAAATATGGCCGGCGATCTGGCAGAAGTTACTGTTGAAGTCAACCCATCAGCGACAGCTGACGACCTTATGGTCAGTGATGCTGAAATTTGCCTTGGCGCAAGTATAACACTTACAGGGAGTAGTGAGGTTGAAAATGCTAGTTATCGATTCTATGCTGATGCAGATCTTACTACGGAATTGGAATCAACCGAAGTTAGCCCTGAAGTTACTACCACCTATTATGTAACGGTAAGCGGTGATGGCGTTTGTGAGAATGCCCCTGGAGATGCTGCGATGCTTACCATTGAAGTCAATGAGGCTGGCACGCCAAGCACTGATAATCCTGAACAGGTATTCTGTGAAACAAATGCAGCTACACTAGCTAACCTTGAAGTTAATGAGGAAAATGTGGTGTGGTATGCTGAAGCTGAAGGAGGAGAACCTTTAACAATGGACACCACTTTAGAAGCTGGAACTTATTACGCCGGTTTCGATCCTGAAGAAAGTTGTGAGAGTGCTGAACGTCTTGCAGTTACTGTAGAAATCACCCCATCGGCAACAAGTGATGATCCTGTTGTAAGTGATGCTGAAATTTGCCTTGGCGCAAGTATAGCACTTACAGCGAGTAGTGAGGTTGAAAATGCTAGTTATCGATTCTATGCTGATGCAGATCTTACTACGGAATTGGAATCAACCGAAGTTAGCCCTAAAGTTACGACCACCTATTATGTAACGGTAAGCGGTGATGGTGTTTGTGAAAATATGCCCGGTGAAGCCGCAATGATTACTATTGAAGTCAATGAAAGCGGAACCCCAACGACAGATAATCCTGAACAGGTATTCTGTGAAATAAATGCTGCTACGCTAGCTAACCTTGAAGTTAATGAGGAAAATGTAGTGTGGTATGCTGAAGCTGAAGGCGGAGAACCTTTAGCAATGAACACCACTTTAGAAGCTGGAATTTATTACGCCGGCTTCGATCCAGAACAAGGTTGTGAGAGTGCTGAACGTCTTGCAGTAAATGTAGAAATCAACCCATCGGCGACAAGTGATGATCTTATAGTAAGTGATGCTGAAATTTGCCTTGGTGCAAGTATAGCACTTACAGCGAGTAGTGAGGTTGAAAATGCAACTTATCGATTCTATGCTGATGCTGCTCTTACCACGGAATTGGAATCAACCGAAGTTAACCCTGAAGTTACCACCACTTATTATGCAACGGTAAGCGGTGATGGCGTTTGTGAGAATGCCCCAGGAGATGTAGCGATGCTTACCATTGAAGTCAATGAGGCTGGCACGCCAACCACTGCTGATCCGGTGCAAGAATTTTGTGCTGTAAGTAAGCCCCTGGTGGCAGACCTCGAAGTTAATGAGGAAAATGTAGTGTGGTACGCCGTAGCTGAAGGCGGAGAACCTCTCGAAATGAACACTGTTCTAGAGGCGGGTACGTATTATGCTGAATTTAATAATGATTTCTGTAATAATTCGGAAAGATTGGCCATAGAGGTAACTGTGAATGGAAGTGTTGCGACAGCGGATGATATCATGGTTGAAGATGCGGAGATTTGTATGGGGCAAAGCTATACATTATCGGCTTCAACTGATATAGCGGATGCAACACTTACTTTTTATAATGATGCAGGACTTACTTCGGAAATTGAAGACCTGGAAGTTATGCCTGAGGAAGAAACTACATATTATGTAACCGTACGCGGAGAAGGTGTTTGTGAAAATTCTCCCGGTAATGCCGCTACCATAACCGTATCGTTGAGAGACAGTGGTACACCAACTACTAATAATACCGAACAGACATTTTGTGAATCTGGAACTTACATTATTTCTGATCTTCAGGTTAACGAAAACAATGTGGTGTGGTACGCCGATGCCGAAGGAGAAAACTTGCTTCCAAATAACACACCTCTGGAAAATGAAACTACTTATTATGCTGGTTTCGATCCTGAATCGAGTTGTGAAACTGAAGAATTACTTGCAATTAATGTAAGCTTAAATGAAGATGATAATGGGTTTATTGAAGGTAATTCAGGAGAAGTATGCTATATGTGGGAGGAAACCTATACCACTGCATCAGGAATGGAAGATTACGTGTGGATGGTAGAAGGAGGTGAAATCATAGAAGGTGGTGGACTTGACGATGATTATGTATCAATTTCCTGGTATGAAGCAGAAGAAAATTACGTAAGCGTTTCCTATTTGGATGAAAGTAGTTGCTCTGGAGAAGTATTTGCCACGCTTGATGTGGAACTGTTAACCTGTTCAGATCTTAGTATTAGTAAAACGGTCGATAATGAAAATCCAAATATTGGCGATGAAATAACTTTTACTATAACCGTAAGTAACGTAGGTAATTATCCGTTCGAAGATATTCAGGTTAGCGATGACCTTCCATCAGGATATCGATATATAAGTTCTACAGCTACTTTTGGTTCTTATAGCAGTGTTTCAGGACGATGGAGTATTCCAGAACTTCCTGGTGATGAAACGGCAACAATTGAAATTATTGTAGAAGTATTGCCTGAAGGTGATTACAGAAATGTGGCTGTTTTGGAGGATTCATCGCCTACAGATCCAAATGATGATGGTAATGAGGATGTAGTGGAGGTTGCGCCAATTTGTTTAAGCGTATACAATGAATTTACTCCCAATGGTGATGGTTCTAACGATTATTTTAGAATTGACTGTATTGAGCAATACCCAGATAATAATTTGAAAATATATAATAGATATGGTGATATGGTTTTTGAAACCAGTGGGTACGAAAATGACTGGGATGGTACAGCAAATAAAGGACCTATTAGTCACGATAGATTACCTGTTGGAACCTATTTCTATGTACTGGAACTGGGAGGAAATAATACCGTTAAAAAAGGTTGGCTTTACCTTATGAGGTAATTCAAATTAAAAATATGCGCTGAATAAAAGATATACTATTATGAAAAACCTTTATAAGTTTAATAATTGCCACCTGTTTTGGGCTATACTGGTAATCTCAACATTTGCTAATTGTAACAAGTTAATAGCACAACAGGAAGCCAATTACACTCAATATATGTATAATACCATGGCATTGAACCCGGCATATACCGGTACGGTTCAGGGCCTACAGGCAAACCTTTTATATCGTAACCAATGGGTAGATGTAGAAGGAGCTCCTGAAATCCAGAATTTCGGTTTACACTCACCATTAAGGAATGAAAGAATAGGACTGGGATTCCATGTTATAAATGATAAAATAGGCCCTTCTAGCGAACTTGAAATTAATGGAGACTTTTCCTACAAATTAAAGACCAGTTATTCCTCCACCCTTGCACTTGGATTGAATGCAGGTGCAAGGGTATTAAATATTGATTGGAGTAAAGGAAGATTTTATGATCAAGATGATGTATTACTCAATGACAATATTAAAAATAGGTGGATGCCCTCTTTAGGAGCTGGTGCTTATTTCTATTCGGATAATTGGTATTTAGGATTGTCGGTTCCCAATTTTATTCGCTCCGATTATTACAGTGATGTTCAGGAAGCCGTACTATCAGATCGAATTCATTATTACGTAATTGGTGGTTATGTTTTTGATTTATCATCATCGTTAAAATTTAAACCTGCTTTCTTTTCTAGAATTGTAAGTGGTGCACCACTTTCAGTAGATATTTCGGCTAATTTCCTTTTAGAAGAATTTTTAAGCCTTGGGGCATCTTATCGATGGGATGATTCGGTAAGTTTTCTAGCAGGCTTTCAGATTTTTGATAGTTTCTTTTTAGGTTATTCCTTTGACTACACTACTAGCGATTTTAGAAAGTATAATAATGGAACCCATGAGGTCATTCTACGTTATACACTTTTAAATGATCCTGGCAAAATCAATTCGTCACCCCGTTTCTTTTAATCTAACCAAAATTAGAGGTAAATTATTAAGCTCGAAAAAGGGATCAAAACCCTTCAATTGCATGCAGAACTTTAGTACTGCGAGAAAATACATGTTTTTGAGATATAAATTATCAAATGAAGGGAAGACATATAGTGTTTTGATTTGTTGTAGTTAGGAGCATAAATGTGATTACAAGGTTCCTCGAGGAGATATTAAAACTGGTTATTGAAAATTCTTACCCGAAATTTGTGAAGCTAAAGGCGTAAATACTTTAAAAGGAGTAGTTCACTCAGATTATAACCGTATGCAGGTTGAATATAGACCATGGTTGAATGTTAGTAGGATCATGAAAAATCTGAAAAGAAGAACATCTCGAAAAAAATTGACAAGAGTTTCCTAACTCTAAGGGCGATATTAGGGTCAATATTTTTGAGCAAGTAGTTGTGAATTATGGAGTACAGAGGATATTACTGAGAAATGATGAATGGGTATTTGGAGCATTAACGAGGGTATATAGATGATAATTCTATCTTCATTTTAGATTAATAGAGGTTCTTTAGTCCCCAGTATAAATACACCTCTGCACTTTGTGGGCAGAGGTGTTTAGTCTTAAACAATTAGTTTGTATTAATAGTGAATTTAGACGACTAAGCTATTTTTAGGTTTCGGTTTCACTTTTCTATAATGGAGGGTACCTTTTAACCAACTAATTGTTGTTTTATTCTATCGAGCCTGGTTTTATAAGGAATTTATATGAATACTCTTGAACGGGAATGGTATATTGGGTGTGAACTGGTCTACCCCAGGAAGTGTCGCCACCAACTCCCATTTGTTTATAATCAATATTCAATCTTATAAAATTTTTGATTTCTATATCAGCACCGTGTTTAGAGCCTACCGGTACCAATCCTGACGCAGAAATAGCTCCTTTTTTACTTGGACTATAATCCAGTTGATCTATATCAAATGGCCAGGCACTTCCATTGAGCATGTTGTCTTTGCCAGAAATTTTTAATTCAAATTCATCAGTGCTTAAACTCATCCACCTTATCTCGGTTCTATTTCCCGTTTCTTGGGGTCTTGGATATCGGTGAAAAGTCTCTTCTACGGGTAAAGACCAAATACCCGTTTTCCCACTAAGTTTTCGGTCTGCATAGGTTTCATGAGGTCCCAACCCAAACCAATTAAACATTTTAAAATCTTTGGGAAGGATCATAGACACTCCAATTCTCGGGATTAAAGGAGCCTCTTTCTGCACATTTTTTAAATTATAATCTACTTGTAAATACCCTTGCTTATTCAATAAAAAATCTATTTCTATTTCTGCAATTGCATTTTTTGGAAAGTATTGAACAACATAGGAAATTCCTTGCGATGTCTTGACAGGTTTTCTAATTAATTTTACGCTGCTGGAGTCTGTTGCAACCTTCCAGGGCTTTGCCCATTCCTGCATATTGTTCCCCAAATCATTATCGGTCGGCGCACGCCAAAAGTTTGGTCTAATAGGATGTTTCGTGACTAAATTATCTTCAAATTTCCAGGAATGTATCTCCCCGGTTTCCTGTTGGATTTTTAGTATAGAGCGTCCCGCTTTTAGAATAAAAATATCATTTTCTGTGGATAAGGCTATTTTGTTATTCACATCCGTAGTTGCAGCGATAGGTGTAGAATAGTTAAGGTTAAACTCTTTAAACCCAATTTCATGAGCTGCTGGAATCAATTGATCTTTTGAATTTGTGAATAGTTTAAACCTAATAACATAATCCTCATTACTCCCAGTTCCTAAAGGGGAGGGTATTTTAAATGTTTTTTCTTTCTGGGGTGCAATAGAAAAATCGGTAATCGTATCTGTTTTAATAATTTCACCATTGACAATGTATTCGGAAGTTATATAATGACTATCTAATTTTTTAAAGAAATTCTTATTCGATACGATTACTTCATTTTCAGTTTCATTTAAAACAAAATCAATAGGCTGATACACTCTTTTCACCTCATTGAGATGTGGATGAGGGTGACGGTAAGGGTCAACCAGCCCGTTGTTTAAAAAATTCCCATCGGTAGGTAGATCAGGGTGAAAATCATATCCATAAGCTAAATAGGGTTTTCCATCTGGATATTTATATTCCAGGGATTGGTCTACCCAATCCCAAATAAAACCTCCCTGAAGCACCTCATATTTCTCGATAACATCCCAGTAATCCTGTAAATTCCCAACTGAATTTCCCATGGCATGAGCGTACTCTATCATTATCGCCGGTTTATTGGGATTGCTTTTCGCGTAGTCTTCCAAATGAGAAGCAGAAGGATACATTGGGCAATATATATCTGTATAATGCTCGGTTTTTGCCGGTTCGTACTGTACAGGTCTGGAGTCGTGTTCTTTTAGCCATGTATATGTAGTTTCGAATACTTTGCCGTGACCGGCCTCATTTCCTAAAGACCAAATAATTATAGAGGGATGATTTCTGTCTCTATAAAACATTCTTTTGGTTCTTTCCAAATGAGCGGGAATCCAGCTTTCCTCGTTGCCTAATTGTGTGTTTTCATCAATAGCCAGAGGATGACTTTCTATATTAGCTTCATCAATTACATAAAGCCCATATTTATCGCATAGGTCGTACCAGTAGGGATGATTGGGATAATGACTGCTTCTTACGGCATTTATATTATTTTGTTTCATCATGCTTATATCCTTTTCCATACTTTCTTTACTTACTACGTGGCCTGTAAAAGGATCGGTTTCGTGGCGATCTACTCCTTTAATATAAATCGGTTTTCCATTGACGAGTAATTGGTTTTCTTTTATTTCTACGGAACGGAAACCTATTTTTTTTGAAATAAATGAATCGGAAACATTATCGTCGGACTGTAAACCAAATTCCAGCGTGTAGAGGTTTGGAGTTTCGGCTGACCACCTCTTTACGTTTTTAAGCTCCTTTAAAAAGGTTTTTTTTACGGAATCATTTTTTTGGAGATAAATTTCTTCTGAATGCGAATAAACTGTTTTTGCATTTGGATCTTTGATTTTGATCCAAAATTTCCCATTCCGATTTTTTCTAGATGAATTTTTAATGAAGAAACTTCCCTTAAACTCCCCGTTTTGATAGTTGTTGTTGAGACCGGCTTTTATTCCAAAATCCTCAATAGCGACTTTAGGTTTACTATATAAATATACCTCGCGCTCTATACCACTCATTCTAAGCATATCCTGACTTTCCAGGTAACTGGCGTCAGTCCAACGCACCATCTGCAAGGCCAGGAGATTTTTTCCTTTTTTTATAAGTTTGGTGATATTAAATTCTGCAGGTGTTTTAGAACCTTCGGAATAGCCCACAAACTCTCCATTTAGATAAACTTCTATAGCTTTTGCAGCTGCAAAAAGTAGGATAATTTCTTGGTCTTTAATAAAGTCTTCGGAAATTTCAATTATTTTACGATAACTACCTACTGGATTATATTCATAAGGAATATCGGGCCAGGTTTCTTTGAAAGGGTAACGTTCGTCCAGGTAAATAGGATGACCATAACCCTGGGTTTCCCAATTTCCGGGAACTTTTATCTTGCCCCATCCCTCTGAATTAATTTGAGATTTGTAATAGTCTTTCGGTCGGTCGTTTAGAGATTTTACCCATTTAAAGTCCCAATCTCCATTAAGGGAAATGAATCTTTCAGAAAATTCCTTATTATTTTTTTGTGCTAAGACTTGGTTTTCAAAAGCGAAAAAATCTGCTCTTGGAGCTAGTTTGTTTATTTGAAAGATTTTATGGTCTTCATAAGGTCTTTTGTCCTGGGCAATAGTGTTTAAACCTATGAATAATAGGGATAGAAAAATATATATATGACTTTTCATTATTTATAGCTTATTAATTTTTTTGACTGTTTAAATTACTGGTTTGGAATACAGTTTTTAGGTGATATATAAAATAATCTATCTGATCCCGGTTTATAATTATCGGAGGTTTTAATTTGAGTACGTTATTATCGGGTCCATCAGTACTCATTAATACACCTCGGGCTTTCATCATATTCACCAGTAAGCTGGCTGCTTTGGGTAATGGGTTTTTGTTTTTATCAGTAAGTTCAAAACCTAGAAATAAACCTTTACCTCTAACATCGCCAATTATAGGGAATTGATCTTGAAGGATGGTAAGCTGTTCTTTTAGATAATTGCCAATTTCTAACGCGTTTTCCTGTAGTTTTTCTGCTTTTATCACTTCCAGTACTTTTGTGCCTATGGCGCAGGATACCGGATTTCCCCCAAAGGTGTTAAAATACTCCATACCGTTGGCAAAAGTATTGGCAATCTTTGGAGTGCAAACCACAGCTGCCAGGGGATGGCCATTGCCCAGTGGTTTGCCTATCGTTACGATATCTGGAGTCACGGCATGTTCCTGGAACCCCCAAAAATGCGAGCCTACCCGACCGCACCCCACCTGTACCTCGTCGGCAATACAAACAGCACCGGCTTCTCGCATATATTGGTAAGCTAAGCTTAAATATCCTTGGGGTAATTCTACCTGCCCACCACAACTAATTATACTTTCGCAAATAAAGCCTGCCGGTTTTCGGCCTTTTTTATAAATCGATTGAACTGCTTCCCGGATATGAGCAGCGTATTTTATTCCGGATTTTTCACCACGATACTTTCCTCTAAACCTATCGGGCAAAGGAACTATTTGGGTGTGTTCTGGAGCTCCTTTGCCACCTTTGCCATCAAATTTATATGAACTTACGTCTATACATGCATTGGTATTGCCATGATATCCTACTTCTACAGCCACAAAATCTCTTTGTCTGGTATAGGATTTGGCCATCCTAATGGCAAGTTCATTGGCTTCACTTCCTGAGTTTACAAAATGTACTACGGAAAGTTCTTTCGGGAAAGTGGCCAATAGCTTTTTAGCGAATAGAATTATATTATCATGAAGGTAACGGGAATTAGTGTTAAGCATTTCCATTTGCTTTTTTCCCGCTTTAACTACTTCTTTATGTTCATGCCCAACGTGGGCTACATTGTTTACCATATCCAGGTATTTCCTACCCTTATCGTCGATGAGGTAAACCCCATCACCACGAACTATTTTTAATGGCTCTTTGTAACTTAAACTAAGGCTTTTGCCTAAATAAATTTTACGTTCTGAGATTAGGGTTTCAGGATCAAGCTTATTTGCTCGTATTCTTGCGTCCTTAAATAAGGTTAATGGATTTGGGAAAATTTGGTTGTAAACTTCTTTTTCCTTCTCCAAACAATTTAAAACAGGAGGGAGCATTTGTGGGGAAAAAAGACTTAGTTGAAAACAAAAGGCATTTTTTTCTTTGGGCTTATGGGTTCCCAGTAAACTGCCCTTATCTATTTCCTGACTAAATTTTATAGAAGATTCTATGGTTAAATTGCGGTAAATAGAATAGTATTTTTCTTTTTTATTAAACAGATGTTCAATAATCAGGATTTTTTTAGCTTTATCCAGCTCAATAATTTTTCCCGGTAGTAACGCACGAATATTAAACTTCCTAAAATGCCAAAATTGTATTCCCAAAAACAAATTCTTCCAGAAATCACCTTCTAAAGTTGTTATTCGGTTCTTCTCGTCAATTAGTTCTGGTCTAATTTCATTATAACCACCAAAAAAGATTTTTTTATTTTCTTCCAACCATAGTTCGTGGATCCTACCTGTCATTTTCTCCTTACTTCTAATATCTTCCATATTGCTAATACAGTTTGAAGAAATATCTAAATCTAATGGTTGAAAAGATGTTGGTTTTTTGGTTTCAATAAGATCTGAAAGGGCAATATTGGTAGTTCGGGAGTATTTCCTGAAAGAGGAATATGTTTTGTTTTCTTCGTAACCACAGGCATTTTGAAATAATATTTTGGCCAAGTGCGGGTTAATGTTGTACCATTCTTTAATTAACTTCCAGCCTCCAGCAGTACTTATTTGGTGGTATGGGTTTTCAGGTTCATTTTGGGCGTTTAGTTTTGCTTTCGTAAGACTAATTATTAGCCGCGCACCCACCAACCAATATAGAATTTCCAATTCTCTCTTTTTAAGGGGGAAAGAATCATGATAGCCCTTAATTACTGCTGTGGCAGCTTCAAGAACCTGCTTTTTCTCCATGATGGCATACGTAATACAAATTGCCAGGTCGTTTATGGTAGCTGTATAAGTAGCATCTCCAAAATCTATTAAGCCTACAATCTTTTCAGAATTTGGTCCAACTATTATGTTGCGGTCGTTAATATCATTATGAACAATACTCTTGCGACAATTCGCTAATTGATTTTCAATAGACTTAAAACCATCATAGAAATATGTGATATATTTATTCTTTTCTAAGTTAAAGAGATGCTGGTAGTCTTTTGTCCAGGATGTTTGTGAGATATCCCAGGGAGATTTTAGGTCTTTCGCATGCGAATCCTCAAAATTGAGTAAAAGACCGGTTAGGTGCCCAGCTTTTTTGCCCAGGTTATATAAAAGTCCTTTGGTATAGTAGCTGATTTCGCTCCAGAGTGTTCCAGGTACCCAAGACAATAGCCTTATATAAAATATTGTCCCTTCAATTCTAAGCTCTTCTATAAATGCACCATTGGTACTCTTAATTGTTTCTGGCAATAAAATACGGGAGTTGCCACCATTTAAATGCTGGTGAATATTATTTTGAAACTTTAAATAATCTAATTCGCATATTTCTGAGCATGCTACTTTTAAAATAAAATTCTTTTCATTTGTTTTAACCAAATAGTTATAGGTTAACTCTCCTGGAAGCAGGTGTATGGTTCCCGTTTTATGATATAATCTGGTAACTATTTCTTTTATAGTAGCTAAATTTAAGGCTGACTTTTTCATATTCATTCCTTTAAAAGGAGTAGTAAATAATGCGCCGCAGACCAGCTAAAATTATGGGCTTCCAGACCTTCTCCCGTTAATGGATTGTAATTTTCACGAATGGAACTCCCTTTTTTTGTTACTCCTTTAGCATTATGGATTAATTTTTTTGTAAGCAGGTTTGCTTCTTTGTGAAAACCGTATTTTTTTAGGCCTATTACGCCAAAATAAGATTGATCTATCCAGGTAGGACCTCGCCAATACCCACCTTCAGGTTCAAATTTTTCTGAACTTGCATCTAAAGTTTGCAATGGGACAGCGGTATTAAATCTTTTATTGTGCATTATGGTTTTCAAAAGTTCCTTAGCTTGAATTTTTGAAGCGACACCAGCCCAAAGAGGTATCCAGCCTTCACTACCTTTTATTTTTACATAAGATTTACCATCTATGGATGTATCATAATACCACCCATCTTCTTCACTATAAAATTGTTTGCGAATCTGCCTTTTTAGAATATCAGCTTCCTTTTGAAATTGGTTGGCTTCTTCATGCATGTTAAGAAGCTGTGCTAATTTTTTTAAGTAAAGCTTTTCTGCAAATAAATAGGAGTTCAGATCTACACTTTCCTGATCCATAGAAAAAGCGTTTTTCTGATTGGACAGCAATTGTGTATCGTCAAAACGCACAGCGTTGTCCATTCCACTCTCCCATTTTGCAGCGATTAGGGTTCCATCGGTAGACCCATATTCACAAAGACCGTCTTGGTCATGATCACGGAATTGGTACCACCAATCATGTTGCTTTTTAATTTTAGGGTAGATGTGTTCAATGAACTTTCTATCTCCATCTTGCTGGAAAATTGTCCAGGCTGCCCAGGCAGAAAGTGGGGGTTTTGTATTTCGATAATTGTTTTCCTCAATCAAGTTGTCGCGGTAAACACAATCTGGTATAAATCCGTTCTCGGTTTGATAGTCGTACATAGCCAATACTTGCTGCTTTGCCAAATCGGTATCGAAATGCGCGACCGCAACCGCATGCTTCCAACTATCCCAGGCCCAAAAACCATAAAACCATTCGTAATTATAACTTGGAAAAAACCCATCATATTTTAAACCGCCAGAAGCACTACGCCAATTGTTTTGTAGTGTAAGCAAAGACTTTTGGACCAACTGGTAATAGGTAGAATCTTGCCACTGGTTATCTATTTTAGAATTAATAGCCTTAATAGTTTCCAGTTTTTGATTCTTAGTTTTCTGATAGGAAGCATCGAAATTTTCCTGAAGCTGGGTTATTGCTGCCAGTTCGTTTTTATTAAATTCTGAAGCATAAGAAAAGGAGTAGGTAAAGTTGTAGGCTTCACCGGCCCCAATTTTAATAGGTTTTAGATTGGCTGTGTAAGCTGTATCTAAAAGATTTATAGTGGAATTTTTTATTTCATTCGGAAGATGCAGCAGGCCATAGAAATCATTTATTTTACTTTCCACCTTTATAAAATCCATAGCTTTTGATAAGGAAAAATCACCCTTGAAGATTTTTCCTTCTATCATGGGCTTTATTGTAATTGATTGATCTTGTAAGTTTTTGAATTGAAATTGAAACATGGCTGTTTTAGCAGATGTAAAGAACATCCTATGTGATAGTAGCCAGTTTTTGGTTTTTTTCTGAAATTCCAAACCTGATAAAGTACTCTTGAAAGATGTTTCTATTTCTGAATTTGGACTCTCTTTTTCCAGATCTTTAAACTGAAAATTAACTAGAGAAGAGCCTAACCAGGCTCCGTTTTCCTGAGACATTATCAATGGTCCGGTAAAACCATTAAAATTCGAGGCTGTGGGCATAGAATAACTAAACCAGGAGCCTTTATCTGAAAAAGCAAGAAAAGATTTGTCATCAATAGAACCTGGTATGCCTCTGTAATCTAACGTATTGTTTATTTCTTTATCGACAGGATTGTCGATGTTTTTTTGCGCATTTAAAAAAGTAGCGCCAGTAATTAAGAAAAGACTGGTTAAAAGATATTTATTCATTTTTATAAAAGCTATTAGTCTGAAAGATTCAGAATAGGATTACTTAAATAGAAATGAATTAAATGGAAATAAAGAAGCGTTTTACGCTTAAGGACTGGCCTAAATTACAAAAAAAATATTACGAGCCAAGAAATAGTATTAAAATTTTAAGCACCCATAAATAAACCATTCTTATATTCTACAAGGTTTAAAAAAATGTTAAATTATTATTTTAAAAAATTGGTTAGCTCGTTAAAAATATCTTGTTTTGTTTAAATATCATTGAGAAGTGGAACCGAATCTTATACTAGAAAGATTAAAAATGCAAGATAAGAAGGCTTTTCAACAAGTCTTTGAGACTTTTTATCCGCCTTTAGTAGCTTACTCCTATAAATTTACTTACAATCAGGCCGTAAGCGAAGATTTGGTTCAGGAATCCTTTATCTATATTTGGGAGAATTCAAGTAAACTAAAGATTAAAAAATCACTCCAGGCTTATTTATTTACAATGGTTAGAAATCGTAGCCTTAATTATCTCAAAAAAATCAACCTTACCGATTCCCATCACCTTATTGATATTTCTAATTTCCTTACCGAAGACTTTCAGGAAAAAATGTTTTTTGAAAAAGACATGGGCGCTCTTAAACAAAAAGCAGAAGAAATATTACAATGTTTACCCGAAAAAATGCAGGAAATCTTTAAACTGAAAATAATGCATGGTTTCAGTTATAAAGAAATAGCTGATGAAATGGGAGTTTCTGTAAATACTGTAAAAACACAATTAAAACGAGCCAGGTTTAAAATAGAATCAGCTTTAACTATACTTTATTTTCTTTTTTTCTGCTAAAGAGAAAAAAATATAAAAATTTGTCACCCAATCTAAAAAACGAATTGTCTTTATAATAAAGGGGCGTTATGCCTAATTGCTAATGGAATATAGTTTATTAATAAAAAAGCTTAAAAAAGGTTTGGATCCTGAGGAAGAAAAACAATTTCAGGAGTGGTATTCTTCTTCTTCAGAGCATCGTGACTATTTTAAAAATTTGAAAAGGAATTTTCAGGATTCTCCTAATCTTGAAATTAATACCTCCAAAGCCTGGACAAAGGTTGATAAAAAGATTTTTAAACCTAAGAACAATTATTGGAGATATGCAGTTGCAGCTGTTTTGGTATTGGGATTTTTGAGTTTTCCAATATACTACTTACTAAAAACTCCAATGGAGGATGAAAATAGGATCGTTGAGATTAATGAATTGGAGTCTCATTCTAAAGGTATAATTTTTAAAGATCAGGATGGGAAATCAGTTACTTTTTCTGAAAGCGATTCGATTATATCCGGTAAGTATTATCAAGGGAATGGAAGTCAGCTTAAAATCTCGGATATTGATCAAAGTGTTGGAACCAATAGCATTATAGTGCCAACCGGTAAGCAGTTTAATCTAGAATTAAGTGATGGAACAAAAGTGACATTAAATGCAAAATCAAAACTTGAATTCCCGACTAGTTTTGATCAAAGTGATCATAGAAAGGTAAAATTGATATATGGGGAAGCCTATTTTGAGGTGACTCCTGCAATTGAAAATAACAACAAAAGATTTATAGTTGAAAATTTAAATCAAAGTATAGAAGTAATTGGAACCTCTTTTAATATAGAAAATTATAAAAAAGAGGAAGTAGTAACGACTTTGGTAGAGGGTGAAATTAATCTTTTACATGGGAACAATAAAATAGTGATGGCGCCGGGCCAACAGTCTGTTGTAAATAAACAGAACTTGGAAGGTGTAAGGGACGTAGAAGTTTATGATTACGTTGCCTGGAAAGACGGTATGTTTTTATTTAAAGATAAACCTTTAGAGGATATCTTTAATGTACTTTCAAGATGGTATGATGTAGAAGTAGAATTTGAGGAAAAAGCACTTCAGGAAATAAAATTTAATGGCAGATTTAAACAGAAGCAAAAACTGCAAAATATTCTGCACATTATTGAAAATACTAAACGAGCACGATTTGAATTAGATGGAAATAAAATCAAAGTGATGCAATATCAGGAGTAAAAAAAGGAATGGGGTTTAGAACTGGACAATTTAAACCCTCATTCCCTTAACATTAAGTAATTAACTAACTACAAATTTATGAAAACTAAATTTAATGCTAAACTATTGCCTTTACCCAAGGGAATTTTAATTTTTATTATGAGAGTATTCATCTTGTTTTTCTGTATTAGTAGTTTCGGATTTAATTCGGACGAACTATTCTCTCAGAATGCTAAAATAAAAATTGACAAGACAGAAAGTATAAGTGCGGAAGATGCTTTTCAGCTTATAAAATTACAAACAGATTATACTTTTATTTATCCCAGTGATCTTTTTAATGAAGCTCCAAAGATTAATTTAAAGGCAGGGATTATTCCCGCGAAAGAACTTTTAGATAAGTGCCTATCATTGGTAAGCTATACTTATGAATTTACCGATGAGCAGGTTATTTTGCTTAAAGAGAAAAATCTTTTTTTTGATTCCGTTACTAAAACGATTTCGGAGCAAAAAACAGTCACCGGTACCGTAACAGATTCCAAGGGAATGCCATTGCCCGCGGTTAACGTTTATGTTGAAGGAACCCAAAGAGGAACCCAAACCGATTTTGATGGAAAATTTTCTATTGAAGCCGTATCTGGTGAGCGCTTGTCCTTTCAATATTTAGGTTTTCAGAAACAGATAATAACAATAGAAAATCAAACCACTATAAATGTTGTTTTAAAAGATGATCTGGAAAGCTTAAATGAAGTTGTTGTTGTAGGGTATGGCACCCAAAAGCGAAGCGATGTTACAGGTGCTATTAGCTCTGTGAAAAGTGAAGAACTCAATAAAGTGGTAAGTACTAATCCGCTTGATGCCATGCAAGGAAGGGTTTCCGGAGTTACGGTAACAAACTCTAATGGTAGCCCGGGGGCGGCTCCAGAAATATCCATTCGTGGAATTGGAACTTTTGGAAATAATGAACCTCTTTACATAGTTGATGGTGTTCAGGCAGATCCATATTTTATAAATACCAATAATATAGAAAGTATTGAAATTCTTAAGGATGCAGCGTCAGGGGCTATATATGGTACCAGGGCAGCCAATGGTGTTGTAATTATTACCACAAAGAAAGGTGAGGAGGGTAAGCCAAGAATAGAAATCGAGTCTTCCTTAAGCGTAAACACCCTGAGAGAAGAAATGAAATTATTAAATGCCCAGGAATATATTTCTGTACATCGCCAGATGTATCAGAATGCTGGTGCAGAGCTTCCGCAGTATGTAGAAAATCCGTCGGTATACGATACGGACTGGATAGGTGAAACCCATCGAACAGGGTATTTATCTACCAATAACATTAGAATTAGTGGTGGAGGAAAAAATATAAACTATAGTATTGGCGGTAACTTTGCTGATGAAACTGGTTTATTAATTGGATCTGGGTTTAGTAAAAAAGGAATTAATTCACAGGTTAATCTTAATACCGGAAAATTAAAAGTTTCTACCAACTTGAATTACAGTGAAACTAATAGGGAGGATTATAAGTTCTCCATTAGGGAAACTTATTTTATTTCTCCATTAATCCCGGTATTTGATGAAGAGCGGGAATCGGGCTTTGGTTACAGAACCGGAGATCTTCCTGATCATAGAAATCCTGTTGGGGAAGATCATTTTTTGGAAAATTTTACCAAACAGAAATATTTCCTGGGGAATGTAAATTTTGATTTTGAGGCTTTTAAGAATTTTCATATCGGCGCAGGTTTTAGTCTTGCCGATCGTCAAAACTATACCTATAACTTTCATCAACCATTTCGTGTGAGGGATGTACAGGATATTGCGCAGCGTGAATTTGCCTTTTTATCTGAATATCATTCTGAATTTAGAAGATTAAACGAGGAATATACTTTAAGGTATAACTTTGAGCTTTCTAAGCATAGCGTAGGCTTGTTGGCCGGATACCAAAGAATTAAAGAGCCTTTTAAAAGTACCTACGCCCAGGCAGAAGGCTATAAGCTTGATGATGATGGTAGTAAAGTTTCGGCAACTATTTTAGACCCCGATTTTAATACTTTAGACGCTTTTAGTGATGGTACTTATTCTGCCAATGGATCTAATGCAGAGTATGCCTTAGTTTCCCAATTTGGAAGAATTAATTATGCCTTTGATGAGAAATACTTATTGCAAGCTAGTCTAAGACGTGACGGCAGTTCTAAATTTGGAAGAAATAATCAATATGGTGTTTTTCCATCTTTTGCCTTAGGATGGAAAATAACTGAAGAGAATTTCATGGAGAGTCAGGAAGTTATCAATTTTCTGAAGCTGCGATATAGTTGGGGGCAGGCAGGTAATGATAGTGCCTTAGGGTACTATGATTATGTAGCCTTAATTTCGCAGGGAAAAAGCCAAGATGATGGTGGCTATGTATTTGGAAATCCCCAGAATTCCTATCTAGGTAGTATAGCCCGTGACTTGCAAAATGACGATTTGCAATGGGAAACAAATACCTCGGCTAACTTTGGAATGGATTTCGGCATTTTTGATAATAAACTTCAGGGTTCTATCAACTATTATAATAGTAAGACCGATGACTTATTAATAACAAAAGAAGTATCACCTTCAGCAGGAATTAATAATCCTGTGGTAAATGTAGGAGCTTTTCAAAATAAGGGCTTTGAGTTTGAAGCGAATTACAGGAACAGGGAAAATGCTTTTAAATATTCTGTAGGCGGGACATTTACAACAATTAATAGCGAGGTAACTAAATTGAGTAATGAAGATCAGGTGCTCTATGGTGTTGGTCTATTGTTTGGGTCAGATCATTTTGTAAACCAAACCAAGATTGGTTATGAACCCGGTGCTTTTTTCCTTCCCGTTGCAGATGGTATTTTTCAGAACGAACAGGAGGTGCAAGCGCATAGTGTGAATGGTAACCTTATACAGCCTAATGCGGAACCCGGAGATATAAGGTTCGCAGATCAAAATGGAGATGGGTTAATTAATGAAGAGGATGAAGTATATGCGGGCACAGCAATTCCAAAGTACGAATATAGTTTAAATCTAACAGGTGAATATAAAGGCTTCGATCTTACCATATTCTTTCAGGGTGTAGGAGGGAATAAAATCTATAATGGTAATGATTTTAGGTTATTGAGTCTGGATACAGGTAGAAATTATAGGACTGCGGCTCTTGATGCCTGGACTCCAAACAATACCAATACCTCTGTTCCAAGAGCAGTCTTAAATGATCCAAATCGCAACAACCGTGCTTCTACCAGATTCCTGGAAGATGGAGATTACTTGAGACTTAAAACCTTACAGTTAGGCTATACTCTAAGTTCAGATAACCTTAAAAAAACATTTATAGACCGAGCAAGAATATTTGTAACAGGTCAAAACCTCTTTACAATAACAAATTACTCCGGACTTGATCCTGAAGTAGGAGGAAGTGTATTATCCAGGGGAGTAGACCTTAATCTCTACCCAAAATATAAGTCTTTGATAACCGGTGTTCAACTTAGTTTCTAAAAAAAAATTGTAATGAAAAAATATATCATAAAATCTGTTTTTCTAATTAGTGTATTTCTTTGTATTGGATGTTCTGGTGAAGAATATTTAGATAAACAACCACCAGATCAACTTACTTCAGAAAATTTTTGGCGCAATGCCGAAGATGCCCGCTCTGGTTTAACTGCAGCGTATTCAGAGCTGGAAGCTCGAAGTAATTTCTGGGATGGCTGGCAGGAAGGCCGTTCCGTAGTAGAGTATTTTCGTTCAGATTATGCTTTACCAGGACCAGACGCAAGCAATTATTCCCATTGGATGTCTATTTATAATTTTAATTACACCAATGGACATATTTTTTTAGATGTTCTGTGGAGTACGAATTACAAAGGAATTAATTTTTCAAATCAAGTTATTAAGAATGTTACTGAGATGACGGCTGATCAGATCTCAGAAGGTGAAAAGGAACAAATTTTAGGAGAAGCTTACTTTTTACGAGCTTATTATCATTTTAAACTGTTAACATTGTTCGAACAAATCATTATAAGAGATGAGGTAATTACCACAACAACTTTGGACAAAGCATTGGCTTCCAGATCCGAGGCCTGGGATTTTTTGTTGCAGGATTTTGAGACCGCAGCAAACAAATTGGAATTTAATATCGATCCGCAAGACTACGGAAGAGCAAATAAAGCTGCTGCTTTAGGATATTTAGGGAAAGCCTATATGTATAAAGCCGGTGATGATACTTCCAGCTCTGTCGATGATTATCAAAAAGCGGCGGATGCATTTTCTAAAGTTATAGAAAGCGGACAGTATGCTCTAGAAGATGACTTCAAAAGTCTATTTAATGGGAACAACGAGAATAACAAAGAATCTATTTTTGAATTGCAATTTAAAAGCGGTGACGCGAATTCCTGGAATGCGACTCGTCTACATTCTTTTGTGGGAGACTGGGCCATCGGAGGATGGGGTGGTATTGTTGCAGATGATAGATTAGTTGATAAAATGAAGACTGAGGGAATGATTGCTGAAGATGGACTTTATGATTCTCGGCTATATGCTACGCTTTATTTTGATGATCCTTACTTTAATGATGAATCAGCCAAAAGAATGGAGGGAAGCACTTGGGATACTTTGATTGAAGCTACTTATGGTGATGCTGACGCTAAAGATGATGTTGCCTTCTTTAGAAAATGGTTACCGGAACCTTTGGAAGGGAATGGGTACATTGGTCTTAACGTTACGCTGCTGCGTTATGCGGATGTTCTACTAATGTATGCAGAGGCATTAAATGAAATAGGAACTACAGGGGAGGCTATTGAATTGATTAATAAAGTTCGTAATGCTCACGGAAATATGCCTCCAGTTAATCCTAATACTAAAGAAGCCGTATTTGATCAGTTGGTGCATGAGAGAATAATGGAGCTCAGTTTGGAAAGTACACGCTTCTTCGATCTACGAAGATGGGGAATGTTGGAAGGAGCAATGACAGCGGCCAATAGAAGTGGATTTAGTGCGCAAGAACACGCTTATCTACCAATCCCATTATCAGAATTACAAACGAATACTAAAATTGAATGATTTTTAATTTGGATCAGAATTATCTGTAAAAAGATATACCATTAAATTACCCGGGGTTAGACTTTAAATTAGTCTAACCCTTTTTTAATACTTCTGCGATACCCTATTGGCATCTAACGGATTTCTTGGTTTTTTTTATAGCCTAAAGGTTCAATCAGTCCACCTTGGTATTTTCCAATGTCAATTCCTCCCGTTTGCAGAATGACATAAAATTTTAACTTCCTTTAGTTCTAGTGCCTGAACCAATGCATGAAGATCATCTACATTCTTTTTGAAAACTAAGGTTTTCTTTGGCCGTTGGGGACATCAAAGAACCTCTTTGGCCATAAAAGACAAAATGAAATTGTCTTGTTAAACCTTTAACTATTTGGCATTATTCCCCAATATAAACGCCCTCTTGATTAAACCCATTCTTTGATCCTTATCTTTATGTAAGGAATATCCTATTTTAGATATTGAAATTTTTTAGTTCACGCACTTCATGTTACACTTCATTCAAAGAATTAGTCAGGCAAAATAAAAATTATAGTTTTGCAAAAAGCACTATACCCATAGAAATGAAAAAAGTAGTTAAACTCTTTAGAATTGGCCTCTTATTAATGTTAGGAATCTCTTTAATAACTGCTTGTGCTACAGTTAAAAAAACAAAACCGGTGATTAATAAAGAAAATACTGATTGGGAAAAGCTGAATTTAATAGGAAATGTGAAAGCTGTAAATGAAGCTTCAACTACGAAATATCCCGATGAAGAAGCAAAAATAAAAACATCAAAGTATACTTTTAATCGGTATGGGAAGCAACTGCTTTTTGAAGGGCCTAAATACTCGCATAAGAGTGTCTATAACGCTGAAGGGAAAATTTTAGAACAGAAACAATATTTTGAAAATAGACTAGAAAAGAAAATAACTTATAACTATTCCAGTGAAGGCAAAAGAACTGGTAAGAGTACCTATATGACCCCTACCTTTCAAACCAAGGAAGAATGGGAAGCCCATGAAGCTAATAAAAAAAATCTTCCAAATGAAGGGCTATACCTTCAAAATAGACTTGACATTCAGGATAACGGCAATCAAACTATAACTGTGTACAAAGAAAATAAAGAAATTGATCATATACAGTACGAGGTTTACAAGGGGTCGAAATTAGTAGAAATTAGTGTAAAATATCCTTTTTCAGAAGTTTTTGGATATAAAAAGACCTGGAAATATGATGCGGACAATAACCTTAAAAAGTTTAAAAAATATGTAGGGTCTGCCAAAAGATTAGAACTTATTTGGGAGTATGATTATGATGAAAACGATAGAATAGTTAAAGAGACGTATTTGCGCTACATGCCTAAAAGCTCGTCGTCATTTAATGAAAATGGCCATCTTAAGGAACAGATTAACGCTTATTATTTAGATGAGGAAATTTCGGCTATTTCCTCATACCAGTATGATGCTAATGGAAGTCTAATTTCCAAAAAAAGGAAGAAATATAATGGTGAATTAGCACGTGAAATAACTTATGAACTCACTTACGATTCCAACCAAAATTTAATACAGGAAAACGTACACGATTCTAAAAAAGCCAGCATCAATAACTATATGGAGTATGATGAAAATGCTAATGAAATATATTATAAATCTGTTGATGCTAATGGAGATTTAATAGCAAAAGTTACTAGAAAATTTGATTCTGTTTCAAATATGATAGAACGTGTTGTTTATAAGGCTGATGAAAGCATAAGTTTAAAAGAGTCTTATGTTTACAATACCAATAATAATGTAACCAAACATATAGTTGAAAAACCTTTAGAAGAAATCATAGAAATAAAAACCCGTGATTATGACCACAAGGGTAACTGGATAAAATTTGAACTCAAGCTTCTTTCTTCAAAAAATGATGAGCTCTTTCAACAAGTGATTAAAGAGCGTGAAATAGTTTATTTTGAGTAATTGGCACATATATATTGTTGCATTCAGGATAAGACAATTTCTTTTAAAGTATTTATAGAGTTCCTGGTGTAAAATCCTTATCGTAAGAAATGTAACCCAGCTGATAGTAGGCAACTAATTTAAAATGCTTTGGGCTACTTTAGACAGGGAGCAGCAGCTTTCCCTGAAAAATCTTCTGTAGCAATCTTTTGATTTGCGGTGATTTCTCGATAATTGAGGTTTATTCCAATAATTATCGGGACTCTCGGGCTAGTCTCAAACAAAAAACTTTCCATTTAAAAACACGTTGGCTTGCTACGAGGTAATTACTTTTTATTTGAAAAATCTTAGACATTTTCATTTTTTAATTCGATTGTGAGTGTTCCGAAAATGTAAAGACCTGGTTTATATTTAAATAAGTTATATCTAGAGAAAAATAGGCTAAGAAATAGTTATGTAAGATATATTATCCTAAGATGTTTTATAAGTTAAGCTTTGTTAAAACGAATAAACTTATCATATTTATTAAAATTCTTTAAACCAGTTTTTTACCCTTTTTTAAGTGCTGAATAGTCTTAAAGATTACTTAAATATTTTCTAAAATTCATTTGATAATGGCGGTTGGGTCGAATTGTAGCTTTGCGCTGAATTTTTAACCAACTATCGAATGAAATATTATTATTTATTATTATTGATTTTTGGCCTGTCTTGGCAAATACAGGCCCAGCAAAAAGAAATTACCGGTGTAATTACCGATCCCGAAGGAATTCCTTTGCCCGGGGTAAGCATTAGCATTAATGCTGGTAGCGTAGGAGCAGTTACCAATTTTGATGGCCAATTTGAGTTAATGGCCAGTACCGGTGATGTTTTAAGCATTTCTTATCTGGGTTTTTTAACTCAAAAAGTAACTATAGACAATAAGACCAACTTACTTATAAGTCTTGAGCCAAATACCGAATCTTTAGACCAGGTAGTGGTTACTGCACTTGGTATTACTAAAGCAGAGAAAAAAATAGGCTATGCAACTCAGGAAATAGCAACAGATGATTTAAAAAACATACCCATCGCTAATGTTGG
The DNA here is from genome assembly GCF_016236915.1 of Salegentibacter maritimus. Taxonomy (GTDB): domain Bacteria; phylum Bacteroidota; class Bacteroidia; order Flavobacteriales; family Flavobacteriaceae; genus Salegentibacter; species Salegentibacter maritimus. The sequence goes on from NZ_JAEHOK010000009.1 coordinate 72,128, forward strand.
TAACCTTTTTTCGGGGAAAGTTGCCGGTTTACAGGTTAGTAATCCACCCGGGATGTTTCAGGCCCCAAGTTTCTTACTGCGAGGGAAAAAGCCACTAATTGTAATTGATGGGATACCGGTAAGTAGCGATTTTTTTGATATTTCACCAGATAATATTGGTGCAATCAATGTTTTAAAAGGTACTACGGCTTCGGCATTATATGGCTCCAGGGGAAGAAATGGTGCTATTCTCATAAATACTAAAAATGCTACCGAAGAAGGCTTGACGGTTGAAGTATCTCAAAATGTAATGCTTACTGCCGGATATGCCGTTTTTCCTGAAACACAGCATGAATATGGAAATGGTTCCAATGGAAAATATGAATTCTGGGATGGCGCCGATGGCGGTATAGCTGATGGTGATATGATTTGGGGACCTAAGTTTGATGAAGATTTATTAATACCCCAATGGAATAGTCCTATAATTAATAATGAAACAGGAGAAGAAATTCCGTGGTGGGGTAGTGTAACCGGTACTCAATATGATGATCGCTCTAAATACTCCAGAAAACCCCTGCCCTGGGTGAGACACGATAATCTTGATGAGTTTTTGGGAACCGGTGTTATTTCAAATACAAACTTTAACATAGGACATAGAAACAAAAATGGATTTTACAGGTTAAATGGTAGTTTTTCTCATAATAAAGATCGTGTCCCAAATTCCAGCCTTTCCCAGGGAGGTTTGAGTTTTAAGTCCCTTACCAACTTTAATGATAACTTAAGCTTAAGTAGTAAGTTGTCTTATAACAAAGTATACTCTCCAAACTCACCTAATTATGGGTATAACCCCAGTGGGCATATGTATACACTTCTAATCTGGATGGGAGAAGATGTAAATGGAAAAGATTTAAGAGATCATCATTGGGTACCGACAAAAGAAGGTTATAGGCAGGCTAATTGGAATTATGCCTGGTACAATAACCCATGGTTTGGTGCAGAAAATTACCAAAAGGGATACGATTCAAACTTACTTAATGGGCAGCTTCAATTGTCTTATAAGCTTGGAGAGAAATTTCAATTCCAACTAAGAGGTTCGGGTGTTTTAAAGCAAACTTTTGAAGATCTGGAAAGTCCTAAATCTTACTTTAACTACAGTGCGCCCAGAGAAGGTTCTTACCAGACCTGGAATAAAAACCGTTTGAATATTGATTATGACTTTTTAGCGACCTATAATGATAAGCTTAGTGACGAGCTAGGGCTGGCAGTATATGCCGGAGCTTCAACTTTTTACAGAAGCCATAGAAATGAATTTGCCGCCACAGATGGGCTTACAGTGCCAGGAGTTTATAATATGGGGAATTCTACAGGACCCGTGAGGGCCGAAAATTACTTTGAACAAAAGGCCATCAATAGTGTTTATGGAACACTCGAACTGGATTTTCAGGATACTTATTTCTTAACAATGGCTGCGAGAAACGACTGGTCTTCTACGTTACCAAAGGAAAACAGGTCTTATTTTTATCCATCTATATCCAGTAGCGTACTTTTAAGCAATATTTTGGATTTGCCGTCTCAGGTTAATTACATGAAGCTATTTGGCTCCTGGGCAAGGGTGTCTAGCGATTTAGAGCCTTATAAATTATCGTCTTACTATAATAATTCAGGGAGTTTTGGCAATATTCAAAAGCTTTATTATCCGTCAGAAATTGTAAATCCTAATATTGCTCCTGAAACTTCTACATCTTTTGAAGTTGGGCTTAATACGGCATTGTTTAACAATCGTCTGGCTTTAGATGCAACTTATTACAACACGGTAGATACCGATCAAATTATCAATAAGCCCATTTCCTTAGCTTCCGGATTCACTTCCCGTAAAATGAACGGAAATGAATATACCACTAATGGTTTGGAGCTATCTTTAAGTTTTAAACCAATTAGGAAAGAAAACTTTAAATGGTCTGGATTGGTGAACTGGTCAAAACAGGTAACACGTTTAACCAATATTACAGGAGATTCAGAAAAATTTGGGAACCTATCGCTTAATGATCGGGTAGATAGTTATTACGAAACCGAATGGAAAAAATCTCCCAATGGAGAGGTGATACTTAATGCCGAAACCGGTTTACCAACAAGAGATACGTATGTATCTTATTTAGGGCATTTTGATCCCGATTGGTCATTTGGTTTGGTCAATAATTTTCAATATAAAAATTGGCATTTGAATGTAGCCCTGGATGGCGTTTGGGGTGGAGTACTGCGCTCTCAGGTAGTTGAAAAAATGTGGTGGGGTGGAAAACATCCAAAATCTGTAGAATACAGGGATGAAGAATATGCTGCCGGTGAACCTATCTATGTGCCAGATGGAGTTAATGTTGTAAGTGGCGAGTTAGTGCGCAATGTGAATGGAGAAGTAGTGTCTGATACCCGTGTATTTGAAGAACATACTACCCCAATAAGTTGGCAAACCTGGTCTCAAAACTACCCATATCGTGCCAGGGTAACTGAGGAAGAAAGTGAAACTTTTGCGAATGTGTTTGATAGGTCTTACTTGAAATTACGTAGTGTATCCCTTAGTTATAATCTTACAGAAATGCTGGGAAGTAAAAGTATAAAAGATGCCAGTGTAAGTTTTAATGCTTATAACCTTTTTGTACTTACCAAAGGAGACTATTACACAGACCCCGATTTTAAAACCCAGGATAGCAATAATATTCAAGATCCGTCTTCACGTTACCTGGGAATTGGTTTAAACTTAAAATTCTAAATGATGAAAAACATAAAAAAGTATCTTAGTATCTTGGTTATGGCCTTGTTATTTAATGCCTGCCATAATTTAGATGAAATAAATGATAACCCGAACTATGTAAATGAAACGCATCCACAACTTCTACTTACAGAGATCGCATCTAATGCTTTCCAGGTGGAAGGTACCCGGGCTTTATATGCATCAAGAATGATTATACAAACGGGTGAGGAGAATAATTACCAGTTTTATAAATGGGGAAATGGAAGTTTTGCTCCTTACAATGAGTTAAGGCAGATAACCAAAATGATTGAAGAGGCGCAACGAATTGAAAATTCTAATTATGTGGCAATTGGTAAATTTTTTAGAGCCTATTATTTTTATAAACTTAGCTTAAGTTTTGGAGATATACCTTATAGCGAAGCTTTGGCGGGAGAAACAGGCAATTACCAGCCGGGATACGATTCACAGGAAAGGGTTTTTGCTGGCATTATTAATGAGTTAGATGAAGCTTCCGGCTTAATAAACAACAATGAAACTATTGATGGTGATATAATTTATAATGGAAACCCTACTAATTGGTTAAAGCTAATTAACTCATTTCAACTAAAAGTTTTAATGACTTTGTCGGGTAAAGAACAAGTGGAAGGAATAAATATAAGTGAAAAATTTAACGAGGTATACCAACGAGGAAACCTTATTAATTCTCTAGATGAGAACGCCCAGTTAGTGTTTGTTGATCAGCAGGATAGCAGATACACCGAGTTTAATTCCAGTAGCTATGCTTCAAGTATGTTTATGTCTGCTACTTTTGTAGATCTTTTAAAAGAATTAAAGGATAATCGTTTGTTTATTATAGCAGAACAAACTTCCAGTGCAACTTCTGAAGCAAAACCAATTGAAGATTTTGAATCTTATAATGGGGGCGATCCAACTGCAAATTATTCACTAATTAGTGAAACGCTGGTTGCCGATGGAAATATTTCGAAAGTGAACGCCAGGTATTATACAAACCCTACTACCGAGCCGCATAATATATTAAGCTATTGGGAAATAGAGTATATTTTGGCTGAAGCAACTGTTAGGGAATGGATCAATTCAGATGCATCGCAACATTATGAAAACGCTGTTCGGGCAAATTTTGAATTTTATCGAAATCATGCAGAAGAATATAATATGTACTTATCTGAAGCTTATGTAAATCAATATTTATCGCAGGAAAATGTAAAATTACCTGTGGCCGATAAGGAAGTTTTATTAGAAAGAATCCTTACTCAAAAGTATCTTACAAGCTTTTTGCAAGGTGGGTGGACGCAATATTACGACTATCTAAGAACAGGCCATCCCTACTTTAAATTTACAAATGCTAACACGCCTCCTAAGCGATTTGTATACCCAAATGATGAGTATAATAACAATACCCGTAACCTTGAAGAAGCCATTAATTCTCAGTTTAATGGGAATGATGGAATTAGAGAAACACCCTGGTGGTTAAATTAAAAACTATGAAAAAAAACTATGTAGTACTAGTAGCTGTTTGTTTATGGACTTGCTTCCTACAAGCACAGCAAAATGAAAAAGTAATTATTATTAGCCTGGACGGCTTAAGATGGCAGGAATTATATGGCGGAGCCGATTCCCTGTTTATAAATAATAAAGAATTTGTTTCTAATACAGAAGCACTAAACGAGCAATTTTGGGGGCCTACTAAAGAAAAAAGGCGAAAGAAACTAATGCCTTTCTTCTGGAGTCATATTGTAGAGAACGGCGTATTGCTTGGGAATAGATGGGAAGAAAATAAGGTAAATCTTACCAATACGATGTTATTTTCATATCCCGGTTATAATGAAATCCTAACAGGAAGAGCCGACGATGAGCGCATAAATTCTAACAGCAAACATCATAACCCAAATGTGACTTTATTAGAAAAAGCTCAGGCTTCGAATACCTATAAAGATAAGGTAGAGGCTTTTGGTAGTTGGGATGTATTTCCTTACATCCTTAATGAAAAACGAAGTGGAGTTCCTGTAAATGCAGGCTATAGATCTTCTCATGCGGCAAACCCAACAGAAAAAGAACTTTATCTGGACCATTTGCAAAAACAAACTCCAAAAAGATGGGAAAGTGTAAGGTTTGATGTATTTACCCATAATTATGCTTTAGAAAGCTTACAATCGCGAAAGCCCGATGTTTTGTATATCGCTTATGGAGAAACAGACGATTTTGCGCACGAGGGGCGTTATGATCAATATTTAAAGTCTGCAAAAAGAACAGATGAAATGATTAAGGAAATTTGGGACTTTATTTCCAAAGATCCTTATTATAAAGACCAAACAACTGTTTTTATCACCACAGATCACGGTAGGGGTACAGGCGTAACTAAAGATAACGACTGGAGACATCACGGAAGTTCAATTCCTGTGGCAGATCAAACCTGGATAGTGGCTTTTGGCAACAAAATTCAGGCTTTAGGTGAAGTGAAAAAAGATGCGCAATATTTTGTGCCTCAATTTACCACTACTATTGCTGAATTTCTAAACCTGGATTTAAAAAACGATTTTCCTGCCCTGCCAATAAAGAAATAAGTAATTATTTTATTAGATGTTTACAGGAAAATAAAACGTATAATATTAAAAAATAAAAGCCCCGAAGCATTAGTGTATCCGGGGCTTATTTATTGGCACCGCTAAAGGCTGTAATACCCCAAGGTAGTTTACTGGATAATAGAGATTTAATGTTGCGGGACCTGTAGGTGATTTACCTTTACTCCAGAAATTAGTTTATAGTGCTGTTATATTGAGGTTTTAGATCTAAATTTTTAATGGTTTAAACACAAGAATTTAGTAAACCTAAGAAGCATTTTTCATTAACCGGCATTGGATTTTACATTAGAGAAGTCACATTTTTCCAGTCTACTTTTTTCAATAAATAGCATTAGGAAACCCCGATTGTTCCAATTCAGCCCAAAGCCAGAATTTGAGCGTAAGGTTAATAGCGATATCCAATCATCGCTTTCTCTAGGATCTTCATTTAAAACATTATAAAAGGGATAGCCAAGTAAATAGCTTTGATATCTTTTGTCTGTTTGATCTGAAACTTTATCGCATACGTAAGCTAATTGTCTTTTGTTTAAGCCTTTTTCCTTATATAATTCAGGTTTAAACGGAATGTCAACTTCTGGTTTAAATACAACATCTAAAAAGTATTTATCAGGAAAATTAGGATTGTTGTATGGTTCTAAGTTTTCATCGATATCAAATAAAAAGACTTTTGCATAATCCTTATCTGTCCAGGACATATTATTTTCGTCATCATAAGCTATAAATATACTTAGCATTCCTTTTTTGGGAAGTAGCGTGTTTGCTGTGGGTATTTCACTTAGGTTAAATTGTGCTATAAACCTATAGTCACCATATTGATGTTTGGGCCATTTAAAGTTTTTGGGTACATCGGGATCACCTCCATATTTACTTAAGCCTTTTTGATCAAAGACATTTGCTTGTGTAATTTGTATGGCTGGAAGCATAATAGATTTTAAGTAGTCCTCTTTTTTATGTAAATCGTATTTTCCTTCTTTAATAATTTCCTCTAATCTGTTAATATCCATAGTGTATTTATTATTTGCCTACTGTTACAACCACTCTGTATCAATCCCCATTTCTATAAAATCATCGTAAACCTGGTCTTTAGCATAACATAATGTTGCTTTTTTTAGGTTTGGGAAGTGTTTGGCGTCTGCGCTAGATTCGATATCCCAATATTCTACGGCTCCGCCGGAAAATGGAGCTAAATTCATATAAATATCATTTCCGCCATCCTGATAGATTTCTGTAATTTCGGCAGCAAGGCGTTTAGGGATTGGTAAATCTTTAAAATACTGTACTACTTCTGCAATGGGCTCGTAAGCTTCTTTGTCTATATCAATCTCCCGTTTTTGATACCAATCTGCAAATTCATATAAATCAAATACAGGTTTTAGTAAATTTTTAGTATACATTAACTCTTCTACCACCGATAATTTGAATCCAAAATCAGTAAAATTGATTGTTTCTTCCTCGAGTGATTTAATTAGGTACTTATCTTTGGGAATGTCTTCCCCACGTTTGTAGGGGACATAAGTGCTAACTTCTATGGCTTTAACCTGGTCTTTCTCTATAGAAAACCAGGCGCTTAGGTTATTTAATACTAAAGCTCCTGAAGAATCTCCTTTAAAAAGCTTTACACGCGCATCTTCATGCTCTTTATAATACTTGGTAATCTCCTTATTTTCGAAATAAAAAGTTCCGGAGAAAATCTTATTTGGGCTAAAATTATAATCTTCAGCTTCCAGTACAATTGTTATGGAATCTATAAGTTTTCCATTTTTTGAATAGGCTAAGATTCCTAATTCATCCCAGGTGAATACGGTATTGTGTTTTAATTGATGTACGCTATAGTTAGTACTTAGAGATTTTTCCAAAGTGTCTAGCAACAAAGGGAATGCAATAGGAACCGAATTGATTTCAAAATTATTTGAAGATAATTGTATTGTTGTCATAGATAGGTTTTAGAGAGTTAATTATTTTAGGTATTATACTCTTTGGCGGTACCGATAGATTATAAAGGTTTTCTGGTTTTATAGAAATCGGCAAAAGAGCCTGAAATTTTTGTTACTTCCCCACCATCGTGATAATACGCCCAAACTGAAAAACTACAATCAGGATCCAGATATAAATAATCTCCATTTTCGGTTCCTATTACAAATCCTTTGGCCACACGTTCTAATTTTACCCTACCAAACCTTAGTGAAGGCGCATAAGCTATTTCTCCAACTTCCTCCTGAATGTGTGTATATAATTTTAAGCATTCATAATTGGCAGCCTCACCAACTCCTTTCATTTCCCATCTTTCTAAAAGCGCTGCTTTCCCAAACATATTCCAGGTGCGTTTATCCCAACGGCCGTTATTTTTTATCTGGCATCCATCAGGGTTTTCATTTAGGAATTTAAGGTATGTAACCGGCAATTCGCGGTTGAAAGTAGTATTCATTTCAAGTTTCATGAGTAATAGTTTTGCTGATGATTATACAATTACAAAGGTGAAAGCTTCTTTTTAGAGGTCGCTAACTGTTTTCAGGGATATTGTGTTCTAGAAGGGATGAGGTTTATTTTTATGAAGTAAGATTAAAAATCACCCTTTTCGGGGATTAATGACATTATTTCTCAGGTTAATTTTGTGATAAACAAAATTTTATGGAAGATAACACCAAAAATGCAGCTTTTTTAGACTCATTAAAGCGCAATAATGATAAGATAAGAGACGACCGGGCCAATGCTATTGCAGAAGATGCGCATCTTATGTACAAACGAGAAACAGAAGATCTGGCCTTGTCTTTAAAGCGTCTAAAACGCGAACAGGAGAATATGTTAGATATGAGTCCTACCGACGCCAATAGTTTGGTGCTGGCTTCAGATTTTGATGCAAAAAACTATGTCTCTAAAGACCTGGAAATGGCAGTTAAAATAAGAAATCTGGAAATAAAATTAGAATTGGCCAAAAAGCGCTATGCGTATTTATTTGGGAGTAAAATAGAAGAACTATAATTATGGGAGGAGGAAGATTTAGTCACGAGGCGTATTCACGCTTAAGAGACTCAAAAGGATATAGTAATAAATCACGGGAAGAAATATTTACGGCAAGAGCTATAGATCCTGAAATGGATCCTGCTAAGGCACTTTTACGGGAATCCAGGGATTCAGCAGAGCATCCTGAGTCTGTTTCAATAATTGTGGGACTGGATGTTACGGGAAGCATGGGTTTTGTGCCAGAGCATATTGTTAAAGAGGCTTTGCCAGACCTTATAGGTTCTTTAATGGAAGCAGGCATAGAACATCCGCAGGTATTATTTATGGGATTAGGAGATTTTGTATATGACACCGCACCTTTGCAAGTGGGGCAGTTTGAGTCTTCAGCAGAATTATTAGATCGTTGGTTAACCCGTGTCTACCTTGAAGGTGGTGGAGGCGGAAATAATCAGGAAGGTTATAATTTGGCACATTTGTTTGCTGCAAGGCATACCGAAATTGATTGTTGGGAAAAACGAAAACAAAAGGGCTTTTTGTTTACAATAGGAGACGAGCCTGTTTTTCCTACTATTCCCGGAGAAATTATAAGAAAATACACCTGTACTAATGAAGCTGAAAGCCTTACTACCGAAGCTATTATTAAAGAGGCGCAGGAGAAATACCATGTTTTTCATATGCATTTAGAGCATAATGATTGGTCTAAAAAACCGGGCCGTAAAGGAAACTGGAAGGAATTGCTGGGAGAGAATTTTATTGAAATTCCAGACTATAAAAAAGTCGCAAAACGAATTGCCGAAGTTGTGATACAACATCATAAGCCTACCTCGGGGAATACTAACTCAGGTAGTACTGATACCGAAGTTGAAAATATGTTATAAATGCCAAAATGTAGCATTGTAATAGATTTAGGGTTTGGTGATGCCGGAAAAGGTTTAACTACAGATTTTCTGGCATCCCAACAACCTAAAGAAAGTCTGGTTGTTCGTTTTTCTGGTGGGCACCAAATAGGGCATACGGTAAGTACCGGTGCTTTTACACATACCTTTAGTAATTTTGGTTCAGGTACCTTGTTGGGCGTTCCTACCTATTATTCAGAACATACCACTTTGTTTCCTCCGGCAATTCTTCAGGAAGGAGGGTTTTTAAAAAAATATCATCCAAAATTAAAGTTTCATCCGCTGGCAATGCTAACCAGTATCTATGATATTGCTTTTAATAGGGCTGTTGAAAAGCAGCAGCATCACGGTTCTTGCGGATTGGGTTTTGGAACCACTATAGCCAGAAACAAAGAGGATGTCTATTTTTTCGCAAACGATTTGCAGTTTCCCTGGGTAATAAAACAACGTTTAAATAGCATAAAAACCTATTACGAGCAAAAATTGCTTAGTCAGCCTAAAAGTGTGCAGGAGTATTATAGGAATGAGCTTAAAACCTATAATGAAAATTATTATGTTGAAAGTTGTTTAGCGATAAGTCATTTTTATGAAATAGTTCCACTGGATAAGTTGGCCGATAGTTACGGACACTTTATTTTTGAAGGTAGCCAGGGGGTTTTACTAGATACCCAGCACGGTTTTCATCCACATACTACCTGGAGCAATACCACTTCCAAAAATGCTATTCAGCTTATAAAGGCACAATTAAAAGAGGTTTTAAACCTGGATGTTTATTACGTGACTCGTTGTTATCAAACCCGGCACGGTAATGGTCCAATGGCTGAAACAAAAAAGGTTTCCTTACAGAATAATGAGCAGGAAGCGAATGAGACCAATGAGTTTCAGGGTGAGTTTCGTACCAGGGCTTTAGATATTTCTTTGCTTAATTATGCTTTAAGCTGCGACGAAATTTATCATCAGGATATGAATATTAGTAAAAACTTGATGATTACCTGCCTTGACCAGCTTCCGGAATTTTGTGCTGAAGATTTAGTGGGAAAACTTACCCAAAATTTTAAAACCGTTTATGGAAGTTACGGTCCCGGTAGAACATTTGTCAGGGAAATTTCTGCTAAATAAAAAGAGGGCCTTCTGTAATTTTTAAAATCACCCCATTCAGGGATAAACCTCCTATAATTCCCGGGTATCTTAGTATGCCGTAAAAATGAACTAAAAAGATAAATATGATAAGCTATAGAGAAGATTTACACGAAATGAAATGGGATGATTTTAATTTCAAATCTATCCAGGTAAACACGCTGCCATTGCTTGAAGATCCAGACCATTACAATAACGGCTTTATTTTTAAAGATGCGCTTTTAGAAGCGGTTGAAAAAATATCGGGGAAGAAAGTTTTTAAATTATTGTTTATAAGTCCGGATAATATAACCAGTACAAAATTCTATGCTATTGCTTTTTTGGAAGGCAAGTTTATCTTAACCGCCGAAATAGAAAATACAAGCCATTTTTATTCATGGTTTAGCAGCATAGAGCGAGATAAAAAAGGCACTAAAAAGTTGAAATCTGAGATATATTCGTTCGGGAAAAACCTGTACAGTAGTCAGCCAGCCTCAAATTTCAAAGAAGGATATTTTTATAAAGATACCGGTGCGTTTATAGCTGATTTTATTCCTAATGAATTTATAGCCGAAAAACTGGCAAAAGAGAAAGCCGATTTCCTGGCAGATTTTATTCAATTAGATGCCAAAATTGATTTTGAAGAAGTTAAACAAATCTTTGAAGCTTTGATAGCTGAAAAGGAATTAAGAATTATTCCTCCAAAAAACAACGAGGCCATTTATGCAGAATTTGAGCAAGAAGCAGGTTTCCCTTTTCCTGCCATGATAAAAGACTATTTGAGCTTGCATAATGGAGTTGAAAATGCGGCCATTATGGGAGCTGAAAAAATTTTAAAAGAATGGAAGGATTGGAAAACAGTCTATGATGATTGGACGCAGGAAGAATTGTTGGATACTTACAGTACAAACCAGGGCAAAGCTTTGCTAATGTACACTACTCCATACTGGATTCCGTTTTTTGATTTACAGAATGGTAATTTTTTAGCTTTTGATTTTGCTCCCAATACAAAAGGGACTCCCGGTCAAATAATACGCTATGGTGCCGACCAGGAAATTGGTTATATCCAGGCCGATGATTTAGCTACTTTTCTAAAAAGCCTAATGGGTGATGAAGGTGAAATTCGGGATGAAGAGTGGTTTTATAAACCTTAATCTACAAACCACCCATAGAACAGATTAGAAAATAATTGAAGATTCCCCCCGACTTATGTCTACGATTTTTAAAACGAAAATAGTACCAAATTTAAATACAGCCTCTTTAGAAGCTTCTGAAGCACTATCGCTAATTCATATTTTGGAATTAATGAATGCAACAGATAATGAAGCTTATAAAGTTGCAAAAATTACTGGCAATGCGCAAAATATAACTAGTAATTTTAGCCAAAGACTTACAGAGCAAATCTACTATCATCCTACTATTTATGCAGATGAAAAAGAAGGTTTGGAATTTATAGCCTCCTGGCTTCCAATTTTAGAACAGGGCTGTTTTCCCGATAAAAAAAGTGCAGATAAATTAGTTGAGTTTCTAAAGTTTAGCCTGGGGTATTTTCAATCTCAAGCAATAGCCGATACTTATAAAAATCAAATTTTTAAGGTCTTAAAAGCTTTGGTTCAAAGTGAATCTGAAGCTTCACTTCCTGTAGCTCGTTTTCTAATTCAAAACGTATTTGATATAAGAGATTATTTGAGTTCTGATTTTCTAATTCAAAATTGCCTTAAACATACTATTTTATGCGGAAGCTATACAGTTGTTTCTCCAACAAAGGAAATAACCTCATTTCCATTTAAAATTAACCATGATTTTATTGAGCATTTTTATGAAGGGGATTGGTACCAATTAATTACAATAATACATCAAATATTACCTGTTGGACGCGTATATGCCCCCGGCGCATATCATGTTTTGTTAGCTTGGTTTAGTACCGATTTGGCCAAATTCTATGCAGATAATTTAGAGTTAGCTTTTGCTGCACATAGTGCCATAAAAGAACGCTTAATATTTGGTGAAGCAGAAAGTCTCGAACTACTTAATTTAAAAACAGCAGAAGGTGTCTATCCCTTAATCACAGCATTGGGAGCTAAAAAGTGGGATGCCGGTGATGTGCTTCTCTTTAACAATCGCGATAAAGCTATTCCGCAAGTACAGGTAGACGCCTGTTATTTACGGCTTATAGATTGGCTATCTGCCAATGGTGGAGGTAATTTTAATTCAGAAGCATTTCAGGAGTATGGCAAACATATTTTAAGCGATAATAACATTGCTGCACTTCCCGTTGATTCTATTGCATTTTGGTTTGAAAAATGCCACTCGAAATCAGGGAATTCAAGTCAGGTTGAATTTTACAATAACTTGTTTTCAGGCTTTCTTTCTGAATTTAAAAATGGCAAATTGCCGGTAATGCGTCTTAAAAATGAAGCCTTTCAAGTAACCGGCGAATATGTAATAAAGGAGGTATTTAAAAATTTAAACAATATAGGTCCATGGTTGGAAAGTTTTAAAAGCACTGGATTAAAAGACCCTCTAAATCAATTTATAGTTCTTTCATATTATGATGCACGTACTTCATTGTTAGATTTATACAGTGAAGAAAGTCGGCAGGTTTTGCACACCTACTTGTTAGACCTGGCTTACTCTTCAAGAAATGCATCAGAGAACATCAGGAAAGAAGGCTTAGCCTTAATTGTAAATATATTAGCAAGCTTGTGGGGTACTCCCGCTAATTATACTAGAGTTAATGAAATTTGGGCTTTAAAAAGTATAGATAGTAGTGTTACTAAGCTTTGTAACGATTTTGCAAAAGAACAATATCTTAACGAAAAGCGTTCGCTAAGCTTAAAACTTATTCAAGCGTGGTATAATTTTTTGGGTGACTATTATTACAGCGCGACAACAGAAGCTGTATGGGTTGGTGAAATGTTACAAACGCAAGGTATACGCTCGGCCAATTATTTTAATACTGTTCAAGATGATATGTCTTTCTTTTTAGACCGTACAGTTTCCCGGCTATTTCATTTTCATAAAAAGTGTAAAAGCAGTAATAATACCAATGACGTCTTAAGCCTTATTGCGACACAAATTGAAACCTATCTTTCTGATTTTCTTCAGGAACTAAATGAAAATAAACTGGCTAAGCCCACCGTAAAATACCTTTCTGATTATAGTAAGAATAAAGTTTTTGGCTTCAGTACTAATACAGATTTATTGAATGCGATTATTGAATTTTATGATTTTCATTTTAAGCAAGAACCAATAATAGAATCCAAGATAGTTGTAGAGCAATCAAAACCTGCAGAAACTACGATTAACGAAGTTAATATAGATAAAAATTATGTAGAGACAGTGCTTAATAATTTAGAAAACTATAAAACTACGGGCTCATGTGATACACAACTTCTTGCTGTATTAGATGAAAGAGTATCAGAATTAAAAACCTGGTATAAACAAGATGATACAGGTTTAGAAGCTCGATTTAATCAGGTACTTTATATGGCTTTGCTCGATAAAGATCTGGCGCCGGGAACAACATTGGAGACCTATGGTAATCTTTGTAGAAGTTTATTTGTAGAGCTGGTAAAGGGGTCTAAAATGGCAGGCTCTTATGCCCTTGGTTTAAAAACCATGGCAAATTCTGGAGCATATCCAGAACACTTAAAAACTGCTTTATTGCAGGTTATGGAAGATTTAAACGCATAGAAGAATGATACAAGAAATAAGTCCCGAAATACAAGACCAGCTAAACTTATCTGCTTTGATTTTAAAGAAGAATTATAATAGTGCCGATTTAACAAGTTGGTTTGGTTTTAACCTGAATGACGAGATGCATGTAAAGCAAGCTAAAAGACTTTTAAACCTTTATGGCATTAAATCTGGTTTGCACTTACGCAATAGCTTACAACGTTATGAAAATGGGGAAATGGCATCTATGGCTTTTGAAAAATTGGCGGCAGAATTCCGCAGTGACACAACAGATACTTTTAAAGTAAAATACGATGCTTTAGATCATCCCGGGATTAAAAGTACCTATAAAATAGTCTGGAAATACCGTTTCAGTTTAAAAGAGCATAAACTTATTGGTTATGAAATGGCTTATTACATTTTTTTAATGCGGTTGGGAGGTGTTCTTGGGTTTATCACTATAGAAGAAATTATGCTTCGGTTGGAAGATGCAAATACTCGTTTGAAAACACTTTTTTCCAGTTGGGGAGAATTTCATCGTAACGTATGTATTGGCGATGAATATGTGTTGGGATCTACAGAGCAGGATATCAGTAAATTTCCCGGAACAAAAACACTGTGGGAGCATTATCAGCGTCTACATATACAACATGCCAATTGGTTTAAAGAATGGAAAAAATGAGTTTAAGAAAAGAAGAAGTTATACAGCATATTGAGCGTGCAGAACAGCTTTATAAGGCCAATCTCTATAAGCATTTAACACCTCATATTTCTGCAGTTCAGGAGAATTTTGAAGCATTGGATAGTGCCACAGAATATGCGCGATATTACCGGGTTGTAATGTTATATATTGCTGCTTTTGAAGAAATAAATATGCCTGTTATGCAATCGTACTTAGAGGCTCTGGAAGCTATAAATGAAATACAGGCGTCAGATTATGAAGTGATTTGCAGTTGCTACCACCAATGTCCCGATGCTGTTTACGAAAAAGCATTAATGCAATACCCTTATAACGAAACTTTGCATTTACATTATGCATTAAAGCTACAAAATGAAAAAAGATTCTTAGAAGCAATAGGCATTCTTAAGTATATATTAGAATGTTATCCTGCCACTACCGAGGCAAGACTTTTACTGTGGGAGATTGAAACAGCCTATTTAGAAGAATTATGTTGTTCAACTGAAGAAGCAGACTGTTATGAATTACTGGACTTAGCATCTGCCACACATAATTTAGAAGTTTTAAAAGGCCTGGAGTTAGACGAGCGTTTAGATGAAGCAAGCAAAAGCTTAATCTACATACAAATTGTTTTATGGGAAAAGAGATCTGTAGAGATATTGGAATACTGGAAGACAGAATGGAAATTGCTGGAATTATCTGATAGAGCTCGTTATTTATTGGCAGATTATGCCAGGGCATTTATGATGTATGATATGGTTTCCCAAATTTTAAGAGCACCATCTAAACCAGAATTTCCTACAGACGAGTTTACCTCTTTTCAGGAATATAAAGAATATATGAAGGCTGTTTCCAATTCGGGTTGGCAACTGGCGCAGCATCATTATTTATTAGTGGGGAATTCAGCCTATTTTCATACCGGAGATAGAAAGGTCCTTAATATTTGTGTTGAGCAGGGGCTAGCGCTAAATCCTAAAAATCCTTTGTTATTAGTTTTAAAAGCCAAATCGTTCTATTTAGAAGAAAATTATAACCAGACCGCAGCAGCGTATCACGAAGCCTATAGAAACGGACTCGCTATGAGCGAATACTTGTTTTATTTATTAGAAGTAAATAATAGGATACAGAGTTGGCAGGGTATTTTAGACATTGTAACCCAGTTTCATAAAAGAAAATCGCCAACGCTTAAAACCATGTTTTTTAAAGCCCGGGCTTTAGTGATGTTGCAAGAGTTTGATGCCGCGCTTGAAGTTATAAATGAAGCCCTGCAAGACTTTCCCTTACCAGCGCATTCTTATGCTCCCTGGCTTTATAATTTACGAATGCTTATTCATAAACGGAACCATAACTATAAGGCATTTCTAGAAGATATGCATGAAGAAATTAATTACTATAAAATAGGGGATAGTGATTATTGTAGTACCATGAATATGTGTGTAGAAACCATTTTTGAAATGGGCGATTATGAAGAATGTTACAAATTCGCAATCTATAATTACGAGCAGGAACAATTATCACCAGAGCTGTATCCAGTGCTCCAGTGGTTGTGTTTTTATGATTTTTTAATTGAAAAGCCAGATGATTTAAACGATGTTACTGAAAACGATTTAATTGAAGAGCCTACCACATTTATCGATTACAGGAATAATGGATTATTACATTGGATTATGGGAAATCATGATGCAGCAACAGCATCATTAGAGCTTGCCGCCGGCCTGGCAACCAATAAAGCCTACTATCTTAAACTGGCCTTAACCTGTTCAAAAGAAGCTTTTCATAATTCTAAAAGTATAAGGCTTTGCGAAACTATAAAAAAAGAGCTCCCAGAATCTCAAGAATGGAAAATAGACTTTGATTATGCTAATTTATTGAGAGAAGAAAAACAATATAAAGCGGCATTACATTCGTTTAAGCAGGTGTTACAAGGTTATCCAGATCATTCTTTTTTTCAATTTCCAAAAGAAGACAATCATGTTATGCTAAGAAGCTTAAAAGAATGTGCAAAGGAGTTAGGTGATATTCACGGGTTCACCAAATATAATGCGATGCTTTTAAGCAAGGATAATCCGTCTATAAATTTATTAAAGGAACATCAGGAAATAACAAACGAGAAAGACAAACAAGATATTTTTGTAAGACATAATTTATTAGAAAGCTTGTTTCAATTGGGTACAGATATGAGTAAAGCCGAAAGTGAAGAGTTAATCCAAATTAAAACAAAAATAAGAACCAATTATTTCGCTGAAAGATGTTAGTTTTACTCGATAATCGAGATTTAATGTTTCAAGGCCTGCCCCAAAATCAAAAAAGAATTCCATTTAATGCCTTGTTGGCTTGCCCCGAAGTAATTTACTGGTTTTAAAATGATACCGCTTAAAAAGTATACAAGCTTATTTTTATTTCTATTCTTAGGAATATGTAATGTTAGCCTAGCTCAAACACCAGAAAGTACGCCACTTTTAGATTCGCTTTCTAATGTATATGCAGAAAATTTATATACAAACCCGGAAGTCGCGAAAAAAGCAGCCCAGGAATGGTTGTCAAAAAGTGAGGCTTTAGATAAGAAAATCCATATAGTTAGGGCACACTATGCTTTGGGCAACCTAGGCAACATTTCGGGAGATTATAAAAGTGCTGTAGACCAGGCTGCAAAGGCCATTAATTTACTTAAAGAGCTTAAAATAGAAAATGGTCTGGCAGCCGCTTATAATGTATTAGCGCTAGGGTATAAGAACCTTGGGGATTATCCCAAAGCAATGGATGGTTTTATGCAATGCTTAGCTTATGCAAAAAAAATAGGCGGAAAGAACCAGGAAGCAAATGCCTATCAAAATATTGCCACACTTTATGTGCTACAAAAAAAATACAATAAGGCTGCTGAAAATTTAGATCGTGCCGCTAACTTATATCGGGAATTAAAAGATGACGACGGTGTACTCACTACCTTATTTAATTTTGCTAATATTTTAAAAGAACAAGGCAAGTTTGATCAGGCTCGTAAACACTACCAAACAGTTTTAAACTATAGAAAGAGAGAGGGGAACAAGGCCGTGATAGCTTATATAAATATTAACCTGTCACAGATGTTAGTTGAAGAAGAGCGTTGTGAAGAAGCAGTGGTTTCCTTAAAAAGAACATTATCGCTGTTAAAAGAACTAAAATTCAATTCTGATATAGCGATCGTATTAAATGATCTGGGCTTATGTGAAAGTGAATTAGGTAATAACAAAGAAGCAATAACCTATTTTGAGCAAGCCCTTGCCATAGGGGAAGA
This sequence comes from Salegentibacter maritimus, assembly GCF_016236915.1. Classification (GTDB taxonomy): domain Bacteria; phylum Bacteroidota; class Bacteroidia; order Flavobacteriales; family Flavobacteriaceae; genus Salegentibacter; species Salegentibacter maritimus. Next base: position 90,057 of record NZ_JAEHOK010000009.1, read on the forward strand.
ACAGTCTTTATTAACTTACAATTCTAATATATATATAAATCTTTCCCAGCTATATCAAGATCAGGGCGACTATAAAAATTCTTTAAAATATTACCAAAAAGGAGTAGATACCAAATCTAAACAAAACTCACTTGATAAAGAAAAGTATGTCGCAAATCTCCAGGAACGTTACGAAACCCAGTTAAAGGAGACGCGAATAGCATTGTTGGAGAAAGAACAAAAGTTGGGGGAGGCAGAACTGCAAAAAGCAGAGCTTACTGTTAAACGGCAGGGAATTGTAAGAAATGCGTTTATTGCGGGTTTTATATTGGTTTTAATATCTTTAATTATACTGCGGCTTTTTTACCTGCAGCGGCTTAAAGCTCAGAAAGAATTGAGTGAGCAACAGGAAGAAAATGCAAAGCAAAAGATTAACCAGATGATGAAAGACCATAAATTATCTGTAATAGAACGTTACCAGGAAGGACAGGACGAAGAAAGAGCACGTTTAGCCCGGGAGATACACGACGGAATTGGAAGTGACCTGGCCGGAATAAAAATTGCCTTTGAACACTACATAGAAACTCAACCAGAAAAACCACAAAGTAAAAGAATATTGAATGCTATTGGTAATGCTTGTATAGATATACGTGCGCTTTCCCATCAATTACATCCCTTAGCTTTTTCAAAAATAGGTTTTAGTAGTTTTCTTAGGGATTTTATAGATAAAATTTCTAAAAGTGCAAATATTGATATTCAAACTTTTTTCTTTCCGGAAGAAGATATTGATCGGTTACCGGAGGAGCTCCTTGCCGAAGCTTATAGAATTGTACAGGAATTAGTAAATAACATTCTAAAACATTCCCTTGCCACCCAGGCCGAAGTACAACTTACCAGGCATGAAAATCACTTAAATATTGTTATTAACGATAATGGACAGGGATTTCAGGAGAAGAAAAAACAAGGAATAGGATTACGAAATATAAAGGACCGCTTGCATAAGCTACAAGGTACCATAGAGATAGACAGCAGTGCAAGTAGTGGTACTTCAATTATGATAGATATTCCCTTAAATTAAAAACTGTGAAGAAAGTAAACATCATTATAGCAGACGATCATTTAATGTTTCTGGAAGGTATAAATACCATATTTAAGGATATGCCCGAAATAGGAGAGGTTCATTTAGCCACCGAGGGGAAACAGGTACTTAGACTGCTCAATCAATTTGAGGTTCATTTAATTATAAGCGATATTAGTATGCCAAAAATGGATGGTATAGAATTGCTTACGGAAATTAAAAAGAAACATAGTGCTATCAAAATTATCATCTTAAGCATGTTGGATAATCATAGAACGGTGCATAAGGTGATTCAAAAAGGAGCAGATGGTTTTGTGCCAAAATTTACAAGTAAAGAAGAATTGCAGAAAGCTGTACGTACTGTATTAAATGATGAACAGTACTTCTCTGATATTATAAAACAACGATATATGGAAAGTGTTTTTGAGCGTAAGAAGTATAAAAACATAGAGCTCTCACCACGCGAGAAGGAAGTGTTGGCACTTTTAGGGGAAGAGCTTACCTCAAAAGAAATTTCGGAAAAGCTATTTATTTCTGTGAATACCGTAGAAACTCATCGTAAGAATATTCTTTTAAAAACCGACTCTAAAACCACTACAGGGGCAGTGAAATATGCCATAGAATCTGGGTTGTTTGATACCTAATTTGGCTTGTGTCCAAGATCGAGTTTTAATTTTAAAGGCCTTCCGGGGTAACTTTTATGATCATAGCTCTTTAACTGCTTCAGGGCCCCTACCTAAAAAAAATAGGTTTTTACTGGCACCGCCAAAGGGTATAATATCCCAGGGCCTGCCTCGAAATTAAAAATTTGTTTTCAACGAAGCCGTGTGGGATTGCCCCGAGGTAGTTTACGAAGCCTTGCTGCTTATCTTAAGTTAATTTGTTTGTTGATATATAGCATTAATTCCTTCTGCTTCTATAGCATTTTTTATCTGATTAAACTCTTCCTCGTAAGATGTCGTATCATTCTGGTCTGTTATCATCTCTCCCCGGTATATGTGTCGGGTATCTAAATCAAAATACAGGATGTATAAACCTTTCTGTGGGTTTTGGTATTTTCCTTCACCATCATTCTTTATACGTTTATCATCAAGGTATTGTACCCAGGCCGCTTTAGAAAGGGAAGATTTGTCTAAATATATTTTTCTGTAATTACTAATTTTAAAATAAGGGAATGCTTCGCGTATGTTTGTTCCTATTTTTTCTTCAATCTTTGTTTGTAAGGATGGGAAACCCTGTATTTTTTTTGATAATAGAAAATCTTTGATTTGCCAGGTATTTGTATGGGTTTCAAGTGGTATTTCTATGAAACCTTCTGGATATTGAGGAGTTTTAATTAGTAAATGCTGACTATATAAACTGTTCAATTCGTTGTAAGACTGGTTTAATCTTTCCATAAATTTAGGGATCAAATTGTCCAGTACTTGGGGAGTTAGGTCTTCTTTAAAAATTATTTCAATGCTTTCAATTTTGAAGTTAACATCCAGCCCGCTACTTTGAAAATCATTTCTAATCGCTTGTTTTGTTTCATAGATATTTATAGACTCTTTATAAAGATCATTAAAGGTAAGCTTTTCGGAGCCATACAGAGGCAAAGTATCATTTACTAATATGTTTTTCGCATTAATATGCGTGTAGAATTCAATTTCGGGTATTTTTTTATTGTAGATATGTACACTAAACATATTAGGATTCATCGTAGCAGCGTTAAAAAAGCGATTTAAATTTTTAAAATCTAATTCATCTTTATACTCTCTTTGTAAATATGTTTCGATATTTTTTGCAGCTTTATTTTTAGAGATACCACCAAACAATCTGGCGCAGCTACTAAAACCAATTACAATTACGCCAAGTAGTATTCCAAAGTATATCATTTGTTTCATAGTTATCATCTTGATTAAACTAAATTATAAGAATGTTGCAAAAACGGCCTCACGGAATTCCGTGAGTTTTCACTTTCATTAAAAGAAGTCAGTGTTTATAGAGGGGTACAGGGTATTTTTGAAGCATTAATTATAACTAAAGATATTTATAATGGGACTACAAGAAAAAAAAGCAGCTAAAGCAATTGAAGATCAATATTTAGGAGACTACCAAAAGGAAATAAATGAGACGGTAGGTAAAGAATTACCTGTTAATATTAACTGGGATACTTTTGAGCTAGACTTTATAAAGTTTGTGCCAAGTGTTTGTTTACAGCGTCTTACCGATGCACTAAAGGAGGTTTGTGAAGACGATATGGGTAAGGAAGCTATACAGGAGAGTATCTCGTCTATTGAGGTGTATTGTATACCTAACGAAGGTGCAGAAGATAAAAAAGAATTAAAAATAGAAGATGAGGTATTTTCTCTTACAGCTTGTTGGGGCGGCCACCACAGCGGATATTTCTCTGATCTTGTAATACGTGAATTCCTGGAGAATAATCTATAAAATAACCTGGCAGAATCAGGCTATTATAAAAAAAGGAAAGCTCTAACAGCTTTCCTTTTTTTATTGGCACCGCCAAAGGATATAATACCTTGAGGTTTGCCTGGAAAATATAAGTTTATGTCCAACAAATATCTCGTGGGCTTACCTCAAGGTAGTTTATTTTAATGTTTAGTGTAAAATTAATTTATAGGTACATTATTTAGCTCTACACCTCTTAAAGAAGCCGAGAAGTATACGCCTTGTTGGGAGTATGGATTATTTTCCATAAAAGATTGATTAAAACTAGTTACAGAAGAATTTTGAAAATTAAGGCTTAATTCGGGTTTGTCCTGATGCTTAAAGAATACCTGAATAGAGCCGGCCCATTCACCTTCCTGGTTGGCTACCCAGTTTAAGAGGAACTCATCTATTTTGGAGTTTATAGATCCAGATAAGTAAACTTCGGTTGTTTTTTCAGCATCTTTTCCATAATTATGAGAAGTAGAAAAGTTATAATCAAGTTGGCTCAACTCAAATTTTTTTATGCTATTCTCGTCTCTTTTTAAGATAATTTCTATTCGGTCTATAATATTGTTTTGTTGCATAGTATATACTTTTTTACTCGATAATCGAGGTTTGTTAAGATAGTTATCGTGACCCCGAGGCTGGCCTCGAGTTAATTTACTTTTTAATTATCGGAAGAATTTATAGGTTTTTCTCTATTTGATTTTGTAGCTGGGCGGTGTCTGGAAAGCTTTTTAGTGCTTTAGAAATATCAATGGTAATTGAAAGCATATTTTCTTGTAATAGCACGTTGTTTTCTGAACCCAACTTAAAATTAAGCGAGGAAATTGATTCAGAAAAAGCTTCGTTGGCCATTTTATCTTTGGCAATGTTGGAGAGGGTTTCTTTTAATAAACCCAACACTTTAGAAGCATAAAATTTTTCAAGATCTGTTGGAGTTTCTTTGTAAGAATATGCTATAGAAACTTCTTTCCCTAAAGAATCGTTTAGTGCCAGTTCTAAGGCCTTAATGTTTTTCTTAAGCTGAAGTAGGCTAGGTATTTCGCTTTTATCTGGGCTAAAAGGAATTCTACCGTCAGAGAAAAGATAGGCATATTTATCGATGTTACTCACAGAGATCGTAGAAATAGAATGAGATGCTATGTATTGAAAATGAGCTTTATGGTCGTACATATCAGCTAACAATATCACTTTCTTTTCTGTACAATGATTTACAAAAAAGCCGGAGGCACTACCGGAATGGGTGCTAATACTTACCTGTGGCATTTGGGGCTTTTCTTGTTTCCTTTCTTTATTTGCTATTTCCTGTAGTATTTTTACAACCTGATCTGTATCTAAAGCAGGTAATTCTAACATTGTTTTAAAATCCATGTTTATCTTTTTAAAAAGTGTAACAAAGATGCTTAAACCCGGAAGAGATTTTGTACCTGTTTTCCGTGATATTTTAGCTAAAAAAAGTCTTAGGGATATTTTGAGATTCTAAGGCTTTTTTGATTGGTAAACAAGTTATTAGTAGGCTGTTAAGCCAATGTTTATTGCTACGGTTGTGATGTTGATTCTATTTTGTTTCCTTCTTTATTAATTTCAAACCATTCGTCACTTTCCACTCTTTTATGGTCATCTAAGTCGTAATATGCTTTTACGTTATAAGTGACTTCGGCTTTTCCATTTTCAAACCATTTGGCAAACTCATATTCACAGGGAATTACCACCTGGCCATATTTATTTGCGTATCCCATTTTACCATTTCTAAGAACTCTCGTTAAGCCTTCATTAAAGGGTTCGGGGCCATTGTCGAACATAACAAGGTCAAACAAAACATTTTGGTTCCTGTCTATAGCAATCTGCCGCCCATAGGTAGTATCGTTAGGATGTTCTAAAACATTGGCGTAAAATTCCAATGTATCAGTTCCGTAATATGCATATTTCCCAAATGGAATGATGGTATCATTGTTCTCATTTACATATGCTACGCTTACACCAAACTGTAAATATTCCTGATTTGTTACTGCTCTTAGCTTAGTAGTAGAAACTGTATCAGATATAGGTCTATCATAATATTTGTGATTGGTAACTTCTTTTTTAATGTGGTTTTTACACGAAAAGGCCACTGAAACAGTAAAAACCAGTATTATTATTTGTCTTTTTTTTATTAGCACCGCCAAAGGGTACAATAGCCCCAGGTTTGCTTCTAAATTAAAGATTTGTTTCCAACGAATGCCTCGTGGGCTTGTCCCGAGGCAGTTTACTTTTCTAAATAGCATGAGAATTAGTTATATATCCTTAGTAAATTCTTTTTTTAGCTGGGTGTAACCCGGTGTTATGAGGTACTTGTATTTATTAGGGTTCATGTTGAAACCACCAAATTTTGAGATGTAGTATTTTAATTCTTTCAACTTTAGTTTTTGAAAGTACTCCGGTACATCATTTTCAAATCGGCAACCGTCAATATCTAAGCGATCCAGTTTCGGTAAATCTGCAATCCAGTTGGGAAGATCTACAAACTCATTTCCACCAAGCGATAGGGTTTCTAAGCTTGTCATTTTTTTAATATATTCAGGTAAAACTTCAAAGTTATGACCAATTAAAAACTCAGTAAGTTTTAATTCAGTAATGCTTTCAGGGATAGTATTTACTTCCCTGCTAATACCAACAAAGCTCAATTTCTTCAAAGATTTAAATCGGTTTAATTTAGAATAGCCTTCCATACCAAACTCATAACTCAAAGCTATTCTTAGATCATGCAATGCCGGGGCATGTAAGGCTTCAAGTGTTTTAAATCGGGTATAGCTTAAATCTAAAACTTTTAAATACGGTAATGACACCCGTGGAAATATAATAGAAGCCTCATAATGCCTTATATCTAATGTTTCCAAATTTGGTGTGTTCTTAAGTATGTCCCCAAGGTCGTTTGCTTTGTAAGAAGATAACTTTAAGTACTTTAATTGAGGCGCCGGCTGCGTGGTAAGAACTGCAGTACTTTCTTCCTCATTATTTAAATCCAGATGTTCCAATTGTGTACAATGCAATAAAACATCTTTGTAATTCGCTGTATTGGTGTGGACTTTCAAAGTATTTAAAGCCTCCGGCTTTGGCAAATACTGCGTTAGTTCTTCTTGCGTTTTTTTGTTCTTATTTATTTGTGAAAACTTTAATTTTTTAGTGATTAAAGTTTTAAATAAGTTTTTAGGATTTTCAAGAATAAGGTGAGCAAAGCTAGCTGAATCAGTTTCCAGATAATGTTTTCCGGGAATAAACTCTTTTATCACAAATAGTTCTAATTCTTTAATCTTTTTAGGTAAATTATCGCCTTGTAGTATAAGCTTGGGGCAACTATTAAAACTTAAATACTCTAAATACGGTAATTTTTTTAGACCCTCGGGAAACGATTCCATGTTTGCATTGCTTATACTTAGGGATTTTAGTTGTGTGCATTTATCTATGTTACTAAATAAAGTTTCGGTGTTACTAACCATATGAATGGCTACAGATTCGAGTGTAGGCAACTCTCCCAGTCCTAAAGATAGATTGGTGAAATCAGGATTATAATAGATTTTCAAACTTTTAAGATTCGGGAAATTCTTTGGATTTGCTAAAACATATTCCAATATTTTTACATCGCTAATTAATAACTCTGAGTTTAAAAAGGAGGTGCCAGTATTTAGTATAGGTATGTTTTTATCTAAGCTGAAGGAGTTGCAACTTTCTGTAAAAAGCTGTTTGTCTTTTATTCCTTTAATGGATGGAATTTCCCTAAAATCTATGCTTGATAGATTTTTTAAATTTTCAAGTCCGTCTGGAATTTCCTTTAAGTTGGGACATTTGTAAATTTGTATACGTTGAAGGTTTTTAAGACTGGTAAAACTATTGGGGAGTTTACTAATATTTTCCAGCCGAATAAAACTTAATTTCTCTAAACTTAAAGGAAGCTCAAGTTGCGAAGCATCTGTTAAGTTTACTTTTAAGAAAGTCAATTCTACTAAATTAGAAAGTTTATCTAAATGAAGCGAAGCTTGAAAACCTGTAGAAATATTTTCCAGGTCTAATTCTTTAATGGCTTCCAAGGTCCAAAAACTATCAGGAAAATATGCTAATTCAGGTAGGTCTAAATTAACAATTTCCAATTTTTGTAAATTTCCAATGGCCTCAGGTAGTTTTTTATAATTTCCTTCTATTTCCAGCACCTCAAGTGATTTTATATCACAAATTTCATCAGGAATTTCCCCTGAAAAGACTTCTTTAATGCGAAGTTCATTGATTCCATTTAAGCGTGAAATAAGGTCTGGTTGTTTCTCGAGTTTTTGAACAATAGCGGTATTGTCCATAAAAACTAAGGAAAAGCCCATCATATTATAGAGTTTTCCAATAGGTAATAAGGGATCTTTGGTGCCAAAATGAAGTAAGGTGTTAATTACTTTCTCGGAGCCTTTTCCGTTTTCAGGCAATTTATTACGTGTTTTAAACGCGCTATTTATCTCGGAGGTACCATATTCTTGCAGTATTTCAGAAATTTCAGCAATAATTTCTTTGTCCCTGCTTATTTTGCCTACCAGGAAAAGCTCATATAAAAAGGCTTCGGGATAGTTCTTTTCTGCTTTTATACTTTTATAATAGGTGGTAATGTATTCTTTGTTAAATTCCATTTTGATATCTTGATAGGGTTGAGGGTGCAGTCTTTTTTTATTGGCACCGCCAAAGGGTGTAATACCCCGAGGCTTGCCTTGAAATTAAAAATTTGTTTCCAACGAATACCTCGTGGGCTTGCCCCGAGGTAGTTTACTGTAATAGATAAAAAATATTATAAGCCATATTATATGGTTATACCGTGAATTGCTTCCATTCTTTTAAGAATAGTAGGTACAAACAATGCGAATTTTGCATTGAATTCTTCCTGGGATTTTGACTTGTTTAAATTATTTCCCATAATTGTCCAGGTGGTATACAAAGCATTTTTTAAATCACCTTCCCCGGTATCAATATTCAAAGCTCTCATCAATCTTAAATTTTCATCATCATTGTAAAAGCCGGTTTCTTTTACGATTTCAAAAACCCGCTCAAATATGCTTTGGGTGTGCATGAGTTCGCTAATTTTTAGGGCTGGGTCTTGAGTATCACTTACAGCTTCAAACACATTTACCATTAAACTTTGCACTTTGCGGTTAATGCTAAATTCTAAATATTTCAAACCTATATTGTTCTTATTATTCACAACAAAAATAAACCTGTCACTAAATAATTTTATCACGGTATTCAGCGATTTCTGTATTTAGTTCTTTATAGAGCATTTTTAGGTTTGTTGATTTTTGCACGTGCTATTTTATGTTTTTAATTGGTATCGCCAAAGGGTATAATATCCCGACTTAGTTTATTATCATTGTAGATGTTATTGAAATATTTTACCAATAAGTTCCGACTAAAAATGTTAATCTTATAAATGCAATAACACTTTCTGAAGTCAGTTGCAAGGGCGCTTTTAAATCGGTTATTTCTTCATCATCTATAAAAACCACAAAAAGTCCGTCCTTAAAAGCGAGTAGAACATTATCAATGGCTTTTTGCAAATTGGCCAAATCTTTATTGGCTAGTTCGCCAAAACCTATTTTACCGCTTTGCGCCTGTTTTTGTATTTCTGTAGGGCTTAAAAAACCAATAACATTAACTTCCAGGCGTTTTTTGTTGAAGTCTTCTATCTGGTTTTTTACGCAAGCGACTAATAATTCTTCCAGGTTTTTTGGGGTTTCTTCCAGTTTAAATGGGACTTGTTTTACCTTTTTTTTACCAAGTCTTTTCAGTTGTAATATGAGTTCCATTTGTATAGAGATATTTTTTTGCGTTAGGGATTGTCGTGAAAAGCCCACAGTGCGATAGCACGAGGACTTGTAACAAAAAGCCCGCCCCACCTTAAGTGGGGAACGCCCTTATTGTTTAAAGAAATCAGCTATTTATTTGTGCTAAAATTGTTGGATCCTGTATTTTGTGATCTTCTGAAAGTAGTTTCATCTTAGAAATAATTTCTGCCGATTTTGGATCGTCGTCTACAAATGGCAAGAACATTCGCCCTCTATGCTGGCTGTGTACCGGGATTATAGATAATGCCAATCCGTTTTTGCTCACCTGGCCGCTGCCTAAATGAATGCTATACTCGCCAAGACTACCTTTTACAAAAATGTGGCGGTCTTTAACATTAATATTTTTAAGTTTGAATAATTTGGCAGATTCCTCGGCTAATGCAGCACGCATTTGCATGCTGCTGTGGCTGGCTTCTGGATCTATGCCACCAACGTGCGCTACACTCACCACAAGGTCAATGTCCCGCATTATTTCACTAAAAATCACCGATGGAATTTCTGAAAGTGGAACAGTTTTATAAGTGTCTACAGCGTGAAAGCAAACATCTTCCAGGGTTGGGGCCTCGGCATCTGAAGGTGAATACCAATCGGCCATGGCGTACATAGTGGCTATAAAACCGTGTTTATGATATACTTTTTGTAAACCATCTTCCATACTTACCGTCCAACCACGACCTCTTAAAAGCGCTACGGTTTTTTTAGGCTGAATTTGATGTCCCTGGTAACGTTCTGAACGATTACTGTGTTCCCGCTCATCTTCAGTGATTAAATACAATTCTCTAAATACTTGCTTAAATGGCTGTACTACACGCTCTGCAAATAAGTGTTTCTGGTACATATCCCATACCACTGCTTTGTATAAATGAGAAGGATGGGCAATAAGCAATACATCATCTTCTGCTAACTGATGTGTTTTACCGTTCGCATCTATTAAGTTGCCCTGTTGGTAAAATCCGGCAAGTTCTTTTTCAGGAACGTACATAACCAGCTTACTCAACATCACTTTTACGATAGGGTGTTGCATTAAATTATGAATTTCCTGCGCTGTAAATTCATCTTCGTTTACCATGGCATTTTCTAATGATAAACGAGTTCTACTGTATTGTCTGGACAAGTAGGCTTTATTTTCTTTTAAAGCGATAACCTGTTTGTCTTTACGCAATTTAGCAGGAATATTTTTTAGTGCTTTCCCGGCTTTAGTTACTTTAAGTTCTGTTTTGCCAAGCTCGTTAATAACCAATTCTATCACTGTTTCTTCTATGGTAATTTTAGCATTCTCCATAATGCTTTGGGTGGCTTTTGCTTCCATTGCCCAACTAAAGCGCACACGATCCTGGTAGCCCGCATTACGCGATAAGTTATCTAATGCTATGTCTACAGCCGCAGCTTCGCTTTCCTGACGCTGTGCACCAAATTGCTTACTTTCTTTTAAGAAATCCTGTAAGAGATTGTAGCGCTTTAGTACATCTTTTTCAGGTACGGTTTTGCTTAGAGGAATTAAGCCTAAAGCACGTACGTAATCTTTATCACGCTTGTCTTTAATTTTCTTTATGGTTTCAGTGATTTTTACTTCGCCCAGCATTACACCAGAATAAAGTTTTACCTGTCGATGCCCGTTTCCATCAGAAATGTATTTAGCAGCTTCGTGAAGTAGTTTCCAATTGGTTTTGCCTAAGCTTTTGTATACTTTGGTAAACCAATCTATATCGATAGCCCCTAGTGCAAAATCGCTTTTAGGAATATTGGAGTAACGAGAAATTATGGTTTCTTTTTCACTGTTCATATAATCTGAAGCGTGTGCCTGAAACCACCATACGGCATTTTCTAAATTATCGATTTTTAAATATTCGCCAACCACACTGGCCCATTGGGTGGCGTAACAGGCCAATTCTATAAAACGCTTTTTACTAATTTTTGAGGCCTTTGCAAGATTTTCAAAATCAGAGTAAGACTCGGTATCTTTAAATTGTGTCATTTTAAGAATGGCACTAAACTTAGATTTTTTACTGTCGCCGTAATAGCTGTAACCCCGCTCAAAAGTATCTTGCCCCAGGCGCTCCAGTACTCTAAATACATAATCTACACCTTCAACTTTATGAATAGCGCTAATATAATTAGAAGCAGGGGTTGCTATATCTCCGCGATTTAATTCGGTTTCTAATAAATTGGTTTTTAAAGGAAGAAATACATGTTTGGGAATTGTATTGCGTTCCAGACCTTTTCTATAGTTCATTCTGTAATTAAAGCCACCATCAATAATGGTCATTAATTCATTTCTATTTAAAGCCTGGAATAGTAGATCGTCATCATTAATCAATCCTTCTTTATAGAGCTTTAGTGTGACTTCAATTTCAGGAAATTCTAAGCTCCGTGTCCTGGTGTGTGCAGCTGTAAGTATTTTATTATCTGTGGCAACTGTAGGATACGCACAATTTTGAACCATTAAATACATTTTAATAGACCAATATTTTAAAAGCTGCTCTGAAGTAAGTTGATCTAAATGATGAACACCAAAATTAGGGGTGTTTGCCTGTATAATACTTGTCCAATTATATGTGTTGGTGTAATGGTAACCACGATCCTGAAACTTTATTAATTTATATTTTTCAGGAAAATTGGCAATCATATCTTCATACATACTCAGTTTAAAAGACCCAATTGTTTGGGCATCTGCATAAACTGCAAACAAGCGATTTAAAATCTCGTTGTACGTTCTGGACTTTGAGTAATAGTTTTTTTCTTCATCTAAATTTAAACCTGATAAATCTGGGTAATACTGTCTTAAAAAGGGTTCTAATATTTTGTAGCTACCATAGGGATAACTGTGATTGTTGATATACCTAATGGTAGCATAGAGTTCAAAATCATTAAGCTTGCTTTGTTCATACCATTCTATCCATACCTGCGAAAGCGGAATATTATGTAAATGATCCTGAGCAGTAGCATCACTTCCCAGTTCCTTTATTTCATGAAGTCCTTTTTCAATAAATGTGGTATGAGTTTCTCCCTGATACCCCTGCATTTGATACTCATAATTTTTATTTTCAGCAACAATAGCAATTAGCCTGTTAACTTGTTTAGTAATCTTATTAGCATCTATAAAATCTTTAAATTTAAATGCCGAAGACTCTGATGTTGTGACCCCCAATTTATCGAAGAAATTCATTTTTTTCTCAAATTGAGGTTTTGGAATATATAGCGGTGTTAAGTTGTCATAATCAATAACACCAAAACCATTGCTAAAATTATAATCCTGCGTAGTCTCTAAAAACTTATCTAAATAAACCTGTTCGTTTTTAGTGATTTTAGGACGCTCATGATAAAGTTCTAATTGGGCTTCAATAAAATCAGATTGTTTATTGGCATCTTTCAAAAGGCTTAGAATCTCTAAACCGGCCAGGCGTTGTTCAATATTTTTTGCCGAAAGTAAGTTCTTAGTGCTTGTTCTTAATCGGTCTGCCGGTAGTTTTGTGATTATATGGATTAAAGCTGTGCGTAAATTTTTATTTTTTCGCCTTAGTAAATCTTCAGCAATCTCTAAATCTTTATCATAAAGGTGTATCGAATTAAATAAATTTAATCCTGTTGCCATAACCCCCTCATTTCGGTTATAAATGGCTTTTCTTGCTAAAGCTCTTTTCCAGGACGCTTCGTCGTAATCTAATTGTACTTTATTTTGCTGATCTTGTTTGTAATACAAGGAGTAACTAAAATGTTTTGGGAATACTTTGCGAATGTAGTTTTCCCTATATTCTGTAGGAAATTCTTCAAAATCAGTAGCCATTAACTCTAACTGCTGTTCTGTTGCGCTATTGATTAAAAATTGAAAGAAATAGGTTGGCCCGGGGACAAAGCTCCACCAGGAGAATATTTTGCTTTCGTAGGTTTTACCTTTTTCTGTAACGTTTTTGGCTACAGAAAGTAGCTTCTCGAAAGTGGAGTTATCTAAAGTAGTTACCGGTAAATTTACTGCCATCCAATGGTCCAGGGCATAATCTTTACCTAGCTCTGTGGTAAAATAGGGGACCAGGGCATCGTTTGTCCTATCTGTTTTCCAAATAAAATACAGTGCTAAAATCTTCTTGTTTCTATCTTCAGAAGTGAAAACAATTTCTAAGGCTTTTCTATTGGCAGTGTCAACATCTAAAATTCCTATAGCCCATAAACCAACTAAAACTTCTAAATTATCTTTGCTTTTAAGCAGTGTATCTGTTTCTTTTAAATCCAGGATTAAAGCTTGTGCGAGTTTTAAAACCCGGTTGATGATCGATTTTTTAGGTGTTTCCCAATTTAATCCAAACCAAGTGCTCACAGCTCTGGTAACACTGCTAAAACGGGTAAGGTCATTTTCTAGAATAACATTGATTATATACTTTAAAGCACCCAGACCAGACTCATCTAACGACTCTAGAATGGTTTGTCTTAAACCTTCCTGACGTTGCGCGGCCAGTAATAGTTTGGCCACCATTTCCCAATGCTTTTCCGTTTCAGAAAGTAATAGGGCTTTAATAATATCGGCGCTAATCCCCCCAATTTCATCCTCACCTTGAATAATGTCTTCTAGCAATTCATCAAAAGCGCCGTTTCCATTATGAAGTAAAGTGGCTAAAAAGTAGCTGTTTGCATTTGGAAAATAGGTGCTGTATTGAAAATGCTCTTGTAAAGACAAGCCACCAAAACCCTTTCTGCTAAATCTTAAAAATTGCGTAAAAAAATGTAATTTATTACGTAAGGTATCTTCAGTTTTTATAGATCTAAAGGCTTGTCGGGAATAACCTCTTTGATAAGGTAAGGTATCCATAAAGTCCCACATATCGGCTAAATAAGGAGCTTGAATAACCCCATACAATTGCATCCCTAAACGCAAGCCTTCTTCGGTTCTCCAGGGATTAATGTTAATAGCATCTTTAAATACAGTAATAAAATCTGGGGTATTGTAATACGTTCTATTTCCTTTATCAATTCTAGCTAAAATTTTACCTAAAACTTTATAAGGTTCAGTAAATAAACGAAATTCAGATGCGTCTATTTCCGGCTTTTTATGTCTATGAATATGTTTTTCAGCTTCTTCAAATGGAACCATATCTTGTTATGCTTTATATCTCTTAAATGTCAATTATTCAACTCTTAAAAATGCTAATAATTGTTTGCAAGGTAAACCTAATCGCAATTTTACTTCTCACGGTTTTTGGGGATATTTCTGAATAGTTTAAATTTTAGCCTATATTTAATTTAATCAATAATCGAGATTTGCGCCGGTAATTAGCAGGGCTCCAGGGCTTATCAGAAGCTAATTTGCGGGTGTTTAAATGACTATATTATTAATGAGATACTTTGTTAAAGTACCTGGAATTTAAATTTAGAAGCGAAAAGCTTTAAGTAATAGGTATAAATGGTAGCTCTGTTTTATTGAATGAAAAAGCTTGATTTTGTATTGCAATATAATCGCGTAAAATACCGGGGATAGCGCTTAAAATTATAAAGGCTAAGGTAGAAGCTATTTATACCTGAATTGGTTTTTTGTACGGCTTTCATGTACGCTATGTGTTGTGGGTATGGGGGAGTAGACGAGAGACTAACTTTTTATTTCAAATAGAGCAGGAGGTACTTTAATTGGCATCCTCAAAGGCTGTAGTACCCAGGGTTTGCCTCGGAATCCAAAAAAAAATCCATTTCATACCTTGTTGGCTTACCGTGAGGTGATTTACCAGAAGTCCTTCTTCAATAATTTATAGATAGTATTACACCGAAACCTTATCATAAGAAGAAAAGATGTTTTAGTGGTCTTAAAATTTACAATTACTGAAGAAGGTCTTAGATAGAAAATAAAAGCTTTATTTAGGGAGATTCATTCCTTTAAGCTGCGAACCTGGTAGATGCGCCAACTAACGCTGGTTAAATTTTTGAAGAACCCTAAGACTTAAGCTTTACGTTTTTTAGCATGTCTTCTGTCATTTGCTGCAGGTTATATTCTGGTGTCCATCCCCATTCCTTTTGGGCAACCTCATCATTAATGCTTTTAGGCCAGGTATCAGCTATATCCTGTCTAAAATCTGGTTGGTATGAGATTTTAAAATCAGCAATATGCTCTTTTATTGCTTCTGAAAGTTCCCGGGGTGTAAAACTTATCCCTGAAATATTATACGAAGTTCTTGTTTTAATGGCTGTACAGGGTGCTTCCATTAAGTTTAAAGTTGCCCTTACAGCATCTGGCATATACATCATGGGTAGCCTGGTATCTTCAGAAAGGAAACAGGTGTATTTCTTATTTTCTTTTGCTTTATAAAAAATATCTACGGCATAATCTGTAGTGCCACCGCCGGGTTCAGCCGAATAGGAGATAAGCCCGGGGTAACGAATGCTTCTTACGTCTACATTAAATTTTGTAGCATAGTAGTTACACCATTGTTCGCCTGCCTGTTTTGAAATTCCGTATACAGTAGTTGGAACCATCCCCGGATTTTGAGGGGTGTTTTCGCGTGGAGTATCTTTCCCGAAAACAGCAATTGATGAAGGCCAAAAAACTTTTAATTTGTATTCTCTGGCGGCCTCTAAAACACCTAAAAGACTTTTCATATTAAGGTCCCAGGTAAATAATGGGTTATCTTCACCTTTAGCCGATAGGATGGCAGCTAAATGATAAATTTGAGTAATCCCTTCAGATACCACCAGCTCTTTTATTTTGTCGGAATCTGTAGCATCTAAACTTATAAACTTTACCGATTGGAATTTTTCAGCAAATTTTGAATTAATATCACTAGCTAAAATATTTTCAGCTCCATATTTTGTAATAAGGGCATTGGTAAGTTCAAGCCCCAATTGTCCCGCTGCCCCGGTAATTAATATTTTTTCCATTAAAAAAGTAATTAAAATGTGTTTGTGAAAATGGGTTTAAATTAATTTTAAAGACTGCCTTTGCAGTTTAATCTATAATCGATATCTAACTACCTCGTCGATTTGAAACGAGGTAGTTTGTTAAAACTGAATTCGTAAGGTTTTTATTCTTGTTTCAATTTTAGTATCTGTAGCGTTAATAATCCTAATAAACTTTACCGCTTCTTTTGGGAAAGCTTTTATATGGCCATTTGCTTCTTTCGTAGCCGGTGTACTCCATGTATTTCCATCTTTGGAAACCTGCCAGGTAAGTGCATCTAAAGAAGGCTCTAGTTTATAGCCAACTTCTTTTAGTTTTTTTACTTCCTCCAATTCAAATCCAAGGAAATCTTCAGCCTCAAACGTAATAACTTCCAATGGCGGGTTTAGCGACAGCACTTTGTTTTTAAACGTAATTGGTTGCTCTTTTAATTTATTGATATTGGTGAATAGGCTATGCGGATTAAAATTGGATTCAATTTTTAAACTTTTACCAAACTCTTTGTTATAGGCACTTGTTAATAAAGTAAAAGCTTCATCAATCATAGGAGTAATAACCAGGCTACCGGTTTTAATTCCCGGTTGATAGGGGTTTTGGTTTTCCCTACTATCCAATTCAAACATTTCTGTTTTTATCTTTAAAACAGAATTATAGTTGTCTTCAAATTCTTTTTGGTTTTTTGTTTGTAGCGCTTTTTGCATATTCAACATAGAGAGCCCTGCCTTTCCCAGATGTTTAAATTGCCTTACCCAGGGGCGAATTTCATCTAGTAGAAAAGGGTTGTCTTTACTGTTAAGCAGTTTTTCTGAAGCATTAACCATTTCATTAAACTCAGCTTCTATTATATTTAGGTTAGCAATTTCCTGTTTGTTTTTAATTGATTTTAGGAACTCTTTGGCTTCAGGAGCAAATGCTACCGACTCTTTTCTTCGGTACCTGTGGCCATTTTCTCCTAAATCGCTGTTGTGTTTTGCGAAAACTGCAAGTGCTTCATAATTTTCAGGCATTAAATCTTTTAAAGATTTATTCCAGGTTTTTTCTGGGTGATAGCCTTCCATATTCCAGGTATAGTCGGCTACGCCATAAATACCAATTTTAGAGGCTTCGGCGTGTTCCATTGGGTTTGATGTAAAGCCGGAAAGATCCTTGGCAATTGTTTTGGCATTCCCGTATGCAGGCCCCAAAAGCATATGGTTTCTTACATAGTCTGAAACAGGATAGTTCCACCAAATAAAGGCTTTACGCTTAATTTTAGCATTAATCCGATCCATAGTGGCCTCATCAATATCGGCAACAACGGTATTTCCTGTCCACATAATTTCAATAGATGGATCTAGTTTTTCACCCAAAGTCTCCAGGTATTTTCGGTCTGGATTAGACCAGGCCTTGTTATATTCGGTTGGGCACATTATTAAAGGCCTTACATCTTCTTTTTCCTTTACAAATTTATCGTTGAGGTAATTTAATATGTTAGCCTGTTGGGTCGGGTCTGTTCCTTTTCCCGAAATATCATCGAAAAATACGGCAAAAGATCGAACCCCTAAGTCATACATATTCTCAAACTTTCTAAGCAATGCATCTCGATCTTTATCGTCCCATTTAATATCCTTTCCGGGGTGAATGGCCCATACAAAATCAACGTGATTTAAGTTAGCCCGGTTTACTAATTTTTTGAGTTTTTCGGCTTCTTTTTCAGGATAAGGTTTTCGCCAGTTTGGCGAACTGTGGTAAGGATCATCTTTAGGGCCATAGATATAGGTGTTAAGTTTATTTGCCCCATAAAAATCTATTTGACGCATGCGGTTTTCAAAGGTCCAGGGAGTCCCATAAAAGCCTTCAACCACTCCTCGGGAAGATACATCTGGATAATCTATGATTTCGCCAAGGGGCCTCATAGAAGAACTTAATAAAGTTATTAAAGTCTTTGTTCCGTAGTATGCTCCGGCAGCATCCCTACCAATAACAAGGATATGGTTTTTTGTACTTTTAATATAATATGACTCCGGGCGATTTGGAACTTTTTTTAAGTCACGCTTTTTAAATTTATTAGTCACGTCGCCCACACGAATTGAAAGACCCTTTTTCAACGTATTTTCTTTGGTAAAATAGGTTGAAATCAAATTTTTGGTAGCTTCATCTGTATTCAATTGTTGAATATTGAAAAAGGATGGAAGCTGTACCGAATCTTTAATATTAACTTCTTGCGGAACCGGGTTTACACGATCAATTTGTGCAAACCCTGTACTTACAAGTAGAAAAATAAATATTTGGATGCTATATTTTATCATCTTTAAATAGAGTGTTAACCATTGTTATAGACGCTTACTCGATAATTAAGATTTATCCCGATAGTTATAGGGACTGTGAGGCAGGCTTCTGGTAATTTATTTTTGAAATTTACTTTCAAGTTCTTTGAGGTCAACTTCAGGCTCGTTTTCGTTTGGTTTCCTACTAAACTTAGAGTTAACTTCGGTATAATCATTGAAAAAACCACAATTTTCAAGATAATAGCCTCCTTCAACTTCACCACCGGCATAATCAATTCTATGCTTTTGATTAGCAGTAGCGTCTGCTGTAAAAATAGCATTAGAGAGTTCTATCCAACCCTGTTCCTCATCGTAGAGCCATTGATTTTTATAATGTGCTTTACGCGAAATATCTCCTGTTGCCGGAACAAAATTTTCAAGGAAAGAATAGAGGCTACCCAGGTAATTGCTGGATTTTGGCCTTCTAAAACTGGCAATAATCTCCCATGCTCCATTTTCAGGCGCGTAGAAGTAGGCGGTATAATCGGTATGGTTGGGCCCTGCCGGCTCTCCTTTAAGTAAAAACTTATAAGTAGTATTGGTTTTCCACATAAATTTTTTATAGCTCTGTCCCCCAGAACCTTCATTACCAAATTCACCGGTATAAACATCCTCTCCTTTATTTAGCAGGATAATTTTCTGGTCTTCCGGAATTTCTGCAGGATCCTGGGTTTCATAAGGGCTCCAAACCGAAAACAGGATTCTACGTTCCTCTTCTGAATTTACCTGGATTCCAAAATAACCATGTGAGAATCCGTTGGCCATATAATAAGAGCCTACTACATCCTCGCCTTCGGGAACTACTATTTCATTGTAAAAATAGGTTGGTTTTTTGCTTTCTTCCGGGATAGGGTAGCGCAAATGTACCGAAGGTCCGCGACGACCAAAATGAAAATTATCTTCTACATAATTCACTTCAGTATCGGTAACAGGCCCGGCCAATAGTAAATCTTTAATGCTCAATGAATTATTTGATCCGGGCTCTACAGCTTCAATAAGTACTTGTTGATACCCCGGTTCTTCAAGCTTAAATTCGCCAACATAAACATCCTGAAACTCTTTGTTTTTTACTTCTAGCTCCTTCGACTTTCCTGCCACACTCACCTTTAATGTAATGTTTTCTGAGTCTGCTTTTAGCTTGAGGCCAAGTTTTAGAACGCCAGATTTATTGCTTCTAAAATAACTTTCAACAGGTTTACTTCCGTCCCAATTAGAGATACCTTCTTTCTTAATTATTTTCCTGTCTTCTGCCTGATCTTTAGAAATCCAGGAGTTTTCGCCTATAGGAATTCGATAAGTGAAATCGGGGTTTTCTTTATGTTCGCTACAGGAGCTTAAGACTAAGCTTATACAGCTAATTAAAAATGCTAATTTGTAACTATTAATTTTCATTTGATCTTTTTTTGAATAAGGCTGCTTGAAAAGTCTATTGTTGTATTTAAAGATTTTTCAAGCAGCCTTATTTTAATTTAATTACTCGATAATCGAGATTTTATGATTCCAGATTTTTCTCTGCCCAAGCGGTTAATACCCTGGGTTGTTTGGTGTTAAATTTGGATTCTTGTCAATTGCATTTTGCGGAATTGGCAGGAGATTGTTCTTAGGCGCTTCAAATTGGCGGCTTTCAATTAAGTTTTCCGGCAAGCTTAGGGAAACATTATAATCTCCATTTGGCAAGGTAGTTTCAAGAACTTCACCTCTTTCTACACCTTTTAGTTCTCCATTTAAAACATCGCTGGCAATGTTCCAGCGTATAATATCGTCTCTGCGAAGACCTTCCATAGCAAACTCGACTCTTCTTTCATTTCGAACAAGCTTTCTAAGACTTTCCTGATCTGCATATTTATCTCTATCTACGGCCGGCATTCCTGCTCTTAACCTAACAGCATCGAGTGCTTCATACAATTCATTGTCTATTTGCCCTAATTCTACTTTGGCTTCGGCAATTGTTAAAAGTACCTCTGCATATCTAAAAATATAGATGTCATTGCCCATGTTCCAGTATGGAGAGCCTGGGTCTGAATCCATAAAACTTGTGTATTTTTTGAAATTATATCCCGTTTTAGAGGCATTGTCTGCAGTATTGTAATAATCGGCATCGTTTTCTTCAATCGATCGGTAAACTTTACCGGCAAAAACCTGCCCCGGGTAAACTATAGAGGCCCTTAATCTTGGGTCGCGATTTTTATATGGGTTAGTTGGATCGTACTCTCCGGCACTTTGCGCTTCCTCTATGGTTTTACCATCAGCCATTTCAAAAGCATCAACTAAAGATTGTGTAGGCACTACTGAAGACCAACCCCCTATACCATTTGGTAAAAACGGGGTGAAATTAATTGAATAGGTGTTAGGGGTATGTTGTACCGATAAAATTACTTCGTTGTTTTTTTCGTTGGACGGATCAAATAAACCTGTAAAGCTGGGGTGTAATGAATAACCGCCTATACTGTTTGCGGTTGCCAAGGCCTTTTCATAGTCTTTAAAATAAAGGTAGTAACGCATAAGTAATGCCTGTGCTGCTCCTTTTGTAGCTTTTCCGAATTCTGCTTCCGAATAAGATTCCGGCAGAACATCTATTACAGAATTTAATTCGTCTTCAATAAATTCACGTATGTCTGCTTGTGGGTTTCTTGGAACTTTAGCTTCTTCGGGCGAAGCAAAATTTTGCGTTATAAGTGGAACATCACCATAATTTGTGGTAAGCACATAGTATTTATAGGCGCGTATAAATCGTGCCTGGGCCTTGTAAATATCTCTAACCTCTTCCGATACCTCTGTGGCGTTATCGGCATTGGCAAGGAATTCATTACATCTATTAATTGTTGTAAAGTTATAGTACGATGCGCCGGGATCTGCCGGTGAATTTTTTCCGTTTCCTATTTTGTTCCATCCTTCCCAGGGGAAATTATTATAAGCATTATCAGAACCTGCATCCCGGTACATAATAGAGCTACCACTTTGAAATTCGTTATAAATACCTGTAAGAGCCAAGTCTAAATCCTGTTTGCTTTTCCAAAAAGTAGAAGGGGAAAGCGCATCATCGGGGGCTGTATCCAGGAAGGAGTCTTCACAAGCGCTAAATGTAAAAACGATTCCTATTAAGTATATTAATTTTTTCATCTTGTAATAAATTAAAAAGTTAAATTAATTCCGATAGAATTGGTCATAACAACGGGATAGCTACTACCTCGTCCTGAAGGAGCTTCTGGGTCCCATCCATCTAGATAATTTGTAATCGTAAATAAATTCTGTGCGGTGTAGTAAATTCTTAGCTTGGAGATGTTCCAGTTTTCCAATAGGTCATCCTGAAGGTTATATCCAAGTTGCAGGTTCTTCATTCTTAAATAATCTGTACTCTGTAGCCAATAACTTGTAGTTGAATTTTGCGGCATACTTGGGCCATTAATACCATCTATTAATCGAGGTACATCTGTATTTGTGTTATTTGGGGTCCATCTATCCAACCAAATTGAAGACGGTTTTTGTCCATCACCGTTAAGGGCGCCAATAGCATCAAAATCCATGTAGCCGTACCCACCGGTTGCTCCCTGAAAGATGGCCAATAAATCAAAGTTTTTATAGGCTAAACTCAAATTGGCTCCAAAGTTTAGATTAGGGGTAGAGTTACCCAGTAGTACACGATCGTTAGCATCTACCTTTCCATCGCCGGTAGCATCAACATAACGTAGGTCACCGGGTTGAATTTGTCCCGGGTAGAGTGTATTTGTAGGATAAGCGTCAATATCGGCCTGGGATTGGTGTAATCCATCTGTTTTATAGCCATACCAGGAGTCAAGAGATTCCCCTATCCTACGAATTTGGCGACCATCAATAATGTTATTTGTTCCCGCTAGTTTTATTAACTCATTTTGATTATAGGCTACATTTCCGCCAAAACCAAAATCTACTTCCCCAAAACGTGTTGAGTAATCAAGGCTTACTTCAATACCTTTATTTTCTAGCTCACCAACGTTATCATAAAAATTATTTAGCGCAAACTCGTTTGGAGCTGGCACTTTCATAATAATACCTTCGGTAAGCTTTTTATAGGCATCTATTGTTAGGTTTAATTTACGAAATAATCTGGCATCTAGACCAATACCATAACTAGTTGTTTTTTCCCAAATTAATGCTGCATTTTTTGCATTAGAGATAGCAGCACCCGAAGTAATTTCACTATTAAAAGGGTAGTCTATTCCAAGACCCAGTGTTGGAACTGTTGGGTAGTAGTCATCAAGTGCATCCTGGTTACCAAGCTGTCCCCAAGAAGCTCTAAGTTTTAAATTGCTCACAGTTTCTCTAAACCCTTCAAAGAAGTTTTCATCAGAAATTCTCCACCCTGCAGAGAAAGATGGAAAGACCCCAACTCTGTTGTCTTCAGCAAAACGAGATGAAGCGTCAGCCCTTAGGTTGGCTTCAAATAAATAACGACCCAAATAGTCATAATTTACACGTCCAAACCAGGATACCATATTTAATTCCCTTGTATATCCTGTGTTTTGCATACCGTTAGATGATCCTGCATCTAAATTAGGAAGTTCGGTGCTAGGGAAATTTTCACGGTACGCAGTGGTTTCTTTAAAATCATAAGATTCGGCATGATAACCGGCTAAAACTCCCAGGTTATGAACATCATTAAAACTATTGTTGTAATTAGCCGTTAAATCAATAGTATTTCGGGTGGTTGTTCTAAGGTCTTCGGTAAGCTTTGTAGGTCCGTGGTATTTATTCTCATTGTATTGGATTTCTTTGTTCATTTCTGAATTGTCCTCTTCTACGTTTCTATGAGAGATAAGGGCTTTTACATTAAAACCTTCAAAAATATCGGCCTGTACAGAACCTATTCCCACAAATGTTTTTCGATTGTAATTAATTTGTGGTCCCATATCTAACCAGGCAATAGGGTTTCCATCTGAAATTGTCCCGTAAGTACCATCTTCATTTTTATATGGTATCCAGGGAGCAATTCTATTTACCTGCCTTATTATCTGGTCTATACCATCACCCACATAAGCATTGTTAGGAGACTCACGATCCATTTGTGTATAGGAAAGGTTCATATTGGTGGTTAACCATTTTTTAGGCGTTACCGTAAGGTTTAACCTTGCATTGTATTCGTTTTTGCCGGTGTGTTTAATAATACCATCTTGTTTTTGGTAGTTAAGAGATGCCCTATACTTTGTGTATTCTGTACCGCCTGAAATTCCCAGGTTATTGGTGCTTACAAAGCCTGATCCCTGGTACAATAAGTCTTGCCAATCTGTATTAGGATGTCCATAAGGATCACTGCCATTTTGAAATAATTCTAAATCATTGTCATCAAATTTGGGAGCTTTTCCACTATTGGCCAGGGCTTCGTTGTATAGTAGGGCATAATCATAAGATCCCAGGTAATCTGGTAATCTTGTGGGGGTTTGCCAGCCTATATTGTTTGTTAATCGTACAGAAGGTTCTCCTGTTTTACCCGTTTTGGTGGTAATAAGAATTACCCCATTTGCAGCTTTAGAACCATAAATTGCGGCTGAGGCTGCATCTTTAAGTACAGAAATATTGGCTATATCGTTGGCCTGTACATCGTTTAATGATCCTTCAACTCCGTCTATTAAAACCATGGGAGAGGCTTCGTTCAGGGTACCTGTTCCGCGAATCCTAATGGTACCTCCGTCGTTACCCGGCATTCCTGATGATTGATTTACAGACACACCCGGTAGTAAACCTGAAAGACCGGCAGAAACACTGGTCATAGGTCTATCTTCTAGCATGTCCCCGTCTACAGAAGCTACAGACCCCGTTAGGTTTACCTTTTTCTGTGTTCCAAAACCAACAACAACTACCTCATCTAGCGTAGCGGCATCCTGTTCTAAAACAATATCTATAGTAGTTTGACCACTCACCGGTATTTCCTTGGTGGCATAGCCCATATAGCTAACTACCAAAATCGCGTCCTTGGGAGCGATAATACTGTAGTTTCCATCAAAATCTGTCATGGTGCCGTTATTGGTGCCTTTTTCTACAATGTTAACCCCGGGAAGTGTCATGTTTTTATCAGAAACAGTTCCCGTAATCTCAATTGTTTCCTGTCCTAACATTATGAAAGGAAAAAGTAAAACAATGAAGGTTAATAATACTTTTTTCATAAAATAGTTATAATTAATTAGTTGTTAATGAATGATAAATTGTTATAACGAAAGTTTAAATTTTCGTAAAGTTTGCAATTTCAAACGTTTTACTTACTTATCCAAAAATTATATTATAAAAATGTAATTAATACATTTATCTTTTTAAGAATGCTATTTTTGATAAAAAGTTGATATAGAAATTATGTTTTGAGATGTGTTTTGAAGTGGTTTTAATTTAAAATGTTGTGTTATTTGTAAAATATTAAGAAGCTTTATTTTATGGCTTTTAGAAGATTTAGCGTATCGGAAATATAGATGGGGGGTAGAGCAGGGGCTGGAAGTCTTCTGTTTAAGAAATTTATAAAAAAAAACAGGCTGTTCTTATTTTGAACAGCCTGTTAAAATACTCGCTTATAATTATTGTTTAATTATTGCGTTGGATTTTGAGTTAAGGTTCCAGGGTAAGAGTTAATAGCATCTTGAGGGATATAATATACTACACGGAAATCTGTAGCGGGTATATTCTCAAACTGCTTGTGAGGTCCCGGATATTCACGGGTAAGTTCTTTTCCATTACGGAATACATCATAACTTCTTTCTGCCTGATAAGCAAGTTCTAACTGGCGCTCCTTATCAATAAGGGCACTGGCATTAGTGCCATCTAAATTATCGTAACCACCATCTACAATAGAACGCTCTCTTATAGTGTTTAAATCTTCCAGTGCAGCGCTATAATTACCTAGTTTAGCATAGGCTTCTGCGCGATTTAAATAGATTTCGCCCAAACGACTAATTACAGGGGAGTGCAAGTGTGACTCTTCTCCTTCAAGGGAGGCTTTTGTGATGTAAAATTGTGGATAAACCCTATTGAGAGTTATATAATTATCTATAACCCCGGTATAGGTTTTTCCATCTTTATACTGAATAGAATAAATCTCCTGACCGGCATCTACAGCAGATAAGGTGTAAGTTTCATCTCCTTCAGAAGCAGTTATGGTATTTCCATTACGGCTGATGTCTGCCTGTACATAGTTTAATACCTCTCCATCTTTTTTAATAAAACGAAATACCTCGGTGTACTCTCCTGTTTCAGAATCCTGGGAATAAGTAGGCCTAATAAATGCAGCACGTGCGTCTACCATATTATAATTATCGGGACGCCAGTCGTTACGGCCTGTTTCGTTTAAAAGGCTTATATACTCGGCACTGGCATACATTTCGCCCCAGCCCATACCGCCTATATTGGCATACATACCTCCAACACCATAATAGTGGTCGTACCCAGAAAATTCTGAGGCTACACGTTTTACAGCGAAAATGGTCTCTGCATTATCTTCTGGAACAAAAGTATTGTACTCCATAAATTGCTCTCTTGGTAACAATGAAAATTTACCCGAGTTAATTACTTTATTCGAGTACTCTACTGCAAGTTGGGCATACTCTGTATTTGGCGATTCATAGGTTCCGCTCATATAAAGGTAAATACGGGACAACATAGCTTGAGCTGCTTCTTTTGTAGCGTATATAGGTTCACCTTCTAGAGTAAGTAATTCTTCAGCTTTCTTTAAATCGTCTATGGCTTGTTGGTAACTTTCTGCTACGGTGGCCCTATCTGGAAGTTCCAGGTTAATAACATCGTCAGGCGTGCCATTTACAATAGGTACTCCCAGGTTTGATTCCGGATTTTGATAGTAAGGTCGGCCAAATGCACGTGTAAGGTAGAAATACATCATTCCTCTTACATAATATGCCTCTCCCAGATTGTTGTCAATCTCTTCGTTTTCACCTTCAGCAATCATGTTAATAATATTTGATGATTGCGCGATAGCTTTATAACCTGAATCCCAAAACTGGGTTAAACGATAGTTATTTGGAGTTCTGGCATAAGAGATAAATTCGTAAAATGGGTCGGTAGATGAGCCGCGAATCATCATATTATCCCCGGCATATTCTCCCATTCTATGCATAGGATCGGACCAGGATTTTAACTGGGCATACATACCGTTAATAAGAGATTCAAGAGAAGCATCTGGATCTTCAATCACGCTATCAGAGTCCAGGCTTCCCTGGGGTAATCGATCAATTTCGCAAGCTGAAAGAGCCACTGTGGCGAAAAGTGCTATAATTATTTTTTTCATAGTGTTTCTTTTTAAAATTTCACATTAAGTCCAAGCATAAATTTCCTTGTCATTGGATACACCCCAGGTCCGGTAGAGCCCAGAACAGCGCCGTTATTTGCCGGAATCTCGGGGTCTACACCAGAATAGTCGGTAATCACAAATAGGTTTTCACCGGCTAGTGAAAGTCGCAGGTTGTCAATGTTATATTTACTTAGATCAAAATTGTACCCCAGCGTCAACGAACGTAGCTTTAAGAAATCACTTTTTTCCAGGTAACGGGTAGAAGTAGCATTTCCTTTGTCCTGGTTGTTATATCTAGCTACGGGGTGGGTAGCGATATCACCGGGTTTTTCCCAGCGACTCCAACCTGGTTGTAATTTCATTTGGTTACGATCTGTATAGGTTCCGTCTGAGTCATACTCCTGTCTGGAATAATTATAGATTTGTCCTCCAATTGAATAACCAAAAACAGCATTCAGGTCAAATTGTTTGTAATTTAAGCTTGTAGAGAACCCTCCAAAGATATCTGGAGATACTTTTCCGGTTTTTTCGAATGTAGCTTCCGAGTAATTAGAGGTGGTGGTTCTTGAGATTTCATTCCCATCGCTGTCCCTATCTACTATATACCACATAGGTAAACCATTTTCAGGGTTTACTCCGGCCCATTCCTTTAGGTAATAGGTGTCTACCGGGCGTCCGGGTTCTAACATTCTTTGTGCAGATCCTGCAATTCCCAAGCCATCACCAACAATAATTGGCCTAACGACATAGTTTCCATTGGCATCTTTAGTTTTATAAAGTTTGGTAAGCTTGTTTACGTTATGCCCTAAGTTTACATCTATGCTCCAGGTAAGGTCCTGGTTACGAATAATATCTCCACCAATGGCAAGTTCAATTCCTTTATTTTGCATCTCACCAATATTCTGCCAGATGCTGGTTACCCCGGTTAAACCACTAATTGGAACCCTGTATAAAATGTTTTCGGTATTTTTTTCGTAATAATCAAAAGTAAGCCTTGCACGATTATCAAATAGGCTCGCGTCAATTCCCGCACCGCTAGTATAGGTCTTTTCCCAGGTTAGGTTTTCGTTTCCTATTTGGCTAATTAAAGCCCCAGGATTACCATTGTAGCTTGCACCACTTGAAACAGCATAAAGGTCATATTGTGGGTATAGGGAACTCGGGCGATTTCCTACCGAACCGTATGATGCACGTAGTTTTAGTGCATTTACCCAATCGGTTTTAAACCAGTTTTCGTTATGTATATTCCACCCACCACTAAGTGAGAAAAAGTTCCCATACTTGGCATTGTCACCAAAGTTTGAAGCACCATCCCTACGGAAAGAAACCTGCCCCAGGTATTTATTATCATAATCATAATTAGCATTGAAAAGTACCGATTGTACAGCCCATTCACTAATACCACCTTTTGTACGTTCAGGTTTAGCTACTACATCAAGTACTTCAAATCCCGGGATAAACCCGGTGCCATACGCATCTAAAGTTTCACTACGATAGTCGTTATATTCATAAGCTAGGATTCCATTAAAATCATGTTTCCCCCAGTTTTTATTGAATCGTAATATTTGGTTAGTATATTGGCGTGTGTATTCAGATCGGTAGTCGGTTATTCTACCATTTACACTTTCACCGGCACTGGAGCGAGGATCAAAATAGCTTTTCGCCTTATAGTGATTATATCTAATGTTGTTTACTGAAGAAAAAGTAAGCCAGTCGGTTAGCTCTATGTCAAAATCCAAATTCCCCATAAACTCATAGTTTTTATTGGAAGAGTGGTTCCATTGAAGGTCGTATAGGTAGTTAGTGCTGGCACTGTTTACCCAACTACTGGAACGATGTGGTACAAGGTTACCATCCTCATCGTACGGGCTATCCCATGGTAAATTAGAATACATGGCCGTGGTAGAATATTGCCTATCCTGAACATCGCGAAGCGAACCATTTATAGATGGTTTTATTTTTAACCAATCTGTTGGTCTATATTCTGTTTTAAAGCGAAAATTATATCGGGTATAATCAAAACCTTTTACGGCTCCCTGCTCATCATATAGCCCCACTGAAGCATACGACCTTAGAGTTTCACTACCGCCTTGTATAGAAACATTGTAATTTTGGGTAAAGCCACTTCGGGTAGCTACATCCCACCAGTCGAAATTACTATTTCTTAAATCAGAATTCCAACGCGGAAACGAGATTTCGTCGGCATTGGTAAACGAAGCATAATAGTCATATAGTTCAGCCCCGTTCATCATTTCCAGGTTCCCGTTATTAAGCTCGTTGATACCTGTTTTTGAAGAAAAACTAATAGTAGTTTCCCCCGGTTTTGCATTTTTAGTAGTTACCACAATAACTCCGTTGGCTCCTTGAGAACCATAAATTGAGGTAGAAGCGGCATCTTTTAAAATCGTCATGGTCTCAATGTCGTCCGGATTTAATTCCCCTGGTCCTGAGCCAACAATTACACCATCAATAACCCACAACGGGCTTGTAGTTCCGCTTAAGGTAGCCTGACCTCTAATTACAACACTACCTTTAGAACCCGGTTGTCCAGAACCCGGTGCTACAAATACCCCTGGAGCTTTTCCGTTAAGCATATTCTCAACTGAAGGAGTGGTAACATCTCTTAAATCGTCACCTTCAACAGTTTGTAAAGCACCTGTTAAACTTTCTCTTTTCTGGGCACCGTACCCAACAACCACCACTTCATCTAAAGCAGCGGCATCCTGCTCTAAAACAATGTCTAGCTTAGATTGTCCATTCACTTGCACTTCTTTTGTAGCATAGCCCATATAACTAACTACTAATACGGCATCACTGGGTGCATTAATGGTATAGTTTCCGTCAAAATCGGTCATAGTACCATTATTGGTCCCTTTTTCTACAATGTTAACGCCGGGAAGCGTCATGCCTTTTTCTGAAACAGTCCCTGTAATTTCAATTGTTTCCTGCCCCAGCATTATGTAAGGCAAAAACATTACAATGAATGCTAAAAGTGTTTTTTTCATAAACGTTTTTAGTTATTATTTAATGATTAATTGATAAAATGAAAATTTTTAACTTTCATATGGTTTGCAATTTTATACGTTTTATTTACTTATCCAAAAGTTAACTTAAAATATGTTGTTTTTTAACATTAAGGTATCTTGAATTAAATAATCATTGGTAGTGTTTTAAGCACTTAATTTTGTTGGTATCGTACTTTTAGGAATGTGATTTTAAGCTTTGAATATGCAAAGTAGTTATATTCAGATTTGAAGATATTTAGCTTTTGAAGATAGTAGTGTTTAAAGCTTTAAAATGATAGATTTTTTGAAAGCTTTAATTATTTATATTGAAAGTAATTTCTTATAAAATTACACCTGATGATTATAGTGTAAAAAATGGGAGAGATCATAATGTAGATCTCTCACATTTTAATTGGCACGGCCAAAGGCTGTAATACCCCGAGGTAGTTTACTCGGAAAGTAATCCGTTTTCGATGGCCGGAATCTGAAACCGTTCTACTTCGGCATTTTGGTGTGCTTCTTTAAAAATATCGGCTGCTTTTTGTATAATTTCAGGATGGAGATCAGCCAGGTTAGTGGTTTCAGCAGGATCTTCCTCTAAATTATATAGCTCCAGGGTAGGTTCTTCATTGTTATTGAGGTTTTTTCTAATCACCTTCCAATCATTTATTCGTATCGCAACTTGCCCGCCATATTCAGGAAATTCCCAAAACAGAAATTCGTGTTCTTCCTGTAGATCTTTTTCTCCCAGCAGTGTAGGTAGAAAACTAATACCATCTGTATCCTTTGGTTTAGGGAAACCGGTGAGATCTGCAAGGGTAGCCAGTACATCGTATTGAGCTGAAATATGATCTGTTTTTGTTCCCGGTTTAATATGTCCTGGCCAGGAAGCTATCATAGGTACACGAATACCTCCTTCATTAACAAAACCTTTTCCGTAGCCGTATTTGCTTTTAAAAGGTTTGGCACTGTTAAACCAGGGGGAGTCTGAACCGCCATTAAAAGTGGGGCCATTATCGGAAGTGAAAATGATCATTGTGTTTTCGTAAATACCTTCTTCTTTTAATTGGTCTACTAGTTTACCAACATTTTCATCTAAATAAGAAACCATAGCCGCATAGGTGGCACGCGGATAACGAACCGGGAAATACCCTTTCTCTCCAAGATATGGTTTTTCATCCCCAAATTTTTCAATATAATAATCTACCCAGCGTTTTGGTGCCTGAAGGGGAGCGTGAGGGATGGGAGTAGCCCAATAGAAAAAGAAAGGTTTGTCTTTATTTTCGCTAATAAAACTACTCATAGCATCATATATTAAATCCGGGGTATACTCATTTAGACTGTAGTTTTTATAACTATTTGGATCTAGTGGATTGGCTCCCACCGGCAGTTTAGTATTGGGTGCAATGGTATCGTTATTTAGGTGAACGCGGTTTTCATTTTTGTACAGGTGAACCGGGTAGTAGGTATGCGCCTGACGCTGGTCGTTATATCCGTAGAAAAAATCAAAGCCCATTTTTGTGGGGATAGAATTTGTGTGTGGGGCACCTAATCCCCATTTCCCTGCTATTCCGGTGCGGTAGCCTTCTTTTTGCAGTAATTTGGGAAACAAAACAGTATTCTCCGGAACTGGGCGTTGGCCTTCCAGGGTAGAGTCCTGGATCACCGCTCTATAATCCCAGACTTTACCACGCTCCCTCCATTCGTCATTTCCACGTATATAAGCATTTCCCGAGTGTTTTCCTGTAAGTAACATATAGCGTGCAGGGGCACAAACCGGGGCGCTGGTATAATGTTGGGTAAACATCATCCCGTTTTTAGCCAGGGCATCTATGTTTGGGGTTTCAATTTTTTCCTGTCCATAAATACCTAACTCGCCATAACCAAGATCATCTGCCAGGATATAAATAATATTGGGTTTAGTATCTTTATTTTCTTTATCGCTCTTTTTTTCTTGCTTGTTGTCACAGGAAAAAAAGCTAAGAATTATAAGAGGCAGAATACCGGCTTTACGAAGTAGCTTCATATTTGGGATTTTATGATTTAATGGTTGCCAATTAAATGAAATTGGAATTTAAATATTAAAAAAATCGATTCGGCTTTATATATAATTAGGGTTTTAGCAGCTTTAAAACGCTTAATACCGCATTATGATCGGATGCAATGCTATCCTGAATTACTTTGGTTTCAACAAGCTCCCAGCTATTTTTCGGGTAAAACATAACATAATCAATTTTTATATTTGGCTTGTTTGAAGGATAGGTGGGTATAGCACTTTTTTTATCGTAAGAGGCCTGCCACTTTTCTTCCAATAAATTTATGGTTGGGCTTCCAGGTATGTCGTTCAAATCGCCTGCGAGTACTGCTGGGTACTCCAGTTTATCGGTTAGCTTATGGATGGCCCGGGCTTGTTTTAGCCTGTCTTTACCTGCTTCCAAATGGTCAAAATGGGTGGCAATAAACTGTATGGTGTCTCCGGTAGTTGTTACCAGAGTGGCAAGTCCCGCCGCCTTTGGTTCGTTTTGAGGTGCATGGGGCAGACTTACATTTTCGGTTTTAATAAATGAAGTGCGGGACAACAGCCCTTCCCCGTATTCACCGCCATCATAATCCATTGCTTTTATAAATACAGGAGTTAATCCTGTTTTAACGGCAAGCTCGCTAAGGATATCCCTTTTGTTTACCCTGTTGGTTTTAAAGTCTACTTCCTGCAAGGCAACAAGATCTGGATTTGTTTTTTTGATTAAATCGGCAATAATATCCAGATCAAAATTCCCGTTGGTATTGGCACCGTGAAGAATGTTATAGGTAAGTACGCGAACTTCGGTACTTTTTTCCTTCTGTGCAGTTCCATTAACTACACTAAACAAGCATAAAGCCAGGCTTAAAAATAAAATTTTAATTTTCATGGAATATGATTTTACAGAGAATTAAATTTTTTCCGGGCCTGTTTTATAATTTCTGAAGCTGATGCCGTTTCAAGATGCTCTAAAGTAAATTGAGATTCGATCTCTTCAAGTTTTTTTAAGGCCGCTATATTGTTGTTCTTTTTAAACTCATCTCTAAGAATCTGTAGTTTTTCAAAAGACTGAATTCCCGCCAGTAGTTTTTCAAATCGCAAAGAACTTCTTCCTTCAGGGTAAATAAAATAGGTATCCCCGGCGGCCCAGGTAGTAAACCTGCTGTCTAGTAGTGGTTCTAATACCCAGCTATTATAAGCCCAACGTAAGAATCCATCTAAATTACTGGCCGATGCATACCAGGCGTACCATTCGGTTTCAGCGGGGCCGCTAAAAGTAAAACTGTTAGGTGCGGTATGACTGCAACTTGTATAAAAGGTTGAAATTTTGCCCGATTCCTTTCTTTGTTTCAAAACTTCGGGGGCAAAACTGCTTTCCATACTAAGGCAATAATCATCTACATAAGGATATAGTTCAGGATGTTTTGCACCTGCAAAAGAGATTTTAAAATTTTTATCGGCTTTATGAATCACTTTAATAGTTTCCTGCATGGTTTCCATAGGGCGTTCGTCCATAGCGATATAGGTTTTTTCAAACCAGCCTTTTTGTTTTAAATGCTTTGAAAAAGAAGATAACATGGCTACCCAAACTTCTTCATACAGTTCCTCACCGGGTTGGGTCTCCAGATATTGGGTTTTATTGGAAGCTTCATCAAAATAAGCAAAGGTAAGTTTCCAGGGAATCATGGTATAAGCATTAATTTGTTTGGTTACACCAAGATTCATCATAAACTCCACCCATTTATCAAACACATCAAAATTAAACTCCCATTCCCCATTCATTTTTTTGGTCCAGCGCACCATAGAATTAAAAGGATCGTGGGTTTGGCCATCCCAGGGACGGTCAATAATACTGGCGGTTATAGATTTACCTCCTGCATTGGCATAAGGAGTCATTTCTTTTTTAAGGGCATCAAAATGTGCCTTACTCCATAAATTGGTTTGATAATAGCGCGCTACTGCATAGGGGTTCTGCCAAAGATCTAAATGAAAATTCCAATCTTTAGGTTTGGGCAACACGCGCTCACTTACATTTATTGAAATTGGAAGTTTTTGAATTGTTTTTGATGCAGAGCGTATTTTTATAGTTCCGGAATACAAACCGGGACTTACATTTTCCGGTACTTTTATAGACAGCCACCCCGGTCTGCTAGTATTTTTCTCTACTTCTAAATTAGGGTTTATATGATCTATCACATCAGCTACAAGGGTAGAATCGAAGTTGGCGGGATTTCGATGTCCGCAGGCTCCTTTTCTGTCTTTATTAAGTTCATCGGTTAAAACATAGCGTACAAATGCGCTTTCAATATTATCTTTTGAAATACGGCTTTTTGTCGATTTATGTTGTAAATCTGAAAGTTCTACTGAAATATCCAGATCTTTTTTTCCGGCAGAAACAACCCATTGTGCAGAAACCTTCTCGCCTCTCCAGGCTTGTAGCTCTATTTTTTTGGAAAGTGTATTTTTTGAAACAGGCTCTTCTTTTTTATAACGTTTATTGGTATCTCCCCAGCCAACTATGGTTTTATTGTTTTTTTTCCATTCCTGAAGTGGAGTAGAGGTAGGGTTGTCTAATTCGATATAAGAACCTAAGGGGAATTTTTTCTGTCCGGTATTTTGACCTGAGTGGGTAACACCTTCCGGCACCTGGGAAAACAAGCTTCCTGATAGGAAAATAAAGCTCAGTAAAAAGACAGGTTTTAATGATTTCATGCTTAATTTTTTTAATATGCTAAGTTTTAGCCTAATTTAAGATTTGTAAGTATTTATTTGTTTAAAAGTAGTATTATTTTCCTTAGCTACCATATTTTTAAAAATTTTGCTTTTAATTTCTTTCGAAAAGAAGATTTTTACGGTATAAGTTCCTTTTTCAAAAACTTTGGGTTTAAAATTTTTAGTATTTATTTTAATGGAATAGATCAATTCATTTTTATCATTAAATACTGAAATTACCGGTTTTAGGTTGGTTTTAAATCTCAATTCGGGTAACCAGGCTGTAGCTTTTCTAGCATAATTATCTTGCTGGGAAATGGTAATTGGCCATCCGGGATTTTGATTTTCGGGTGTTGGTTTAACAAGTCGCGGCCAACATTCAGTTTTAATAGTCCTTTTTTCTTTATTAAAAGTAACCAGGCCATAACCGGTTGCCCGTTGACTAAGAATTTTAGGTTCTTGTGTGCTTTTATGCGGATTGGCGACGGCTAGCACACTTAATTTATTTCCAAAACCATCAATAAAATCGCCGGTGTAGGAAGGTTTTTTAAAAGTATGTTTAGAGAAATCTACAGGCGGCCAAAATCTTCTGGGCCAAATATTATTTAAGGCAGGCCCGGCAAAGGCATAGCCGCTATCTCCGTGATTTTGTACTCCATATTGAATGAATGATCCCAAATGTTGGTCTCCCGCTATATGAAAGGCAAAAGCCTTTCTAATAATTGTAATAGCTTCATCCCGTTTGTTGGCCGGCCAACCATTACTGTCCATATCTACCGTAAAGTCATCACCTTCTACATATTTCCCATTTTCAGGAATAGCAAGCGATGGTACTACCTGATCGGTCAATTCATTTTTAGGTAGTGTAGCAACGGTAGCAAAGTTGGTTTGAGATAAGACAGCTTTCATTTCTGCGCCATTTTCCCAATCCTCAACCCAATCTTCTAAAAATTTGTGCTGACGTTTGCCCAGTAATTCAGCTTCTATATTTTTATGCTTTTTTATATCAAAATCGGGATTGGTAATAAAGCCGTTCCACACTTTTGCTTCTTTGGGAAGTACATTTTTTGGAGCCGATTTAAATTTACGATCTTCCAATATGGCAAAGCTAATTCCGCCATAATTCCAATGTGTATAATAAACATTTATGCCTTGCTTTACCGGTGTGGGATCAAATGGATCTGGAAGGTGGCTGGTTTGGGTAAACTGGATCATATTTACCCAATCTGCCGGCATTTTATAACCTCCCGAATCCTGGGCAGCAGCTCCAAAGTTTTTACTGGTATCGGCATTTTTCCCACTTTCACCCCAAACATTTCCGTGATAAACATCATGGTCGTCGGGTATTATTGCACAGGGCTTGTGCCTAAATAGCTCACGATAGGACCACCCAAACATATACCATTTTCTAAGATAATCCAGGCTGGTTTCCTCCAGGTTTCCGTTATAGGTAGCACCAAAGCCTCCGGTGCCTTCATAAAATTGATCTCCCAAAAACATTATAATATCCGGGTTTAAAAGCCCCATATTGCTTACCACATCATTATCGGGAAAACCATAATCAAAATTGCAGCTAAAAACAGCCGCTTTTACTTCTTCTTTTTGTTTAGGCTCCTGGGCAATTGTTCCTTTGTATTCATATCTAATCGTTTCATTTTTTAAGGGAATTTCGGCTACTACGCGATAAGGTATAGCTTCCTTAAATTCCCATTTTGGGACTACAAAATTTATGGCACGGCTGGAAGCTTTAAAACTACTTCCAACTTCAGGTAATTTTGTAGATTGCTCCCTTTGCCATTGTCCGTCTTTAAAAAATTCCAGGTATACTTGGTTTCCGTCAATAGCTTCAAAAGGAGTACACTGGGCCGTTAGCTTTAATTTCTGATTGTGAAGTGTATATTGTGCAAAACAAATAGGGCCAAATAACTGAGTTTTTTTTGATTGAAGTTTTTCAGAAGAAATCTCCCAATCTGCAAAAGCCACAAAGTCTTGAGAAGTGCTTTCTGTACTTTCAATATGGGACAGAAGAGCAAAATTACCTGCCAGCGATTGTGAAGGCAAGTTTATGCTTTTATCAGAAAAAAGTTTATTGCCGGTGGCTAAATCTTTAAGTGTAATTTCTAAAAGGTACTTATTATTTTGAGCTAAGGCTTTTATTTTTAGGTTTAGTTCTTTAGGCCAGGATTCTAATGAGGTGGGGATTAAAGTATCTCCCACTTTAATATCACCAGCGGCGGAAAGACCAATATCAACACCCTGCCCAAAAACTGCTGAAGAGCGGTAATCTTCAAAACGACCTTTAGCGCCCAATCGCATTCCTATACAAGAGCCTTCCCCCATTTGAAATCCGGCTTCAGGTAAATGAATGTTAACCTGGGTTTGAAATGTTTCCGGGGTATCAGGTTTTTGTAAAGTTAATAGGTGTAGACTACGGTTTTTTGCTTTTACCTTACAGATTGCTTTAGCATCTTTTAATTGCCAATCCTGTAGTCTATTTCCCCAGTATTCAGGACCAACCCATTTTATGTCTGGCCAATTCTCCCAATTACTTCTGAATATAACCTCTTGTGGCTTACCCCAAAATTTTTCTAAATTTAGGGCACCTGGGATAAAAGCGGGCGCTATAGCTCCTAAAGAAATGGTCTTTATATATTTTCTGCGATCCATGGTAATTGATTTAATGCTTTTTTTATATTATTTTTTTAACCCACTATAGTATAACTATTGGAATGGATCAAGTCCTTGTAAATATTTTAAAAACATAAATGGTCGAAATTTCTTTCGACCACTTATGTTGTAACAAGTACTGTTTTTATACCTTGAATTAATTTTTGATTGTTATTTCCTGACCGGGTTTAGTATCAATGATAATAATACCATTTTTAACCTCATAATCTGAGTTAATTTTAAATGTTTTGCTATTAAAAGGTTTTAAGAGTTTTAAAACGCCTCCTTTTTCAGAAGAAATAATTATTTTATCTACTTTTCCTTCTTTTTTACTGGCAGAAATTAAAAAGGCTCCTTCTGTTCTTAATTTTTGAAAACTAATGTTTTTCCAACTCTCTGGAACCGCCGGGAATATTCTTATGGTTCCGGTATGGCTTTGAATTAACATTCCCTGAATACCCGCCGCAAAGGCGAAGTTACCTTCTAAAGTGAATGGGCGATATTTAAACTTAGAATATCCTCTATTGAACTGTTCACCATTAACGTGGAAAGAGTTTGGTAATGTGAAGTTTTCAGCAAAAATTCGTAATGTTTTTGCTGCTCCTTCTCCATCAAAAGCACGTGCCTGTAAATTACCTAACCAACTAAACGAATATCCTGTATAGTAATCTGTCCCTACATCAAGTAATTGGTTTAAGGTATTATCTACTATTTGTTTATCTTCATTTCCTTTTGAATAATCAATAAGTCCATAAGGATGAAAAGCCATTAAATGCGATAAGTGCCTATGAGATTGGTTATATGCACTATCAGGGGCTAGCATTATTCCACTTTGCTCATCAATAGCAAAATAGGGCCATTCTTCAAGTTGTTCTTTCCATTTCTTAGCTTCTTTATCCTTTCCCAATTCCTGGGCCAGTTCTGCCGCTTTTTCATAGGTCCAACGAATATTGGCTAAATCAAAATTAGTAGTTTCGCTAAACCAGGCATCTCTAGAGTTGTTACGTATTTCTGGGCTTGAGCTAATCGGTAATTTCCGTAAACCTGATTCATCTTTAATAGAGATATCCTGAAATAAAATAGCAACGTCTCTAATCCAGGGGTAGGCTTTTTCCTCTAAAAAATCTCTATCCATTGAATATCGCCAATGCAGGTAAAAGTGTTGCCCTAACCAGCCTGAAACTGTTGGTCCAAAAGCATACTGTATCCATCCTCCCATAGGCTCACCTGTTAAAGTGGTAACCCCTGGAACTGCTAATCCATCAGATTCAAAATATGTTTTTGTATACTCTTTAAAGGTTTTTTTATTCGCTACCAACCACTCTAAAAAGCCTATTTCCAAATCAAGATGATTACCAGAATAAGCAGACCAATAGCTTAATTGTGTATTTAAGTCATGGTGGAAATCTCCTTTCCATGGTGGAAGTTTTCCATTATCGGCAGTCCATACGGCCTGAAGTGAAATAGGAGGTGTTCCTGATCTGGCTGCAGATCCAAATTTGTATTGCTCCATATACCACTGATTTTCTAAAATTTCATCTGGCAGTTGTATAGACGATTTGTTCCAGAAATTCTCCCACCATTTGGAATGCTGCTCTAATGCTTTATCATAACTTATTTCATTTTTAATTTTCGACATAGCATCGTCATTTTGAAATAAGTCATTTTCATTTTTTAAGTTAGTGCTAATAGTCCATTTTCCAATCATGGTTTTATTTACATAAGTCCACACCACCTGAACTTTATACTTAAAATCATCCCAGCCCTCCTGAATATATGTTACCTGGTTTTTGCGTTTTATTAGTTCTCCATTAGAATAGCCAAGTCTACGCAAGTCCTGCCCTGTAACTGGAGATGCATCGCTATCTGATCCTTTATCATAAACCGGTGGGATCAACATAGGTTCAAAGTCTTTATCTACTCCTTTAAACTTAAACCAACCTTCATTTTTAGACGCATGAACAAAAGAGGAGAACTCTATACCTGAGTCCCATTTTACATTGCTTTGTGCATTATCCAGTGAGAGACTCACGTTCTTGACATCGCCAAAAGGCTTTACATTAAACTCTAATGCAGCTCCTGGTATTTTAGAGGGAGCTGGGGCCCTGTCGTATGGAACATCAAATTTTTCTTGTACTTCTTTATATTGTTTGGATTTCCATTTTTGGTAAACCCAGGAGAACTTAAATTCCGGACTATTTAAATTTTCCATTGGCCTTAGGTCCCACAGATAAACATTATCTAAAGACATCCTTAAATGATTATCTTTTTGCCAAATAAGTGCACCTATATGCCCATTCCCAAGCGGAATACCCTCATCCCAGGTTTTAGCCAGATTACTAAACTCCAATAGATGATTGTTTGCCTTTTGAATTGTATTATTCTGTGATTGTACCTCTAAACTAATACAAAACAGAATTGCTGATGCAAACAAAACCTTTTTTAAATTTTTGTTCATAATTTATTTTTTACTCTTTAATTAAGATAAGGGGCTAAGAGATAGGCTGCGCTATTTCTTAGCCCTGATAGTCATTTTCTCAAACCCTATAGTTATCTTCTTATGATATTGGACTTATTTTATTAAAGCTTACATTCAGATTATCTTATAAAGGTGAAGTTTCTTCCATAGCTCACCGTACCATTTATTAAGTCTCCATCACATTTTTGAATCAACTCTGCTTTTAAAACTTCTACTTTTTCAGGATACTGTTTTGCAAGGTCTTTAGTTTCCTTAAAGTCATCAGGGAGATAATATAATTGGAATATTT
Organism: Salegentibacter maritimus; assembly: GCF_016236915.1. Lineage (GTDB taxonomy): Bacteria > Bacteroidota > Bacteroidia > Flavobacteriales > Flavobacteriaceae > Salegentibacter > Salegentibacter maritimus. Next base: position 130,008 of record NZ_JAEHOK010000009.1, read on the forward strand.
TTTTGGGAGCAAAGTATCTAAGCTTCCATCCGTCTTTTGTAATTAAAGCAGGTCCCATAAAAGAAGCAAAGGCTATAGAATTATGTTTTTCAGCTTTTCCTGGATTGCCAGGCATTAACTCATTAAGATAAGAAACGCCATCTTTGTTTTCTTTAAGTTTAACATCAAGCATATCTGCCATTGTTGTCATAAAATCGTAGTTCGCAACAAGCTTTTGAGATTCTGTACCCGATTTTAATTTTTCTGGCCAATAGAAAAATAATGGTACTTTAACGCCACCATTCCAATTACTGCGTTTAAGACCGGCCTGGCCTTTATTGCCATTAAAAACATCGCCTCCAATTTCACTATAGAATTTATCGGTAATATTGTTAAAAGGCTCATCGGTTTTTATGTTCTTATATGGCTTTGCTGTTCTTCCTTCGTAATTATAATAAAGTTCATGGCCATTATCTGATGAAAATACGATCATTGTATTATTTGCGATTCCCAGGGCTTCCAGCTCATTTAAAATAACCCCTAAGTCATCGTCTAATCTTTTTACCATAGATGCGTAGGCTTTTTCTATTTGGGTAAGTGAATCATTAAAGGCTACCTCGGGATGAATAGCGGGTATGGCTACAGGGCCGTGAGGGAGTTGTGTTGAATGATATAAAAAGAAAGGTTTCTCTTTATTATCTCTAATAAACTTCAACATTTTATTTAAGAATAGGTCTTGTGAATAGACCGTTTTACCATTTAAGTTCCAACGGTCTCTTTCCTGAGATTCATCAGATCCAGATTCCCCGGTTTTTGCGGCATCCGGGTGGGTGTTTCCCGGGATGGAGATTCGTTTACCATTTTCATGTAAAAACATGGGATAAAATCCGTGCGCCTGGGTATGATCGTAGTAGCCATAATGGTAATCCCATCCATGATTATCCATTTGTTTGGCAGTGGTTAAAAAACCATAGTCTAATTTGCCTATTTGCCCTGTAACATAATCTGCTTCTTTAAAAATTTGAGGTAGATATACAACATCTGGCTCTTTACCAATAGCGGAATTGATTGCCTCTTGAATTGCTTCGTCCTTGGTTGCATCGGTCGCAGATTCTTTATACCCTTTCCCGGAAGTGAGCACATATTTATTTTCCCGGCAGTCATTATATCCGGTAAGAAAAGTAGCCCTTGAAGGGGCGCAAAAAGTACTGGAATAGGAATTGTTAAATACAACTCCTTGCCCTGCCAGCTTATCTATATTGGGGGTGGTAAAATATTTTTGACCATAATAAGAGAGGAGTCCCTCCCCTAAATCATCGGCCATGATATAAATTACATTGGGTTTATTAACATCCTGTGATTTATTATTTTGAGCCTGAATCACCAGGACATTAAAAAAGACCAGTGCCCAGGTACTACTGACGATGAATTTTAAAATTTTAGTTTTCATAGATTGATTTAAATGATTTTTATCCGATGTCTTGATAATCAAAATTTCAACACCTTCCGATAATTATTGGAGGGTGTTGAAATTTTCTTGTTTTTTCCTAAACTATCCGTTCTATTGAATTAGACTTCAAGGACTTTATTCCAGTAAAATATAGTTAAACGATTTCACTGGAATTGCCATGAAGTAATTTGCTAATTATTATAAGCATGAATTTCTGCCAAATGTGTATAGTCAAAATCTCCATGCGAATTCTGGGTAACTAATTTCATATATCTAAAAGACTGTACTGAGGGAAGGTCTATGTACTGTATGTTTTGAACTCGAGCTAAGCTATAGGTCCCCAAACTAGTCCAGTTTTCACCATCGTTACTTTTAAACATTTCAAAATCTTTAATAGTTCCATTTAGGCCAGACCTGTTTTCGAAAGCAAAACCTTTTACAGTTGTTTCAGCACCCATGTCTAATACAAAATGATGTGGATGTCCTGGTAATGTACTTTTCCATTGGGTGTGCCAAAAGGAAGACAAATCTCCGTCTAACATCCCGGAAGCAGGACCATTATCTTCTTCACTATCGGCTTCAACAATAGACCAGGAGGACCGGTCTATTAAGTTTTTAGTATTTATAACTTCTATATTAGGAACATTATTTACAAATTCATATTCATAAGCTCTAATAACCCTTGAACCATTTTCATGGATGAACCCAATTCTTAACTGATATTGTCCATCTAATTTGTGAAAATCGTCTAGTGGGCTTTCAATATATAAACTATCCTGCCCAACAGGTTTTGATGTAAACGATAAAGCATCATAATCTTCATTATTAGCTGTGGCAGGATATGGATCGTGCCAGACATTGATAGTAGCAACCGTTCCGCTGGACGTAAAATTACCGGAAATTATTATTTTATTGTTTTCAACTTTCCCTTTTAAATTAGAAATATTAGCAGTTTCCTTAGAATACCAGTCAGATCTTGTGTCTGAACTAAATGTTTGAGAGTTGGCAAAAACTGCCGCATGTGCGGCTGTGATAAATGTGGGGCTTTTTCCATAGGTGCCATTTCCCGTTCCCATTAAAGCTGTGCCTAATGTAGACTTTACGGTCTTTCTACCAATATTGTGAGGTGCGTTAAGACCGTGGCCTAACTCGTGAACTAATCCGCCTATCCATTTAGTTGCCAGGTTTCCTAAATTACTATCTTCTCCCAAATATTGTTTATCTAAATATTCATAATCTAATGCAAAACAATACCTTCCGTATCCATAAAATGGAACACCTCCGGGATTTAATGGATCACCTGAGGTAGATGGAAGAAGCACAAGGGTATGTTCGCTTTTCTTCTCCTCTGGGTTCTCATTAAAATACGTGTTCAACTCATTAACAATTACACCGCCACCACCGCTATATGGATAGGCATTTTTTCCTTGCTGCCCTGGAACAGTTATAATATTTAATTTACCATCACTTTTAATGTCTAAACCAAAAGAAGTTCTACCAAAACCTGCTCTATCTAAGTTACTGGCAAAAAAATCCTGGGCATCAAATATAATTTCTTCTATACGCGATTCATAATCTGGTACCGGAGACATATCATTGGGAACAAAATAAACTATATTAAGCTTGTATGGATTATCACTCCATTCATTATCAATAGTTGTACTTTCAACATCGCTTTCTTGTTTAATGTTAGTAGCGTAATCTTCTGAACAAGAATAAAATAAGGCTAATGCTAGTGTATATAAAATTTTTAATTTCATTTTTTTCTTCTATATAAATTTGTAAATATTACTTTAGGATTATTCCCAAAGTGGATTCTGCTCCAAATCAGGATTAAGACTTCTTTGTTTTAAAGGAACAGGATAGAGATAATAATGTTCTTGCCAGCCTAAGCCCAGTTCTAAAACATCATCAACCCGGTAGAGGCGACCTGCATCTTTTCCTGATTCTACCCATTTTAATGAGCCTGGGTTACCATCCTTAGGTATTCTAACACCCAAAGGTTGCTGGTTTATAAAATAGTCGGCTTTTTTCCAACGTCGTATATCATTAAAACCAAAACCTTCTCCCATTAACTCTACCATACGTTCTCTACGTATTTCCCATAGGACTGCAGGAACTTCAGGATCTCTGTTAGGGTCAAAAGAATCAGAAATATCTGTGACAATCATATTTTCCAATCCAGCTCTTGGGCGTAGTTTGTTTATGGTAACATCTGCTATATTCTGATTGAATTTACCTAATTCGTACATAGTTTCTGCATAGTTTAATAGCACCTCTTCAATATGAAAAATTGGAGAATCTGTAGTAGAAAAACTCGCTCCACCTGTTACATTGGTAGCTACGTTATAAAACATATTCATATAATAGCCACAAAAGTTGGACATAGGGGCTAATGAATTTGCTGATCCCTTGATATGAGGCATTCTGTCAATTGTAAAAGGTTGCCAGGTTAAAAGAGGGAATGGTCTGTTTCCAGTTTCATCCAAATTATTCATCAAATCTATGTATTCACGATCTTGTGGATTATCTGTATACTCCCAATCTACGTTATTGCCATTTATTCTATTTACTTTATATGGAGGGAAAACCCGGTATAATAACCTAAGATCTCTATTTCGAAATTCATCATAGATTGTGGCATCACCATCATAAACATCACTTGTGGCTATAGGCTTTCCGTCTGAGCATAAATAACGCTCTAAAGTACGTGCATGCATTTCTACAGTTTGCCCGCCTCCTCTTTCGTGCCTGGAAAAAGGCTGCATAATAACATTTGTAGCGTATTCTTTATATAAGATTGTTCCCGGGTATGAACTTAAGTCTTCGGTAGACCAACGATGCTGAAAGTTATCGCTTATTGTCGGGTAATTGTCAATAAGTAATCTAGATGCTCTTTCTGCTTCTTGTAAATAGGTTGTTTCATCTTGAAGGCCGTGATATTTACGCCATGTACCTTCGCGAAGTCCAAATCTTGAAAGTAAAGCACGAACAACGTCTTGATTTATAGTATTATTTCCATCACCTTTAACCTTAATATTCTCTTCGGCATACTTTAAGTCCCTTAAGATATTTGACGCTACAAGATCACGAGAATCACGTGATCCATAGATAATATCTGTTTGATCTTCACTTACCACGTGTTCAATCCATGGAACTCCTCCAAATCGACTTAATAATTCCATGTAATGATAAGACCGAAAAAATAGTCCCACCGAACGCCAATGCTCTTTTTCAGCTTCAGTCATATCTGAGCCGTCAATGTTGTCAAGCATAACATTAACAGTTCTAATATATGAGTAATCCCAGCCACCGGGTGCATTTTCGGCACTCACAGTTTGCCATGCCCATCTATTCCTTCCGTTAGGCCTATACAAATAATTGGCCTCTACATCACCGGCATATACAGATCCACTGTTTTGGATTCGCTGTAAATGGCTACCTGATGAAAAAATATTGTATAAAGACCACGTATAAGTTTTAAAATTGTCGTATGATCTAAAAGCTGTCTGTTCTGTATACTTATCTTCCGGAAGTTCGTCAAGGAAATCGTCATCACAGCTTATTGTTGAAAAAACAAAAAGAACACAGAATATAGTTTTAAATAACCGTAGCATTTTTGAATATTTTATATGTTTATTAAGAGTGTTCATATAGTTAGTTTAAAAATTAACATTTACTCCAACTGCTGAAGTCGTGTAGTTTGGATAGGACCAGGAAGTCGATTCAGGATCTACACCTGGAACTAAGTTTGTGAAAGTGAATAAATTTTCACCACTATAGAATATGCTTACTTGACCTAGTCCTAATTTTTCGATAATATTTTTAGGAAGGTTGTAGCTAAGGGTTATGTTTTTTACACGTAAGTATGATGCATCCTGTAAAAATTTAGTTTGTACTCTTTGGTTAACTCCGTGTGCTTCCTGGGCATTTGCATAAATACGACCATAGTAAGCATCAGTATTTTCAGGAGTCCAATAATCTAATTGGTGGCTTTGGAGTGTTGAAAAGTATCCAGAATGAGGAAACATTACATCTCCGCCAACCCAAAGGTCTCTTTTAGCTACACCCTGCAACATAAATGATAAGTTAAAATTTTTATAATCTAGAAAGCCATTAAACCCAAAATTATATCGTGGGGTGGTATTTCCTATAATCCTTCTGTCTCCGGAATTTTCCAAGGTGTTTTCGCCGGCATCAATAGTGTTTATAGAGCTTTCAGAATCGCTTAAATTCTTGTATTTAATGTCACCTTCGTGCGATATAACTCCATTTATGCTAACCACATCATCTTTTAGGGTACCATCTGAATTAAAATCTTCAGCAGTATAGAAACCATCTGTTTCGTAACCCCAAATTTCTCCAATGCCCATGCCTACATAATAGTTATTTAAACCGCCACTTCCACCAATAAGGAGCGCATTATTTTCGTTTCTGTATTTAGTAATAACCGCCTTGGAATCGCTTATTACCATCCCGAGTCCATAGGATAAGGTCTCAGAGACTCTATCCTTCCAATTCAGGGTAAGTTCCCAGCCTGTAGATTTTAGGTCTGCGGCATTTTGTAAAGGAGCAGGAGCACCAGCTACGGCAGGAAGATCAAGTCCTGGAGCCAGCATACCCTTAGTCTCACGTTTAAAAACTTCAAATGCACCTGTTAATTGGTTATTAAAGACTCCAAAGTCAACTCCACCATTTAAGCTTTCTACTTTTTCCCAGGTATAATTAGATCTTACCAAGCCTGGAGTTGAAAGGCTTGTGGGCTGCTGACTATTATTTATCCAGTTTGCGTTAAATGGATTCATAGTTGCCAAAAAGCCATAATTACCTATGTTTTGATTTCCTAGGGAACCAAAAGAGCCCCTTACTTTAAAAAATGACATTACATTTTTTAAAGGCTTAAAAAATGATTCTTTGGAAATAACCCAACCAGCAGAAAATGATGGGAAAAATCCGCCCCGGTAGCCCTCAGGGAATTTAGAACTCAAATCGTAACGGCCATTAAGACTCGCTAAATATTTTTCCTTATAGTTATAGCTTAACCTTCCAAAAGCACCTCTAAGTGTGTATGTGTCATAAGCGTCATCTGTCTCAGGAGGCGTTGCTCCGGTGGTTCCTCCCAAAGAAGGTTGCTCATTACTAATTTGGAGAAATGAGCGTGACCAGTGTGATTCAAAATTTCGTTCTTCCTGGTTGAATCCAATAACAGATTCAAAGTTGTGAACGTCATTAAAAGATTTGTTATAGTTTGCAAATAAGTTTATCGTTTTATAGGTTCTCAATTCATTTGCCAAATAAAACGTGGTATTCTGATCTGAAGGGTTTAATGCATCTTGCAAGCCTTGTTGTAGCAAAAAGTAGTTATTATACTTTCTATTTTTTTGATTGTTTTGCTGATAGGAATAATCGAATGTTATTTTTAAATCTTTTATCGGTTTTATCTCTGTATGTGAAAACAAACGAATATTACTGTTTTTCCAGGTTTGCTTGTTACCGTATTTTATAGCATTTTCAGGAGTTTGGACCGGGTAATCTTCCCCTTGATAGGGAATTGTACCTTCTGGATGATATGAAGGATAATTAGTTAAGAAAAGTCCAAAAGTACCAGTATTTGGATATCCACGGTTATCAGATGCGTACTTGGCATCTAATGAAGTGGTTAGCCAGGGGGTGATATCAGAGCTTACATATGACGATACATTAGTTCGTTTGTATGAATCTTTATCTGTGATTAGAACTCCATCTTCGTTTAATTGTCCAAATGATATTCTATAGTTGCTTTTTTCTGAACCACCCACAATTGAAAGGTTGTGTATGCTTTTGAATCCTCCAGAAGTTTCAAACATGTCTTCTACCACATTTGTCTCTTTTAAGAAATATTTAGTGCCATCTTCTTCTGTCCATCCAAGTGGATATGTGGAAGGATCTGTATTATATTCATTCAAAAGATTTAACCATAAATCTATATTTTGACCCGACCAATATGCATCATATCCCATATCTTTTAAAGCTGTAACAGTTTCTATAGGTGAAGCTGCTTCTAAGATGTTTATAGGGTTGGAAACTGAAAAATTGCTGGTGTAACTTATAGATGGCTTTTGATTAGAAGAGCCTTTTTTAGTAGTAATTAATACCACTCCAGCAGATGCACGTGCCCCATAAATTGCGGCAGCAGAGGCGTCTTTAAGTACAGTTATGCTTTCAATATCATTGAGGTTTAATAATTTGAGATTTTCCATTACTGTATTATCTACAAGTACTAATGGAGTTCCACCGTTTATAGAGGTCATTCCTCTAATGTTAAAACTATTATCTCCCCCGGGTACATTTGAGGTTGATGACGTAAAACCAGACATTGTGCCTTGCAGTGCTGATCCTAAGCTGGTAACGGGCCTGCTTTTAAGTACGTCATCCATTTTAATTTGACTAACAGCACCTGTGAGATCACTTTTTTTCTGGGTTCCATACCCTACCACAACAACCTCATCTAAAGCATCTGCACTCCCTTCCATCATAATATTAAATTTGCTCTTAGAGCCTACAGGTATTTCTTGTGTAGTAAAACTTACATAAGAAATCTCCAAAATCGCATCTGAATTGCTAACTGTTAGTTCGAAAATGCCATTAAAGTCTGTTGCGGTTCCGTTATTTGTGCCTTTTTCAATAATATTTACACCGGGTAGGGGAATCCCTTTAGTGTCAGTTACCTGTCCTACTATTTCTTTTTCCTGGGCAACTGCTGGTTGCATCGAAATTAATAGGAGGGACACGAATAAATAAAATGTTTTTTTTCCCATTGTTTTATTATGATTAATTAATACTGGTTAAAAAATACCTTATTTACTAAAATAGGGCATTTGCCCAAATATATAAAATTATATTAAAACGAAGTTAATTTGTTATTTTAATTTAAAAAAATATCTAAAATATATTGCTTTTATATTACGATACCTTTTAAATTATTCGAATTCCACTTGTAGTTTCGTGAAATTTATTTTTTCGAAAACTTCGAGAAACCTGGGTGTTCTGATGTTTTTTGATGATGCTCTAAAAAAATGAGAGAATGGAAAATAAGACGCTACTTTCAAGGTAGGCTCTCGATACTACTTATTTGCATGTAGAGTTAGGAATAAAAAAATAAAAGAAGTGTATTGTTCTCTATCTGTGTTCTTACTTGTAGTGTATCAAAGATTTAAAGCAAATGAAAATACATATCTATATATTTCTTTCAGAGGCATATTAACAAGCTATAAGTTTTAGCTTGACAGTTGCGATCTTTCTGGAAAATGATATATTGATTATTTAAATATTTCCGGGAAAGATCATTTTTTTATTATTAATATAGGAGAGCAGTATTATCATATTTGCGTGGTAAAAAACTATTAAGCTTTCTTCACGATAGAGATTGTTTGGTTTCCATTGAGGCATTTTGTATTAATGGAACAAAAATTTTTGGACTAATTGCTATTAGTATTCTTAATCTCCCTTCAGCTAGCATAATAATCAATAGAATTTGATGATTTTTAAGATGCATTTATATTACTTAACATTATAAAAATGAGGCGGTAAATTTTTTAAGAAAAATCCGCTATTGGAAAGCTTTAGAGTATTGCCGAATTAATATTCTCAATATTCTGATGATTTCGGTTCGTTTGCGCCGGTAAAACCAAATTGATCTATTAAACGCTTATATTCCTTACTTCCTGTTTTAGTCATGTAGGGAATCAATAACTCCCAAATATGATGGGTCATTTCTCCCACCTCGCTATATTTATATCCTGCAAGTACTTCTTTTTGGGAGAGCCAGAAGGTGATGATAATCCTAATAGTATGTTGTAATCGTTCAAAGGAAAATGACTCACTTTTTTCTATAAAACCTTCATCTATAAATTCTTTAAAAAAATTTTCAACCTGTAATTTTCGCATCTCTAAGGTTTCATGTAACATCTTACTAACCTCTGGGTTAGAGCGGTTTATTTCTAGAACGTCTAAATTAAAAAAGCGGAATGTGTATTGAAATTGCTCCAAATGCAGCAATAGTCTATGAAAATGTTCAAAAGAATTACCATATTCATCCTTCAAAAGATAAGATGTAGACATTTCTTTTCTCATCTTTTTATATATAGCTAGTAAAATAGCCTCTTTATTTTTAAAGTAGTAATCTAAGTTCCCATGACTAATACCTAACTGGGCTGCTATATGCCTGCCTGTAGTGTTTTGAGAACCATGCTCATTATACATTTTAATGGCTTCTTTTAATATCTTTTCTTTGGTCTTTGTTCCCTTTGTTTTGGCCATAATAATTTCAACTGTTTTTAATTTAGTTTGTTTAATAAGTCAATAGATCACTTCCTATTCCTGGAAATTCCGGAGTTCTATAATGTCCATTTTCAATACAAGCAGGATTCTTAAAATAAGAACTCAAATGAGGGATGTACTCCAAAAATAAGGCTGGATGATCTAAAGCAATGTGGTTAAATAATACTAAGTGTTGATGAATTTGCCCCATATCACCCACGTGCGGAACCACAGGAATATTAAATTTTTTAGACATCAAACTTATTAAAATAAATTCTGAAATTCCTCCAACTCGAACTACGTCTACCTGATTAAAAGTTATACTACCCGATTGCAGGAAATTTTTAAATAAAACCTTGTTAGGTACATGTTCTCCTAAGGCCAGTTTTATATCTACCTCTTTTGCCAGTTCTACATGTCCATAAACATCATCTGGATGCAGGGGTTCTTCAATCCAATATGGATTGAGCATTTTTAAACTTTCACACATAGAAATTGCCTGGGGCAAATTCCATTGTTGATTGGCATCGAACATAATTGTCGCGTTATCTCCAGCAATTTTTCGAATCATTTCTGCCCGCCTAATATCCCTCTTGTAATCTAATCCGCCTACTTTAAGTTTCATCGCTGTAAAGCCACTATCCATTGTATCTTTTATATTACTGGCAATTTTTTCATCTTCATAATTAAACCAACCTACAGAAGTATCATAACCGGGATATCCAGTTTCAAGTATTTTTTTACGAGCAGCTTTTTCTTTATTTGCGTTATTCAATATTTGTAAAGCTTCTGGCCTGGTCAATACATCTTCTATATAAGAGAAATCTAAGGTATTTATTAATTCTTCAGAAGGCAAATCTATCAGTAATTTCCATAAGGGTTGTCCTTTTGATTTGGCCCACAAATCGTAACAGGCATTTACTATGGCAGCAAGTGCGAGATGTATTATTCCTTTATGGGGGCCTAACCAACGGTAACTCGGGTCATCGGCCATTTTTTTATAAGTACTGCCAAAACTTCTCATCATCTCATTGATTTCTTTTCCTTCAATGTGAGAACTAAGATGTTCTATTGCCTTGCATACCAAATCGTTTCCTTTTCCCAGTGTAAAGGCCAGCCCAATACCTTCTATATTGCTATTGGTTTTTATAATACAAACTGCGTAGGCATAATTAGGGGTAGAGTGCACTGCATCAGAACCGGCCCCATCGTTTAATTGGTAACGCTTGTCTAAAGCGAATACTTTTTTCATAACATATTCTTTAGTCATTTCTTCTAAATTAGATCGTGTATAATTCTTTAATTATCTATTCCAACTATTTTTAACAATTAGCCTAGAATATATTATTTCCTGTTTTTGTTTTTATTTAAATAATGTTCCACCTTCATCACTCGATTTATATGCTAATTCTACTAATTTCATGGTTTCATAGGCATCTTCGGTACAATGTGGGAACGGTTTTGAAGGGTCTAAATAATGATTTTGTAAATCGGCCATGGTTCCTATAAAAGCGTGTGGAAACCAGCCGCCAATGAGGGGTATTTCCGTCCACTCGGGTTTTTTATCATCCAAAAGAATATATTCCATTGTTGGGGGCATTCCTTTTGGATAATCCAATGAAAGGCCAATTTGGATTCTTATAGCTCCTTTAGTTCCTTCAATTTTAAAGTAAGATTGCTGATTTTTAAGCCCAAATTCGTGCCCATGATTGGTAATAATGCGGGCTTGGGTATATTCGTCATAATTTAAAATAATTGTGCTTCGGGTGGAGGCTAGTTCTTTCATTTTGGGATGACCAATGGTACTAGCATAAATCTTACTGGGATTACCTATAAAGCTGCGTACTAAATCTAAATAGTGTATGCTATGGTATAAAATTTCTGTTCTAGGAAGTTCAAAAAGGAAATTCCACAATTTCCATGGAGTAAAAACGCATACCATTAATTCCAAGTCGTAAACCTCACCAATCAACCCCTTTTTAATAATGTCCCGGGCGGCTATCATATAGGGTGCGTACCGAAGTTGAAAGTTAATGCCAGAAATAAGTTTCTTTCGCTTGCATATTTCCAGAATTTTCTCTGCTTTTTCTAAATTCTCGCCCATGGGCTTTTGGATAAGGACTGGTGTTCCGTCTGGAAGTTGTTCTAGAATTTCAGCAATGAAATTGGCGGGAACGGCTATATCAAAAACTGCATTTTCTTCCATACTTTTTTCAATAAGTTCTTCCAAATTATTAAATACTTGTTGTACCGATTTGAATTTTTCCTGAAGGATTTGTGCTTTTTCCAGATTAACATCATAAATTCCCAAAACAGGAAAACCAGCCAGTTGGTATGCAGGTAGGTGGGCTTGATCCACAATTCCTCCCGCACCAATTATGGCAACCGGTAAGGTTTTTTCTGGTACTCTGGTTTGTTGTTGAAATTGCATGACATTTTAAGTTTAAATGATACTATTAGCTTGTTTATAATACAGCTCCCTTTTTTTGGCAGCCTTTTCTTGGTCTATAATCAATAAAATATGATGTAAATAATTAGCATTACAATAACCAATGTAGCACTAAGTAAGTTTACGGTTTTGGAAGGCGTTTTCATTGTTAAGTAAAAGCCTTCCGGGATGGTTTGTTTGGTTTTATCCAAAATTGAAGTCGAAAAATAGATCACGGAAGAAATAATAAAATAAATATAGGTTTGTCTTAACCAATTGATATCTAAACCGGCTGGATTTGAGATATAGTTTTCTAAACCATAAATGGTCATATACTTTTCAATATAGAACACACTGGCAGCGAATAGACTACCACCAATTAGGGTCCAAAAGGAAGCATTTGCAGTTCCTTTATGTGAAATAACACCCCATAGAAAAACTGCTACAATAGAAGGTGCAAAAATACCGAACATTTGGTTTATTAATTCAAATATAGCCCCCAGATTTCCTAAAAATGGCGACCAGATTACGGCCAATAACAATACTAGCACAGCAGTTATCCTTCCAATCCTGATTTTTGTTTTATCGGCAAGATTGGTTTTTAACTTGTCAAACACATCAAACACAATTAGAGTGGAACAGCTGTTTAATGCGGCAGCAACACTGCTCATTACGGCGGCCAATAATGCGGCAATCATCAAGCCCTTTAACCCAATGGGCATTAAATTCATAATTAAAATGGGTAATACATTTTTGGTGTCGCTTCCTATTTGATCATGGAATAGTGCAAAAGCCAAAATACCTGGTACTACCATTATAAAGACCGGCAAAATCTTGAGAAAACCTGCGAAAATAGCTCCTAATTTAGCCTGTTTTTCATTTTTAGCACCCAAAGTACGTTGTACTATAGTTTGATCGGTACACCAATACCATATTCCCAATATTAAATGGCCCAGGAGAATATCCATAAAAGTGAAGCCTTTTTTAGCCGAATCAAAATCTACCGCCATTAAGCGATCTGGATCTACTGCTTCCTTGAATTCATGATACGAATGAATACCGATATCTGGTAATTCTAAAATAGCCAAAATAGTAATGGTAAGAGATCCAAAAATAAGTACGATAGTTTGTACGCTTTCTGTTATCACTACAGATGTTAGCCCGCCAATAATGGTATAAATACCTGTAGCCAGTGCAATTATTATAATAGAAAGCACAATATTAATTCCAAAGATTTTTTCAAAAACCACGGCTCCGGCATAAAAGCTTACCCCAATATGCATAAACAACGCGGCCATAATGCTAAATATCGCTAAAACAACCCTGGATCGGTTATCATATCTTTTTTCTAAAAATTCCGGAAGGGTAGTAACTTTTGTTCGTAAATAGAAAGGAATAAATATAAAGGCCAGGATAAGTAGTTCAAATGCTGAAAACCATTCAAAATTACCCCAAACAATACCATCTTTGTAGCCAGATTCTGCAAGGCCCACTAAATGTATCGTAGAAATATTAGAGGCAAATAAGGATGCTCCAATTACGCCCCAGGTTAGTGATTTACCAGCCAGAAAGTAATCTTTAGTGGTGCTTTTGCGTTTTCGGGAATACCAAAGCCCAACAAAAATAATTGCTAACAGGTAAATTATAATTATGCTTACATCTATAGTAGCGATTGAACCCATACAATAAAGAGTCTAATATTTTATGTTAAATAACTTCAAAATCAAATATAATATATTTTAGGTCAAATGCACTAATTAAATATCTTATCTATTAATTATCTTTTAATTACACTTATTTTCACGCTTTTTCGTTATTTGAGTTTTTTGAAATAACCTTAGTAGGCTAGTTCACTAAGTTTTGGTTTATAGAAAATACCGTATCGGTTTTTTATTACAGTGGTGTTAGATTGTGCTCTTTTTTTTTCACCATAGTACTCCTCTTGGAGGTGATTTTATATCTGCCTTAATTGCAAATAGCGGTTTCTTTGATACTATGCTTTTAAAGTGGTCTTTTGTTATAAAGATAAAACTAGCTTTTACTCGCTAGTCTAGATTTAAATGTTTCGATAATTACGTCCAACTCCAGAAATTCTTTTATTTAATGACTCGTGGGCTTACGTGAGTTAATTTACTCACTTAAAAGCAAAAAGACTTCCAAATATTGCCAATCCTGCAAAAAGGAAAATCAATAAGGCTACACTTATTAGTGATATTATAAGTCCGGAAATGGTGAGGCTCTAGATTCTCCATCAAAATCGGTCATCGTTCCGTTAGAAGTACCTTTCTCAATAATATTGGCACTAGGTACGGGGATACCCGTTTTTGTATCTAGTACCGTTCCTGTTACAATAATGTTCTCCTGGGCATAGACCCCTGAAAACATTAAGCAAAAGAAAAGTACAAATACGTAGCTGTTCTTCATAATTACTTTGGATTTTGTTGGTTATTGGTTTAATAAATTTTTATAACGAAAATAAAATGTTTCGTTAATGTTGTGCTAATATATTTAAGTTAATTAATAAACAAAAAATTATTAAAAAAATTTAGTTTTAGGTAGTAGTTGGGGTGATGTATTGTCGTTTAATGAAATGTATCTTCGGTTTTATAAGACTAGGAAGGTTTTTTAGGAATATAACCTTCTTAAAACATAAAAATATTTTCGTAACATTGCTTTTTAAATTTAAAAAGTATGTTAAAAAGAAAGTTTTTTGCAATTGTCCTTGCTGTGTTTTGTGGGGCTAATGCTTCCGCACAAAAGGAAGGGATAGATGTGTTTCAAAATCCAAATTATCAGGAAGAGAATAGACTTCCTATGCGATCTTCTTATTTCCCATTTGAAAATAAGGAACTGGCACAATCTGGAAGTAAGTCGGCTTCCAATCGCTTCTTAGATCTTAATGGGACCTGGAAGTTTTTTTGGACAGCGCATTATGATAATATTCCGGAAAATTTTCAAAACGAAGATTTTGATGATTCCGGTTGGGACGATTTTCAGGTGCCGGCCAATTGGGAATTCAACGGATATGGAACCCCTATTTATGTAAACCATCCTTTTGAATTTGCGGTAGACGATCCAAACCCTCCATTTATAGAAAATGAAAAACAACCGGCCGGAGTTTACCGTCGTAACTTTTCATTGCCGGAAGAATGGGAAGACCAGCAGGTTTTTCTTCATTTAGGTGCGGTGAAATCTGCATTTAAACTTTATGTGAATGGTGATTATGTAGGGATGGGAGAGGATAGTAAGCTAGAATCAGAATTCGAACTTACCCAATACCTAAAGCCCGGGGATAACCTTATTACGGTTGAGGTGAGAAGATGGCATGATGGGAGTTACCTGGAGGCGCAGGATTTTTGGCGTATTAGCGGAATACAGCGAAATGTTTACTTGTATTCACGACCTAATGTACATTTTTATGATCTGTTTGTGAAAAGTGGATTGGTTAACAATTATAGAGATGGAAATTTAAGCTTTGATATTGAACTCTGGAATAGAACAGACCTGGAGCAAGGTGAACATAAGGTTGAGGTTGAGTTAAATGATGCAAATGGTTTAAGCCTTTATAAAGAGACACAACAAGCTATTGGCTTAAAAAGAAAACTTGGGAAAACAATTTTACGCTTTGAACAAGAATTTAAAAATGTTAATTCCTGGTCTGCGGAAATCCCTTATTTATACGATTTAATTATAAGCCTAAAAGCTCCTAATGGAGATGTTATTGAAAGTATTAATCAAAAAGTTGGTTTTAAGACTTATGAGGTTGTAGGAAATGAATTTTTGGTAAACGGTAAGCCGGTTTTTTTTAAAGGAGTGAATCGCCATGAGTCGCATCCCGAAACACATCACGTGGTTACT
Source organism: Salegentibacter maritimus (assembly GCF_016236915.1). Lineage (GTDB taxonomy): Bacteria > Bacteroidota > Bacteroidia > Flavobacteriales > Flavobacteriaceae > Salegentibacter > Salegentibacter maritimus. The sequence goes on from NZ_JAEHOK010000009.1 coordinate 146,021, forward strand.
GAAGAGCAAATGTTAATCGACATTAAAATAATGAAGGAGCTTAACATGAATGCGGTAAGGTTATCTCACTATCCAAACGATCCCAGATGGTATGAGTTGTGCGATGAGTACGGTTTTTATGTTATTGACGAAGCAAATATTGAATCTCACGGGATGTACTACAACCCTGAGCGTACACTTGGAAATGATCCTGAATGGGAGCATGCCCATATGCTAAGGATTAAACGAATGGTAGAACGGGATAAGAACTTTCCTTCTGTTGTGGCATGGAGTATGGGGAACGAAGCAGGAAATGGTTATAATTTTTATAAAGCCTATAATTGGCTAAAAGCTTTTGATCCTACCAGGCCGGTACAATACGAGCGTTCTACGACCGAGTGGAATACCGATATTATTGTTCCGCAATACCCACACCCAATGAGCATGAAACGTTATGCTGAAAATGGATTGGATCGCCCTTATATTATGAGTGAATATGCACATGCTATGGGTAATAGTATGGGGAATTTTAAGGAATATTGGGAAGTGATTGAAGAATATGACGGCTTGCAGGGCGGTTATATTTGGGACTGGGTAGACCAGGGGATTTATAAGGAAGTAGACGGCAAGAAAATTTTTAGCTACGGTGGCGATTGGGGGCCAGAGGATGTGCCGAGTGATAATAACTTTTTAATTAACGGGGTTATTATGCCCGATCGTACCTGGAATCCACATGCCTACGAAGTTAGAAAAGTACACCAGGAGATAGGTTTTCAATTTAAAAAAGAAGAAAATGTTATAGAGATTTTTAATAAGTATTTCTTTCGTGATTTAGCTAATTTTAAATACGAAATTAACTTACTTAAAAATGGGGAGATTGTAGAGACTACTAAAGTTGATCCTATAAGTCTGGCACCACGTAATAAAACCCAGGTGGTACTTGGGTTTAATGTGCCTACTGATACTACTGCTGAATACAGGCTGCACGTGCAGGCCAGGCTTGCATCAGAAGAAAATCTAATGAGCGCGGGTACGCTTTTGGCCGAGGATGAATTCCAGGTTACTAATCCGGTTTCTATGGCTCCTGCTTTAAGTGCAACTGAATTTAAGGTAGAAGAAACTGATGATGAATTGAGACTTTCTAAACGTGGTTTTTCTATTAAATTCAATAAAAATACAGGTAGGTTCTTTGATTATAAGTTCAAAAGAAATATTTTGATCGAAAAAGGACCTGAGCTTTCTCTTTTTCGTCCTTTAGTTGATAATGATTTTGGTGGTAGGTTAAACCAAAATTTAGATTATCTAAAAGAACCGGGGGTAGAAGTTGAAAAAATAACCCATAAAGCAAATTCTGAAGGAGGTTATGAGGTAGAGGTACATTTTAACTTGCTGGATGGCGATGCCGGGTTTACTCAAACCTATGAAATATATGATGATGCAAAAATTAAGGTTTCCAATAATTTTAAAGCTTTAAAAGGAGATCATAAACTTTTAATGAAAGTTGGAAACTCTTTAGAATTGCCTAAAAACCTGGAGAACTTTAGTTGGTATGGTAGAGGGCCATGGGAAAGTTATGCAGATAGAAAGTATAGTGCTATGGTTGGAGTTTATGAAGGTTTGGTAGAAGATCAATATCACCCATATGTAAGACCTCAGGAGTCGGGAAATAAAACAGATGTTAGGTGGGCTAAAGTTTCAAATGGAAGAAGCACCGGCGTTAGAATAGATTTTGTAGATAAACTTTTAAACGTTTCTGCACTTCCATATTCTTTGGAGCAACTTTACCCTTCTTCTGAAAAAGATCAGGAACACTCTGCTTTGTTAGAAAAAGATGATGTGGTACACCTGGATATAGATCTTATGCAAATGGGGGTAGCAGGAATTAATAGCTGGGGAAGTTTAGCCTTGGAACAATACCGTGTTCCTTTTCAGGATTATGAGTATTCGTATATTATTTCTCCTATAGAGTAAGTATTTAAAAGTAAAAAATAGATGAAAAAATATATTAGCATAGCTGTCATGAGCCTTATTTTAAGTGCTTGTGGCAGTAATGCTTCAAAAGAAGAGAAGAAGCCAAATATTGTTTTTATTATGGCTGATGATTTGGGGATTGGTGATTTGGGGGTGTACGGTCAGGATGTTTTTGAGACTCCTAATATCGATAAGCTGGCTGCTGAAGGCATGAAGTTTGAAAATTTTTATGCCGGTAGTACTGTTTGTGCTCCTTCACGTGCGGCTTTGTTGACCGGGCAGCATACCGGGAGTACTCATGTTAGGGGGAATGGGGAATTTCCTCTTGATCCAGATAAAAAGATTATTCCCGAGATCTTAAAAGAACAAGGTTATACTACCGGAATGTATGGTAAGTGGGGCTTGGGTTTAAAAGGTTCTTCAGGTTCGCCTGAAAAGAGAGGTTGGGACGAATTAAAAGGTCATTTGCATCATGTAGATGCTCATTTTCAAAGGCCTGATTCTCTTGATGTGATTAAGCAGGGTAAGTTGGAAAAGGAAAAAACGCCTGAAAACAGCTACGCAAACGAATTGTTTACAGATGCTGCAGTTAATTTTATTGAAAACCAGGAAGCCGGCAATCCCTTTTTTCTTTACCTGTCTTTTACAATTCCGCACGCAGAACTCCTTGTTCCTAATGAATTTATGGAAAACCACCTTACCGAAGATGGTGAAAGTAAATATAAACCCGAAAAAGCCTGGCCGGAAGGACGTCATTATGGAGGGCAAAAATATCCAAAAGCGGCCTATGCAGCATTGGTTGAGAGTATAGATGCTTATGTTGGTCGGGTAATGGATGCGCTTAAACAAAAGGGGTATGATGAGAATACCTTAATAGTGTTTACAAGTGATAATGGTACGCACCTGGAAGGAGGAAGAACCCAGGCGGATGTAGATTACTTTAAAAGTAGTGGCGTGCATAGAGGGGTAAAACGTGATCTTTATGAAGGTGGAATAAAGGAACCTTTTATAGTAAGGTGGCCGGCCGTTGTTGAGGCGGGAACTACTAGCGATTTTAAAGGAGCTTTTTGGGATGTTTATCCTACTTTTTCTGAGATTGTAGGTTTGCCTATAGAAAACGAGGCAGTAGATGGAATATCATTTCTTCCTACTTTGAGAAATGAAGGAGACCAAAAACAACACGATTACCTCTATTGGGAGTTTCATGAATTTGGAGGAAAACAGGCTTTGTTAAAAGGTGATTGGAAGGTTGTACGCCTTGGTGTGAATAAAAACCCCGATGCTCCGGTAGAGCTATACAATATTTCTAGTGACCCCGGCGAAAACAAAAACCTTGCAGAAACTAATCCGGAAAAGGCAAAAGAGTTGCAAATGCTAATGGATTCAGTGAGAACTCCAAATGCTAATTTTAATTTTAAGGAAAGTAAGTAAACTATTACAATAAGCTTTAAAGTTCCTTTTATAAACAGAGGTGAAGAAATAAATTTTCGTTTAGATAGAAAATATTTGTTTTTTATATAAATAGAGTATTAAAAATTTTTATTTGATAAAAAAATTATTTTTATTTGAAGAACGAAACATAATGGATTGTTGTAATATTATAAGAAGAGTATTTTGAAAACAAAAAAATCAGCATATACAAAAAAAGAAATCGAAGGCCAGCCTAAATTGTGGCAGTTGGTTTATAATTTAATTTTGGCAGAGGAACAAGGGATTAAAGATTTTCTGGTGCCTCTGTTTGAACAAAAAGATTTGGAAATTATACTAACAGGAGCCGGTTCATCGGCGTTTGTTGGGGAAGCAGCGCAAGGTTTGGTGCAAAAAAATACGGGCTGCCTAACCAGGGCGATAGCAACAACCGATTTGGTGACGCATCCCGAGAGCTTTTTTCCGAATAATAATAAACCTGTTCTTTTGGTTTCTTTTGCCCGTTCAGGGAACAGTCCTGAAAGTGTAGAAGCTGTAAACCTTGCCAATAAGTTCTGTTCTAATATCCATCATTTGGTAATTACCTGTAATAAAGAAGGTGAACTTTATAAGTATAGTGAGGCCAATACTAAAAATGCTTTAGCTGTTTTGCTTCCTGAAGAGGCCAACGATAAGAGTTTGGCGATGACAGGAAGTTTTACTTCAATGTTGCTAAGTGTTTTATTAGTGTGTAGTAGGGGTAGTGTAGTAAACTTTGAGCATGAAGTAGGTAAAATAATTGAGCAGGGAGATCTAATTCTAAATAGTTATGAGCCACTTAAGGAGCTTACACACTTAGATTTTGATAGAGTGGTGTTCCTTGGTTCAGGTCCTATGCTAGGTATTGCTCGTGAATGTCATTTGAAATTACAGGAGTTAACCGATGGTAAGGTGGTTTGTAAACACGATTCCTTTTTAGGTTTTAGGCATGGGCCCAGGGCAGTTACCAACGAAAAGACTCTGGTAGTATATCTTTTTTCAGGATCGGAACACGTTTATCGATATGAACGTGATCTTGCCGTTTCTATTGGTGCAGATCCAAGGGGTATCTGGTCTTTAAGTGTAGGAAGGAAAGAAGATCAGGAAATCAATGCAAACCTTAACCTTGATTTGCAGTTTGAACAAGATCAGCAATTTAATATTGTTCCTGCTACTATAATAGGGCAGGTGCTGGGATATTATAAATCTTTGCAGCTAGGCCTTGATCCGGATAATCCTTCGGTTTCCGGCACGATAAGTAGAGTAGTGCAGGGTGTTACAATTTATGATTACCCCGAAAATGTAAATATATGATTCTTAGTCTGTGCTTAAACCCATCCATCGATTCTTATGCGCATATCAAGGGTTTTGAACCGGGTTCGGTAAACCGCATAGAGAGCCTTAAAGAATACCCCGGTGGAAAGGGGGTTCATGTGGCTATGGCGCTGGCCGAGCTGGGAGCCAATTCCCGGCTTTTAGGTTTTTGGAGTGGCGCAGCCGGTGAATGGATAAAAAATCAATGTGAAGCACTTAAAGTAGCTTCAAACGGAGTTTCTGTTTCCGGGAATAACCGCAAATGTTATACTTTTATTTCAGAAAATTCAGCTCTACATCATACAGAATTGTTAGAGCCCGGGCCGACACTTAGTGTTAATGATTTTGAAAATTTTTTAGAAGTTTTTCAGAATGAATCGGCTAAGAGTGATTTTGTCTGTATCTCGGGATCCTGCCCTAAAAACGCCCCGGAAGATGCTTATGCGCAACTTATTAGAATAGCCAAACAACAGCAAAAAAAAGTTATTCTGGATTGTACAGGTATTCAGCTGGAAAAGGCGCTTGAAGAAGGTTTTTTTGGAATTCATCTAAACCATATTGAAGCAAAATCCCTTTGTGGTAGTTCCAAAATTGAAGACTTACAGGAATTCTTTGGTGATAAAGTTCAATTAATAGCTCTAACCCGTGGAAGTGAAGGTCTGGAATTAGCCTACGAAAATAAAATTATAAAATCCCAAATTAAACTTCCGCGGGAAGAGATAATAAGTACGGTAGGGAGTGGTGACTGTTTAACCGCAGGAATTGCTTTTGCCTTGCATAAACAACTAAAGCATTCAGAAATAGCTGCCTGGGGTGCCGCCTGTGGTACTGCAAACTGCCTTAATGAAGACTTGGGAATGTTGAAAAAAGAGGATGTAGAAAGAATGTTGAAAAAGGTGCAAATTAAAACGTATGAGTAGCAAAAAAATATTGGTAGTTGGAGAACTTAATATAGATCTCATTTTAAATAATATTCAGGGTTTTCCCGAAGTAGGTGCAGAAAAGGTTGCTGAAAATATGGATTTTACCCTGGGTAGTTCTTCGGCTATTTTGGCTTCTAATATTGCCTCTCTTGGTATTTCAACTTCCTTTAGCGGATTGTTGGGTAAAGATAATTTTGGGGAATTTATTCTTAACCAACTACAGTCTAAAAATGTAGATACCCGTTTTGTTCAATTTAGTGATCAGTATAAAACCGGGATTACCGTAGTGATGAATTATGATCAGGACCGTGCAAATGTTACCTACTGTGGGGCTATGGATGTTTTTAATATCGACCAGTTGCCATGGGATCATATTCAGGAATTTGACCATCTTCATTTTTCAAATTATTTTCTACAAGCTGCTATGCGGCCATCTATTGTTGAATTGTTTAAAAAGGCCAAAGAAGCCGGTCTTAGCACTTCTTTAGACTTACAGGTAGACCCTAACGATGCATGGGACTTTAACTATAAAGATTGTTTGCCTTATGTAGATGTTTTTCTTCCCAATGAAAATGAAATTATAAAGCTAAGCGGAAAGGATACACTTGAAGATGCGGTTGAAGAAATAAGAAAGTATAGTAATATTCTTGCTCTTAAACTAGGGGATAAAGGCGGGCGTGTGCTTACGGAAGCAGAAGATATCAGTATAGCACCTTACCTGAATAATGCCTATAAAGATGCTATTGGCGCAGGCGATTCTTTTAATGCAGGTTTCCTTAAAAAGTACCTGGAAGGTGCTAGCTTAAAAGACTGTTTAGAATATGCAAATCTTACGGGTTCTTTGAGTACTACTGCTGCGGGAGGAACCGGTGCATTCGGCCAAAAAGATGAAATTGATATAAAAATTGAACAAATTAGGAATAAGGAATTATAATGAAATTAAAAGATAAATTACAGCAATTACGAAGTGAAGGCCGTGGAATTTTAGCCACTAATTTTTATAACGTAGAAACCCTGCACGGAGTCTTAGCTGCTGCGGCAGAAATGAACGAACCATTAATCCTGCAACTTACACAGAGCTCTATAGACTATATGGGGCTGGAAACTGCGGTAAATTTAGGCCGTACCGGGTTGAAACAATTTGGTGTAGAAGGTTGGATACATTTAGATCATGGTGGTTCGGTAGAATTGGCGCAGCGTTGTTTAGACGCCGGTTTTGATTCGGTAATGATAGATGGTAGTGAACTGCCTTTTGAGGAAAATATAAAAATAACCAAAGAAGTTGTTGAAAGAGCTAAAAAGTATGGGGCACATGTAGAAGCCGAATTAGGCTATGTGGCTAAGCTAGGGCAATCTCACGACGATAAGGTTTTTACTCAACCCGAAGAGGCTAAGCAATTTGTAGAAGAAACCGGTATTGATGCACTTGCCATTGCTATAGGTACTGCACACGGCTTCTATAAGCAAGAACCCGAATTACAATTAGACTTGCTGGAGAGAATTGCTGAAGCTACTCCGGTAGGATTGGTATTGCACGGAGGTTCTGGGGTTCCCGGTTCACAAATGCAGGCCGCTATTACCCGTGGTATTTGCAAAGTAAACCTGGCTACAGAAATCAAGAATATTTTTATGAAAACCCTGCAAAGCGAATTGAGAAATAATGAGGAAATAGATTTAAGAAAGGTGTTTCCTGTAGCTACTGCAGAAATAACCAAACTGGTTAAGGGAAGATTGGAAATAGTAAAAAACAATGTTTAGAATTAGCAGGTATAAAGAATAATAAGCCTTTAAAATATATGCCAGGGGTTAAGTTTTGGTAATATTCTTTATTATCTAGCGTTGCTTAAATAGAAAAATTAAATCTTATGATATCAAAATTTATAGACGCTCACGTTCATTTAAACACGCTTTCTTCAGAGAAAATGGAGAAAATGATGGAGTATAATGCCGGCTTTCTCTCTATAAATACCAATATTCCATTTTTTGAAGGAATTGAGGAGCAGGAAAAGATAATCTTAGAATTTCAAAAGAAATATCCGGGCAGAATAAAATATTTTACGACTTTCAACTTTAAAAAATGGGGACAGCCCGATTTTGTTGAAGATGCTATTGCGCAAATAAAACGTGGTTTAAACAATGGTGCGGTAGGGGTGAAGATATGGAAAGACCTGGGCTTTGATTATCACAAACCAGATGGTAGTTTTGTAATGATAGACGACCCAATATTCGACCCTATTTTTGAATATATCCAGGAGAATAATATTATGCTTATAGGGCACCAGGGAGAACCAAGAAATTGTTGGTTGCCACTGGATGAAATGACCGTAGATTCAGATAGAAATTATTTTAAAGAACATCCCGAATATCATATGTTCCTTCAAAAAGAATATCCTTCTTACGAAGAGCAAATGCAGGCTAGAGATAATATGCTGGAAAAATTCCCGGGAATCATTTATGTGGGGCTTCACCTTTTTAGTATGGAGTGGAGTATAGACGAAGTGTCTAAACGCCTAGAGAAATACCCTAAAACTTTTACCGATGTTGCCGAAAGGGTTTGTCATTTACAACTCCAGGCAAAAGACAACTGGCAGGGAGTTCGTGACTTTATATTGAAATATCAGGACAGGATTATTTACGGTACCGATGTTATAGACGATGGAAATACACCTGCGACCGAAATTGCTGAACGTTTTGAATGGCTATGGAATTTTCATTATGATTTCTTTGCAACCGATAAGGTGTTGGAAGCGCCTGAATTTAAAGGAGAATTTAAGGGTTTAAATCTACCTGAAGATGTGGTAGAAAAAATATTCTATTCTAACGCCAAAAGAATTTACGGATTTACAGATTTTTAATTAAGAATAAAAAAATCATTTCTACAGGATATAAACTGTTGTTAGGAATGACTGCTCATTAGAATTAATACTTTTATTATGAAAAATAACCGAAGAGATTTTTTAAGAATTACCGGTCTTGGTGGACTTGGTTTAGTTACCGGAAGTGCGCTAAGTTGTAAAGGGCCAGAAACTTTATTGGCAAATACGCCTACGGGGCCGCAACAGTTTAATATGAGTGGTTATGCTGCTCCAAAATTAGAAACTGTACGAATAGGTTTTATTGGGTTGGGGATGAGAGGACCCGGTGCAGTGTATAGAATGAGTCAGATTGAAGGGGTTGAGATTAAAGCTTTATGTGATTTGCGCCCGGAACAGACTGAAAAAGTAAAGGCTGAATTGGCAGATACTGCACACGATCCAGATTTGTATTCGGGTAGTGATAACGCGTGGAAGGAAATGGTAGACCGGGACGATTTAGATTTAATCTATATCGCTACTCCCTGGGATTGGCATACACCTATGGCTGTTTATGCTATGGAAGCCGGTAAGCACGCTGCAGTTGAAGTACCTGCTGCAAAAACCATTGATGAATGTTGGGAGCTTGTAGAAACTTCAGAGCGAACAAAAAAGCATTGTATGATGCTGGAAAATTGCTGCTACGATTTCTTCGAGTTACTTACTTTAAATATGGCACGTCAGGGATATTTCGGTGAAATTATTCATGGAGAAGGAGCGTATATTCACGATTTGTTAGACCTTAATTTCCGTAAGGATGCTTATGAAGATATGTGGCGTTTAAGAGAAAACTACGAAAGAGATGGAAACTTGTACCCAACACACGGGCTTGGGCCTATTTGCCAAATAATGAATGTGAATAGAGGAGATCAAATGGATTATTTGACTTCACTTTCAAGCAACGATTATCATATGGCGGCAAAAGCCAAAGAATTGGCTCAGGATGATCCTTTCTATAACCAGTTTGTTGGTAAACAATACGCGGGTAATATGAATACTACCATGATTAAAACCAAAAACGGTAAAAGTATCATGGTTCAGCACGATGTTACTTCACCACGTCCATATTCACGTATTCACCTGGTGAGTGGTACCGAAGCCTTTGCAAGAAAATGGCCTACCCCGGGGAGAGTAGCTAAAGGACATTCCTGGTTGAATGAAAATGAAATGACAGAGTTGGAAAAGAAATATACTCCCGAAATTGTTAAGAAAGTTGGAGATATGGCTAAAAAAGTAGGTGGCCATGGAGGTATGGATTTTATTATGGATTGGAGGTTGATAGATAGCCTTAGAAACGGTTTACCACTAGATCAGGATGTATATGATGCAGCTTTATGGAGTGCAATTACGCCACTCTCGGTAGACTCTGTGAATAATAGAGCGCAATCTATGGATATACCTGACTTTACAAGAGGAGCCTGGAAGAATAACGCTCCGGTAGATATTACATTAGACGGTGGAGGAACCACTAATGTTATTTTAAGAAGTTAGAAATCCTTTACTACAAAAAATAATTTTATAATTTTTTGTAGTAAATTTTCAAACGAAATGTTTTTTTTAATAAATTCCTGTTTTTGTTGTAATCATTAACAGGAATTTTTTATTTTTTATCTAATTTTGAAGTAAATTTATTAAAATTCATAATTAGACTTGTAAAAAAGTAAATGACCTTTTTTGGAAGCTTAAAAAATGTTATGGCAATAGAGCATTTTCATTCTCAGTTAAAAATAGTTGTATTGGGAAATTATCTTGTTTTTTATTTCTAATAGTAGTTTTGAATGTTTATACTCTTTTGCTAAAAGTAATAATATATTAAAAATAATTTATGAGAAAAGCCGCAGCCCGCCGATCAAAAATATTGGAAATCCTCGATGAATTTAATAAAGTTAACGTTACTGATTTAAGTGAAAAGTTTCAGGTTAGTGAGGTTACAATTCGAAATGACTTAGATAAACTCGAAAAAAATAAACTGTTGGTGAGGGCTCACGGTGGTGCTTTTAAGACCAATAATCTAGCACTGGCTGTATCGGAGAAAAAAAGCATTAACCGTGATCTAAAACGTTTAATTGGGAAAATGGCGGTAGATCTTATACAGGAGAACGACTCCATTATCCTGGACTCGGGTACTACTACTTTTGAGATTGCAAGTAATTTGGGTAAATTCAATGAAATAACTGTCATTTCCAATGCGCTGGATATTGTAAATAACCTTGCACAGTTTGATAATCTTAAAGTTTATATGCCCGGAGGCTATTTAAAAGAATTTTCTATGTCGCTGGTAGGTCCTATGGCCGAACGCAATTTAAAACAACTCTTTTGCAATAAATTATTTCTTGGAGTTGATAGCATTAGAAGTAATGTTGGTTTCTTTACACACCATATGGAGGAGGCCTACCTAAACCAGATTATGATAGATATTGCCGAAGAAGTGATTGTGGTGGCAGATTCTACTAAATTTAAAAAAACCGGACTTGCTTTTATTCAGAATTTTGAAAAGGTAGATAAGCTTATTACAGACGATGGTATTGATGAAGCAGATCTTTTAATGCTTAAAAAGAATAACGTGGAAGTTTTAATTGCCAGAACGAGTGAATAGAAACTAAAAATTTATATATTTGATATGTAATACATAATACATATCAAATGAAGAACATGTTTGCGGCGACTTATGCGCCAATGAAAGAAGATTTTAGCCTTAATCCGGAAGTAGTTGCCAACTATTCCAAATTTTTGTTACGAAATAAAGTATTTGGGGTTTTTATAAATGGTTCTACTGGAGATTTTGTTTCACTTACCGGAAATGAGCGTATTGAACTTCTTGAAGCCTGGTCTGAGCAACGAGACAACGGACTTTACTTAATTAATCACGTAGGTAGCAATAGTTTAAAAGAGGCAGAAGATTTGGCGAAAGCTTCAGTAGGTAAAGCTGATGCGATTGCAGCTATAGCTCCTTTTTATTTTAAGCCTGCCAGTTTACAGCAATTACTGGATTATTGTAAGGCAATTGCTGTTAAAGCTAACGACCTACCTTTTTACTATTATCATTTACCAGTTTTAACCGGTGTGAACTTTTCTATGACTGCTTTCGCAGAAATGGCTAAAAAGCAAATCCCAAACTTTGCCGGGATAAAATTCACAGAAAATAATCTGGTAGAATTCCAAAAAACAAATCTAAATCATCCCGACCTGGATATATTCTTTGGTGTGGATGAGGCTTTTTGCTCTTCCTTGAGTTCATTGTCAAAGGGTTGGGTTGGAAGTACTTACAACCATTTAAGCCCGCTTTTTCATGAAATTAAAGCTGAATCTGACAAAGGGAACTTCCAAAAGGTATTAAAATTACAAAATTTGGTAGTTACGTTTGTAGAAACCCTTAGTAGCTATGGTAGTTTTAATGGAAGTGGAAAAAGTTTTATGTCGGCGTTAGGGGTAAATTGTGGACCATCCCGTTTCCCTCACCCAACTTTATCGACAGAAGAATTGGAAAATGTCTCTAAAACCTTCGATACCATAGGGGTATCCGCTTATTTTTCGTCATAAGCAAAATTTTTTTATAAAATTATTATGTATAACATAATGCATTTGTTTACATTAGCAATGTTAAAAAACAACAAATTAAATCTTAATTTTATGAGAAAAAGATTAAACTTTCTTGAATATGCGCTCCAAAGCATATTCTTAGTGAAACATGGAAAGGCTCCGAATAGGGGGCTTCTTGCTGCACTTATGCTAGTTTGTTTTGGGTTTGCCTTAAATGCCCAGGATATTGAAATTTCAGGGGTTGTTTCTGATGAAACCGGTATGCCCTTGCCTGGTGTTAACGTAATTGTAAAGAATACCAGCAGGGGAGTACAAACAGATTTTGACGGGAAGTATACCATTTCTGCCAGCGCCGGGGAAATTTTGGTTTTTAGCTACCTTGGCTTTAAAACTTCCGAAATCGATGTAGCGGCAAATACTTCAAATCTAAATGTAGTCTTGCAGGAAGATTTGTCTGGTTTAGATGAGGTAGTGGTTACAGGGTACGGGAAACAATCCAGGGCGAAGTTAACCACTTCTATCGCCAAAATGGATACCCGTATTCTTGAAACTTCCACTCGCTCTAATGCGGCAACTGCTTTGCAAGGTACGATTCCCGGCCTACGAGTTACCAATAATACCGGACAGCCCGGTGCTACTCCAAATATTGTATTAAGAGGAGGGACAAGCTTTGACGGTTCGGGTTCTCCTTTGATATTAATTGATGGTGTTCCCGGTAGTTTTTATGCTTTAAACTCCGATGATATCGAATCTATAGAGGTGTTAAAGGATGCCGCTGCAACCGCTATTTATGGGGCGAGAGCGGCAAATGGAGTGGTATTGGTGACTACCAAAACTGGTGAAGGTGGTAAGTCTACCATAACTTATAAACAAAAGTATAGTATTAACTATAAAAGGGAAACACCAGATTACCTAGATGCTGCCAACTTTATAAAATATAACCGACAGGCTATTTTATATTATAATGAAGCTACCGGAAGAAATAATTTTGACGCCGGATTCTTAAATGGAGCTTTAGCTTTTGGAACAGGCGGTAATACAACCAACTCGCCATTTACCACCCAATATTTAACCAACGAAAATAGGTATTTATTGGATTATCCAGGTTGGGGTACAGTTACAGACCCAGTAGATCCAAGTAAAGAAATTTTGTTTCGCCAAAATGATGTGGGGGATTTAATTTATCAGCCCAGCACCTCTACCGACCATTATATTGGTTTTCAGGGCGGAAATGAAAAAGGATCTTATTTTGCCAGTTTAGGGTATTTAGATAACGATGGGTTAATATTAGGTTCAGGGTTTAAAAGATATTCCGGGAAATTTACCGGTTCGTATAATATTTCAGATAGTTTTAGAGTGAACTCAAATATTCTATATGCACACTCTAATCTGAATTTAAGTCCGCTGGGAAGCAATAACACGGTTTTTAGAAGATTTGCGGGCCAGGCACCAACATCCAGAACTTATAATAATAATCCTGATGGAAGTCTTTCTGACGATTTAAACCCAGGAACGAATCCAGGCTTTGGTAACCCGTTGTATTATCAGGATAAATTTATCAGAGATAATGTGGAACAAAGACTAACGGCATCGGTTGGGATAGACTGGGATTTAATGTCTAATCTTACATTTTCTCTTACAGGAAGCCATTTTACAGTAAATAATTTGGATGAATCATTTAATAAAGCTTATTTAAGTGGAAGTTCTTTGATTGAAACAAGAAATGCTTCAGCCAGAGCGCAGAAAACACTTAGAAATCAACTTACCGGTACTTTAAATTATACGAAATCTGTTGATAAGCATTATTTCGACTTGCTTTTGGGAGCTGAATATTACCGCGATGAATATTTTACATTTAGCGCAGGTACTAAAAACTCCCCAACAGATTTAATTCCTACGCTTAATGCCGGTGCTGAATCCAATGGAGTTCCTTCAAGCTTTAGAACCCTTCAGGTAATTGCGTCAGGTTTTGGGCGTTTTAATTATGATTACGACGATAGATATTTAGTGGGACTAACTTTTAGATATGATGGTTCTTCCAGGTTAGGAAATAATAAATATGGTTTTTTCCCGGGTGTATCTTTAGGTTGGAACGCACATAATGAGGAATTCTTTAAAGATTCTGATATTAAAAACGTCTTCACTAAAATTAAACCCAGACTTAGTTATGGGGTAAATGGTAATCTTGAGGTTTTAGGTAATTTTAGTTCTTTTGGTTCTTATGGATCGCAGGGAGTTTACGATGGGCAAACCGGTTATGCCAATACTTCTTTGCCAACATTAGATTTGAGATGGGAGAGGTCTACTACCACAAACTTTGGTCTGGATGTTTCGTTATTTGATAATAGAATAAACTTAATTGCCGATTATTTTATTCGTGATGTAGAGGATAAGCTTTCTAACTTAACACTTCCTTATTGGACAGGATTCAGTGGAATAACTACCAATAATGGTATCTTAAGAAATAAAGGTTTTGAATTGCAATTAGGAGCAGATTTAGTTCGTGGAGAAGATTTCCAATGGTCTTTAAATGGTACCTTATCTAAAATCAAAAACTTTGTAGTAGAATTACCTGAAAATGATAACGAATTAAATCGCCAGGGCGGAACTCAAATTTACAACCCTAATACCGGAGAATTAGAATGGGTTGGAGGTTTACAGGAAGGCCAACGTGTTGGTAACGATTTGGTGGTAACTTACGTACAGGATTATATTTATGCCAACCAGGCAGAAGTAGATGCCGATGCCAATGTTCAGGATGATTTTCTACCAGATCCTTTTAAGCGGTATCCCGGGGATGTGGCTTGGGTAGATGTTAACGGTGACGATGTAATTAACAGTTACGATAGAAAGGTGATTGGACGAACTACTCCTGATTTTTACGGCGGACTTTCAACAAATATGAGTTATAAGAACTTTAGCTTGTATCTGAAAACAGATTTTGCTGCGGGCCATGTAATTTATAATCATATTCGCGGAAAAGGTTTGGCGCAAACCCAGGGTAACTTAAATCAGGATGCTTTAGTACTTGATTCCTGGACTCCTGAAAATACCGATACCGATGTACCAAGATTTGTTTTTGTTGATGCCCAGGATAACATTTTTAGAGGAAATGAAGGTACGGTAAATAGCCGGTTTTGGGAAAAAGGAGATTATTTGGCAATAAGGGAGTTAACCCTTAGCTACGATCTTCCTACAGAGAAGTTTACCGATAAAATAACAAAGTTGAGTTTATATCTAACCGGTACCAACCTTCATTATTTTAAAAGTTACAGTGGAGACACCCCCGAATTAGGTGGATATCAGGCGGGAGAATTCCCTCTACCGAGAACATTTACTTTAGGACTTAATTTAACCCTTTAAAAAGATATCAAGATGAAATTTATATATATAGTTTTAGCCTTATTTGTGCTAAGTTCTTGTGATAGTCAATTAGAGATTGATGCGCCAAGTGAACTTACCTATAATGGCTTTTGGGAAAGTGAAAATGGAGCTCGAGCAGCACATTCAGGACTCTACGGTACTTTTAGAGGTGCTGCAAATACCTTTTGGGTATTGGGAGCCATTAGGAGTGATGTTTGGGGAGGTCAAACCTTTGAATCTCCCTTTTATCAGGACCTTATAGAGTCTAATATTACCGTTTCTACAGCTCCCTTTGGAGGTTGGGGTGGTTTTTATTCTAGAATTCATAAGTTGAATGACTTTATTCAAAATGTTCCTAATATAGAATTTAATAATCCAGAAGATAAAGAACATATGTTGGGCCAGGCTTATGGCTTAAGGGCATATTACTATTATACCTTATTAAAAACCTGGGGGCCTGTACCAATTAGTGAGGAAATATTGAGTACAACATCGCCCGATGGATTGAGTAAAGGACGATCTTCAGAAGAAGAAGTGATGCAGTTTATAAAAGCCGATATACAACGATCTTTAGATGCTTTTGGCGATGATGCATCCTTCTGGAATGGTAACAAAAATTATTGGTCTAAAGCTGCTACCTTAACTTTAAAAGGAGATGCATATATCTGGTCTGGTAATTTGCTTGGTGGTGGTAACACTGATTTTACCGAAGCTAAAAATGCCCTGGAGCAGGTGGGGCAAATAGCTAATGTTGGTTTGGTTGAAAGCTATACCGACCTATGGGGAGCAGATAACGAAAACAATAGTGAGTTTATTTTTGCTATTCAATACGCCGAAGATGAGGCCGGGAATTTCTATAACGCCTTTACCGGAAGAAGTACCGAAATTTGGCCACAGTTTGATGAAGATGGAAATTCTATGGAAGGCTTTATTATAGCCGGTTCTAACCGTTATGGCCCCAGTGAAAAAACACTTTTATTGTCTGATGACAATCTGGATGCCAGAAAAGATCAAACTTTTATAAGACTGTACAGCGATTCTAATAACGGGGCAGGTTATCCTAACTATAATGCCAATAAATATTTTGGTTCAGTCTTAAATAAGTTTTTAGGACGTGTAGATGGAAGTGTTAGAATTTTTGATAGCGATATCCCTGTGTATAGGTATGCCGATGTGGTTTTACTAATGGCAGAAGCTAAAAATTATTTAGGTGAGGATCCATCTTCAGAAATAAATCTAATTAGGGAAAGAGCCTATGGAGATGATTACGATCCAGCAATTCACGCTTATTCAAATGGATCTAAAGCAGAGAATACCGAAGCTATTCTGAATGAACGTTATGTTGAATTTATAGCTGAAGGAAAAAGATGGTGGGATTTGAGAAGAGCCGGTGATCAATACGTGATAGATAATGTTGAGTTTCTGGATGAGGGCGATGAATATAAGTTGAAATTGCCAATTACCTTAGATATGATAGGTAGAAATCCACTACTGGAACAGACTGAAGGCTATGAATAATAATTAACCCCATGTTTATTATTTGTTTGTTAGCAGTAAAAGGCCGCTTTGGCGGCCTTTTATAATTAAATTAGTAAATTATCTCGTAGCCGTGCCTATAAGTGTTTTATTATATATTTTAAATTAATAACCAGAGGCGGGCTTCTGAGCATTAAACCGCTAGTATAGATTAAATTAAATTGATTAAAAATGAAAAAATTAGTAGTACTATTAGTATTAAGTGGCTTTTTACAGAGTTGCAAGAGTAATAATAATGAAAAAGAAAAAGAAGTAGAGGAAGTAAAAGAGGCTAAAGAAAAGGAATTGGTCTTTACAGACTTATTTAATGCCACAAATAAAGAAGATATTGCTTGTTACCGTATTCCATCTTTAATAACCGCGCCTAATGGAGACCTTATAGCTGCCATAGACGAACGCGTGCCTTCCTGTGCCGATTTAAGAGGTAGTAAAGACATAAATATTGTTCAGCGCAGAAGTACCGATAATGGTAAAACATGGAGTGATATTGAAACCGTTGTGAATTTCCCCGAAGGAGAATCGGCATCAGATCCTTCTATGATTGTAGATGAAGAAACTGGCGAAATGTTCATGTTCTATAATTTTATGGATTTGGAAAATGAGCATAATGTTTATTATTTACACGTAGTTAGCAGTAAAGACAACGGTGAAACCTGGAGTGAACCCAGAGATATTACCAACCAGATTGCCAAAGAGGAATGGCATAAAGATTTTAAGTTTATTACATCGGGTAGGGGAACACAAACTAGTTCTGGAAGGTTGTTGCATACCCTGGTAAACCTTGATAACGGCTTGCATTTATTTGGTAGTGATGACCATGGTAAAACCTGGTTTTTAATAGATACACCTATAAAGCCTGCCGATGAATCTAAAGTAATAGAACTCGCAGACGGTAGGTATATGATTAATGCCCGGGTTAATACCGGAGAAGCTCACCGTTATGTGCATATCTCTGAAGATAAAGGTGAAACCTGGGAAACCCGCGCCGAAACTAAATTAACCGATCCGGGAAATAACGCCAGTATTATTAGGTACAGTCATGAAGGGGCTGATGCAAAAAACAGACTGCTTTTTTCAAACTCTAATAGTGCCGATTCCAGGGAGAACTTAAGTGTTCGCATTAGTTATGATGAAGGGGAAACCTGGAGCGAGGCAAAAACTATCTATGAGGGGGCTGCAGCTTACTCAGATTTAACCGTGCTGGAAAACGGGGAAATTGGTGTGTTTTTTGAAGCCGATAATTATACCAGAAATCTCTTTACAAGCTTTTCTTTAGATTGGTTAACCGATAAATAAGAACTTTATATATCGGTTTTACCCATTCGATGAATGAAACCGCTATAAGTTAGACCTCACAGATACTGAAATCTGTGAGGTCTCTTATATTAGGGCTTATTAGAATGTATTAAGGATAGAATAGTTTTTTTAGTAATAATACTGTTTGCGAATACTCAGTTAAATTTTATGTTTAATTAACTATCAATATTAAATATATGGAGGGCTGAACTTTTTGTCAATTCTATTGTTCTAAAAACCATTTTAATACTTAAATTTCCCATTTTTAAAATTAGATGAAATTGAATAGAATAAAGACTTTTTGTTATTTAATAGGCGTTTTCGCTTTAGTTGGGTGTAAATTAAACAACACGAAAGCCGTAAAAAATGATTCCTGGGAATATTTATTTAATGGTAAAAACCTTGATAATTGGATCGTTAAAATTCATAAACATGAGTTGGGAGACAATTATGCCAATACTTTTCAGGTAAAAGATGGTGCTATTCAGGTTAGTTATAAAGATTACGAAAAATTTGATGAGCGCTATGGTCATCTTTTTTATAAAGAACCCTTCTCTAATTATCATTTAAAATTTGAATATCGCTTTACCGAAGAATGGCTGGAAGATGCTCCCGGTTATACGTTTAGAAATAGTGGGGTAATGTTTCATTCCCAGAATCCCAAAACAATTTTAAAAGATCAGATTGGCCTATATCGGTGGAATACCAAATGCTTGCCGATGCCGAAGACGGCAATCCGCGGCCAACCGGAAATATGTGTTCTCCCGGAACAGAAGTTTTCTATAAAGGCAAAATGGATCCACGCCATTGTATAAATTCTTCTTCAAATACGTATCCCTGGAACGAATGGGTGCAGGCCGAATTGATTGTGCAAGATAGCCTGGTTACCCATAAAGTGAATGGCGAAATAGTCTTAACCTACACAAAAACACAAATAGGAGGTGGTACTACTAATGGTTATAATCCTGAAATAAAACAAGACGGTAAAATGTTAACCGAAGGCTATATTGGTTTGCAGGCTGAAGGCCAGGGCGTATTGTTCCGGGAAATTAAAATTAAACGTCTGAAATAGTGTTTTTATCACTTTCTCCCTTAAAAATTGAATCAAAGTGAGGCTCTAAATGGTGGCGCATGGCATTTCTAAAGGTTTCGGGGGTTCCAATCTTTATATTGTCCATTAACATTCTATGGGTTACAAAACGTCCCGATGAATATCTATGTTTAAAATCCTGAGGTGTGTTTTTAAGGTGAACATATTCAAAAACCGGCAATAACAATTGCTGAAAACCTTGTAAGGTTTTATTATCAGAAATTTGGTAAAGTTTTCCGTGGAAGGCTATTTCTTTATCCAGGCTAAAATAACTTTTGTCCAATTCTTGTTCTTCTTCCTCTTCTCTTACAACAATCTCTTCCAGTTCATCCAGGTCTTTTTGGTTTTTTCTTTCAAATAGAAAATCTGCCATTCCCATCTCCAAAATCAGTCGTAGTTCAAAAAGGTTTTTTAAAATACCTGTGCCAAGAAGGCTGGGGTCCAAGACACGGGAAAAATTATTTATAATATCGGGCTCTGTAAGTACCATACCCCGGTGTTTTTTAGATTCTACCAGTCCCAGAGTTCTTAACCTCAATAGGGCTTCTCTTATCACCGTTCGACTAACACCCAGAGATTCCGAAAATTCCAGCTCTTTCGGGATAGGATCTCCAGGTTTTAAGTTATTATTTTTAAAAAATTCTAATAGCCGTATTTCCACTTTATCAACAAGGGAAAGCGTATCAATTGGTTTTAAATTCTTCATAGTTTGCAAATATCCCGAAAAGACTAAGAAATAAAAATATTTTATAAAAAATAAGATAATAAAATAATAAAGATATAACTAATTTTTATATTCGTATTATGTTATACATATGTTATGAGATCAAATTTATATAAGACTGCACTTTTAGAAAATGTTATTCCTTTTTGGAGTAAAAATTCAATTGATAAAGATTTTGGAGGTTATTTTTCCTGTCTAACCAGGGAAGGTAAAGTTTATGATACAGATAAGTTTGTTTGGCTTCAGGGAAGACAAGCCTGGATGTATTCTTATTTGTACAACAATCTTGCTCAAAATGAGCAATGGCTCGAAATTGCCAAAAATGGTATCGATTTTTTATGTAAACACGGAATGGATGAAAATGGAAATTTCTATTTTTCCTTAACCCGTGAAGGTGAGCCGCTTATTTCGCCCTACAACATCTTTTCTGACTGCTTTGCCACCATGGCATTTGGGCAATATGCAAAAGCCACCGGGGATAAGCAAATTGAAGAATTGGCAAGAAAAACGTACTATAATATTCTGGAACGCCGTAACAATCCAAAGGGTAAATACGAAAAATCTACCGGAAACAGAGCCTTGCGAAATTTTTCCCTGCCTATGATTTTATCGAACCTTGTTTTAGAACTGGAATCTGTTTTGCCTGAAGAAGAGGTAAACAGGCGAATTGATGATAGCGTTACGGAAGTGATGGATATTTTTCTTCAGAAAGACGGACTTATCTACGAAAACTTAAATCCTAATGGTTCATTTTCAGATAGTTTTGAAGGTCGCCTTATAAATCCGGGGCACGGTATTGAGGCTATGTGGTTTATGATGGATATTGCGAAAAGAAAAAATGATAGGAAATTATTGGACAAAGCCATACAGGTAGTTTTAAATACCCTGGAGTTTGGTTGGGACAACGAATATGGCGGAATCTTCTATTTTCTTGATGTGAAAGGATATCCTCCTCAACAGCTGGAATGGGATCAAAAACTATGGTGGGTGCATCTGGAAGCACTGGTAGCACTTGCAAAGGCTTATAGTTTAACCGGTGACCAAAAAATTTGGGATTGGTATAAAAAGGTTCATGACTACGCCTGGACTAGATTTTCGGATAAGGAAAATGGTGAATGGTTTGGTTATTTAAATCGGCAGGGGGAGCCACACCTTACTTTAAAAGGTGGAAAATGGAAAGGTTGCTTCCATGTACCCAGGGCTATGTATCAATGCTGGAAAGCCTTCCAACAAATTGAAAGTAACGCTCCAACTTCAAAATAATTTAGGTAATTAGAAAACTTCATTCCTTAATCAAAAAGAAAACTTAAAAAATTATGAAGTATAAATTTTTAGTTTTCTTTTTGATAATTATATTTATGCGAAATTTTTATTTAGAAAGTTAATTATGAGAAAAATTATTACCTCCTTATTTTTAACCATGAGCATTATATCCTGCGATACATCCAAATCTTACGAGGAATTTGCTAAAGTTGAAAATAAAAAGCAGGATTATGCTATAATTCCGCTTCCGCAAAAAATGGAAACTTCAAAAGGGGTTTTTATTGTTGATGAACATACTAAAATTCAGGTAAGCCAGGATTTAAGTCAGGAAGGTCAATTTCTTGCAGACTATATTGAAGAAGTGACCGGTATTGCTCCTGAAATAAAATTGAATGAAAAGGAGGTAGGACGAAGCATCAGTCTTAAAATTTCAACTGATTTTGATAGGGATGAGGCATATAATTTAATAGTTACACACGAAAAGGTTGTAGTTGAAGGGGCTTCTGCTAAAGGCGTTTTTTATGGAGTACAAACACTTAAGCAACTATTACCGTTACAATCTGAAATTGATGCTGAATCTGCAGAAATAGCTATTCCTGCCGTAACTATTTCAGATGCACCGGCATTTGACTATAGGGGTATGCATTTGGATGTAGCTCGACATATGTTTCCCGTAGATTTTATTAAAAAGTATATAGATCTTATAGCGATGCATAAAATGAATACTTTTCATTGGCATTTAACCGAAGATCAGGGTTGGAGAATTGAAATAAAACAATATCCAAAACTTACCGAAATAGGCTCTATTCGAAAAGAAACGATGATAGAAAAGAACTTTGATCCTTATAAAGGTGATGGTGAAGAATATGGCGGGTATTACACGCAAGAGGAGGTTAAAGATATTGTGGCCTATGCAGCCAAAAGACACGTGACTGTGATTCCTGAAATAGAATTACCTGGGCATTCTCGTGCAGTCTTGGCCGCTTATCCAGAATTAGGGAATGGTACCGGGCCTTATGAAGTGGCGACAAAATGGGGTGTTTTTAAAGAGATTTTAGCTCCAAAAGAAGAAACTTTTGAATTCCTTGAAAATGTTTTAACCGAAGTTATGGAATTGTTTCCAAGCGAATATATTCATATTGGTGGAGATGAAGCGCCAAAAACAGAATGGGAACAAAGTGCCCAGGCACAGGAAGTGATAAAGCGAGAAGGTCTTAAAGATGAACATGAACTGCAAAGTTATTTTATTAGAAGAATTGAAAAATTCTTAAATGAAAATGGTCGTCAAATAATTGGCTGGGATGAAATTCTTGAAGGTGGCCTGGCACCTAATGCCACTGTAATGTCCTGGAGAGGCAACCAGGGGGGTATTGAAGCAGCCAAACAAAAGCATAATGTGGTAATGACTCCAAATACCCATTTGTATTTTGACCACTATCAATCCGACCCCGAAACTGAACCTTTGGCTATTGGAGGTAATTCTACAGTGTCTCATGTTTATTCTTTTGATCCTGTTCCCGAAGAATTATCAGCGGGGGAAGAAAAGTATATTTTAGGAGCTCAGGCCAATGTTTGGACCGAGTATATGAAAGATTCAGATTACGTAGAATATATGGTTTTGCCCAGGATGACTGCTTTGTCTGAAGTAGTATGGACCTATCCTGAAGAGCGAAACTGGGATGAGTTTAAAGCACGCTTAGTCGAGTTTAAAAAGCTTTATGACCAAATGGATTTAAATTATGCCACACACGTTTTTGATGAGGTGAATAATGAAGAAAATACACTGGCAGATGAATAGAAGAACTTTTGTAAAGCAAAATATAGCAGCATCAGCCCTTGCAGGCCTTGGATCGGTTGGTGCTTATGCCGCTAATATTTCTGAAAATAACTTTTCGAACCAAAAGAAATTTAATCTTAACTATGCGCCACACCTGGGTATGTTTAGGGAACATGCCGGTGATAATCCTATAGACCAGTTAAACTTTATGGCCGATGAGGGCTTTACGGCTTTTGAAGATAATGGTATGAAAGGAAGGAATAAAGCACTTCAGGAAGAAATGGCAGCTACCATGGCTAAGAGAAATATTCAAATGGGCGTATTTGTAGCGCATACTATTTATTGGACAAAGCCAAATCTCGCTAGTGGCGATAAGAATTTGAGAGAAGAATTCTTAAAAGAGATTAGGGAATCTGTAGAGGTGGCTAAACGTGTAAATGCAAAATGGATGACGGTAGTGCCCGGGTATATAGACCAACGGCAAAATATGCAATATCAAACGGCCCATGTGATCGAGTCACTAAAAAGGGCTGCCGATATTCTAGAGCCTCATAACTTAACAATGGTTTTAGAGCCTCTCAATTTCAGGGATCACCCCGGTTTATTTTTAAGCGAATCACCCCAGGCGTACCAAATTTGTAAAGCTGTTGATAGCCCAAGCTGTAAGATTCTTTTTGATGTTTACCATCAACAAATCCAGGAGGGGAATTTAATTCCAAATATTGAAGCTACCTGGGATGAGATAGCCTACTTTCAGGTAGGTGATAATCCTGGAAGGAAAGAGCCTACAACCGGTGAGATTAATTATAAAAATGTTTTTAAGTTCATTCATTCTAAAGGCTTTGAAGGCATTGTAGGTATGGAGCATGGGAATTCCAAGAAGGGAAAGGAAGGGGAAAAAGCAGTAATTGAAGCTTACAAACACAGTGATAATTTTTAATAATGAATTATAGATATCTGTTAATATGCTGTTTAATGCTAGTTTCATTAAAGTTTTACAGCCAGGAAAATTTAAAAGCTTATGTTCAGGGAATTTCCGGAACCGATCTTAGTATTGATATGGTTGCCATCCCAGAAGGAACATTTTTAATGGGGAGCGATCCTGAAGAATTTGGGCATTATAAAGATGAGGCTCCTTTACATAAAGTTCAAATAGATCCATTTTGGATGTCATCAAAAGAAATTACCTGGAAGCTCTACAAGCTCTATCTGGAGCGCCCCTTAGGTGATCTACCTTCAGAAGATAAGGCGAGTAAGCCAACCATAAAAATTGATGCTGATTTCTATGACACTTGCAAGTTATTATTATATATTTTTTGATTTTTTATGATGGCAAAAATTCTATGAATGATCTTATTTCTTACAGCATTTAAGACGCTCATTTTGTTTTTGCCTTCATTTACCTTTCGATGGTAATATTGTTTTAAATCAGAAGGCAATTGGATCGCCCTCATGGCTGCTAAATGCAGTATTTTCTTAATGCCTTTATCTGCATAGATAGAAACCGATGCCCTACCAAAAACAGAAGTTCCTGAACTTTTTGAAAATGGCGCCACTCCAGCATAACAGGCAAATTTACGAGGATTTGTGATCGATTTAAATGCATTTGTTTTAATCAACATATTCCACGATAAAATAGGACCTACTCCAGGAATAGCACGTATTAAATGGTATTGGTGCTTCAATACACTATTGTGCTCAATAACCTCAATTATTGATTTGTCGGTTTGTTTTATTTTTTCAGTTAGTAATTGAATAAGTTCAGCTCCGTGCTCTTCCAGTTGCGGCAAGTCAAGATCTGCAATCAGTAGGTTTTCTTTGTTTTTTGCTTTGAGTTGGGCTCTTTGCTTAATTAACAGGTTCCTATGGGATATAAGTGCTTTCAGCTTTTCTATTCCCGGTTCTGGTTTTTGATGTGGTTCGAGTTCTGTGTGGTTTTTTTCCAGGAATTTAGCAATACGGAAGGCATCTATAATATCATCTTTTCCTCTGGTGAGTCCAATACTTTTGTGTAAATGCAAAGGATTTACTTCGTAAAAAACGATATTTAAAGAGGTTAAGACTTCAATAATCTTACGGCCATATCGCCCCGTATTCTCAATACAGACTTTTAAACTTTGTGGCTTTGAGCCACTAAAAAAAACTTTTATAGCTTTTTTGTTGTTATCAATACGTTTGGCCAGTTTCTTCTCACCTTTTATAGAACAAATATCCAATGTGTTTTTACTGATATCAATACCTACAAAAGTCAATGAATTTTTCATAATTTTGGTTTTAGTTATGAATGGATTAAATTAAATAGGACTCAATTCCTTAATAATGGGCTTTTAATCCCGAATTTCTATTTGAGTTACTATTTAGGGAAAGAGTAGGTACTGAATCAGCATATAGCTCTTTTAACTGGAACTTGTTATAGTTAGCCTACTCTTTTTTAATCCTTAATTTACACAAATTTTACTCTTGCAAGTCTAAAGGAA